>NZ_CAKMMF010000016.1 GCF_927798095.1 Paenibacillus plantiphilus | reverse complement strand
CTCAAGATGAGATTTCCCAATTCGTAAGACCCCTGGTAGACGACCAGGTTGATAGGTTCGGGGTGGAAGTGCAGCAATGCATGCAGCTGACGAATACTAATCGGTCGAGGGCTTATCCTATATGGCTTTCGGAAGGGTTCCTTCCAGAGAGCAAAACCAGCTAATTGTTTCTTACGCAAACCTTTCGTATCCAGTTTTCAGGGTGTAATTCGCCCGTATCGTTCCCTGATAGCTCAGTTGGTAGAGCACTCGACTGTTAATCGAGTTGTCACAGGTTCGAGTCCTGTTCGGGGAGCCATCACGCTCTCATAGCTCAGTCGGTAGAGTGCATCCATGGTAAGGATGAGGTCACCGGTTCGATTCCGGTTGAGAGCTCCAGTACAATGCGGCCCGTTGGTCAAGGGGTTAAGACACCTCCCTTTCACGGAGGTAACAGGGGTTCGAATCCCCTACGGGTCACCAATAATGTTCTCAATGTGAGCTGTACTTAATGTGCATAGATCGTCTTCTTGAAGACCATACTATTCACTTATGGAGGCTTAGCTCAGCTGGGAGAGCATCTGCCTTACAAGCAGAGGGTCGGCGGTTCGATCCCGTCAGCCTCCACCATGACGATGGGGATTAGCCAAGCGGTAAGGCAACGGACTTTGACTCCGTCATCCCTAGGTTCGAATCCTAGATCCCCAGCCATTTATAATTTTGAGCCATTAGCTCAGTTGGTAGAGCACCTGACTTTTAATCAGGGTGTCGTAGGTTCGAATCCTACATGGCTCACCATTTTCACCTAAAAGAAAATGGAACTTCATACTTCGCGCGTATGGCGGAATTGGCAGACGCACCAGACTTAGGATCTGGCGGGCAACCGTGGGGGTTCAAGTCCCTCTACGCGCATCACAAACAAAGAACTCTTAAGATCAATTGATCTTAAGAGTTCTTTGTTTGTGATGCAATATGTGAATAGCGGGTAGCTTCCTCGCCGCACTATTTCGTTTGATTCATGCTCGTGGCAACGCAACAGTGATCAGAATCGGCAGTATAGTCAGATAGGCGAGGCGAAGTACAGGGCAAGCTGCTTCAGTGCCATGCGATTGCTGCCATCCTGTCCGATACCACGCGCATTCAAATGAAAGAAGAACCCGTGAATATATTCAAGGGTTCTTCGCTGCCTTCAGTTTTAACGCATATTCGCTTAAATTACGGTAGCGGTGTAGTTATAGCCATAATTATCATCGATATAAGTGGAGCCGCCTACCGTATATTCAATTTTGTATTTCACGGATGTTCCAGACACACTGAAGTTGAAATCCCAGTATTCTACTTCGTTCGCATAGTTGATGAAAGCACCAAAGGTAGCATAGCCAGTCTGTGTAGTAGCCCAGTTATTCGTTGTATATAGAACCTTAACAACTTTAGTAGGAGCTAGATTTTTAACGTTGATTTTGCCGTAGAAACTACCGCCACTTGTTGCGTAACCGAAGGAATTAAGGACGTTCGGTTTGCCGAGAATAGTTGAAATCGTGCCAGCGAATGGAAACGTATTGTAATAATCCAGCGACCCATTGTTGTCCCAGTAGGTCGAGCCATTTACATCGTAACGGAGGGCGAATTTAATGAAACTCATACCCTTCAATTCAGCATGATCCGTTGTGAAAGCGTTGGTCGAAATGCTGAAGCTCCATTTCTCATGTGTGGAGCCAGTCGGACCAACATAACTTGCATAGGTATTATACCAATTAACATTGTCTGTCGTGTAATGTACCTGTACCGTTTTTGTAGGTCCCAGATTCTCGACCTCGATATCTCCTCTGAATCCAACAAAACCGTAGCTGCCTTTGGTAATCGTTGAATCAAGTAACTTGACTTCATTACCTGCTGCGAATGCGGAACTGGATAAAATAGCGCCGAAAACGAGTGTAAGCATAATAATGCTGAACAATATTTTTTTCATTGATTTCATTAATAATCTCTCCTCTTCTTTGGTATGCTCGAATGATAAGCTTGAACAATCGGAAAGTAGCAATCACGTCTTATTGATTAAATACTCCGTTGCCAAGAGCGCAATCAGATTCTTCTCCTACACTAGAGTTCGCAGCACTCCCTTCAAGGATTAGTGACCAATAAAGGTAGAGAACAATACAATGGGCACCGTACCTCGTCAAAATAATTTACTTCAGTCGTCACTCCTTTGTAATTGTATAATTATTGGAAACGACTAGAAAATAATGTTTCCTGCCTCTACTATATCTCTTACAAAAACTGTCTGTAAATAGTATGCAAGATTTATAAAAAAAGTTAGAATACGACATAATTCGTCAGATTACTTCCTGTTACATTCACCTGTGTTTAAGTGCTAGAGTTCATAGAACTAAGTTTGTCAGAATTTTTTTATGGACCCCTTCAAACTAAATAAGAATTCTGCCGTCGTAATAGTAGAGAAATGAATGAGGCGGTGTTGATGGGGATGGAAATTAAAATTACTGCACTAAGCAAGCGATATGCGAAGGAACGTATCGCGCTGCACGATATTAATCTGACGATTGGAAAAGGGCTGTTCGGATTGCTGGGGCCAAACGGAGCAGGGAAAAGCACACTGATGCAGATTATGGCTACAGTTATGTCTCCTACTAGCGGACAGGTGGAGTATGGGGCATACCGCATTGGCAAGGACAACCATCAGATTCGTCAGCTGCTTGGTTATATGCCGCAGAAGCTGGGGCTGTATGAGAAGCTCACAGGAGAAGAGTTCCTTAACTATATTGCATTGCTTAAAGGCATGAAGGACCCTGTGGCCAGACGCCTGAAGGTTCGTGAGCTGCTGGAGAAGGTGAACCTTGGGGACAAGGCTAAACGCAAGATTAAAACGTATTCCGGCGGCATGAAGCAGCGCATCGGCATTGCTCAAGCATTGATCGGTGATCCGCAGGTTATGATCGTGGATGAGCCAACGGCCGGACTTGATCCCAAGGAGCGAATCCGGTTCCGTGATCTGCTTGAGGAGCTTGGCCTTGAGAGAACGATTCTGCTGTCCACTCACATTGTCGCGGATATTGAAACGAGCTGCAGCGGGCTTGCTGTTATGAATCAAGGTGAGCTCGTCTATCAGGGAACGATCCCGCGTCTGATTGAGAAAGTGAATGGGAAAGTGTGGACCGGTCAGATTCATGCGGAGGATGTCCACACACTGGTACATAAGAGCAGTATCGTCAGTCGACGTAGAACAGCAGAGGGCTATGACATTCGCATGGTTGCGGATAGCGCGCCCTTTCATGGCGCTGTTCTTGCTCAGCCGGGCCTGGAAGACGCTTATATCCTTCTGACGGGAAGTGGCAGTCATGCGTGAGTGGTGGGGACATCTCCTTACAGAATGGCGGTTGTCTGTCCGGGGAGTTTATTTATGGATGCTTCTATTCGTTGGAGCGTCTCATGCCTGGCTTGTACATTCGGTCAATCAGGAAGATAAAAGCTTCGGCTTTTACATTCAGCAATTTGAATTCATGTTTATGGGGGCGCTATCTATTCTGGCTGTTCTATCCGGCGTGTACGGCGCAAGAAGAGATCGGATGAATGGGGTCGATCAGTTGCTTGGCAGCATGCCCTATAGCTCAGTGAAGCGATGGTCTGCGAAGATTATTGTTTTTACGATACCGTTCGTTCTGTTCGCATTGACTCCTGTCGTTATCTACCTATGGATAAGGCAGACGCAATTTCCGGAGGCCAGCTTGTATCCTGTTTGGTTTCTAATGTCAACGATAATCCCGGTGCTGTATGCGGTCATACTCGGCTGGCTCTTGGGCGGATTATTACATAGCCGCTTCGGTTATTTTGCCGGATTTGTCCTGTTCCTTCTTCACTTTTATGGTGGTCTGCTTCTCATTGTACCTAAATTGCCGAAGCCCGCCAGATTGCTGCCAAATTTCTTATTGCTCGATTACAAGTCGATGGGTTACTTCAATGATCTATGGGGCTTTTCTCGGGATTTATCGTTCTGGCTGCATAGAGGCTTCTATTTATTTCTGGCTGCTGCTCTGTTCTTTCTGTTCGTATTTGCAGTGAGCCGCATTAGAAAGGAGCCAGATATTCGCCGCAATAGTGCATTGGGCTTACTCAGCATTGTGGCTGCAGTCAGCTGCCTGACCGGACATGTCGCTATGAAATCCGATCTAACGGAGCTTAGTAAAGAAGCAGGCTATGTTATGGCAGCCGATCGCGCTTCTCAGTATAAGAATGTGTTGAAGACGCAGCAGCCGAGTATTGATTATGAGCTGGCGATAGAGCCTTATGGACGCGGCAGTATTCGTGTCGGGGCGACTATGGGAAATATAGATGCATGGAGTAACAATGCGGACTCCACGATGAGCTTGACTCTTCATGCATTGTTTGAGGTGGAATCGGTAAAAGCAGGCGATAGAAGCCTTACGTTCGAACGCACTGAAAATAAGCTCAATATTGAGCTGCCTAAGAATCTGGACAAAGGGATGGAAGTAGAGATTGTATACAAGGGAGCTATAGCGGATTATCATTTGACTTCTGATAGTCTGATGATTCCGATCCATGAGGCTAATGGGTGGAAGGTGAACCTTCCGGGCGATTTCGAATGGTACCCTCAAGAGGCAAGCGGCCAGTATAGTCCAAGAAGCGTGACGGTCACTTACCCGGATGGGATCAAATTATTCAGTAATTTCGATATCGTTGAACGCACGGTCGAGGACGGCCGTCAGGTGATAGCCTTTGAATCGAGAGATGACATGAGCTTTAATCTATGGGGTGGAGCGCTCAAGGAGCTGACTGTCAGCTCGGATGGCTACTACACCAAAGCAATTGTGAATGAACTGGTTGACGAGGATTATGCGCGGAAGCAAATCGACATCTTTCACAGCGCCAATGGGATGATAGCAGAGCTGTACAAGCCGAAGGGATTGAATAAAGCAGCTACTCTCCTTCCATTAGATTGGATTGAAAGCAACGAGAGGGACAATAGCTTCTCGCAAGCAGGCTACTATCGTATAAGAGGCTATTTGTTTAACGGCTTATATCCAGAGGATCAGGTTGTAAGCATGATGATTACTACTCTAGTCGAATCGAACGGTTTATTCTCCGCTCCTCTAGGACCGGAGAATGAAAGTATTTTTAATCATGCGCTATCCGCTTATTTGATGAAGAGACTGCACGGAGACGATTATTCAGTAGAGCCTCCCTCTGAATATCAGGAGCTCATAGAGCCGATCATCTCCTATATTAAGAATCATAATGGAGAAGAAATTGAACAGCTTCTCAGAGATTTATATAATAAGCTGAGTTATAATGGGACAGCCGTTCCGGATATTGCCGCGCTTCTGAATGGAGAAGGGTGATCGCAATGGGCCTGCTGGGGTTGAATTTAAAGCTGGTAAGCTCGTCACTTGTATGGGCTGCTGCGGGTATAGCCGTGCTTCAGGTATTGATAGTGCTGCTGCTTGAACCGTGGCAAATCGTCGAGAAGACTGAGCTGCTCCATATCGAAAGAATCTATGAATATATGTTTCCGCTCGTTGCGATATTTGTGATGTCACAGCTGTTCGCGGAAGAGCTGGAGCCGGAAGTGTCGGGATGGCTGATGTCGCTCCCATTCCGCAGCTGGAAGCTGCTGCTGTACAGGTATTTGCTCGGTATGGGCATGCTGGCAGTGCTCTATTTGGCGGGAATCATGATTATTCACTACAGCGTCCTTCCGATCCCTCTCCAGACGTTCACCTATCATGTCCTTCCTCCGGCCCTATGGCTGGGGCATTTGGCTATGCTGTCGAGCTTGATCGGAAGAAGCGATGTCATCGGACTTGGTGTTCCAATGTTCTATTGGGTGCTGGAGACGTTAACTACCGGAATCATGACAGGAGAGCTGTATTTATTCAGTGATGGATTCCAGGAGGAGAGTGCGGCATTGGTCTGGAATCGGAATATGCTGCTTGCTCTATGCGCTATGGCGCTGATTTTGAGTCTGCTTGTATTCGCGAGAAGGTCTTACTATATTAGACGCTAGGGGTGGGGAGATGACGGATGAGGAGCTGTTGAAGGAATTGAGCGGGGGGCATGCGTCAGCATTGGAGACGCTGGCATATCGTTATCACGCTGCGATACGCGCTTATTTATTCCGACTGCTTCAATCCCGCACGCTGGCGGATGATTTGACACAGGAATGCTTTATACGTGTCATCACATCTGTCAAGCAGGGACGGCTCCCCGAGAAATTCAGGCCGTGGCTGTACAAGATCGCCACGAATTTGTGCCGGGATCATTGGCGCAAGGCGGTTAATCGCATGGAGTTGGTCAGCGACGAAGGACTGCTGCATGTGCTGGCTCCGGATAATGTAGCGCATATCTATGAGAAGCAGGTCGATCGCGAGCTGGTGATCCAGGCATTGAACGAGCTGCCTGCTGAACGCAGACATTTGATGATTCTGCGATTCTATCAGGAGCTTAAGCTGGAGGAGATCGCCGATATTCTGGACATTCCTCTTAGCACGGTTAAATCTAGACTTTATTACGGTATCAAGCAGCTCAATCGTATGCTGTCTGGCGATGATCGAAGCAGTGCGCAGTGTCATGCAGCAAAGGAGGCGAATGGAAATGAACGGTAAGGATAGGGGGCCCGGCATGTTGTCCAGAACCAATGGCGAAGCGGGGAATCATGAAGTCGGTAAGGATGAAGCTCGCAATAATGAAATCCTCCGTAGTGATGAAATCCTGCGTAAGGATGACATAAGCAATGCTGAAACGCTGCATGATTCAGAAGAGGCGGAGCTCCGGCGGATTCTGGCACGGTACACGATAGAAGCGCCTACAACTGACGACACGGCCCAATTCGCCGCCGGACTTCTCAGGCATTGGGATGCCGCAGAGGAGCCGTCTCCTGCTGCAGGTATCGGCAAGCCATTTCATATGCTGCAAATGATCCAAGCCCAGCTGAAGCTCTTTCAGTGGCCGTTCTGGCTTGCTTCCGCCACTGTTCTTGTGCTTGGTTTGCTCGTAGAGACGGCTGCTGGAAGTGAAGCTGCTGTTCAGCCGTTTATTTTTACCGCGCCATTGCTTGCGGCTTTGGGTGTATGCTTTGCATTCCGTTCTTATGGAACGCCGATGTTCCGATTGGAGATGTCGCTGCCTGTTACACCTATGCTGTTGATTTTTGGACGATTAACGATTATTGTCGCTTACAACTCCATATTGGGCGTCTGCCTCTCGCTGTTTCTTGTTGGAGGAACTGGCTCGGGAATAGCCGCCTATGTTTTTAGCTGGTTAGTCCCTCTAGGGGCAACTTGTCTGTCAGCGCTTATTGTGATGCTGTACGCGGGGCTCAATGCCGGCATATTCATGTCAGTCCTTGTATGGAGTGTGCAGCTTTGGCTGAATAAGCATCTGGGCATGTTTTATATTTTCAGCTCAGAGACAAGCGGCTATTGGATGGAGAGCAAGGTGATCGGCGTTCTGCTTATTCTGCTTCTCACAGGTTTGCTATGGTTGAGAATCCGTTGGTTGAAGTTAAGCGGAAGGCTGGCTGTGTCCAATGGCAATTAGGCTGGAGGGTGTAATGGGACGATCTTCCAGTGATTCGTCTGCGAGAGAGCTTGAGCTTGGACCGATCAATATGAAGCTTTATCCCGGACTGACGGGGCTAATCGGTGCGAATGGAGCGGGCAAGAGTGCCCTGATGGAGCTCCTTGCTCAGGTATGGAAGCCTGGCAGAGGAGAAATTGTGTATGAGATAAACGGGATCCAGCTGCATGGTTTCGAAGCAAGACGACTTACGGGTTATGTACCTCAGCAGATTTCGATCTATGAGCATTTGACCGTTCTGGACTATTTGCAATATATTGCCGGGCTCAAATGTTTGGATGATCGTGCTGCTGTGAGAGCTGTAATACGGCAGATGAGCGAATGGCTTGATATTAGGCCTGTTCTTCATAAGAAATTAGGCCAGCTGTCTGTCGGTCAACAGCGGCTCGCCATGATTGCTCAAGCCTTCCTTGGAGCCCCGGCATTTCTCTTTCTCGATGAGCCCTTCGCAAGTCTGGACATAAGAATGCGCAGGGGGCTGCTGGATATGCTGGCGGAGGCCGCGCAGCGGTCTGTTGTGCTTGTTTCCAGTCATATTACGGAAGAGATGAACGAGGAATACGATCGTATAATCACGCTTGCAGATGGGAAGCTGGAAGCAATAACGGCAGATTATGAATGGTAGGGAGAGCAGCATCTGAGCCACGGGCAATGCCCGTATTCGGAAGGCTGCTCTTCTTTTGCATGAAGAGAGGGAAATGACTGCTGTTATTGAGTTGTTCCGCCGTATTCGATGTCATGCTTATACTGCTCATAGGCCGCTGTATATTCCATCGTTCTAGCGACATCATCAATAAAGCTCTCAGCATAGCCTGCTCTCCTCAGCAGATGAAGGCCCATTTCCATGCCCGATGCAATTCCGCCTGCTGTAACAATGCGCCCTGCATCGACGATTCTCGCTTGGGATATTCGGCAGGCAGGAGCAATTTCGGCTAAGCGATCAATAGGAACCATCCCCATTCCCGATGCCTCCAGACGATCCGGCTCCTTGCGGTTGGTTGCAGGCAATCCATCCAGCAGTCCCATTGCGCCGAATATCCACGAGCCTGTACATACACTTGTAAGCAAGCATGTGGAGGGAAGTGCTTTAATGTAGGTATGCAATTTGCCGTTGTACATCTCCTGTCTTGTGCCGAATCCGCCAGGGATCAGAAATGCATCCATATCCGGCAAATCGTTAAAGGAATAATTAGGCACAACTGTAAGCCCTGCCTGTGTTTGTACAGGTCTCATTGCATCACTGATCAGGAAGGCATCCAGAGCAGGGTCCAACCTTCTTGCTACGGAAAATACCCCGTAAGGCGCTGCATAGTCGATAATTTCCGCGTCCTTGAATACATAAATACCGAGTCGAAAACCTTGTTTGAATGTCATCTTAACACCATCTCCTTCTGTATGATGAACCTCATGCTATTACGATAGCAGAAAGATTGACATTACAATAATGAATAGATATGATAATAAACATTTAATAATTCGATATCGGGGGATGGAAATGATTGATAAGCTTGATGGCCGCATTGTACAGACCTTTATCGCGGTGTGGGAAGAGAGAAGCATAAGCAGGGCAGCCGATCGTCTCGGTTATGTGCAATCAACCGTAACGTTCCAGTTAAAGACGCTGGAGGATGCTTTCGGAGGGAAGCTGTTCGAGCGGTTGCCCAGAGGGGTCGAGCCGACTGCCGCAGGCATTAAAGCTGCGCCGTTCTTTTACCGTTTTGTCCAGTTGGGCGAAGTGATGCAGGAGGCGATGTTTGGTTCCGGAGAGATGGACGGGGAGGTGCGTATTCGCCTTCTGGAATCCTTTTGCGTGACCCATATCCCTTCGTTCTTCCAGCAGTTTCTGCTAGACTACCCCCGCATTAAGATTCGTATGGAGACAGGGTTTCAACAAGATATAATCGATGAGCTGCTTCGGCATCGGCTCGATTTCGGCATTGTGCCGAGCAAGCCGGATGATGAGCGGCTGCTCTATTATCCTTTAGTGGCGGATGAGCTTGTTTGTGCAGCGCCAAGGCGATTGGCGGAAGCTTCTCATACGGATTATAGCTGGCTGGAGCGGGAAACGGTTATTTCGTTCGGGGGAAGATGTCTGTATCATACGGCCGCTGCTCAGGCGCTTGCCCGGCTTGGCATGGGACCCGTTGATCAGCTGGAATTCGCCAGTCTGGAGATGATTAAGCAGATGGTGGCTGAGGGGATGGGGGTGGCTATGCTGCCGATTTCGGCCATTCGGGACGAGTTGGAGCGAGGAGAGCTCTGCGCATTGCCGCTTGATAGCCGTTACCCCCTTCAGCATGGGCTGATCATGCACCGTGATCGTGAGCTCGGAGGGGCTGCCACGCGCTTCCGCGATGCGCTCATCGGGTGGTTTGGCCCTGCTGAGGCTGAGGCGGATATGTGAAGGGGCTGCCGTCAAATGCTTTCTTTTCTTGACGTCAAGAATGAGAATCGTTATCATGAAATATGAGAATGATTATCAAGAATAGAACAGACTCCTCCGGGAGCTGAGGCAGGTGCATAGAGATGAGTACGAACATGTTAATCGATATTCCATTCATTGAGGAGCAGTATGCTGTTGCATTCAAACGACCAGAGCAGCCGATGGTGGAATATTCTTTTGTGGAGCTGACGAAACCCGAGACTATACGCAATCTGATGGAAACCTATGCGGGAATTTTGAAAGCCTCCGATATTACGCCTGCTGCGACTTATTTCGCTTCATGGCTTCGGGGAATGAGTATTACGGCACAGCTGCTGATGTCTGTTCATGACGCGGCATTGGATTGGTCTATTGGGAACTGGACACTCCTGGTTTCGGAGAGGGACGGGCGGATGAGCTTTGCCTTCCATCCTGTTGATGCGGCAATTGTATCTGGGCCATCAACAGACCGTGCGGCATGGCGGGATAACCTGATGAATGATTTGTATTCGAAAACGTTGCGGCCACTCATCGATGCGGTGTCCGGTGCGACTGGCGTGCATAGCGCACAGCTGTGGGCGTTAATGGCAAGCGGCATGTATTATTACAGGGAGCGCCAGCTCGAAGTGCTTGGCGAGGGCTCGTCTGCGTTCTCCCAAGTGGAAGCGGATTATCGTTATGTGATGCAGGAGATGAAGGGCGATGTGTTCGGTCGGTCAAGGAATCCGCTGGCGGTCAAATTCCGTCTGGTGGAGAATCCGCGCAACAAGCAGGAGATGATTCCGCTAAAGGCATCGTGCTGTCTCGCTTATTTGACCGAGGGACATGGCTATTGCTACACGTGTCCGAAGCTGTCGGAGTCGCAGCGGTTGGAGAAAGGCAGAGAGCTTGCAGCGAAGGCTGCCAAGAGCTGAATGAAGGCCTGTTGTGAAGCCCGGCATAGCGGTTATGCGGGGCTTTTTTTTCTGCAATTGGAGAGGAAAAAGGGGTCTGGAATAGCGTGGAATATTCTGAATAGTTTTTTTTCAAAAAAACATTTGCATTCTGTTGAGGATGGTGATATATTATTACTTGTCGCTCCGAACAAACGGCGCTGACAAATGCGGAAGTGGCTCAGCGGTAGAGCATCGCCTTGCCAAGGCGAGGGTCGCGGGTTCGATTCCCGTCTTCCGCTCCATACGTGCCCTTAGCTCAGCTGGATAGAGCGTTTGACTACGAATCAAAAGGCCGGGAGTTCGAATCTCTCAGGGCACGCCATTTACACAACATTGCAGTTTATAACTTCGGGACGTAGCTCAGCTTGGTAGAGCACCTGGTTTGGGACCAGGGGGTCGCATGTTCAAATCGTGTCGTCCCGACCATATTTATTGCGGGTGTAGTTCAATGGTAGAACTTTAGCCTTCCAAGCTAATAGCGTGGGTTCGATTCCCATCACCCGCTCCAATTATAACTGCGACAAAGCCTTGTATATCAAGGCTTTTTTTATTTTTTTCTTCCTTAAAAAAACCAGTTCCAAAAGCTTCAACCATGCTCTGATTTGTAGTATGATGGAGAAAGTGATTTTGTGTCCGAAGGGGTACAAGTGAATTTGTTGTGAAGTTTTTGCTTACGAAGTGGTTTTGTTGAAGCAAAACCAAAGTCTATGCCTACGATGTGCTGAAGCAAAACCAAAGTCTATGCTTACGAAGTGGTTTTGCTGAAGCAAAACCTTAAGGAGGATAAGTATGTCGGATCAAGCTGCATCGACATTAGTGACGAGCCGGCCGCAAGCGAACAATCTGCTGCGCCGTGACGTTCGTTTTCTGGGAAATATATTGGGGGATGTACTCGTGCACCAAGGTGGGCACGAGCTTCTTGAAATTGTTGAGAGAATTCGTGAGATGAGCAAGGCGCTGCGCGCTGAATTCCTTCCTGAGCTGTATGAGGAATTCAAGGTCGTCATTAATTCGCTCAATACGGAGAAACGCCATCAGGTCATTCGGGCGTTCGCTATTTATTTTCAATTGGTTAATATTGCAGAACAGAACCATCGTATCCGCCGTAAACGGGATTATGAGCGGTCTGCAGGCGAGACGGTTCAACCAGGCTCCATCGAGAGCGCTGTTCAGGTTCTGAAGGAGCAAGGCATTGCCTCCGACGAGGTGCGGACGATGCTGGAAGGGATCTCGCTGGAGCTCGTTATGACGGCGCATCCTACTGAAGCAACCCGCCGTGCGGTTCTCGACATTCATCAGCGCCTCGCGCATGATGTGATGGAGCTGGACAATCCGACGCTTACGTATCGCGAACGCGAGAAGCTGCGTGAGAAGCTGCTTAACGAGGTGCTGACGCTATGGCAGACGGACGAGCTGCGCGACCGCAAGCCGACTGTTATTGATGAAGTGCGCAATGGCATGTATTACTTCGACGAAACGCTTTTCGAGATGCTTCCTAGTGTGTATGAAGAGCTGGAACGCTGCTTGGATAAGTATTATCCGGGCGACCGCTGGCATGTGCCTACGTATCTGCGCTTTGGCTCGTGGATTGGCGGAGACCGGGATGGCAATCCGTCGGTAACGGCGAAGGTCACCTGGGAGACGCTTACGCTTCAGCGTGAGCTCGTGCTTAAGAAGTATGAGGATTTATTGAAGGAACTGATGGGGCTGCTTAGCTTCAGCACGAATATCGTAAATGTGTCGGATGAGCTGCTTCGTTCGTTGAAGAATGATCGTACGCTCATTGAGGTTCGCTGTGTCGATATTTGGCGCAATGAGAAGGAGCCTTACCGGATCAAGCTCGGCTATATGCTGGAGAAGCTGGCGAATTCGCTCGATGAATCGCTTAAGGGCTCTCCAAATCGCTATAACAGTCCAGATGAGCTTAGAGAGGATCTGTTTGTCATCGACAGAAGTTTGCGTTATCACTTTGCGGACTATGTCGCGGATACGCACATCCGCAAGCTGATTCGTCAAGTGGAGCTGTTCGGCTTCCACCTTGCGGCACTGGACGTTAGACAGCATAGCCAAGAGCATGAGAACGCGATGACGGAAATTCTCGCGCATATGAATATTGTGGAAGATTATGCTTCCTTGTCCGAAACGGATAAAATAGATTTGCTTCACCGCTTGATGAATGATCCGCGTCCGCTGACGTCACCGCATTTTGACTATTCGGAGAGCACGCGTGAATGCCTGGATGTCTACCATACGATCTATCGCGCTCAGCAGGAGTTCGGTGTGCACTGTATTTCCAGCTACCTGATCAGTATGACAGAGGGCGCCAGCGATATGCTGGAGGTTATGGTATTCGCCAAGGAGGTCGGATTGTTCCGCAAGGAAACGAATGGGGTTGTCCGCTGTACGCTTCAAGCGGTACCGCTGTTCGAAACGATCGATGACCTCCATGCAGCGCCGGCTATTATGGAGACGCTCTTCCAGCTTCCGATCTACCGCCAAGCGGTTGAGGTGCTGGGAAATATGCACGAAATTATGCTGGGTTACTCAGACAGCAACAAAGACGGCGGCGTAGTGACCGCGAACTGGGAGCTGCGTGTAGCGCTTAATGATATTACACGTGCCGCGAAGAAGTTCGATGTGAAGCTGAAGTTCTTCCATGGCCGCGGCGGGGCGCTTGGCCGCGGCGGTATGCCGCTGAATCGCAGCATTCTCGCCCAGCCGCCTCACACAGTCGGCGCAGGCATTAAAATTACGGAGCAAGGAGAGGTTCTCTCCTCGCGCTATTCGATGCAAGGCATCGCTTACCGCAGTCTGGAGCAGGCGACATGGGCGCTTATTACCGCAGCGCGTCTGGCTCAATATCCGCAGCAAGAGGCGGTTGAGGAAGCGGAGTGGGATACCATCGCGAAAGGAATCTCGGAAACGGCATTGGAGAAGTATCAGGATCTGATTTTCCGCGACCCGGATTTCATGACGTTCTTCAAAGAATCAACGCCGCTTCCTGAGGTTGGCGAGCTGAACATCGGCTCCCGTCCTTCCAAGCGGAAGGGCAGCGACCGGTTCGAGGATCTGCGTGCAATACCTTGGGTATTCGCCTGGACGCAAAGCCGTTATCTGCTGCCAGCATGGTACGCTGCAGGCACGGCGATGCAGGACTATATTCAGGGAGATGAGAAGAAGCTGGAGACGCTTCGTGTCATGTATGCGAAATTCCCATTCTTCACTTCACTAATTGACAACCTGCAGATGGCGCTTGCCAAGGCTGATTTGGTCATTGCCAAGGAATATGCCGGCATGATTACAGATAAGACGATCCGCGATCGGATATTTACTCTGATCGAAGAGGAATATGCCCGTACCTCAGCAATTATTCTGCAAATTACGGGTCAAGATGAGATACTGGATAATGTTCCTGTCATTCAAGAATCGATACGACTGCGCAATCCGTATGTCGATCCGCTCAGCTATATGCAGGTGCAGCTGCTGGCAGAGCTTCGTGAGCTGCGCTCCCGTGAAGAGGATGATCCCGAGCTGCTTCGCGAGGTGCTGCTGACGATTAACGGCATTGCAGCAGGTCTGCGCAATACAGGCTGATTGTTTCATATAAGCGCAGCAAGCAGTGCGCTTCGCGTTAAGAAGGCTGGATACCCGGCGGACGGTTGTCCGTGCGTTGTATCCAGCTTTTTTATTGAATGGAGCTGCAGGTCCGCACAATAGAAGTCGCCAAGTGACAGCACAAACGCCAAGCTGCGCTGGAATATCCGACTGGAGAGGCCGGATGGGATGCTCCACTTGCGATTGTGTTGCTTTTTCAGATTACTTGGATTACCATTTTGTTAGCTGCTGCTTTTGCAGAGGTACTTATCGTGAATGAGCATATTATAGGGAGTGGCTAATGGCAGGCATCGCGCATATTCTCGCAGGAATTGCTGCCGAGCTGCCAACCGGTGAGAAAGAAGGGCGTTTGGTGGGTCTGGAGGAAAATCGGTGAAATCAATGGAGGCGCGCTTAGCGCGCATGGCTCTGAAGGGCGATCAGCATGCGTTCGCCGAGATCGTTGGGCTATATCAGGACAAGCTTTATTATATGTCATATCGGATGCTGTACAATCGCCAGGAAGCGGAGGATGTCGTGCAGGAGACTTTTCTGCGTGTCTACAAGAACCTTGACCGCTATGACGATACGATGAAATTCTCCACATGGATTTACCGAATCGCAACAAATCTGTGTATTGATCGGCTGAGAAAAAGAAAGCCGAGCTTCTCGCTTGATGCGGAAACGGGCGACCATGACGGCATTGACGGCTATTCGATGATTCCAAGCGATGACCGAACACCGGAGAGCGAGCTCATGCTATCGGATACGCAGCGCATTATACATAACGCAATCGAGACGCTTCCGGCGAAATACAAGTCGGTGATGGTGCTGCGATATTTGCAGGATATGTCACTGCAGGAGATCGGCGATGTGCTGGAGCTGCCGGTAACGACAGTTAAGACGAGAGTGCATCGCGGCCGGGAGTTTCTACGCAAGAAGCTTGAGCACAAGCTGTAGATTGAAAGTATTGCAGCACGCAAGTAGAAGGCGCAGAGAGCAGTTAACGTCGATCGCAATAATATTTTCGCGAAAAAATGAAACATCATCGTACTCCATACGTAACGTATATAGCTATGGCTGGGTCCAGCTTGTGCAAATGTGTAAGGTCGCAGTAAGGATATCAACAGACTCGGATGTGCTTAGGCAAGTTTCATCTAGAGGAAGAAAGGAATGGCTGCTATGAATTGCAACGTCGCCATCGTTAGTATGCATGATTACTTGGACGGTGAATTAATTCGTGAGGACGTAGCGAGCCTCAAGGCGCATCTGATTGCTTGCCCTGAGTGTCGCGCAAGGTTCGATCAGCTTGAGCGGACTGAAGCACTCATCCACAATGCGCTGGATATGCGCAGCGGAGTGGTGGAAACGAGTGAATCCGCTGTGCGGACACAGCGAATCCTGAGCGGACTTCCGGTGCGGCGCCGGAAAACGATGGGCTGGACACGATGGCTTCGCAATCATCCGGCCATCACGGTTGCGGCGGTTTTCGCCATTGTCATGTTCTCCAGCTTCATTGCGATGTGGGAGCAGGACGATCAATTAACGGTTCGCGGCAATGATCTAACGCAGCTGGTTATTGATGGGGATACCGTTACAGTCCCGCAGGGCGTCCATGTGAAGGGCGACTTGACGGTGGAGAACGGGAAGGCTAACGTGCTCGGAGATGTTGAAGGCAATGTCACGGTAATTGAAGGCTCGTTGTATCAAGCCTCAACCGCACATATTTCGGGACAAGTGAAAACGATTGATCAGGCGCTTGACTGGTTCTGGTACAAAGTTACGCACTCGTTCAGCAGTTTGGCTTATTAATGAAGCAGCCTCCCTGAAGCGGGAGGCTTTTTTGTAAAAAAAAAAGGATTTGCTTTCCCCTTTCTAGAAAAGAATAAGGTTATGAATCCGATATTAGAAGTAGAAGCAGCTATGCAAGTGGTTGTTGGGGGTTAGTATATGAGCTATTTTGCCGATCTGACATGGAATGAATGGATTAAGGATATCATTGATATCTCCATTGTCAGTTATATTATTTACAAATTGATTCTTCTTGTACGGGGAACGAAAGCGGTGCAGCTGCTTAAGGGGATTTTTGTCCTCATCGGCACATGGGCCCTTAGTACCTGGTTTAATCTGTACACACTCAAGTGGCTCATGAATCAGATGTTCCCCTTCGGTGTCATGACGGTCCTCATCATATTCCAGCCGGAATTGCGCCGTGCGCTGGAGCAGCTGGGACGCGGGAAATTTTTTAGCCGTTCTTCTGTAGTGGAGCGTGATCTTGGAGACCGGATCGCTGAAATTATTAAGGCTGTTAATTATATGTCGAAGCGGAAAATCGGCGCTTTGATTGTATTCGAGCGAAGCACAGGTCTATCGGATTATGTGGAGTCGGGGATCAAGATGGAATCGATCGTAAGCTCGGAGCTGCTTATTAATATTTTCATTCCGAATACACCGCTTCATGACGGCGCTGTTATTATTAGGGCGAATCAGATTATGGCGGCAGGCTGCTATTTGCCGTTGTCGGAGAACCCTTTTATAAGCAAGGAGCTTGGAACTCGTCATCGGGCTGCTATCGGGGTCACTGAGGTCTGTGATGCGGTGTCGGTCATCGTATCGGAGGAGACGGGACAGGTGTCACTGGCTGTCGGCGGGATGATTGTTCGCGATATTCGGGAAGAGTCGCTGATCACCAAGCTGTTCGAGGAATTGAATCCAAGGGTGAAGGAGCGGGAGGGCGGCAGTACTAAACGATCCCTCTGGAGACGGAAAGGGGGGAGCGAGAATGGATAAATGGCTCAACCACCCCACCTCTTTGAAAATTATTTCATTGATTATCGGCTTGATTCTGTGGGCGGTTGTTCATTTTGATTCTGAGTCGCCCAATACGGTGGCATCCCTGACGGAAACGCAGGATATCGCCGCTGTCAAAATAAAAGTTACGGGTCTGGATGAACGGAAATATACGCTGCGTCTACTGGAGCCATCGACTGTGAAGCTGAGGGTAACGGGCTCGAAATCTGACCTGCTGTCTGCATCGCCGGATGATTATAAGGTGACGGTAGACGTATCCGGCATAGCAGAGGGAAGCAGCACGCTGCCGGTTAAGGTGGATTTGCCAAGGGGAATCGATTATGTCCGTGTGGAGCCTCAGACGGTGACTGTCGTGCTGGAGCAGATGCTGACCAAGGAGTATGAGGTTAGTATTAAGACAGAAGGCTTGCCGGGCAAAGGGTATAAGCTCGGAACTCCGATCGTGAAGCCGAACAATCGTGTTCATGTGACGCTCCCTGAGGATGGGATGGATGAAGTAAGCTTCGTAGGCGCAAGGATCTCGGTTGAGGGTGAAGAAGAGACGGTTACGCAGAAAAAGGTGAAGCTGGTCGTCCTCGATAAGGATGGCAAGGAGATGACGGATGCCATCGTTAATCCAAGTGTCGTCGAGGTCGAAATACCGATTACGAAGCCGTTCAAGAAGCTGCCTTTGCAGTTTGGATTCACAGGAACGCTGCCGGCAGGCCTTGCGATCGCTTCCTTTGAGCCGAATGTGGAGCAGGTCACGGTATATGGTCCGCAAGACGTGCTCGATAAGTATGATTTTTACGATGGCCTTAATATTGACTTGTCCAAGCTGACACAATCAGGTACGATTGAACTCGACATTAAACCCGAGGAAGGGATTGCGACCGTCGATCCTGGAACCGTCACTGTGAGCTATCGTATTGTTAAAGCAGAGTCGAAGCTGTTGTCTCAGCTTCCGGTGACGAATATCGGTCTGTCAGATGGCTTGAAAGCTGCGATAACCGTTCCAACTAACGGTACGATCGATCTTCCTATAGAGGGAGCCGCCAATATACTTGCAGGTGTCAGTCCCAAGGATGTGCAGCTTATCGCTGATCTGAACGGGCTTGGTCCCGGCACTCATGTTGTGCAGGTAGATATTCATCTGCCGAGATTCATTCGTTATGCTTCAGCCGTTCCGCTTCGTGTAACGGTAGAGATTACCGACGCCACGGCGGTCGCTGCTCCGGGAGAGAGCGAGGCTGTCGATGGCGCGCCTGCCGAAGGCGTCGAGGATGGTGGTGAAGGTGGTTCCTCGAACAATGGGGGCTCGCCTGAGGGGAATGGGACGACGAATGAGCCTGTGCCTGATGCTGCAAGCGGAACGAATGCTAATGCTGGAGATGGAGCGAGCAATGACGCTGAGGGCAATTCTTCAGATCATTCAACAGATGCAGGAACAGGTACAGGCGGCGGCTGACTCATGGCTGCTGCAGCCTGTTGCGATAGGAGCAAGGAGCCCGGGAGAAGGATCATAACGGGTCTGGCGCTTCCTTGCTATACATAACAGGATCAACAGGCAATTATAACGTTCAAAGGGGATAACAGAACTATGGGTAAATACTTCGGAACAGACGGTGTTCGCGGTGTTGCAAACCGTGAGCTGACGCCTGAGCTTGCTTATAAAATTGGCCGCTGCGGCGGATATGTACTTGCAGGAAAAGCAGATAAGCCTAAAGTTGTCATCGGTCTGGACACACGGATCTCCGGGCCGATGCTGGAGGCTTCACTTATTGCGGGACTGCTGTCGATCGGCGCCAGTGTTGTTCGATTGGGCGTTGTCTCGACGCCAGCAGTCGCTTACCTGATCCGCGAGATGGGGGCAGATGCTGGCGTTATGATCTCGGCGTCCCACAATCCGGTTGAAGATAACGGCATTAAGTTTTTTGGCGGTGACGGCTTCAAGCTGTCTGATGAGACAGAAAATGAGATCGAGCGATTGATGGATGCGGCCGTTGATGAGCTGCCTCGCCCTGAAGGCGGAGATATCGGTACGGTGACAGTTGATGAGCGGGCTGGACGAAAGTATCTGGATTTCTTGAAAACGACGGTATCGCATTCGTTCTCAGGGCTGAAGATTGTGCTGGATTGCGCGAATGGCGCGGCTTATTCGCTGGCGCCTGCAGTATTCCGCGAGCTTGGCGCTGAGGTCATCACGGTTGGCGCTGAGCCGAATGGTCTGAACATTAATGATGGCGTAGGCTCGACCCATCCCGAATATGTTCGGGAAGAAGTGCTGAAGCATGGCGCGGCGCTCGGTTTATCGTTCGACGGCGATGCTGACCGTCTCATTGCGATTGATGAGAACGGCGAGGAAGTCGATGGCGATTTCATTCTGTGCATTTGCGGCGATGCGATGAAGCGGGAGGGCAAGCTGAAGGGCGATACTGTTGTGACGACGGTTATGAGCAATATCGGATTTTTCAAGGCCGCTCAGAAGATTGGTCTCAAAACGGCGCAGACCGCAGTCGGCGACCGCTATGTGATGGAGGAAATGCGTCGCGGCGGCTTTAATTTGGGCGGGGAGCAGTCAGGTCATGTTATTTTTCTCGATTACAATACAACGGGCGATGGCATTCTCACTGCACTGCAGCTTGTGAATACGCTTGTCGGCTCTGGCCGCAAGCTGAGTGAGCAGAAGACGCTGATGCGGAAGTTCCCTCAAGTGCTCGTCAATGTGCGTGTCGCTGACAAGAGCCTGTATAAGGACAATCCGGCTATCGAGTCCGCTATTGCTGCGGTTGAAGGGGAGCTGGGCGATAATGGTCGCGTTCTCGTTCGCGCATCCGGTACGGAGTCGCTTATTCGCGTCATGGCGGAGGGACCTGAGAAGGATCAGGTGGAGGCTTACGTAGCGCGGATCGCGGATACGGTAAGAGAACAGCTCGGCGGCGCATAAGGCTAGCTGAATGTAATCAGTTGTGGATGGCAGTCCCGGGAAGCAGGGCAGGTATGGTGCAGCTTTCTGGGACTGTCTTTGCTTTTGGACGCTATAAGTATGAGTCTTAGGGGCTAATGGCAGTCATGACGTTTGATTCATGGCGTGGAAGGATACATAGTCAGATGCTCTTTCGCTCGTTAAATTGATAAAATTTGTAGTTGCACCTCAGCATGAAAATGAATATGATAGGGAGTATGATTCAGAAATGGAAAGCGAGGGAAGATGTTGTCGAGTGAAAAGCGCCAGAGCTTATGCGGGCCAGTTGTCACACTAGTTGTTGGTTGAACAGTGGGGATAGCGGACGGTAAGCTGACGAGGTGGAGGTGTTCGGATTGTTCGGCGGGGACCTCCCGGTTATGCATTTCAACCGTAAGCCGATAGATCTCAAAACGATTGGGCAACTGGTCGCACAAGGAGTCGGCAAAATGCTGAATAGTAAATGTGGCAGAAACAGCATGGAAGGCTGTTGTTTGCGCATGGATTTGAATTTGAATTTTTCTTCCTGTTTGCTTGTGATGCCGGCTGAAGGCGCGGCTTCTGGCAGACTGGTTTCCTTCGTAGAACGAGACTTCATACTGACGTTAACGACAGAAAACCTCATAGAGCCAAGTAAGCTTGTACTGTACGATGCTGGCATCCGTTGAAATGGGAAATACACCCAAAACGGAGGTCTGTTCTAATATGTGTGGAATAGTTGGATATATAGGTAAACGTGATTCGCAGGGTATTTTGATCGATGGGCTAAGAAAGCTGGAGTATCGTGGATACGACTCCGCAGGCATTGCTGTATTTACGGGAAATGGTTTGGAAGTGCGCAAGTCCAAGGGACGTCTTGCTGTACTGGAAGAGAAGCTTGGTGGTGAGCCGCTGCGCGGTTCCGTTGGGATCGGTCATACACGCTGGGCGACACATGGCAAGCCATCGGATGAGAATTCGCATCCGCATACCGATAATTCGCATAAATTCTCTGTCGTTCATAACGGGATTATTGAGAACTATCTCGATTTGAAGGATGAATTGGTAGCGAAAGGCCATAAGTTCGTATCGGAGACAGATACAGAGGTCATCTCTCACCTTGTCGCTGATGAATATGACGGAGATATCGTGAAAGCAGTACAGCGTGCGGCGAAACGGATGCGCGGCGCATTCGCGCTGGGTGTATTGACTGAGTATGAGCCGGATCGTCTCGTTGCTGTCAGACTCGCAAGCCCGCTCGTTATTGGCATTGGCAATGGCGAGAATTTTATCGGCTCGGATATTCCGGCGATTCTTGAGCATACTCGCGATGTGTATATTTTGAACGATGGTGAAATGGCTGTTCTGAAGATGAATAGCGTCGAACTGATGACGATTGAAGGCGAAATTATTTCCAAGGAAATATTTCATGTCGATTGGGATTTGGTAACGGCAGAAAAAGCCGGATTCGATCATTTTATGCTGAAGGAAATCTATGAGCAGCCGAAGGCTTACCGTGACACGATGATGGGCCGTATCTCTGAAGATGGACGCAGAGTAGCGCTGAAGGAAATCGGGATGACGCTTGAAGAGATTCGCGGCATTCGCAAGGTTCAGATCGTTGCCTGCGGAACGGCATTCCATGCCGGGCTGGTCGGCAAGACGGTCATTGAAGATTTGGCGCGTATTCCTGTTGAGACGGATGTCGCTTCTGAATATCGCTACCGTTCGCCGATTATTACGCCGGATACGCTTGTTATCGTAGTTAGCCAATCGGGCGAGACTGCAGATACACTTGCTGCACTGCGTGAAGCGAAGCGCAATGGCGCGCGTGTAATGGCGATTACGAACGTAGTAGGCAGCTCTGTTGCCCGCGAAGCGGATGATGTGATCATTACGCAAGCTGGACCGGAGATTGCGGTAGCCTCGACGAAGGCGTACACCTCGCAATTGATCGCCTTCTATCTGCTCGGTCTGTATCTGGCTGAGAAGCTGGAGACGCGAGATGAGAAGTGGATCGCGAACGTATTGACATCGATGAACCAGCTTCCAGAGCAGGTCGAGAGCATTCTTGATCAGGCGAACGTGCTGAAGCAGGTAGCAGAGTCTATCTCCAAGCACAGCAACCTGTTCTTCATCGGTCGCGGCGTGGACTTCGCTGTTGCTCAGGAAGGCTCGCTGAAGCTGAAGGAGATCTCTTATATTCACTCGGAAGCCTATGCGGCAGGCGAGCTGAAGCACGGCACGCTGGCTTTGATCGAGGATGGTATTCCAGTCATCGCGCTTATTACGCAGGAACAGCTGTATGAGAAGACGCTGAGCAATATTAAAGAAGTGAAGGCGCGCGGCGCTCACGTGCTTGCTGTCATCAACGCAGGCCACGAAGGCGAAGTGAGCAAATCGGTGGATGAGATGTTCGCTATTCCACGGACGCTGCCGCTCCTGGCGCCAGCGCTGTCCGTTGTTCCGCTGCAACTGATCGCGTACTATGCGTCGCTGGCGCTTGGGCATGATGTTGATAAGCCGAGGAATTTGGCGAAGAGCGTGACGGTGGAGTAGGGGCTTCGTGTTTGAAAAGGCTCGTGTTCAGTGAAAATAAAGTATTAGACTGAAAAATAAAGTGTTAGACTGCGAAAATAAAGTTTTAGACTGAGTAAATAAAGTATTAGACTAGCTGGGTGCTTCAGCATTTACTCCGAATAACAGACATCATGAGCTTGAACCCCGTAATTGTAACTAATTACGGGGTATTTTTGTTTTCTGGAGCTGATAGAGTTGAACCTCGGTGAGAAAGTCAGATTTATCCGAAAATCAAATGAGTTAAATCAAAAAGAGTTTTCGGTCAGGATTGGGGTCTCTCAAGGAACACTGAGCGACATTGAACGCGGTGTTTGTCTCCCGTCATGCGAAACAATTATTGCACTAAAAAATAAATTTAAATGCGATTTGAATTGGCTGCTTGCGGAAGATGTTGAGTCTTCTACAAATCAAACCAATGTAACAAATGATGAGTTAGGGCTGCTCGACAGTATTCGATCCCTCCCTACTCGCGAAAAAAATGAATTGTTTGAAATCATACATATCAAGCTAAGGAAAAATAAATATCCGTTTACGGATTAAAAAATCCGAAAAGTGCAATCATGATAACATTACCGAAAATGCGGGGTGTTACCATGAAAGAAGAAAAGTTGGCCATAGGAATCGTAACTCCAAGCGGGATATGGTTTGATGGGAGGATATATTCTTGTTCTAAGGCTGTTCGACATCAGTGGTTTAAGCAAGCGGAGCTCATTGGAGGCTGGCCTGTATCTGTAAGAAGTTACGAGGAGCAGACAGATCAGATAGATGTCTTATTGGATAATGGGGATTCTGTCATATGCATACGGATAGATCACATACCTGTTCATACAGCGAAGCTCGAAGCGTATTATCTGGAGTTTCAAAGGTTGGTGACTTTAAGGAAACAGCGACAGACTGCGAAAGAAACCATTTTAGAGGATCTGAGACATTCGGATGAGCCTACTAACAACTGAGGTGAATGAATGGCAAAACGAAAAAGGCAACTATCCGAAACGAAAATCGAAAAGATGATCAAGGAAGGTAGAGGTCAAGGTACCGGTAAGGACTATCTTCCTTGGCTCAAGATTCAGGACGTTCCATCGGAGGGCAGAGCAACTCGTGGCGTAGGCTGGACGACAGGCCGAAGACACGAGCTTCTTTCGGATATCGAGCGTGATTATTGTTATCTTCTTGACTATGCAGATGAGGTTTCGGATATCCGTGAGCAGTTTCCTTTACTGCCACTTGAGGAAACCTTGATGATTGCAGAAAAGATCGGAGTAAATCATCCGCGCGATCCAAAGACGGGCGTTCCTATTGTGATGTCTACGGATTTTCTGATCACTTACGGGGACAAAGATTGTGCAAGGACTGTGAAGCCCTTTAGTGAAATGGAAGATGAGCGAACGATAGCCAAGTTTGAAATTGAGCGGGTCTATTGGGAAACGCGTCATATAAACTGGGGCATTATTATCGATCACGATTTACCGGATGTACTGATTAGAAATATTGAGTGGGTCCATAAGGAGTATCACAACGAGGATGTATCTGATCTGGGTGTGTTTACTATGCGTAATTTAGAACAAATGCTCGCTGCCCGTTTAAACGACGGGGAGGCAATATCGAAGGCTTGTTTAGCTTGCGACGAACGATTAGGACTAGAAGTTGGAACGTCTCTTGCATTGTTCCGTCATTTTGTCGCACGTAAAAAGTGGTCTCTAAATATGAATGAAAGAATCGTTCCGACCCTTCCTGCGAAAGAGTTTAAGATAGCGACTCCTGAATATAGACTTGAAGCAAAAGGCGGGTGATTGTAATGCAGGCGATTTGTGAAAATATGGTCGTGGAATGGATATCGTCCGCTTCAGAGGATCGGCATTTAGAACGTATTTTATGGATCTCCCCTTCTAACGACGTGGTCTTCAGTATTGCAATGGAAGATGATAAGGCATTCCCATTAATGAAAACTTATTTGGAATACGTGGCAGGCTTCGAATCTAATCTTTGCAAGTTTGTAGAATGGATAAATGGAAATATTCCGTTATTGGATCAAGGCATAAATGATGTGTATTTGAGCCTTCGAGATAAATCGTGGGACGCGATCAAAGAAATCGTTCTGGATGAACCGGCTTGTTTCGATAAGAATTTTCGAGGTTCACGAGTGCGAGAATCACAAGAGCAAACTGGATTACATAAAAGCACAATTTACCGCTACTTACGAAGATACTGGCAAGGAGGAAAGATGAAAAATGCTCTTCTGCCGCACTTCAATAACAGTGGTAGTTATGGAACTGAGAGATTACCAGGTGATGTGAAGCGAGGCCGTCCACGAAAATTTGAAGATGAGCCCGTTGGTGTAAATATCGACGAGGAGACAAAACAATTACTACGATCGGGCATCCGATTGTTCTATAACAATAAACAGAAAGCACCTCTCAAACATGCATTCCAAAAAACTCTGGAGAAGTTTTTTGCTACCGGATTTCGCCAAGATGGACAAGCGTTGGTGCCGATCCTTCCCCCTCCTGAGAAGTTGCCGAGTTTTGGACAGTACAGGTACTGGTTCAGGAAAGAAATGAACTTAGAGGATACACTAAAAAGTCGGCTTGGAGAAAAACGTTACGCTTTAGATTATCGGCCAATTCTAGGAAGCTCCACGATTGAAAGCTTTGGTCCAGGATCTAGATTTCAGATTGACGCGACTGTTGCGGATGTTTATTTGGTCAGTGAGTACCGCCGGGAGTGGATCATTGGACGTCCTATTATTTATATCGTTATTGACGTCTTTAGCCGGTATATTGCTGGTATTTATATTGGGCTTGAAGGTCCAAGTTGGATTGGTGCCATGATGGCTTTAGCTAATACGACAACTGATAAGGTGAAGTTCTGTGCGCAATATGGGATCGAAATTTATCCTGAGGAATGGGTATCCAGTCATTTACCGCAAAAACTGACAGCAGATCGTGGAGAACTTGAAGGGGAGAAACCCAGTCACTTAATTGATGTGCTTGGTGTTGATGTGGAAAATGCCCCTCCGTATCGTGCCGACTGGAAAGGCATCGTTGAACAACAGTTCAGATTGGCGAACTTGAGGAGCATTCAATTCATTCCTGGAGCGATAAAAGAGCGCTATAGAGAACGTGGACAACGAGATTATCGTTTGGATGCAAAGTTAACGCTTCGAGAGTTTACAAAAATTATGATTCAAACTGTCCTTTATCATAATAATGATCATCACATGCTGTGGTATGACAGGAATGAGTTTATGGTGGCTGACGAAGTACCTCCTATTCCAAGAGACTTGTGGCACTGGGGAATCATCAATCGCAACGGAAGGCTTAAGAAACAACCGGAGCATATCGTTAAGCTAAATCTAATGTATCAAGGTGAGGCAACAGTTACTGCTGCAGGTATTCAGTTCAAGGGTATGCACTATAGTTGTGAATTGGCTATGCGTGAACAATGGTTTGTAAAGGCAAGAGCAGGCAAGACTTGGCGGGTAAAGGTCTGCTACGATCCTCGATCAACGAATGAAATCTATTTATGGTTAGACGAAGGGCACCTGTTCGAGAGTTGTATTCTACTAGAACGTGAAGAGCGATACCTCAATAAGAGAATTGAGGAAGTCGAAGATTTGCACGAGATTGAGCGGTACCAAGGACGACATCAGGAAGTAAACAACATGCTATCCAAAATTGAGCTCGATGCACAAACAAAGGCTATCGTTGATGAGGCAACTAAGAAAACGGATGCAGCTATTCTGCAAAGCGAGGAAAGTAACAGTAAGCGTGTTAAAGGCACTAGACAGCGGCGTTCTAACGAGAAAGCGTCTAATCGTGAACAAGAAGCATTCCAGTTGTCTGAAAAAGTCTCTACACCAAGCAATCCAACAAACAACGTAGTTCCATTGAAACGCGACGACAAGGCAGAGATTAAACAAGTCTATGTTCCTCCAGCGGACAAGTTATCTAAAATAAAAGCTTATTTGCTTGAAGATGGTGATGATGAATGAGCGAATTTGATGTCCCGTTATTCCATTTCAGCCGCGGCGAGTTTGTAGAAGCCGATTACCAAGATCCGCTTCTTGAAGATTATCGAAATAACCCACTGCTCGAAGCTCTCCCACCGATTTGGGATGATAAGACGGTTGTGAACAAATTGGCGTCCAAGCCAATCTTCAATGCCTCGGAGCGTGACCTTCCCGTTCATCTCCGGTTGCACTGTGTTCAACGTATATCACGCGACTTCTTTCGACCGTTATCCAGACATTTGGAGCTTCAGCAGAGCATTTCAAGGCTTATTCGTGACGGTTATGTAGGTCGTAACCCTCTGACTCCAAATTACGCTTTCAGAGCTCGCAAGGACGCCTATGATCTCATTATGCAGGGCAATACAAGTGGTTACCCAGTGAATACTCCAACCTCTGCTGGATTTGCCTTAGTTGGCATATCCGGGATTGGCAAGTCCAGCAGTTTGTTGCGAATCCTACAAATGTATCCGCAAGTCATTCTGCACCGCAAATATAGAGGGCAGGACATGCCTGCTCCTTTCCAAATTGTTTGGTTGAAGATGGATTGCCCTCACGATGGATCCATAAGGGGGCTATGTCTTAATTTCTTGTTAGCAGTAGACAGCCTCGTTGGAACAAAATATTACAAGAAAAATGTAACCAAAAATCCGGATGAGTTACTGCCTCTGATGGCACAAGCTGCGGCAGTTCATTGTCTTGGGGTGCTTGTCATTGATGAAATTCAGAATCTTCAAGAAGCCAAGGATGATCGTGCTGCTCAAATGCTCAATTTCTTTGTTCAATTAGTTAACACCATTGGGCTGCCGGTTATTCTTGTCGGAACTTATAAAGCCCTTCCTGCACTGAACGGCGAGTTTCGTAATGCTAGGCGTAACAGCGGTCAAGGAGATGCAACATGGCATCACTTTAAGAATGATGAGGAATGGACCTGGCTGCTACAAGGGTTGTGGAAGTACCAGTGGACGGACAAGAAAGTCGAGTTGGATCAAGAATTCATTGATGTCATGTATGAAGAGTCACAAGGAATATCGGATATTGCCATTAAGTTATTCATGCTAACGCAATGGAGAGCCTTAGATAAAGAAATTGAGTCAGTTACGCCTGGGCTAATTCGCTCCGTGGCAAAGGATCGACTCACCTTGATTAGGCCAGCTCTAGAAGCTCTGCGTTCCGGTAAGAAAGCGCAGATTCAGAAATTCGCTGACATTTATGACAGTGTTTCCATTGATGATTACTTGGATCGCATTGAAGCTGAACAACGACAAGCAGAACGGTTAGAATTGATTCGCACAGAACTTGGCTATGACGTCACTGAACAGACGATAAACGAGGTCAGTGCCTGGTTAATCGAGGCTGGTGTGGCTCAAGTAATTGCTTCTCAAGCGGCTGAAGAGGTAACAAAAGTTCACCTTCATGAGTTGGATGAGATAGACCTTCATAAAGAAGCGCTAAAATTCGCATTACAGAAGCAAGTTGCTTTGGTGAGTAACTCAGCGCAACAGCATAGCAAGAGTAAGCCAAAGGTTATGCCGTCGGAACCAAATGATTTACGCGTCATCGTTTCCCAAGGCCGTAAGAAGAAGTTGTCTGCCTATGATTCGTTGAAAGCTACGGGTTATATTAAAAATCCAATGGAGTTTCTCGGATAGGTGATGAAAGTTGAATGAATGGTGCGCTCTCCCAATTCCATACACAGACGAGCTATTGTATAGTGTGATCTCCCGGTATCACTTAAGATCAAATAATACGAGTCCCAAATGGACACTACGGGAAGTTTTCGGGACGGACAACGTAATCCCTACAATTGACCTTCCAAGCCATCTTGATGCACTATCGAGAAGAAGCGTTTCACAGGCTTTAAGTGTTGATGAATGGATTAATAGGCACACATTCTATCCGTATTATGCCCCCTTTTTACCGGCAAAACGGGCGGAGCGTGTTAAAGGCCTGATGAGAAGCGTGGACGGCTCGGGTATTCATGCTTTAGTAGGAATAACAGCAAGCACGATTGATCGGAGCGATAGATTGCTGTTATGCCCCTCCTGTTATGATCAAGACATTCAAAGTTTCGGTGAGCCCTATTGGCATCGAATTCATCAATTGCCAGGCGTGTATTTCTGTCTTCATCATCGGAGAATTCTACATAAACTAACAGATCCGTTGTCGAATAGGCATGGTTTAAATGTTTTGCCGATTTCCAGACATATGTTTCGTTCAACCCCAGTCATTGAAGTTTTACCTGATAAGCTAATTAATCGCCTATCAGATATTGCTGAAGATATTTATTTGCTCGTTCAGCAAGACGAGTTGCTGGCTTTATATGATTTAAGACAGGTTATCCACCCTCGATTAGCAGAAAAGGGATACGTTACGGTGGCATCACATATCCGCCAACAAAAGCTTTGTGAGCAGCTTGTGCTTTTCTATAGTCGGGAGTTATTAGATCTACTCGATAGTGACCCAACAGAAAGCAGTTATACGTGGTTGGAGCAATCAACGAGGACAGCGCGACGAGTCATTCATCCTTTACGACAGCTGCTTCTAATTCGCTTTTTATTTGGATCTTTTCGTGAATTTCTTGATCGTACGGACGGTATAAACGCACCATTTGGAAAAGATCCATGGCCTTGTCTCAATAAGGCAGCTGATCATTATATGAAATTAGTTGTTACGCAATGTGATATCACACGTTGCTCAGATACAGGGCGGCCAGTCGGGACCTTCATGTGTTCATGCGGCTTCTCCTACTCTCGCCGAGGTCCTGATCGAACAGAGGTCGACAAGTTTTATCGAGGAAGAATCAAGTCATTCGGTTCTGTATGGTCAGACAAGCTTAATCAATGTATCCGAGAAGGGCTTTCCTATCGTGCTGCCGCAGAGATGCTTGGAGTGAATACGAATACAGTTATCAAATATGCTAACGGAAAATTGACTGAACGCGATGTTCCACTCAAACCAAAGCATGCTAAGAGAGCTAGAACTGCCTCTCCTTCGATTAGTTCAAGGAATTCCCTCTTCATTCGCGTAGACTGGGAAAGGCGTGATTTGGAGCTAAGCTGGGAGGTTGAACAGGAATGTAAAGCAATTATGGCTGACTTCATCTCAAAGCCTATTCGCATTACGATTGCACTGATCGGCAAGCGGATTGGCAGACTTAGCTGGCTGGAGAAGAATCAACATAAGCTCCCTGTAACGATGAGTATTTTATCTATCTATATAGAATCCGTATCACAGTTTCAGATACGCAGAGTACGATGGGCTACGGAACGATTTTCAGGAGAGTGGCCGATAAAACGATGGAAGCTGGAGAAGCTTGCAGGACTAAGATCGGACTACTCCCAAGAAGTATCGGGTGAGATTGAACGATGCATCGGTCAAAGCCGACTTTTGCCCCTATTCACATCATCAGAGGAGATATCTTCATGGCAGCATTGACATTGAGATCTTGGCCTTTTCCGGAGAATCACGAGGCGGAATTAGTTTGGTTCGGATCACCGTTTATGGATTATAAGGGAAATTGGCGGATTCGACTAGCATTCAAAACATTAGCCGAGGGGATAAAAGTAGTGTCATACCCCTGGGGCACGATACCTTATCTACGCATTGGTCAAATTTATTCGAACGGGGCGTATGACCAGATTAGACCAATGAATGGTTCGGCATTCCACTTTACCATAGATGCCTTCAACCAAGGGACTGTGACGAACGGCTTTAAGTTGCCTAAGCGTTTGATTGATTTTGGCAAAAATCCAGAGCTTGGGTTGCAAAATATCATTCAGTACCAAACGAATGGTCTCACATACTGTATACCGGTTATTGAATTAATAAGGGCCTTGTTCATTAACTCGAGGTACTTAGCCTACTATTTGCTCCAACCCCATGGCTTGGACTTGTTAATCGATAATAGCTATTGGCAGGGAGAAACATTACATTTCGACTTGAGTAATCGGGTTCCAGCTAAACTGGCTACAGATAGTAATGTTCGCCATCTATCATGGATCTACTCAGACCCGATGATACGGTCATTGTGGGACTCCGTTTATCAAAATATGTTCGGTCAGGCTGTTAAAAGTTCACCCTATAATCCAACTGCTACTTTGAAGAAAGGTGTTCCTCTAAACATTGATCTTCCGCCCTTAGGCCCTATTGAAATGCATACTCGCGGAGTGCAATTTATCGATTACGTGTTGGTCAAAGAGATTATTGCCATAGGCGGATTTCAGCACCCATCAAATGAGATTCTCTTTTGGCACCCCTCCAAGAAACGTCGCGAATGGAGCTCAGGCGACAAAACGATTCGTATGATTCCAGGCTCTAAAAACACTGATTTTGTGCTGAACGATCAAAGTGACAACGCCAAAGAGGATTCAAATCAAGATATTTTAGAAACCTCTCCTACAATAATGCGGTTTGCCAATTATCCTGTAGTGGAAACTCGTCGTTCAAGTGTAAGGCATTCGAATACAGGAAATGAAGTCATCGTTTCGACTGGACGTGGTGGAAAACACGCAGCTGCTTCTAAGGAAGTCAGTACACAGGATTCCGTGGTTGGCGGAGATACCCCTCCTATCGATTTTCAGACACTTGAAACGATTCCGGCCTCTGAAGCAATTGGCTTAGAGCCATTTTTCCAGATGATTGAGATGTTGAAGAAGACGGTTTCTGTAAACGTGAGAATGTCAGTAGTAAGAGTGCCGCCCGGCAGGCGTTTCTCTGTTTGCATAGATGGCTCTCGTCGGACGTGTGCCATTGTACAGTTGACTAATAGAGCCTCAACATCTTATATTGTCGAAGTTGCAAGACCGGATAATTGGTCCATTTCCACACTCATTCTCCGTCCCATGAATCAATCCTCATTTAAGGTAATTGAGCGAAACATTAAACAACTTCTCGATGGATTGGTCCAAAAAGGTGGCCATTGGGATCAATATGTACTCAATCGTTGTAGGGATTTGAATATTGAAAAGGTTAAGCATTACCAAAATGACAGTGTTAAGGAGTGGGCAAATCGACTAATAAGCAAATTACACTGAAAGTCTATCCTAGTATATTTTTAATTCATGCCTGTTGATTATTCACTAAATGTAAGAAAAAGAGTCGCCAACTCGGTAAAATGTTTGTACCCACACAAACTCAACCGAAAGGTGGCGACTCCATGAAAAAGCCTACCACGATCCTGTCCATCCTTCAATTGATTCTGACGCCAGAGGAAGTTAAATCTGCAGTATAAGGTGCCGATAACGAAGATAATGCGCGTAAGTTTACGGTTATCATCTGCTGCAATATTGGTGTATGGCTGCATTCGAGCAATGGATAGCTACCGTTCCGGCGTCGATCATGCGGCTTACAGCGTCCTTTTTCCTGTACATTACTCTATAAAGCAGCTTAAAGTGCCTTCACGGTGTGATGGACCGAGCCTACGGGAAAAACATTATTGAGGTTGCGCGGCCGGATGGTTTTTCTATCTCGACGCTTGTAGTACAACCTTTGCACGATATTACTCCTAAGGTAATGGAATATGAAATAAAGCATCTAATGGATGGATTAGTTCAGAAAAATGGTTAAATGTAGCAGGTTACCTTAAGGGATGGGCATACAGAATCAATGAGAAACTAATCTGAAAACAGGTGGATAATAAAGGAACATGTGGAACAATGTCGAATAATATAGTGAAATAGTACTAGTATGTTAGGAGGAAGCATTAATGTATGAACGGCCAATAGCCAAAGAGATGTTTGCGGCTGAATTAACATTATCAAAGACAAACCCTAGGTTTCCCAAACATGTAAATAGTGAAGAAGAGGCCATCTTAACTTTTTTTGAGTTGAAAAAAGTGGGCCCTAAAAAATTAGAAGCGCTTATTCAGGATATTATAGAAACTGGAGGGGTTCTGGAGGATTTTATCGTACTACATACTAACGATGAATACATTGTTTATGACGGAAATAGAAGATTGACAGCATTAAAACTGCTAATGAATGATACAGCAGAACTTATAAAAGCAAAGTATCCAAGTACTTATCGTTTTATAGAAAAAGTAAAGCATAGTGTCGATGTTGAAGGTTTATCTCTCTATACTAAAGTTTATTCAGATCCTGAAGCGATGGCAAATCATGTAATAAAACTTCATTCTGGGGAACAGTCAGGTGCAGGTCAGATTACATGGAGTTCCAACGAAAAAGATACATTTACTGCTCAATTTATTGGACAACAATTCAACTTAGGGAATATGATCTACAGAAAACTTGAAGCCGATCCAAATAATAAAGAACTCTATGGAAAAATAAAAAACGAAGGTTACGCTACCACATTCGAACGTATATTTGGCTTTCTAGATATTAGAACTAGAATATTTAATTTAGAGCGTGGTATAAAGGTTGATTTGGATAACCCAAAAAATTTTGATAAGGTTTGCGAAATGGTTGAATTTTTTATTTCAAATAAAGCGACAGTTGGAGATGTGTATACTGCTGAATTAGCTAGCAATTTTTTTGTGAATATTCTACCAATTAATATCGATACAGGTTCTGATGATGAGAGCGGAGCTGGCGGCGGAACAAGCGGAGCTGGTGGTGGAGCAGGCGGAGCTGGTGGTGGAGCAGGCGGAGCTGGTGGTGGAGCAGGCGGAACTGGTGGTGGAACAGGCGGAGCTGGTGGTGGAACAGGCGGAGCTGGTGGTGGAACAGGCGGAGCTGGTGGTGGAACAGGCGGAGCTGGTGGTGGAACAGGCGGAGCTGGTGGTGGAGCTGGCGGAGCTGGCGGAGCTGGCGCTGGAACAGGTGGAGCAGGCAGTGGAACTGGGACGTATTCTCTCGTTTTAAACTTAAAATCCACTAAAAAATCCCTGAAATTATATAATGATTACGACTTAATAGAATTAGTTGAAGTTGCAACTGATTCTAATGGGGAAGATTTAAAGGACAGAGTAATCTTTAATTCGGATGGGAACTTAATAAAAGAGAATCACATTTTTTCTGGAGATGCACAGATCGGAACTTATGCCATACAGGTTAAATTAGAAAATAACGGATACTCTGTTTCGAAGAGCATTGAAATTAACGTTTCTCTATCCAGCAAAGGCATCAAAATTAATCAACCTAAGAATGAGTTTTTCAAGTCACTTGCTGCATTTACTGATGGCGAAGTGAATATCAATATAAATCATACTGTTAATATGTTAATCAATGAGATTCAATCGCTAGAGAATGCTCAGGACTATAGATACATGATTGCTTCATCAGTGAGGCAGTTGTTAGAGTTATCTATAGAAAAAGTGATAAAAGACAAAAGTCTTAGAAACCATGGTAACCCTAAACAGAATTTAAATTTCTTAATTGAACATTTATCTGAAAGGACGTTACTGACTCAGATATGTAATGGTGATAACAAGCTAAGGTATCAAGCTATCAAGAATTTATTGGGTTCTATAGAATCTGATAAATTATATGATTATTTAAATCTAATAACTCATAGTAGTTATGCTGCCATGTATGATGAATTAGTGGAAAGAGTAAATTTAAGAATTACACCGCTCTTAGTATTGTTCCATAACTACTTACTGTTAGTCTGAGTTTTCGCTGGCCAAGCAGGAATGAAGTCTGCTATTATTACATTGAGGTGATCACAACCATGGCCATCCTATCTCCATTAAGATATCCAGGTGGTAAAGATAAAACTTATAATTACATCAAGCATCTTGTGAATATAAACAATATATCAACATATATAGAGCCATTTGCGGGAGGGGCTGCTGTTGCTCTTCGCTTGCTTATTAATCAAGATGTCAAAAAAATAATTATTAATGATTATGATCGAGGAATTTATGCTTTATGGAATATAATTGTTACTCAACCAGAAAGATTAATTCAACTTATACAAGATACTCCAATTAATATGAATGAATGGTACATTCAACGAGAAATTCAAAAACAAAAAGATAGTATTGATGAGTTATCTTTGGCCTTTTCAACACTTTTCATGAATCGAACTAACAGATCAGGAATTATTAAAGCAGGTGTCATCGGTGGTAAGAACCAAGATAAAACTGATAAGTTAGATTGTCGGTTTAACAAAGAAGCTATTACTAAAAGAATTAGACTAATTGCCTCTTTTTCTAATCAAATAAAGGTTTGTAATTATGATGCAAAGGATTTTATTGAGGAGGAGATTAAGAAAACGCGATACTCGCTTACCTTTTTTGATCCGCCGTACTATGATAGGGGGCCTGATTTATATACAAATTTTTATTCGCATGAAGACCATGTTGAGTTGGCGAAGATTATACAAACAAAGATGAGGAACAGATACTGGATACTAACCTATGATATTGCTAATCAAATTGAAGAACTTTATCATAAACAGCTTCATACAAAATATTATTTAAATTATTCAATAGCAACCCCTACTAAAGGACAAGAATTCATGTTTTTTTCAAATAAAACAGAGACAGGAAAGTTTCGAGAGTTTTTACAGATTGTGTAGATCGAGTGGATTCAAATTTGAGATTTGGATCCATATTTTTTTAAGAGTCTAACACTTTATTTTTTTGTATTTAGGTTTTTAGAATAATCTCCTAAGTGTAAGTCTAAAACTTATTTCTCAAAAGCTGACGATTTTCAAACTCAAAAACCGCGTCAAATCAACAACTCCAGTCTACAACTTTATTTTCTTCGTACAGCTCGTTGTTCAGTGAAAATAAAGTATTAGACTAGCTGGGTGCTTCAGCATTTACTCCGAATAACAGACATCATGAGCTTGAACCCCGTAATTGTAACTAATTACGGGGTATTTTTGTTTTCTGGAGCTGATAGAGTTGAACCTCGGTGAGAAAGTCAGATTTATCCGAAAATCAAATGAGAAAAGTGCAATCATGATAACATTACCGAAAATGCGGGGTGTTACCATGAAAGAAGAAAAGTTGGCCATAGGCGGTCGTTACGCCCAACTCGTGTAGTTTCGACTGATGATATGAATTGTACATATCCTGAATATCGAAGTTACAATAAGATCGATAACGTTTAATTCTTTAATTGTCAAAAACTTTTTTAGTTTTGGAAAAAAGGAGATTTCAAAAATTTCTTGATCTCCAGAATTTCGACATGAATCAACTATATCCTTCATATCAATGAAAAATCATCCATAAGGTAAATGGATATAAAAAAGTACTGCCGTGTAAGGCAGACAATGATGATAATATTAATGGGGACAGTTACCAACTTTATTTCTCGTGTATTGATAATATCTTTGGAAATAGATACGAATGGTATCATATATAGACATCTAGCAATAACATGATATCGGTCCACTTTTATTTTTTCGCCGTTAATATAAAGACGAGCATTCATTAAGTATGATAGGGATAGAAGTGCATTGGGATATATTGTATAGTTAAGAGATGGCAGATGTAATTATACAGATAAAGGAGAGTGAACAGAGATTAGCACAAACACCTTAACAACACATCATATTCTTACAGAATGGGAATCAGATACGAATACAAATGATCTTACGATTCATTTATATACAATGCCTGTCCGTAATGTATTTGAACAACATAATGAAAACGGGCAAGCATGCTCTGCTTTACGGAGGTTAAATAAGTCGCAAGTTATCGATTTTTATGAACAGTTTATTGCAAGCTGGGAGCCTATTAAAGATTGGGGAGACTACACGTTCACTAATTATGAATGCCGACCAATAAACCCTTCGATTCCAACTGAACGTGAAATATTAGAGCGACTTATTCTACGCAGGCTTGAGAGTATTCAGCCAAGAAATGAAATAGCTGCTGGAAGTCGTAGGTTTACATGGCTGAAAGCTGAAAAAGTCGTACAAGGCGTTTCAATCCATAGGGTGATCCAATGTGATGTTACAATTAATATCAGAGGTACAATCACAATCGGATTCGATCTACATCATAGTTTCAGAACGAACGAATCTATATATGATTTGATGAAGTCGAATGCAATTATTAAAGGTGAACGAGTAGTTGATAAATATAACAATTTACATTATCAACTCGAGGAAGTATCAGAAGCTACAATTAGTGATGTAATACCGGAACTTAATCAATCGGTAATTGATTATTTCGTAAAGGAAAGAAAACAAGCATGGAAGGTTGAAAAACTCGATCCGAAGATGCCAGTTGTTTATCTAAAAATGAATAATGGTCTTCGTGCTGCATATGCTCCTGCAATGTTGCAAAAAGAGCTAACCTTTGAGTCTCTTCCTACTGCCGTGGTACGCCAAACATCGGATGTCTATAAACAAAACGCAAATCAAAAAATTAAGATTCTATTAGAAGAGATACAGAAAATCCTGGCGCGAAACGATAAGCTTGCTTTTTCCAAATCGAAGTTGCTGGTTCAGCAAAATGGATATAACGTAAAACAGTTACTAAACCCGAACTTAGCATTCGGAAAAGGTATTATACAATCGCAGCTTAAATCGGGTCTTGACAAAGGCGGCGTTGTTGCACCACAAGCTGTATCGATTAATTTACTTGTGTATCCTGAATTAATCGATACGAAACTTGACGCCATAACAGCATTTAATGAAAAGTTAAGTGCATTGTCCTACAAATGGGGCGTTTCACTTTCCATAATGAAGAAATCAGGCTCATATCGTAATAAAACAATCGATTTTACGAATCCGCACCAGTTTGCCGTACTGCTTAAGGAGCTTACAAAAAGTTCATTTCAAGAACTAACCCTCGTAATTATCACTGAGAAAATTGCAGGGATGTGGTACGACGCAATAAAAAAGGAATTCGGAGGAAACGCCGCCGTACCTACTCAATTTATAACAATGGAAACCCTTCAAAAAGCGGACGACTATATCATTGGAAATCTACTTCTTGGACTATATTCAAAATCGGGTATTCAGCCTTGGGTGCTAAGTTCATCCCTATCTTCCGACTGTTTTATCGGACTTGATGTCTCCCATGAAGGGGGAAGGCATTCTGCTGGCATTGTTCAGGTCGTTGGCAAGGACGGCAGAGTCTTATCGAGCAGAGCGAATACATCTAGTGAAGCAGGCGAGAAAATTCGTCATGAGACAATGTGTCAAATTGTATATTCAGCACTGGATCAATATCAGAGCCATTATAATGAAAAGCCGAGGCACATTACATTTCATCGGGACGGTTTCTGCCGGGAGGATTTAAACAGCCTAGATGAGGTAATGAACAGTCTTGATGTAGAGTATGACATGGTAGAGATTATTAAGAAAACAAACCGGCGGATGGCACTAAACGTCGATAAGCAAGGGTGGGAGACCAAATCAGGACTCTGTTATGTTAAAGATAATTTAGCATATCTCATTGCTACGAATCCGCATCCACGTGTCGGAACCGCACAACCCATTAAGATCGTAAAGAAAAAGGGGAGCCTACCAATGGAAGCGATCATTCAGGACATATACAATCTGTCATTTATGCATATCGGATCACTGTTAAAATGTCGGCTCCCTATTACAACTCATTATGCTGATTTAAGCTCGACCTTTTTCAACCGACAATGGCTTCCAACTGATTCCGGCGATACACTTCATTTTGTATAGTAACGTAATATAAAGACGAATCAGCGATTTACTAAGCCGCCGGTTTCCAACTTATTTTCGAGACCTACCTATGCGCCGTAATTACATAGCCAGACTCATCGGCAACTGATGGTTTCCAACTTTATTATTCGCGAACAGCTCGCTCTGCTGATTATAATGAAAATAAGACAGTTTAGGATTACATCGAACAATTTATGACTAGTGGCTTCGCCCTTTGTTTTCAGGGGGCGAAGCCATTAGTCGTTTTTGGGGAATTATAGCGGACAACTCGCTATAGCCGTTTTTTAAGAGCGCATTCATGCCTTTATTCATGATTATAGATTATAGTTACGAGCGTATTCAATTGAAACTAAACAAGCTGGCTCCGATAGCGTACCGGAACCAGCTTGCAGCTTAGGGTCTTTTTTTAATGTTTACAAACAGCCCTACTTCATGATCGATTTCCCTTCTGCTTTAATGCTATCATTCACATGCTACTCCGTCGCCATCTTTATCAAGCTTCCGGCTGTACCCCGGATCACCTTTATGAAGTGGTGCAGCTCCAGCAGCTTTTACTTGTGTACAATTCTTATATGTAACGTTATTCTTCACAGTTTCTTTTTTCGTAGTTGACTCTTTAGTATTTGCTGCTTTTTTATTCGGTGCAGCAAAAATCGATTTTTTTCCACCTAAAGATAAATATAATTGTTTAGCTTTATCAAAATTATCTTTCTGGATCAATGAAGTTAATTTTTCGAATTTTTCTTCGTCTTCGCCAGTAAGTTTTTCGGTATATTTCTTTAAAACTTTAACCGACGCTGCTTTGCTTGCAGCGGTTATTGTTTTTTTATGGGTCAATTCAAGATATCTGCTGGCCTCTTTTAGTAGGATCTCTCTATAACTGGCTTGCCACTCTGCTTCGGTTGGTTCTTTTTTAGGCGTGGTATTTACAATTGCGGATTGTGAATCCACTGCGACCGATTCGTTTATTTCAGTTTCTTTTTTTGGAATAACGTTTTCCTTTACATGTGGTTCTTCTTTCTTTGTAACTTCTTGTGACGCTGGATCTGAGCTAGCCGCAACTGCAACAAAGAAAACTACGAATGCAATACCGGAAATAATAAAGTTTTTCTTGGCTTTATTATTCTTTATTATTGCAGATATAGCCGCTATAATAACAAAGATTATTGCAACCAGTAATGATATGAGGCCAATAAACATCCACATTTTTTTCATCTCTCTTCTTAGATTTTAGATTGTTTTATGAAATCTCTTTCGCTATGTTCTCGACAAACTTAATAATAGGAGGAATTGGGTATACTGGCAAGTGTCTCTTTTTGCTTTCTAGCTGACCTTGCTCTGAGTTTAATGAGACAAAGTCTGTAATCTGTAGATAGATGCCGGTTGCGAGTTAGATAATGTTGTGGACATTAGAGCTGCGGATATTATATTGTTGTTAGCGTCGCAGGCTAGCATCCTGCCAAGAAAAAAGAAAACATCATGGAGGTGTGGGTGTTGAACCTGTCCGTTTGTATCGACGCCGTATTGCGTGGCCGTCCTTTGCACGAGAGCTTGGAGACGATTCATTCTATTGGCATCGATACCTTCGAGTTTTGGACTTGGTGGGACAAGGACTTGAATGCAATCAAGGCAAAGAAGGAAGAACTCGGTTTGAAAGTCTATGCCTTTTGCACAAAGTTTGTGAGTCTGGTTGATCCCTCAGCCCGGAATGCATATATCGAAGGTCTTATGGAGTCGATTGAAGCGGCACAATTTTTAGTCTGCTCTTCCCTGATTACGCAGACTGGCAATGATAACGGATTTCCTCGGGAGGTACAGCGAAAGTGCATAGTAGACGGTCTTAAAGCATGCACTCCCCTCCTGGAAAAGGCCGGGATTACGCTATTGGTGGAACCGCTCAACGTGCATGTTGATCATCCGGGCTATTTCTTGTCGAAATCCTCCGAGGCCTTCTCGATTATCGAGGAGGTGGGGAGTCCTAACGTAAAGCTTTTGTTCGATATTTATCATCAGCAAATAACAGAAGGAAATTTAATTCCAACTCTAACGGAAAACTTGAATTCCATCGGTCACGTTCATGCTGCGGGACATCCAGGCAGAAACGAGCTGTATTCGGGCGAGATCTATTATCCAGCTATATTCCAAACGCTAGAAGATGCCGGCTACAACGGTTATATAGGTCTGGAATATTTTCCGAAGGATGAACCGCTAAAGGGGATTAAATACGCACTTGATAGGTGTTCTCTCTAGAGGCTTCAACGGTTTAAGACGCTCATCCTGCAGTGGACATATGGTCTGTGATTAGTTTCTCGGCGACGCCTCCATCCCACACATACAGTGGCTTGGAGGCGTTTTAAGTTAAAAAACCAGACAATGATCTTAAAAAACTGCCTGTAACCGGCGGTTCCCGGATGATAAATTTAAAGTTACCCTCTTTCAGAAAACGATAATTCCGACATTAAGGTGTGAGAGCAAATGCGATGGTTTCCAAACGATGCAATGAAAAGAAGCATTTTTGTCAAATTCGTTTTTTCTTTCGTGTTGGTTGGATTCATGCCGCTCATCGTTCTCGGTTATTTTTTGATGGACGCTTATTTTACTCAATCCGAGCGCTTCAATATTAATAATCTGGAACAGATGTCGCTTTATATCGCCAAAAATTCGAGCCAAATATTGACCGACTATAATGATATATCCAAGATGATGTACGACGTCAACTGGTACGACCGCCTGAGCCAGGCCGCCAGAGGGAATCGTAATCATAGTATTGATAACTGGCTCGTATTTGCGCTTAGTTCGGACCCCTATATTGAAAACGCTTACTTTATTCCGCAGTCAAGTATGGAGATCATCCATCGTTCCCGCCGTGCCAAACAATTTGTACCCGGTCAGTTTCCTTATGCGGATTTGACCTCGGAACTTGAACGAAATCCTAAAGGCTTGTATCTGTATCCCGCTCATCAAGAAACCTATTTTGTTAATTCCAACCGGCTGGTGATGACTTTCTCCCGAAACTTGATTGATAAATCTACCCTGTTGAACGAGCATCCGACTGTTCTGGGAACCTTCATCTATGACGTAAGCGTCGATAACTTCAATGCAATTAGTTCGGAGCTGCATTTAAGCCCGAATGATGAAATTATGATTCTGAGCGACGATCATATTGTCAACTACAGCAATAATGAGCAGCGGATCGGCACATCGGTTTCTCTTGAGGAGGAGCGTTCCGCCGCAGAAAAGGACAACAGGCATCTTATCGCGATGGACATTGCGGGCACCGATCAAAAGCTGGTCGGAAGTTATGCCCGTACAGGCTTCCTCGCCACAATTGAGCCATTCAAATTTTTGGTGATCGTTGTCGCATCGGTCTGCATGTTGTTTTTATTGCTGCTTGCAATCGTATTTTCCCGAAGGTTCTCCCGTCCGATAAGAGAGATCATAAAACAAATGAGAAAGATGGAGTCAGGCGATTTCAATGTCGCCCTTCCTGTCAAGTCTCAGGATGAGCTTGGCCTGTTGAACCGTGGAATGAATCGATTGGCGGATCAGTTGAACCGGTTTATAGAGGAGGCATACGCTGCGGAGCTGAGGCAAAAGCAGTCTGAGCTGAATGCGCTCAAAAGCCAAATCCGTCCGCACTACCTGTACAATACGCTCGAAGTCATTCGCATGAGCGCCGTTAGCCAGGGTGCTATGCCGGTCGCTGACATGATCCACGTATTGTCCAACCAGCTGCAATATGTGCTTGATTACGGGGAAAGCATGGTGACGCTGGAGGAAGAAGTTGCGAATGTCCGGAATTATTTCGATCTGATTCAAGTTCGCTTTGAGGAGCGGGTCGGATTGCAGATTCATATTGGTTCGGAGGTCTCCATGAAGTGGGGCGTTCCTAAGCTGTCTATACAACCTTTGGTGGAGAACGCCGTCCTCCACGGCATTTTGAAGAAGCGGGAAGGCGGGCAAATCAGACTGCAAATCGAGGCTGAAGACGGCAATTTATTGTCGATTTGGATTATTGACGATGGCGTCGGTATGGATGAGCAACAGCTGGGATCGCTAAGGGAGAGGCTGGAGCAAGGACAAGGAGCAGCACGCAGGAATGGCAAACAGACGGGTATCGGGCTTAAAAATGTGCATGACCGCATTCAATCGTTGTTTGGCGGCGATGGCGGCATACATCTTGAAAGCACCCCTTCCAGGGGGACTACCATCCAGATTAGAATTCCGATAGTAAGGGAGATTGATCGATATGCTAAGCGTATTTCTGGCTGATGATGAGCCCGCAATTTTGCGCGGGTTATCGATGTTGGTGGATTGGAATGAGCTCGGATTGCAAATTGTCGGAGAAGCGAGCAACGGGGACGATCTCCTTGGGGCAATTATGGAATACGATCCCGATATCGTAGTCACCGATATTTCAATGCCGGGAATAGACGGAATCGAAGTGCTGAAACGTCTGAAAGAGCTGAAGAAGCGGACTAAGGTTGTCTTTATCAGCGCTTACCGCGATTTCTCCTATGCCAAGGATGCATTATCTTATGGAGCGGTCGAATATTTGATCAAACCTGTTGACCGGCATAAGCTGGAGTCCGTTCTGGAGCAGACGGTTTCGGAAATTCAATCGGTTTCCCGGACCATTGCAAGCGACAGCAAGCTCCGTTTCTATGAAGATCGCGAGCAGCGTCTTGAATTGATGGATGGGCTGAGCAAATGGCTAGAGCATAAACAGTCTCCGCTTAACTCGGCAATTATCCACGAGATTAGAGGCCCCGGCCCCGACATGCTGTTCACCTTTATGGCGGCGGAGATCGATCATTCGCTGCCTCTGTCCGGCAGCTGGCGGGAAGGAGAACGGAAGCTGCTTCATTATGCGATGCAGAACCTTGCAGAGGAGCTTATTAAAGGTGAAGCGGACGGGTGGGCATTGCCGGAAGGAGAGCGTGTCTATCTGTTGATCCGGCATCTGCCGTCCGTCATCATAACGAATCTTGCCCAGCGTATTTTGGAGCATTATAAAACCGTGCTCAAAATTAGTGTGTCGATGAGCATTGGCAGCGCTGTTCCACTGGAGGAGCTGCGCCGAAGCTGCGTAGAGGCGGAGGAAGGCATGGCGCTCAAGTTTTTTCTGGGCGCGGGCAGTCTGGTCGCTCCTGCGGATAAGCCGAACCCTCCCGCGCACAGAGGAGAGGATCGGGGAGAATTGGAAAAACAATTGCTTCGCGAATTCTACTCTCCCCAAACGAATCGCTTTGAGGAACTGCTTGAGGACTGGCTGGAAATGGTCCGCAAGGTTGCCTGGGGGAATCGCGCCTATGCGCTTCAGCTTTCCAGCTCTCTGCTCGTTCGCGCTATCCGTGAACACGTCTCGGACGGCGAGGAGACGAAGCAAGAGGAAGCAGAGCTTGCCGGACGTTTGCAATCCCAAGAGACGTTTCAACAGATGTCTATTATGATCCGCGACGACTTGCGGCGCATTCGCGCCTGCCTTCATCAGGGGAGCAACGGAAAAGAATCGGAACAGATTCGTCAAATCAAGGCCTATATTGAGGAAAATTATAAAGAGGTCGACCTGGAAACGATAGCGGCGAAATTTTACATTAACCCGTTTTATTTCAGCGTTTTTTTCAAGAAGCATACCGGACAAAATTTCAAACAATATGTGACGGCTATCCGGATGAATTTGGCGGTCAGGCTGCTCATTCAATCTGATAGTCTGCTTTATGAAATCGCGGAGCAAGTAGGGTACCAGAATGCGCGGCAGTTCAGCGAAATGTTCAAAAAAAATTACGGCATGCTGCCGAATGAATACCGTCAGCAATTCAAATAAGCCTTGGGGAGGCGGCAAAATGCCGGCTAACATAAAACCGCTGCAAGCTGTTGTAATCATCCTCTTTTCGTTTGCATTGACAGGCTGCTATACCGACAGCGGCGCGAAGAATAATAGGGATGCGTCTCCTGCCGCAGCGGTAACGCTGTCCTTCGTTTATTCGGGCGGCGATCCCGACACGAGTCAAGCGACTCAGGAGATCGTTAACGCCTTTAACGCAGAACATCCGGGCATCCACATCCGGGCAATGCCGTCTTCGGCCGGCGTTTTCTCTTATGAGGGTTATTTGCAAAACCTGGATGCGGTGGGGGAATTCCCGGACTTTCTGGAGCTGAAAGAACCGGAGCCCTATATTAAAGCGGGGGCAATCGCTCCCATGCCCGATGAAATTACCGATTTGCTCGATCATCCCGCCCGATTTGACGGCAAAGTATACACAGCCCAACTGGCGTCCAGCCTGCCCCCGGCCATTTATTACAATAAAGAAGTTTTTCAGCAAGCGGGCATTACTGAAGAGCCTGCAACATGGAGCGAATTTTTGAACATCTGCGCCAAAATAAAGGCTATAGGCGTCAGTCCGATTGTAGTCGGCGGCAGAGATGTCTGGCATCTGGGGTATTGGACCAACTTTTTTTTCGGAACCTCCATGTACTCCGACAACCCGCACTGGAACCGCGATGCAACCGCCAATCGGGCTCATTTCACCGATGCCGGCATTGTACAAGCGATGTCGGATATGAGGGAGCTGTGGATGAAGAAATATGTCAATCCGGGCTGGCTCTATACGACGGATAACGATACGACAACACAGCTGGTAAATGGCAATGCAGGCATGCTGTATACAGGCCCGGAGGCGCTGAAGACGATTTATCGGACCAACCCGAACGCAGCAATCGGCGTTTTTGCCCCTCCTGATCGTGAGGGACGAATCGTTATAACCGGTTCTGATCAATTGCAGGGAATCGCTTTGACCTCGGAAGCTGGGAAAGATCCGCATAAACGTTCCGCTTTCATTGCGTTTATGAAGTTTTTCTATTCTCCCGAGCAGTATAAGCGTTATGTTCAGGCCGGACATGCGCTCTCTGTAACCAAGGACAAAATGGAATATGAGGCTGTAAATCATCTTGCGGAGGAGCTGATCGCAATCTCTCACAATCCGCATGCCGTGAAAGTTCAGCTCATGCAGCAATATTGGGCGGCGAACGCAGCGCCTAAAGGGTTTGTCGATTGGTTTCTCGGTATGCTGCAATACTCGCTGGCGACTGGCAGACCTACTATGGAGCAACTGCTTCAGCAGGCCGACGAGCAATGGGGCAATATCTAAAAAATGCGCATACGGCGCTAAAAAAACAACATTCTCTCTCCCATGCGCCCCCTCTATAATTAGGAGCAAGAAGAGCCAATAGAGGAGAAAGGGGGCAAAAAAATGAGGTCAAAAGGTATATTGTCCGAACTTGGCCGAAACAAATCTCTTTATTTAATGGTGCTGCCCGGCGTTGTGCTGATTATGCTATTCAGTTATTTTCCGATGTTCGGCCTGCTTGTCGCTTTCAAAGATTTTAACTTTCGCGACGGCATATTGGGCAGTCCCTGGATGGACCCTATCTATGGAAACTTCAAGTATTTATTCTCGTCCACTTCCTCGGCATTGAGAGCAACATGGAACACGCTTTATTTAAATACGCTTTTTATCATCTTCGGAATTTTGTTTCAAGTCGGAATAGCGCTTATTTTCAATGAAGTAGCGGGGAAATATTTTAAGAAAATCACACAATCGCTCATGTTTCTGCCGTACTTTATTTCTTGGATTGTCGTAGGTGTAATCGCTTACAATCTGTTCAGCATTGACACCGGAGTTATGAATACCACCCTGTCCAGTCTCGGGCTCGGTTCGGTGGATTGGTTCGCTACTCCATGGGTATGGCCGATCATTCTCGTTTTGTTTTATGTGTGGAAATCGACGGGTTATGGAATGGTGTTATATTTGGCGTCATTGACCGGGATCGATCCCTCCTACTACGAAGCCGCCAAAATTGACGGCGCGTCAAAATTTCAGCAGATCAGATATATTTCCTTGCCCTTCCTCATGCCCACAATTATCACGTTAACTTTGCTGCAGGTAGGCCGGATCATGAATGCAGACTTTGGGATGTTCTATGCAATTGTCGGCGAGAATGCCGCTATTTATCAAACGGCTGATGTCATTGATACCTTTATCTTCCGCAGTCTCCGTCTTAATGGAGATATCGGCATGGCGTCTGCGGCGGGCTTCTACCAGTCCGTAATCGCTTTTATCATTATTATGCTATGCAATAAATTGGCCAAGCGTATCAATGAGGATTCTTCGTTATTCTAGACGACGCAGGCGGCAACAAGGGAGGGGATATTGTGGAGCATCGTATAGGCAATCGAATGTACCACGGTCTTATGTACAGTATTGTTGTTTTGTTTGCCGTGTTTTGCGTAACCCCATTCTTATTGGTGTTAAGCAGCTCCTTTACAAGTGAGGAATCAATCCTTCAACACGGCTATAATATTTTCCCCCGCGAGTTTGATCTATCCGCTTACCGTGTGCTTTTTCTGGATGCGGGGCGATTGATTGAAGCTTATAAAATTTCCATCATCGTTACCGTTATCGGCACGATTGCCAGTCTCGCTATTACGGCCATGTTGGCTTATCCATTGTCTCTTAAACGGTTCAAGCTAAGAAAAGCGCTGAATGTCTATACGCTGATTACGATCTTGATTAACGGAGGAATCGTTCCCTGGTATATCGTCTGTGTGAAATATTTGGGCTTGCAGGACAATTTGCTCGCCTTGATTGTGCCTTACTTGTGCATGGCCTGGAACGTTTTCTTGCTCCGCAGCTTCTTTCAGACCATCCCGGAGGAAATAAGCGAGTCTGCCAAAATAGACGGAGCGGGCGAGTTCCGAATATTTTTGTCGATCATCGTTCCTTTGGCGAAGCCGGCGCTCGCGACGATCGGTTTGTTCATCTCCCTGATGTATTGGAACGACTGGTGGCTTGGACTTACGCTGTTAAACAAGGTCGAACTGCAGCCCCTGCAGCTTCTGCTGCGGACGATACAGTCCAATGTTCAGTTCATTGCCACATCGGCGCAAGGGGCCGAAATCATCCGAGCCACCGGGGGACGGCTGCCGTCGGAAGGAATTAAGATGGCGATCTGTATAGTAACCATTGGTCCAATTGTGTTTCTTTATCCGTTTATTCAGCGTTACTTCATCAAAGGGTTGACAATCGGCGCCGTCAAAGGCTGATCACTTGCAGCCTCGGGAGCCGTTGTTCATAGCAATGCACAAATTTGAATGATGATGGGGAGGATTACAATGGCAATAATGAGAAAACAAGCGGCGCTCGGTTTAATGCTAGTATTGCTGGCCGGACTGTTGGCGACATGCGCCTCTAACAACAATGGGGCTTCAACCTCCGGAAACTCGGACAAGGATGCGAATAAATCCACGGGCGAGACTGCTTCGCCGGCCGACCTGAAAGAAGTTACGTTGAAAATTTTTCCCCGGCGATGACAAGGTTGCCAAGAACGAAGTGCTTCAGGCGCTTTATGAGAAAACAAAGGATCGGTTAAATGCCAAGTTTGAGATCAACTTTGTTCCGTTCGGCGACTATCAGTCCAAGTTAACGATGCTGGCTTCTTCCGGCGACCAGTACGATGCCGCTTTCACGGCCGACTGGTATGGATATTCGCAAATGGTGAACAAGGGAGCTTTTCTGGACCTGAGCGAGCTTGCACCCAAGTATGCCCCTGGTCTGTACAAGATATACTCGGACAAAAACATGCTGTCTTCGGCGAGTATAAACGGCAAGCTGATGGCGCTGCCATGGACGGAAATCAAAACATCGAAGCCGGTATTTCAATACCGCAAAGATATTGCGGAGAAGTTGAATGTAGATCCCGGCGATCTGACTACGATTGAAGGAATCGATAAATTTCTGACCGCTATTAACAAGGCTAAGCCCGGAATGCCGGTATTTTATCAGAACATGAATGCTCCGGAGGGAAGCGTTGGCGCTTTTCTGGTTTCCAAATACGAGTACATCGATCTTGGCTTCCATTCCTTGTACATTGACCTGAACGACCCGGCGCTTAAAGTGATGCCGATCGAACAGACGCCGCTGTTCAAAGAAGCGGTGACGCTTGCGAAGAAATGGTATGATGCCGGGATTATTTCCAGCAACACCCTGAATGACAAGACGAATATGCCGTTTGAGAACGCCACTGTCTTCGCTCAGAAAAACACGCTTGGCGCGCTTTATGATGCCGTGAACTTTACGGATAAAAATGCGGAAAATGCTGCGGTCGTCGTTTATCCCGACAATAAATATATCCGTGATTCGCAAATGAACAATGCGATTGCCCTTAACAAGAATGCCGCGAATCCGGAACGGATGCTCATGTTCATGGATCTGTTGTCGACGGATCGGGAGGTATACGATTTGTTCTTTTATGGCATTAAGGATAAGACCTATACCGTTGACGGCAATGGGGTTATCGGATTTGCCCCGGGTGAAGATCCGTCCAAACCGCTTTGGCAAAATTGGTTCAACTGGGGATTCCTTAGAGATGAATTTACACGTCCGACTGTCGGTCGTTCCGCCGATGCGATTAAAGCGTCTAGAGAGTTTGCCACACGTCCGAACATATTAGTATCGCCGACGGCCGGTCTTGTGCCGATTACCGACAATATTAAAACAGAGCTGGCCGCACGCGATCAATTGATTGCTGAAGACGGCAAGCTGCTATTGGTCGGCATTGTTAAAGGCGATGTGGATCAGGCGATAAACAGCTACATTGAAAGACAAAAAGCGTCCGGCTTGGACAAAATCATTGCGGAGGTTCAAAAGCAAATTGACGATTTCGTCAATAAGTAAGTGTATTGAAACTCTGAAAGCCTTTCTCATCCTTCTGGATGGAAGGGCTTTCTTACTGAGGTGGGGATGAAGATGGATTGGTCAATGGATGCTTTTCTAAAGCGGGTATATGAGGACACCGAAGCGCGGGTAAAACTGAAGCGGGAGCATCTTCTTCCGATAGAGCGGCGGGAGCAACTGCGAAATGCGCTGAAGCGGGCACTGGGCGAATTCCCCGAGCGGGAGCATCCGCTTGCTGCGGTTCTGTTGGATCGCACAGATTACGGGGGTTTCATGCTGGAGCGGATCGCTTATACGACGATGGAGGCCGTCCATGTGCCGGTTCTGGTGCTGGTTCCGAAGGCGGGGACAGGACCTTGGCCCGTGGTTCTTGCCTGTCACGGCCACGGAAACGGGTATTATGATGCGGTCGGATTGGACCCTGCAGGAGCGGAGCTGGGGGACCCAGGCATTCACAATCGGTTCGCCGTCCAATTGGTCAGGGCGGGGATGCTCGTTGTCATTCCGGAAATTATGGGCTTCGGAGCCCGGCGCATCGCCGAGGAGCTGAGAACTACCCCCAATTACAGCTCATGCGGCACACTGTCCGCGCAGCTGCTGATGTACGGCAGAACGCTGGCAGGCATGCGTGTGTTCGAAGCGATGCGGGCTATCGACTATATATCGGGGCGCGAGGATGCGGACGCCGAGCGGATCGGCGCCTTCGGCTTTTCCGGGGGGAGCCTGATCGCCGCTTTCGCCTCCGGATTGGATGAACGTGTGAAGGCTGCTGTGCTGTGTGGCTGGACGAACACCTTCAAGGGCAGCATTCTAGCTATGCACCACTGTATTGACAACTATTTGCCCGGCATTCTGCTAAGTGCGGAGCAGCCGGATCTGGCCGGACTCATAGCCCCGCGCTCCCTGTTCGTGGAATCGGGGGAGAAGGACCCGTTATTTCCGGTCGAGCATGTGCGGCAGGCTCTGTCGCAGCTGGAAGAGACTTACGCGGGCTGGGGAGCCAGCGAACGATTCGGGTACGACATTCATCCCGGAAGCCATGAGATAGCGGGAGACAAATCAATTCCGTGGCTGCTCAGGGCGCTGTCGCAAGGCGTGAAGGACATGTCTTGACCGCATGAAAGCTTCACATAAGCTTCTTAAAATCACCGCATACGAGCCTTAAAAAACTGCATTCAACAAAAAAATTCGAAATGGTAGTCTTAAATCAAGCCATTCAATCCAAATGGTTCGAAAAGAAAGGGAGGCATAAAAAGATGAAAAGAAAATCGTTTCTGCAGTTGTTCACCACCCTACTTGCCCTATCGATGATATTGGCTGCCTGCAGTGGAAACAACAACAAGCCAAGCAATACGTCAACGAATACTCCGCCTGCTGATCCATCGGGCGACCAGAAAGAGGTAACCATTTCAATCGGTTACGCCACAGGCGATCCGTCAGGCAAAAAAGCAACAGAAGATGTAATTGACGCATTCATGAAAGCGTATCCAAACATTAAGATCAAAAACCTTAGCGAAACGACAAGCGATTCTTATCTGGATTGGCTGAAAACAAAAGATGCGGTAGGCGAATTCCCGGATGTTATCGAAATGCGCGATACGAAGGTGTTTGCGGATGCCGGCAAGCTGGCCGAGCTTCCGGAAGAGCTGCACAGCCTGTTTACATTTCTTCCCGCTTATGATGGGAAATATTACAACGCTCCGCTTTCCGCCAATGCGCCTAACGGCATTCTGTACAGCAAGAAAGCGTATGCTGATGCAGGTGTAACGGAGCTGCCGAAAACGTACGACGAGTTTCTTGAAATTCAGAAGAAGCTTAAGGCATCAGGTATTTCTCCAATCGTCGTTGGCGGTAAAGACTTGTTCCACATGGGCTTCTGGGCCAACTACTTCCTGATCACAAATGTGTTTGCCGAAGATCCAGATTGGAACTCCAAGCGCACGGCCAAGACAGCAAGCTTTACGGACGCGCAGTTTGTTCAGGCCATTACGGATTACAAGGAACTGTTCACGAACTATGTCGATAAGGGCTGGCTTAGCACGGCCGACAACCAGACTGCATCGATTCTCGTATCCGGCAAAGCGGCTCAGCTGTTCTCCGGCCCTTGGATGATCGGACAAATCATGGAAGCTGATCCGAGCTTTGAATTTGGGTTCTATCCGCTCCCTGACCGTAAAGGCAACCTTGTGATCAACGGTCTGCCTACTCTGGCAGGCTGGTCGCTGTCTGCGGAAGCGGCCAAAGACGCGGACAAGGTGGATGCGTTCAAAAAGTTCATCAACTTCTTCTTTGACCCGGCTCAATACGCTCCTTACTCAGAGAAGGCCGGCAGCATTCCTTCCATTGCCGCGAAGGTTGACATTAAGACCAATGAAGTGATGCAGCAGGTTCTGGACGCTGTTGCGAACCCGGACATTAAGAAATCGATGATGATTAACCAATGGTACGGTGAAAATGCGATTCCGCCTCAATTCCGCAACTGGTTCTACAAATTGCTGCAGGACCTTGTCATGAAAAATGGCGATGTCACGGATTACATGAAACAAGCAGATGTTGAATACGACAACAATGTCAAAGCAAATCAGCAATAGCAGCAGCTGCTAAACCGCTCGGAAGAACCGATGCATGATAAGATAACCCCGCCTTATGGCGGAGGTTATCTTATTCACCGGGGACAGTTTACATGGAAGGCAGGAGAAGACCATGAACGCCACTATAGTAAAGAAAAAAAAGAAGAAGTGGTGGCTTACTTACACCTTTTGGTTTATATTACCCTCGTTTTTGCTATATACCATATTTGTAATATGGCCGACATTAAGCAGCATTAATTTAAGCTTTACCTCATGGGATGGAATTAATCCGGAAGTTCGTTATATCGGCTTTGAGAACTTCAAAGAGATTTGGGAAAGCACGCGTGTTCATAATGCGCTGAAAAATACAATCATTCTGGCCGTGGCGCTTGTTATCCTTGAGAACATCGTAGCGCTGGGATTGGCTATTCTCGTTGACAAGGTGCGTTGGTGCCGCAATTTGTTTCGCAGCATCTTTTATTTCCCGGTGTTGATGAGCGGTATTATTATGGGCTTTATTTGGATGATCATTCTCAATTACAATTTTGGCGTTTTCAATCAATTGCTGGAGAAGATCGGGCTTGGGTCATGGAAGCTGGATTGGTTGGGTGATCCGGATTTTGCATTGTGGGCGATTATTTTATCAACGGTCTGGAAAGCGGCCGGTTACTACATGATTATTTATTTGGCCGGGCTGCAAGGCATCCCCCAGGAGCTGCTGGAAGCTGCAAGCATCGACGGGGCCGGCAGATGGAAGCAATTTATTCATATTACGTTCCCGCTGCTTGCCGGTGCGACAACGGTATGTGTCATGCTGTCCATGATCGGATCGCTCAAGCTGTTTGATCAAATTGCCGTCATGACGAACGGAGGTCCCGGCTTTTCAACCGAAACATTGACTTACATCATTTACAGAGTTGCATTCGGAGAAGGCAGACAGGGCTTCGGCACGGCGCTTTCCCTCGTACTATTTGCGATTATTCTGATTGTTTCGCTTATTCAAATCAAGCTGCTTCGCAAAAGAGAGGTGCAAATGTAACATGAAAAAACGTAAAAAGATAAAGGTTAGCGACATTGTCTTATTCTTGGTAACGTTGATCATTGCCGTTATATTTGCCTTCCCGATCTTCTTCAATCTGATGTCTGCGTTCAAGACGAACGGCGAAATTTTACGGGACGCAATTGCGTTCCCAGCTGCTGTCTACTTGGACAGCTTTAAATATTTGCTGACCGAAACGGATTACCCCAAAGCGATCTTCAACAGCGCGGTGCTGACGGTCGTCTCCATTGCTTTGATGGTGTTCATTATTCCGATGGCGGCATATGGAATCGAACGCACAGCAAACAAATGGACCAATGGCGTCTACGTCTATTTTCTGTTCGGCATGATGATTCCATTCCAGGTGTATATGATTCCGTTGTTCAGGCAAATGAAAGCGATGGGGCTGTTCGGCACTCTGGCCGGCCCGATCATGATCTATATTGCCGGCTCTGTAGGTTTTGGCGTCCTGTTGTACACAAGCTTTCTGAAGGGCGTTCCTCGCGAGATAGAGGAATCCGCCGAAATCGACGGATGCTCCAGGATAGGGATTTTCTGGAAAATTGTATTTCCGCTACTGGGACCTGTTACCGCCAGTATGGTCGTCCTGCAGGGACTCGGCATCTGGAACGATTTCCTTCTGCCGATGCTGGTGCTGCCATCCGGCGAGCCGAAAACGATGATCGTCGAGCTGTTCTATTACGTCGGAGAATTTTCCTCCCGCTGGGATATGATCTTTGCAGGTACGACGATGTCGCTTATTCCGGTTCTTATCGCATTCCTCACCCTTCAGAAATATTTCGTAAAAGGCGTATCGTCCGGGGCGATTAAAGGATAATTCAATCATATTAACAAACGGCCCTTGCTCATTCAAGCGAGGGCCATAGCCATCTAGCAGCTTGGTCAGTGTCGAAGCTGCTTGCCAAGCTGAACGGGCTGGATTGGCGTAATGTCCATAATGGGCCATCTGTATCAAGAAGGAGCGAATTGTTGTGATTTCAATCGAGAGATATTGGGAGAACGAGAAGCTGCTGCATGCCAATCGGGAACAGGCGAGAGCCTACTATATTCCTTACGCGGATACCCTTTCCGCTGCTTCGCGCAAGCGCTCCCGTTCGCCGTTTTACCGTACGTTGAACGGAGCCTGGAAGTTTCGTTACCATGCCAGCGTGAAGGATGCAGAGGACAACTTTTTTGAGGCGGATGCGGATGTAAGCGGATGGGATGATTTGGTTGTACCGTCCTGCTGGCAGACGAACGGATACGACCAACTGCACTACACGAATACGAACTATCCGATTCCTTGCGATCCTCCGTTTGTACCGGACAACAACCCTGCGGGACTTTACGTCAGAACGTTCAAAGTGACGGAAGCCTGGAAGGACAAGGAGAACTATATCGTCTTCGAAGGGGTGAATTCGTGCTTTTACTTATGGATAAACGGCGCGTTCGTCGGTTACAGCCAGGGAAGCCGAAATCCGTCCGAATTTAACGTCACCCCTTATTTGAGAACAGGCGACAATCGCATTGCCGTCATGGTGCTGAAATGGTGCGATGGTACTTATATGGAGGACCAGGATATGTGGCGGTATTCGGGCATATTCCGTGACGTTTATTTGCTCGCAAGAGACAAGGCGCATGTTCGGGACGTCTTCATCAGACAGGAGCTTTCGGACAATTTCGATATCGGCAAGCTGCGGTGCGAGGTAGAAACAACGGGCTCCCGGGAGGTTGCCGTTGAGGTGAAAGATGCCAGCGGTGAAACGGTTGGCGCCGCAGCCGCTGTCATCGATGGCTCCGGGACTATTGAAATTCGGATCACGGAGCCGACGCTATGGAATGCAGAGCAGCCGTATTTGTACAGCGTTAATGTCTTTGCCGGTGAAGAAGTGCTGGTGTTCAGGGTCGGCTTCCGGCAAATCCGGGTCCAGGACGGGGTGTTCCTCATCAACGGGCGAGCGGTAAAACTGAAAGGAGTCAACCGCCATGAGTCCCATCCGGAGCTTGGCGCGGCAATTCCGCTCAGCCATATGGTCCAGGATTTGAATTTAATGAAGCGGCACAACATCAATACGATCCGCACGGCTCATTATCCGAACGATCCCAGATTTCTTGAGCTGTGCGACGAATACGGGTTTTATATGATCGACGAGGCGGATTTGGAGGCGCACGGCATGAGCTCGGCGGAGAAGTACGCCGACGGCGCGCTCAACAGACTGTCGGACAATACGGAATGGGAAGCAGCGTTTGTAGACAGAGCCGAGCGCTTGGTCGAGCGGGACAAAAACTTCTCCTGTGTCATTATCTGGTCGCTCGGAAACGAGGCGGGTTATGGCGTCAACCATCTCGCGATGGCCCGGTGGACGCGCGCGCGCGATTCGTCAAGGCTTGTCCATTACGAAGGAGCGGCGGTCCGTTACAAAGGCAGCACCCATGTTGACGACCTTGATTTGGAAAGCCATATGTATGAGTCGGTAACGTTTATTGAGGAATACGCCAAGAAAGATTCGGCGGCAAAGCCGTTGTTCCTGTGCGAATACAGCCATGCGATGGGCAATGGTCCCGGAGATTTGCAGGATTACTGGAATGTCATTTATAAATATCCGAAGCTGATGGGCGGCTGTGTCTGGGAATGGTGCGATCATGGAATCAAAACCGAGACGGCGGACGGCAATAGCTATTTCGCATATGGAGGCGATTTCGGGGACCAGCCGAATGACGGCAATTTTTGCATCGACGGATTGGTCTCCCCGGACCGGGTTCCGCATACAGGGCTGCTGGAATTGAAACAAGTCATCGCCCCTGTCAGATTCGATGCCAAGGAGCTTGCGAGCGGGCGGGTGCGCTTGACGAATTTGTATGATTTCATCGATCTGTCCCATCTGGCGCTGCATTGGAAGGTAGAGAAGGACGGTGCAATCATTCAGCAAGGGCATGTCGGGCAGCTCGACGCCGCGCCGCACGGCGGGCAGCAAACGCTTGTGCTTCCGTACTCGCTTCCGCAGGAGGAAGGGCGTTATTTCCTTACCTTGTCCTGCCGGCAGAAGCGGGAAACCCGCTGGTCCGAGCCGGGCTACGAAATTGCGTTTGCACAATTTGAGCTGCCGTCTGTACAGCCGGAGCCGCCGGAGTCGCTGCACGGCCATCCGTTGCACAGCAATCAGATGCACAGCAATCATATGCACGGCCATCCGCTGCACGGCCATCCGCTGCACGGCCATCCGATGGATGTCATTGCGGAGGGGCATTTGCTCGTCATGGAGGGCTTTGACTTCCGTCATACGTTTGATTTGTACAATGGTACGCTCATCGGCATATCGAGACATGGTGTCTCTATGCTTGCCGCTCCTGCCAGGTGGAATATATGGCGGGCCCCGACCGATAATGATCAGCAAATAAAAGCAAAATGGATCACGGAGGGGTACGACAGGGCGTCGATGAAGGTGTACCGCTGCGAGTGGACAGTGTCCCCGGGCGGGGGCGTGGAGATTACGGTGCATTACTCGCTCGGAGGATATACCCGATATCCGCTCATGAACGGGACGGCGGTCTGGCGCTTCGGCCATGACGGCGGCATATCGGTTCGCACTGATGCCAAGGTGCGCGAGGATTTGCCGTTTCTGCCGCGCTTCGGCCTCCAACTGACAATGCCGGCAGGAACGGAAGAGGTCGAATATTTCGGATATGGTCCGCACGAAAGCTATACGGACAAGAGACTAAGCGCGCGTATGGGCAAGTACGAGCTGTCCGTGGACGACATGTTCGAAAATTACATCAAGCCGCAGGAGAACGGATCGCATTACGGTACGGAATGGGCGATCGTCTCGAACAGACAGGGCATGGGCATCAAATGTACGGCCCCGATGCCGTTTTCGTTCCAGGCTTTGCATTATAAGCCGGAGGATTTGGCAGCCGCAGGGCACAACTACGAGCTGCGTCCGCGTAAGGAAACGATTGTGCATCTGGATTATAAAATGAGCGGCATCGGCTCCAACTCCTGCGGTCCGGAGCTGCATGAAAATTACAGGCTGCAGGAGAAGGAGTTTTCGTTTGAACTGAGCTTGACGCCCGTCTTCAAGGAAGACGAATGCTAATTGTAGCGCATCCGGATTTATCGCGGCTGGATAATGAAATGTACCGCCCCGACGCGCGCGGTGCAGGGCACTCAGTATGACAAGAGCGAGGTGAGCGATATGATCCCGATATTCAGGGATATGAAACCCGGAACGGCCCAACTAAGCGAAGGACCGCTGTCAGACCGCTTTCAGCTTAACAAGTCCTATGTGATGAGCTTGACGAATCAAAACCTGCTCCGCAGCTTCTATATGGAGGCTGGATTGTGGAGCTACAGCGGCAATGGAGGGACAACAACCGCTTCTACGACCAGTATGGAAGGCCCCGAGCATTGGCATTGGGGCTGGGAATCGGTCACCTGCGAGCTCAGAGGCCATTTCATGGGGCATTGGCTGTCGGCTGCGGCGCGCATCTACGCGCAAACGAAGGATGCGATGGTGAAGGCGAAGGCCGATACGATCGTGGCGGAGCTTGCGAAATGCCAGAAGGCCAGCGGCGGTCAATGGCTGGCGGCGTTTCCCGAATCGTTTATGAACCGGCTTGTGAACGGCAAATGGGTCTGGGCGCCGCATTATACGATTCACAAGCTGTTGATGGGACTGTTCGAAATGTACCAACTGGCGGGTAGCGAACAGGCGCTTCACATTATGAAAGGGATGGCGTCATGGTTCGACAAGTGGACCGGACATTTCTCGCGGGAGCAGCTCGATGAGCTGCTCGATATGGAAACCGGGGGGATGCTGGAGACATGGGCTGACTTATATGGTGCGACCGGCGAGGAGGCGCACAGGCTGCTGATGCTCCGATACGAGCGCCGCAGGTTGTTCGACCGGCTGCTGGCCGGGGAGGATGTGCTAAGCAACAAGCATGCCAATACGCAAATACCGGAAATATTGGGTGCGGCCCGCGTGTATGAAGTGACCGGCGACGAGCGTTTTCGTCGCATTGTAGATGCGTTCTGGAGCTGTGCCGTCACGACACGGGGCTATTTATGCACAGGCGCGGGAGACGATGGCGAGCTATGGCTGCCGCCTGAGAGGATGGCGGCCAGGCTGGGAGCGGGGCAGGAGCATTGCTGCAATTACAACATGATGAGGCTCGCCCATATGCTGCTGCGCTGGACAGGAGACAGCGCCTATGCCGACTATTGGGAGCGGCGGTTTGTGAACGGTGTGCTGGCTCATCAGCACGAGGACACGGGGATGATCTCTTATTTTCTCGGCGTCGGTCCCGGCAGCCGCAAAGTATGGGGCTCGGAAACGCAGCATTTCTGGTGCTGCCACGGCACGCTTGTGCAGGCCAACGCGGCTTACGAAACACAAATCTATATGCGGGACGCGCAGGGCATTGCCATTACGCAATGGATTCCGTCTGCCTTGACCTTCGAGCAGGACGGGGGCGAGATCGGCATTGAGATTGCGCAGGACGGGCAGCATGGCTTGTATCCGCTGAACAAATGGTCGGTCACAGGGATGAAAGCCATCACGGAGGTAGATAAGCTGCCAATTCCCGCAAGCCGTCCGGACTGCTTCAGCTATCGGGTAACAGTGTCAACGGCCAAAGCAGCGGAGTTTACGCTCAAATTGCGCCTCCCTTGGTGGATAAGCGGCAAAGCTGTTGTGACGGTAAATGGCGCAGGTCGGGATGATGTCCCCGGCGGCGCGGGGTTCTACGAGCTGCGGCGCTACTGGAGTGATGGAGATACGATCACGGTTCAGTTCCCCAAATCGCTCGTGGCCGAACCATTGCCGGGAGCGCCGGATCGGGTCGCCTTCGTCGATGGACCCGTTGTACTGGCTGGCCTGATAGAGGAAGAGCGGCAGTTGACCGGCGAAATCGGCAAGCCGGAGTCGGTATTGACACCTGATCGGGAGCGCAACCATAGCTGGTGGAATGCCGGATATTACCGGACTTATGGACAGAGCAGCAACTTCCGGTTCATTCCGCTGCATGAGATCAAGGATGAGCGGTACACGGTTTATTTTCCCGTTGTCCCGATATGATACTGCATCACCATGAAGAAGCAAATCCACAATGAAAGGCAGGATCAGCTCGTGCTAAACGATACTGAACGACAATGGCTGGAGAGCGTTATAACGAAATTGACGGCGAAGATGGATGCGGTCAGCGAGCGTTCTCGGAACAAAATTCCTTATACAACGGTTAACGGCGTGCATGACGACCGGGCGGTCGATAATACGACGGGCGCTGCGGCAGATGGCATTAACTGGTGGACGAACGGTTTTTGGGGAGGCATGTTATGGCTCATGCATCATGAAACCGGCAACGAGAAATACAAGGAGATTGCGCAAATTTCCGAAGCCAAGATGGACCGGTGCTTTGAGGAGTTTTACGGCCTGCATCATGACGTCGGATTTATGTGGCAGCCTACCAGCGTCGCGAATTACAAAGTGACCGGCAATCTGGAATCCCGGAAGCGGGCGCTCCATGCTGCAACCCTGTTGGCAGGCCGTTTCAATCTCGCGGGCGGCTTCATACGCGCATGGAACGACTTAAAGGACGAGGATACGAGAGGCTGGGCCATTATCGACTGTTTGTTGAACCTCCCTCTACTCTATTGGGCATCGGAAGAAACGGGAGATCCGCGCTTCAAGCAAATTGCGGTCAAGCATGCGGATACGGCGATATCGGCCTTTGTCCGTCCGGACGGCTCCGTCAACCATATTGTCGAGTTCGACCCTTTCAACGGAGGGGTGGTCAAGACTTACGGCGGCCAGGGCCATGAGGAAGGATCTTCCTGGACGCGCGGGCAGACGTGGGCGCTGTACGGATTCATGATGAGTTATATGCATACCGGAAAGGACGAGTATTTGCAGGCAGCGAAGCGGGTTGCGCATTATTTCATCGCCAACATACCCGAGGACGGCATCATCCCAGTCGATTTCAGGCAGCCAGAGGAGCCTCGGCTCGCGGATGATACGGCAGCAGCAATCGCTGCATGCGGGTTCATCGAAATCGCCAAGGCCGTCGGCGGACATGAAAGCCGCTCGTTCGTGTCGGCGGCGTTGAAGCTGCTGAGAACGCTGGATGAATCGCGGATCGACTGGTCGGCCGATACGGATCATATTCTGCTCTATGGTACGGGAGCCTATTTTGCCGAGACGCATCATCACGCCATTATTTACGGAGATTATTACTTCATGGAAGCGATCTTCAAGCTGAAAGGCAACGACCTTTATTTGTGGTAGACGCTAATTGCGGGGATACGAATAAGAAAGGGAGGACAAGGCTTTGAACAACAAGATACGCAACCCGATTCTGAGAGGCTTCAATCCCGATCCGTCCATTATTCGAGTAGACGGAGATTATTACATTGCTACGTCTACATTTGAATGGTTTCCCGGTGTGCAAATCCATCATTCCAGAGATCTCGTTCATTGGGAGCTTATTACCCGTCCGCTGAACCGCGTCTCTCAACTGGACCTAAGAGGAATCGGCGCTTCGCAGGGAGTTTGGGCTCCTTGCCTGACTTACCATGACGGCATCTATTACCTGGTCTATACCGTCGTTAATTCCTTTTATGTCCCGATGTACGACACCCCCAACTATCTGGTGACGGCAACGGACATCCGGGGAGAATGGTCCGAGCCGATTTATTTGAACAGCTACGGCTTCGATCCTTCGTTGTTCCATGATGACGACGGACGCAAATATATCGTCAGCATGGTCACGGATCACCGCGTAACGAAGCGGTACAAGGGGCAGCTTGTCATTCAGGAATACTCCGTGCAGGAACAGCGCATGATCGGCGAAGCGGTTACGATATATGCGAGCGCCGAGACGTTTCTCGAAGGCCCGCATATTTACAAGCGGAACGGCTATTATTATTTGTTCGCGGCGGACACGGGAACGGGCGAAGGCCACGGGCAGTCGATGCTAAGGTCGAAAAGTCTGTTCGGGCCATACGAAGCGTATGGGGGCAATTCCTTGCTGACAGCCAGGGATCATCCGGACCTGCTGCTGCAGAAATCCGGCCACGGCGATCTTGTTGAAACGGGGAATGGCGATTGGTATATGGTTCACCTCTGCGGACGGGCGCTGGAGAACCGGATGGAGAACGGCAACCGTAAATATACGCTTGGCCGGGAAACGGCTATCCAGAAGGTCGAGTGGACTGAGGACGGCTGGCTTCGGTTGGCGAATGGCACTGTTCTGCCGGATGCAGAGGTGGAAGCTCCCCATCTTCCGCCGCACCCGTTCCCGAGCAGACCGGCGCGCGACGATTTCGACAGCGAGCAGCTGGATATACATTTTCAGTCGTTGCGCATTCCGCTCGACAGCACCTTTTATTCGCTTGCGGAGAGGAAAGGGCATCTCAGACTGTACGGCCGGGAAGGGCTCGGCTCGAAATACAGGCAGAGCCTTATCGCAAGACGCTGGCAAGAACTCAAATTCACAGCAAGCACATGCCTCGAATTCGATCCGGTGAGCTTCAAGCAAATGGCCGGCTTAATCTGCCTGTACGACACGCACAATTATTATTATTTGCATGTGACGTTTCATGAGGATTTGGGACGGTGCATCAGCATTTTGTCCGCTGTCAACAATGGCTACGCGGAGCCGGCCGGGTACGTTTCTTTGCCGGATAACGCGGAGCGGATATGGCTTCGCGCTGAGGTGGATCACGATAAGCTTCAATTTTTCTATTCAACGGAAGGCGAAGAGGCGTTTGTGGGGATCGGACCGGTTCTCGACGCTAGCACGTTATCTGATGAAGCGTGCAAGGAGGGCTGGTTCACGGGGGCTCTCGTCGGCTTATGCTGCCAAGACTTGACCGGCTTCCGGAAGCATGCAGATTTCGATTATTTCGAATATAACGAGAATCCTACGGAATTATAGCTGCATGCTGCAGCGAGATCGTTATCAGCAGTAAACAAAACAGCACATGAAAAAGGAGCGTTTTCAAATGGAAATTCGTTATGCATCCCATCCGCAGCAATCCAAGAGCTTCGATACAGAGCGCTTGCGCGAGGAGTACTTGATTGCATCGTTGTTCAAGGCAGATGCTTTAACCTTGTACTATTCCCATGTAGACCGGTTTATCGTGGGCGGAGCAGTCCCTGTTCATCAGCCCGTCAAGCTTGAAGCCGATAAGCATACGATTGGCGCTGACACTTTCCTGGAACGGAGAGAGGTAGGCATTATCAATATCGGGGGCAAAGGGACGATTACGGTTGACGGTACGGTATACGAAATGGCGTCCAAAGATTGTTTGTACATCGGTTTAGGAAGCCGGGAGGTCGTGATGGCGAGCGATGATGCGCTTCAGCCTGCCAAGTTTTATTTGAATTCAACCCCGGCTCATCATGCTTATCCGACGGAAAAAGCGGCAATCAGTGAAGCGGCTCCGGTGCATTTGGGCAGTCCGGCGAACTCCAATGAGCGCACGATTTATAAATATATTCATACAGGCGGCATTCAAAGCTGCCAGCTGGTCATGGGCATGACGCTGCTGAAGCCGAACAATATGTGGAATACGATGCCTTGCCATACGCATAACCGCAGGTCGGAAGTATATCTTTACTTTGATATGAACGAGGAGAGTGTCGTTTTCCACCTCATGGGTGAGCCGCAGGAGACTCGTCATCTGGTCGTTCGAAACGAGCAAGCGGTTATTTCTCCGAGCTGGTCGATTCACAGCGGTGTAGGAACGAGCAATTACACCTTTATTTGGGGAATGGCTGGAGAGAATCAGACGTTCGAGGATATGGATGCCGTTGCTATGACAGCTCTAAAATAAAATGTAATTATTGGCAGTATTCGATTGGAGGATGAGCGGGAATGTTGTTTCGATTGGACGGGAAAGTAGCGCTTGTTACAGGCGCTTCGGGCGGTCTTGGACAAGGCATGGCGCTCGGGCTTGCGGAGGCGGGCGCCAGTATTATTGCGGTGGCTTCATCCAATTGCGATGAAACCGTTCGGCTGGTTCGGGAGGCTGGCGGCCGGATTGAACAAATATCCGCTGATCTAAGCGATGCGGACAAGCTGGAATCGGCAGTAACAGAAGCGCTGGGCATCTTCGGACGAATTGATGTGCTTGTGAATAACGCCGGGATGATTCGCCGTGCTCCTGCTGTCAGCCATGAAAGAAAAGACTGGTATGACGTCATCGATCTGAATTTGAATTCCGCCTTCTTCTTATGCCAATTGGTCGGCAGCCATATGCTGGAGCGGGGAAGCGGCAAGATCATTAACATTGCATCGATGTTATCTTACCAAGGGGGCATCAACGTCCCCGGCTATACCGCGAGCAAGCACGGGATTGCGGGCATTACGAAGGCGCTGGCGAACGAGTGGGCTTCCGGCGGCATTCAAGTAAACGCGATCGCGCCGGGATATATGACGACGAACAATACGGCGCCGATTGCAGCGGATGCCAATCGTTACAAGGCGATCACGGAACGGATCCCCGCAGGCCGCTGGGGGCTGCCGGAAGACTTGATGGGACCGGTTGTGTTCCTTGCTTCGGCTGCATCGGATTATATGAACGGCCACGTTCTAAACGTGGACGGTGGATGGATGGCGCGCTAATGGCTGGCCTTAAAGGGGAGCTGCAGCAGCTGGACGTTGTCACTTTTGGCGAGAGTATGGCATTGATGTACGCGGAGGGAGACGGTCGCGGGCTGGGCAGCGGCCGCGAGCTGGCGCAGTCGTTTGGTGGCGCGGAGAGCAATCTGGCTATCGGGCTGGCGAGGCTTGGCTGCCGCTGCGGCTGGTTCAGCATGCTTGGCGATGACCCGATGGGACGCGGGATTCTCAAGGGCATACGGGGCGAAGGGGTAGATGTCTCCCGCGCTGTCAAGACGAAAGAGGCTCCGACAGGGTTAATGCTGCGAGAATCGGCGCGCGGGAAGCTGTCCGTTTACTACTACCGCAGCGGCTCTGCCGCAAGCCGAATGACGCCTGAGCTGCTGGATGCCGAATATATTGCGAATGCCGGGATTTTGCATATTACCGGCATTACCGCCGCGCTAGGCTCATCGTGTCTGGATACGGTGCGGGAAGCGATCCGCATCGCCAAGCAAGCAGGCGTTCGCATCAGCTTCGATCCTAACCTGAGATTGAAGCTGTGGACGGTCGAGCAGGCGCGCCCGATCATTCAGGAGCTGGCGCAGTCCGCTGATTATTTCCTGCCTGGCTATGATGAGCTGGGGCTGATCTACGATACGGATGATGAGGAGACGCTGCTTGCGAACGTCAGGAGGCTGCCCGGAATGACGGTCATCAAAAGCGCAGGGAACGAAAATTGGCTCGTTCAAGGCGGGGAGCTGCATCGAAGGCCGTTTGAGCACATTAATTGGCTGGTAGACCCTGTCGGAGCCGGCGATGGATTCGCAGCAGGATTTCTGGCGGGGATCACTAAAGGCTTGTCTCCCGTTGAAGCGCTGAAGCTCGGAAGCATCGTCGGCTCGCTGGTCGTGCAGGAGCCTGGCGATTGGGAGGCTCTGCCTCTCTGGAGCGAGGTCGAGGCGATCTTAAACCGTACCGGGCATATCGAAAGATAGACGAGGACAAGATGGAAAGGAGTGTGAGACGAAGGCGATGCGGAAGTATGATCTGCTTGAACAAATAAAGGCTGCGGGCGTTGTAGCCGTCATTCGCGGCAACTCTGCGGAGGAAGCGGTTCAGCTTTCCCGGCATGCGGTGCTCGGCGGCATTCGGGTGATCGAGGTTACGATGACGACGCCCCGTGCGCTGCAAGCAATCGAGACGCTTGTGAAGGAATATCAGAGCAGCGATCCCAAGGCGGCGAATTACGCGGTGATCGGCGCGGGCACGGTGCTCGACTCCGAGACGGCGCGAGCCTGCATATTGGCGGGCGCCGAGTTCATTGTATCGCCGGCGCTTCATAAGGAAACGGTTCTGCTGTGCAACCGGTACCGGGTGCCGGTGATGCCTGGCGCGATGACGATCAAGGAGATGACAGAAGCGCTGGAGCTGGGTGTGGATGTGGTGAAATTATTTCCCGGAAATTTGTACAATCCATCCATTATCGCTGCGATACAAGGTCCGCTGCCGCAAGTAAGCTTGATGCCGACAGGCGGAGTGAACCTCTCGAATTTGAAGGATTGGCTCGCGGCCGGGGCCTTTGCGGTAGGCATCGGCTCGGACCTGACGAAGGAAGCGGTCCAACATAGTAATTATGAGCTGGTTATCGAGAAAGCGCGGGCGTATACAGAGGCGTATCAGGAAGCGAAACGGGAGTTGAGCTAGTGGCAGTCAACAGAGTAGAGTTTACCTTGCGCTGCGGCTTATAAGCTTGCAGGTTCGGAGGGCCCGTGATTTTTCATGGGCTTTTTACTTACAGCCGGCACGATCAGGGCAGCGCATAGATGCAATGCCCTGTTTGCAGTTGATTGAAACCGGTTATGGACAGCCGAACGCCAGAATAGGGACGAATGTCGAGTCATTTCCGGTTATAATAATGATACATGCAGTAAGAGGAGGGAACAGCCGGTGAGCAGATGGAAGCTGCAGTGGAACAGTGTGTTTTTCAAATTTTCCGCCTCTTTTATAGTAGTAGGGCTTATACCGTTGTTTGCGCTCAGCTACTTTTCTGTTCAAACCTTTACAGGCCATGTTGAACGGTATACGGAAAACAATTTGCGGCAGATGATTATGTACATGGGCTTTAATATCAACGCTGCTTTCAAAGAGTACAATGAAACTTCCAAGCTGATGTACAGATCTCAGAACGATATCGATCAGTCGCATCAAGTCGATGTATTAGGACAAATTAATCAAATTCCGGTTGAAGCGTTTCTGAAAACGGTATTATATAGTGATCCTTATATTAGAAGCGTTTATTTTGTTCGCGCCTCGGATCAGCAAATATTTTATCAAGGGAAAATTAATCAGGCATTTTTGCCCGATCTGCTGCCTTTGGAGCAGTGGATGCAGGTTTTAAATAAGGAGCCGAAGCAATTGGCAATCATTCCGACCCATGAAGAAACTTATTTCATGAAGTCTGAAAAGTCGGTCATCACGGTGGGACGAAATTTAATCGATACATCCGGGCTTCTCACGAATCAACCTAAGGTTGTCGGGACGTTGTTTTTTGACATCGACCCGGCGATTTTCGACCAATTTTATAAGGAACTAAATTTAGGCGAGCATGATGAAATATATATCATTAACAACGCGAACGAAGTTTTTTTCAGCAATACGGAATTGCAAGGATGGAGCGAAACAAGCAATGATATGCTTGTGTTAAGCGAAGAAATCCCATTTCTGCAAGGCAAAGTGACTGTAAACGTAAATAAGCAAAGCCTGTACAATCAAATCGGCACTACGCGGGATGCTGTGTACATCGCCATTGTGATCTGTTCGTTAGTTCTTATCATTATGGGCGGGTGGTTTTCCCGTCGGTTGGCAGGGCCGATTCGGGCGTTGACGATCCAGATGACGAAGGTTGAATCGGGCAATCTGGCCGCTAATGTCAAGGTCCGGTCCAATGATGAGCTGGGCAGGCTCGTTCATGGCTTCAATCGAATGGTGGAGCGATTGAAATCGTTTATCGATGAGGTCTATGTGGCCGAGATTAAACAAAAACAGGCAGAGCTGTATGCGTTGAAAAGTCAAATACGGCCTCATTATTTATATAATACGCTTGAGGTTATACGGATGAACGCCATCCATCATGATGCCGACGAGGTAGGCGATATGATCCTGTCCTTGTCGAAACAGCTCAAATATGTCATTGATTATGGCGAAGATTGGGTTCCGATGCATAAAGAATTGCAGCATTTGCAAGATTATTTTTATATTATTGATGTTCGGTATGAACAACGCTTTGAGCTAAAAATAGATAGCATGGATAACGTAAATATGAATTGGCACATTCTCAAACTGTCCTTGCAGCCGATTGTTGAAAACGCGATTCAGCACGGCCTTCAGCCTAAAGGGAAGGGGACCGTTGGCATTACGATAGAAAGACAAGAGGATCAGCTACTAGTGACGGTGTTTGATGATGGCATCGGAATGGACGCAGAGACAGTGGAGCGTCTTCATCGCGCGTTGGCCGATCCCGCCAAACCGACCAAAAGTGTAGGGCTCAAAAATGTGCATGAACGAATTCGTTCCGCATGCGGGGAAGAATACGGCCTTGCCATCAGCAGCAGGAAGCATGTCGGCACATCGATTCAGCTGCGATTTCCCATTAAGGAGGATAACGATGCTGCGAGTAATCTTGGCTGATGACGAACCGTGGATTATTAAAGGATTGCGCAAAATGATTGACTGGCCTTCGTACAGCATGGAAATCGTAGGACAAGCCTCGGATGGGCGAGAGCTTATGAATCTGATTGACACGCAGCGGCCGGACATTGTCATTAGCGATATTAGCATGCCCCATATGACCGGGATTGAAATTATAAAAAAAATTAAGGAAAACAATTTGCCGATCAAAGTCATCTTCATTAGCGCCTATCAGGATTTTAATTATGCCCGCGACGCGATTACTTACGGAGCCGTTGATTATATCGTTAAGCCTGTTGAGAAATCGAAGCTCGATGAGGTGTTGAATAAGACGATCGATTATTTCAATAAGCGTCAAGAGGAAGAAATACGTAAAGGAAAGCTGCAGCAGCTGGAGCATAAAAATCGGGATAAAGAGATTCAAGAAATATTGGCCTTGCTTGCAAGAGGCAAACTGTCGCCGCAAACCAATGAATATCGATTGGCGAAACAATGGATTCCGTACGAGCAGTATTGCCTTGGCATTGTCGAGTTGGATTACAGGAGCAATCGTTCCGAGAGATGGACGGATCATGAGGCGAAGCTGGTCGAATTTGCAGTAAGCAATATCCTTCAAGAGGTTGTTGTCTCTTCGGGCATCGGGCATATTTTCATGAAAAATAACCGGTATGTGTACTTAAGCAGAGAGCTAACGAAAGCGAACATTTTAGCCCGTGATATTTTGGGGAAAATCCGTTCCTTTCTGAAGCTGAATGTATCGATTGGCATATCCGCTCCGGCTGATGAGCTGTTGTCGCTTTCTGCTGCATATGGGCAAGCCGAGCAGGCGCTTGAGCGGAAATTTTTTGACGGGTTGAACGATGTATATGTGTATAAGCCTGTCGAGCAGAAGCAATCGCTTGAACAACAAATTTATAATGGTCAGCAAGAAGTGATCCGTCATCTGACAAGCAGGTTATGGAAGGAGGCGGAAGTCTCTTTGGCCGGGCTGTTTGATACGATTCGTCTGGCGTCCTATCCGAGCCGGAGTCTTACGCTTGCTGCATGCTTTTCGTCCGTCATGTCGATTATGCAAGCGTTCACGAAGACTGGGGCGCTCTCCAGCGCTGCCATTGATATGCATGAGCTTCAGAACAAGCTGGCGGAATATGAAACCTATGAAGAGCTTAAGGCGGAAATCATCCGTGTGCTGGATGAGTTTCACCTTGGTCTGGACGATCAGGCCGGCAATCAGGGGAAGCTGCTCATGGCGAAGGTTGTCCAATATATTCATGATCATTATAATGAGGAAATTACGCTGGAATCTGTCGCAAGCATCGCCTTCATGAACCCCTATTACTTTAGCAGCTTCTTCAAAAAGCATACGAAAACAAATTTCAAGCAATACGTAACCGATATTCGCATGAAAGAGGCGGTTCGCCTGCTGACGCAAACGGACAGGATGATTTATGAAATTGCCGAGCAAGTTGGATATAGCAACGCCAGACATTTCAGCGATATGTTCAAGAAGCATATGGGCAAGGTTCCGAATGATTATCGTCAAGATGCGAGAGGGTAAAGAACGTCCGTCCGGCAACATCAACAGGTGCTCCGCAGAGGAGAGGTTTTCATTATGGGCAAAGTTTGGTTGAAAATATTCGCTGCCGCCATATCGCTGACATTGATCCTATCGGCATGCGCAAGCGGCAACAAGGGGAATAATGGTTCCGGCCCTGATGGGGGCGATAACGGCAGCACCGGCATCGAGCAGAAGGAAGTTTTATTCACGATCGGTTACGCGAGTGGCGACCGGGGTACGAAAGAAGCAATAGAATATGCCATTAAAGCGTTTATGGAAGCAAATCCGGCTATCCAAATTGTAGATATAAGCGAAACAACATCGTCATCCTACCTGGATTGGTTGAAAATAAAAGATGCGGTCGGCGAATTCCCCGATCTGGTCGAAATTCGAGATACAAAAATATTTGCAGACGCAGGCAAAATTGCAGAGCTGCCGTCTGATCTGCAACGTTTATTCGAGAATCTGCCGACGGTTGACGGCAAAGCGTACAATGTGCCCATTTACACCCAAGCACCGCATGGCCTCATTTATAGCAAGCAGGCCTATGAGGCTGCGGGCATTACGAAACTGCCGCAAACCTATGACGAGTTTCTAGCGATCCAGGAAAAGCTGAAAGCATCCGGCATAACGCCGATTGCAATCGGCGGCAAAGATATCTTTCATATGGGCTTCTGGACGAATAAATTTCTGATCGATCAACTATACGCGAACGACCCGGACTGGAATTCCAAGCGTACATCCAAGCAAGTAAGCTTCACGGATGCGAATGTAGTGCAAGCCATTACAGATTATAAAGAGCTGTTTGCCAACTATGTGAATAAGGATTGGTTAAGCACAGCAGACAACCAGATTGCATCTATGCTTATTTCAGGCAAAGCCGCGCAATTGTTCTCTGGTCCATGGATGTTCGGACAAATTGAACAAGCAGACCCTGACTTTGAGTTCGGCTGGTATCCGGTTCCTGACCGGCAAGGCAAGACCAACATAGTCGGACTTCCCTCTCCGATCGGCTGGTCCTTGTCAACGGATGCCATGAAGGATGCCGACAAAACGGAAGCAATGAAAAAGTTTATTCGGTTCTTCCTTGAGCCTGAACAATATGCAAAATATCTCAAAACGACAAACGCGATTCCAACGACAAAAGAAAAAATCACCTACGAAGTAGGCGAGCAAATGCAGGAAGTATTGCGCGTCATGGCTGATCCGAATGTACACAAATCACTAGCGATTAACAACTGGTGGGGCGAGAATCAAATTCCTCCGGAATTCCGCAACTGGTTCTATAAGCTGCTGCAGGATCTCGTTATAAAAGACGGGGACGTATACGATTATATGAAGCGGGCCGACGCGGAATATGACAAACAGGTGAAAGCCATTCAACAGTGAACGCAATAATAGAAGAGGGGTTGGCAGTTTTGTTATTTCCCACCGTATTGCTGCTCCAGCCGCCGTTGCTTTCACCTCCATTGCAGCAAAAATACAGGTAACATGCCCAGTATGGACCATTTCAAGCCATTCACTTGCAAAAGTACATCAAAAAACCAGAAAAGTATCGAATGCGCTAGGTTTTGGCGATATTTAATGTATTTTTGCAGTTACTCCGTCTGTGAGCAGCTCTATTTGATGCAGGAGATGTATTTTTGCAGCTATGAGCGACTTCTTGCAGGTATAGTTGGAGTTTATTGGTCCACATCCATTGGACTTCCTCAACAACCTCGGTTATTCGACTATGGTATGTTTCTATGATGCTTCAACCGTTGCTGCCACTCCCGGTGCAAGCCATTTCCTGCAAAAGAAAACGCGTTACGGCATAGCCGCGATGGGCAGCCTGTTTAAAGGGATTGGGGGTTCATAATATAGATAAGGGGAATGTTTCTGGAGAAGCGCAAGCGCTCGCCTTTGTTCCCGGGATTCCACCATCAACAACCCCAATTCAAGAATCCCGGGAACAACAGCGATCGGAAGAAACATTCCCAACAGTGATCGGAAGAAACATTCCCTTGCCGTTATGTTCAATCCTTGTTAAAACTGTAACGCTGTCCCGTATAGTTTCCGGTTCGATTGATTTCGTAATTGCCTTCTGACAGCGCAGTCACCTGAACCCAATTGTAGCAGCCTTCACGGAATTCATAGGTCTTGCCGTCGTCCTCGTAGAGCATACACGTTGTGGCGTTGTCGCCGAAGCTGCGGAACGAAATATCGAATACTGCGTCATCGGCAACATGCTGTAGCGGCTGGGCGAGAGGCAGCAGGGTTCCGTCTTTAACGAATACCGGAATGCGCTCCAGTCCTGGCGATACGCAATAATGTTGACTGCCGGCATACGTTTCGTTCGTCCAGAAGCAGTGCCAGGTCCCCACTGGCAAATAAACGCTTCGTTCCGTTTCACCCTCAACCATTGGCGCAACCAGCATGTAATCGCCCATCATATAGGCGTCATCGATCTCATATACGTTCGGGTCATTCGGATAATCCATGACGAGCGCTCTGAACGGCGGACGCCCTTCATAATGGTAGCGCGCATACGCTGTATAGAGATACGGGATGAGCGACATGCGAATTTCGAATAAGGAGCGGCAAATATCGCGAATCTGTTCGTAGTTGTCCAGAAATTCGCCGTTAATATTTTTCTCACGGTCCACCTGCATCCATGGCGGATTCGGAATTCTCCAGCAGTTAAGCAGCGCCATCGGGGAGAACACTGTCGTTTGTATTCTCCGAATCAAGTCCTCGGCCGACTCCGCCTGACGCACCTCCGGCGACCAGAGCAGTCCTGAGAATCCGCAATTTACAACGCCGCGAATAAAAACTTTATGATCGTATAGATCACTATACAGCACGAACGGATATGGCGAAGCCAATGCTCCAGAAGAGCGGACCTGGGACAACGTTCGTACGCCCAGCGTTTCATACGGAGCGAGAATGGCCGATTGATACAGCGTTCCTAATTGATTGTGCATCTGTTCCCCATCCATGCCGGAAGGGAACTCAGTCGTATCCGGGAAAGACCAGCTGGAATGGACAAAATCAGAGCTGTCGCACTCATCGAGCTTAAAGCCGGATATTCCTTTGGCTGCGAATTCTTTAAGATGATGCTCGGAGAAAATAGTTTTCGATTCCGGCTCGGCTAAATCGGGAACAAGGCCTTCCCAAACCTCGTAATCGCCGGAAAACTCTTTCAACCCTTCGTATATTGGAGAGCTTGGATGTACGAAAACATGCTCCCACAGGTTAACGCGATAGTTCAGATCATACAATTCGCCGAGCATGGATTCGTGTTCGGGAAACCGATTGTTATCCCATACGAATGAGCAGGAATAAGCTCTGGACTGCCAGCCGGGCTCAAAGCCGAATACATCTACTGGCATTTGATCGTTCGGGAAAGTATGCGCAAGCCGCGTCACATCCTCCTTACTCGCGGCGCTATATGCCCGGTACCACATGCCCAGTCCCCATAGCGGCGGCAGACAGCCGCCTCCCGAGAACAGGTTATACCGCTGGACAGCGGCTGTCAGATCAGGACCTTCAAAAAAGTAAATATCGATTCCGCGTGCAGCAGGAATATCGATCACGACTGTGCGGTCGCCCTCGGAAACCTGATATCCGTACAGCTCAATTTCGGAAGTGCCGACCTCTTTGTTCTCAAGCTTCTTATGCTCCGAGTCGCCTTTGCGCAGGTTTGTGCCGCAGTAGAACGTTGCGTATCTGGATGTGTCCACATACACGCCATAACCGGCTGTGGAGACATAGAAGGGAACCGGAGCATGGCTGTCGCCTGTATCCGCAACGGGGTCACTGTTCACACGAAGCACCTTTTTGCGGCCTGTATGATCGACGCGGTGCAGTTGCAGCCCGAATCCGTAAATATGCTCCTCACTCTTCAGCGGAAGCTCGACCGTAATCCCGCGAGCAGTTTCTTTCGCAATAATTTGCTCATCGGAGAACGGAGCAACTCCTTCACAGTGAAGACGCTGTAATGGTTCATGGCTTATCGCTTTCTCCCGATACAGAAGCGGCGTATGCTGTTCAGGGGCGCCGTAACGATATTTCCAAATGCCGTTTAATAGGTTTTCCATGTCAAACCTCTTTTCCGAGTATAATTACAATGTGTGCTTGCAAGTAAGTTTAACGTTATTTATTATCAGTATAACGATTTATTAACCCGATAAATTGTGTTAGGGTATCAAAAAATGTTTGTCTATTATCCAACATGGAGGAACTATGAGCAAACTGTTCGAGCCCGTTAATTTAGAGCCCAATTCCGTGCTGTGGGATTACCGCATTCATATTGAGGACCATTTCAAAGGCTATTATCATTGGCATCAGTGCTGGGAGTTTCTGCTTGTCCACGAAGGAGCCGGCTCCATTGTGGTCAATCAGCAAACGTTCGAGATTAGAAGAGGCATGTTTTTTTGCTTTCAGCCGTACCAGCTTCATCAAGTTTATGCGGATGTGGCTCCTGAGCGCCCGTATATCCGTTCCATCTTTTATGCGGACCCGCGATTAATAGACAAGCAATTACAGCCGTTCCCCTATCGTAAGCTGCGGTATCATACGCTGTGCAATCGTTCAAATATAGCGCATGTGTATGATTTAGAATCCGGAGCCAGCGGAATGGAGTTCATATTTGACCAATATGAAAGGGCGCTGCAGCAGGGGAGGGGCGGGGAAGACGAGGAGCTGGCGATTTTGTTCCTGCAGATGATCAATTATTTGCCGGACAATGGATCGTTGCGCTCGGACGAGGACAAGCAGCCAAGAGGAAATCGCCCCTCCCGCTACGCCGATAAGATTATGAGCTGGGTGGAAAATCATTATCATGAAAAGTTCGATTTGGACAGGCTGGCCAAAGAGCTGCATTTATCGAGAAACTATGTATCCCGGATATTTCGCGAGGAGACCGGAACGAGCATTACAGAGTACCTGACTGCAAGAAGAGTGAAGCAAGCCTGCCGGCTGCTGGAGAAGACGGACCTGTCCGTAGAGCATATCGGCAATCAAGTAGGCTTTGATAATGCTTCCTATTTCATTAACCTGTTTAAAAAAGTGCTGGGCACGACGCCGCTGCGATATCGGAATAAACATACAACAGACTGAGCAATGAACAGCGCGAGAATAGCGGATTTGGCTAAGATGTAGACGTTCCGGTGTATAAATGATAACGATTTACGAATGAAGTTTTCGCGATGTATAATAGTTTGTGTACAATCAAATATGAGGGCTATGCATTTCAATAAGCCGTTATCGGTTTCAGAAACAACCCCGTGATCACTTTAATGTGAGAACGGGGTTGTTTTTCGGGTCTTTCGCAGGTACCTTTGTTGATCGGATGGATCGCAGGAAGATTATGTATCTCTCTGACTTTCTGCGCGCGATTACGGTGCTAGGCATTGCAGTTTGTATATTTGTGCCGGGGACAACGATTATTATTATTTTTATTCTTACGGGAGTAACCTCTTTTATCACTTTATTTCAGGCTCCAGCCTTGCAATCTTCCATTATTCACATCGTAGGCAAGCAGCATATTCAAAAAGCTTCCGGAATGCTAAGCATTGCTGATAATATTGCCCGTATTGCGGGGATGTCAATCGGCGGCATACTTGTCGCCTGGATTGGCGGCGGAGCAGCGGTTTGCATTTGCGCGGCAACTTTGCTGCTATCGGGGATTTTAGTGATGGCTGCCGGCCATTTTCCCAGTCCGATAGAGCAGAACCGTATGGAGCGTCCTCGCTTATGCTGGTGCAGGTCATGCTGGTGAAAGAATGGAATGCGACAAGCTTCCAGTTCGGTCTCTTCGAGGCATGTATCCCGATTGGTTATATCGTTGGCGCTGCAATGATTATGAAATGGGATCAGCGGTTTACAAAAAGAGGGTTGGTTATTTTAGGAGGAATGCTGCTTCTTGGCCCGGTGTTTATTAGCTTATCCTTTATCCCGTCGGCTTGGCTTGGCATGCCCCTCATTCTGGTTCACGGTTTCCTGTTCTCGTATTGCACCGTACTCGCTACCACTCTGCTGCGAATGCGGATAGACGAGCATATACAGGGGCGGGTGTTCGCTATGATCAGCTCGATCACAACGGTTGCTCCGCCGATCGGCATTGCGGTGTGTTCGTATTTGGCCGATGTGTACAGCGCCTCCAACGTACTGCTTGTAAACGGCTTGCTGCTATTGACGGCAGCGATTCTGTTCACGGTTTTTATGAAGTCTATTCGCGATGTTGCTTGATAGAAACTGGTAAAAGGGTATATAAAAGCGGCAGATCAGGCATGAAATAGCGCCTCGGTTTGCCGCTTTAATGTTTGAATAAGGCGGATTTTTGCTTCAAGCATCGGACAATGAATTTCAATATGTTCATATTAATATTTGAAAAAAAGAAAATAGTTGACAATTAACCTATTGGAAGGCAATCTAATATGCATAAGAAATTTAGCCTATAACGAGAGACAGGTGGGAAATATGAACAAAAAAACAGCTAATTTGTATGTGAGATTTACAGCCCAAAACCCGCTTCCTTTTATAGGGTTTGTTGCGCTGGCGGTGCTTTCCTTGTTTGTTCTAACGATGTCAACCAAATTAAACGTTATAAACACATATGATGGGGTGATGAACAATCAGACTATAGTTATCAGCGATCATGAAATTGCCAACATGCCAAGTAAAGTATACGTATATACGAACAGAAATGAGAAAGTATACCCTATGCAAATGACAAGTGAGGTTCAGTACGATGCCGGGAATACCATCCTATACGTCGAGGGAAGCGGGAGTGAGTCGGACTTGGGTCATGTGAAAGTTGATGTTCCTATAGGCGAGACAACCCTTTTTGAAAGGGTTTTCTTAAAAGGCGGGAAAGTTAATGGCAACTGAAAAGCTGAATTACTATACAACAATTAAGTTTTTATTCAAGTATATTGCAATGCATAAGAAAAACTACATCTTATTTTACTTCGGTTGGCTGTTTGACGCATTACTGAAAATTTTCACCCCTATTATGTTTGCGGTCATGATTGATGAGATTGTTTATTACAATAATATCGATGTTTTTTTAAAGATTAGCCTGTCATTTGTTATCATGCTGCTATTTGCATGTGTCATTCATTTTTTTTGCCAGGCTCAATATGCTTATCTGGAGATCATGTTTACGTTTGATATTAAGAAAGATGTATACAAAGCGATGCAAGCGGCTCAAGCCAACTACATGTCGGATGCCAAAACCGGCGACATCATCAATATTATTCAATCTTACAGCAACGAGTGTATGGTATTTGTCATTCGAAACATCATTCATACTATAAATAATTTGCTGTCGCTAATCGTTTATATTGCTTATATTCTGGTCATTGGTTGGCAGTTTGGGCTGTTGATGCTTGTATCGGTTCCGATTTCGATTTATATCACTTCAAAATTCGGTAGAAAAGTAAGGAACTATTCGGATGAAAAAAGGGTGAGATACGATGCTTACAACGGTTGGCTCTTTGAAATGTTTTCAGGAATACGGGATATTCGTATGCTCGGGGCAAAAAACAGAGTCAACAAGTCGTTCATCAGGCAGCAAAAGGAGCTATATCGACTAGGCATAAAAAACGGATTGCTGAGCCTGACGTCTCAAAATATTATTACGACCGTTAATTTAATGATGCATCTTTCTATATTCAGTTTATGTGCGTACATGGCCTTTAAAAATAATATGACGATTGGTATACTGACCGTCATTCTAGCTTATTTTACGGGAATAACGGAGAGAGTCCGTTTTTTGAGCGAAATTTATTTGGAGGCGCAAAACAGAATTTCGTCGATACAGCGGATTTATGATTTCATGCATTCGCCGACTGAAAAGGAGTGGAAGGGAACAGAGGAATTGCGTGTTACAAACGGAGATATAACCTTCCGCGATGTTGAGTTTGCCTATAATCAGAGAAATCAGGTTCTAAAGGGAGTGACCCTTGATATTCAAGGAGGAGAGCGTTTTGCGCTTTGCGGCAAAAGCGGCTCGGGGAAGACGACGCTTGCTTACATGCTAATCGGATTCTATCTCCCTCAACATGGAGAAATTGAAATTGATGGACAAAAGCTGTCGGAGTGCTCGTTGAAATCAATCCGCCAGAATATTGGTATTGTACAGCAGGATATACTTGTTTTTGATGGAAGCGTCAAAGAAAATTTGCTGCTCGGCAAAAAAAATGCCACAGATGAAGAAGTTATTGCCGCTTGCGAGCGTGCAGGGCTGGGCGAGTTGTTAACAACATTGCAGGACGGGATAGATACGATTATCGGAAAAAGTGGCATCGGCTTGTCTGGAGGACAAAAGCAGCGTATTGCTATCGCCCGGATTTATTTGAAAGACCCGAAAATTATTATTTTTGATGAAGCGACATCGGCACTGGATCGTGAAACGGAGGAGCAAATTCATCAAACGTGGAGTCAGATGCTGGCCGGGCGAACAGCGATAATAATCGCGCATAATCAAAGTTCGGTCATGCTGTGTGAGAAGATGGCCATTATCGACAACGGGCGTTTGGACGAGGCAGGGGTTCCAAGTGAACTGGCTAAGAAGAGCGATATTTTCAGAAGCCTCTTTGCTTTAAAAGATGCAAGGGGGGAGGAGCAAAGCGTTGCTAACTAAAAATAAATACAGGTTGATGGTTTTGTTGAAGTTGAAGCCGCTGGTTTCGGGCGTAAAGCGGTTTATCTTTATTAATTTGATTCTCAGCTTGATTGCAATCGGGCTGAATTTTATTCTTCCTTACTTCTATAAAATATTTATTGAACAGGTTATTCTGCAAGGAAAGATTACCGTATTAGGCACTGTCATTATCGGCTACTTGTCCATCCACGCCATAACTATACTAATTGACTATATAAAGAACTACGGGAACAACCGAATTGTAAACCGGGTTAATTACCGTTTGAAGCTGAAAATTTGGAGGAGGCTATTCAAGCAGGATTTTTCCGAATATGAGAGGAAGTCGGTTGGAGACACTAAAATGCGCTTTGAAGACGATGTGAACGCCATATTGCCTTTCGCCAGTTCTCAAACGATAGAATATATCATTTCGTATATTACGCTAATTATTTCTTTAGTGCTGCTGTTTTTGATTGAATGGCGGTTGGCGCTCTTTTCTCTGCTGGCTATTCCTACCACCTTTATTGTTGATCATCTGCTCAGTAAAAGAGAAATGATTCTGAATAATGAGCAGAGGGAGAACGACCAGAAAATGTCTACCTGGCTTCACGCCAGCATTCAGGGATGGAAAGAAATTAAGGCGTTGAATCTGGAGAAGAACCAGGAAATTCGTTTCGTCGGATTTATTCGCAAATATGCGCTTTATTATGCCAAATGGATCAATTATTGGACGATGCGCGCATTGATTCTCCCTAAAATACGAGATGAATTTTTCATGAAGTTCGGTCTATATTTTCTAGGAGGTCTTTTGATTATATACGAAGGATTCAAGATCAGCGACTTATTGGTATTTTCCATGTATTACGGAATGTTCTCTACCGCAATCAATACCGTATCGACAACAGACGCGGATCTTCAAACGCAAATGCCCTATATAAACCGGGTTATGGAAGAACTGGACACAGTGGAGATACATACGAAGAAGAGCGATTTTGTATTCGATGGCTCTACTACGATCACATTTGACGATGTAAGCTTCCGATACCCGAACAGCGAGAGGGCTGTCATCAATCGTTTGAGTTTTCAGGTAAACAAAGGTGAACGGGTAGCTATTACAGGAAAAAGCGGCAGCGGAAAAACGACGATACTTAAGCTGATGACTGGATTGGTACAGCCGACGGACGGGAAAGTGCTCTTCGCAGGGGTTGATTTGGCTGATGCCAATATTTTCGAATTACATGCGACAATAGGGTTTGTCATGCAGGACAATTCGCTATTCAATACTACTATCGCTGAAAATTTGCTTTTTGGCAAAGGAAATGCGACCTTCGAGGAGCTGGTTGCAGCATGCAAAAAAGCGTATATCTACGATTATATAAACAATCTGGAAGATGGGTTTGACACTATTATTGGCGAACGCGGCGTAAAGCTATCGGGAGGCCAACGGCAACGGCTCATTTTGGCCAGACTGTTTCTGCGTGAAGTGGATATATTTATTTTCGATGAAGCTACAAGCGCGCTCGATCAATACAGCGAGAGCATTATACATGATGCAATCAACAGTATACCAAAAGATAAAACGATTATCGTTGTTGCACACCGCGCCTCATCGATAAGCTTATGTGATCGGAAGATTGTGTTGGAGGAAAGTCAACCCTACTCATTGTCGAGTTAAAAGCTAGAACAACTTCTCAGTTAAACAAATAGATGCAACCTTGGAGGGCGTTAATGTCGTCTTTTGTTACAAAGGAGATGACGCTCATCATGAAGAAAATAATAGGGCTTGCATTTGCCCTCCTGCTGCTCAGTCCAATGCATGCTGCAACTACCTACGCCCTATCTTGTGTGGAATTACCGTCGGTCGACAAAGCATACGAGAGATATGATGGAATTATTGTAGGCAAGGTGGACGAGGTGTCCCGGCATGATGACCGCCATGAAGCCAAGCTAACGGTCAGCAAAAGCTATAAAGGCGTCGATAAACAAAATATTTCGATCGATGAGGACATGACATGGGGCGCGCTAAATGGACCCAGTGAAGTAGGCCAGCAATATCTTTTCTTTCTTAACAAGAAAGATGGGGGCTGGGAAAATCCTTTGTGCGCGCCGACGGTGAAAATTGCCGATGCGTCAGAGCAGCTTGCTTTTTTGAAGGATAAGGAAATTGCGTTGGATTATGAAACGGCTCCCGCTGAAATGCCTTCAAACGGCAGCGGTAAAGCAGATGATCATGCCGCAGATGATCAAGCCGCAGACAACACGGCAATAGCTGAGACGGACGATGCTTCGAGTAGATGGACGGTTATTCTAATTATCGTCATTGCGGCTGCAGCCGGGGCGATCGCTTATGGGTTCGTTCGTAAAAGAGGTTGAAATCCGGGAACAAAGGCGAACGCTGACGCTTCTACAGGTTCATTCTTCCTGCTCCGCTCCTTTGTCCGTTTCATATAGTCTGTAGAGATCTATAACACGCTGAAAAGAGAAAAGGGATGAGGCATAGTGACTCATGAAGAGGTGTTGGAAGGCGGTAATGTGAATCATATTGTCCGCAGGGCAGACACCGTTCTCCGCCCTACAGGTTATTGGAGTCCGTGTGTTCATGAACTGCTCAAGCATTTGGAGAAGCAGGGCTTTGAGGGAGCGCCAAGATTTCTCGGAATCGACGGCACTGATCGTGAAGTATTAACATTCGTCGCTGGGGAAGTTCCAGGAAACGGTTACCCTGAGCTTGAGCCTTACATGTGGTCGGATGAAGCGCTTGCCGGTTTAGCCCGTCTTTTGCGCCGTTTCCATGATGCAACTGAAGGATTCGCGCTCATAACGGAGGGCAGATGGCAGCTTAGCTATGCCGACGTTGGTCAGCATGAAGTGATCTGTCATAATGACGCTGCGTTGTACAATGTGGTTTTTCAAGAGGAGGCTCCTGTGGCGCTGATTGATTTTGACATGGCAGGCCCCGGTCCGCGCATGTGGGACATTGCGTACTCCCTTTACACATCGGTTCCGCTTGCGAGTTTTGCACCTGAGCATTCCACGGGAACTACAGTAGCGTACCAATCGGATATTCACGCTGCAGAGCGCCGTCGGCGAATTCATTTGTTTTTTGAAATGTATGGAACTCCTATCCCTAATGAACTGCGTCAGTGGATTATTCAACGATTGACTACACTGTGCGATACGTTGAGAAATGGCGCTGCCGACGGAAATGCTGCTTTTCAAAAAATGGTTGATGAGGGACACTTGGCACACTATGAGAGCGAGATTCGATTCGTAACCGATCATTGCGAAGAATGGATGTAGAATCGAATCTTGCGCGATTAGGATATATTAGTTCATTTCGCACCGCGCGCTGCTCCCAGCGCGCGGTGTTTTGCTGCATGACGGCGGTCGGTCGACCGCACATCGTCTTAAGCGATGAGACTGAATGACATTTTGCGAAGATACGATAGACTGCAAATGTAAATCTATGGTATATTATATCCCAGATGGTTATAAATTGCATATTTACCGTTTTTGGTACTTTAGCCTGCCATCCAGCAGCAAGTCAGCTTATTCGATTAAGGAGAGGGCCAAAAAAATGGGTATTTTTTTGAAGTATTTATTAAGGAATATAGCTGAAAAAAAGTTCCGAACACTTCTAGTTATCGTCGCTATTGCAGTTTCGGCAGGTTTGTTTTTCGCTACAAGCGCCATATCAACGACAAGCAAGGAAATGATGAAGGATCGTGTCAGGCAATTTGCAGGGAATTCTGACATTGTTATTAGACCTAACAATGATGCTGCCGTTTCAAGATATGTGGAGATGGCCCCATTAGAAAATGACAAGGACCGGTTGGAGTATGCAGTGGGTACATTGGAGGGAATGATTCTATATGCACCCAATGTAGAGGATATGAATTATATCAAAGTGATGGGAATTGACATTGAAGATCTCCATACCTATAATCCGCTGAGCATCGATCAGGAAAGAGAGCTTAACAATTTCGAAGGCAACCTAATCATTATCAGTACGTACATAGCCGAAAGATACGGTCTAGCTGTCGGAAGCATCATGGAGCTTGAAGTCTCGGATCAGAAGACAGACTTCACCGTTGCAGCCATCTCGCATCAAAAAGGCTACTTTTCCAATGAAAGTCAGGGCACGGTCGCCATCGTTCCGAAGCGTACACTTGACAAGCTTTATGATGCGAATGGAGCCATGAATGCCGTCTATATTAAATTAAAGAATTCTTCCCAGTTGGCGGAAATGTTGACTTCACTAGGGGAGGCATACCCTGATAGCGATGTTAAAGAAGCGGTGAATCAGGCAGAGCTGGCACAGTCCGTTTCAAGTGTATCGCTCCCATTCATGATTGTGTCCATACTGGCCATGTTTATGAGCGTGTTTATTGTGTATACGTCATTTAATATCATCGTCATTGAAAGGCTTCCTGTCATAGGAACCTTTAGAAGTATTGGTAGTACTAGAAAAAGAATCAATTCGCTGCTTCTATTAGAAAGTGTTTTCTTGGGATTAGCAGGCGGAATTGTTGGTTGTATGCTGGGAATCATCGCATTATATTTTATGGCATTCGTCTATTTACCCCATTTGACTAGCGGGCAGGACATCAAATTAAGCTTCACTGCGAGTCAGCTTTTATACACCGTTGTCTTTGCTATCGTACTCGCAGTAATTAGTGCAGTCATTCCTATTGTCAAAACGACGAGAATGCCGATTAAGGACATCATCCTAAACAGCTATTCTAAAGCAGGAGAGAGAAGAGGAGCAGGTGCTGTAGTCGGAGTCCTGCTGTTCGCCGCATCCTTAATCGTACCAAGACTGTTACAAACCAATCTGTTTTCTTTCATTCTGGACATCGTATGTATGGTGACTCTGTTGATTTCCTTAATTCTCATCGTTCCGATGGCTGTCAGAATATTGATTAAGCTGCTTGTAAGCACAAATTTGTTTAGTAACGAGATGTCCATTGCAATTAAAAACATTGATAACAATAAAAGCTTTTTAAACAACATCAAGCTTATTGCTGTGTCCATTGCAGGCATCTTTTTGATTTTTACCATTTCCAGTTCCATGAGCAGGGATATTGAGAACTCCTACGAGAAGTACCATGGATACGATATTAAATTGTCACACAGTCAAGCGGATACGAGCTTTGTTGAACAGCTCAATCAAGTTTCAGGTGTAGAAGGCAGTAACAACACCTTTGAAATGGAAAATGTCCAGATTTCCAACAAACAATATTATTTGAACAGAGTGTACGGAATCGGAGGGATTGACTATTTTAATTATGTGAAAGCCAATTTGAGGGACGATGATGTCAAGGCAATCAGCCAATTGAACAGCGGGAGAAACGTAGTTGTTACCGATATTTTGATGTCAAAACTCAGCCTGAACATAGGGGATCAGCTGGTTCTGGACTTTAAGGGAAAACAGGGCGAATATACGATCACGGGCTCTATTGACAGTTCGTTCAACACAGGGAACATGGTTTTCATTTCTGCAGAGAATATGAGCAATGATTCCGGCCTGAAGTATTATACCGATACCTATATCCAAACAGAGGGAGACGTCAATCAAGTATACAACGATATCAAAAGAACGTTCTTAAAGGATATATTAGTGATCAGAACGATGCAGGAGTTAAAGGACATTAATAAAGGATTCATCGGCGGCATGTTCGATATTATTATCGCCTACTCGCTGTTGGCAGTATTAATTGGTGTTGTAGGAATTGTAAATAACCTGATTGTAAGTTTTATTGAAAGGAAGAGGTTTCTTGGCATTTATCGCTCCATTGGAATGAGCAAAAGTCAACTCAAGAAAATGCTTGTCACGGAGTCGACGTTCATCGGGATTTTTGGAGTATTAATCGGCTTGATCGGCGCTGTTGCATTAATTGAAATTGTACCGTTTATGCTGAGCTTTATGTACGGCTCCATCATCATGTACTATTCAATATCAACATTTGTTGTTCTAACCGGGATGAGCATCGTAATCATGATGTTGACTTCCTTCATCCCTGTCCTGAAGTCAAACAAGTTGAGTATTATGGAAACTATTAAATATGAATAGGAGAAAACGATGAGCACATGTGTGTTGGAAATAAAAGATCTGTATAAGAGTTTTAAGATGGGCAATCAAGTTGTTGATATTTTGAAAAACGTCAGCATGAAAGTTAATAAAGGGGAATTTATTTCAATCATGGGACCGTCAGGCTCGGGTAAAAGTACACTTCTGTATTTGATGGGCGGGCTGGATAAAATCACGTCGGGTGCCATTGCGATTAATGGCAACAAGCTTTCAAGCATGAATGATTCTACAGAAAGTAAAATGAGAAGAAAAGATGTAGGGTTCATATTCCAGTTTTACAATCTGATTCCGAATTTGAATGTGGAAGAGAATATTCTACTTCCGGTTTTACTGGATGGCAAGAAAAGAAAGGATTATATAAAGAAAGTAGACCAGTTGCTGGAGATTGTGGGGTTGAGCGATCGAAGGCATCACACGCCTAGAGAACTATCAGGCGGCCAGCAGCAGAGAACTTCCATTGCAAGAGCCTTAATCAATGATCCGGACATTATTTTGGCTGATGAGCCCATAGGTAATCTTGACAGTAAGACAGGCACTGGTATTCTGGAGCTGCTGAGAGATATCAATAGAACAAAGAATAAGACCGTCATTATGGTAACCCATTCAAAAGAATCGACCGCTTATGGAAATAGGATCGTCAATTTGAAGGATGGAGAGATATGTGAGGATTCTTCCGATCTTGGCGGACTCTGTTTAGCATGATGTACGGTTGTTTAGAAGGCCATTCTTCGCGGAATGGTCTTTGCTTGAATTATGGACTCTATTTATCTATAATAGACATTATAGATCTGTAATATGCGTTAATCGTGTCGAAGGGAGGCGATGCTCATGCAATTTTCCAAGAGTACGGGGTTATGCATGGCATGCTTTTTGAAGCGGAGGGTTCGGAGGCCCATTCCTCCAACCAACCAGGCGATAAGGAATGTTTGGTCAAGAAGGTGATGTATGGCGCTGAAGAGCAGATGTATCTCAATTCACAAGAAGTAATGCATGGTTGGATTACTTCCTTGTGCATTTTTGAAAATTAATTATAGATACTAAAGATCCAGGAAGGTGATTATGATGAAGCAGTTTATCGATGTGGGGATTATTGGCGGCGGACCAGCTGGTCTGAATGCAGCTCTTGTGCTGGGCAGGGCGAGAAAAAGCGTAGTGGTCATTGATGAAGGACGTCCGCGCAATCGGGTGACTCGCGAGTCTCACGGTTTTCTTACTCGGGACGGCATTAAGCCGAGCGAATTTCGGCGCATTGCGAGGGAGCAGATTCATGCGTATCCCTCCGTCCATTTTGTGGAGGATACGGCTGTGGCGGTCACGGGAGGCGATGGTGATTTTCAAATTACGACCGCACAAGGAACGGCCTACCGGTGCAAAAAGCTGCTTTTCGCAGCAGGAATGAGGGACCTTCCTCTGAATATTAACGGGCTGGCAGATGTATATGGTACGAGCGCCTTTGTCTGTCCTTACTGCGATGGATGGGAATTAAGAGACCAGCCGCTCGTCTTGATTGTCAAGGGAGCGCGGGCGCTGCACTTAGCCAAAATGCTGACCGGATGGACCAGTCAATATACAATCTGCACCGATGGACCCGATGAATGGACCGATGAACAGCGCGAGGAACTAAGGCAACATGACGTTCCTGCATTAGATTCGCCGATCCGCCGTATCGAGTCCAATGATGGCATGGTGGAGCGGGTTGTTCTTGACGACGGCACAATCATCCCGTGCACAGGGATTTTCTTCGCGCCGAAGCTTGCTGCCGGCTCAGACTTGCCGCAAGCATTAGGCTGCGAGGTCACGGAGTCAGGAACTGTCGTCGTCGATGGCTTCGGGAAAACAAATGTGCCGGGCATCTATAGTGCCGGAGATGCGGCAACGGAGATGTATCAGGTAATTACAGCTGCCTCTATGGGCGCGTTGGCAGGTATGAGTATTAATGGCGAGCTGCTGGGAGAGGCCTGGACTAACCGGACGAAGGGTGATTCAATGGGCGGCGGGTCAACGGGCAATCCGTGAATGAAGGCGAGCCAGGGATGAACGCTGCCAGCTTGCGCATGAAATAGCAGGATTCCGGAAAATGATGCTCCAGAAAACGGAGAGTCGCTTTCGACAGCAGCTGGGCTTGGCAGTACTGAAGAACAACCCGCTGCACGAAATCATAGAATGCCTTCGTCGTTCCGAGCACTTCCGTGGCGAACTGGATTTCTGCTGGAAATCCGGGAGGCGTAAACCGCAGGTAGCCTTGCATGGCACGGTTTTTGACCATGTACGACGAGAATAACGTTGCATATTTATCCGCTTCGGCGCCAAGCGTCCGCTCTACAGGATCGAGCAAGCCTTGCAGCAGCACAGCATGGCCGACCTGATCTTCCAGCCACAAATCAAGCAATTGCGTCAGCGTCAGCGGCTTGGCAGGGATCCCCTTCATCAAGTAGGATAGCTGGCGCAAATACTCTCGATTCTCATTAATCGTGCCGTTAAAGTAAGACGGGGTCAGATTAAGGTTGACGAGATTCCATAGCCGCAAATGCTGCATATGTCCTTCAAGATTGCAATAGGCGTCCGCAAGCGGATACACACTACGGGCAAATGCTGTCATTTTCTCCGAATTTGCTTCATCATAGAGCGGGAGCGCAGCAGCTTGCCCAATCGCTGCGCGGAACCGTTCGATGAATCGTTCTGCTTCATGCCACCATCTCGTCTCCACCGGGGATAGATAATCCCGAAGAAAATGCGCGTGATCCTCCAGCACTTCGAGCCAGAACAAATGCTCCTCCCGAACCGTTATGCATCCACCTGCGGCTTGTTCCATAGATGAAAGCCCTCCCTGCAGACAAAGAATCGTTTCACCTAGTGTATGATTGCAAGGCAGTCCAATAGACGAAGGGATGACCGGATACGGGATGGCCTGATGACCAGCATTCAGGCTCTAATCCCTCTCGCCCATGCGACAAGCGGGTAGAGAAGTGTCAAGCTTTCCAGAGCCAACGCGAAGGTGGACCAGCTGCTGTTGAAGAAACTTGCCAGCTCCTCCGGATTCCTCGACATGACGATTGAGATCGCAACAACAACCGCAGCCAGCGGAGCGGTCAGAGGCTGATAATTTTTTATGGACAGCGCCTCTGAGAAAATTAGTGTGCCTATGGCGAATATTGCGCACAGCTTCACGAAAAATCCCATGAACCAGATGGAGACGATCAAGGCGTCCAGATTGTACAGGAAATCGCCGAAATGAATGAAGCCAGTCAAATCAAGCGCCGGATAGATGAGTGTGCCCGCGAGCTCCGGCCCGAAGAACAGCACAATTAGCAGAAACTCAACGATCAGAATGTAAGTTCCCAGCATGGAGCTAATCCAAAGTACTCTGGACGTTTTTTGCTTGGAGGTGAAGTGCGGAACGACATAGCACAGCATGATCAGCTCCCCGTACCAAGGGATGATCGTATAGGTTTGGGTCCACAGTGATTTCCAATTGTGAACGCGTGCAATCTCATGCCATATCGGCGTATCGAGAGCCGAAACAAAGAATAGCGGCTTCAGCAAGAAGAACAGCCCAATGAATATAAAGCAGCCCTGAGCAAATCTGAACAAGGCGGATATGCCCGACTGTGTCAACGCCACGACCACCGACATGACCAGTACCGCTACCGCAAGCGTCGGCGTCTGGCGCAAATAAGACGGCACGAAGAAATCGGTAAACTCCCGCAAAATATAAGCAGACAGATGGAGATAGAAGAAAGCCGTCAGCAGCATGATGCATGTATGAACAGGACTGCCTACAATTTTTCTGCCGTATTCGCCGAGATTCGAGTTAGGCCGCCGTAAAGCAAAGCGTATGGATAATACCGCAATCGCAGTACCGACGATTCCACCGATCAAGATGCATAACCAGCCGTCGAAGGAAGCTGCTTTCACCAACGGCCCGATCAAGAAAGCGATTGTGGTGGAGAAAATAAAAATGAAGGTCAGCGCCCCTAGCTGAAGTCCGGTTACGGTTCCGTTCGATTTCATTGCGCAAGCCCCTTCCCCCTTTAATTTTGCAGCAGCCAGCTTTGAAGGGGTTCGAATACAAGACGGATCGCGTTATTGGGATTCACCCACACCGGCGAATAATGGCAGAGCACGCTATAGACGAACGCCAGTCCGGTAACGCTGTATGCAAGACTCTTCTCCCGTCTGCCCGTCTTAAGACGGCGATGCAAGGCAGCCTGGTAATATCCGACGACCGTGAAACCGATGATCAGAATCAGCATGGCTTGGTGTCGCCTCCTCATTTAAGACTTGTTTGACCGGCTTACACCGGTGTTCCTCAGATGTATACGGACGTCAATCTCGGGCTTCACGTTCTCGACAAGATTCTCACGAAGCCGCTCCGACCATTGCCGCCAGAGGGACGGGTACTTATATTTAATGTATTCGCTCCATTGGAACACATCGGCACGGCGTCTCCGGGCTCTATCGACAGCAGCATGTATCTTCTCTTGAAGGCGCTCTTGCAGTGCCCTCTCGATCTTCCTTAAATTCGAAGGATTGCTCAGATCAAGGCTGGAATGAATGGACACCAGGTCCGCTTCCGCTGTGACAGAAATGGGGATCTCGACCTGATTGCCGCGTCTTACCGCCTTTACTTTGCGTCTGATATCGATTAATCGCGCGCTGACCAGTTCTTCATCGTCCGGCATTTGTGCTGTTACGAGCAATTCATCGACATCATTCGTTAGAACAAGAATGCCCTCTGTTTCCTCATCTGTAAACCGATCCGTTACTTTTCCATTTTTGATTAAAGCCGCTCCGCCGATCCCTGACCATGGCATCTTTTTGTTCTCGGTCAGCAGATTGTTCATTCGCAGGACGAGCTCAGGCATGTAGCCATCTCCAAGATTATTCCAATAGGCATATAACAAATCGCGTATCTGTATCGGTGGAATTCGTTTCGTATGCGTGGTCTCACGCCAGATTTCGGTCGGAAACCGTTCGAATATGGGAGCAAGCTTGGAGAGATTGCGAGCGACGCCCTTGAAATAAAACACATTGACTCGCAGCCTGAACTCCGTAGAGCGGATCAAGAAATCGAACAGGGGAGCCAGTCCGGCTCGTGCATACCGGTCGCCGATGATAATAACCGACATCTGTCCCCAAGTAACATTGCGGGGCAGATCCCGTTGGAGCTTATGGAATGCCTCTGCAACGTTCCGTCCTTTGCCGGTAACAAGCACATATGGTTTCTGACCCGGAGCGTTCGATTCCAATCCCGTCGAAATCCGGTTAGGCAGGAGAAACAACGTAGAAACCTCTGTCTCACCCTCTTTGTTCATATCGATGATCATTGTCGAGACGAACGATCTGTCGTTCAATTCTTGCTTCGACCAGCAGCCTGACAGCAGAGCTGGCATGATCGAAGCCAGGCATAGGGCCATCAGCAAACGAGCTGTCAGTTTGACGATATGCACCTTATCTGTACCTTCTTTCTTGGTGAATCCGTTATTCGCTTCTTCTCATCCAGCGGGTCCAGGGAAAGCGGCCTGCAGCATCCCTCATAAGCTTCGGTTTGAAAGGGACGAATGGCGATAAGTACGGCGTGCCGAAGGAGTCAAGAGACACCAGATGGATAGCGAGCAAGATGATGCCGATCAGCAAGCCGAGCAGACCAAACATGGCAGAGATGCACAGTAAGACAAACCGCAGGAATCGGACTGTTAGTGTAAGGGAGAAATGCGGAACGACAAAGGAGGAAATGCCCGTGAGCGCAACGATAATAAGCATCGGAGCGCTCACGATTCCTGCCTGCACCGCGGCATCCCCGATCACGATGGCTCCGACTATGGAGATCGTCTGACCGATCACCGTTGGAATGCGCTGGCCGGCCTCCCGCATAAGCTCGAACGCGACCTCCATAATATAGGCCTCTACAATAGCGGGGAAAGGAACGATGTCCCGGCTGGACGCAATAGAAATCAGCAAATTATAGGGCAGCATCTCCGGGTGAAATGTCGTAATGGCGACATAAGCGGAAGGCAGAATCAAGCTGACCGCGAAAAACAGATAGCGAAGAATACGCACCCAGCTGCTGAAAAAATACCGTTGGTAATAATCCTCTGCAGACTGCATGAATGACAGCAGCGTTGCCGGAGCAATCAGATTGCTAGGTGTGCCGTCCGTCAGCAAAGAGACCCGTCCCTCGAACAAGGCGGAAGCGACAACGTCGGGCCTTTCGGTATTCAGCATCTTAGGGAACGGGGATGACAATCGGTCATCAAGCGCTTCCTCCAGAAAGCTGCTGCCTATTACCCGTTCTGTCTGGATTGCTTGCAGCTTTTCTTTGATCGTGCAGATCAGGTCGGGACTGCACCGTCCAGCCATATATAACATCAGCACAAGCGTGCGGGATTCGCTGCCTATCGTAAATTCCTCCACTTGAAGCTTCTCGCTTTTCATGCGCTGGCGGATGAGCGACAGGTTCGTCCAAATATTCTCCACGAACGATTCCTTCGGTCCGCGGATCGTTTTCTCGTTCTCGGATATGGTGACCGCTCGTTGTGATTTCTTCTGAAAAGGAAAGAGAACGCCCTTGCTCTGGCCTGATATGCACAGCAGCGCCTGCCCGTTCAACAGCCCGTCCAAGGCCGCCTCAGGAGATTGTGTAAGCGAATAGGTCGTCGGGAAAAAGGACCGGTGGTCCAATATATCGGATAGACGCTCCTCATCCTGCCCGGGATACGGCTGCAGCAGTGGCTTCAGCACATGGGTCTGCAGCATCTCCAGATCGATGCCGCCGGTCAAATAAAAGACGGTGCAGATGAATGTTCCTTGTTCGATTGATTGGGAGACGACGTCTCGGCGTCCTTGAAGCCGATCGTTCAACCATGCTGTCAGTTCCATGTTGGGATTTCCTTTTTTGGTAGTATCTTTATCGATTGGGGTGAGAAATATTCATGCGCAGAGATTCCGCCGGGCTTCTGTCAGATGATGTTGGTTATCGTGATATGTACATCAATTCCATATATTTTTCTTGATTTTCCCATATCAATCATTTAATTTAGGTAATAACAGCGAATGGAAAGAGGTGGAAGGATGCTTCGCAATCTATACCCGATACTGGAATTTGACCCCGCAGCAAGAGCGAATAACAATCCGACTGACAATATCGAAGCAATAGATATGCCCGAGCATTGTGTCGTTTGTTTCTTTAAAGATGTAATCGATAGTTTGAAGGATCAGGGGAAGCTGCGTGTACTGGCAGAGCTTAGCTCGGAAACGGGGAGGGATCCGGTCTACGAATTCGAGTTCAACGGTCAGCGGGTAGCGCTCTTTCATCCGACATTGGGCGCCCCGAGCGCAGTAGCACTTCTGGAGGAAGTGATCGCATTAGGGGGAAGGAAGTTTATCGCTTGCGGAGGCGCAGGTGTGCTTGATGGGAGCATCGAAGTGGGGCGCATCATTATACCGACGACAGCAGTCAGAGATGAAGGGACTTCCTATCATTACCTGCCGCCAGGCAGAGAGGCTGCCGCAAGCATCGCAGGGGTCGAAGCAATTGAGCGTGTGCTGAACGCTCATCAAATTAAATATATGCTGTCCAAAACATGGACAACCGACGCTTTCTACAGATCTACCCCGGGCAAAATCGAGCTGCGCCGAGCAGAGGGATGCACCACTGTAGAGATGGAATGCTCCGCTTTTTTTGCTGCGGCGGAATTTAGAGAGGTCCTGTTTGCGCAGCTTCTATATGCTGGCGATAATATAAGCGCTGAGGAATGGGATTCAAGAAATTGGACGCAGCAAGCCTCTGTACGGGAAAAGCTGTTTTGGCTGTCTGCGGAATCGTGTATTCTTTTATAGAGAACTGGACAGGAGGGTGAAAAAGTGATGGCGAACAAGAATGAAGCATTACCGGAGCACGATTTTCCAGCAGGGATAGGCAAGCCGGCAACACGGGCGTTCATCGGGGCCGGATATTCGAGGCTCCAGCAGTTTGCGAAGGTCAGCGAGGCGGAGCTGCTGAAGCTGCATGGCGTTGGCCCCAAAGCGCTGGGTATCATTCGCCGCGAGCTAGAAGGCCAAGGGCTCTCGTTCGCGGACGGGGCGAAGAATACGAACGACTAGCACACGCCATCATGCTCCGCGAGCTGGCAGGCCAAGGGCCAATCGTTTGCGGACGGGCGAACGCCGTCAACAGAGCGCTGCTAATAAGCCGGATTAGCCCTTGGTTTCTCACAATTGTGGGAGGCCGAGGGCTCTTAGGCTGTCCCTGTAGAAGCAATCTACTGCCGGGACAGCCTCGTTTTTCTGCTTGGGATGGTATAAAATAGGGTTGTATGAGCAATATTCGGCAACAGTAATGTAAATACAGATCGCACAGGATGGAGTGACTTTGGAGTGGCATACGATTTTAACCGCATTTTGGATCGGAGAAATACGCATTCATACAAATGGGATCAGTCGGAGCGGTTGTTTGGCAGCGAGGATATATTGCCGCTGTGGGTGGCTGATATGGATTTTGAAAGTCCGCCTGCGATCAAGGAGGCGCTTGTAGCGAGAGCATCGCAAGGCAGCTACGGCTACACAATCCGCACGGAGGGCTATGTGAACGCGATCACGGGCTGGTTTGCGAGAAGACATGGCTGGGCCATCGACCCGAAGTGGCTGACCGATACACCGGGAATTGTACCGGCGCTTAGCCTTGCCGTTGAGTTGTTCAGCGAACCGAATGGACAAGTCATTCTGCAATCGCCGGTCTATTACCCGTTCTATGATGTCATTCGGATGAATGGCCGTGAAACCGCCATAAGTCCACTCGTCATAAACAATGGACGCTACGAGATGGATTATGATAATTTGGAGCAATTGATGCAGGGCGGGGCGAAGCTGATGCTGCTGTGCAGCCCGCATAATCCGGGCGGACGTGTCTGGGAGCGGGAGGAGCTGGAGCGGCTTGGCGAGCTATGCCTGAAATACGGCGTCATCGTCGTATCAGATGAAATTCACTGCGACGTCGTGCTTGCCGGGCATAAGCATATTCCCTTCGCATCGCTGTCAGAGCAAATTTCCGATCTGACGCTGACGACACTCGCCCCGACGAAAACGTTCAATCTGCCGGGCTTGCAGTCGTCGTTCGTTGCGATTTCGAATGCAGAGCTGAAACGGAAATTCGATTACCGGCTTAAGGCGCTGAGCTTGCATATGATGCACTATTTCAATATCGATGCTGTGACCGCCGCATATAACGAAGGCGGGGAATGGCTCGATGAGATGCTCGTCTACATAAAGGGCAATGTTGACTATGCAATCGAATATTTGAACGAGCATCTGCCTCAGGTTAAGCCGATGCGCCCAGACGGAACGTATTTGCTGTGGATCGACTGTCGCGGCTTAGGACTTGATATTGCGGGCTTGAAGGACCTGATGTTCAATAAGGCCAAGGTCGCCTTCAGCGAAGGCTCCGTATTCGGCACGAATGGTCAAGGGTATCTGCGTGTCAATCTTGCCTGCCCGCGCTCGATTGTGCAGGAGGCGCTGGAACGATTCTGCCGCGCTGCCAATGCCGCAACATAAGGCTGCGCTGCACTTTCGTACCGCGCGCGCAACTCTCGGCGCGCGGTGTTTTGCTGCATGACGGCGGTCGGTGTACCACCACATGCGGGTACTGGACTTTTTTCGCACTGTGCACAGCTCTTGCCAATAAATTGGAATGACCGTATACTACTAGGTACAGTCATACGAATGACTGCATAAGATCAACGTATAGAGAGGGACAGGTGTCCGAGGAATATGGAGAACTAATCTTACCCCTAACGAAACGATGAATAACGCGCAGATAGCGGTTATTTCGCAGCAGATTGTGACGCCATTCTAAGGATTGAATATAGGATGGTCAAGTTTCTTCTGCAATGTTTCTGGAGTGAGATTACGAGTTCTTCCTATTGGATCGGTGGACACTTGGCCCTCTTTTTTGTGCTGGACTCGTAGTCTTCTTCAGATCGATTCTTTACTTCGAACTGAGGAGGCTTGGCAATGATGATGATACCCTGCATGATCGCAGAAGGATTGCAAGTATATATCGGAGATCGGCTGCTGTTCGAGCAGACCGAACGGTGGCAGGTAGGCGCGGGAGACCGGGTCGGCATTGTAGGAGCGAACGGAGCGGGCAAATCAACGCTTCTGGCAGTGCTAGCCGGAAGGCTGGAGCCTGACCGTGGCAGTGTGAATCGTCGGGGCTCCTTTACAGAGATGCTGCAATTGACTGGCGGACGCGGCGATGCTGCAGTCATCGGATTGAATTCGGATGAAGCAGCTATGACCGCGCAAAGCGAGCTTGAGATGGATAAACGGTGGCGGGCCAATGAGCCGCTTGGCAGTAAGGAGCTGGCTACCAGCAGCGGAGGAGAGATTACACGAGGGCGAATTGCCGCATTATTCGGGAGCGGGGCTGAGCTGATTATTGCAGATGAGCCGACCAGCCATCTTGACCAGGTAGGCATTATCCGGCTCCAGCAGGCATTCAAAGCTTATAATGGAGCGGTTGTTTTCGTTTCCCATGATCGGGATCTGCTGGACGCGGTATGCACCTCCATTCTGGAGATTGATGAAGGGAAGCTTACGGTCTATCAGGGAGGCTACAAGGACTATCAGGAGCAGAAGGCGGCTGAGATTGCCAGAAGGCAATTCGAATATGAGCAATATGCGGCAGAGAAAGCAAGACTTCAGCAGTCGCTCTTCGAGCTTAAGCAGAACGCCAGATCGAGAAAGCTGAATCCCGAGCATATGAGTCCGATGGAGGCCAAATGGGGACAGGATGCCCGTGGCACGAAGCAGGCCAAGCTCGACAAGTTCGGGCAGTCGATTCAGAAGCGCATCGACAGGCTGGAGGTGAAGGAGAAGCCGCGCAAGGCTGAGATTCCGCTATTCGATGCCCATGCGCATGAGCCCTGTCGAAGCAAGCATATTATAAGGCTCGAAGCTGTGAGTGCTGCCTGCGGGGAGCGAAGGCTGTTCCATGATATTCGTATCGGGATTAAACCAGGCATGAGGGTGGCAATTGTCGGAGCCAATGGCTCCGGCAAGACGACTCTGCTCAGAATGATGATGGAGGGGGCAGCCGGAGTTGCGAAATCGCCAAGCTGCAGAGCAGGCTATTTCCGACAGGATCTGCAGCTCTTCGATGATTCGCGTTCTGTGCTGGACAATGTGCGGGCTGCTTCGAACTATGAGCTGTCCCACATCCGAACGGTTCTGGCGAGAACCTTGTTCAAGGGTGAGGATGCCCTTAAGCGAGTCGCAGATATTAGCGGCGGCGAACGGGTTAAAGCAGCGCTTGCGATGCTGTTTCTTGGATCTTATAATACGTTGCTGCTGGATGAGCCAACGAATTATTTGGATGTTTTTGCCCGGGAACGGCTGGAAGAGGCATTGAACGCATATCCTGGCACGATTGTATTTGCCTCGCATGATCGAAGGCTGATCAGAACGGTCGCTACGCATATTTTGCAGCTTGAACAGGGACGCTGGCTGTGGACAGAGGCGGGGGCCTTCGAGGGCAGGCGGGATATGTCCTCCGCCTCTGCGGGCAAAGGGGATAGTAGAGCCCATGTCGCCTCCAATCATGAGCTTGCGAGCAAGCGGCTGGTGCTGGAATATGAGCTTGCAGAGGTTGTTTCCCGCTTATCCATACGCAAGGCGGATGACGACATTGAAGAGCTGGATAAGAGGTACCGGCAGCTGCTGGCGGAATTGAGAGGTCTGAAAAAATAGATAAGACAAATGACGGTCCAGACATGCTTGTATGCATGTTTTGGACCGTCATTTTTAATGCTGGCTGCCCCCGAAGTTAAGAGATGGGGCTTAGAGCATAGCCTGTGGCCGCCCGCTGTCATTCAGCGGAACCCCGCGCGAATTGCGTGCGGCGCGCAACGATCCTAGCCAGCCTATCCTATTGTGAGCGCAGCGACTGCTCGTGGTTGAAGATTTCGTCCTGCAGGAAGCGGGTAATGGCTGCGGGATGAGGTGAAACCAATCGGGCGTATCTGAGCATTCCCTCCATCTCATTGCTGAAAGGATTTCCCTCTGCGATGACAAAGGTCGGGTAAGCAGATATGTGAAACTCGGACACGAAGGTTCTGACAACATCGAGAGTCGTATAGTAGGAGGCGCTAATATTCCCGATGTTGTAAAAAGAGTTCACTTGAACCACAAGTGTTTCCTCGTCCTCATCATCCTCTTCATGCTCCAACATCATCATTGCGCAACCCTTTCCTTATCAGTAGTCTTATGCAGAAGTAATTGGAGTGGGCGATTGGGCCTGTTCCATAGGAATTGTGCAAGCGCACGGAAGATACCCGTTGATCAATCAATGGCTTCTCCGACTGATGTGCTTATCCGGTCGCAGTGGCCTTTGATTTCTAAGGCTAATCTGGCGTTGCAGCTCATCTTGGTTTGTGACGGCTTTAATTATACAGCGCATTAATCTATTATGGCATCAATATTTTTGCGGCTTAATGAATGGCTTGTGTCAACGTTTTCTCACAATTACAGCTTGCTATAGCTCTAAGGAGTCATGTCCAAACGGTACGGTTTGCGCAAAAATAGGAGGGGAGCGGTAGAGCAGGATACGCTTAAATTTGCGGCAAGGGGACGATATCAAATGAAGCATCGATGGTTGGGATGGATCTTATTCTTATGCGTGATCGGCAGCTTGGTTGGCTGTGGAAATGACCAAGCCACCAAGGGGCGCACGACTGACGGGGCCGAGCTTACTGTACCGCCTGTTTATAAACAAAACTGCCTATCATGCCATGGAAGCGAGCTTCAAGGCAGGGTAGGGCCGAATTTGCAAACGGTAGGCGGTCGCCTAACCGAGGAGCAGCTCTCCCAAATCATTCGGGAGGGGAAGGGCGGCATGCCTGGTTTTGAGAATCGATTGGATACGGAAGAGATCGGGACATTATCCGCATGGCTGGCTGCTCAGAAGTAGCTGAGTCAAGGGGAACGTGCAAGAGAGCGCAGCATAGCGATTCTGCCCACAGGAAACTAAGCGTCGGCGCTACTGCTCTGCAAGCAGCGCGCCGATATCACTTAGAATTTGCTCATTGTCCATCTCTTCGCCCATTCGATATATATTGCGGACGCGGTGCTCGCTATCGATGAGCAGCAGCGAGGTGACGGAATGAGCGTATAAGCCATCGTCCATCCGTTGAATGGAAAACCCGTATTTTTTGGCCAGATCGATTACAGGAGCTTCGTCATCACTTCGCAATAACGTCCATCCAGAACGGTCGATGCCCATGCGCTGGGCATATTGATTCAACACGTCCGGCGTATCATTCAACGGATCAAAGCTTACGGAAACAAAGCTGACTTTGTCGCCGAACCAGCCTTTCTCCTTCAAAGTTGATTGGAGCCTTGCCATGTTAGCAGTAGTTGCCGGACATATATCGGGACAGCGGGTGAAAATAAACGACATGAGACGAACTTTCCCATCGAATTGGTCTTGTGTGACTAGGTTACCTTCCAGATCGGGCAGAGAGAACGAAGGCGAATTCATTACTACGGGAAGGCCCTTATCCTTGAAAAATAGATCATACAGCACATAGGCGCTTACGCATAGTGCGAACAGGAGAGCAATGCCGATCCAACGCCGGTTAGCGGCGCTTTGAGCTTTTGTCATGGTTATATCTCACCTCTCTGGCGCGGAATCGCTTCATTGTACATAACTTCCTGCCGCATTTCTATGACTACATAGGGCTATTCAAGGTCAGCCGACTGCTTGATTGGGCATTGTCAGCATGGTCGAGGCGGTATATCCGGGCGGCGGGTAATTTGTTGCCAGTTTGTCAAAATAAATGGCTCAATTGAGTGCCATATAGCCCGATAGAGTCATGGGACGAAGTGGACTCCATTGATATAATGGGTTCGTTTACAAGCTGACAGAGGGGTGGTGACGAAATGATGCGAGCAATCAGGGCCGTAGTGGCAGCAGCCGCGCTTTTCAGCATGCTGACTGCATGCTCGGGCGAGCAGCCACCGATGGACCCGGCAGCGATTGATGCAACGTTATCGACCGAGCCCGCGCCAGCCATGGCGGGAAGTCCGGTCGAGCTGAGGGCTGCTTTTACAGGAGCTTCATTCTCGGACAAGGTTAGCGTCACATTCGATGTTCGTTTGGGTGATCGGCCGGAGCTTTTTGACGCTTCCAATGAAGGGGATGGGCTGTTTAACGGCAAGTTCACGTTCCCGGAGAAGGGGGTTTACGATGTGTATCTTCACTTGTACGTAGATGATCTTCATATCACGAAAAAGAAGCAGGTGGAAGTGCAATGATTGGCGGCGTTTGCCGGTGGATCGCGGCGGTCGTCTTGCTCGCGGGATTGTGCTTAGGGCTAGGCCCAGTATCAATCACAGCGGCCGAATTGGCCGATGAGCTGCAGGAGCTTGTCGATCGGGCGCTGCCGGGCGATACGATTCAACTGGAACCGGGCATATACGAAGGACCGTTGACGATCAGCAAGGGGATCATTCTGAAGGCTGCGCGCGCGGGAACGGTGACGCTGCTGAACAGGAGTCAGGAGCCGGCGCTAAAGATCGAAGCCAGCGGGGTACTTGTTGCCGGTCTGCATATTATCGATGAAGCTGTGAAGGAATCACCGTCGGTCCTCGTTACGAGCGGTGGGGTCAGGCTGGAAGGGCTGCTGATCCGAACCGGTTCGGATGGAATCGTGATGCGGAATGCCGATGAAGGGGAAGTGAGCGGCACAACCATCGAGTGGGGGGCGGCAGATGTCCGCATGGCCGACAAGGGCAATGGGATTGACCTCTACAACTCGCATAGCGTCCGATTGAACGGCAACGCGATCCGCGATGTGCATGACGGAATTTACTTGGAGAACAGCGACGACACGACGGTCACTGGCAACCGGATTGAGCGTTCCCGATACGGGGTTCACTGCATGTACACCCGAGGGACCTTAATTAGGGATAATGAGGGGCTTCTGAACGTGACCGGGGCGATGGTGATGGCGGTCAGAGATGTGGAAATAAGCACAAACACTTTCATGAAGCAAAATGAGAATGTCAATTCGCAAGGCATTCTGCTGTACGATGCGCACGATACTTTGGTAGCAGGCAACACAGTCGAAGGCAATCGTGTAGGGCTGTACGTGGAATTATCAACGGGCAACCGGATCGAGAGCAATGCAATCAGCTACAACTTTATCGGCATTCAACTGCTGGAATCCAACGACAATCGGGTTTCGAACAATCGGTTTCAGGGAAATGTAGCGGATGCCCAGGCCAGAAGCAGCGCAGACAACGATTTGAACGGCAATTATTGGGACACATTCCAGGGCATTGATGCGGACGGGGACGGAAGAAGCGATATCGGTTATGCGATCAATCCGTTTTTCCAGAGCTTGACCGGGAAACGTCCGGCGTTCCAGCTGTTCTTCCAATCGCCCGGCATGATGTTTCTGGAAGGGCTGTATCAGTCGGAGCGCCAGTCGTGGACGACGGATAGAGCACCGTTGATGGCTCCGCCGCATTTGGCGGAACATGTCGGGGAGAGGGGGCAGTCTGGCAGCGCAACCGGACTTGCCGGACTGCTGCTGTTAGGCGGCGCGGGCGCGATGATATTAATGACAAGGAGAAGAAGCATATGAACAAAATAAGGAACGGGCTGCTTGCAGCATTGCTGCTGCTGTCGATGACGCTGCTTGCCGCTTGCGGCGAGGAAAATTACGAGCCGCAGGCAATTAATGAGGAGACGGATATTTGCGTCATTTGCAAAATGGCTGTGAAGGATAATCAATACGCCACACAAATTGTTACGAAAGATGGTCAGGCGCTGAAATTCGACGATATCGGCTGCTTGAACGAATGGAAGAAGGAGAATGGCAACGATACGATAGGAGCCGCGTTCGTCCGGGACTATCACAGCAAGCAATGGCTTAAGTACGAGAAAGCCTACTATGCCTATGATTCATCGTACAAAACGCCAATGGCTTACGGCATTGTTTCATTCGAGAAGGAAGCCGACGCGCAAGCGTTTATTGACAAGCAAGGCGCTGGCAAGCTTATGACCGCGCAGGAGCTGGACGGCCATTCCTGGGAAGTGAACCGCGACATGATGGATATGGGAGGCATGGACGGCCATTCCCATGGAGCGGAAGGCGACTATGGTGATGACAAGTCCGGGAATGGAGCAGGAGACGATCATGATGACGGCAAGTCGGGGAATGGAGCAGAAGGTGGTCATGGTGACGGGAAATCTGGGCATGGAGCGGAAGGCGAACAGGGTGACGACAAGTCGGGACATGGAGCGGAAGGCGGTCATGGTGACGACAAGTCTGGGCAAGGAGCGGAAGGCGAACAGGGTGACGACAAGTCGGGGAATGGAGCGGTAGGCGGTCATAGCGACGACAAGTCCGGTCATGGAGCAGAAGGCGGTCATAGCGATAGCGACGGCGAATCCGGCCATTCCTCCGATGGCGGCGGCTCCGAGGGGCATTCATCGTGAGTTCAAGCTTTCATGTGGCTGTAAGAGAGGTGAAAATTGGATTTCGCAATCCGTGGGCCTATTCTTTCATGGCCCTTTTTGCTCTATTCATGCTGAGCCTGCTCCTCATTAACGCTCAAGGGTACGCGACAGGCTACTCCGGTGTAACTGGGACGATGCTGAATCTCGTTCTGTACCTGCTGCCGCTGATGACCTTGACGCTGGGCTCCTTCTCATTAACGGGTGACAAGGAGGATGGCAATTGGGAGCTGCTATCAACCTATCCGCTGGGTACATGGGCGTTTCTGCTAGGCAAATATATCGGACTGGCGGTCGTGCTGCTGGTGATCGTCGCGCTGGGCTTTGGTTTGACCGGGCTGGCCGGCTGGATTGCTGGAGGAGGCTTTGACTTCCCGACATATGCGAAGCTGCTGGCCTTTTCCGTTTGCTTGGCGCTGCTGTTCCTCGCTGTTTCCATGGTGGCAGGCGCATTGTCCCGGAATCGCTGGCAAGCGTTGACGGTTGCGGTGGCGGTCTGGTTTTTCACAATTATCGCCTGGCCTCCCGTCCTGATTGCCTCGCTTGGAATGATGCCCTATCTATGGATCAAGCCGGTCTTGACCGCGCTGACCTTCCTGAATCCCGCAGAGCTTACCCGTTTGTTCACAGTGGTAAAGCTGGGAGGAGGCTCTATGCTGGGGCCGGAGTATTATGATTGGATACTATGGATTCGCAAGCCGTCTGGCACACCGGCATTTCTGTTGGTTGCGGCTTTATGGACCAGCATTGCCTTGGGTATAGCCCATATGCTGTGGGAAAGGGGGAGAAGACGTGTCTGAATCGTTCGTCCGGTTTGAACGTGTTCACAAAGCGATTAAGGGACAGACCATCATCGGGGAAGTCAGCCTGCATGCAGGGAGAGGAGCGGTTATTGCGCTGTGCGGCGGGAACGGGGCCGGCAAAAGCACCCTGCTGCGCATGCTGGTCGGCATTCTGCAGCCTACACGGGGGGATATAACAATCGACGGCCTGCGTTGGAGGGACAACCGCAAGCGTTACGCGGGCCTGATCGGATACATGCCTGACGATTACCGCTTCAGCGCCGGTCTGACCGCCATGGAGACGATGACGTTCTGGGCCAAGCTCAAGGGACTTGAAAAAGTTCGGGCGATCGAAGCTTTGGCCGAGGTCGGGCTGGAGCATACCGGTCCGAAACCCGTCGCTTCCTTCTCTAAAGGGATGCAGCAGCGGGTGCTGTTTGCACAAGCGCTGCTTGCACGGCCGCCGCTCATCGTTATGGACGAGCCGACCAACGGCCTCGATCCTTACTGGATTGAGACGTTTATGCAGCTCGTCCGCAACGCAGCGGCGGACGGGCAAACGGTATTCTTTTCAACCCATCAGCTTCACATAGCGGAGGCGCTAGCCGACCAGATCGTCTTTCTGCAAGGCGGTCATATTGTGCTGGATGGCGCGGGGGGAGACATTCGTCAGCATCTTGACGGAGCGGGCTTGTCGAATGCTTTTTTGGAGCTGCCCGGCATTCCGGAAGCTGCTGTCCGAAGGAGTTAGTATGGGGAGAGGCGCGCTGCAGAGCAGAGCTTCGCACCACCGCGCGCAACTCCCAACGCGCGATGCGAAGCTGCATGACTGCGGTCGGTCGACCACGCCTCTCCAACGCATTCATTCTTAATGGTGATGCCCTCCGTCTCCGCTGTCTGGAGCAGAATCTTCGGAGGATGCTTGCTCTTCCAGCATGGCCAGATGATTCACAGCTTCCTCGCCAATGGCGAAGCGTTTGGAGGGCATAACCTCGTAATTTGTTGAAGAGACGCGGCACCGGACCACATATATTCCTCCGACGTCCAGCGTTGGGCTGGCGGTGTACACGCCTGCGCCGTCCAGCTTGCCGGGAATCGTGATGCTGTTCTCGCGCTGTCCTTCCGGCCAGATTTCGAATGCAGCGCTATCGGCGGCAGCTTCGAAGGGCTCGCCGTTCTGGTGGACAATCATCGTAAACGTGCCCTCTGTTCCGGCTTGCAACTGCTCCGGTATTTGCAAGTCGACGGTCAGATGGGGAAGCAATCCCCTTTCATCTGTTGAGTTGACATTGGCTGTGCATCCGCTCAGCAGGGCGTTCAGCAATATAGCGATAAGCGCTCTCGCGGCATTTCGTTTCGTAATAGGCATCATCTCATTATTCTCCTCCTAAACTGAAAACCAATGTTTGAGCGGCCGTATTCTGCGAATAACGAGCCACTCCAGCAGCAGAACAAATATGATGGATAATCCGACCAGAGGCATTAGCGCGCCGAAAATGAGCATGATCGCCAAGACGCCGATAGTGGCCCGTTTGTCCTTCGGCTTGCCGGGGGCGCCAAGCTTGCCGTCCGGCTTGCGCTTGCGCCACATGACATAGGAGCTGACGGCAATGAGAATCAGCCCCATGCAGGCAGCAAGGCCAAGCAATTGATTGGCAAGGCCGAACAGCCGCCCTTCATGCAGAGCGATGCCTAACGTGATCATTTTAGCCATTATGCCATAATCAGCGAATCGAACGTCGGTAAGCACGGCGCCGCTGTATTGGTCAATGTGCAGGGTGGCACTGTTCCCCGGCCTCACATGCGCGGTCGAGATCGTATACACGCCGGTTTCGCCCCGCGGCATTGAGATCGTATACGGCAGCTTCACGTTCTGTTTGTCGGCGATACCGACGATATCTTGAATGCCGAGAGTCAGGTAGCTGCCTGCCATCGATTGGGGAACCGGTATGTTCTCCGCCGCCCAAGGCAGATCATCCGCGACATCCTTGGCGACTGTGACGGATTCCGGCTTAGCCATGAAGGCGAGAGCATAAGGCGGATAGTTCGAATTCGTGGCATTCGCCAGCCGATCGATCTGTCCGCCCATCACGCCGGACCAGGGCAGGCCGGTAGCGATCAGAATGAGAATGAAGATCGACAGCCAGAAGGCGGGGACGGCATGGAGGTCGCGCGAGAACTGGCGGCTTCCGCGATTGCCGAGCCGTGGCAGGATCGTGCCCCAGATCGCTGATTTGCTGCGCGGCCACCATAAATATAGGCCGGTTACGATCAGAATAACACCCCAGCAGGCGGCCAGCTCTACGAGGCGGTTCGCCCATGTGCCGCCGACAACCAGCTCGCTGTGCATCTTCTTGAAGAAGGCGGCGAAGGTTTTGTCACTGTTCAACATGCCGGTGATGTTGCCGGTATACGGGTCGGCATACATCGTTGTTGAGGTGCCGTTCCGGCTGGCAGCCATCTTGATAGTTGCATCGGGTTGGTCTGGTAATGTGATCGAGGAAATCGTCGTTCCCGGATACGCGCGTACGGTTTTGGCAATCAGCTCGTCGGTTGTAAGCGAGGCAGCGCCAACCTCGCTTACGCTCAGCATATCCTTGTACAAATAGCCTTCAATCTGCGGCTTGAACAAGTACACCGAACCGCTGAAGGCGAGAATGACGAGCAATGGCGCAAACAAAACGCCAGCGTAAAAATGCCACCTCCATACAGATTGATAAAGAGCGGGGAATAAGCGGGAGCCCGGAGATTTGCCGGATTCAGGGGCGGGAGGGGCTAGCTTTTCAACAGGCATTGCATTCATGGGTTCGACTCCTTAGCATCATCTGATCATTGCACGACTGTTATTATAAATTCAGCAGGGTCCAAAAACATATGACTCTTAGGAGTTAGTGAACCAGGTAGATATGGCAAATTTGTGAGCGATGGGTGATGACATATGAAAAATGTAATGCGTTCGCCATGGATGCAAGGTGTTCTGATCCTCATGCTTGTCGTCGGGATTGGTTATGCTGTTGTGCAAGCGATGACGGAACAGCGCGTATCCGTTTCGGTCGGAGATCCGGCACCGGATTTTACGCTGCGCGATATGAGCGGGCAAGAGGTTAGGCTGGCGGATTACAAGGGGAAAGGGGTGCTTCTGAATCTATGGGCGTCCTGGTGCAATCCATGCGTGAATGAGCTGCCTCTGCTGAACGAGGCCTATAAGCTGAGGAATGTTGAAATGGTTGCGGTCAACTTGGGGGAAGACGAGGAAACCGTGCGGAAGTTCGCAGACCGGTATGAGCTGGAATTCCCGATTCTGCTTGATGTTAAGGGCGAGATGATGGAGCAATACCGCGCGGTTGGCCTGCCGCTTACGGTGCTGATTGATGAGCGCGGCAACATTATGGAGAGGCATGAGGGAGAACTGAGCGAGATGTCAGATATTTTTCGACTGATGGAACGAATCGATGTTGACTAAACGTGGTCGGCTGCTGCTGGGTGGAGGTTTTGCAAGCATCCTCGCCCTATTCTGTTTTCTGGTTCCGGTTTCTTCTGGGCCGCCAGATGATCTGAGAATTATTCTGGATCATACGTTCGAGGTATACATCGCACCGCCTTGCTTCGAGCAATCGAGCGCAAGTAATTATTTGACCGAAACAACATGGAAGAACGCCAAGGAGAAGGGCTATCAGCCGGAATCGACGTGTACGTTGAAGCTGATGCAGCCAGCTGCACAAACCTTGTGGAGCAAAATGCAGGAAAGCTTGGGCATCATCCCGAGCTCATGGCCTTGGTAAAAGCAGAGCGGCTACGGCTGCGGTGGCGGGAACGGGGAAACGGCGGAAAACGTGGCACAGGAGCGGGGTAGTTCCGGCTCGGAGCTCGGGCAGCAATTAGGATTCGAAAGGTGGAGGTACAGGATGTCGCGATTTCGTGTATTGATTGTGGACGATAGTGATGATGCCAGAGAAGGCATTCGCATGATTCTGGACGATGATCCTGTCTTTGAGGTGGTGGCGGAAGGAAGAAGCGGGGAGGAAGCCATTGCCTTGACCGAGCGGTGGATGCCTGATTTGATACTGATGGATATTCAGATGCCCGGAATGGACGGACTGGAGGCGACGAAACGGCTGAAGGACAAGTATCCTTATGTGAAGGTTGTGATGGTCACAGTTTCGGGCGATATTGCGCATTTATTCGATGCACTGAAGAAAGGTGCGCAAGGATACTTGTTGAAGAACTTGAAGCCAGAATCGTGGCATGAATATTTAAAGGCGATTGCCGTAGACGAAGCGCCGATGACACGCGAATTGGCCTTCCGCATTCTGAAGGAGTTCTCGCAGTTTGACAACGGCACGGACCAGTGTAGCCCGCTCACGAATCGGGAGCGGGAGATTTTGGAGCTTGTAGCCAAGGGGATGTCTAATAAGGACATATCGAATACGCTGGATATTTCGGAGCATACAGTGAAGAACCACCTGAAAAATATTCTTCAGAAGCTGCATTTGGAAAATAGAGTGCAATTGGCTCGTTATGCTTATGAGAAGGGGTGGATGGGAAATAGATAACGGAACCAGCGTAAGCCAGCCAAGTCGACGGCGGAGTGCGGCTTGTCCATGACGGAGATCAAACAGGCCACATTGGATACTGCAACTCCAACTGAACGCTACCAATTCGCACACAACTGCAATAATACAGTTTCTGATCAAAAACAATCCTATATTAGCTGGGTTTACTACAAAAATACACCAAGTATCACCAGTATCCAGCGTATGCGGTGCTTTCCTGCTTTTTTGATGTACATTTGCAGGTAAGTCGCTTGAAATGGTCACCTTTAGCGATGTTAACTGTATTTTTGCAGTAACGCAGTAACGGAGATGGTAGCAAACGGCTAATGCTGCACATCCGTTGTCATTATCTCTCGATTAGCATAGCTGGCGAACAAATATCCTCTAATCATCAGGAAATCCGGGTACAACAGTGATCGGAAAAGCATCCGCGTGTTTGTTCAGCATTGTTCAGCAAGAATAAGCTGTGCGTGGCAAGCTGGAAGGATGATCCTCCGTTCCCTTGACCGCTTCTTAAGCCCTCTTTATTTAGAAAAATCAAATAACTCATAATTCGCATTGACATACTCGGATAAACGATATAACCTTATCAATAAGCAATATAATAGATCAAGGGAAGCGATAGCTAATGAGGCATCCCGTTCCATTGATCAGCTACCGTACCAACGGAGGCAGTCTTCTATATTTTAGAGGAGTGCCTTTTTATTTTATTTGGAGAAGGAGAGTAATGGCAAATGACACAATCACTGCGCAACCTGCTCGAACACCTGGAAGGACTTCAATACGATGAGGAGGCAAGCGCAAGCAGACAGCCTGACTATCCCGTTCATCCGCTCATTCTGAACCGTTGGTCCCCTCGATCCTATGCAGTGAATAAGCCGGTTAGCGACGAGGTGCTGTTCACGGTATTGGAAGCGGCGAGATGGGCGCCGTCTGGCGGCAACCAGCAGCCTTGGCGGTTCTATGTAGCTCGCTTGCCGGAAGAGCATGCGGCCTTCCAAAGCTTCATTCGCCCGCGCAACCAGCTGTGGACGGTGAACGCGCCTGTCCTTATTCTGATCGGCTCGGTTACAGTAAGAGAAAGCGGGGAGCCGCTGAATACACATGCCTTCGATACGGGCGCCGCTTGGGCTGCTATCGCCTATCAAGCGAATCTTCTCGGCCTGTCTACACGGGCTGTGGGCGGCTTTGATCAAGCCGCTGCCCGCGAGCTGCTCCAAGTGTCGGAGCAAATCCAGCTTCATGCTGTTATTGCGCTGGGCTATCGCGGGGACAAGGAAACGCTCGACCCTGAGTTTCATGAGCAGGAGAAGCCCAACAGCCGACGTCCGCTGGCGGACAGCATTCTTCCTATTGTGCCGAAGGTCTAATCGCGTCGCGGACAGCAGCTGGGATCGAAGAGCCGCACGAGGTTTGACCGCCGATGTGTGACTGAGCACCGCGTACCGTGATGGCACCGCACGCCGGGAGGCGCGCGTGGTGCAGAAAAATTATTTTGCTTATCGACCGTTTATATCGGAGATGCGCTTCTATACGAGGTGCGTCTCTTTTTTCTATGAGAGGGGCAGCGCTAGTGGCAGTAGAACAAGGACAGCAGGCAACGGCAGATGTGCTTATTATCGGGGGAGGTCCTGCGGGCGCATGGGCGGCATGGAGTGCGGCTTCCCACGGGGCGCAAGTGATTCTGGTTGACAAAGGCTATCTCGGCACCAGCGGCGCAACGGCTCCTGGCGGCACTAATTTTCTATACGTTCCGCCAGATCCGGTGAAACGGGCGCAGAATGTTGAGGAGCGCTACAAGGGCGGCGGCTATTTGTCAGAAGCGCCATGGGTCCATCGATTGATGGAGCAGGCTTATCTTAATATTGAGCTGATGGAGAAGTGGGGATACCAATTCCCGCTTGATGACAACGGGAATTTGTTCAAGGCCCATATGCAGGGCCCCGAATATATGGCTATTATGCGCCGGGTCGTCTTGAAGGCTGGCGTGAAAATATGGGATCAATTTCCGGCGCAGGAGCTGCTTGTGGATGAGCATGGCGTTGCCGGAGCTCGCGGCATTAACCGCGTGGCTGATGGGACGTGGGAGGTCAGAGCCAACGCTGTCGTCATCGCCACCGGCGGCTGCGCATTTCTGAGCAAGGGTCTGGGCTGCAATGTGCAGACTGGAGACGGACTGCTTATGGCGGCAGAGCTGGGCGTGGAGCTGTCGGGCATGGAGTTCAGCCGGCAGTATGCCACGACGGCGGCTTTCGGCACGGTTACCCGCAATCGGATGCTGGGCTGGGCGTCTTATTACGATGAGGGAGGCAAGCTTCTGCATGCCGGAGGACCGCGCGAGGGAGATTTTCTCGCGAAGCATTTGCTTAAAGGCCCAGTCTATGCCCAGCTTACGCTGGCGGATACGGAGGAGAAGAAGGATATTCTCCGCAAATCGACGCCGGTTTGGTTCCTGCCCTTCGATCGGGCCGGCATCGATCCGTTCTCGCAGCGTTTTCCGCTTAAGATGCGGTATGAAGGAACGATTAGGGGAACGGGCGGCATTCGGATCGTCGGCGAGGATTGCTCTACGACTGTACCGGGGCTGTATGCGGCGGGCGATGCAGCCTCCCGCGAGAAGACGGCCGGGGCCAAATCCGGCGGCGGCGCTTACAATGCTTCGTGGGCAATCGCTTCGGGGACATGGTCCGGCAAGGGAGCGGCGGATTTTGCACGGAAGCAGTCCAAGCCGGCGAATCTTCGGGAGCCGGAGGCGGCGGGACGTTACGGGCTGCCGCATACTGCGGATTCCAGTGAGACCATTGATTTAGCAGGCGGCGTCGAGCGTATTCAAAGCGAGATGTTTCCGCTTCATATTAACTATTTTCGCAGCGAGCCGGTGTTGCAGGCCTCTCTGCAGCGGCTCCATTCCCTCTGGCCTCAGGTGAAGGGGCAAGTTCCGCCGTCGGTGCAGGGACGTGTAAGGGCTCGTGAGCTTGCCGCGATGGCTGCATCAGCGCGTTGGATGTATACGGCTGCGCTGGCGCGGCGGGAGTCGCGGGGGCTGCACCTGCTGGCAGAGTACCCGGGGGAGAATCCAGCCTATGCCCACCGCCTTCTCGTCTCAGGCTTCGAACAGATTAGGGTCGCTGCAGAGATAGTGCCTCCTTATTCCAGCCATGTCACACCGCCAGTCATCGTGAAGGAGGCGCTGCCGTTATGATCGAGCTGGTTAGTAGAGATCGCTGCATAAGCTGCAATATATGTGTGAAGGTATGCCCGACCTTTGTATTCGATACAGGGGATGACGGCATTCCGGTCATTGCGAGGCAGGAGGATTGCCAGACCTGCTTCATGTGCGAGGCGTATTGTCCTGCTGATGCGCTGTTCGTTGCCCATCATGCGGATGAGAAGGTAAGTGTGGATGAAGCGAAGCTGATCGAGAATGGGCTGCTCGGCAGCTGGCGTTCGGCGATCGGGTGGGGAAGGAATGGCGGCGACTCCATGGCCAGCTACGATACTACACCTGTTCTTCGCCGCATACGTCCAGGCCGAGCTTGATGGGGAGAAAATACGATATGATACGAAACGGATACGGAGGCTTGGAGAGAATATGAAAAAAACGAAGATGAAGCTTCATCCCGCAGTAATCGCCATTCTGTTAACCGCATTAATTGCGACAGCCTGCTCGCAGGCGGCATCCAACTCTGGCGGCGCCAGCAGCAATGCGGAATCAGGGACGGCGGCGAACGGCGCTGCCCGCAATGCCGACTCAGAGTCGGGGGAGAAGAAGGAGCCCATTGAACTGCTGCTGTTCAAATGGGGCGGCATTACGCTGACGCAGACGGAGGTCGAGCATTATTTCAACGGACCGGTGCAGAAGAAATTCCCGCATATAACGGTCAAGCTGATCGATGTGCCGGAGGGCTCTGATATTGAGCCGCTGCTGACGCAAGGGATCGTCCCGGATATTATATTCGGCGGCAGCTATCAGGCAATCGATGAGGCCGGGCTCGCTGAACCGCTTGCCCCCTATAAGGAGAAGTTCGGGTACGACGATGGGCGGCTGAAGCGGACGGTTGCCGATGCCACAGAGCTGAGAAGCGGAAGCAATCAATTGCCGTTCTCGATTAATTTGCCGGTCATCTATTATAACAAGGACATCTTCGACAGATTCGGGGTTGCGTATCCCGAAGACGTGAAGACATGGGACGAGATTCTAGGCATTGCCAAGCAGCTCACGAGAACCGACGGCGGTGTCAATTACATCGGCATCGATCTGGCCCCGGCTAGATTGGGAAGCGGACTGTCGCTGGATGTTATCGATCCCAAGACGAATCGTGCTGCCATCACCTCTCCCGAGTGGGTCAAAGTATACGAAACGTTGAAGCAGCTGTACGAGATTCCGGGCTTTATCGGTCCGGATAATCATTATCGGTGGACGGAAAAGGATGATATTTTCTACACCGATCAGAATCTGGCGATGTACTCCCATAATCTCGCCCAGCTGGTCGGTCCGCTGGAGGAGCTGCGCAAGCAGGGCGTGACCTTGAACTGGGATTTTGCCCCGCATCCGAACTTCAAGGAGGCACTTGGCTCAAGCATCGAAATTAACGTGCACTCCATGACGCTCTCCAAGGCTGGCAAGCATAAGGATGAGGCCTATCAGGTCATGAATTATATGCTTTCCGAGGAGGTGCAGCGCATCGTGACCCGCAATGGGCGCGTCTCGGTTCTGGACATCCCTGAGCTGGAGCAGGAATACGGCGCGGATATCGAGGTGCTGAAGGGGAAGACGCTGGGCAATATTTTCAAAGCAGAGCCGCGGACGCCTCACACCCCCAACATTCTGGAGGGCAAAATCACCAAGTATTTAACCGAAGCAGCGGGGGAAATCGCTCTGCATGGGCTGGACGTCAACAGTGCGCTGCGCAAGGCAAAGGAGCGGATCGACAAGGACTTGGAAACGTTGGAGAAAACAAAATCCTAGCATGCCAGAAATGCGATCAGGCGTTCAACGAATGAGTCATCTGCCGCATCGATCGATTGCCGAGCTGAATGCTGAATGCTTGATGCGGACAAGCGACAGTTGGATTGGACGGTGAATCAATAGGTCTATAAATCATACTTGACAGGTGGGAATAGTGTGATATTATGAGTTATGGCTGATTCCACCGGTAAACCGGAGACATCCCCTTCTATGGGCATGTCTCCTTTTTTATTTTAAATTCAGAGAGGAAGTTGGTAGAAGAATGGCATACACACTGCAAATTGGCGAGCAAGCGCCGGATTTCCACTTGAAGGCGACAGACGGAGAATTCTACGGACTTCAGGATTTCGCTGGCGCGAAAGCGCTGGTCGTATGGTTTACATGCAATCACTGTCCATTTGTTAAAGGATCGGATGAGGTGACGCGGGCTACAGTTAACAAATTTGCGCCCCAAGGCGTCGCTTTCGTAGCGATCAGCTCCAACAGCGCGACCTCCTATCCGGATGATTCCTATGAGAAAATGGTAGAGCGCATCGAGGAGCATCAATTTCCGTGGACTTACGTTTATGATGAGAAGCAGGAGGCTGCGACCGCATATGGTGCGCTTAGAACGCCGCATTTCTACGTATTCGATGGGGATCGCAAGCTGATTTATACAGGTCGTGCAGTCGATTCGCCCAAGGATGCTGCGAACATTACGGTGAACGATCTGGACAATGCGCTGGAGGATTATTTGGCCGCCCGTCCGCTTCGCGTCGAGATTACGAACCCGATTGGCTGCAATGTGAAGTGGGAAGGCAAGGACAAACGCTGGATGCCGGAAGAAGCGTGCGATCTCGTGCTGCCGCAGTCCGTATAGGGATCGGTATAAAGAACGAACAGAACGGACAGAGCGGACAGAGCGGACAGAACGAACAGAGGCTGCGAGGTCCAGACTGTACCCGACAGGCGAATGAGGACGAATGAGAAACATGAAATGAGAAATAAATTGACATCCTCTCAACCGAATGATAGGATGATGGAACCTTAAAACCAATTAAATCTATATGAATAATATGAAATGTATAATCGACCGTACAAAACGGAGATGTACTTCTATATGAAGTACGTCTCTTTTTTTATTTCTATGAACTCGACAAAAATAAGGTGGGGAACTTCTATGAGAAAACTAACGATAGTGGCAATTGCAATGATGATGATTGTACTGACTGCATGCTCCGAAGGAAACAAAAACGGACAAGGCGCAGCTAACGATAATGGCAAGGCCGCAGCACAAGGGCAGGACGCGAAAGCCGGAGAAGCGGGCAGCGACGCCAAGCAGGAGCCTGTCACCTTGAAGGTTCTGCGAGCCGGCATTACGGTAACGGAAACCGAGTTTAACGCCTATCTGGCGGATGCGATCAAGGAGAAATATCCGCATATTACGCTGGAGTGGGTTGAGGCGCCGGAGGATGTCGAGATCGAGCCGCTCATTACGCAGGGGACCGTGCCGGATATTATTATCGCATCCACGACGGCTGCTACGAGCGACTATGAACGGCTTGATCTGGTGGAGGATTTAACGCCTTACATCGAAAAATATGGCGTCGACCTGAACCGGCTGAAGCCTGTCGTGCTGGATACGATCAAGACCTATTCGCCGGAGGGCAAGCTGTCAGTGCTGCCGCTGTCGCTGAATTTGCCGGTGCTCTTCTATAACAAAGAGATCTTCGATAAATTCGGAGTTTCTTATCCGAAGGACGATCAATCGACCTGGGATGAAGTGATCGAGCTGGGCAAGCAGGTGACGAAGCAGGATGGCGGCGTTGATTTTATCGGCTTCGATGTTAACGGGCCACGGAATATTTCGACCGGACTGGATCTTAACATTCTGGACCCTGCGACAGGCAAGTCGACCTTGACGTCGAATCCGGGCTGGCTGAAGGTATTCAATGTCCTCAAGAAGAGCTATGAGGTTCCTAACTATATTGGCGCTGACGGACGTTATCAGTATGCGAATGATGATGATATTTTCTTCAATGAACAGAATCTCGGCATGCTTGCCTTCAATCTCGCGCATCTCATCGGTCCGCTGGAGGAGCTGCGGCAGCAGGGCATTGAGCTGGACTGGGACTTCGCGCCGTTCCCGAACTTTACGGAGAACCTCGGGACCAACCGATCGGCCAACGTGCATGCGCTGCTTGTAACGAAGACGAGCAAGCATAAGGATGAAGCGTTCCAGGTGATCGCCAATGTGCTGTCCGATGAGGTGCAGGAGAAGCTGGCAAGAACAGGGCGCATACCGACGATCCAGAACGAAGAGCTGGAGAAGCTGTACGGTGCAGACATTCCGGTGCTGCAGGGCAAGAAGATTGAGAACATATTCAAAACCGAGCCCCGCAAGGTCATTAAGCCGCATGAGTTCGAATCGGATGTTCGCAAGTTCGTCGATGGGGCAGCAAAGCGCATTGCGCTGGAGGGTATCGATGTGAATACGGCAATCCGCGAAGCAGAGGACAACGTCAACAAGGAACTACAGACGCTTCAAACGACACGCTAATGGTATCGGAAAAGGTCGTCTGAGCAGGGATGCGGATGGCCTTTTCTATTTTCCAATGGGGCTTTAATGACGGCTCCTGAACGTAAAAGCTTTGGAGGTGCATGACAGTGGCTACGATTCTCATCAATCACGTCTACAAACGATACAGCAGCAGCAAGCATGCGGTCGTTAGCGATTTCCATATGGAGATCAAGGACAAGGAATTTCTTGTCTTCGTCGGACCGTCGGGCTGCGGGAAGTCGACGACGCTCCGCATGATTGCGGGTCTGGAGGAAATCAGCGAAGGGGAGGTTTATATCGGAGACAGGCTTGTCAATGATTTGCCCCCCAAGGATCGCGATATTGCGATGGTGTTCCAGAACTATGCGCTTTATCCCAATATGAGCGTGTTTGAAAATATCGCTTTCGGTCTGCGCCTCCGCAAGCTGCCCCGGCACGAGATCGACCAATCGGTCCGCCGGGCGGCGCGGGCGCTGGAGCTTGACGCTTATCTGGATCGCAAGCCGAGCCAATTGTCTGGCGGGCAGCGGCAGCGCGTTGCGCTTGGACGCGCGATCGTTCGCTCTCCGCAGGTTTTTCTGATGGATGAGCCGCTCTCCAATCTGGATGCCAAGCTGCGCGTACAGATGCGGATGGAAATTATTAAGCTGCATAAAACGCTGGGCGTAACCTTTGTCTATGTCACCCATGATCAAGTGGAGGCGATGACGATGGCGGATCGGATTGTCGTTATGAAGGATGGCTTGATCCAGCAGATCGACACGCCCGAAGCTGTCTATTCCACCCCGGCAAACACGTTCGTTGCGGGCTTCATCGGCTCTCCCCAGATGAACTTCATCGAGGGCAGAATTCAGAAGGAACCGACGGGTCGTCTAGCCTTTCATACGTCGCGCTTTGCCATTCCGCTGCCGCAGGACATCGCTGCGATGCTGGAGCGCCATGGGCTGATAGACAAGCGCGTAACGTTAGGCATTCGTCCTGAGAATATCAGTCTGGAAGGACTATACTCCGATGCGGTTATAACCGGCATATTCAAGCTTGATGAGCTGATGGGCGCAGATCGCTATCTTCATCTTGAGATTGGTCAGGAGCGTCTGCTTGTCCTGCGTGTTCAAGCTCATATCCGGGCTGTGGAGGATGAGCCTCTGCGGATCGTCCCTGATATGTCCAAGGCGCTGTTCTTCCATCCGGACACAGGTGTCCGGTTTGCATAATTGTAAGAGAGAGGTGCGCTGAACGTGTCTATTCCACCATTCCATTCCCGCTCCAAGCGGATAGCTGTCATTCTTATTGCTGTCGTATTCATCATTTCCGGCTGGGGTTTGTGGAAGTCGAATGATGCGAAGCCTGTGCAAGCAGCGTCCATCGATCCGGAGCGGCTGGCTGCCGGCTTTCAATCGTGGACGGACCCGGATTTGCAGCAGCCTGACATCGAGCCTTACTATGCGGATGTGCTGAAGGGCTGGCGGGAGCAGGGAATCGCTGCTGCCAAGAGGGAGGTTGTCATTGATGCTTCCAAGCCTAAGCGGCAATCGGACGAGACGCAGTTTCGCACAGGTGCTTATGAAGGGGAAAGCGATGTTCTGATCTGGGAGACAACGGATACAAGCTGGGTTGAGTATGAGCTGGCCATACCTGCTGACGGGCTATATGAAATGCAGGTTACGTACCATCCGCTCCTTGGCAAGGGCTGGACTCGTCCCATCGTATGGGATGCCAAGGTAGATGGGAAGAGGCCGTATCGCGAGACGTCGTCGCTTACCTTGTTCAGAGAATGGCGGGATAAGGGCGAGGTGCGAACCAATGAGGACGGCGATCAGATTCGCCCGACCTCCATAGATATATCGACATGGCGGACGAAGCCTGTCTTCGATTCGGGAGCAGCCTATGCGGAGCCGCTGCTGTGGCATTTCAAGAAGGGCACGCACATTCTGCGGCTGGAGGGCTTCGAGCCGGTCGCATTGAAGGACATTCGTTTCGTGCCGCCGGTATCGCCCGCTCCGTATGCGGAGGTGGCCGCGCATTATCCGGTTTCCTCCGGGGGCTCAAACCGTGAGGTACTGACGCTGCAGGCTGAGCAAATGACCTTCAAGAATGATCCGTCGATTCAGATGTTCTCGGATCGGGACCCGCGCACCGTGCCGCTTGCGAAGGGACGCATTACCTACAATACGGTCGGAGGCGTCAGGTGGGATTGGCCGCTGCAGGAAATTGCCTGGTCCTTCGAGGTGAAGGAGTCGGGATTGTACAAGGTGGCGCTGCGCACGGAGCAGAATCGGTTCGCCCAGAAGGCCTCCTTCCGTACGATTATGATGGACGGCAAGGTCCCGTTCAAGGAGTTCCTTGCCTACCGTTTTCCTTATGATGCAGATTGGACGGGTACTGTGCTGCAGGATGAGCATGGAGAGCCCTATGAGCTCTATCTGGAGAAGGGCACGCATACGCTGTCCATGGCTTTGACCCACTCTACAGTCAGTCCGATTGTCAGGGGGATTGAGAATCTGTCCTTCCTGCTCCAAGCCATTAAGCGCGACCTCTTATCCCTGACAGGCGGGCAAAAGGATATGAACCGGACATGGGATATCGAGCGGGATTTGCCCGATTTAACAGAGCGGCTTCGTATAGCTGCCGCCAATCTGAAGGTGCTGTCGGAAGCTATGGAGCAGGCCAACGGAAGAGAGGACAGCACGAGCGAAGGGTTTTTGACGTCAGCCAAGGATATTGAGGCGCTGTTGAATACAGCCGACGAGATTCCTTATCATCTGGATGAGATTGGCTCGATTGAAGAGAAGATCAACAATTTTGTCGTCAATCTCTACAAGCAGCCGCTCCTTCTGGATGAAATCTATATTGCGCCTTCCAGCGCGGAATTTCCGAAGATGACAGCCAATCTCGGCGAGGAAATTATCGGTATCTTCAATAATTTTGCCGAATCCTTCGATACGCGGGACAGTCTCTCGGATATGGACGACAAGGAATTGAATGTGTGGGTACAGCGGGGCAGAGATTATGTGACGCAGCTGCAGGAGATCAGCGACGAGCTGTTCACGCCGGAGACGGGGATCAGGGTCAAGGTGAACCTGCTGCCCAATCCGCAACTGCTCGTCATGTCCAATGCGGCCAATCTGCAGCCGGATGTGGCGCTCGGCCTGTCGCAGGATTTGCCGGTCGATTACGCCATTCGGGGAAGCGTGCATGATTTGAGCCAGTTCCCCGATTTCGGGGACATCTATGACCGCTTCAGCCCGGGATCATGGCTTCCGGTCTACTATGACAAAGGGTACTACGCTGTGCCGGAGACGCAATCGTTCCAGGTGCTCTATTATCGGAAGGATATTTTGCGCCAGCTGGAACTGGAAATTCCCGATACGTGGGAGGATGTCTACGAGATGCTGCCGACACTGCAGCAGTATGACAAGAACTTCTACGTCAACCCGGGGGAGTTTATCCCTTATATCTATCAGAACGGCGCGGATTTCTTCACACCGGACGGTTTTCGGACGGCGCTTGATGCGCCGGAGGGCTTCAAGGCGTTCAAGCAATGGACGAATCTGTTCAACACGTATGCGATCGAACGCGAGGTTCCGAGCTTCTATCAGCATTTTCGCAGCGGGGCGATGCCGATCGGCATTTCGGATTACAACATGTATGTGCAATTAGCTGCTGCCGCTCCTGAACTGAACGGACGGTGGGGAATTGCTGTCATTCCCGGCAAGAAGCAGCCGGATGGAACGATCAGCAGATGGGCGGGAGGCATGCAGACGACCGGCGTTATTTTCGAAGCTTCTAATAAGAAGGACGAGGCGTGGACCTTTCTCAAATGGTGGATCTCTGTCGAGACGCAGGAACGGTACGGCGCTGATCTGGAGTCGATCAACGGAGTGTCCTTCCGCTGGAATACGGCCAATGTTGAAGCGTTCGTCCGTCTGCCGTGGAAGAAGGAGGATGCCAATGTCATTCTTCAGCAGTGGCGGTGGTACAAGGACAAGGCGAATCCGCCGGGCGGCTATTTCATGGGCCGAGAGCTTGGCAACGCATGGGTGCGGGCCGTTGTGGACGGCATGAACTACCGCTCCTCATTGGAGCAGGCTATCGTCGATATCAATCGCGAGCTGCGCCGCAAGCAGCAGGAGTTCGGCTTTCTGGATGAGAACGGACAGCCGTTGAAGTCGCTGGAATATCCGATTATCGACAAGCCATGGGAAGGGGTGAGCGGCTATGTCAAGTAAAGCAACGCCGCTGCTCCCCCGCAGCACGGTAGAAATGACGAAGCTGGACCCAGCGGACGTGGAAATGACGGGTTTGGCGGCGAACTCGGCGGCAGCGGGCTTGGCGAGAGCGACGAACTCGGCGGTGGTGGGGCCGTCAACAGCAACGAGGCTAGAAGCCCCGGAGGCCAAGCCGAAGAAGCAGAAGCGCCGTCTGGCAAGGCTGCTGCGCGAGATGTGGGCGCATCGCATTTCCTATCTGTTCATCACGCCGTTTCTGCTCTGCTTTGTCGCATTCATCGCCATTCCCGTATTGGCTGCGGTGGCACTCAGCTTCACTTATTTCAATGCGATTGAATCGCCCAGATTCATCGGATGGCAAAATTTCCAGTACCTGATCTCGCAGGATCTTCTGTTCCTGAAGCATGCGCTGCCCAACACGATCAAGTTCGCGCTCATTGTCGGCCCGGGCGGCTATGTCGCCGCCTTCCTGCTGGCATGGCTCATCGTGCAGCTTCCGGCAAGGCTGCGAAAGTGGTTCGCCTTGGCGATGTACACGCCATCGCTGACGATTGGCATCGCAATGTCGATCGTCTGGCTGCCGATGCTGTCAGGCGACCGAATCGGCTATCTCAACAGCATTTTGCTGCGAATCGGCTTTATTGACGTCCCCAAGCTATGGGTGACAGATCCTTCGCTGCTGATGAATGCGATGATTGTCGTCACGCTATGGTCCAGCATGGGGGTAGGATTCCTCGCAATGCTGGCGGGACTGCTCAATGTGCCGCAGGATTATTATGAAGCAGCCAGAATCGATGGCTTGAAAAGCCGACTGCAGGAGATTTGGTACATCACGATTCCGTCGATGAAGCCGCAAATGCTGTTCGGCGCTGTGATGGCCATCGTGACGACCTTCAAGACCGGTGCGATTGGCGTGGAGCTGTCCGGCCAGAATCCAACGCCGGAATATGCGGGCCATCTGATTATTAACCATATCGACGATTTCGGATTTATCCGGTTCGAGATGGGGTATGCGGCGGCCATATCGGTGTTCCTGCTCCTATTGATGTATGTGTCCAATAAATTAAGCTGGGGTCTGTTCGGATCGAAGGAGGATGAGTAGGATGAGGCTGCGCTTATGGCGGAGGGCATCGCGCTTGCATGCGATGGACGGTTTTCAGAAGGTGCTGCTGCTGCTCATGATCGTGCTGTCGGTCTTCATGCTGCTGCCCATTGTGTATATTTTCAACCATGCCTTCAAGCCTTACCATGAGCTGTTTGTATATCCGCCGACGTTCTTCGTGAAGGAGCCTGTGCTGCAAAACTGGAATGAGCTGGTCGCGGTAACAGCCCGCTCTACCGTTCCGATGGTGCGGTATTTGTTCAACAGCGTATTCATATCGGGACTGGCTGTCCTGCTTGTCACCGCGGCCAGCGCGTTATGCGCGTATCCGCTTGCGAAGCATCGGTTTCCGGGCTACAAGCTTGTTTTTGCAGCTATTATTTTGACGCTGATGTTCGCTCCCGAGGTTGTCCAAATACCGCGATATTTGGTCGTCAGCCAGCTTGGCATCATGAACACCTATTTCGGACATCTTCTGCCGCTTATGGCGATGCCGATCGGTGTGTTCCTGCTCAAGCAGTTTATGGATCAAATACCGAATGCCCTGCTGGAAGCGGCGCGTATAGATGGAGCGAATGAATTTACTGTGTTTCTGCGCATTGTCATTCCAGTCTGCAAGCCGGCGGTTGCGACGATTGCAATTCTGGCCTTTCAGAGCTCATGGGGGAATACAGAGTCGTCTGCGCTCTTCATGATGGATGAGGAGATGAAAAGCTTTGCCTTCTATCTCTCCACCTTGACCAACAATCTGGCTAATAATGTAGCGATGCAAGGAGCTGCAGCGGTTGCGGCGCTTATTCTGTTCGTTCCGAATCTGATCGTATTCGTCATTTTGCAAGGGAAGGTTATCGCGACGATGGCGCATTCCGGCATCAAATAGAAGGGAGGCGGTTGCGTTGCCGATGCAGCGGACGCTTAGACTCACCATTGCCGTACTGACGGCGCTCTCTGTTCTGCTGACACTTGCATTTGCATTTGTACTTGCACCTGGCAAAGCGTCTGCTGGCGTATCCTATGAAACGTATTACAAGGACCAGTTCGGACAGCTGTTTCGGATGCAGTCGGCTTACCGGCCTTCCGGAGTGCTGGGGGATACGATCAGAATACCGGACCCGAACAACCCGGGGGAGACCATTCGGTCACCGCTCAACAAGCCGCAGGATCTGTTCGTCGATGAAGAGGACCAGATTTATATTGCGGATACCGGCAACAATCGCATCGTCCATCTGGATGAGAAGGGCAGCCTGATTCGTATTCTGGAGGTCCCGGATAGTCCGCTGAATGGACCGCAGGGCATTTTTGTCCACGGAAATGGCGACATCTACATCGCGGATACGGGCAATCATCGGATCGTCAGGCTGGATCGGGACGGCAAGCTTGTGCGGGTGTTCGAGAGGCCGCAGTCCAAGCTGATCCCGGATTCGTTCAAGTACGATCCAATCAAGCTGGTCGTCGACAAACGGGGCTTTCTGTACATTGCCACGCTGGGCGGCTATCAAGGGCTGCTGCAGCTTGACACGGAGGGCCGATTCCAGAGCTTCTTCGGGTCCAACAAGGCGGCGTTCTCGGTTACGGATGCCGTGAAGCGGCTTCTATATACGAGGGAGATGTATGCGAGGGAGATATCCAAGCTCCCCGGCTCCATTACGAGCGTTGATATCGGAACGGACGGCTTCATCTACACCGTTACGAAGGAAGTGGACCGGGCGCAGATCAAGAAGCTCAACATCGCAGGACTGGATCAGCTGGCGGTCAAAAACGAGCAAACCGGCAAGAAGGAAGAGCGGAGCTTTGGCGAATATAGCTGGGCTCTTGCCGATGGCTCCCTTCCGCAGCTTAATGACGCTGCCGTGGATGGGGATGGCAATATTACCGTCGTCGATACGAAGCTGAATATTGTGAGCCAGTATGACAGCAACGGCAATCTGTTGTTCTTCTGGGGCGGACAGCCCGGGGGAGGGACTGCGAAACGCGGTGTCGTTACGATGCCGTCGGCAGTCGAGACGAATTCGCAGGGCACGCTGCTCATTCTGGATAGTGAGAATCATATGATCCAGACTTATCGGCTGTCCGAATTCGGAGCGATCGTGCATAAGGCCAACAGTCTGACACAGGATGGACGCTATGGAGAGAGCGAGCCGCTGTGGAGAGAGGTCGCCAGACAGAATGCTTATTACAGTCCTGCGCTGCTTGGCCTTGCGAAGGCTGCTTATCAGAAGGGGGAGTTCCAGCGGGCCGAGGAGCTGTTCAGGGAAGCGGGCTGGGCGCAAGGGTACTCCGATTCGTTCTGGCAGACACGCCTGCTATGGTTCCAGAACCAATTCGGCCTGCTGATGAATGCGGCGCTCGTCCTGCTGGGCCTTCATCTTCTTTGGCGAAGGCTGCGCCGCCGAATCCCTGCTTCGCTAAAGGACAGACTGGCAGTCTGGAGACGGCTGCCGACGTTTCTGAAGGAGCTCGGACATGTGTCCGCCTTAATTCGGCGGCCGATTGACGGGTTTCAGGCGATCCGCTATGAGGGTAAGGCAGGGATCGCCAGCAGTATGATTCTGTTTCTGCTGGCAATCGGCTCCTACGGCGTAATGAGCAGTGGCACGAACTTCGTCTTTCACCCCGAATCGATAGTTAGTGCCAGCGTCTTTCCCGGGCTGGCGCGCTTCGCGGGCATCTGGTTCGGGTTCGTTGTCTGTCATTATCTTGTCAGCTCGCTCAAGCAGGGCGAGGGACGGTTTAGGGATGTCTTCTACGGCAGCGCCTATTCGCTGTTTCCATTCCTACTGCTCGGCCTGCCGCTCACGCTGATCTCGAATGCAATGACTTTGAATGAAAGTGCCATCTTTCTGTTTCTGGAGAATGGATTATATGTGTGGGTGGCGCTGCTTTTCTTCTGGCAAGCGCAGGGCATTCACAATTACAGCGTTGGCGAGGCGGCGATCAACATCCTGCTGTCAATCGTCACGATGGCGGTCTGTGCCGTGCTTTTGTTTATTATCTACAGCTTGACCAGTGAGTTGTGGCACTTCATCTATTCCGTGTATCAGGAGGTGACGATCCGATGAAGACGCTCAAACGCTGGCCGCTGAGGGCTGTTCTAAGTACGTTGGGGCTCGCGCTTCTCGGACTGTTCCTGCTGTGGATCAGCGGGGCCTCCGGAACACGGGCAGAGATCGGGGCGAAGCCTCTCAATAATGAAAAGTCCAAGACTGTGAATACGTCGTCGCTCTCGCTCTCTGCTCCGGCAGGAGAACCGATGAAACCGGCCCTGCCGGATGAAGGGCGATTTAAGCTGGCAGGGGAGAATGAGCGCCTCCGGCTCTATGTCGATCCTGCAACCGCCCACTTCAAGGTAGAAAGCAGAACAAGCAGCAGGATTTGGCGATCCTACCCGAACCCGGAGCATTGGGAGTCGGAGACGATTGCCGGGACCTGGCGGAACAATCTGCTGTCGCCGATCATGGCGGAATACATTGATGCCAGCAGCTCCAAATCCCAATCCAAGCTGACCAATTGGATGGAAGAGGGCAGTGTGCAGGAGGGGTTCGAGCTGTTCGACGGAGGCTTCCGAATCACCTTCCAGTTCGCCCGAACCGGATTTGCAGTTCCGATAGAGGTTCGGCTGCACAAGGATTATGTGGAGACCAAGGTGCTGGATGAGGGGATAGCCGAAGGCGCGCTCAGCCTGTTGAATCTGAAGCTCTATCCGATGTTTGGCGCTGAGCCTTCGGTCGGTCAGGAGGGCTATCTGTTCATCCCGGACGGTCCCGGCGCTCTTGTCACCTTCAAGGAGGAGCCGGGCACGCAGGATAAACCGCTGTACAGGGAGCCCCTGTACGGGCCGGATGCCGCGTTCTATAACGAACCGACAGCTCGAAATGAGGTTAAAATGCCAGTGTTCGGCATCAAATCGGGCGAGCAGGCGTTTCTCGCGGTCATTACGGGAGGCGATGCCTATGCCAAGCTGTTCGCAGCGCCTGCGGGCTCGCTCGGCGTCTCTAACTGGGCGGCGGCTGAATGGCAGTACAGAATCAAGTTTTTCCAATCTACTAACGGGCAGGGGACAGAAGGCTTCTACACCTTCAGCGAGCAGCGGTTCAAGACGCCGGAACGGTCGATCCGTTATTATCCGCTGGAAGCGGAAGCGGGCGATTATGTCGGCATGGCTGCAAAATATCGCACTTATCTGACGGAGAGCTTCGGACTTGCGAGGATTGAGCCCAAGAAGGCTGAAATTCCGATGTACATCGACGTGATCGGAGCGGACCTCAGGGAAGGCTTCCTATGGGATGACTACATCGTAGGAACGACGACAGATCAGGCAAGCGCGATGCTCGCCAGATTCCATTCGCTCGGCATTGCCAATATGACCGTCCATTATGGAGGATGGCAGCGCTGGGGCTACAGCTCATTCGGCGGGCTGTTTCCTGTAGACAGCCGAATCGGCGGCAACAGCGGCATGAAGGAGTTCATCGAGCAGGCGCATAAGCTTCAGGCAGCGGTCTATTTGGAGGCCAATTATTCGCTTAACAACAGCGGACGGGGCGGCTTCTGGTCACGCAATGACGGACTTCGCAACATGGCGGGAACGCTGCAGACTGTCCACAACCGCGTCAGCCGGGAGGATATACCGCTTGTCAGCCCGCTCTATGGGGAGCAGGAGGGCAATGCGGATATGGAAGAATATCGCGCGCTGGGAGCAGACGGCATTCTGTTCGCCGGGGGAATCGGCAGCGGCCTCAGCACCGACTACAACAGTCGGTACCGCGCCGGGCGGGACGAGGTTGCGGCAAGCCAGCAATCATTGATCGGGAAATCGAGAAGCGAGCTTGGCGGCGCATCGGTTGTTGACGGAAGCTTCTATGCGCTCAAGGGAGGAGCAAGCCATCTTCATCGGCTGACGGACGATTACTCCTATGATCTGTTCATCGACGAGGCCGTGCCCTTCGCGCAGATTGCGCTGCACGGGCTTGTGACGTATTCGTCGGATTGGGTCAATGTCGATGCCGGAAGCCGTGAAGACTTCCTGCGGGGCATTGAATACGGCGCGTATCCTTCCTTTGTGTTCACTGCTGCGGAATCCGGCGATTTCAAGAACGCCTATACAATCTGGTATTACAGCATGCATGCAGCGGATTGGGAGGAGGAGGCTGCGCGGCTCTATAGGCGCTATAACGAAGCGCTTGGTGCGGTGCAAGGCCAATATATAATAGGGCATCGCAGTCTGGCGCCGGGCGTGAAGGAAACGATCTATGAGGGCGGTCATACCGTCATTGTGAATTACAATGCGGAGCCCTATCAGGGTGAAGGATTCGCAGTGCCTGCTGAGGACTTTATTGTAAAGAGGGGAGAGGAGGGGGCATGAATTTGGCGAAGCTGCGTATAACTAGCGCAACGACGAGGCGGAAGCTGGAAGGATCTCTGTTCATCGCTCCCTGGGCCATCGGATTTCTGGTCTTCGTCGCCTTTCCGCTGGCCTACTCGCTCTATATGAGCTTCCAGCAGGTGCGCATTACCGCAACCGGCATCAATACAACGCCAGTCGGGCTGCTCTATTATCGGGAAATATTGTTTGCTGACGGCGGACTGCTCTACGACGATCTGGTTCCTTTTCTGCGCGAGGCGGTGCTCATGATTCCGATTATTCTGATCTTCTCGCTGCTGACGGCGATTCTGCTCAATGTTCGCTTCGGTGGGCGAATGATCTTCCGGGTCATCTTCTTCCTTCCGGTTATTTTCGCTTCCGGCCAGATCATTCAGGAATTCATCGCACAGGGGGAAGGGCAGCTTATCATTCTGCAGGGCTCGCAGCTTGAGCGGATATTGAGCGACTATGTGCCTCGCTCTTGGGGGGAGCCGCTGCGCAGCATTCTTGGCTCATTCGTGCTGGTGCTCTGGTCGTCGGGCGTGCAGATTCTGATCTTTCTCGCGGGGCGCCAGACGATTCCGGCCTCTGTGTATGAAGCAGCGCGAATTGACGGAGCCGATCCTTGGAGCACCTTTTGGAAAATTACGCTGCCGGGACTGTCGCCTTTCTTATTATTGAATCTCATCTATACCGTCGTCGATCTGTTCACATTTCCGTCCAACCCCATCATCAGCAAGGTGACAACGGAGAATTACGGCGTGTCCAGCGCCTTGGCCTGGATTTATTTTATGATCGTGCTGCTCTTTCTAGGTCTTGCGCTGCTGCTGTACAGAAGAGCGAGCCGGTCTATGGGCATTGGCGCAATACGCTAGAGGGGAGGACTGTCTATGGACAAATCAACTACGCTTGCAAAGAGCAACATCCCACAGTCGGCTGTGAAAAAGCGCTCTCTGCGCGCACTACTGGCAGGGAGTCCTGCCCGGCTCAAGCTTCGTCTTATGGGCGTCGAAGCGGACAAGGGACTGCTGTTCCGGGTCTTCCTGTATCTGCTTCTGATCGATGTCGCCTTCATCTACTTGAAGCCTGTGCTGTACATGGTGACGACGATGGTCAAGGATGCGCGCGACCTGCTTGATCCTGCCGTTATATGGGTGCCCAGCGGGTTCTATGGCGGACATCTTGCCGAAGCCTACAAGGCGCTGAATTATGCCGCGAGCTTCACTGTCAGTCTGTCGGTGGCGGGCTTGGTTTCATTGTTTCAGGTCGTTTCCTGCGCGATTGCCGGTTATGCGTTTGCGAGGCTGGATTTTCCGTTTAAAAAGCTTGCCTTCGGCGCGCTGATCTTTACCTTCGTCATGCCGCCGCAGGTGACAATACTGCCGTCGATTCTGCTCTTCAAGGAGCTCGACTGGATCAATACGTTCCTGCCCATGGTCGTACCGGCTCTATTCGGTCATGGACTAAAGGGGGCATTGTTCGTTATTATATTCAGACAGTTCTTCTCTACGCTGCCCAAGGAGCTGGAGGAGGCTGGACGCATCGATGGAGCGGGGGCTTTCCGAATGTTCTATCGGGTCATGCTGCCGATCTCCAGACCTGCGGTGCTGGTCGTTTTCCTGTTCTCCTTCGTCTGGACGTGGAATGATTCCTACTTCCCGTCGATGTATATGTTCGGCGCGGAGAATGTGCCGCTTTCGGTGGGACTGGCGAAGCTGAACGCGATGCTGAGCGCCGAGTCCGAAGCCGGTGGCCTCCGATTCTTCGTCGAGCCGCTGAAGATGGCGGCATCCTTCCTGATCATACTTCCGCTGCTTGTGCTGTATGCTTTTACGCAGCGCTGGTTCGTGGAGGGGGTTGAACGGACGGGGATCGTAGAATAAAGTCTTGCAAGGGAAGTGATGGTCTTTTGAAGCCACCAAGGTTATTGCCTGATTTCTTTAGAGCGACCTGGTATATTTATTTGTCCTCCGTCTCGCTTCACGCAATCGCAAGTATCGTGTATGTGTTCTTTCCGAAGGTGCTTGGCGAATTCACCGACCGTCTGCAGACGGGACTGCTGACAGGTGAAGATATTGTCCGTTACAGCCTGCTGCTGCTGGCAATCGGCGTCGGTCATGCGGTCATCGGCGGCTTCGGACAGTATCTCGTTATGTATGTCGGCAGATTGTTCGAATTTCTGACGCGCCGCAAGCTGTTCGCCCATTTCACAGGGCTTAGCGAGCATTTCTATTCGCAGAACGGCGTGGGCAAGCTGCTGAGCTATTTCATGAATGATGTGACCAGTGTGCGGGAATCGATCTCGATGGGCGTCAATCAGACGGCGATGGCGACGATGCTGCTGCTGTCCTGCATGGTGGCGATGGTGACAAGCGGGATACCGCTCTATCTGATCGCCGCATCGGTCGGCCCGCTGTTTCTCATTCCATGGATCGTAACGAAGTTCGGACCTGCAATTCGCAAGCGCTCGCTCAAGGTTCAGGAATCTCTTGGAACGATGACAGAATCGGCGGAAGAGCAGTTCGGCGGCATTCGCGTGACGAAGAAATTCGCCGTAGAGCCGATCATGATCGACCGCTTCGGCGCGACGGTGGACGATATTCGGGACAATCAATTGTCTCTCGTCCGGCTGTCGTCAATCTTCCAGGCGCTCATTCCGTTCCTTGGCTCAACCTCACTCATTATCGCGCTCACCTTTGGCGGATATTTGACGGTGACGGGCCATATTACGCTAGGCAACTTCGTTGCGCTGACCTTGTATATCCGCATGCTGATGAACCCGCTGCAGCAGATCGGCAATGTGATCAATACGATCCAGCGGTCGCGGGCATCGCTGCAGCGATTGAATGAGCTGTTGGCGAAGGAGCCGGATATTCGGGAGATGGAGGGAGCCAGAGAGGTGCGCATGGAGGAAGCCTCGATACGGATCAACAATCTGACCTTTAGTTATCCTGATGCTGCCAGGGCGTCTCTGCACGATATCTCCCTCGATATCGAACCCGGCATGACCCTTGGGATTGTAGGTCGGACCGGCAGCGGGAAGACGACGCTGATGAAGCTGCTGCTGCGGACGTACAATCCGCCAGTAGGGACGATTTTTATCGGTGACACTGATATTCATGAACAGAGTCTGGAAAATTTGCGGAGCGGGATTGCTTATGTGCCGCAGGACGGCTTCTTGTTCAGTACAACTATTCGTGAAAATATTGCTTTCAGCAGGCGCGATGCCAATGAGCAGGAAGTGGAGACTGCCGCCCGGCAGGCTCAGGTCTACAACAATATTATTGCGTTCCCGAATCAATTCGAGACGAAGCTTGGGGAACGCGGTGTGACGCTCTCCGGCGGACAGCGGCAGCGAACCAGTCTGGCGCGCGGGCTGATCAAGGATGCTCCGGTCATGATTCTTGATGACAGCGTCAGCGCGGTGGATGCGGTGACCGAGACGGAGATTCTGAGTACGATTCAAGCGGAGCGCGAGGGCAAGACGACGATCATTATCGCTCACCGGATTAGCGCGATCAAGCATGCCGATCTCATCGTCGTGCTGGATGGCGGTCGAATCGTACAGCGGGGCACGCATGAGGAGCTGCTGGAGCAGCAAGGGCTGTATGCTACGCTCTATGCGATTCAAGAGGAGGGAAGCCAGCATGTCGCAGGCCATTAATAATTGGCAGATGGATCAGAAGGCCGATCTCAGCAAGCCGCCGAAGCCGCAGTACAAATCGGCATTCCGCATTCTCGGCTCCTACGCGAAGCCGCATCGGCGGACATTTGGCTTCGTGTTTGTCTGTACGCTCATCGCGATTGCCGCTGAGCTGCTGCAGCCGTATTTGGTCAAAATCGTAATCGATGACAATCTGATGGTCGGCAAAAACGACTACGGAAGCCTGCTTATCATCAGCGGGGTCTATCTGGGACTGTCCTTGCTGGCGCTGCTCTTCACTTATTTGCAGAACAATCTGCTGCAATATGCCGGACAGAGCATCGTGGCCCGTATTCGCAAGCAGCTGTTTCAGCATATTACGCGGCTGTCGATGTCCTATTTTGACAAAACGCCAAGCGGCAGTCTAATTACTCACGTCTCCAGCGATACAGAGGCTCTGAACCAGTTCTTCAATCAGGTGCTGCTCAGCATTCTGCGGGACGGGATGACATTGCTCTTCATTCTGGTTATGATGTTCCAACTGGATGCGGAGCTGGGCGCTTACTGTTTGGTCCTGCTGCCGGTTATTGCAATAATAGCGGTCGCATTCCGTTCGTTCATGCGCAATACGTATCAGATGGCGAGAACCCGTCTGTCCAGACTCGTCTCGTTCGTAGCTGAGAACCTGTCGGGCATGAATCTCATTCAAGTGTTTCACCAGGAGAAGGAGCAGGGAAAGCAGTTCAAGGAGCGCAATCAATCCTATTTTCAGGCGAACCTTCGCGAGATTCGGACGAACGTGCTGTTCAACCGCTCATTCGATATTCTGAGCAATCTGTCGATTGCATTCGTCACTTGGGTGGGCGGCAAGGCTGTTATCGGGGAAACGTTGGAGTTCGGTGTGCTCTATGCTTTCATTACTTACATTCGTCAGTTTTTCCAACCGATCAATACGATTACACAGCAATGGAATATGCTTCAGTCGGCAACGGTGGCGGTTAACCGGATTTGGGGGATCTTCGATATTCGTCCCGAGATCTTGGATTCGGAGGAAGCGAAGAAGCATGATCTGCCGCTAGATGCTGTGAAGGGACGCGTTGATTTCAACCGGATAACATTCGGTTATGAGAGCGGGACGCCGGTCATCAAGGCGCTCGATCTGCATATCGGAGCGGGAGAGATGATCGGAATTGTCGGTACGACCGGTGCTGGCAAAAGCTCGCTCATCAGTCTGCTGTGCCGCTTCTACGATGTTCAGGAGGGCAGCATTCTGATCGATGGTCACGATATTCGCGACCTGCCGCAGGCGAAGCTGCACCGCATTGTAGGATTGGTCCAGCAGGAGCCGTACTTGTATGCGGGCAGCATTATCGATAATGTGCGGATGTTCGATCCGTCGATATCGCGGGAGGCGGTCATTGAAGCCTGTCAGTTCGTAGGCGCGGATGCACTGATCAGCAACATGAAGCATGGCTATGATACGCGGTTGTCGGAGCGGGGGAGCGGGCTGTCCGCTGGCGAGCGGCAGCTGCTGTCCTTTGCGAGGATTCTAGTGTTCCAGCCCCGAATACTCATTCTGGACGAGGCGACCGCGAACCTTGATTCGCATACGGAGCAGCTGATCCAACAGGCGCTCGGTGTCGTATCGAAGGGGCGGACAACGCTTGTCATCGCGCACAGACTCTCCACGATCATGCAGGCGGACCGCATTCTCGTGATGCGGCAGGGCGAAATTGCGGAAGAGGGAACCCATGAGCAACTGATTGCCCTGCAAGGGATTTATGAGGAGCTGTTCCGGCATTCGCAGGGACAGCTAGGGCATGCGATAGGGACGGTAATAAATACTGCGGTGAAATAGGATTTTCAATATAGAGAATTTCAAATACTATCGACCGTACAAACGGAGATGTGCTTCGCAATTTCACAATTGCTGAGGCGCGTCTCCTTTTTTATTGTCGGCTGGAGGGGAAAAGGATGAGTCTATCAGAAGGAGTCAGCATAACAGCGGATGTCCTCGTAATCGGCGGAGGGCCGGCAGGCGCTTGGGCTGCCTGGAGCGCCGCTTCAGCAGGCGCGAAGGTTGTACTGGCCGACAAGGGCTATCTCGGGACAAGCGGAGCGACGGCTCCGGGAGGCACCAACCTCCTTGTCGTCCCGCCGCATCCGGAGCAGCGCGATGCCGCTGTTCTGGATCGTGTGACGACAGGAGGATATTTATCCGAGCCGTCATGGGTGCACCGCGTGCTGGATCAGGTGTATCACAATCTGGAGCTGGTCGCGCAATGGGGGTATACGTTTCCGAAGGATCATGACGGGAATGTTGTCAAAACCCATCTTCACGGTCCCAATTATATGGGGATCATGAGAAGGGTTGTCCAGAAGGCTGGCGTGCGCGTTCTCGATCAATCGCCAGCTCAGGAGCTTCTTGTCGATGAGCATGGAGTCGGCGGCGCTCGCGGCATTAACCGTCTGACCGGAGAGGAATGGGAGGTCAAGGCGAATGCGGTCGTGCTTGCGACCGGAGGCTGCGCTTTTCTGAGCAAGGGGCTTGGCTGCAACGTGCTGACTGGGGACGGGCTGCTGATGGCCTCGGAGCTGGGCGCCGACTTGTCCGGCATGGAGTTCAGCCGTCATTATGCGCCGAGCGCAGCGTTCGGCACAGTGACCCGCGGCAGGCTGCTCGGCTGGGCGAATTACTATGATGAGGAAGGCAACCGTCTGAATGAGGGAGGTCCGCGAGGCGACGGCTTCCTCGCGCGGATGCTCCAGAAGGGCCCTGTCTATGCAGTGCTGGAGCATGCGGATACAGAGGAGAAGCGGCGGATTCTGCGCAACTCGCATCCGATCTTCTTCCTCCCCTACGAACGGGCAGGGATTGATGTCTTCACGCAGAAATTCCCGCTTACGATGCGTTATGAAGGGACCGTGCGTGGTACAGGAGGCATTCGGCTCGTTGGCGAGGACTGCTCGACAAGCGTCGCAGGATTGTATGCTGCGGGAGATGCGGCATCGCGCGAGAAGGTAACTGGAGGCCGATCGGGCGGAGGCGCGCTGAATGCGTCCTGGGCAATCAGCTCAGGCACGTGGTCCGGCAAAGGGGCTGCCCAATACGCAGTCTCGCAGGGGCGCGAGGCTGTCTTGCGGAATTTGCGTCCTGCCGGACAATATGGCCTGACCTCGGGAGCGGAATCGGGCAGCACCATCGACAATAAGGAGATTGTGGATGCCGTTCAGCGGGAGATATTGCCGCTGAACATTAACTATTTTCGCAGCGAGCCTGTCATTCAGCAGTCGCTTGCACGTCTGCATGCGTTATGGCCGCTCATGCGCGGCCGCGCCCCGGAAGGGCTGCAAGGCCGCGTTCGCGCAAGGGAGGCAGCCGCGATGGTCGCAGCAGCAAGGTGGATCTACACCTCATCGCTTGCCCGAAAGGAGACAAGAGGCATGCATACGCTCGCTGAGTATCCAGAGCTCGACCCATCACAGACGCATCGGTTAATTGTATCCGGATTGGATCATATCCGAGTGCGGACTGAGGCAGTAGTTGAAACGGCTGGCTTACAGCAGCTGCTGTCCAAGGAGAAGGAGGTTCGTTCACTATGATTGAGCTCGTAAGCGAGGATCGCTGCATCCAGTGCAAGATCTGTGTGAAGGTGTGCCCTACGAACGTATTTGACACCAATGAAATCGGACTCCCCGTCATCGCGCGGCAGGAGGATTGCCAGACCTGCTTCGTCTGTGAAGCTTATTGTCCGGTAGACGCGCTCTATGTATCGCCGTTCGCCGACGAATTGGAGCATGTGCAGGAGGAGACCTTGATCGAGAAGGGATTGCTCGGCAGCTGGCGGGCTGAGATCGGCTGGAGCAAAGAGCGTGAGGGATCTATGCCGCTCAGAGATACGACGCATTTTCTGAATTCAATACGCCCCACGCCTGGGGGATAAGATAGGAAAAGAGGAGGTTGGCAAGGATGGAGCTGGTCGTAAATAATATTACCGAATTGATTGGGAAGACGCCGCTCGTTCGCTTGAACAAGGTGGCCCCGGAAGGAAGCGCAGAGATATTACTGAAGCTGGAGTTTTTTAACCCCGGCAGCAGTGTGAAGGATCGCATTGCAATCAGCATAATTGAAGCGGCTGAGCGTGATGGGAGGCTGAAGCCGGGGGATACCATTGTCGAGGCAACAAGCGGCAATACAGGAATCGGGATCGCTTTAGTAGCAGCGGCGAGAGGCTATAGAGCCATTCTGGTTATGCCGGAGACGATGAGCCTTGAGCGCCGCAATCTGCTGCGCGCATACGGAGCCGAGCTCGTGCTGACGCCCGGATTGGAGGGGATGAATGGAGCGATTCGGGTGGCGCAGGAGCTGTCGGCGAACAATCCGGGTTATTTTCCCGCCCAGCAATTCGACAACCCGGCCAACGTGCACATTCATCGGGAAACGACGGGGCCGGAGATTGTCAGAGCGATCGAATCTCTGGGCGGCGGCCTTGACGGCTTCGTGGCAGGCGTAGGCACAGGCGGCACGATCACAGGAGTAGGAGAGGTATTGCGTGGGCAATACCCGCACATTCATATCGTCGCTGTCGAGCCGACCGCATCGCCTGTTCTTTCTGGCGGAGCGCCTGGACTGCACAAAATTCAAGGGATTGGCGCAGGCTTCGTACCTTCCATTCTGGATACGCATATTTATGATGAGGTCATTCAAGTCAGCAACGAGCAAGCATTCGAGACGGCGAGAAGAGCCGCGAAGGAAGAAGGCATTCTGGGCGGCATTTCGTCAGGCGCAGCCATCTACGCCGCTACCTTGCTAGCCCAGCGCTTAGGAGCAGGCAAACGGGTAGTAGCGATCATTCCGAGCAACGGCGAGCGATACCTGTCAACCGTGTTGTATCAGCAGGAGCAGCAGCTTTAAAATGCTGCCGTATTACGGAGTCGAGCGAGATTTGGGGGATGCCCCTGAGTGGATGGATGATATAACAGAGTTGATGCAATTATCAGGATTGAGCAGAAACTCGATAAATAAGCTATACGAAAGAAGAGAATGTTGAAACAACGAAGCTGGAAACGTTGATTAAGCTATGCGAGACGTTCAACTGCAAATTGTCTGAACTCATTGAATTCACACCAGATCGCAATTAATTTACTAGTGAACGCGGTCTTATCCTCCCAGCCAGTGTACCTGATGCATGATGGTTCATCCGATTACGGTGATGTGCTCTAACTAGCTTCATATCTGAAAAACAATCATACGGACGGCAACGTGCTGTGGAATCCATTTTGGCTAGCGCTGTAAGCGGGAAATACCGTGTTATAGCGCAGAAAAGTGAAACGAGTTGCGTTGTAAGCCTGAAAAAACCTCTTACAGGTGGCAAAGTGATTGTAGACTAGAAAGTAGACACGCTGTATCAGCGACCTGTTACAATAAAAACAAATGAAAAGGTCGAGGTGTGTCATGGGCGATATCCGTCAGCATTTTGATGAAGAGTTCAAGCGTCAAA
>NZ_CAKMMF010000015.1 GCF_927798095.1 Paenibacillus plantiphilus | reverse complement strand
AAGTGACGACGACTGACTCCAACCATACGAATCCCATTGCGCCTAACATACTCAACCAGAACTTTGCCACAACAGCTCCGAACAAAGTGTGGGTGACGGACATCACGTACATTCCTTGCCGGGAAGGACGGCTCTATCTGGCCAGCGTACTGGACTTATTTACACGCAAGATTGTAGGTTGGAAGCTCGCCGATCGAATGACCACAGACTTGGTTCTAGCTGCGCTAGATCAGGCCTATGCATCGCAAAAACCAGGGAAAGGTTTGATCCACCATTCTGACCGTGGTTCGCAGTATGCGTCGGAGGAGTACCGTAACCGACTGATGAAATACAAGATGACAGCCAGTATGAGCCGCAAGGGAAACTGCTACGATAACGCCTGTATCGAATCCTTTCACAGTGTGCTGAAGAAGGAGTTTATTTACTGCACCAAATTTCAGACGAAGGCCCAAGCGCAACAAGAAGTATTTGAGTACATCGAGCTCTTTTACAACCGGAAGCGAATCCACGGTTCATTGGGTTACTTATCCCCTGACCGATTTGAAGCTGAGTACTACAAAAATATCGCGTGAGCAACGTTATTGGGTGTCTACTTTCTTGACAGAGGTCCAAAAATCCTCTTACAGATGATAAGGCAGCCCAGAATGCTCTTCGACTATCTCCATAAGGCGGAAATACCGCGTTACAGCGCGGAAACGTGGAAAGAAACGCGCTGTAACGCTGAAAAACCCTCTTACAGATGATAAGGCAGCCCAGAATGCTCTTCGACTATCTCCATAAGACGGAAATATCGCGTTACAGCGCGGAAACGTGGAAAGAAACGCGCTGTAACGCTGAAAAATCCTCTTACAGATGACAAGTCTTCGCAGAATGCTCTTTGGCTGCATCCATAAGGCGGAAAAACCGCGTTACAGCACGGAAAAATGGAGTGAAGTGTGCTGTAAAGCTGAAAACCTTCTTACAGATGACAAGTCTTCGCAGAATGCTCTTTGGCTGCATCCATAAGGCGGAAAAACCGTGTTACAGCACGGAAAAATGGAGTGAAGTGTGCTGTAAAGCTGAAAAACCTTCTTACAGATGACAAGTCTTCGCAGAATGCTCTTTGGCTGCATCCATAAGGCGGAAAAACCGCGTAAGTCGCTTGGAATGGTTCATATTGGCTTGTTCTCTGTATGTTGCAGTAACAAAGCAGCAAGCAACGGCTGAGGCTGTGTATAGGTTCAGAAGGAAATGTATTGCGCTTCTCTGTACTTTTAGGGTTAAATGGAACCATATTGCTATATAAAAGGTGAGGACATGAACAAAGAGACCGCTATTCTTATCGTGGAAGACGATAATGACATCAATCAATTGCTTTGCAGCATTGTTCGAAAGAGCGGATACACCGCTCAACCCGCATTTTCAGGTACGGAGGCGCTGCTTTATCTGGACAAGCAGGAATGGCAGCTGGTGCTGCTTGATTTAATGCTGCCAGGCTTGTCAGGTGAGGAACTGCTGGCGCGTTTTGGCGAGCAGCGGGCATTCCCCGTCATTGTTATTTCGGCAAAAGGCGAGCAGCAGACGAAAATCGATGTGTTGCGTGCGGGGGCGGATGATTATATTACGAAGCCTTTCGATATCGACGAGGTATCGGCTCGTATTGATTCCCATCTGCGGCGGTATCAACGCACAGGACCAAGTATGGAGCCCAAGCTTCTCAAGCATAAGGATATTGTGCTCGATCCCGATGAACAGACTGTAACGGTTGGCGGTGCGGATCTTGCTTTGACCGCGCGGGAATACAGCATTCTAATGCTGATGATGACATCGCCGCGGAAAGTTTTCACCAAGGCCAATCTGTTTCAGAGCATTTGGGGCGAGGAGTTCATAAGTGATGACAATACGTTGAATGTCCACATCAGCAATCTGAGAAGCAAGCTAGGCAAGGCCAATCCAGGGGAAGAATATATTGAAACCATCTGGGGCATGGGATATCGGCTGAAAGCTTTATAAATTATTAAGAATTGCTTTAGCTCCAATTATGTTCTCCTATGTAAGCTGGTTGTAACACATAAGGAGGAGCGAGAGGACAATGAATGAAGATGTTCTTCAAACCAATCAGCTTACGAAAATTTTCAAGAAGAGCGCTGCTCTCGATAAGGTCGATATGTCAATCAAGAAAGGCTCGATATATGGTTTTATCGGACAAAATGGTGCTGGCAAATCGACTTTAATCCGTATCGTGACCGGACTTGCTTTTCCCAGCGGTGGAACAGTTGAGCTCTTCGGGCAGAGCGGGCAGAAAGAGATTGTAGCCGCACGGAAAAGGATCGGCTCTATCATTGAAGGACCTGCGCTGTTCCCGAACCTGTCAGCTGCAGACAATCTGGAGGCGCATCGGCTGATGAAAGGCATACCAGGCAAGGACAGTGTGGCCAGAACGCTGCAGTTTGTCGGATTGCGGGACACGGGGAAGAAGAAGGCGAAAAATTTCTCGCTTGGGATGAAGCAGCGTCTCGGTCTGGCAATTGCACTGCTTGGCGATCCGGAATTTCTTATTCTGGATGAGCCTACGAACGGCTTGGACCCAATGGGCGTAGTTGAGATGAGAGAGCTGCTCAAGAAGCTTAACCGTGAGAGAGGAATAACCATTCTAATCTCCAGCCACATTCTGAGCGAGCTGCATCTGCTTGCGACCCATTTCGGAATCATTCACCATGGACAATTGCTGGAGCAGCTATCGGTTAAGGAATTGAATGAGAAGTGCCAGCAGTATATTCATATTAAAGTGGATGATTCGGGAAAAGCGGCCGCTGCTATAGAGTCAAAGCTCGAAACGACTGATTTCGAGGTGATTGCCGGAGGCGTTATTAAGCTGTACAAGTATTTGGACCAGCCGGGCAAAGTCTCGACTCTGCTGGCAGCCGCAGGTCTTGAGATCGAACAGTTCATGCCGATGGGCGAGGATCTGGAAAGCTTCTTCACCAAGCGGATCGGAGGTGTTCGCCATGGATAATCTGTTGAAATCCGAGCTGTTCAAGCTGCGCAAGAACAGGACCTTCTGGACTCTGATTATCATTATCCTGTCACTGGCGGCGAGCTTTGTCGTGCTAACCTATATCGACATCCGAATGAACGGCGAGCAGCAGGTTACCGGCTTGGATTATTTGACGGAAACCTTCTCGGGCAACAACTATATGATTAAGCTGGCTCTCTCGATTCTTGCAGGCTTGTTCATGGCTAGCGAATATATGAATGGTGTCATGAAGACGATAGCATCCTCTGGCAACAGCAGAGTGCGTATTTATAGCGCTAAGCTGCTCGTGATCTCTTTTGCAGCAATCGTAATTTCACTTGTATTTCCGGCTACGATGCTGACTTTAGGAACACTGCTATCTGGTTTTGGAGAGCTGCCAGGCATATCGTCAGTTGAATATTTGCTGCGTTCGGCAGGGTTGACGTTCCTGTATGCAATGGCATTTGCTTCGATTGTAGCGTTTTTCAGCACGGTCTTTAGTGATAGCGGTCAGACGATAGGTGTCTCGCTCATATTTTTCCTGTTCATTGATACGGTCTTGTATACGCTTGGGAGTTATTTTCCAATCATTGAAACGCTGGACAATTATTTTGTGTTCAAGCTGTCTATGGAGATTGGCGAATTGAACATAGCGAATGACGTATTGTTCAAGCTTGCAGCAGTTCCCATTATCACGTATATGTTGTTTGGCCTATTGGGCGCCTGGATCTTCAGCAGGAAAGAAATTAAATAAATAGGGATCGGTTGAAGGAGGGGGCAGGCATGATCTATATCGTAATTTTGTCGGTAATAGCGGTGGTGTTCCTGCTCACCCGTCTTCTGCTTATTAGGCGTGAGATGAGAAGGATAACAGCCCAGCTTAAGCAATACAACGACCATAAAACGGAGAAGAAAATTCATCTGACCTTTTATGAGAAGGGGCTTGAATCGCTTGCAGCAGAAATTAACCGGCATTCGGAGCTGCTCGTACAGGCGAACGCCGGAAGAAGACGTACGGAGGACGAGCTTAAGCAAGCGGTGGCGGGTATGTCTCATGACATTCGCACACCGCTTACGTCCATTTTTGGCTACATACAGCTGCTGGAATCGGATCGTGTGACCGAGGCGGAAAAACTGGAATATGTAGCAATTATCAAGAGCCGGACCAAACGGTTGCAGGTTCTGCTGAATGATTTCTTCGAGCTATCTGTCATTGAGTCTGTTGATTACGCCATGAAGCTGGAGCGTTTGAAGCTGAACATCACGGTGACAGAGGTGCTGGTCAATTATTACGATCTGTTCTCTGAGCGAAATATAGAGCCTGTCATCTCCATTCCGGAGGAGGATATCGTGCTGATCGCAGATGATTCTGCCGTGAAGAGGGTCGTGGAAAATTTAATTATTAATGCTATTAATCATTCATCAGGGCCAATAAGCATCACGCTTAGCAGGCTGCCTTCAGGAGGAAGTCTGACCATCAGCAATGAAGCGAACCATCTGAAATCAGAGCATGTGGAGCTGATGTTCAACCGCTTCTATACAGCTGATCTGACGCGAACAGGCAATCGAGGAACAGGGCTTGGATTGTCGATCGCACGAAGCTTAATGCACCGCATGAACGGCAAGCTCACCGCATCGCTCCAGGATGGTCATCTGCACATGACATGCCAGTGGACGGATACGTAGAGCGCTCATTACCCGATAATGATTTTGTCCTCCGGATATTTGATCAGCTCTTTCTCTGGCTTGGAGGTCAGTGCGTAAGCAAGTGTAAGTGGTCCGAGCCTTCCGAGAAACATCATGATCGAGATCATGATTTTGCCGAATGTCGTTAGATCCTGTGTCAGCCCCATGGACATCCCCGTAGTGCCGAACGCCGAAGTGACCTCGAATAGAATTTCCAAAAACTGATGATCCTCTGTTGTCGACAATACCATGGATACGAAAATGATAAGCATGAGTGCGAGCAGCGTCATCGTGATCGCCTTGTTCACACGATCCTTGGACAGGCTGCGTCGGAAGAAAACGATCGTTTCCTTGCCGCGAATCATCGCGATGACTGCGCCAAGAAGAATGACAAAGGTTGTAATCTTGATGCCTCCGCCCGCAGAGCCAGGGGAAGCGCCAATAAACATCAGGATGACGATGAAAAACTGTGTGGCCTGCCGCATATCCGCAACATCCATCGTACTGACACCGCCAGAACGAGGGGAGATAGCCTGAAACAGGCTTCCCAAGCTTTTCTGAGCGAAAGTGAGCGGTTCGAAGGTGAGCGGGTTCGAATACTCAAAGATGAAGATGGTAATCGTGCTGATTGCTATAAGTGCGCCAGAGGCAGAGAGCACGACCTTCGTATGTAAGGTGAATTTCTTGTTCTTAGGAAATTCCAGCAAATCCGCGATAACGATGAAGCCAATGCCGCCGAGTACGATAAGCAGCATGACGATCAGGTTGACGGCGGGATCATGAGCGTAGCCGGCCAGGCTGTTGAAGGGCGCATGAATGCTTCCAAACAGATCAAAGCCGGCATTATTGAACATGGAGATGCTGTGGAAGAAGCCGAAATAAATCGCTTTGGCAAAGGGCATGTCAAAGGACCAGCGAATGGTGAGCAGGATGGCTCCCGTTAGCTCGATAAACAGCGCATAGAACAGTACTTTGCGTATGAGTCGAACGATGCCGTCCATTGAATTCTGCTTCATGGATTCCTGAAGGATTAGCCGTTCTCTCAGCGAAATTCGCTTGCGCATGACAAGAGCGATCATCGTGGCCATGGTCATGAAGCCAAGTCCGCCAATTTGCACGAGCGTAATCATGACCATTTGACCGAACATGGAGAAATGAGTGCCTGTATCCATAATGACTAGACCGGTTACACAGGTAGCTGAGGTCGCAGTAAAGAAGGCATCGATAAAAGGGGTGGATACCCCCGAAATAGTCGAGATAGGCAGCATGAGAAGAATTGTGCCGATGAGAATGATAAGGACAAAACCCAGCGCCAACGTTTGAGGCGGGGACATCCTTTTGAATGGGGGTTTCTTCTTTATCACGTCAGATTCTCCTTGTGGGTGTGCGAGTCATAGGCGAATATCGCTACTATTCCCATAGCTTGTACAATGCGAGTCCATTATACAATAGACATGATGTAAATGACTACAGCCATTCAAACGTCCATGCTGCAGCTCCTACACCCGCAGCAAATAATGCATTAACGTATAGAGATGCGGATATTTGCCTGATCGCTCCAGCCAGCGTATCTCCTGGGTGAACGCATCGAATATCGGACCGGGATATGCTATGCCAGTATAGTCGAACAGCTTCGTTATCGGGAGCTCGAAGCGTCTCAAGTATCCGACTGCCTCCAGCATTCGGTGAAGCACAGGAACCAGCAGCTTATATTGCTGCGGCTGCTCATTGGCTAGGAGCTCATGGTAATTGCCGAGTGCCTCATTCATTCGGTGAACGGCAAAGGGCAGCGGCAAAAAGGTGAGCAGCAGAAACAATTGCTCGATCTCGCGATATTTTTGCTGAAATTTGAAAAAGTTAATCTCCGCCTCTGCCTCGTTCAATGTGGACACAGGATGTTCTTGATGATAGGTGAAAGGATGGCGGATATGCGCAAACTTGTAGCCTTGTCTGAACAATCGGTACCCCATCTCCAGATCATCCCAGCCATAGCCCTCGTATTCTTCATACAAGCCATGACGCAGGAAGGCTTCCTTGCCAAGGGAAACATTGCCGGTATAGAAGCTGAGCCAAGGCAGATGGAAGCCTTCAAACCGATCGCCGTGACGCTGTAAAATCTCATTCTCATACGCTTGCTCGAACGGCTTCTTAAACATCATTTTGCGGAAATCTCCATTATGGATCTCCTCGCGGGTGAAGAGAAATACAGTTTCGCCCTGCTCGGCATAGGGCTTGGTGCGCATGAGGAGCTCAGGGCTGGCGATTAGCAGCTCGGCCAACTGGTGCTTCTGTTTGTCGGAGAATGCGCTGCTGACCTGGGTATAGACCCCCTTCATAGTTAGAACACCTTCCGCGACGAGCTGATCCTGCGCTTTGTGCAGCGCGACATGAGACGCGATAAAGCCTGGTTCTACGATAATTTCCGCATCGAGAAAGATAAGCCATTTGCCTTGGGCATGCTTAATCCCCATGTTGCGAGCAGCAGGCCGTCCGATATTGCCCTGGGCGCTCAAGCTATGAAATGGAAAGGGGAATGTATGCGTTGATGTGATAGAAGAGGTGGCATCCGTGGAGCCGTCATCAATCAGTATAACTTCGAACTTGTCATGCGGATACGTCTGATTCTCCAGTGAATACAAGGTCATCAAATTCAAAGGGAATCTATTATGGGAGGGCAAAATAACGGATACATCGATTTCCACTTCCTTCACTCCTCTACTTGTTCTTATCTAAACCAGTCTATGAATGTTCATGAAGTAGAGTGTGGTCGAATATACGGTGAGCCCCTCGTTGCAGTACAAATGCCGTTGCGAAAAAGCAAGGCATTCATAGAATGATGACAAATCCTGTTAGGACCAAGTGGAGGGCGGTGGAGGTGTTCGCATGATACATGAAACTTACGATCACAGGTTGATCGGCCGTTTGAATGAAGCTGTCACGCATCGCGAAAGTCTGCTGGATGTTGGCAGCGGTCTATGCGTATTGCTGGATTATCTGGATTATAAGCTGATTGTGGCGCTTGATATTCATCGGCCCTATCTGATCAATCGCAAATCAATGGCCAATCATATTATTCCGATAAATGCGGATGCGAAAGAAATTACAGGGTTGTTTCTCCCGGATTCCTTCTCGACGGTGTCGTTCATCGATACGCTGGAGCATTTTACGAAAGAGCAGGGGACAAAGCTGCTGCAGGACGCAGAGCTGATTGCAAAGCATCATGTCGTTGTTTTTACGCCGAGAGGTTATTTTCCACAGCAGGAAATTGATCATTATGGGTTGAACGGAGAACAATATCAGACACATCTGAGTGGATGGGAGGCAGAGGAGCTTGAGGCGCTGGGCTATGAGGTGACGATTATGAAGGGCTTTCATGATAACGGAAATGCGGCATTCGTCCGAGCCTATGGCGCCGATCATGAGCCTGTGGACGCCTTATTCGCGCTTAAGTGGAAGTGACTCATTATAAGCCGAAGGCATTTTGGCGCCTTCGGCTTTTATGTTATTGTTGTTTAGGGATGCGAATGTTATAAAATGCTAAAGGAAGCTGTGGTGAAATCGCAGGAATAGCGCGGTGGAGAAGAATAAGGGGATCGCCGACCATTACATAATCAGGGGGACAACTGAAATGGATCATCAAAGCTCGAACAGCCAATTGCCGGATATTGTTCAGAAGGCGCAGCTTCATGCTCCAATACAGAAGGTATGGGCCGCAGTGGCTACTTCGGAAGGATTGGCGTCATGGTTTATGCCGAATGATATGGAGCCTGTACTTGGGCGCGAATTTCATTTGGAGGCAGGTCCGTTCGGCAGGCCGCAATGTAAAATAACAGAGGTAGAGCCTACGGAACGTCTGTCATTCAATTGGGGCAAGGATTGGACGCTTACGTTCGAAGTCATGGAACAAGGCGGGGGGACTGCGTTCACACTTATTCACTCCGGCTGGGTTTCTGGTGGGGCTACGGAGTTTGGTCAAGCGCATTCGGAGGTGGCGAAAGGATGGCCGGCGGATGGGCAGGTCTCGTAGAAAAGCTGAGACAGTATGTTGAGGTCTGAGCGCAGCCTAGTGCTGGAAGAAGTTATTGCTGGACATGTATAAATGCTGCAAACTGACCCAAATTAACGATAGATGACGCGTTAGTATGGGGAGGAAGCATGAAAACGTATGATTGTGCTATTATTGGCGGCGGTTTAGCTGGGCTCCAGGCAGCGATTCAACTTGGCAGGTACAGGCATGAGGTTATCGTTGTGGATGATGGAGAAGGCCGATCGAAGCTGTGCCGCTGCTACCATAATTTGTTGGGCTGGCCGGATGGGGTGAGCGGGAAGCAGCTGCTGGAGCTGGGCAGAGGACAAGCGTTGAAGCTGGGCGTGGAGTTTAGAGACGCACGTGCGCTGACAGCCGCGCAGATTCAGGATGGTTTCGCAATTGGTGTCTCAGACGGGGGACGTATCGCTTCGAGATGTCTGCTGCTGGCAACCGGTGTTCAGGATCGGATACCCATCAAGCAGCAGCTGATGGAATGTCTTGGCCTGAGCGTATTCGTATGTCCGGATTGCGATGGCTATGAGGTGAGGGATCAACGAGTGCTCGTGCTGGGCTCAGGGAATGCAGGTGCGGCCATGGCTTTAACGCTGCGTTATTGGACTTCCGATATTATCTATGTGAATCATGAAGGCGCGAAGATGGATGACGGAAAGTATGAACAGCTTAGCGCGTCAGGAATCGCTTATGTGGAGGATCGAATTGAAGAGATTGTGCAGCAGGATGGACGGCTGCAGGGCGTGAGGCTTGAGCGCGTGGGATATATGGAAGGCAGCTATGGCTTTACTGCGTTCGGCGGCAATCGGGTACATTCCGAGCTGGCTGTTCAGTTAGGAGTCGCATTAACAGACAATCAGCATATAACGACGGATCAGCGTACAAAAATGACCTCGGTCGAAAATGTGTGGGCAGCAGGCGATGTGACGCCTCATTCCGAGCAAGCGGTCATTGCGATGGGCGACGGCTCTCAGGCAGCAATCTGGATACACAAAAGTCTGCTTCGTCAAACGATTGACATGTAATTATGGACGTTAATGAACAATCGCCCCGATAAGGTTGACGTTCTTGAATTCACTGTTATAATCAAACTGGAATCAGTCGGTTTTGAATGTTCCGGCGTTGTGAATCAAAGGAGGGCAGCAGACATGCATGTACCGATGGGGGTATGGATTTCCGCAATTGTAATTGTAGCGATACTTACATGGATGACCATTTGGATAACGAACAAGGCTTACTCCAAGAAATGGGAAGATCATGATAATGAAAAAGACGGGGAGTTTAGATAAGAGCTTCAATTCCCGCCACAGTGTTATCCTGCAATGTATGCCATAGATTCTTGCATTTATAAATGATGGTCCGTCAGGCCAAGTCCCGCTAGTGGAGGATGCCTTGATGGGCCTTTTTGCTATGAGGTCAGCTGCAAGGAGGGACTGGGACAGGCTGCTGATGGCGAAATGATTATTATAAAGTTTCACCTGCCGCTGTTGACAAAAACAATAGGGGAGGTTACTATATTCACATACCCCATGGGGTATTTATTATTTGTCTTTTATATACCCCGTAGGGTATAAATACAGCGTAGAGGTGATCTAAGATGAAGAATGAAATTCGCGGCAGCCAGGTTCTGGATTGCAGGGGTCTCGCATGCCCGCTGCCAATCGTCAAAACGAAAAAAGCGATAGACACGATGATTGCCGGTGAAGTGATTGAGGTGCAGGCAACAGACAAAGGCTCGCTCGCTGACTTTAAGAGCTGGGCCGGCAATACCGGGCATCAATATTTGGGCACCCTCCATGATGGAGATGTGTTGAAGCATTTTATTAGGAAGGCAGCTCCTGATGAGACGAGAGATGAGGTTCATTTTGCCCATGTCATTGACAATGCCGAGCTGCAAGCGAGACTGCAACAGAGCGACAAAGCCGTTGTACTCGATGTGCGCGAACATGCCGAATATGGCTTCAATCATATTCCTGGCGCTATCTCCATTCCTCTAGGCGAGCTTGAATCGAGATGGAGCGAGCTGGATGCCCGGACGCAGATCTATGTGATTTGCCGGACGGGAAGAAGAAGCGATACTGCTTGTCAATTGCTGCATGACAGGGGCTTGCAAGTTGTTAACGTTATCCCTGGCATGGCCGAATGGTCGGGTGCAACAGAAGCCAGTGCCCGTGCTGAGTAAAGATCCCAATGATGCTCTGGAATAAAGCCGCCGGAATGATACTGCGGAATAATTTGAGCTAGAGAAATGGAGGAATAACAGATGGGAATGACTGCATCACGATCAAGGAAACCAACGCTGATGACGGCAAGCGAGCTGGCTGGGATGATTCTCAGGAAGGAGCAATTGTTTCTGCTGGATGTTCGGAATGAGGGCGATTATCAGAATTGGAGAATCGAAGGCGATTCAATAACAGTGATGAACAAGCCGTATTTTGAACTGCTGGACGGGGTTGAAGCGATCGTTGATGAATGCCCTCGGAATCAGAAGCTGCTTGTCGTCTGCGCCAAGGAGGGCTCCTCTTATTTTGTCGCGGAGCAATTAATGGAGGCTGGCATTACGGATGTGTATTATCTTCAAGGCGGTATGAAATCATGGAGCGAGCATATCGAACCTGTCAAGGTTGGCGAGCTCAAGGATGGCGGAGTTCTCTATCAGTTTGTGCGTTTGGGCAAGGGCTGTTTATCCTACATGATCATCTCCGACGGGGAGGCTGCGGTCGTTGACGCAATTCGATTGACGGATGCCTACGAGCAGCTCGCCCGGGAGAATGGGGCCGTTATTAAGCATGCCATCGATACACATCTGCATGCGGATCATATATCTGGCGGAAGAAAGCTGGCGGAGGCATCAGGCGCAAGCTATTGGCTGCCGCCCAAGGATGCGGAGGAGACAGTCTTCCCTTACAGCCGCTTGGAGGAAGGCTCTCCAATTGCAGTGGGACATTCTGAAATTGCAATTCAGCCGATTTATTCGCCAGGCCATACGATTGGCAGCACCTCGCTTCTGATTGAAGATACGTATCTTCTGAGCGGAGATATTCTATTCGTTGCTTCTATCGGCAGACCTGATCTGGCTGGCAAGGCAGAGGACTGGGTTCATGATCTGCGTTCATCGCTTTATGAAACCTTCAGCCGCTTGGATCCGGAATTAATCGTGCTGCCTGCCCATTACGGCAATCGGCAGGAGCTTCGCGAGGATGGCAGTGTTATGGCGCGTCTGGGTGATTTATTCCACAGCAATCCGGGACTGAATATCGCTGACCAAGAAGCATTCCGACATGCCGTTACGAGCGGCCTGCCGCCGCAGCCGCATGCCTATCAGGAGATTAGAGAAACGAATATGGGAAAGCTTCAGCCAAGCGAGAGCGAACAGGGCGATATGGAGATCGGTCCCAACCGCTGTGCAATTCATGACCGTTAACGATTCAGAAGATCTTTATGACCGCAATAGATTCAATACTTTATAAGGATCAGGCACAAACGCAGCGCTCGTGCCTCCTCCTGCATGGAGGTGGTGGAAGGTATGGATGTTGGGTTAATCGTTCTTTTATTCGGTATTGGCTTGGTCGGGTCCATGCTCTCTGGTTTGGTAGGGATAGGCGGCTCTATCATTAAGTATCCGATGCTGATGTATATTCCTCCCGCTCTGGGCTTCGCGGCATTCACTGCGCAGGAAGTATCGGCGATCAGTGCGATTCAGGTGTTCTTCGCAACGCTTGCCGGCATGTTTGCCTATCGCAAGGATAGGCTCGTGAACAAAGACTTGGTACTGTACATGGGCGCGACGATTGTACTGGGCAGCTTCATAGGCGGCTATGGGTCGAAATTTTTACCAGATGCAGCTATCAATATGACCTATGCAATTCTGGCACTGGCTGCTGCAGCGATGATGATGCTGCCAAAAAGCTCGGAGGAAGGTTCCTCCGAATTCACGTTCAATAAAGGATTGGCGGCGCTGCTGGCCGCTGTCATTGGCATTGTATCCGGCATTGTCGGTGCAGCAGGCGCGTTTATAACGGTCCCAGTGATGCTTGTCGTCTTGAAGGTTCCAACAAGAGTTGCAATTGCCTCTTCACTGGCGATTACCTTTATTTCCTCCATAGGATCAACGGTCGGCAAGCTTATGGGGGGACATATGCTGCTGCTCCCCTCCATTATTATGGTTGCGGCGAGCTTTATCGCTGCCCCTGTAGGCGCCGTATGGAGCAAACGAATGCACACAAAAACGTTGCAATGGATTCTGATTATTTTAATTATGGCAACGGTTGTGAAAATATGGTTGGATATTATTGTTTGATACTAAAGGAGGTCCGCACCGGCTCATGAATACGATACCGACGAAAGACAAAACAACGATTGTACTGTTCAGCGGAGAGCTGGACAAAGCGATTGCCGCCTTTATTATTGCCAACGGCGCTGCTGCTTATGATCATGAGGTGACGGTATTCTTCACCTTCTGGGGGCTGAATACGTTGCGCAAGCATGAAGTCGTGAGGGTGAAGAAAGGGTTGCTGGAGCGGGCCTTTGGCTGGATGATGCCGCGAGGGGCAAAGAAGCTGGGACTTTCCAAAATGAACTTCATGGGTATGGGACCTGAAATGATCAAGCATGTTATGAAAAAGCATCATGCATTGTCGCTTCCTCAGCTTATTGAGCTGGCACAAGAGCAGGGCGTAAAGCTTGTTGCCTGCACGATGACAATGGAGCTGCTCGGCTTGCAGGAGCCAGAGCTGATTGACGGGCTGGAGTATGCCGGCGTTGCGGCCTATCTTGGCGATGCGACAAATGCCAAGGTCAATTTATTCATATAGGCTGGTGGGATTTTATTTTTTGGCCTATAATATACCCATAAGGGTATGTGTAAGGAGGAGCGATCAGTTATGGGCTACGAGTACAATGATGATGTGAAGAAACGGCTGCGAAGATTGGAAGGGCAGGTGCGCGGCGTGCTTCGGCTAATGGAGGAAGGCAAGAGCTGCAAGGACGTTATCACGCAATTATCAGCAGTTAGAAGCGCTGCGGATAAAGCTATCGCCCAGATTGTAGCTGAGAACCTGGAGCAATGCATTATTGAGGAGCAGGCTGCAGGCGGAGATACGAGACGAATGGTTAAGGAAGCGATAGAATTGCTAGTGAAGAGCCGCTAGTGTGAGGGTAGTATCTTAAAGTTGATAGCGGAGGAGCGCAAGGTTCGCTCCTCTATTTGTGTAGATAGAAATCATTACCATATTATTGACATGTAATAGAAAATTACATTACAATGTTTGGAAGCAAGCGGAGGGTATGGTTAATAAGTAAGGTCCGAAACCACAATCAGCGGTTGACGCTATCGAAGAACGAGCGGGTATTATGGTTCAAAAGAGGGGATTGCATGGAAACAGAGAGGGAGCTGCGGGAGCTCAAGGAACGATTACAACGATTGGAAACGCAGCAACGACGGCAATCAAGGTCCAGCGGATGGCTAAAAATCATTGTATGGGTTTTGGTGATTCTGTTCACTTGGCTGATTTTAGTCGGAATCTTTCAATTTATTGGCTCATCATCCAGTTCGTAGTCGTGTATGCCGAGAGCTGATCAAATGTACAAAATGAAGGGGAGTTGACAGATGAAATCTATTAAGGGAATGCTGCTCATTATTGTAGGTATTGTATTATTGGCTGGTTGTAATGGACTATCTAGTGCTTATAAAGGCGAAGAACCAGAAGACCCTAAGCTGAAGGAAGCAATTATTGGTTTTTTTGCGGAATTTAATGATACCCTTACATGGGAATATTCAACGGATAATTATGTTATGCAGGAATATGAGCGAATCTCGGGAGACAATTCAGAGAAGAAATCGCTTGAGAAGATGAAGCAGCAGATTCATGAATTTTATAAGGACGACATTGAATTTATTGATTTCTATGTTGATGAAATTATGTTCATGAGCGAGTACTCTGTTGTAATTGAAGTAACTCGCAAGTGGGGAAATGAAGCTGAGGATGTAGCGAGGTATACCTTGTTGAAACATAATGGTGAATGGAAAGTCGATCAGTAAGGAAGGGATGAAGAATGGAATGGAACAGGGGTTTCATTACTTTATCGTCATATCGAAGCATCGAATGATCAATCATTATTTGCCGAAGCTGCTGAATTGTCTGGATCGGCTGGAGGAAGCGGACATTTGGAGCGCTGAACGGAACAGCAATAGCAGTAACAGCAGCAATAGCATTGGAGGTATTGTACTTCATCTGATGGAGCATGTGCAGCGAAATGCAGACAGGCTCTATGAGCCGGAGCGCATGTATGACAAGGGCATCGAGAATTATTTTCCGAATATGAAGCTGGACAACATACAATTAAAGAGCCGCTTGGAAGCGGTGTTTCATGAGCTTAAGCATGCGATGGAGACGGTCTCACAAGGCAGCATGGATATGTATGGGCTCTATCATCTAGTAGAGCACACCGGTTATCATGTGGGGCAGATCATAGATCGGGCACAGTGGCTAACAGGGCATCAATTTCAATTCGTGCAGAACGGCATCCATGAGCGCGGGTTGAAGGAACTGATCGAGGCAGAATGCAGAAGAGGATCGTAGGCGGCAACAGCGGAGTCGGAATTGAGGTTCTAGCGACATAAAAAGATCGGGTGATGAATCATGCCGGGAATTGAGCATTATACTTTGTTCGTGCTGTCGGCGATTATTCTGAACCTTACACCAGGCAGCGATACGTTGTATATTGTAGGGAGAACCTTATCTCAGGGCAGAAGTGCGGGATTGTTCTCTGTGCTGGGAATTGTATCAGGGGCATTGCTGCATACGTTATTCGCCGCAGTAGGGTTATCGATCATCCTGATGCAATCTGCCATCGCTTTTACCATTGTAAAGTGGGCTGGTGCTGCGTATCTGATCTATCTCGGCGTTAGAGCGCTATTCTCGAAGTCAGATGGAATTGTGATGGATGATGCAGAACGCACCCGTTCGATGCTGGGAAAAATCTATTGGCAGGGACTGGTGACAAATCTGCTTAATCCGAAGGTGGCCATCTTTTACTTGGCTTACCTCCCGCAATTTATTGCGCATAAACAAGCGTATGGAGCACTGCCATTTCTCATTCTGGGCATTACTTTTATTGTAACGGGAACAATCTGGTGCGTGTTATTGGTTATGAGCGCCGAGTTGATGTCTAGAACCATTCGGAAGAGCAAGCTGTCGGGCCAGCTTAATAAAGTAATGGGCGCTATTTTCATCTATCTGGGCTTGAAGCTGTTGAGTGAAGGGAAACCGTAGAAGGATCGGTATTGAGTCGCTTTGAAGGTGAGGTGAGGACAATGGGCATCTATATTGCGCTGCTTCGCGGCATTAATGTCAGCGGACAAAAAATCATTAAAATGGATCGTTTGCGAAACCTGTTCGAATCCTTGAATTATCAATCGGTTGTGACCTACATACAAAGCGGCAATGTTGTATTCCAAACAGCGGAAGGGGACACAGCGCTAATTCGACAAACCATTGAGCATGGAATCAAAGAGACGTTCGAGTTCGATGTTACTGTCGTTGTCCGTACAAATGATGAGCTTGAAGAAAGCATACGGAACAATCCTTATGACCGGATCGAGCTGAATGCGGATGATCGGATTTATTTGTCTTACTTGGCTGAACGTCCGAGTGAAGAAGCGATAGACCGGCTGCTGGCCTTCAAAAATGATAGTGACGATTATGAGGTCATCGGACGGGAAGTTTATATTCTATGCCGAACTGGATATGGCAAATCGCTGTTCTCAAACAACTTTCTGGAGAAGAAGCTGGGCGTAGCCGCAACGACCCGCAATTGGCAGTCGGTCAATAAAATTGCTGACTTGTGCAGGACGATCGACAATAATTAGAACGATGAACGATGAACGATGAACGATGAACGATGAACGATGAACGATGAACGATGAACGATGAACGATGAACGATGAACGATGAGTGATTATCGATGAGCGATGCGATGCTCGATGAGATGTTCGATGAACGATGCTCGATGCAAAGAGATACATAAGAGACGCTAAGCCTTCTAAAGAGTAGGGCTTGGCGTTTTTTTCTGACCTTTCAGAAAGTATGAAATTGCTGTCCTATTCAGGATGTTTGGTCTGCGGGAATTCATAGAAGGGACTCAAGCAGTTTGTGTACGAAGGTCGTCATGAGATTATCGTCGATTGCGGGGTGTCGATGCTGTAGACTACTGTAAGCGGGTAAAACCCACTAGCGTTGCATAAAACCTGACACAAAAAAAGGTGGTAAGAAAACGAAAAATCTCCTAATGTAGAGTCGTAGGCACGTTGTCCATCGACCTCTACAAAAGGAGACCACCATGGATAACGTAACCCAATTATCAGTCATTCGTCAATGTTTATCTTTACTGCCTGTTGATGTGAACGAACGGTTGCTTTTCGATCACTATGCCAAAAAGCTGACGATTCATAAAACAATTCGGACATTTGTTGCTGCGCAGCTTCAGCATTGGTCTTCTTATGCGGAGATGGAATCCACCATTCGTGCCCATCCTGAACTGCAGCGGGTACTCGGTTTTACGAGCATTAGCGGTTCCCAGCTATCACGCAAGCTGGATCAGATTCCGACGGAGCTGTTGGAGGATCTTTTCCACCAATGTGCCACACGTCTCAAACAGTTGAAGTCTCAACCTAACCCTGGTCAGCTCGCATTTCCTTGGAAACTTCGTATCCTTGACTCTACCAGCCTGCGCTTGCCTCTCCAACTCGGAGATTGGGCGCGGATGTCCCGATACGAAAGTGGCGTGAAAATGCATCTTCGCTTACTCGCAACGTCGCCTGACGAGGCCATTCCAGAAGCGATGATCCCGACGACCGTGAATGTCAATGACCGAACCCCAGCTATCGACCTCGTCGTGGAGTCCGATGCCATTTATGTCATGGATCGTGGATATGACAAGTATACACGGATGGACGAATGGGTCGAGCGCAAGATTTTGTTTGTTCTGCGGGTACGCGATCGCACCTTCACTAAAGAGGTGGAAGTCTATCCGGTTCCCGAGCATACGAACATTGTGCGTGATGCTAAAGTACTCGTTGGCGCTTCTCCTAGCTATATGGAGCATCCGCTTCGGTTAGTTGAATTTCATGACGAGCAGGGTCGGTTGTATCGGATCCTTACCTCTGTCTGGGATCAGTCTGCGGAAGAGATCACACACATGTACAAGTGCCGTTGGCAGATCGAGCTGTTTTTCAAGTGGCTCAAACAGCATGTTCGTTTAGTGAAGCTGTACAGCTTTAAGCCGCAAGCCATCTGGAACCAACTCTATCTCGCTCTGATTACTTCTTTGCTCGTACATGAAATCAAGCGAATGACCCAGACCCGCCGTTCTCCATGGGAGGTACTCCGGCTGTTGAGGATCTATTTCTTTAAAGAATGGTCGGCGTATGAGAGCGAGTTGCATCGTAAGCCCAGTAAAACGTCAAGTGGGAGGCAGAAGAGCGCGATGAAACCCGCTATTTCTGTACGAACCACGATTGGAATTCTAAAACCGCCAACACAGAAGTATAGCTAATCAATGACATAGTCAACCATTTTTTGGAACTTCGTGCCCACACCTATTCGAGTGAGTTCTTTTGGATCTTGTGACGAAAAATGAACTGTAAAATATTAAACCTTCATCCATATTCAGTTAGCGATAGTTCTCATGTTAACTTTTGTGCAAGGCTAGTGGGTAAAACCTGCTTAAAGCTGCTGAAAGAAACTGGACCGGTCGTTTAAGCGGGAAAAATCGCCTTACAGCGCGAATGAGTAAGTAAAACGTGCTTAAGTGGAGACGATAAGAAGACAAAATCCGCTTACAGCTGCCAGAAATTGCGCGATCATTCGTGTAAGCCGAGAAAATCGTCTTACAGCCCGGCCCGAATGAGTGAATGAGTTGTGCTTTGAGTATTTCAGGGGTATGTGGACTAGGGCGCGAGTTTGAGTTGCATTTATTCTTCAAATCGAAAAGGACCGTCAGGATAAATTCCTGACGGTTTTTCTTATACGCCATAGTTGTTTCTAATTGGAAAAAATGATATCATAAATATATCATAAAAATATCAATCAAAAGAGGTGCGCTATGAAAGAATTTAAAGCGTGGCATATCAATGGTTTTGTAGCTTTGCTGCTGTCTGCTGTATGTGCAATTGCCGGGGGGTTCGCTATTTATTATGGGGTGGAGGGCGTCACGATTAACATTACGCTGGTTATTGCTGGTATCGTGCTGTTGATACTGACAGGAGTCGGCGCTTCCTCCTTGACGATTATTCAGCCTAACGAAGCGAGATTGATCACATTCTTCGGCAGGTATATCGGAACCGTTCCGCGTGATGGAATGTGGATGGTAGTTCCTTTTACAGAGAAGAAGAATGTTTCGCTCAAGGTTCGCAATTTCAATAGCCAGACTTTGAAGGTCAATGATGCAGAGGGCAATCCTGTGGAGATCGGCGCTGTCGTCGTATTCAGAGTCGTGGACACAGCTAAAGCAACGTTCGATGTAGATAATTACGAGCGCTTCGTCGCCATTCAAAGTGAGACAGCAGTTCGACACATTGCGGCACTGCATGCTTATGACAACTTCAATGATGAGAAAGGTATGTCTCTGAGGGGGAATTCAGACGAGGTTGCAGTTCAGCTTATGAGGGAGTTGCAGGTTCGTCTGGACGTTGCTGGCGTGCAGGTGCTGGAAACTCGCCTGACTCATCTTGCTTATTCACCGGAAATTGCCAGTGCAATGCTGCAGCGCCAGCAGGCGTCTGCGATTGTATCGGCCAGACAAAAAATTGTTGAAGGTGCTGTGGGCATGGTAGAAGCAGCATTGCGCCAGCTGGAGGATAATGGAATTGAATTGGATGCGGAACGGCGTGCAGCCATGGTGAACAACTTGATGGTCGCTATCGTATCCGACCGGTCTGCAACGCCGGTCATTAATACGGGCTCCCTGTACTGATAGGGACCACTTATAATGGCTAAAGAAAAGAAGGCATTCCCGCTCCGTCTCGATCCCGAGCTGCACCGGGCGCTTGAGAACTGGGCAGCCGATGAGTTCCGCAGTGTGAACGGGCATATCGAATTTCTGCTTCGCGATGCGCTGCGCAAGGCCGGAAGATTGACTTCTAGGAAAGAGGAATAAGCGTTATACTAGTGGGAAGCGAAGCCGCGGGAAGCGAAGTCGCTTCCCATATTATTATACAGGAGGTCAATCCGTCGCAATGTACAATGAACCACAGAAACAAATTGATGCGAAAGCGCTAAAGGCATGGCAGCTTAGCGGATGGATTTCCGCTGCTTTTTATCTAATAATCGTCATTGCGCTTCTCGTGCTTTCACTCTTGTTCAGCTGGCCAATCTGGATATTTGCACTGGTGCTTGTTCTTGCCATTTGCGGATCTTACATTGAAATCGCCGTATGGCCCAAGCTGAGGTACAACCAGTGGAGATATGAGATTGACGAGGATGGCATTGAGCTTAAGCATGGCATTATATTTCGCAAGCGAACGTCGATCCCGATGGTCCGCGTTCAGCATGTGGATAAGAAGCAGGGCCCTATTCTCCGTCATTATCAGTTGGCCACTGTTACCTTCTCGACGGCTGCAGGCAGCCACGAAATACCGGCATTGACGGATGAAGCAGCCGACGATGCCAGAAGGCAGATCGCCAGACTGGCGAGGATCTCCAATGAAGAAGTCTAATGGGCAGGAGCATCTTAAAGGGAGCAGGCTGCATCCGATCTCGCTTATCTTTTTCATATTCAAAACGATTAAGGATTTATTGTATCCGCTATTAGTATTCGTCATTTCGACCATTGTGCGCAAGGAGATTAATATGCTGTGGGTTGGCGGCGGAACCTTGCTGTTTCTAGTATTGCTCGCCTTTATCAGTTATTTTACCTGGTATCGATTTGTGTACACGATCGAGCAAGGCTCGCTTCATGTGGAGCAGGGAATATTCGTGCGGAAGAAGACCTGGATATCGAAGGACAGGGTGCAAGCTGTCAATACGTCAGCGGGCATTATCCATCGCATGCTTGGACTTGTTAAGCTCAGTGTGGAGACCGCGGGCGGGAAGAAGCCGGAGGCTGTGCTGAACGCGATTACGGCTCAGGAGTCGGAACGGATTCGAGCAGCGCTGCTGCTGCATAAAGAGGCAAATAATCAGGTTGATCAGACTCGGCATTCTTCAGTTGCGGACGAGCAAGTCGTCCAGGCTGCTTCGTTCGAGGAAGGCAAGGCAGCAGAGGGCAATGCCAATTCCGTACTTGTTTTGTCGACTAAGTCGGATGAGCCGCAGGAGAGCCGTGTCCTGTCGATTAAGGATTTGCTGCTGTTCAGCGCAACATCAGGACGGGTAGGCATTATTATCGCTCTGTTCGGAGCGGCCTATTCGCAATTGGATGATGTATTAGACAGAATGTTTAACTTCCGAGATATCATTTCTTCTTGGTTGAATTCCCATACCTTGAATATTGGAATCATCAGCTTGCTGTTTGTCGCGGGGCTGCTAATTGCTTGGATCGTGGCTATTATTTTCACTTCTTTGAAGGAGTATGGCTTCACACTGAGACAGATTGACGACAAGCTTATCATTACACGGGGATTGCTGGAGAAGAAGCAAATAACGGTGCCGATTCAGAGCATTCAAGCGATCCACCTGACTCAGAATATATTGCGGCGCCCGCTAGGGCTGTTCAGCGTGCATGTTGTCGCTACTGGCTATGATGAGAAGAATGGAGCTTCAGCTCTTATGTTCCCGCTCATACGAAGCGCTGAGCTGCCACATTTCCTGCAGCGATTCGTACCATTGTATCAGGTTCCAGAGAGATGGGAGCGATTAGAGCAGCGAGCGCTGTCCAGCTTTATAACGATTCCGCTCCTCCTAACGATAGCTATTATTATTCCGGCGATCATCTGGATTCCGGGCTCATATGGCTGGTTGGCGGTGTTCCTGCCTCTATTCGTTGGCCTCAGTGCCTGGTTGAATTATAAGCATACAGCATGGTCGTTAATGAACAGCCAGCTATCGATTCAATATGGCGGATTCACCAAACATCAGGCGCTTATCCACAGGAAACGCATTCAGTGGAACAGAATGTCGCAAACACCGTTTCAGCTTCGCAAAAATCTGACGACGATCTCAGTTGCTCTGGCCTCAGGCCGCAGCAATGCTACGTTCAATGTCAGGCATATGCCAGAGCAAGCGGGCTATGAATTGAAAGGCTGGCTGGCAAATAGCAACCGTCAAGGGAAGCTCCCTTGACGGTTGTTTTTTGTGCCTCGCATGGCGGCTAAACAGGGCGGAGAAAGTCCGCAGAGGGGGCATTTTCGTACGCTGTCTTTACGGTGACGAGCGGTTTTTCCGCTTTCTAATGAGTAATTCATTTATTATAATTCCAACCAATATGGCGACTGGCAATACGTCGTATAGATTAAAATGCTCATCTACAGTAAATCTAAGAAGAAAATAGGTCAATGCACCAAATCCGATAACTCTAACAAAAATCCATCGGTCCACCACCAATACCCCTTTCTTAACATATTCCATAATTTAAATATATGAGTAAGTATATAACAAATTTAGATGCTCGGCTGATAAAAAACAACAGAGAGGAGCAAGGGGAATGATTCTGGAGAAGCGTCAGCGCTCGCCCAAGAATTCCGGGAACAACAGCGATCGTAAGAACATTCCTCGACGCATTCCCAGCGCATTCCCCAGCACAGTTGCCCGATGTTCCTTTCAATTACTTTGAAGCTCATGGAATCTACTTGTTTGTACTAGGATATTGCCACGCGCCATTCTCTCTACCATCTCATACCATATGGAATGGAAGAGTAGAGCAGGGGGTGGAAGTGTATTATGCCGGTATTGGACACAGGGCTGCTTATCAATGGGGGGCCTTCACGAACGGTCAAACTTTCAATAACCGCTATGAATACTGGAAGGCAGCGGGCCCTCATCGGCATACAAGTGTATACGGTGAATGCCGGAGAAGGTGCAGGCTACAGCAGTGTTGCGATTACCAGCAGCTATCTGATCCATTTGCAGCCTATGGGACAGTCGGAATCCGTATTTACGGGTAAATATTCTGTTGCTGCTCTCGATGTGTACGGTGTGCGAGTCGTGACGAATGGCTTAGGTGCAGGCGATGTTGTTGTAACGATGGCGGAGCTTAATGACAACGATGCGATTGCCAGGCAGCGCACACTTCCAGCCATGCCTGCCAGATTGGAGGAGCTTCTGCTCGCTTATGCCGTCAATCATACGCAGCATACGATAACGGTCATCCAGACTTCGACGAATACGAGAGTTGCTACTATTAAGCTCCCGCTTGGAAGCAGTCCCCGTCTTCTTGATGCTTCACCCGATGGCACTAAAATATATGTCACTTGCCACGGAGACCAAACGGTCAGAATTATCGATACGACAAACCATACTGTGGATGCAATAATCGTCTTCCCATCCTCAACCATTCCTTTTGCAATTAAAACGTTGCCATTATCGAATAAAGCTTATGTGACGACTTTGGTGGAAGATTCCATCACGATTATAGATACAAGCTCACAATCTATCATCCGCACAATCCCGCTTCCCCATAATAGCGATCCTTCCTCGCTTGCAGTAGCTCCTGATGGTTTGCTGGCCTATTGCTGCTGTATGAATGCAGGAGCTGTCATCGTATTGGATACATCAACGGATTCGATCATCGCCACCATCCATTTGCCTAAGGGGAGCAAGCCCTCCTGCCTGGCAATTACACCTGACGGCCAGTTCCTCTATGTCGGGGATAATCATCACAACAAGGTATATGTTATTACAGCAAAAACCTGCAGAATATGCGCATCGATCAAGCTGGACAGCGGCAGTGACCCGCAAAATATCGTCATCACACCAGACGGAGCACTCGCGTATATGGCGAATCGGGGCAGTGATGAAATCATGGTTCTTAATCTCTCCCGCAATGAGATTCTGACGACGATTGATCTGCCTGAGGGCAGTAATGCCACCGATCTTGCTGTTACAGCAGACGGGTCGAAGGTATATGTAACGATGCTCACATTTGGTTATATTGCTGTTATCGATGTGCAGAGCCAGCTGCCGATTGCGATCCTTCCTACAGGAAGCTTTCCCTCCAGCATTGCAATAACTCCGATTTTGCTGCATTGATGATCCGCTTTGTCCATTACTGATGCAACCTTAATAAGGCTCGCTTCGTTTACATGGAAGGATGCAGCAAATTGGGGCGAAGGAGTTATTTTATGAAAAAATGGATTGTAGTAACGTTTGTAGCTTTGGCTGCAGCAGGCTGCGGCACCTCCGGGAATGAAGAGAAGGATACGAATCAAGCGGATCAATTGAATATCATCGAATATAAGGACAGATCTGTAGAACCTGAGCCAGCTTCTGAGCTGCTCCGTGAGCCTGAGGAGCCCTCCAATAAAACGATAAAATCAGCTGCTACTGCGAAGGAGGCTATAACGATTCTGGAGGAAGCTCTGTCATTGCTCTCTCCGGAGCAAGCTGACGCAGCAATCATAGAGCTGGAGGAGTTTTACCGCGAGGATCTATCTAAGGTTAAAGATTTATTTTTGCGGGATGATCATCAAGCGGCGTTGGAGCATATGGAAGAGCCGATTACGGAGGCTGATGTGGACGGGCTTGCTGACCCAGAATCAAAACAGCTGGCGGTTGATGCCATCGCAGGCAAGTATCGATTGATAAATGGTGAGGCTGTTGTCCCAATCGTCAATTATCGTGCACTCGCAGCAGCGTATTCGAAGCATCTAAGCCCTGCGATGGGCGCTTATCTGGACATTATGGCTGCAGAATCGGACGACCCGGCAATCGCTGATGCAAGCATCTCCGTCCCCTGGGAGGAACTGGCTGACAGGGCGATGAACATAGAGGCTTACCTTGTAGAATACCCCAAGTCTCCGCGCTATGATTACTTAAAGCTGCAGTTAGGAAGATACCTGTGGCGTTTCTTCAATGGCTCCAGCAATACCGAGATTTTCCAATCTGGTCGAATGCTAAGACCGGAGCTGGATGCGGCCTATAGTAAAGTCGCTGGGTCTCATTCTGATACACTGACAGGCGCATTAACAATCGAGCATCGTGCATTATTGGAACGAATGGCTGAGGCATTCAAGGAAGTGAAGGATGAGAAGGACGATCCCTATTATAGGGAAAAAGGCAAGTTTCTAGAATCGATTGAAGCACGTATTCAGTCTCAATTCGATGGAGCCTGACAAGCGGCGGCAGCAGGGCAAAGAGCAGTTGCGCAGCCGATATTTTGCAGCGATCTAACAAATTTTCAAGAAAGATGGAAGCTGCCCCGAGCAATCGACGGCAGCTTCGCTTTTTTTTGCTTAAAATTTGTAAAACAAGCTGACACACAGGAGGGTTTTGTGAAATTCTGTTGAAGATAAAGGGGTAACCAAAGTTACAGGTCCGTGCAGCATAGCTGATACGCATCATAAAATGCGAGGAGGAAAATGAATGAACAGGGACGCTGTTGCGCCCAGCAATGACAAACAACATACGACAGAAGAGCCTCGCACTGCAGAGGAATATTGGCTGGATAAATTACGCGACTTGCCCCCAGCGCCTACGCTTCAGGGTGATGCAGTGAAGCAGGAGGACAGCTTAACCGAGGGAAGTTATCCATTCCTGATTCCGCAGGAGCTGTCGCAGGAGCTATGGCAGCGCTGCAAAGGAAATGACCAGCTCATCTATGTCTTTATGGCAGCCGTGCTGCAAACGCTTATCTATAAGACCACTGCACAGAAGGATTGCATGATCGGCATGCCGATTCATTCTGCTTACGCGGAGGACGCTCAATATAATTCTTTTGTATTGCTACGAACGCTAATCGGTGATCATATGACGCTGCGGGAGATGCTTCAAACCGTTAAGCAAAATATTTCCGAAGCATACAGTTTTCAATATTATCCGATTGAAGGCATACTGGACAGGCTCGGCATGGCAGATGAGCCGATATTCAGAATAGTGTGTTCCTATGATCCCATTCATCGTCGTGATCCAGACCCAAGGGAGCTCCCGCATAATGATATCGTATTCCATATGCTTGCACTTCAAGAGGCTGGACAAGCCGCAGAGGTGAACATTCGCTACAATAGAGCTCGCTTTCATCCATCCACACTGAGAACATTCGCTTCGGCATTTGTACGCTTGCTGCAACAGTTCATACAGCTGCCTGGCAATAGAATGGACGAGCTGGAGTTAATCTCAGATGACGAGAAAGCAACGATTATCGGAACGTTCAATGGGACGGACGCGCCATTCGACTCTCATTTAACAGCATCGCAATTATTCGAGCTCACAGTCAGAGAGCACCCGAATCGCACCGCGCTGGTATGCGGATCAACTCGTCTCACGTACTCGGAATTGAACAACAGTGCGAACCGTTTAGCCCGGATTCTTATACAGCAAGGCGTGGGCCCTGAAGTTATTGTTGCCCTTATTGCGGATCGGTCGCCGGAGCGTGTCATCGCCATGCTGGCTATTCTGAAGGCTGGGGGAGCATTTCTGCCGATCGACCCAACCTATCCATCCGAGCGGATTGCGTTCATGCTGCGGGACAGCGGGACAGCGCTCATGCTGGCAGAGGAGGAGTATACATCCTACGCACCGGATGGTCTGCCTATTCTTTGTTTGCATGAAATGAAGGATGTGGGAGAGGACATCACGGGGAATCCGCCAGCTTCTGCACAACCTGGGAACCTGGCCTATATGATCTATACATCCGGCTCAACCGGCGTTCCCAAGGGAGTTATGCTGGAGCATAGCGGTCTGGCAACACTCAAGGAGACTTTCATTCAAGAGCTTCATGTTGCTCCGGAGGATGCTGTCGCACAGTTCGCAAGTCCTTCCTTCGATGCCTCTGTCTGGGAGATGTTCATGGCGCTGTTCACTGGCGCGCAGCTGCACTTGCTGTCTGAGGAAGTTGTTAACAGCTTTGAATTGTTCGCCAGCTATATGAGAGACAACAGGATTACGGCAGTGACGCTGCCGCCGAATTATTTGGCGCATTTGGACCCTGAGCAAATCGATTCGCTGCGATTGATAATCACTGCCGGATCAGCGGTTTCCTCCGATCTCGTGCGCCGGTGGAGTGCCACAGCAACGTTCGTCAACGCTTACGGGCCAACGGAATCAACAATTTGCGCGACCATGTGGAGCAGCAAGGATGCAAGAGGCAGTCTGGAGCAAGGGAGGGAATTCATAAACGGCACGGTCCCGATCGGGAAGCCGATTCTGAACAATCGGATCTATATTCTTAATCACGAGCATCGCATGATGCCAATCGGATTAGCTGGAGAATTGTATATTTCCAGCCCAGGCATTGCCCGAGGGTACAGAAATCGCGAGGAATTGAGCAGGGAGAAGTTCGTAGACGATCCATATCGCTCAGGCAGCCGCATGTATGGAACCGGTGATATGGCGCGCTGGCTTGCTGATGGCAATATCGAATATTTGGGCCGGTTGGATGATCAATTGAAAATTAGAGGCTATCGGATTGAGCTGGGTGAAATCGAGAATCGTCTGTCTGCCTATCCCCATCTGACGCAAGGGGTTGTCATTGCAAGGGAGGAGGAGGGCGGTGCTGTATTATACGCGTATTTCGTCTCCCCAGGCGATGTAACCGCTGCAGAGCTGCGTGCGTTCATGGGCGAGGAATTGCCTGATTATATGATTCCATCCTATTTCATCAGACTGGAGCAGCTGCCGCTGACACCCAATGGCAAAGTCGACCGCAAAGCGCTGCCGATGCACAGTCCATTCGCGGAGACAAATTCGTTGAAGGGCAGCGCAGAGGCTCCCGCAACGGAAATCGAGAGAGAGCTGCTGGCAATTTGGCAAAAAATTCTCAAGCGAAACGATATCGGTATACGGGATCATTTCTTTGAGATCGGCGGTCATTCCTTGAAAGCGATGGCGATGATATCGGAGGTTTATTCGGTTTTTGGCCGTCAGATTACAGTGAATCAGCTGATGGAAGATGCTACGGTACAGGGACTGGCTCTCAAGATAGAGCAGGCAGAAGAAGTGGAGCGGCTTCAAATTGAGCCTGCACCGAAAAGCGAGTACTACCCGCTAGCTGCTGCTCAGACAAGAATGTTTGTAATGGGCGGGAATGAAAGCGTTGGAATCGCTTATAATATTCCTGTTTTCCTGGAAATCCACGGTGTTATTGATTCTGCTAGATTGGAAGGAGCGGCAATTGCTCTTATACAGAGACATGAGTCGCTGCGGACGTCGTTCCAGTGGCAGGCTGGGGAACCGGTTCAAATTGTTCATGATCAGGTGCCGTTTGAGCTTCCGGTGAGCCATTTGAAGGAGCAGGATGTACACGCGCGGCTTGCTTCATTCCTCCAGCCCTTTGAGCTTGAGCAAGCGCCATTATTCAGAATGGAGCTGCTCTGCATCTCTTCTGATCATGCCATCCTGCTGGTGGACATGCATCATATTATTTCTGACGGGGTCTCGGTGGCGAATCTGCTGCGCGACTATATGGATTTGTATGAGGGCAAAGCGTTAGCCCCGTTAGTGCTGCAATATAAGGATTATGCTGTATGGCAGCAGCAGCAGATGGAAGCTGGAATGATGGTCCAGCATGAAAGCTATTGGAAATCCGTGTTTGCAGATGCTGCGCCAGAGGTTGCGCTTCCACTGGATTATGCAAGACCGCAGCAGATGTCCTTCGAGGGTGAACGGTTAAGTGCCAGGCTGGACCATTCTCAGCGTGAGCAGCTAATGCAATTAGCGGGCCGGACGGGGACAACTTTATTTATGATGCTGCTTGCGAGCTACAGTATAACGCTATCCAAGCTTGCTGTTCAGGGAGATATCGTTGTAGGTTCGCCTGTCGCGGGAAGGCCAATGGGTGAATTGGCCGGCATCGTCGGCATGTTCGTCAATATGCTTCCGCTCCGCAGCGCGCCTGTGTCGACGAAAACCTTCTTGACCTATCTGGAGGAAGTGAAAGGTACGGTATTGGATGCATTCGAGCATCAGCAATATCCATTCGATGAAATGGTGCGCTCGTTGAAAATCAGAAGAGAGCCCGGAAGAAACCCGCTTTTCAACGTCTCCTTCGCGCTGCAAAATATGGATGTGCCGCAGTTCGATCTGCAGGACATATCTGTTCGCAACTACGGCGATACGGTGTCAGCCGCCAAGTTCGACCTGACGCTATGGGCGACTGAGGATGATGAAGGAATTCATCTGGAGCTGGAATACGCTCGCTGTTTATTTGCAAGAGAAACGGTGCAATCCTTCATGAACGCCTTGATTCAAGTCATTGGCAAGGTTGTGGAGCAGCCGGATTCCTTATTAGGACAAATCGACATTGTAGATGAACAGATGAAAAGCAAGCTTCTGGACTCCATAGCACAAACGGAGCATGCGCTCGATATTGAATTTGAATTATAAAGACAAAGAATAGAGAATAGGGAGGCATGGCAGTGATGGAAAAAGGTTTGCTGAGCTTGGAAACGTTCGAGACAGCAAAGAGCTACTGGATGGAGCGATTGCAGGGGGAATGGGAAGAGAATCGCTTCTATCCCCGCTACACGACAGCTCCAAGCTATGAGGAGAAATGCGTAGAAATCTCATTGCCCGTTCATGTATCTGAACGTTTCATGACAATGGGCAAAGGGAAGGATTTATCGATCTATGTGCTGCTTTTGACAGGCTTCAATCTGTTTCTGTCCAAGCTGTTGAACAAGGAGGAGATCACTGTCTCCTCTCCCTTGTTCAATAACGGTGCTGGAGGCGATGATCGTACGGCCATTGGCAATACGTTCGTACTGTTCCGCAATCGGCTGGGGGAGGAGACATCATACAAGCAGCTGCTGTCATTCGTCCAGCAGACAGTGGTTGAGGGTTATAAGAATCAGCATTATCCGTTTGCCAAATTAGCAGAGGAATTGAACATTGAGCATAGCAGGCTGTTCGGGCATTTTATGTTCGCGATGGACACCATACATGCCAGAGATGATTATGAGATGCTGAAGAAGGAATATGGACCGGATTGCTCCTTTCTCATCGTAAGATCAGAAGAGCATATTGGGATCAAATGTCATTATAACGGAAATCGGCTGGAGTCCCATGTTATTCATCAGCTGCTATCGTGCTTCGCAACCGTTCTGGAGCAAGCGGCAGAGGATGTAACGGTTAGCAGAGCTGGAATGCGATTGTTCAATAAGGAGCAAGCGAATGCTTGGATGAATGAACTGAACGAAACCGTAGGTCCTTATCGCAGACATGATCTGATCCATAGCCGCTTCGAGGAGCAGGCGCGGCTGCTTCCAGACGGAATCGCCGTCATAAGCGGATCGGCCGAGCTGACGTATCGGCAATTGAATGATGAGGCTAACCGTCTGGCAGCACTGCTTCAGGAACGCGGAATTGGGGAAGGCCGTGATGTTGCGGTCATTATGGATCGCACACCGGATATGGTTATTGCTGTTCTCGCCGTTCTGAAGGCGGGAGGCGCATACGTCCCGTTGGAGCCTGGGACACCCAAAGCTAGAATTGAGAAGATTTTGAAAGATCTTGAAGTGAGCGCGTTGATAACGAAGCATCGTATTGCTGTAGGCTTTCAGGAGCTGCTGTGGAAGGTGTCCTCCTTGAATGACATCATCTATATGGATGCCGAGCATGAGAATCCGCTGCCGGAATCGATAAATTCAGCTGAAGTTGAAGCGTTATGGGACCATGTGGCTCAATCAGCGTCGGATGATGCTTCTGTCGGCGGCTTCCGAAGCAGCTACACAGGAGAGCCCTTCTCTGAGGAGGAGGTTAGCCAATATGTAGACCATGTTATTGCGCTCGTCAAGCCATATGTGAGCAAGTCCTCCAAAGTGCTGGAAATTGGCTGCGGTCCGGGTCATATTATATCCCGGCTTGCGCCAGATATCGATAAGGGGCTCGGCATGGACCCCTCGTCGGAAATGATCAAGCACAACAGCAATCGTTATGCGCTTCAAGGTCTGGACAATGTGGAGTGGGTGAAGGGCTACGCTCACGAAACGGCTGATTTGCAGGCGGTCAGCTATGATGCCATCGTAATGGCAAGTACGGTGCAGTTTTTCCCCGGCTACTTCTATTTGGTGAATGTCCTTCAAGATGCCTTGCGATTATTGAAGCCAGGCGGCGCGCTGGTCATTGCGGATATTATGGATATTGGGCAGAAGGATGCATTTATACAGTCTATTGAGCAATTTAGACAATCGAACCCTGTCGGCATGCGGACGAAGTCGAATTTTGACGGAGAGCTGTATTGCGATGCACGCATGTTCGAGCATTTGAACAGACGAATGGAGGGAATTGACGAAGTTGAGATTGTACGGCGCGATAGCAGCTTTACGAACGAGCTGCAATATCGCTTCGATGTCGTCCTTCGCAAGGCCCGGACGGAGAGAGCAGTGAAGAAGAATGAAGCTGCAGTGCCAGTCCCGGGTCTGCATCAGAAGAGCGAAGCTGCAGCCCCAGTCTCGGGTCCGCTTCATTACTGGACGCTCCATCATATCGCTGCCCGCAGCTCAGACAATGTTCCTTCCCGAACAGATGCCACTACAAAGGCCTATACAATATTCACATCGGGATCAACAGGCGTGCCTAAAGGTGTTGTCGTGACACACCGTCCTGTCATTAATTTGATGGAATGGGTGAATGGAACGTTTGGAATTGGCGCTAGTGACCGGCTGCTGTTCCTGACCTCGCTATGCTTTGATCTCTCTGTCTATGATATATTCGGCATTCTGTCTGCTGGCGGAACGATTCGGATCGCTGCAGAGGATGAGGTGCGCAACCCGGAACGGCTGCTGACCATTGTCGCTGATGAGGGCATAACGTTCTGGGATTCAGCTCCTGCAGCTCTGCAGCAGCTGGCAATGCTTATGGACCAAGGGCTTGTCGATTGCTCCCGAAGCGCATTGAGGCTTGTATTCCTTAGCGGGGACTGGATTCCGCTTACGCTGCCGGAACAATTGAAAGCGCAATTCCCGTCTGTGAAAGTAGTTGGTCTGGGCGGTGCAACAGAGGCGGCAATATGGTCCAACTTCTTCAAAGTCGAAGGGATCGATCCCGAATGGACAAGCATTCCGTATGGCCGGCCCATTGCCAACGCGCGATATTATATTTTGAATGAGGCGTTGGAGCCTTGTCCTTATCATGTGAGCGGAGACCTGTATATCGGCGGAGAATGTTTGGCCAGCGGCTACACAGACCCTGTCATTACCAAGGAGCGGTTCATTCCTGATCCATTCGGATTGGAGCCTGCTGCAGTCATGTATAAGACAGGTGACCTGGCAAGATGGATGGCTGATGGCAATATGGAATTTATGGGCAGATCTGATCATCAGGTCAAAATTCGCGGCTATCGTGTGGAGCTCGGAGAAATCCAGGCGCAATTGATGAAGCATCCAAGCGTCAAAGTAGCGGTCGTGATCGACCGCATGCGTGATGATGGGGAGAAGACGCTGTGCGCATATATTGTTGCTGAATCCCATAGCACGATCCGTGAATGGCGGGACTATCTCTCTCAGACTCTCCCAGCCTATATGATTCCGAGCCACTATGTTCATCTGGATGAACTGCCGGTTACATCGAACGGCAAGCTGGACCGCAAGGCGCTTCCCGCTCCAGGCGAGTCCGTAGTGACTGATTCGGAATATGCAGCGCCTAGAAATGAAATAGAAGAAATTGTTTGTTCAGTATGGCAGCGCATTCTGAAGGTAGACAGAGTAGGGATTAAGGATCATTTCTTCGAGCTGGGCGGAAGCTCAATGCAGATTATAAATGTGAATACCAGCTTGTCCCATCGCGGAGTGAAAGTGTCTGTGCAGGATTTGTTCGCTTACTTGACTATCGAGGAGCTGTCTCCGCATCTGTCGTTCAATGACACGATGGCTGCTGGCGACGAGGAGGAATTCGGCGAAATTCCGATTCACCCGAATTTGGCCTACAGTCTGTCATTTCCGAACAATCCGTTCAAATACCGTTGGGGTGAAAGACGTGTCTTCCAATTCCCGATACAGCTGAAGCATGATTGGATTCGCAATGCAGCGAGTTTGATGGTTGAACGGCATGATGCGTTGCGGATTCAGGTTGTTGAGTCAGAGCGAGGCTGGATCCAGCGCATTGCTCCTTATAACGGCAATATTCCCTTTGATTGGTTTGATGTGGCGGATCTAGCTGAAGACGAGCAGTATGATTTCAAGCTCCAGAAGCTTAGACAAATGGAAGAAGAAATGAATTTGGAGTACGGTCCGTTGTTCGGTCTGCGCTTGTTCGATTACGGCGAAGGAAAACCAAGCGAGCTGATGTATTTCCTTCATCATTATTGTATGGACAAAATGTCTATGAATGTTCTGTTAGCCGAGATGATGCTGTGCATACAGTCCCAGATGGAAGGAAGGGAGATCGTTCTTCCGCCCCGAACATCCACTTATGCCTCTTTCGCTAAGGCGATGCAGCGTTATGCGGAGAGTGAAGCATGTACCAGCAAGCTTGATTATTGGCTGGAGCTGACGAAGCTGGACCATCGGATACCGCTCGATAATCCGAACGGGGAATGTATTAGCTGGTCATTCAAGCAGCATTGGTCCAGTTACCCGCTCAAAGGGAAAATCGACACCTTGAAGAAAGCGCTAAAGGTTGACGGGATACAGTTGAACGATATTATGCTGACTGCTTTCCTCATCTCATACAGCCGCTGGTCGGGCAAAGAGCATTTGATAATGAATATATTCGATACAGGACGTTTCCAGTATTCTCCCGAGCTTGATCTTTCCAATACGATGGGCTGGATGAACAGCATGTTCCCGGTTAAGTATGAATTCCAGTCTGAAAAAAGCTTGTTCGATGTTCTGGTGAATGTACAGCAGCAGAACCGGGAAATTCCTAAGGATAATAGCTACGGTCTATTGCGTTATTGTCATTCATCTGCAGAGATTCGCCAGAAGATGGCGCAGATTCCTGATGCGCAGGTCAACTTTAATTTCAAGGGAAACCAGAGTATTGAAGAAGCTGATCAGTTGAACGGGATACAAGGGGTCGGGCTTCCAGATGTGGAATCAAACGGGGATATGATCCGATCCAACCTGATTATCTTCAACTGCGGAGTAGAGAATGATGAGCTAATCATCGATTGGGACTATAGCAGTGAGCTTCATGATACAGCTACGATCGAGAGCTGGAATCAGAACTTTATTCTGGAGCTGGAGCTGCTTGCGCTGGAACTCCAGAAGAGGTATGAAGACATAGAAGAATAGGGTAAGCTATACCGTCACATATTGTTGGCAATTGGTGTGATTGAAATCACAGGTGCTCGCCGCCGGTTTGTCTATACTTAGCTCATACGAACTCTAACAAAGCGAGGCGATCCCCGATATGCTTAAAGATCAAACGATTCAAATCATCAAATCAACTGTGCCCGTCCTGGAAGTTCACGGTACAGCGATCACAACAAGATTCTATGAGCGGCTGTTCACGTATCATCCCGAATTGCTGCATATCTTCAACCATGCGAATCAAAAGCAAGGCAGGCAGCAGACAGCTCTGGCCAATGCGGTATACGCAGCGGCATTGCATATCGATAAGCTGGAGAACATCCTTCCCGCTGTGAAGCAGATCGCTCATAAGCACCGCAGTCTAGGTATTAAAGCGGAGCATTATCCGATTGTAGGCCAGAATTTGCTTGCTGCGATCAAGGAGGTTCTCGGTGATGCGGCAACGGATGAGATCATACAGGCATGGACTGAAGCTTATGGCGTCATTGCAGATGCTTTCATTCAGGTTGAAGCAGATATGTATCAGCAAGCAGAGGAACAGCCAGGTGGATGGGCCGATTACAGGGCGTTTCGCGTAGAGAGAAAGGTTCAGGAGAGCGAGGTCATTACATCGTTCTATCTGGTTCCCAAGGATGGCAGGGCTGTAGCGAGCTTTGAACCGGGGCAATATGTCAGTCTGAAGGTGAATATACCTGGAGATGAGTATACGCATATTCGGCAATACAGCTTGTCAGATGCGCCGGGCAAAAGCTGTTACCGCATATCGGTTAAACGCGAGGATGCTCTGGAAGGTCGTCCTGCAGGCAAGGTTTCTGTCTATTTGCACAATCATATAGAAGAAGGCGGAGAGCTGCTGCTATCTGCGCCTGCGGGAGATTTCACGCTGGATCAGACCGACAGCAGGCCAGCTGTTCTTCTAAGCGGCGGGGTTGGACTGACGCCAATGATCAGTATGCTGAACACAATCGTGGATAAGCAACCGCAGCGGGAAGTGATCTTCATCCATGCTGCGCGCAATGGCTCCGTCCATGCGATGCGTGAGCATGTTGAGCAAACTGCTGCCAAGCATCCACAGCTCAAGGTCTACTGGTGCTATGAGCAGCCGACCGACAACGATGCAGCTTCGGGTACGGCTCACCATACCGGTTTTATCGATCAGCAATGGTTGAAAGGTGTACTGCCAACGGTTGATGCCGGCTTCTATTACTGCGGGCCTACGCCATTTATGAAGGCAGTCCATCGCGCTCTTCTGGGCTGCGGCGTTCAAGAGGCGGATATTCATTATGAGTTTTTTGGTCCCAAGCAAAGCCTGGAATAGCGATTGGCGCGCTTCTTACGATGCGATTGGCAAGAAGTTGTGAATAGACTGATTACTCCACAAGAACAGACGAGGCTTGAGCCCGCAGCAGACGATTGACTGTTTCACGCCGGAGGCCAATGAATTGACCGATTTCATCCTGCGTTAGAACATCTGTCAGCGCAGCAGGGGCGATATAGGTTTTGAACCAGCTCTGGAGCTTGCGCAGCTTCTCCGCTGGCGTTACTTGCGTAAGCTGGTCTATTCGCTGCTGCATCATCCGCAATTTGTCCTGCAGCTGCAGCGCTATCGCATGTGATTTATCAGGATTCCCTTCCAGCTCCCGATACCACTCGGCAGCGGATAACACTTGAATTTCACAGGTTACAAGCGCGATTGCCGTACCGTAATAAGGCTTGGGACTTATTAGCGAATGATGCGGAATGGTTTCATTCGGGACGATAATATTGACAAGAACAGCGTTGCCATCCTCATGGTTGCGGACGATCTTCAGCAGACCGCTTGCCAGATGATAGAGCGGACCCGATTCCCCTTGCCGAAATAATGTTTCACCTTTATGCAGTATCATCTAATCCTCACTTCAGCCAAATAGCGATAGCCGGATCATGAAGGCATATCGCTGTTTGGCATTTCATATTCGTTGGAATAATTGTAATCCCATTATAGCAGGAATAGCAACAGCCTGTAGCTGAACGCGACAAAGAAGGTGTATGATTAGCGTATTAATAGTTAGCTTACTGCTATTGTAAAGGATGGTTTCATGAACAGAGTTGGACTCGTAATGCGAAAGATTCAATTTGCCGAAGCGCAGGGGCCGAGAATATATGCGGAGCGTCTGCAAGCAATCGGGCGGGAGCTCGGTATTGATATTGTGTTCATTTCCCCCGAAAGACATGTGAGCGAGTATGATCAGGCGCCTGGCTACGAATATGAGAAGGGTGATATCGTTAACTACGATATCGTACTCGACAAGCTTGAGAAGGCGGGGATCAAGCATGTCATTTATACTGTATCCGGCTTCTCATTCCTCCGCATGTTCTTCGACAAATGTGTGCTTTTTCCGCACTCTTACCCCAATCCATACTTGACCGGACATGAAATGATGAAGCCGTTCTATGATATTGTGGACAAGGCAATCGTGCATACCGAATATTTGAAGAAGAGCTTTCGCGAGGATTATGGGGTAACCGATGTGGATGTGATCCCGATTGGGTTCGAGGAGGAGATCGCGAAGCGGTCCTTCGATCCAACTGCAATCGTGGAGAATCGGGTGCTGTGGGTCGGAAGGGACGAGCCTAATCGAAGGCCTGAGATGCCGATTGAATATGCGCGGAACAATCCTCACGCTGAGGTGCATATGGTTTTTGGCGGGCTGCGGTATAAGGAGAGCATGAAGAAGTATAACTTGCCGGGCAATGTGAAGCTGCATTTTGCGTTGTCTCGGCCACAAATTTTCGAATTGATGAATTCAGCTAAAGTATATTGGAGCAGCTCGGTGTTTGACACCTTCGCCATGCCTTTATCAGAAGCGATGGCAATGGGCAAAATCATTATCAGACCAGACCATCCCTGCTATTCGCATATCTCATCACGGCATACGTTTGCCGGCAATGAGGACAATTGGTTCGAGCTTGTCAACATGGCTTTGGCTGCGCCAACCCGATATTCAAACGAGAACAAGGAATACGCCTTTCAGCATTTCTCTTCCCGTGTGATGAAGGAAGGCTATCGCGCATTTTTTGATAAATGGCTGTAGCACGGAAAAACCCGCTTACAGCACAACTAATCCTCGCAAAATCAGCTGTAGCACGGAAAAACCCGCTTAACGCTCTGCGACAGCCTAGCATGGCGGGTTCTAAGCAGCTATAAAGCGGAAAAACCTGCTTACAGCGCAACTAATCCTCGCAAAATCAGCTGTAGCACGGAAAAACCCGCTTACAGCTCTGCGACAGCCTAGCTTGGCGGGCTCAAAGCAGCAATAAAGCGGAAAAACCTGCTTACAGCCCAACTAATCCTCGCAAAATCAGCTGTAGCACGGAAAAACCCGCTTACAGTTCTGCGACAGCCTAGCATGGCGGGTTCTAAGCAGCTATAAAGCGGAAAAACCTGCTTACAGCGCAACTAATCCTCGCAAAATCAGCTGTAGCACGGAAAAACCCACTTACAGCTCTGCGACAGCCTGGCTTGGCGACGCTATTCTGATAAAACCCTACTGATTCCAGCTATCATCATCCCCCCTTATAGATTCAACTCACAGCAAGGAGCGCATATATTTCAACAGCTTGGTAAAAAATAGGTCCATCATCCTGCGAGGAGCGACGAGGAAATGAGACTGCTAATGAGACTGCTTTGGAAGTGGTCCCAAACGAATTCGAAGAGCAACAGTCGCCCACAGGAGGAACAGCAGTCACAGCAGCAATTGCAATCACAGCAGCAATTGCAGTCACAAGACAAGCTGACGGATAACTATGTTTCGAATATAGCCAGGCTTCAAACGATATATAAACAATGCTCGGATGTTGTTTTTCGTCCCTTTCAGATCGGGGATACAACGACGGCATCTATTATTTACATCAATGGACTCGCCAATCAGGAAACACTCGGTGAGCTTGTGCTTGCGCCCCTAATGCAGGGGAAGTGGACCATGGACGAGGGATTGAGCAGTCTTATTGAAAACGCTTTGCCGGTATCGCAAGTGAAGCTGCTCCAAACATTAGGAGATTGCGTGGAGCAGTTGTCCAATGGCAATACTGTTCTGATTATTGAAGGCCAACGGCAAGGCATCTCAATTGCTATTGCGAAGTCTGATAAAAGAGCAATCGAAGAGCCCCAGGCCGAATCCGTCATTCGGGGTCCACGCGAAGGTTTTACTGAAACGTTAACGGTTAATTTATCGCTCGTTCGCCGGAAAATCCGCAGCCCTCTCTTAAAGTCAGAGGCGCTCACAGTAGGCAGATATACAGGTACAGAAGTTGCAATTACTTATATAGAAGGGCTCGCATTAAAAGATCTGGTTAAGGATGTCATTTCCAGAATCAAACGTATAGACATCGATGGCATTCTGGAAACTTCCTATATCGAGGAAATGATCGGGGACAAGTCGCTTTCGCCATTTCCGCAATCGCTCGTAACGGAACGGCCAGATGTTGTTGCGGCGAATTTGCTGGAGGGAAGAATTGCGATATTCGTTAACGGGACTCCGTTTGTTCTAATCGTTCCGATTAATTTCTTTTCGCTACTGCAATCACCTGAGGATTATTATGACCGCTTTATTTTCAGTACCGTTACTCGCTGGCTGCGTTATGTATTTCTGTTTATATCCATGGTTCTGCCTTCGTTATATGTGGCGATACTTTCATACCATCAGGAAATGATTCCGGGCTCCTTATTTTTCAGTATAGCTGCTTCTAGAGAGAGCGTGCCCTTCCCTGCGGTGGTGGAGGCTTTCATTATGGAGATTGCATTCGAAGCGCTGCGCGAAGCTGGCGTCAGATTGCCGAAGCAGGTTGGCTCCGCCGTAAGTATCGTGGGGGCGCTTGTTATCGGACAGGCTGCGGTCGCTGCCGGTATTGTCTCATCGCCAATGGTAATGGTTGTTGCAATTACAGGAATTGCTTCTTTCATGGTTCCGCATTATGCGATCGGTTTCTCTCTTCGAATCATCCGATTTCCTATTATGCTGCTGGCTGGAGTCATCGGCTTGCTCGGCGTCATCATGGGAATTCTTGCGGTATTGATTCATTTGTGCACCCTGCGATCCTTTGGTGTCCCCTATATGTCACCCGTAGCAACGGTCGAGCAGAAGGACCTCAAGGATATATTAGTCCGGGCTCCCTGGTGGAAGATGAATACACGGCCGTCCCTAACGATCAACAACAATATCCATAGACAGCCATCGAAACCCGATGTATACGATAAACAAGATGATCAATGAAATTGAAGGTGAAGCCTTGTGATTGAAAAAGGTAAGGTTGGCGCTGTCCAATTGTGTATGATCATGTATCCGACTATAATCGCTACCGCTATTTTATCGCTCCCGGCGATGGCCGCTGAGAAAGCTGGACGCGATATGTGGTTAACGCCTGTATGGGCAATGCTGGCAGGAGCTGCAGGTCTGTTGATTGCCATCCAATTGAACAAAATGTATCCCAAAGAAACGATTATCGAATATTGCGATCGGATTCTCGGACGGGTATTCGGCAAGCTTGTAGGCTTCCTCTATCTGTTTTTCTATATCCATATTTCAAGCATTATTTTGAAGGAATATGGGAATTTCATTATTGGGAATTTTTACTTCAAAACGCCGATGCTTGTAATTGTGTCCAGCTTTGCGTTGTTGTGCATCTTCACTGCACGCGGAGGCGTTGAAGTTGTCGCCAGGACAGCCTCGCTCGTTACACCCATCGCATTCATTGTGCTTGTAGCTGTACTCGTCCTGATTATTCCAGATCTTCAACCGACCAATATGCTGCCGATTTTCGAGCATGGCATATTGCCGTCTATGAAAGGCTCGTTTACGGTTCAGGCCTGGTACAGCGAGTTTTTCATCCTCTCCTTCTTGCTCCCCTATATGCACAAGCGCGAAGAAGGCATGAAGGCCGGAGCCTTCACATTGGTGGCTGTGATGCTGACTCTTGTATTCGTAAATCTAGTCTCGCTCATGCTCATGGGCGTGGATACGAAATATTACAACTATCCGCTGATCGGCGTAGCTAGAACGATAAGTGTCGCTGGATTCTTCCAGCACTTGGAGTCATTAATAATGGTTTTATGGGTAGCAGGCACATTCGTTAAGCTGTCCATGTTTCTTTATGCATGTACGATTGGAACCTCACAATGGATCGGGCTGTCTCAATATCGCATCATGGCGCTCCCTGTCGGTTTCCTTGTCGTACTCCTTAGCGTGTGGGGGCAGCCGCGCCTGCAAGAACTGGACCATCTATTTGAAACAGTGATTCCTTATTATTTATTGATGATGCAAATTGCCGTTCCTTTACTTCTGCTTCTAATCGGGTTAATGAGGAGGCCATCGAAATGATCAGCAAGCCCGAGGCAGTCGTGCGAGGATGGGGGGTCATTCTGATGGTTACAGTCTCGGCCTGTCTGCTCTCCGGCTGCTGGGATCGCGTTGAGGTGAATGATTTGGCGACCATTACGGCAGCCGGGATCGATCAATATTCGGATAATCTGATTGAGGTTTCACTCCAAATCTACACTCCGCCTCGGGCCGGGAGCAGCACCGATATGTCGGGAAGCGAGGAGAAGAACAGTCAGAATCAGTCCACAGTCATCTCGGCAACCGGTGTGAATATCGCAGATGCAGTTTCCAAAATTCAAGAGAAAGTACCACGTCTGCTGTTCTGGGGCCAGGTGGAGGTTTTTGTATTAGGGCATGAGATCGTAAAGCGAAATATTGCCGGTCATCTGGATTATATACTGCGCGTTCCGCAAATACGAGGCAGTGCGCTCATCTTTGCGAGCCGAACGAAAGCGAAGGAAATACTGGCATTGACACCACAGCTGCGAAGCAATTCAGCGGATATGCTGGAGGAGAGCAATAATTTAAAGCTTAATCTTACGATGTCGGTTGGAAAATTGAATATTATGCTCGAAGGCGGGAATGGCACAGGCATACTGCCAAGTGTTGATATTATGCCGCCGCCTGAAGGACAGCCCAGCAATAGAAGATATCCTGCAATTGTCGGGTGTGCAGTTCTGAAGCAGGAGAAGCTGGCCGGATTTATCGATGAGAAGACGATGCGTGGCGTCATGTGGTTTCGCAATCAAATTGATAAGGTAACCGTAACAATAGCGGCAGGAAGCGCAAAGGCGCCGATCTCAGTACTGTTGAATCGGGGAAAGTCCAAGCTAAAGCCGCGAATTAGCAATGGTGTGTGGGAGGTTCTGGTTGAAGTGGATACAAGAGAAATTCTTATTCAGAACACCTCGCGGATTGATATTTCCCGTTTAAAGGGTACTCAAATTGTAGAGGAGAAGGTGAAGCAGGATATTGAAAAAATAATGAATAAAACGTTATCCATAATGCAAAGGAAAATGAATGCCGACGTACTGGGCTTCGGTGAGGCCTTTCATCGCAAGTATCCAAAATTGTGGGAAAAAGAAAAGGGGAACTGGGACGAAATCTTTCCTCAGGTGAAGGTGAAGTATGAGATTAAGACGGTCATTATTAATCCAGGCAAACGGGAGTCGCCGACGACTAGTCGCAAAAACGGCGAAGGAGGATAATAATGACCGTTGTCTATCTCGTTAGCATCACAATCGTTGCAATGTTGATACTGCTGATGGAATGGGGATCCATTCCCCAGAACTCACTTAAAGAAAGAGCAGCCTATCTGGCTATGACCGGTGGAGGCTGGCTGCTTGCAGTCATTCTAATACTAGCGCCTGACCTCAGCAGCCCCTCGGAATGGATTGCAATCATATTCAAGCCGTTCACACGGTTATTCGGATAACGCTGGCACTTGGCTGGACTGGCTGGCTGCATCTCTGATCTGTTTCCAATCTGTCAAATGATTCTCAAGGCACAGGATCAGTCCGTCAAGCTCTTTCAGCAGGCTTGCCCTGTCATTCTCGCTAATGGCTTCCAGAGAGTGAAGCACATCCGATTGAAGGGGATGATGAATCGGCATTGAAGAGAGCATCCGCTTCAGCTTGCTCTTGATAAGCGGCTCCTTCACAGCGGCAGCCTGCTCCTGAGCAGCGATGTCCGCGCTTTGCGATATAGCGGCTCCTTCGGCAGCAGCAGCTTTAGCCGCTTTGGCCGCTTCAGCCGCTTTGGCCGCCTCAGCCGCCTCAGCAGCACGTTTGGCTCTTTCCTTCCTGTTATGCTCATAAACAGACCAGGTTTCGAGCAGATCACGGCCGGACTTGTACAGCAGCTTGTCTTTCGTGCCCGTTGATAGGTCTGAGTCCATGAATAGCTTGGCGATCTTCTTGACATCTGATACTGGCAGCTCGTCCTTGGCGATAATTAGCGCCAGCGGATCACGGTGCTCGATCTGCAGATTTCGGAGCGGCAGCAATTGCTCCTCTGTCAGCTTGTCCCGGCGAATCTCCGTGCCGCTAACAATGAGCTTCTTCACCGCGCTGCCGAACTTCAGCAGCTCGCATTTATTTTTGATATAGGACTCGGGCTTGCCGAGCTTGCTGGAGAGAAATTTGGTAGAGCTGCTGAATTTGGTATCGGTCATAAGCTTGTGAAATGCTTCTGCTTCTTCAATCGGGGAGAAGCCTTCCCTCGTTAAATTCTCTGCAATCTGCTCCAGATAAATTTCAAGATCGTCCGTAACAGTAGATACGATGCAGGGGATTGACTTGCGATCCAGCGTTTTGCATGCTTTATAGCGTCGATTGCCATAGATGATTTTATAGCGTCCATTATCCGTTGCTCTTACTTTAATAGGTGATAACAGGCCGAGCTCCTCGATGCTGTTCATCAGCTCTTGCAGTGCTTCTTCATCGAACTGATATCTGGGCTGATCGGTATCTTCATCAATTAAATGTGTTGGAATTTCAATAATATCCATCTGATTGCTCCAATCTTGGCGTTCGGCTGATGATCCATGCCTGCCGTGCGGGATATACATATTATATAATAGCGATTGTTTGGAGGGAATGTTTTTCACCGAGAAGGGGAATGGATGGCGTATGGCGAATTATTCGTAAATGAGCCTATCCCTACAAAGGAGATGGATACGATGCGTTTGTTGGTCGAGCAAGCGGCGGCGAATTGGTACAGGAGCGAGATGTCGTTGAAGGAAGGGGATCATCTGAGAATTTTTGTGCGATTAGGCGGCTGCGGCAGTGTCCAGCCAGGATTCTCACTGGGTGTAATGAGAGATGTTCCACGCAATCCGGCTCTTAATCATGTTTCTGAAGGCATCGTTTTTTTTATGGAAGAGGATAATTTATGGTATCTGGACAACAAGAAGCTGCGAATAGCTTGGGATGAACAGCAGGAAGAGATTGTGATGGAGGTAAGCTAGGAGCACTGCAGTAGGAGCTTTACATTTCATCGGACACCCTTTATAATTATAGGTAATTGTATATGCGTGAATCGGAGGAGCCTGTCACCAACAGGCTCCTTTTGTCTTTTTTCGGATTCTCGCATCACATCACGCAAGGCCAAATGAATAAAACAGGTTTTTATGGAGGAGTCTGTCACCACGGGATTGCTGTGTCTAATCGCAGCATTACGTGACGACATGACTCCTTCGTTGTGTAGAAGGACATCCTATTCAACAAGGGAAGGTGACCGAATTGCTGCTAATTTTTCAACTAGCTATTATTTTACTCGCGTCCAAGCTGGCCGGTGATCTGAGTGTCAAGCTTCGTCAACCCGCTGTTCTTGGGAAGCTGCTAATTGGCATCATCCTGGGCCCGGCTGTTCTTGGGCTTATTACTCGTACAGACACGCTGGAGGAAATCAGTCAAATTGGTGTTATTCTGCTCATGTTCATCGCGGGACTAGAGACCGATACCGGGGAGTTCAAAAGGTCGGGCAAGGCCTCCGCTTATGTTGGATTAGCCGGAATTGTTGTTCCGCTTGGAATCGGATACTGGGTGGGCGTTCTGCTTGGCATGTCTGCACTGAATGCTGTATTTCTCGGACTGCTGCTTTCTGCGACAAGTGTGAGCATTTCTGTTCAGGCGCTCAAGGAGCTTGGACATCTGAAGAGCAGAGAAGGAACGACGATACTTGGCGCAGCCGTTATTGATGATGTTGTCGTCATTATTGCGCTTGCTTTCGTTATGAGCATGGCAGGCGGCGACATTGATCTTGGCATGATGGTGCTGAAGAAGGTGCTGTTCTTCGCAGGAGCTATTCTCGTCGGGTGGAAAATAGTACCTTGGATACTGCGGAGGTTCGCCCCGTTAAAGGTAACGGAGGCTGTTGTTTCAGCGGGCTTGATCATCTGCTTCCTCTATGCTTATATGGCTGAATATACAGGTGTAGCAGCCATAATCGGAGCTTACGCGGCTGGCGTAGCCATCAGCTTGACCAATTACAAGCATGAGGTTACGGGGAAGGTGGAGACGATTAGCTATGCGGTATTCGTTCCCGTTTTTTTCACCTCCATCGGCGTTAAAGTTGAGTTCGAGGGGATCTCGTCCCAAATTGGCCTCATTGCTGGACTAAGTATTGTCGCGATATTGACGAAGCTCGTTGGCGCGGCAATCGGGGCGAAGGCAGCGGGATTTAACTGGAGAAGCGCAATGGGGATTGGCGCTGCGATGGTTTCACGCGGAGAAGTGGCTTTAATTATTGCGGCTATCGGTCAAGAAGCAGGCTTGGTGGATGGGCAAATGTTCGCGGTGCTCGTCGTTGTCGTCTTAATTACCACCATCGTTACGCCGCCGATGATGAAGCTGTTTTTCAAGCAGAAGACTGCTGCTGTGGAGGGTGGCGTACAATAATCGTTTACAAAACATTCAGATGTTTCTTTTGACTTTTCTGAGTGCTGTCATTTACAATAGGAATACGCTTAATTGCCAGCATCCATTGTTGGGAAGCGGGGGAACCAGTCAATTGGGGCGAATCATTGAGCATCAAGCATCATGTAGGGTACCATCTACCCGAGCCCGTCAGCTAACCTCGTCAGCAGAGATGGGTCTTGATTATTTAAGCATCGATGAAGCCGAGACCCTATTCATATAGGGTCTTTTTGTGTTCTCTTTTTGATCCTGGATCAGCTCATGGGATTCATAATAATTCGGTGTGCGCCATGTATAATATAGAGAAGGAGTGGGTACTGGTTATGATAAATGAAATATTGGCCTTCAATGAGAAATTTGTTCAAAATAAGCAATACGAATCCTATGTGACAGACAGATATCCCGACAAAAGAGTTGCCATTCTTACCTGCATGGACACGAGACTTGTGGAGCTTCTGCCCAAGGCAATGAATCTTCGCAACGGCGATGCCAAAATTATTAAGAACGCCGGCGCTATTCTAACACAGCCCTTCGGCAGTGCGATGAGAAGCATTTTAATGGCGATTTATGAAATGGATGTTCAGGAGATTTTTGTTATTGGCCATCACGGCTGCGGAATGACGAATGTTGATCCGGATTCGTTGGTCCAGAAGTTTTTGCAGAATGGCATTTCGGAGGAAGTGCTCATGACGCTTGAAAATTCCGGCATACGAATGAGCCGGTTTCTGAAAGGCTTCGAGTCCGCAGAGGAAGGGGTCATGCATAGCGTAGATATGATTCGCAAGCATCCGCTGGTTCCGACCGGTATTCCTGTGCACGGCTTCGTAATGGACCCGACTACAGGACGCCTGGAACTTATCCATGAAGGCTACAATGATAAGGATTCGCGCAAACTGAGCTCAGTTAATTATAAGTCGATACCATTCGATTAATGGTATAAAAAAAGCCATGATGCCAGACAGAAATGAGGCATCATGGCTTTTCTTGTATTAACGAAGTGGCGCAGTTACTGCTCGTCCGATATCACGGATTAAGGTTCCGATATCCTTGGTCATATTGCGGATCGGATGTCCGTCAAGCGGCTTCATTTGACGCTGCATGCCTTGCAGGCGGGTATGCAGGTTCTTATCAGCCGTTACATGAACGGTATAGCCGGGCTCTGCCTTCTTGACCGCATTGCGGACTCTTTGCGCGACAGCAGCTGAATTCTCGCTAGCTTTAACATCGACACCGACAATGGCGTCGCGGTTATTGATGACGACAGTTGCTTTGTCCACACCTTTCACGGACGAAATATGCTTCAGCAGCTTTCCTGATACATTGTCATTAGGGTTGCGCACACCATTGCCAGGACCATTGCCAATGCCGTCCAGCGTGGATGGAGCACGGCTTGTGGAACGATTCATGTCCGTTAGCGGTCGCGTGCCATTCGAACGACCATCCGTGCCTGTCAGGGCGCGGTTTGTAATGGAGCGATTCGTATACCCGTCATTGTTCAAGCGGTCATTGTTCATCCGGTGGTCTGACGAACGGGCTCTGTATTGCTTCGCATTCATTCCGTCATTTCGCATACAACCAGTAGCAGCCAAAACAAGGACCAATGACAGCAGCAGAACAACAGCAAAGCTTTTTTTCATGTTTGTTTTGTCACCTCCTGAGTGTAGAATGCTACGGCGTTATGATGATTATGCTGGGAATCAATTGCATCCATACGGCCATTAGCTGCCTGTACGCTGATGCGTCTCGGCAATTGACGATTTGATTAATTCCGATACGGTGACCATGCGGAAACCGCGAGCATGCAGTTCAGGCAAAATAAGCTCTAATGCACGGATCGTTTGTGATTTGCCTTGCACATGGTCATGGAAGAGTACAATGTCGCCATTCCTGGCGTTGCGCAGCACCTTATTGAGAATGTGTTGAACACCCGGTCTTCTCCAATCCTGTGTGTCCTGATGCCATGACCACATGACGGGAACTAAGCCCATCCCGTTAGAAACTTTAATGATTGTTTCGTCGTACTTGCCGCCTGGAGGACGGAACAGAACGGATTTTCGCCCGGTAGCTTTATAAATTTCATCTTCTGTTCGTTCTATTTCATTTCTTACAATATTTTCGGCAGCGGGGATATGGAAGTAGGTGTGGCTGTACGTATGGTTCGCGATCTCATGCTTCTCGGCGACAATCCGCTTCGCAATTTCGGGATATTGGGAAACACGTTTGCCAACAACGAAAAAAGTGCATTTCGCATCATACTGCTCCAGCAAGTCCAATATTTCATTCGTTTGGACGGGGTCTGGCCCATCATCGAAAGTTAAAGCGATAAGCTTCTGCTTCGTTTGAACCTCCCAAATCATCTCTCCCTTCTTCTCATAATAAAAGCGGTCCTTCTTCAAAGGCTGCCCATTCGTTTCAGCAGCGGCTAGCAGCACCATAACACTCAAGATGCCAATCAAACAATTGCGTACGAGCATGAATCTCCATCCTTTGCAGATAACATGACTTTATTCCATTCCTAGTTATCGTTTCATAAAAGGCGGTTTCGCATTCAGAAGGGGGCATGCTGTTCCAACACCGATGTATTCAATTTAAGGGGTATAGAAATGTCCGAGCAAGCAAGAATGGACAGGGAGTGGGGGTATATTTGTGAAGGAGCAGCAGTATGAAATGCAACCGATCAGACAACAATTCAAATGATAGGCTTCCCGGAGCAAGGCAGTCAACAATGCTCTTTACGCCTAAACTGGTAGGAGAAAGCGTGGAATGTATAATGAAGCAGCTTAGTTTGTTGAAGGTATTAGCAGCAGCACTGCTGCTTGCAGCACTGCCAAGCGCGTGCAGCAAGGAGACAGGTCATAATAATCATGGGGCTGAAGATCACTCGGCGAGTGGAACGGATAAGCCAGCAATCGCTTCTGCCGATGAGGGCATGTCAAGTGGAGGTCATGGCAATCATGGAGGTTCCCATAATGATCATGCAGCGCAGGCAGAGGATCAGGTGAAGGCGTCTTTCACCTTTGACAGCGAAGCGCCCATAGCTAATGAAGAAACTGAATTGACGATTACAATTGCTGGAGAAGATGGCGTGCCAATCAGTGACTTTACAGAAAATCATGAGAAGCTGCTTCATCTTATAATTGTGGATCACAGCCTGGGCTACTTCAATCATATCCATCCGGCCTATGAAGGCGGCGGAAAGTTTACGATCAAGACGACATTCCCTGCGGGCGGGGAATATAAGCTGTTCGCGGACTTCATGCCCGCTGGAGGCTCTGCTGTTACGAAGAGTGATTGGGTAGAAGTAAGCGGGAAGGCGAGCAGCCATTCTGAGGTTAAGCCTGACAAGGCGCTTGTGAAGGAGGAGGCCGGCAAAGAGGTCGAGATGCAAATGAGCAGCAGCAAGGCTGGAGAAGAGGTTACGTTGTCCTTTCATATCCGAGCGGCGGATTCCAAGAAGGAGATTACGAACCTGGACCCTTATCTGGGCGCTGTTGGCCATGTTGTTATTTTATCTGAGGATGCCGGAGAATACATCCATGTCCATCCGATTGATGAGCATGCTGCTGGGCCGGTTGCGAGCTTTGCAACGACATTTTCTAAGCGTGGTGTGTATAAAATTTGGGGACAGTTTCAGCATGAAGGGAATGCTTTCACCGTACCTTATGTTGTCAATGTGACGGAATAGCACGAATGGATGCGCGTACAGCGTAAGAATAAGACAAGAGTCGGGGAAGATCTCCCTTCCCCGACATCATATCTTGAAAATCTATAAGCCAAACTGCCTATTACGAAAGGTCTATAAGTAAATAAATGTAATATATGTTATGGAATCAATTATTTTAGATTAAAGAAATCTCAGACTCGTTATAATGGATTGATTTATTGGTAGGATCATGCTAAATTAAAATCGCGATTGAAACCGGTTTCCTTACATCAAGTTAAACGCATCGCACTCTTATTATTGCCCGAATCGCATTGCTTTACTATACCGGTTTCTGTAAGCGCTTTAACTAAAGGGGGCGATCATAAAGACTGATAGCGAGGGAAGTACATACATATTTTTATCTCCCTGCTATCAATAAAGCAATACGAGATGAGAGAGAACGCGCAACATTGTGTAAACGTTTGCGCAACAAATTTGTTTGAAGAAGGTGCATTATGAAAAAATTGTCTTTATTGAGAAGAGTGATGCTAGTAAGCGTGCTGATCAGCTCGCTTATATCACCGAGCTTTGCATTCGCTGAAATCGCAGCGTCCCATGTGTATCATAATCATATGCCGAATTTCTGGCCTTATTATGATACTTCGAAGTATGCGAGCACTCCTGTAGGTGGAGAGGTTCGCTACATGTACGACGGGCAAGTTATCGATCTTAAGAACAGCCCTCCGGCGAATTATCCTTATTTCTTGCCTAATGGCAGCCCGATGCCGCATGATGACTTGGTCAGTTACTATTCCCATCATGCCAAGGTAGGCGCGTATCAATACTGGCCTTGGAGCGTAGCACAGTCGCTGAAGACTAATCATCCATCAGCACAAATGCAGGTCACGATGTCTGCATCTGCTGTCAACAACGTCAACAGCTTCATGTACACGAACAACCTTGGTGGGTACAACAATGTCAATTGGGGCACTCCTTGGAAGAATGCGTACAACACGCTGAAGACCCCAAGCGGCAAACGGACGATGGATATGATCCATTTTACAGGCCATCACTCCATGGGACCGCTCACTGGAAATGAGTATATGCTCAAAGATCTCATTTATCAGAATGTTACTTTTGCACAGCCATATTTCTTAGGTAATGATTTCAAGTCCTCCAATGGCTTTTTCCCGACGGAGCTTGGCTTCTCGGAACGGATTATTCCTGTCTTGGAGAAGCTTGGCATTAAGTGGTCGGTAATCGGGAACAATCACTTCTCCAGAACGTTGAAGGATTACCCGTATTTGAACGATCCGGGCAAGGATACGATGGTATCCCCGCCTAACAGAGCTAGTCTTCAGAATGTCAGCAATGTGGGTTCATGGGTTTCACAGCCTATGTTCAATGAACAGCAGGTTACTCACAATAAATTCCCGTTCGCATCGACGCCTCACTGGGTGAAATATGTTGATCCGACAACGGGCCGCGAATCCAAAATCGTAGGCGTTCCTGTTGCTCAAGCGGAATCTTGGGAGGAAGGCTACCAAGGCTCTGTAACAGCCAAAGCGCTGAAGCCGTTCGAGGGCTTGGTGCCGCAGAAGCAGTTCTTCGTTATCGCTCATGATGGCGACAACTCGCAAGGACGTGCAGGGGACGAAGGAACCTGGCGGAATGCCGGCAATGTCACTTACAGCGATTCTGGCGTTAAAGGTATCGGTATTGATGAGTACTTGGTCAATAATACGCCGCCTGCAAGCGATGTTGTACACGTTCAGGATGGCTCCTGGATTGATACGCGCGACTCTTCTTCTGATCCGCAATGGCATCACTGGAAGCTGCCTTTCGGAATCTGGAAAGGTCAGTTTGCAGATTTCAACCGTGTGAATGGAACAGACTACGAGCCTAAGAAGAATCTTTCCGGACAACAAGACGGAATGACTGTTTCCTTCGAGTACGGATACCATTATTTGGAGCGGAACTTTGCATTGCTGCAAGCTGCGCTTAACTATGCGAAAACAGCAGAGCAAATCTGGCTCGACGATAATCCGAATCACTGGTCGCCGACGACCGAGCTTGATCGTCAAGTGACCTACCAAGGCAATCAATTGAATCCGTGGATGATGTCGTTTCCGGTTAAGGGAAATGCTTCAAACAATTATGCAGGAGGAGCGAATCCGGCTGAATTGTCATGGTACTTCCTGATCCCAGCGCTTGATTCGGGCTTCGGTTACTATGATGAGAATGTCGATGATGGCGTTAAACCGACGCTTTCATTCAATCAATCCTTGCACTTCTCGAAGCCTTATGTAACAAGCAACGCAAGCAAAGACAAGACGGGTCCATCTGTCTGGTGGCCTCAGAGATGGCCGTACAACCCAGGCAGCGCGAATGTGGATAAATCCCAAGGATGGACTCTGCATTACTTCGACAATACGTTCGGTATCTATACGTACGCGTATGATTTGAACGGCATCACAGACATTAAGCTGAAAATCCGTACCCATACCAACAAATCCGCAGATGCATCGGACAACACTTTCCGCGTGTACGATCCAGCGGCTCTGAAAGCACAGAATGTTCCTGGAATCGATCCAGCCAAGGTTGGCAATTGGGTTGAATATCCTATGAACAAGCGCGATCTGAAACCGGATATGAACGGTGTTGAGTGGCAAGCAAGCTCGACGCAAATGTTTAAGAAAGTGCCAGCTCAAGAGATCGGCGATCTGTATTTCACGTACCTGAACCAATACCGCGATCAACTGCTCGATTTCTACATTGAAGCGGTTGACTCCAAGGGCAATGTTACGAAGAGCGATATTCAACAGGTATACGTCGGCACAGGTAAATTCAAACGTGAGGGCGGCAAGATTGTAGAAGACATTAATGGCGATATCGAAGGTACGTATCCGTTCATTACGGATAAACCGCCAGTTGATGATGTAACAGCTCCATCTATTCCAACAGCTGTCACTTCTCCTGCAAGCTCCAAAACGACGATCAGCTTGTCGTGGACGCCTTCGACGGATGATGTGAAAGTTACTGGATATGAAATTTATCGCAACGGTACGAAAGTGGGAACCTCCGCAACTGCAAGCTACACAGATAGCGGCTTGACCCAACTGACGAGCTACACGTACACCATTAAAGCCTATGACAAAAAAGGCAATATTTCTGACTTCAGCGCTCCATTCGCTGTATCTACAACGGATAAGGGCAACAGTGCGACCATTTACTACAAGCAAGGCTACACAACGCCTTACATCCATTACCGTCCTAATGGCGGCGCATGGACTGTAGCGCCAGGAGTGAGAATGGCTGTTTCAGAAGTGAGCGGCTACAACAAATTTACCGTTGACCTTGCTGACGCTTCCGGTCTGGAAGCCGTATTCAACAATGGCAGCGGAACATGGGATAATAACGGCGGACAAAACTACAAGTTCCAAGCAGGAACTTCAACGTTCTCAGCCGGTACGATCACAATTGGAGCGCCGCAAGGCGTGGATACTGAGGCGCCATCCGTTCCAACGGCACTGGCAGCAACCAATAAAACGGCAACCAGCGTAACGCTTGGCTGGACAGCATCTACAGATAATGTAGCTGTAGCCGGATATGAAGTATGGCGCGGCACTACGAAGGTAGGAACTACAGCATCTACTTCCTACACCGATTCAGGGCTTACCGCTAATACAGCTTACAGCTATACGGTCAAAGCTTATGATGCAGCGACCAATGTATCTGCGGCGAGCAGCAGCATCTCCGTTACGACGGACGCTACAGTCTCGCAGCCGCCTACAGCGCCTACGAACGTGGCAGCAAGCGGCAAAACTGCAAACAGTATCACGCTCGGCTGGACAGCATCTACGGACGTTGTGGGTGTAACTGGTTATGAGGTTTGGCGCGATGGTGTGAAAGTCGGAACAACTGCGACTACCTCGTACACAGATACAGGACTGACAGCGGATACGACTTACAGCTACACAATCAAAGCCTATAATGCAGCAGGCAAAGTATCAGCAGCGAGCAGCAGCATCTCCGTTAAGACGGACAGCGGTTCTGATACACAACCGCCAACAGCGCCAACTTCCCTTGTGGAAAGCGCTAAAACGGCAAACAGCGTTACTCTGGGATGGACAGCATCCACGGATAACGTTGGTGTAACAGGCTACGACATCTATAATGGCAGCGTACTGGCCGGAAGTGTAGTGGGAACAGTTACCAGCTACACGGTTACAGGTCTGACGCCAAATACGACTTACAGCTTGACAGTGAAGGCGAAGGATGCGGCGGGCAATCAGTCCAATGCGAGCCAGCCTTTGAGCGTAACGACACAGAATGTTGCTACTAGCAACCTGGTTGTCAACCCGGGCTTCGAAACCTATACGGGAACGACAGGTATAGCGAATAGCTGGAACAAATCCGTAACAGCAGGCGTAACTTCCGCATTCCAAGTGGTGTCTACACCAGTGGCTTCCGGAAGCAGCGCACAGCAAATTTCGGGCTCCGCTCTGGCTAATGGCAATGCAGTCATGATTAATCAATATGTACCAATTGCAGAGAACACGCCGTACATTGCAAGCGGTCAATTCAAAATCGACAGCCTGACCAATGCAAGAGTTCAGCTGTATGTTGACTTCTTTAATGGCAGCACTTTGGTTGGCACCAAGAAGCAGGATTACACGCAAACTACGAGCGGCTTTATTCCGCTTCAACTGAGTGGCGATACGCCAGCAGGTACAACTAGAGCTAGGGTCTACGCGATTCTTCGCGGCTCCGCAGCTGGTGGCGCAGGAAGCTTTATCGTGGATGACATGAAACTCCTTACAGAAGAAGAGAACACAGTGGATACACAAGCGCCAAGCATACCTGCGAGCCTTGCTTCCACGGGTAGTACCGACACTACGGCAAGCCTGTCCTGGACGGCTTCTACCGACAATGTAGGTGTAACAGGCTATGAGATCTTCCGCAATGGCGCGAAGATCGGCACGTCCGCAACGACAAGCTTCACAGATACAGGCTTAACGGCAGAAACAACCTACAAGTACACCGTTAAAGCTTACGATGCAGCTGGCAACCTGTCAGCAGCAAGCAATGAAGCAACGGTAGTTACCGCTGCAGAAATTGATACGCAAGCGCCTACTGTACCGTCAGGTCTTGCATCGAGCGGTAAAACCGAAACATCGGTCAGTCTGATCTGGACGCCATCGACCGATAACAAGGGTGTTTCCGGTTATGAAATATGGCGCGGAAATACGAAGATCGGAACATCAACTACGGCTTCTTACACGGATTCTGGACTTACAGCAAGCACAGCTTACAACTATCAAGTGAGCGCATTCGACGTAGCAGGCAATTTGTCGGCATTAAGCATTGGCCTTATGGTCACTACCAATGATGTGCCTGCAACTGGGCAAGTGACGATCTACTACAAGAAAGGCTTCGCGAATCCTAACATCCACTATCGTCCGACTGGAGGAGCTTGGACGACTGCACCGGGAGTTGCGATGCAGGCATCCGAGATAGCTGGATACAACAAGTTTACAGTGAATGTAGGAACAGCTAACGGCTTGGAGGCTGTATTCAACAATGGCAGCGGCACATGGGATAACAATGGCGGTCAAAACTACAAGTTCCCAGTAGGCGTGTCGACCTTCTCAAGCGGAGTGATCACATCAGGCGTTCCAGTGCCTGTAGCTGAGAACACTGTCACCATCTATTACAAGCAAGGTTATGCAGCTCCATATATTCACTGGCGTCCAGAAGGCGGAACATGGACATCGGCTCCGGGTCAGGTTATGCAGGCCTCAGAAATTGCTGGCTACAGCAAAGTAACGCTGACAATTGGCACTGCGGCTCGGGCAGAGGTATGTTTCAACAATGGAGCCGGAAATTGGGATAGCAATGGCGGGAAAAACTATTTCTTCAATGCAGGAACATCCACTTTCAATAGTGGAACTATTGTAACAGGCACTCCAGTAACTCCTTAATATGGAGTAGCTGGCAAGCAAGAATAGAATGGGCTGTCCGTGAAGCAGTTTAGCTGCTTACGGGCAGTCCTTTCTTGTCTCTTTTGACCACTATCCCCTTTGCTCAGTCACTGAGCGAGGGGGATAGCGGCCAAAAGGAAAATGAGCTGCCAGTACGAGCTTGTTGAATAATCGTTGACAAAAATTAGGAAACCAACTATATTTGAAAATGTCGAAACGCTTCGATAGCTATAACAATGGAGGAACCCGAATGAAGAAGGTAACGATAAAAGATATAGCTGAAGGAGCCGGAGTGTCGATTAGTACAGTTTCTTATGTGCTTAGCGGCAAGCGGTCCGTATCCGATGAGGTTAAGAGGAGGATTCACGAGCAAATCGAGCTGCTCCATTATAAGCCGAATGCTGTAGCAAGAAGCTTCGCCTCCAGGAAGACGAATATTATTGGGCTCTATTGCTCCAAGTATCCCGACACGGAAAACACGGATGTTTTCTTCCTGAAGATGGTTAACGGGATGATGGCCGCAGCGGAGAAACGAAATTATAAAGTGCTGCTGCTCAATGAGATGGAGGGCTCAGAAAATTTCGTCATCCCGTTCGACAAAACGTTCCCGATCGATGGCGCGATTGTTACGACAACGATAAACTCCCACCATTATTTGAACCAATTGGAATCAGAGGAAATGCCGTTTGTACTGGTTGGGAAGCCGCCTAAGGATCTCAAGATCAATTGTGTTGATAATGACAATGTGAAGGCAGCCTATGAGGCTGTGGAGCTGTTATTGAAGCAGGGTGCGACGAATATCGGGATGGTCACAGGCTCAGGACTGCATACACGACTGTCTGACTTTGAGATTGGCTACATGATGGCGCATAATTCTTACCAAATCGCTTATAGGAGCGAGAACATTATTCGACATGATATTAATGATCCGGATTATGTGCAAAAAATTATGTCAGCCATTCAGGAAAATGGGCTCGATGGGATTCTGGTCAGCCTGCTGTTCACGAGATTGATCAATCGGCTGTTGACGGACCCGCATGCACCGCACTCGATTCCTATCGTATCGTTCGGTTTCGATTTGATAGCGGAGCACTATTCCCATCTGACCAAAGATGTGCACTTTATTCAATCCAATGCATACAAGCTGGGCATTGAAGCGGTGGCAAGATTGATCGATTTGATTGATAAGCCTGAATCGAAAGCGAAGCAGATGCTGCTGTCTCCCGAGCTTTCAGTGTGGCGGCAATCAAAGGAGCTGCAGCAAATTGAATAGCGAGTAAGGTTATTTTAATCAGGGGGATGGGTTGGTCATGTTTGCAGAGATAACGAGAAGAGCGGCAGTGCTTCTGCTTATGATAGGCATGATGGCAGCGGCAGCTGTTGCGCTTGGAGGCTGTTCGAATGAAGAGGCCTCATTAAGCGGGGAAGAGATTCGGCAGGAATCTGGCGGTAAAGTTTATTATGAAATTTTTGTAAGAGCGTTTCATGATTCTGACGGTGACGGCATTGGCGATCTTCGTGGTATTACGAAGAAGCTGGACTATTTGGAGGAGCTTGGAGTTGAAGGGATTTGGCTGATGCCGATTCATCCTTCGCCGAGCTATCATGGTTATGATGTAACCGATTTCTATGGCATCAATCCTGATTATGGAACGCTTGATGATTTCAAGGACTTGCTGAAGGAAGCGAGTGAGCGCGATATTACGGTAATTATGGATCTCGTTGTGAATCATACGAGTCCGGAGCATGCGTGGTTCAAATCCTCTGCCAGCGATCCGAACGGCAAGTACCGCAAATGGTATAAGTGGATAGGTCCCTCGGACCCTGTGCCGATAAGCGCAGCAACCGGATATCCGGCTTATAAGGAGTATGGGGACAGTAAATATCTCGGCATTTTCCCAGGCAGTCTGCCTGACCTGAACTTCGATCATGCTGAGGTACGGGCAGAGGTGAAGAAGATTGCTGCATTCTGGCTAGAGCTTGGCGTTGGCGGATTCCGAATAGATGCAGCCAAGCATATTTACGAGGATCTGGAAGAAGACAAGACTTCCAAAGAAGCAGCAGCCAAAAACATCGCCTGGTGGGATGAATTCCGTGCAGCAGTGAATAAAGTGAATCCACATACGTATATAGTAAGCGAGGTTTGGGACGATTCGGCTGCCAAGATAGGACCTTATCTGAAGCCCTTCAATTCCAGCTTCAACTTCAACCTGGCTAATGAAATGACATGGAATGCTTCTGGAGAGTCGGCATCGAATTTGGCGTTTTCGTTGGATCGAATTCATGGCCTTTACGACAGAATGTCCAGCAGCAGCTTTATTGAAGCACCCTTCCTGTCCAATCATGACACGAATCGTGTGATGAGCGAGCTGAACGGCAATCTCGATCATGCGAAGATGGCTGCGTCGCAGCTGCTTACTATGCCGGGCAACCCCTTTATTTATTACGGCGAAGAAATCGGCATGCAGGGCAAGAAGCCTGATGAATATATTCGGGAGCCGATGATCTGGAGCCAGAAGAAATACGAGGGGCAGACAACATGGATCAGCAACAAATACAATGCGCTAACAGCTTCTGTGGAGGACCAGATGAAGGACTCCGATTCTCTCTATTCTCATTATCGCAAGCTGATACAATGGCGCAAGGATATTGATGCTCTTCGACATGGCGATATTAAGCCCTATTCGATCAGTCATGCCGCAGTGGTCGCTTTTAGGAGAGAGACAGAGAAAGAGAAGGTGCTCGTTCTGCATAATTTGTCCCGGAAAGAGCAGTTGTTCCAGCTTGAGGACAGCAATGAGTTTGATACGCTGCTTGCAGGGAGCAAGGACAATATTATTTTGTCGAATAATCAAGTAACGCTTCCGCCCTACAGCTCAGCCGTACTTGAATAACTGCCTGCAGCTATGTATTACGCCGAATAAGGCATATCAGAATAGAATATGTATCCCAATAGAAGGTGAGATACGAACGGATGCGCGACTCAAATAAGCAAGATGCAGTCATTCGCTGGGCCTCTGATAGCGATGTGCCAAACCTGGCGCAGGTGCATATTGATTCATACCGCAGCGCGTATGTGAATATAATGCCTGCCCTCTACCTGGAGGGCATGACGTTGGAGCAGCAACTGAAGCGTTACGAGGCGCTGTTAAGCGAAGGCAAGGAGCATGTAGCTGTCATGTCGGTTGATGAGCGCATGATCGGATATCTGGTACTCGAACACTGTACAGATGATGTTGCGCAGCACCGTCATGGAGGAGAAATACACAGCATTTATTTGCTGCAGGAGTACTGTGGCAGAGGCTATGGCAGAATGCTTCTGGATTGGGGAATACGGCAACTGGGTGAAATGGGCTGGACGCATGCCATAGTATGGGTTCTCAAGGATAATCGAAGTGCTAGAGGCTTTTATGAGCATGCAGGCTTTATCCTCTCAGGGCGGGAGAGGCTGATACAGAGAGGCGCGGAGCTGGTTCAGGTAAGTTATCAGAGGACGATCTCTTAGTGGAGTATTAGCCTGCTTCCATAACGCATAAGATAGTGAAGCAAGTTTGTAGGCGGGAACGTAGATTATCCCTAGCAACGTATGGTATGATGGAATTACGACAAGCTAACAGTATGTGATTAGCTAAGCTGCTTTCTGGAGGGAATACTCATTACGAACGTCATTCTTAACGATGCTATGACCGTGTTACAGCAGACAAGCCGGACTTTTTTTATTCCAATCAGTCGATTGGATGCTAGCTTGAGGGAGGCTGTAACTTCCGCCTATTTATGCATGCGAGCCATTGATGAAATTGAGGATCATGAAGAGATTTCAGATCAATTGAAGCAGGAGCTGCTCTATGGCATACGTGATGCGATCCAATCGCCGAATGCCATGGAAGCTACACAGGACCAACTGAAACCGCATAAGGAAATTCTGCCCGAGGTGTCTATGCGGCTTCATGAATGGATGCTTCTATGCCCGGCTTCAATCGCCGGGACCGTATATCGTTATATCGGGATGATGTCGGAACAGATGGCGGATTGGGTGCAGGCGAAGTGGAAGATTTCTACGGAAGAGGATCTGGACCGATACACCTACAGTGTTGCTGGCATGGTAGGGGAAATGCTCTCCGAGCTGTGGCAGTGGAATGATGGAACGAAGTCTGATATGGGGAAGGCTGTCGCGTTCGGAAGAGGATTGCAGGCGGTTAATATTTTGCGCAACCGCAATGAGGATCTCAAGCGCGGCGTAGATTTTTTCCCCGATGGCTGGGATTTCAAGGATATGATTCAGTACACCCGGCGCAATCTGAAGCTGGCTGACGATTATATTATGGAGCTGAAGAAGGGACCGGCGGTGCAGTTCTGCAAAATCCCGCTGGCACTTGCGCATGCTACTGTTAATCTGCTTGCTGCAGGTGGCAACAAGCTGACGAGAAATGCTGTACTGAAGATTGTCAACAAGATCAACGGTTAATGTATGCTGCAGAAGTGAATAGAACGACTGAAGACGCCAAGCTCTCAATCAGGAGAGTCTTGGCGTCTGTTTTAATTAAAAATCAAATATCTTCGCGTTGCTTCGACGCTTCATCAAAATAAACATATACCTGATCCAGCAGTTGAATAAGCGTAGCGGTCTGTTCCCTGCCCAATTTCTCAATCAGGCCGGCGTAGACGGTCCGATATCGCTTCATTGCTTTCTCCGTAATTTCCTCGCCGCGCTCCGTCAGCTTAATCGTCGAAATTCTTTTATCTTTGGCATCGGGAGAACGCTTAATAAATCCATGAGCGGTCAAGCTCTTGATCATCTGAGTTACGGTTGGCGAGGTGACATTCAGCTTCTTGCTTATGTCGGAAACGGTTGCATCGTGTCCATTATGACGGTATATGTCTTTTATACAAAGCAGGGCTCTAACTTCGCTTGATTTAATCCCCCATCTTGTATCTTTCTTCCAATCCGCCTTGCCGAAACGTTGAAAGGTTTCCATCAATTTCTTAACCTCGGCATACTGCTCGTCATTCATCGGATTCACCTTTTTCATATTATACGGAAGATGCAAAGCTTAATATAAGTCTACCTTATAAAAGAAAATGCGGCAATCTTAATTGACTTCAGGCTGAGCGGCTTCCTTTGTCTTTTCTTGCTCGGAGTTAGCAGCATTGGAAGTGCGCAGCGGTATTTCTTTTAGGAAAAAGACGAGTACAAATGCAACAAACAACAGTATTGCGCCAATAAGGAAGACAATCGTTAACGTGCTGCTCAGTACAGAACGCAGCATATCGATCATCTGGGTGAACAGCGGCTTGATTTGATCCGGCAATGTGGATTGCAGCTCCAGAAGCTTGGGCTGATTCAATAGCAGCTGCGGATCAAGCAGCTTCGACAATTCGCCAGCTTTCTCTGGCTCAAGCTTCGATAGGTCAATCTCCGAGGTAGCCATCGCATTCTCCAGCTTATGCGACATGGTGGAATTCATCACGGAGCCCAATACGGCAATTCCGATTGTTCCGCCAAGGTTACGGAATAATGTTGATGTGGCGGTAGCTACACCAAGCTGGGAAGGGGCAACGGCATTCTGAACAGTCAATGTGAATACAGGCATACAAAGACCCAGCCCAATACCGAACACACACATGCTGGCAACGGCCATAACGATGCTGGACATGAATGCCATCATGATCATGCCTGCGACCATTATTATGGTTCCGGTCATGGCGTAGCGCTTGTACTTGCCTGACTTGGATATCCAGCGACCTACAAGGGAGCTTAGAATGATCATCATAATAGACATCGGCATCGTTACGAAGCCTGACTTCGTAGCAGACACGCCTTCTACGCCTTGCACGAAGAATGGCAGATAGATCATTGCACCCATCATGCCGGCATTCATCAAAAAGCCGATGGAGTTCGAAACGGTCACGATGCTATTCTTGAACATAGACAGCGGCAAGACAGGGCTCTTCGCTTTTCTCTCAATGAGCAGCAGGATGACAAGGCTCACTGCAGAGATAGTGAATAGTCCAATGATCTGATAGGAGGACCAGTCATACTTCGAACCCGCCCATGAGAAACCGAGCAGTAGACCGATAATTGTGATGGACAGGAACAGCGAGCCCCAATAATCAATGGATTCTGAGGTTTTGCGAGCAGACTTGGGAAACATAAACCATATCATGACCAGTACGACGAGACCTAGTGGCAAGAAGATCCAGAACAGCCATTTCCACGCCATATGGTCGACCATGACTCCACCAAGTGTTGGACCAAGCACACTGGAGAATCCGAAGACAGCCATCATAACCCCGGTCCATTTGGCCCGCTCGCGAGGGGCAAACAGATCGCCCACTGCTGTTATTGTGGTTGACATCAGAATGCCTGCGCCGATTCCTTGAACTCCGCGATAAGCAATCATTTGGAAAATCGAGGTCGAGGTTCCGACCAGGAATGTGCCGATCATGAAGGTGATGATCCCCATCAATAGAAACGGCTTGCGTCCGTATATATCTGATAGCTTGCCAACCAGAATCGTTGCGATTGTGGATGTCAGCATAAAGATGGTCAGAACCCATGAATAATACTCCATACCGCCAAGCAGGGCGATAATTCTCGGCATTGCCGAACTGACGATTGTCTGATTAATGGCTGCGAAGAACATGGCTGCCATTAAAGCAAACATAATGGTCACTTTCTCTTTCTGTGTTAATTGCTCCATAGATTTCCCTCTCTCTGTGAATTAAGGTATAGGATGCCCAAACGAACAAAATTGAAGTAAATAGATAGGTAGGCAACCTAATTAATTGATCATAATGCATCGTGAATAAAAAATCAATACGGAAGCATAACCCAATCAAACCTTATCTAGTGGCATAGTATAGGAGATAGTTTACTGAACAGCTAAGGGGAGTGAGCCGGGGCTTATGAGAATATTATTCTGTTATGTTGTGCCGAGCGGCGGGGTAGAAACAATGAATCGACTAAGATGCCACGCTCTTAGACGTGCGGGCATTGAATGTCATTTGCTCTACCTGAGAGATGGCGCAGGACGGCAAAATATAATTGATATCCCCTTGTTTATAACAGATCGGGATGATGAGCTGCGAATGGTTCTTCAGGCCAACCAGTATGATGTGATCGTATCCATATGCGACCATCTGCTCATGCAGAGACTTCGCGAGCTCGGCTATCAAGGGCGGCTGATCTATGAAGCGCAGGGATTGGGCAGCAGAGAGCAGGCGCGGTCAACGCTGTCGAATGCTGTGGCGCACATCAGACGTTATGCGAGCGGTGCGATAACCCACGAAACTCCGCATTTGATGGAGCTGTTCAATACTTATCTTTCCGACTTTCCCCGATTCTATGTGCAGAATATTGTCGATTCTGAACAGTTTCGCTATATGCCTACGAGTCTGGATTCTTCCAGCGAGGAGCCGATTATTGCCTGGATAGGAAGAATTGAGCGCAATAAAAACTGGCGGTTGTTTCTGCAGATTGGAAGCGGGCTGCTATATCGGTATCCGAAGCTGCAACTATGGATGTTCGAGGACGCCAATATCTTTGAAGCGGATGAAAGGGATCAATTCGAGGCGGTGGTGCGCCAGCTCAGACTTGTTAATCGACTTAGCGTTCGATCGAATGTGCCTCATTCGGAAATGCCTCATTATTTGTCAGCCATAAGCGACTCCGGCGGCTTGCTTATCTCGACGTCGAATGTTGAAAGCTTCGGTTACGCGGCGTCAGAGGCGCTTAGCTGCCGCTGTCCGGTTCTGAGTACGGATTCGGAAGGGATCAGAAGCTCAATCATCCATAACGTTACAGGGAAGTTCTTTATGTCTGGAACGGCGAATGAAGCCATTCATGAGGCCGTCGAGCTGATCGAGAACAAGAGTCTCCGCACAACGATCATAACGCAAGGGGAGCAGTATATTCGGACAACGTATTCGCCCCAGCGCTATATTGCTGATTTCAATAACATATTAAGCACAATCGGGGTTAGAAGCGGATAAACGCTCCTGTTAGTAGATTGTCCAATCCAATTAAAGCCTCCTATCATATGCTAGATTAGAACATGGCAGGAGGTGATTTTATGACGATTCAATTTATTGATATGCGAATTTCACAGCAAGCAAATACCGATGCTTCTCCAACTGCTATACCAGTTGCTGCAACTCCGTTGGTCTTCGGTGATATCGGATTGCAAACTGGGGGTGTATCGGTTGCCAATCATGGCTTGGTCCGTGTGCAATTGAATGGTTATGCCAAAGTTGTTGTCGGCCCTCAATTCGGCACAGTGACGATTCATGTTTATCGGAACGCCGTATTAATCTTCGAGACCGTCTACGGTGCTGCGGATTCCTTGGATAATCAAGCATTCGGCTTCAGCACGGTTGATTTTCCGCCAGCAGCGGTTGTTGCTACAGGTCAGATTCAATATACGGCGGAAATATTCACAGCAGCAGCTAACCCAGGTACTACTGTCGGAGCAAGGAACTTTAGCGGCACAGCGGTCGCAGGCAACTTTACTGGCTGATTGTAAGGGATGGACAAGCAGATCACGAAGGTGATCTGCTTTGTTGTGTTGTTGATCAATCGCGGCTCCTCTGGATGTCGGGATGCTAGGATCTGTTGTTGAGCTGCACGATGAACCGGGCTGGAAGGGGGGGGTGTTGTCCTTTTGGGCGCTATCCCCATTGCTCAGGACGGATGGAGGAGCAGCCTTTTGGTGAAGGATTCGACGGATTCGCTAATTGTGCATGTGGTCGACCGACCGCTGTCTTGCAGCGAAACACTGCATGCTGGGAGCTGCGAGCGGTGTGAAAATCATACTGTTCGTCTTGCGATTTGTCACGATATTTGTTTTGTAATTTGTCACACTGAGTCATGGGGATAGTGGGTAAAAGGAGTGAAAGACCTGCTGCTATGTTGAGTGTCGTACCTGGACGGCGCATATTGAAGCCTGTCTATGAATAAGCTGTTGTAAAGCTTGATTCTTGTCCAAGGAGATGGTTGCAGGGATGGAACACGCTGATCCCATCGTTGCGATTCTGGGAATAGGTACAGCCGTACCAAATTGCCGGATCGATCAGGAGGATGCATCGCAGAGGTTATGCGAGGCATTGGAAAGGTATCCCGTTGCCGCCAGATGGGCGAAGCGGATTTTCAGGCAAAGCGGTGTACATACCCGCTATACATGCGATCCAGATCTACTTGCGCCTTCAGCAAGCTGTCGTTATTTACCGCACACAACGGAGGGAGAAATACCAACAACTTCCGAACGGATGCGAACATTTAAACGGGAATCTGTTCCACTCGGGCTGGAGGCTGCTAGACGAGCAATAAGGGATAGCAATGTGAATACGCACGACATCACCCATTTGATCACGGTGAGCTGTACGGGGCAATTCCTGCCAGGTTTGGATACGTCTGTAGCTCAGCAGCTCGGACTAGCCGTCACAGTGAATCGCATCCCGCTTAACTTTCTTGGCTGCGCAGCAGGGCTGAAGGCCATTAGTCTAGCAAAAGGAATCGTATCTGCCAAGCCGTCTGCCCAAGTGCTAATCGTATGCGTAGAGTTATGCACGCTGCATATTCAGCCATCGGCAGAGAAAGAGGACCTGTTGGCGTCTTCCTTCTTCGGTGACGGCGCGTCTGCTTGTGTGGTAGGCTCCACCGCTGGATTAGAAGCTGGACATCCTGTGGTATTTCAGCTGGGTGACGAGCATTCTGTATTGCTGCCTGATAGTGCGGGGCAGATGGTATGGGAAGTCGGTGATCATGGCTTCGAGCTGTATCTGTCCCCGGAAATTCCACGGCGTCTAGGCGAGACGATCCCGCTCGAAGTCCAGCGGTTGTTGAATGATCGGGCGAAGCCCGAGCTGTGGGCGATCCATCCGGGAGGCAGAGGCATAGTGGACACGATGCAGGAAATGTTCGAGCTAGGCGAGGTGCAAACGAGATATAGCCGCAATGTGCTGCGCAACTACGGGAATCTATCTTCAGCTACAATATTGTTCGTCCTGGACGAAATGAAGAGAGAGCTTGTTCAGACGGCATACGCCGATTGTAAAAGCGGTATTGCGCTGGCCTTCGGACCTGGCCTGACAGCCGAGATGATGTGCTTTCACTATGTCCCGTCCACGAGTGGACAAGTGAAGGGTGCTTACGGCGCCTATGCGTAGTTGGCTGCGGGAACGTTCGAGCGAACCGGAGCTAATGGACAATTTCACCATTGGAGGGGCTGAACTGCAGGAGGCGCTTGCACATCTGCGGTTGCTTAATCGAATTTTTGCCGCCGCCTCGCCAACTGTGTATGGGGTGCGCAGATTGTGGAGGCTGGCAGACAAGCCCAAACGATTGACGATTATGGATGTAGGGTCCGGCTCAGGTGATGCCAACGCACAGTTATTGAAATGGGCTTCAGCTGCCGGAGTTGATCTCAGCATTACACTTATAGATATCACAGAAGAGGCATGTCAGGAGGCAAGGGATTTCTTCCGCAATGAACCAAGGGTTCACGTGGCAAAAGGGGATCTGTTCACTCTGACTTCATGCCATGCGGATATTGTTACAGGGACGCAGTTTTTTCATCACTTCTCCGATGCGGAGCTGCCGAATGTCGCCGCAAGCATGCTGAAGCTGTCACGATTAGGCATCGTCATCAATGATATTCATCGGCATTGGCTGCCATGGTGTTCCGTATGGCTCACAACGCGAATGCTCTCGAATAATCGTTACATTCTTCATGACGGACCGCTATCCGTTGCAAAAGGCTTCCGTTCTCACGATTGGGATCGGCTCAAAGCGGAGTTGGGCTCAGCGGTGAAGCTGCACTACTCATGGCGGGCGCTGTTTCGATATGCAGTCGTTATCGAGAAGATAGTGGAGTAATCAAATCATTCGTGGAGTTGAATCAGATGGATACGGTCTATGATGCAGCAGTACTTGGCGCCGGAATTGCGGGCAGCAGCGTGGCAAAAGCTTTAGCCGACAAAGGGTGGAGAATTCTATTGATCGACCGCCAGCAGTTCCCGCGCCATAAGGTATGCGGTGAATTTCTTTCACCGGAGTCGCTGTGCAGCTTGCGCTCGCTAGGGCTGCTGGAGGCTGTGACATCGCTTCAGCCTAGCGAGATACGGCAGGTACGCTTAATTCTGAATCATGGCGCGGTGATCGACATTCCTCTGCCTGGAACAGCGCTTGGTGTAAGCCGGTATGCGCTGGATGCGGCGATTCACGAAGCAGCACGCAGATCGGGTGTGGATGTTGTGACAGGCGCAACAGCTGCTGGTCTGGATTCTATTGATCGTCGATATAGGATTATGACAAAGCAGGAGAATAGGCAGCAGCTCTATGATGTCGGAGCTGTTATTGCTGCATGGGGCGCAAACCGGCGTGCTGGTTTGCTGGCGCATGGGGCAGGGGGGCCGGTGAATAAGTCGTATGTCGGGATTAAATCGCATTACAGGGGGATTGAAATGGAGCGGGTTGTTGAGCTCTATTTTTTTTCGGGCGGATATATGGGCCTATGTCCGATAGAAGGCGGCGCAGTCAATGTTGCTGCTTTGCTGACACAGAAGACTGTTAAGAATGCTGATGCTGATAAATCAATAGCGGGAATGATAGCCTACGCCGCAAGTAGAAATGAGAGGCTTGCAGAGAGATTGAGAGCTGGCATACCCGTTCCAGGCACGCAAAAGGCTGTCGCGCCAGTTGATCCCGCCCGCAAACTGATTGCATGGGATTCCATCCCGCATGTGGGGGATGCTTCGGTCATGATTCCTCCGCTATGCGGTGACGGTATGTCCATGGCGCTGAGATCAGCGCAATTATGCGCCAACGCGGGCCACAGCTACCTGTGCGGAGACATGACGCTAGGTGATTGGCAGCGGGATTATTCGGCTGCTGTGGAACGGGAATTCACTGGTCCGCTGTACTGGGGACGGTTGCTGCAGGGGCTGCTAGGCGTCCCTGCTGTGCCGCGAATGTTTGCCGCTATTCATGGAATGGCGCCTGGATTGACAAGTAAACTGATTCGTTTAACGAGGTTAAATATTTGAGTGACTGCTTTTGATTCGATCCAATAGTAGATTTAAGAACAGATCTATCCAGTGAACAGGAGCTTGTATATGGGATTTCAAATGCTTGCTGTCATTTCCCAGCGCTTTCCTCGAATCGTTATAACAATTTGGGCGATACTCCTGCTCCTATTCGGCATGGATGCTCCCAAGCTGCCAGCTGTGCTGAAGGATCATGGTCTGCTTGCGGACGGTGATTATATGAAGGTTCAACGGCTTCTTGCAGAGCAGTTTCATATTCCCGATAATCCGGTCATTCTGTTATTCGAACGGGAGGCGCAGCTCTCCACGCTGGAGTTCAAGCGGTTCATTGGAATTGCGACATATAAGCTGGAGGGGCTGCAAGGGGTTAGCGATATTATCTCTCCATCGGAGCAGCCCGCCATGATGAAGGGCAATTACGCCTATGCCATCATGGTTTCCTCTTATACAAGCTATGAAATGGACTCGCTTCTGGAGGCTGCTGCAGCGAGCCTGCCTGTACATGAGAGCGCAACCGTGACGATGACGGGAAAATCTGTCGTCCAGCGCGATGTTAATGCAGCTAGTGAACGGGATTTGAGAAAAGCCGAGATGATCGGCATCCCGATTGCGTTTGTTGTGCTTCTGTTCGCTTTTCGCGGTATTGTCCCGGCAATTCTGCCCGTTGTTATTGGTATGACCAGCGTAACCATCACGATGGGGCTTATGTATCATCTAGGGCTGGCGCTGACTTTATCCAACTTTGTCCTCAATGTCATTCCGATGGTCGGTCTGGCACTCAGTATAGATTTCGCCCTGCTTATCGTCAGCAGGTTTCGTGAGGAATTAGAGACCTCTGATGCGAAGCAGGCGATGGCCGCGACGATGGATACTGCCGGAAGATCTGTGCTGCTCTCAGGGGTCTGTGCTGGTCTCGGTTTAGCTGGCATCCTGTTTATTCCGCTCCCAATCTTCACTTCTGTTGCCGTTGGGGCTATTGCAGTTCTGACCGTATCGGTGCTGCTGACACTTACGCTGCTGCCTGCCTTGCTGACTTTGCTGTCCCCGTTCATGCGGGCGGCCAGCAAGCCTCGCTCCCTCCGTCACATGCGGACGCTCTGGCACAGATGGGCATCCTTCGTCATGAGACGGCCTGTCATCATGAGTCTGTTAGCCTCCCTGCTGCTGATTTCTATGTTAATGCCATTAAATAAATTGGAAATCGCCATCCCGGATGCCTCTTCTTTGCCTCAGCAATACGCATCTCGTGTCGCTTCGCAATCCTTTGCTTTTCACTTTGATTCTCCGTCGAACGCGCATGTTTATTTGCTGGCTCAATCCGGCAATGGTCGCTTCGAGGCCGAAGAGGTGGTGGCTGTTCATGATGTCGTGAAGCGCTTGGAGCGTGACCCGCTCGTTGCCAAGGTTGATTCCGTCTTCTCCACGATAGCGATGCCGCGCGAGAAGTGGGGGGATTCCATTGGGTCAGAGGCATATGCGCCGATATGGAAGCCCTATATGAACGAAGGTAAGCTTCTCGTTCATGTGATTCTGAAGGAGAGCGCAGCTTCAGCGGCAGCGATGGATTGGGTGCGGAAATGGGAGCAGCAGGGAGATGAATCAGAGAAGCTGCGTTGGCAAGCGGGGGGAGAAGCGAAGTATCAGCAGGAGGTGTATGACGCCATATTTAACAACATTAAATATGTTGTGCTGTTTATTTTTACGACTAATTTCATTGTGCTGGCCATCGCATTTCGCTCCATTGTAATTCCATTGAAGACGATCGCTATGAATGTGTTGAGCCTGGGTGCATCGTTCGGCATTCTTGCGTGGATTTTTGATGAAGGCATTGGGGGGATTGACGCCAGCAGTATCGCAATTATGATTCCTGTCTTTATATTTGGTCTGGTGTTTGGCATAAGCATGGACTACGGCGTGTTCCTGGTATCGCGAATCTATGAAGCCTACCGAAAGTCAGGATGCAATGAGCAGGCGATTCTGACCGGCTTAGTCTCAACGAGTCAAATGATAACATCGGCAGCCGCGATCTTGATTGCGGTCACAGCGCCTTTTGCGCTTGGCGAGGTAGCGGGGGTGCGACAGCTGGGCATTGGGATTGCAGTTGCTATACTGGTTGATGCAACGATTATTCGGCTCGTTCTTGTACCCTCGCTTATGAAATGGCTCGGTCATTGGAATTGGTGGACACCATGGAGCAGAAGGGAATAGCAATCGACTGTTTCTACTCTCCGAATCTCCCCATCAACTCCCTTCTCTCAAAACCGAATTGCTCATATAAGCCGTGTGCGTCCCGAGTGCCGAGCAGCATTTTGGTATGTCTGACTTCCGGATGCGCAAGCAAATACTGCATGATCCACTTGCCAAGACCGACTCCGCGATGGTGGGGATGAATAATAACGTCGCATACCCATGAGATTACAGCACGATCTGTGACCACCCGCATAAACCCGATCTGCCCTGTACTTCCATAAATCCCGAAGCAAAGCGAATGCTCCATGCTCTTGCTAATCTGCTCCTTACTCCGCTCAGAGGCCCAATAGCTGCTCAGCAGCAGTGTGCAGATGGTGTTCAAGTCCAGCAATTGCCGATCATCACTAATGGTGTACGGCATATGGTCATGCTTCCATTCTGTTATCATCTGTATCCCTCCGTAATAGCAATCCATCCATATTATGAGTATAATAGGTACAAAAGAGAACGGTAAATAACCATTTATCCCAACTGTACCTATACAGAAATGGGGGATGTCAACAAGCAGTAGAATGAGGCGGGCAAAATGAATAAGTATGAGCTCATTAAGCGTCATATCAAGGAGCAGCTTCAAGCCAACAGCATTAAGCCTGGTGAGAAGCTGTTATCGATTCGGAAAATATCGGAGCAATTCGGATGCAGTATGAATACGGTTATTCGGGCCTATGATGATTTGGAGAAGGAGCATCTCATCTATTCCGTGCCCAAAAGCGGCTACTATGCGGTTATGGGCTCTGACCCCGCCGCCAGGCCCCTCTCAGAGCTCATCGATTTCACCTCGGCTGCACCGGACCCTGAGGTGATGCCCTACGAGGATTTCCAGCATTGTTTAAACCGGGCGATTGCGCTCTACAAGGACGAGCTGTTCTCCTATACTGATCCGCAGGGCTTCTTGTCTCTTCGGCAGTCGCTGGAAAAGCATTTGGCTCTATCTCAAGTATTCGCGAATCCGGAACAAATCTGTATCGTCTCGGGCTCGCAGCAGGCGCTGCATCTATTGAATGCATTGCCATTCCCAAATGGCAAGACCAATGTGCTGGTGGAGCAGCCAGCTTACTCCGGCATGCTCCGATCCCTGCAGCTGCTGAACATCAATGCGATCGGCATCGCAAGGACTGAGGATGGCGTTGACCTCGAAGAGCTGGAGAAGCAGTTTCGCAACAACGGGATCAAGTTTTTTTATACTGCTCCGCGATACCACAATCCCTCCGGCTGGAGCTATTCCCAGGAGCAGAAGAAGCAAATCGCCCGGTTGGCGGGGAAATATGATGTATATGTTCTGGAAGATGATTATTTGGGCGATCTGGAGGTCGACCGGAAGTCGGACCCGATCTACAGCTATGATACAACGGGCCATATTATTTATATTAGAAGCTTCTCCAAGGTCATGCTGCCAGGATTGAGACTGGCACTTGCAGTCATCCCCAAGCTGCTGATTGAAGCCTTCACGATGCTCAAAGCATCCTGCGATTCCAGTACGGCGGCATTATCGCAAGCAGCATTGGAAATTTATTTGAACAATGGCATGTTCGAAAGGCATGCCGCCCATATGCGGAACCGATATCGGGAACGCATGCTGGAGCTGCAGGCCGCAAGCCTTCGTTACCTTCCTCCGTTGCAGCAAGTTTATAGCGCGCAAGGCGGAATATTTTGTACCATCAAGCTGCCAGAAGGAATGGATGCAGGGGATCTGTCGGTCGTGTTAAAAGAGCGGCATGTGCTGGTCACACCAGCGGATCGTTTCTACCTGCCTGCTTTTCCGAGAGAGAACCGTATAAGGATCAGCATTATTCGTACCAATGAGGAGCAGATTAACAACGGCATTCGGTTGATAGCGGAGGCTATAGACAGCCTGTCCAAGCACAAGGCCTTTCGGCGAGCGAGTGCAGCAAGAGACTGGCAATAGAGCTTGGCTTGGAGGCAGCTTTTCACATCATTTGGGACTGACTCCTTGGAACATTGGAATTTGGACAGCTCCATGGTCAGTTCCGTCTCAACTTGCTGCCTATGAGAATAAATTTCTCTCCACAACAGGAGCAGTCTCTGCTTACCTTTACTTTGGATAAAAAGTGAATCCCGGATATTTAACAACCGGCCATTTCTGCTTGTTCAAGGCATCCAAGAGTTCAGGACCAACATGTAGATTGCTTGCAACAAGCTCGGAAGGCGTAAGTGCCATCCATTGATTGAGAGAGACATCCTGGAATCTGTCACTTTTAAACATTTCAAGAAACCATAACGTTTCTGTACCCGTATTCTGAATATAATGACCAAATGCGAACGGTACATAACCAACATCGCCAGCTCGGTAGTCAAAGGTTCTTGCTACACCATTTCCTGCGAATACAGTCATACGTCCTTGACCAGTAAGATAATATTGCCATTCATCATTGTTTGGGTGCCAATGCAGCTCCCGCATTGCTCCAGGCTGAATTTCAACAAGTGCAGCTGCGATGGTCTTTGAAATGGGGAAATTAGTGGAGTCCACGATCCGAACACTGCCACCGGGGGTTTGTATAGGTGGTTGTGCCAATAGCTCGTGTTTGAAACTCAAAGGAATCGTACCGTTTGGAGATTCAACTTTTTGGGAGGCAACCGATCCTGGTACTTTATCCTGATAAATATATACCTGGTCAGGTGGAATATCTTTAAAAGCGTCTATGGGCACCCCAAAATTGGCTGAGAGTACATCTTTCGGTGTGTGGGAAAACCAGTCTGATAGGGACAGCGTGTTAAGGTCTGAAAAGTTCCCGTCATCAAACACAAGCAAAAATTCACATCCATCCTCCAGCCCCTGAATCGAGTGAGGGATGCCCGGTGGAAAATACCATAAGTCTCCTGGCCCAACATCGGCAATAAAGTTACGTCCGTCTTGGTCTACGGATGTTATCCGTGCGTGACCAAGCAGCATGTAGGACCACTCGGCTTGTTGATGCCAGTGCAGTTCGCGTACCCCTCCAGGCGTTAAGCTCATATTAACACCAGCTAGCGTTGTTGCGATCGGAAGATCGCGAGCGGTAATTTCTCGTGACCATCCGCCATGGTTCAACTGCATGTGGGTATCCGAAAAGGAGAATCGCAAGTTCGGAAGAAGCCCAGCATCCGTCACGGGCGGAACCAGCATATTCTGATTTTCCATGTCCCTCATAATATCTCTGGGGCCTCTATCCACTCCACCGGCGCCGTCGCTACGGATCGGCTGCGGAATCGATTTAGCCGGAAACGGTCTATCTGTCCCATTATCCAATTCATTCACCTCACGATTAGGAAAAAATCCATTGTGAGATGTTTATGTTGCCGGTGTATGAAATATACGAGCAACATCGACAGGAATGGGTAGTTGCGATTTAACATTCACTCTGCAGTCTTATTACTTTGGTTCGTATCAAAGCGGATGCAACAAAGTTGCTCACTGCATGAATGGTCAATGCGCTCCATAGTGTTTGTTGCTCCAAGGTAATGATTCCAGTCAATAGACTCATAACGAATAAGTACACTAGCAGGTAGGGCTGGCCTTCATATTGATCCCAATAGTGAAGCGCAGTAAACAGAAGCGAAATGATGATATTTGAAAGCAAAGATGGGAGAATGGAGTTCATCCATATTAGAAAGACCCCTCGGAACAGCAGTTCTTCACCTAACACGGTGATTACACTGATTGTTAATAGATTCATTCTCTTTTGGCGTGAAAAACTGACTAAATCAACACTGCCCTTTGTCTCGGGAAGATTTGCCTTTCCAAATACAATTAGAACAACGAGCAGCAGTAGAAGGGGAATTGAACCGATAAGTCCAATCATCATGTCTTTAAATAAAAACTTCAAAGAAAACAATTGTAGCAAATAGTTTACTGTATTCATGCCTTTCCAAAAGTAAATCATCACCATACTGACGACTATTAAGATAATGCTGCTATAGATAACCGCTTTATTCATAGACATGGGGGGGTTCATTTAATATCCTTTCTCATTGGCATTGCATGAGTCTGTGTTTGAGCTGCCATGTTGTTTTATTGGATACTTTAACCATTTGACAAAAGGCACGCGGTGTCCTTCTTTTTTCTAAAAATTTAATGTGACCTCAATAAACCCTCGTTATCACAGACTTTTTCAATTTTAGAGTATGATGCTTTCCTGATATATGTTTACTATGAAAAATGTGATAGTTTATTAATAGAGAAACAAATTTATACCGGAAATAGATTTGTTTTGTTGATCGGGTTTCGACAGTCAGCCTGCTATTATTTGAAGTGAAGAAGGAGATGGCAACATGGAGAGATGGACGTATAAAACAGTGAAGTATAAAACGGGCGGTTTCATGGGCGGCAAGATTAAAGAAGAGGAATTCGAGGAGCTGCTTAATAACGCTGGTTATGAGGGCTGGGAATTGGTTTCCTGCTTTGATACGAGCATCTATCAGGGACAATCGAAAGATATCGTAGCTGTTTTCAAACGTAGAGTATAGAGTAAGGGGGAGACATTCAATGACGGCAATCACCTACAAGGAGACCAAAGCGATTACAGCATCGGAGCTAGCACGTGTATTCTCCAGCTCCGGCATCAGAAGACCCGTTGAGGATCTGCCGCGATTAGAGCAGATGATTGCCAATGCAGATATCGTGCTTACAGCATGGGATGGGGATAAGCTGATCGGTATTGCAAGAGCTTTGACCGATTATGCATACTGCTGCTACTTGTCCGATCTTGCTGTTGATGCGGACTATCAGAAGGCTGGCATCGGAAACGAGCTGGTGAAGCATGTCCAGGCACGTATAGGGGAAGAAGTCTCGCTGGTGCTCCTGTCAGCGCCGGGTGCGATGGAATATTACCCCCGGATCGGGTTTGCTCACGCAAATAACTGTTTCCTCATACCAAGAAGCCGATAACAGCAACGGCCCGTTCGCAGGATGCACGAGCTGGAATATCAATCAAACGAACCGATAAAGGGTCTGTCCTTTGGCTGGTTCGTTTTGTTATGTCCACATCTATGCGGCTTTTGAGTGTTATGCCTGGCTGCTCTTGCTCTTGTTGCTGGGTCCTCTGATCCACATAATGATCATAAGAATTGTCGGGATAAAGAGAATATAGATCGGGTTAAGCATATATTTCTTCGCAATCGTTTCGCCGATCTCCACATGTGTCTGCCAGTTGGGCGGGATGAACGTAAAGGAGTAAATGATTGCCCCGACGGGCAGAGCAAACTTCCGGTATTCGGTTTGGAAGAGCTGGGAGAGCCCAAGGACAGCGGCCAGAAACCACAGTGTGGACTTGATGAATATGCCCGCATAGAAGAGCAGAATGACGAACGCATCGAACCGTTCAAGAATGTTGGCAATCTGGATCAACTGCACAGATTGAAGCAGCGGTATTGAAGAGATGTCCGGCAATGAGGGGCCAAGCACCATCAGATTAATCACATTCGTAATAAGGATGACGATTCCTGATACAACAAAGGACAGCACCGTCGTCTTGACGAGCAGCCTCTTCTCGCTCAGATAGCTCCAGAACATAAGGAACACGATCATCTGACCGAAGGGGAACCAGATATAACCGGACAGGCTCTCTTTAATGACAGGCTGAATGCCATTCTCAAGAACAGGCAGAATATGGTCGAATACGATAATGCCTGAAATCAAATACATAGCGAACAGAACAAAATAAAAGAACAATACGCCCCAAACAATAAATTCAGCAACCCGGAAAAACACCTCCATTCCTTTGTAGATCGAATAGATGGTCAGGAATAGAATGATGATCATAATGAGGGAGATCGGCGTGCGGGGGAGTATCGTCATGATGGTAAGATCTCCAAAGTCACGCAAATTGCGCATGGACTCATAAGCAAATACAGCGACATAGAACAGCAGCAGCAAACGCCCGATCCACGGGCCGAAATAATGCATGAACAGTCCGCTAAGATTCATCTCCGGTTCTCTTCGTTGAATGTATAGGAACATGGCCAGCAGAACCGACCCCAGCAGCATACTGACCACGACCACCAGCCAGGCGTCCTGCTTGGCTCTGCTGCCGATCTCGAATAACGGAGTGCTTCCAATCTGGAATAAAATGATCATCGCGCCCAATTGAAATTTGCTGATCCGCTCCATTTTAAAGCCCCCTAGTCTTTGTTTTCCGATAGCATGTTGAAGGTGTCATTGATCATGCCGGCTCTGCGGATTTTGACGGCGACCGTTACATCCATTGTGATGTTCGCAAACTGCTGCTCCCAGTTCTTCGAGAGCTTCTTCCATTCCTTGGGATAGGCCTTGTGAAAGGCATCCCCGAACCCCAGCGCATCTGCCTTCAGCTCCCTCAGCTTGAGGAAGGTATGGTTCACATTCTCTTTGATTGCATCCTCAATCGGCTTCTTCAGATGATTTAGAGCTTTCGATTTTTTCAGCTCCAGTCTGCATGCGGTTTCTTTCAAATTGCCTTTCACTTTAATGTGGATGGACATGTACAAACGGCCGTCCTTAATCCGAGGCTTTAATTGGGAATGCGTTTTCTCGACATAGAAGCCGGACAATTGATCCTTGCGTGCTTCACCGTTGCAGTAAAAGGGGATGTCAGTGCTTCGCAGCACATTCGTAATCCAGGGTATGCCCAAGCTGTCTACCCGGCTTATCCAGCCCTTGAACTTGTCTCCCTTGAATACAGCAACTCTGTCCAATTTCAGCTTGCCTTCGTTTTTGGTCGTTTGCAAAGCTTCCAATGATTGCTGTTTTGAGCCGTCTCCGATAAGTTTGAGCTCGCGCATAGTCGCGCTAGCAGTTGGGTTTGCTAGTGCAAGCATGACTTGATATATCTTGGACAACGTCATTTTGGGCTGATCATCCAGCCGGTCGTTAAGCATATTCGAGATCGCATTTCCGGGTATGGTCTCAAGCGGCGTAAGCACCTGCAGGTAGGGCTTGGCTTCCCCGTCCGTAATGAGAATATTGACATTCTCCCGTGCTTGATTGTTGCGCAAATAGTAGTCCATGAGCAGATTAATGCCGCGCTCAGCAACCCGCTTGCTAATAATCAACACGCGGTTGTGGGAGTAGAAAAGATGCCGGGGCGTTTCCAGATCACACTTCTGGAGTGCTTCCAGAATCGTGCTGCCCTTCATAGAAACGACCGTTACAGGGGAATGTGAGCCGTTCTTGCCGGAGCCGCCTTGGCTAGAATTCGCAATAATAATTTGAAAGGATACTACCCATTGATTATCCTCGGACAAGTCCAGGGAAGATGCGCTTATAATACCCAGCCTGTTAAGCTCTACCCGGCTCCAGCAGCCCGTTTGCAAGCATACAACGATGATGACGGAGGCCAGAAACAGCGAACGCCTCATACCATCATCTCCTTTTCTGGCGTTTGTAATTGTTTTTGGCGAATAGACGCGGTCGTGTATTCATCAGCTTCCAGGGTACTCTAACGATCGTATCTTTAAGGTTGCTGGGTATGAATGGAGATATTGGCGTTAGATAAGGAACACCGAAGGAACGAAGAGATGACAGATGGATCAAGAGGAAGAAGATTCCTGACATGATCCCGAACAAGCCCAACGTTGCGGCAAGCATCATGAGCATGAAGCGGATTAAGCGTGCGGCAACCGCAACATTGGAAGCTGGTATGACAAAGCTGGATATGGCGGTGAAGGAGACGACGATTACCATGGCCGCAGATACAAGACCTGCATCAACGGCAGCTTGTCCTAATACGAGCGCTCCTACTATCGAAATGGCAGAGCCGATAGCCCGCGGCATGCGAACCCCGGCTTCCCGCAAAATTTCGAATGTGACCTCCATCAGCAGCGCTTCATAGAAGGCCGGCAGGGGAACGCCCTCCCGCTGTGCAGCGAGGCTTATAAGAAGGGTAGTTGGAACCATTTCCTGATGAAAGGTTGTGATCGCCAAATAAAGCGATGGCAGAATCATCGATACCGTAAACGAGCCTAAGCGCAGAATACGGAGAAAGGTGGATATATCAAACCGTTGATAATAGTCCTCGCTTGCGCTAAAGAACTTGAAGAAGGTAACGGGGAGGATGAGAGCAAATGGCGTGCCGTCTACAAGAAGAGCCACCTGACCTTCAAGGATCGAGGCCGCAACACTATCAGGGCGTTCGGTATTAATAATGGTCGGAAACGGCGTGTAGGTCTTGTCCTGAATGAACTCTTCCAAATAGCAGCTGTCCAGAATACTATCTGTCTGGATGCGGTCAAGTCTTTCAAGCACCTCGGCTACAACCTCATCATTGGCCGTCCCTTTCAGATACATGACACAGACATCTGTTTGTGTCTCTGTTCCGATTCGACGGTCAATTTTCCACAAATTTTTGCTTTTGATCTTGCGGCGCAGCAGGGCAACATTGATGCCGATGTTCTCGGTAAAGCCTTCTTTGGGTCCGCGAATAACCGTCTGTGAGGATGGCTCTTCTACACTTCTTTGCTCCCATTTGGCCGTGCTTGCAGAAATCCCCTGGTTCCAGCCATCTCCGAGTATAACGGTGTTTCCGTTATGAATCGTCAGTATGAATGCATCCCATCGCATTATTTCGCCGGCTGCGCATATAGAAACAACCTGATCCCTAACGATGCGGAAATGATCGTCACTAGACTCGGCTATATTCTCGTTCGACAGCCCCGACAACATAATCGGCTTCATAATGTTATCGTTGATTATCGCTGAATCAGTCAGCCCATTAATATAGATAACTGCCATAGGCAAACCGCCCGCGCCTAGAAAGGTGCGGACAATGATATCGGAGCTGTTTCCTGTTAATGATTGGAGCGTCTCGATATTATGCTGAAGACTATGTGAGAGCAATTCGGATTGGCCCATTCGTCTCACCCACCCTGAAAGTAAGATCTATTACGCTTCATGTTCCCCCGCACATAGTCGTATTATGCATATTGTTCCTGATTTTGCCGCGCATACTTCTATATTCATGGAACACAATGAAGGCAATACATATTAAAAGGTGTGAGTATAATGGCGGCTCTCGGGCGAGTTGGATTTGCTGTATGGCTGTTGTTGGCCCTTTTACTTCTATCGGGATGTAATGGCAGCCAAAAGGAAGTGAAGGAAACGGATCTTCTGCATATCAAATCCAAAGAAGGACCGCATGCGAAGAAGGTCATTCTGATTCTCGTGGATTCCCTCATGTATCAGGCGCTCGATGCGGGAATAGCGCAGCAGAAGCTGCCTACATTAAAGCTTCTCATTGACAACGGCCAGTACTACAAGGATGTCGTAAGCTCGTTTCCAACGATGTCCGTCACGATCGACAGTTCCCTAATGACCGGGACTTACCCCGATCAGCACCACATTCCCGGGCTGGCCTGGTATTCTGCTGATATGCAGAGGGAGATTAATTACGGTACAGGCCCGATGGAAATTATGCGAAAGGGAGTGAAGGATGTTGTACGGGACGGGCTGCTTCACTTGAACAGTCGTGATCTCAATCCCGACGCAGCTACGATCTATGAGGAGTTGAGTAGGAAGGGGCTCAAGAGTGGTTCTATTAATGGACTTATCTATCGAGGGCCGGTGAAGCATACACTAAGTATCCCGGGGTGGCTGGGCAAAGCTGCATCTTTGCCGGAAACGATCCCAGTCAAGGGACCGAATTATCTATCGTTCGGCTCGTTATCGAATCCGCTTGACGGCTTGCTGCAGCTGCCGGACTCGCTTGCCAAGCGATTGGGATTTAATAATGAGTTTGCTATTGGAACAGCGGCCTACTTAATCCGCAACAATAAGCTGCCTGATTTTCTATATGTTTATTTGCCCGATCTTGATCAGGAGCTTCATAAGAAGGGACCTTCCTCTATGAAAGGTCTGGTGAAGCTGGATAAGCAGCTGCATGATTTGCTGCAAGCATTCGGATCACCGGAAGCAGCGAGGGATCAAGCGGCTGTTATGATTGTTGGCGATAGCGGCATGAGTCAGCTGCGGCCTGCAAGGGAACGCTCTGTTATTGACTTGACCACCCTCTATAGCCGCTATAACAGCTTGCACCCTGGTGACCGAGTGACGAAGGATACGGAGCTTGTGTTTGCCGTCAATGAAACGATGGCTTATGTGTACAAGCTCCATACGGAGGCGTCAATGCGCCAACTGGCAGACGAGGTTGGAGCGGATCGCCGTGTCGATCTCATTGCATGGAAAGAGGACGGATGGATCAACGTGACGCAAGGGGGAGCTCGGACAGCATTTCAATACAAAGCTGGAGGGAAAACCGTTGACCAGTACGGTCAAGCATGGACATTCAGCGGAGATAAAGCGCTGCTGGATCTGCATATGGAACGGAACGATAACGGGCTCCGCTACGGCAAATACCCCGATGCGCTTAGACGGATATATGGCGCTCTACAGTCTCATAAAGGGCAGTTTCTCGTTGTAACCGCCAAGGAGGGTTATGAGCTGAAAGGGCATAGCTCGCCTACGCATGCGGGCGGAGGCGGGCATGGTTCCCTTCATGAGACCGAGTCTTTAATCCCATTAATTATTTGGGGGGTCGAAGAGAAGCCAGCATTTAGGCGTATCGTTGATATTAAAGCCTATATAGAGCGCATTCTGATGAATAATTAGTCTCCAGTAGCGCCTTCTGCTTTACTTTTCAAATTTCTGTTATATAATGACGGATGAAACAACTATCATTTCTTCTGAACCTGCCAGGGGCGTGGGATCACTTCAATGTGATCCTGCGCCTCTTTTGAATGGAATCAGGACCATTTAAGGAGAGATGATCATGCTAGAGGAGCCGGGATTCCGATCCCAAGAACGATTCATTATTATTCAGGCTGATGATTATGGAATATCTCCGTATGCGAATAAGGGGATTGAGGACATGTTTCTCAGCCGTTCCATCACTTCTGCGTCTATTATGATGCCCTGCACCTGGGCAGCGGAAGCGGCTGTTTTCTGTGCGCAGAACGCGCATATCAATGTACAAGGATGGTAGGAGTCCCGCTATTGCAATATAATAGCATTGAGGGAGTGATTTGATTTGTTGGCAACGATGAAACGAAATGAGTTTGAAACGATGGAGGACCAGACGCTGTGTTCGGCTTGCTTTGCACCCTTGATCAGTGCGTTTAAGAATCTGCGGGTAAGCGGGGGAGACGAGAGGGCATTCTATGGCAGTCTTACAGACGGTCAGCAGGCATTATTTATGTTCCGGATTTACTACGATCATGCTATTCAATCGCCGGAGGAATTGTATTGGCGCAGCGCTTATTACCATGCACAGCCTGCCATCTGGTCATCGTTGAAGAACACGCTTCCCCTTATAGGAGAACTGGGGATTCTGCAGCTCGTTGAGGAGATAGAAGGATTTCTCGTCGGAAGGGACTATGCAAGAAGCTTGGACTGCTTCGATGCAACTGTTCAAGATCTTGAGCATGATCCGGAATTGCTATCGTCCTTCAACGCCTTCTACGGCCGGCTTCAGCTGGTTACTTCCAGCTCGTTCACTAGTCTAGCCGGATATATACGTACGCATGCCAATGATTTTATGCAACTGACCAATGAATCATATTGATTTCCGAACCGCCCGCGAGGGCGGTTTTATTGTATTCGCAACGTCACCCTTGAAGTTGGCGTTTATATTGTGCCAATGTAATGGCGGAGTTGGATGCAGCCGTTCACGAGGAGGACGGACCATTTAGCTGGTACTCCCGCAGTGCTAGGCGGAAACGTCGAAAAGGGCTTGATAAAACTTTGATGTTTCGTTTTATTCTAGCTTGCTTCTTGACATCGTGCCTGCAGGTGTCCAGGCGGTCAATGTTTTTATCAATCTTCTCTCTAAGCATAATGATGAATCCGATTGCTATATGCGCGCGTGCCAGCTCATCGAGATCGGCGGCGAGAGCTTCACTAAGCTCCCCAAAGCTATAGGTTGGCAGACTATTTTCCACGAAAAAAACCTCTGGTGTGAAATCCTCGCGATAATCCTGTCCAGGCACTTGTTCCCAGAAATAATTCCATTCCTGCAGTTGTCCGGTTTCATACAACAGGTACTTAAGAAACCCGCACAACCAAGCCGTACAGCTTGTGTTGCGAAGCTGACATCCGAGACCATTCACAAGATGCCGGCAGCCATTGCAGCAGGAGCCGCCATTGGCAATACAGACTTTACATATATGCTCGGAGCCAGCCTCCTGCAGAGCACGAATGCCGAGATCAATGACGGATAGTCTGCTGATTTGGTGCATCTCTGAAGAGATTTCGTTGGAGGCTTGCGAATTGGGATGGGATGGATTGCTTTTCATAATGCTTGACATTCGCGCTCACTCCTTGTTTAATAATAAGAATCAAATATTCAGATATTTGAATATATATAAAGCATTATACTGAAGTTACAATCGAATGACAAACCCGACTCTAGCTGGTATCTTTTGCACAATGCTACGATTTAAGTATGCTATTATATTCATATATTCAGTAGTTTACCCAAGGGAGCATACGCCATGAATCATAATGTGGGCATTCAACAATTTAAAGCCGATTTCTTTAAAGCATTAGCTCATCCGATGAGAATACGAATTCTTGAAGTTCTTGGTGAAGGCGATAAAAATGTAAATGAACTGCAACAAATACTCGGGTCGGAAGGTTCTGCCGTATCGCAGCAATTGTCTATATTGCGCAATAAAAATATAGTCTATGGTTTAAAAGATGGAACATCGGTCATTTACTCCTTGCGGGACCCGCTCATTAAAGAGCTGCTGGCAGTTGCAAAGCGAATCTTTGATAATCATCTTGTAGATGCCATTTCATTGCTGGAAGTGATTCGGAATGAGCCATATAACGAGAAAGGCGTCCGCGAGTAATTCGCTGGATCGCCTTTTTTAATTCGGAAGCAACGTTTAGAAACATTTTCACTTGATTAAAATATATGTATGCGATATATTGCATACAAAGGAGTGGGTGGAATGCCGATCCCGACAAGTTATTCGACTCCGGCGAGAGTGTCTGCTAAAGAACGAGCATTGTCACAAATCCAGAGGTGGATTATTGACGGAACACTGCAGCCTGGCGAGAAGCTGGTTGACGCTGAGCTGGCGGAGGCGCTTGGAGTCTCCAGAACACCCGTCAGGGAGGCTTTGCAGCTGCTTGAGGTACAGGGGCTGGTGGAAATGCATCCGGGAAGAGATACTAGGGTGCAAACCATTGAAAAAGATGACATCCTCAAAATGTATACGACACTTGCAGCGCTTCACGCATTAGCTGCCGAGACTGCTTCTACGCTAATTCGCCCGGAAGAGATCGAGCTGCTAAGAGGGCTTAATGCCGAGTTTGCCGCAGCGATTGAGAATGGACAGCCCTATCGGGCGATGGAGATTGATGAACAGCTCCACAATCTCATCGTTGAAGTGTCTGACAACTCTTATGTGGCTGCCTTCAGCGCATCGCTGCAAATCCATATCAGAAGGTTCAAGTATGTATTTTTGGCACAGCCCGTCTCAGCAACCGCAGCATCAGTTGAAGAGCATGCCGCGATCATTAAAGTATTGGAGCAGGGAGATCATGAAGCTGCCGCATCCGTGATGAAGCAAAATCTGCTCAGACCGATGCGCGAGCTGCACGCAATCTTAAATGCAAGAGGGGAGCAATCAAAATGACGGACAAGAGAGATTTGAGAATCCGCAGCAAGGTGATCAGCGAGGGCGTCAATCGAGTGCCGAACAGGGCCATGCTAAGGGCGGTAGGCTTCAAGGATGAGGATTTCAAGAAGCCGATGATCGGAGTCGCCAGCACATGGAGTGAAGTAACCCCTTGCAATATCCATATTGATGAGCTGGCAAGGGAAGCCAAGAGAGGTGTGCAGGCCGGTGGAGGGGCTCCGCTAATTTTCAACACCATTACGGTTTCGGATGGCATTTCTATGGGGCATGAGGGCATGCTCTTCTCGCTGCCCAGTCGTGAGATTATTGCGGATTCCATCGAAATCGTCACAAATGCCGAACGTTTCGACGGACTGGTAGCAATCGGCGGCTGTGACAAGAATACGCCTGCTTGTCTCATGGCAATCGGTCGAATGAATCTGCCGTCGATCTATGTGTATGGCGGTACAATCCAGCCCGGCAAGCTGAACGGCAAGGATGTCAACATCGTGACCGCCTTCGAAGCTGTTGGCCTATACCATGACGGGAAGCTTGACGCCGACGAATTGCATGAAATTGAATGTCATGTATGTCCGGGCGCTGGAGCTTGCGGAGGAATGTACACGGCGAATACGATGGCTTCGGCTGCTGAGGCGCTGGGCATGAGCCTGCCGGGGTCCTCCTCTACCGCCGCTATTGCAACGAACAAGTCAGCAGAGTGTGCGGAGGCTGGGGCAATGGTGGTACAACTGCTGGAGAAAGGGATCTATCCTCACGACATCATGACGAAGCAAGCATTCGAGAATGCGATCACGGTCATTATGGCGCTTGGCGGCTCAACGAATGCATTCCTTCATCTATTGGCTATCGCACACGCTGTTGAGGTTGATCTTACGATCGATGATTTCGAGCGCATTCGCAAAAAAGTGCCGCATCTCGCCAATTTGAAGCCAAGCGGCGCATATATGATGCAGGATCTCAATGATGCGGGAGGCGTTCCTGCCGTCATGAAGCTGCTTCTGGAGCAAGGCTTGCTGCATGGAGATTGCTTGACCGTCACAGGTCGGACGATTGCAGAGAATCTTGCTCAAGTGCAGTCGTTAGCACAACATCAGGATGTCGTCAGACCATTCGACAATCCGCTGAAGCCAAGCGGTCCTCTCGTTCTGCTGAAGGGCAATCTCGCTCCCGAGGGAGCTGTGGCGAAGATGTCGGGTTTGAAAGTGCTTCGGTTTACGGGGCCTGCCCGTGTATATAACAGCGAGGAAGAAGCAACGCAAGCGATTATGGAGGATCAGATTCGCAAAGGCGATGTGCTGGTCATCCGCTACGCAGGTCCCAAAGGCGGACCTGGAATGCCGGAAATGCTCTCGGTTACAGCGATGATAGTAGGGAAAGGTCTTGGCGAGGACGTTGCTCTGCTCACGGATGGCAGATTCTCGGGAGGCTCGCATGGTTTCGTTGTGGGACATGTTGCGCCTGAAGCGCAGGTCGGAGGACCTATTGCGTTATTGCAGGAGGGTGATATTATCACCATTGACAGTGAAACACAAGAGATTCATATGAATGTTTCTGCTGCACAGCTGGAGGAAAGAGCAGCGAGCTGGATCGAACCGCCTCTTAAATACCGATCAGGAGTGCTGGCCAAATACGCAAAACTCGTCTCTTCCGCCTCCAAAGGAGCAGTAACAGATCTCTGCTAAATAGATATTGCATGCTGGATATGAGCCTTTATGGAAAGATAGTTCCATAGAGGCTTTTTTGCTATAGCCTAACATGCAATACTATATCACATAAAAAGGTAAAATATTGCTGCTTTAAAAGTCTGATAGAGGGGGGATAGGGGCAGTCGGATGACTGCGCTCAGCCGCACGATACTCATTCATTAAAAAGGAGAGAAATGATGATTAAAAACAAGGTTATAAGTCTGGCTGCTGCTGCATTATTGCTCCTGACAAGCATGGCGTTCTCCCATCCTGCGCCTGTTGACGCAAAAGGGGAGTCCACTGTCCCTATTCAATATCCCGACGAAATTGTCGTCAAATTCAAACCGGGCAGCGATGTCCCTCAACTTAAGGGAACAGAGCCCCGGGCAGAGCAAGGGGCTGGAGTAACATTCGAGGCATTCCCGGACTTGACGTTTAACCGTCTGTTCAGCCTTGCCGATGAGCAAGTGAAAGGGATTGAAAGCTCGATTACAGTATTTGATCTCTACTTCAAGGTTCCTGTTCCTAAGAATGGCAATGCGGATGAGCTGATAAAAAGGCTGAGCGCATACGAGCTTGTATCCGAGGCTTATCTCAAGCCTCAGCCGGTAGAACCGCCAACAGTCGTATTGCTGCCCAATACGACACCGGTTCAACCACTTAATGATCCCTATTACACATTCCAGGGCTATGCCAGTTCGGCAGCCCCTCAAGGTCATGATGCTCCTTATGCATGGCAATATGAAGGCGGCGACGGCAAGGGAATAAGCTGGGTCGATGTTGAGCAGGGCTGGGCATTTGGCCATGAGGACTTGGCGGCGCACAACATTCAGATGCTTCCAGGAGGCTTGAATGCTGCTTACCACAGTCACGGAACAGGGGTGCTAGGCGTGGTCTCCTCTGTAGATAACGCTCTCGGAACTCTCGGATTTACGAGCAAAGCAACGCCAATGGTTTCCTCCCAGCACCGGTCTGCCGGCGGATATAGTACATCGGAAGCGATTTTGTCCGCCGCCAACGCGCTTCAGGCCGGCGATGTGATTCTGCTTGAAGCGCAAGCAGGCTACAGCACGGCAAGCGGTTATGTTCCGGTCGAAGTATACCCCGATACATTCGATGCGATCAGGTATGCGGTAGATCGCGGCATTACTGTCATTGAAGCAGCCGGCAACGGCTCCGTAAATTTGGATACATTCCAGACAACAGCCGGCAAGTATGTTTTGAACCGGACGAGCCCTGATTTCAAGGACTCCGGCGCTATATTGGTGGGTGCTGTATCCAACACAGCGCCTCATACACGGTTGTCTTTCTCCAACTATGGCAACCGGATCGACGTCAATAGCTGGGGGCAGTCTGTTTATACACTGGATGCAGCCAACAGCAGTTCGACGACGGGCTACCAGAGCTATTTCAGCGGCACTTCCTCAGCTTCGTCCATCATAACGGCGAATGCGATATCGATACAAGGAATTGCCAAGGCTGAGTTCGGCACGGCCTATTCGACGACTCAGCTGCGCGCTCTATTAAGCGACCCGACGCTTAACACTTCGTCTAGCAATCCTTCGACTGACAAAGTCGGCTACATGCCGAATTTGAAAAACATCATAGACAATCTGCCTGTGCCGTTCATCGATACAATAGCACCAAGCCAGCCGCTGAATTTGATCTCGCCGAGCAAAACGTCTACGAGCATCAGCCTTGCATGGGATGCTTCAACGGATAATGTGGGTGTTACCCATTATGAAATATTACGGGATTCGGTGTCGATCGCTACAACGGTTTCAACCAGCTTTACCGATACGGGGCTAAGCGCAGGCCAGGCTTATGTGTATACGGTCAAAGCAGTTGATGCGGCGAACAATAAATCGTTGCCGAGCAGCCTCTACATCTCCACCAACTCTGGCAATACGGTAACCGTCTACTACAAGAAGGGCTTTGCAACGCCATACATCCATTATCGCCCAGCGGGAGGAACATGGACGACTGTGCCAGGGGTGGCCATGCCGGCCTCAGAGGTTGCCGGATATAACAAATTTACAGTGAATATCGGTACGGCTACGAGTCTGGAAGCGGTATTCAACAATGGCAGCGGCACATGGGACAACAATGGAGGCAGCAACTATTTCTTCCCTGTAGGCACATCTACATTCAAGTCGGGAACGATTACTTCCGGTGTTCCAGTGACGAATACGGTGACGATTTACTACAAACGAGGCTTTGCAACACCTTACATCCACTGGCGTCCAGAGGGAGGAACATGGACAGCTGTGCCTGGACAAGCCATGGCAAACTCAGAGGTAGCAGGCTACAGCAAGATCACGCTGGCAATCGATAGCGCCATCCGTGCAGAGGTATGCTTCAACAACGGCAGCGGAACGTGGGACAGCAACGGAGGCAGCAACTATTTCTTCAATGCGGGCACATCTACCTTTAATAGCGGAACGATAACCTCAGGAACACCCTAGCAGTTTTTAATAACTCGTATACATGCTCATTTTAACGCCTCGATTCTTCCAATATGGAATTAACGAGGCGTTCTTTATATTAATGACAATAAAAGTAAAATAAACGAGGGAGGTCCTTGGTCCTATCGTCAAATTTTTGAAGGGGCATTGATACAGCTTGGTTAATTAACATTAATAGGAAATAAGAAATTTATTTAAAAGATTAAAGAAAAGGGGTGAGAGTCGTTAAAATAATTAGAATATAATTGATGTATGCGATTACATGGCTTTTGACTGATAGAAAGGCTGTATTTATAGTAAATATAGGCATTGTTAGCTTGCCTACTAAAAAAATACAAGAACAAAGGAGAGAAATGATGATTAGAAGAGGATTGTTAAGCTTTATTGTGTTCACTGTTGTATTCACGTCGGTCGTCGCGTTCGGCCATGCGCCTGCAAGTGCGAGTGGTGACAGGGAAGTCAGTGTGAGCAACATATTTGACAGCCTGGATGTTGAAGAAATCGTTGTTAAATTCAAGTCGGGTGTCAATGTGCCGTATCAGGACGGAATTCAACGTGAGCTCAAGGCCAAAAAGGATAGCGGGCTTGACAGCACATTCTCCGATTTTCCAGATTTGAAGGTAAACCGCTTGTTCCACATTATTGATAAAGAAGCCAAAAGCACAGACCATGCGAAGGCTGTCTTCCAGAATTACTACACGGTTCCCGTTCCGAAAGGAGCGGATGCCGGGAAGCTGTTGAAGAAGCTGAATCAATCCAAGCTGGTGGAGGTGGCCTATCCGAAGCCGATTCCGGTTGAAGATCCATCGCTCGCGTCCAACACAACGCCGGTTCTGCCAAGCAATGATCCCAATTATAGCTTCCAGGGCTATGCTAATGCGGCTTCGCAAGGCATCAATGCCCCTTATGCATGGCAATACGAGGGCGGCGATGGGAAAGGAATTTCCTATGTTGACGTCGAGAGGGGCTGGGCGCTGGGTCATGAGGATCTGGCAGCTCATAGTGTAACGTTCCTTCCAGGCGGAACAAACATAGCGACATCAGCGAACCATGGCACAGCTGTCTTGGGCGTGATCTCCGCTGTTGACAACACGATTGGAAATATTGGACTGGCCAGCAAGGCGCAGCCGATGGTATCCTCCTGGGTGCGTGGAGGCGGATCGAATATTGCGGAAGCGATCATTGTCGCTGCCGATGCGCTCGAAGCTGGAGATGTTATCCTGATCGAGATCCAAACGACACATGGCAATGCCAGCGGCTATGTGCCAGTCGAGGTCTATGCAGCTGAATTCGATGCAATCAAATATGCCGTCAACAATGGCATTTCTGTAGTGGCAGCAGCCGGCAACGGCTCGGTGAATCTGGATACCTTCCAGGACTATAGCGGCAAATATGTTCTAAATCGGACGAGTCCTGATTTCAAGGATTCCGGCGCTATTATGGTAGGTGCGGCATCCGATACGGTTCCTCATACTCGGATGTATTTCTCCAACTACGGCAGCCGCATTGATGCTTATGGCTGGGGAACCGGTGTTCATACTCTTGCAGCTACGGATACCACTTCCACGACGGGCTATCAATCCAGCTTTAGCGGGACATCCTCTGCATCGCCAATCGTAACAGCGGCGGCAATTTCCCTGCAAGGGATCGCCAAGGCGGAATTCGGAGTCACTTACTCGCCTACTCAGTTAAGGGAAATATTAAGAGATTCCACTCTTAATACGCCGTCCAGCAGTCCTTCAACGGACAAGATCGGCTACCTCCCGAATCTGAAAAACATCATAGACAATCTGCCTGTACCGTTCATCGATACGGTAGCGCCAACCCAGCCGCTGAATTTGATCTCCCCAAGCAAAACGGCAACGAGCATCAGTCTCGCATGGGACGCGTCAACAGATAATGTGGGTGTTGACCACTATGAGATATTGCGCGATACGGTGCCAATCGCGACAACGACATCAACGAGCTACACGGCTACGGGATTGGATGCAGGTCACGCATACGTCTTTACGGTTAAAGCGGTCGATGCCGCGAATAACAAATCGTTGCCGAGCAGCCTTTATATCTTTACCGATACCGGAAATTCAGTAACGGTCTACTATAAGAAGGGCTTTGCAACGCCATACATCCACTATCGTCCTGCCGGTGGAACGTGGACGACAGCACCGGGAACGGCCATGCCGGCCTCAGAGGTTGCCGGATATAACAAATTTACGGTGAATATCGGTTCGGCTACGAGTCTGGAAGCGGTATTCAACAACGGCAGCGGCACATGGGACAACAATGGCGGCAGCAACTATATTTTCGGGACTGGCATATCTACGTTTACTGCCGGTACTATTACTTCCGGTCCGCCGATGACGGCTACAGTAACGATTTATTACAAACATGGCTTTAGCACGCCATACATCCATTGGCGTCCTGAGGGTGGAACGTGGACGACCGCGCCAGGAGATGTCATGACGATCTCCGAGGTGCCGGGCTACAGCAAAATTACGCTGGCAGTCGGCAGTGCATCCCGTGCAGAGGTATGCTTCAACAACGGCAGCGGAACGTGGGACAGCAATGGGGGAAGCAATTATTTCATCAATACGGGTACCTACACTTTTGACAGTGGAACGATAACGGCCGGAACTCCTTAACGAATAGTAGATTTCCATCACAAATATTAGAGCGTATCCCTCCTTTGCCATCCACGCTGGAAGGCAAAGGGGAATTCATATGCGAGCAGGGAGAGTAGGAAATCTAAGAGGCTGCTTTCTTCAAAAATTGCTAGGAAAAAGGAGAGAAATAGTATGATTAGAAACGGATTGTTAAGCCTTGTTATGTTCGCACTTGTATTCACGTCTTTCGCAGCTGTCGGCAATGCGCCTGTCCTCGCAAGCGAGGATAAAGAGGTTAAGGAATACAAGTCAACAAAACATTTGGATGCGGAAGAAATCATAGTCAAATTCAAGCCGGGAGTCAATCTACCCTATGAAGACGGGGCTGAGCGCGAGCTCGCGGCTAAGAAGGACAATGCATTAAACGATGTGCTGTCAGAGTTCCCAGACTTAAAGCTCAATCGCTTATTTCATATTTTTGACAAACAATCGAAGGTGAAAGAGGATCAGGCAAAGGCTGTCTTCCATAATTACTACACGATACCTGTGCCAAAAGGCGCGGATATAGAGAAGCTGTTGGAGAAGCTGAATAATTCCAAGCTGGTGGAGGAGGCATATCCGAAAACGGAGGTTCAAACGCCTACGCTCGCGTCCAACTCAACACCGGTTCAGCCGAGCGATGATCCGGCGTATATCTTCCAAGGCTATGCGAATGCGGCTGCTCAAGGCATCAATGCTCCTTATGCATGGCAGTATGAGGGCGGCGATGGCAAAGGAATCTCCTATGTTGATATGGAGATGGGCTGGGCGCTGAATCATGAGGATCTAGCTGCACACAGCATACCGCTGCTGTCAGGCAGCACCAATGTATCTTCTTCAGCAAATCATGGAACAGCTGTATTGGGCGTCATTTCCGGCGTTGATAACGCATTAGGCAATATTGGACTCGCTAGCAAGGCACAGCCGATGGTGTCCTCTTGGATACGCACAGCAACAGGAGGGGGCACGAATATTGCGGAAGCGATTATTGTCGGCGCTGATGCCCTCGATGCAGGAGATGTTATTTTGCTGGAGGTTCAAGTGTCAGGAAATGCTCCAAGCTGGCTGCCTGTTGAGACTTGGGCGGCAGAATTCGATGCGATTCGATATGCGATCGGCCGTGGCATTACAGTTGTTGAAGCAGCTGGGAATGGCGCGGTGAATCTGGATACTTACCAGTCCTACAGCGGGAAATATGTACTGAACAAGACGAGTCCTGACTTTAAGGAATCCGGTGCAATTATGGTAGGCGCCGCATCCGATACAGTACCGCACACGCGGATGTCTTTCTCCAACTATGGAACCCGTGTTGATGCCTATGGCTGGGGAACAGGGGTGTATACGCTTGCAGCTACAGATATCTATTCCACGACAGGGTATCAATCCAGTTTCAACGGAACATCCTCTGCATCTCCGATCGTAACTGCAGCTGCTATTTCTCTGCAAGGCATTGCCAAAGCGGAATTTGGCGTCACTTATTCGCCTACCCAGCTGAGGGAAATATTAAGAGATCCGATTCTTAATACACCTTCCAGCAGTCCTTCAACGGATAAGATCGGCAACCTGCCGAACTTGAAGAACATTATCGATAATCTGCCTGTACCATTCGTCGATACAATTGCTCCAAGCCAGCCGGGGAACTTCACCTCGCCAAGCCAAACGGCATCGAGCATTAATCTGGTGTGGGATATTTCAACGGACAATGTTGCCGTAGACCATTATGAAATATGGCGCAACTCGGTATTGATTGCATCAACGCCAAACAACTTTTATGCGGACATGGGGTTAAGTCCATCTACAACTTACAATTACACGGTCAAAGCGGTAGACGCGGCGAATAATAAATCGTTGCCAAGTAGTCTCGTTGCTACTACCTCCAGCAGCTATACAGCAACAATTTACTATAAGAAGGGCTTCTCAACGCCTTACATCCACTATCGTCCAGCTGGCGGGGCGTGGACGACTGCACCGGGAGTGGCAATGCCATCCTCCGAGCTGGCCGGCTATAACAAAATAACGGTAAATATCGGATCGGCGACGAGCCTTGAGGCGGTATTCAACAACGGCAGCGGAACGTGGGACAACAATGGCGGCAGCAACTATATTTTCGGGACCGGCATATCTACATTTACTGCCGGAACGATTACTTCCGGCCCGCCGATGACGGCTACAGTAACGATTTATTACAAGCATGGCTTTAGCACACCATACATCCATTGGCGTCCTGAGGGCGGAACTTGGACAACAGCGCCAGGAGATGCCATGACGATCTCCGAGGTGCCGGGCTACAGCAAAATTACGCTGGCAGTCGGCAGCGCAGCTCGTGCAGAGGTCTGCTTCAACAACGGCAGCGGAACGTGGGACAGCAACGGAGGAAGCAACTATTTCTTCAATACGGGCACGTCTACCTTTGACAGCGGAACGATTACTTCCGGAACGCCCTAGAATGATCTAACTGCTCATACATGCTGCTAGTGCAGCAAACAATCAAAGCAGCCTTATTTCCTACTCGGAATGAGGCTGCTTTGATCTATATATCTCATCAGCTCTGATATGCCATTTCATTATGGATGCTGCTGCATCAAGACCTAGAATAACGGGTTTCATCTAGTAGTCATGACTACTAGATGAAACCCGTTATGTTTAACTATTATGCCCAGTTAGCGTAGTGTGGTATAGTTTGGCAACCATTCCGTACAAGCATCTGCACGTAATTGCAGCTCATTGTACAGCATCCCGGCATGGTAACCGTCGCAAACGGCATGATGGAATTGTCCTGATAATGGCAACAGTGACAGCGGTATGAAGCATAACTAATAAAGGTGTGCCTGCTGTTCCAGCTTTTGGTATAATGTTGCAAGCAGCAGTTGGAAGGGGCGCGAGGTAAAGCTATGAAAAGAATAATGTTTACCGGCGGAGGCTCAGCCGGACATGTCACCGTTAATATCGCCTTGATTCCTCGGTTTCTGGAGGAGGGCTGGTCGGTGGAATATATCGGCTCCCATGAAGGCATTGAGCGGGAGCTTATCTCCGCGATTCCGAATGTTCCTTATTATCCAATTGCAACAGGCAAGTTCAGAAGATATATAGACTGGCAGAATGTGAAGGACCCGTTCAAAGTTGTGAAGGGCGTGCTGCAGGCTTACCGGCTGATTCGCAAACGCAGGCCGAGCGTTATTTTCTCCAAGGGCGGCTTTGTTTCTGTGCCTGTTGTGCTGGGTGCCTGGTTGAACAAGGTTCCCGTGATCATTCACGAATCAGATATTACTCCAGGGCTGGCGAATCGAATTTCAATCCCGTTTGCCGCAGCTGTATGCACCACTTTCCCGGAGACAGCAGCTCACTTGAACAGAGACAAGTGCCATCATGTAGGGGCAATTATTCGCGAGGATATTCGCAGTGGAAGCGCAGCTAAGGGAAAGGCATTCTGCGGATTTACGAATGAGAAGCCGGTTCTGCTAATTATGGGCGGCAGCCTTGGCGCTCGCAAAATTAATAAGACGATCAGGCAGGCGCTGTCCCGTCTTGTTGAACGCTTCCAAATTGTGCATCTCTGCGGCAAAGGCGGAGTCGACACCGGAATCTCTCATCCTGATTACAGGCAGTATGAATATATCAATGAAGGGCTGACGGATGTTCTCGCTATGAGCGATTTGATCGTGTCTCGCGCTGGTTCGAATTCTATCTTTGAATTTCTATCCTTGAACAAGCCGATGCTCTTAATTCCTTTAACCAAGGAGCAGAGCAGAGGAGATCAAATATTGAATGCCCGTTCTTTCGAGAATTCCGGCTTCTGTGAAGTACTGTATGAGGAGCAGATGACAGCGGATACGTTAATAGATGCGATTCAGCATCTCTTTCATAACCGCAAGCGCTACACCGCTGCCATGAGCGAGAGGGAAGCAGCGGATACGCTTCCTGTTGTATATGAACTGATAACAGGAGCTGCTAAGCAGTGGAACGACAAGTAATTGGAGGAGTAGCTCATGTCTGCCAATCATTCTGTTGACGGCATTATCGATTACAAATGGTCTGGAAGCATGAATATGTATGTAGATGAACCTCATATTGAAGTCGTCGCAGAGGTGATTGTTGGCCAGTACGGGGGGAATTCTTCCGCAGGCGCGAATAAGAATGAGGATGCGGCATTGGTATGGGTACATCAGGATCGAAGCTGGGAATTTGTCATGCTCCTGGATGCTCATCATTCGTCGCAGAGCGCCGATTATATGCTTCAGATGCTGGAATCGAGGCGGACAGCGATTATCCATCTTCTTAACAGCCCTGCTGCAAACGTGTTTCAAGCGCTGCATGATGACCTACTTGCATTCTTCACATCGGAAGCATTTCTGAGTGGATGCAGGGAACTGACGGGAGAGACCTCCTGTATGCTTTGTGTCCGAAGAGGCGCTTACTTGTGGTGGTTTAATGTTGGTGACTGTCTGGTTCATCTGCTCCATCCGGAGCTAATGAGGTTCGGGCAGACTGCCCTTAATCAAAGAAGCTTCTATGAATGGGTAGGGAATGTCAATACATTTGACAAATCGGTGCCAGGCTACTCAACCGGTGTTCGCGAGCTTAGAGAGGGGCGGCATGTTGTGCTGCTGACGACGGATGGCATATTGGAGCTGGAGAACGGCTTGCAAGAGCATTATGGCAAATTATATGAAAGAGAGCTTGCCTCAGCTGTCCATGAGCTGTTGACCAGCGCCCATCAACACGGAATCAAAGACAGCGCCACTATGATTGCTTGGTCTGTTGCGGCAGCGGATCATACGCATATGCCAAGCTACCCGTCTGACGGGTAGTATAACGCTTCTTTCGCAGGGAGTGAAAGCGAGCGAAGCGGCCTTTGGGTCCGTATGCGTGCAGCTTCGAGGCTGTCCCATGAGTAGCAACCTACTATGGGGTGGCCTTATTTTGCGTTGCCGGAACCGTCTGAGGACTGCAAGCTATCGAGAAATGAAAGATATGCCTGTTCCTATCGGAAATTTTAAGTGTCTTTTGCACAATTAACAGAAAAAGTAAGTTCGAGCTAGATTCGCCCAGATTGAAGCTGATGTCTGCGGTTACATGCTGTTTGACTGTTAGGAGAATCTATAATAATAGTTAATTATGGTAGTCTTTGCATAGTTGACAAATCAGACAGGAGCTAGCTGCAAAGATTAGCGGCAATTATAATCTAAATAGAGAGAGGGAGAGAAATGATGGTAACAAGGAAAATTTTCAACCTCGTGATGTCCGCTGTCGTATTCCTGTCAACCACCGCTTTTGTCAATGTGCCTGTATGGGCCAACGGGGAACAACCGCCCTATCCAGAGGAAGCTGATCAAATCGTCGTTAAATTCAAGCCGGATGTGTCGCTTCCTTATGAAGACGGGGTCGAGCCAGAAGTATTGGAACAAGGAGACATACCTTTAGCGGGTGTGTTCGCTGCGTTCCCGGACCTGAAGTTTAATCGGCTGTTCAGCATTTATGATTCACCATCCCATGGAACGGACAACCCCACTGATGTTTTTCATCAATATTTCACTATTCCGGTTCCTGCGGGTGCAGACCAAGGCAAGCTGCTTCAGCAATTAAAGCAATCCTCTCTGATTGAGGCAGCTTATATGAAGCCCAAGCCTGTGGAGGATCCTGCTGTAGACTTTGATTCCAATACGACACCCGTTCAATCCGGCGATGATCCTTACTTTTCTTTGCAGAAATATTTTCATGTAGCGCCCCAAGGTCATGATGCTCCTTATGCATGGCAATTCGAGGGAGGAGATGGCAAAGGAATTCGATGGGTGGACGTTGAACGTGGCTGGGCATTGGGCCATGAGGACCTTGCTGCTCACCAAATTCCAATGCTGCCTGGCAGCACGAACTATCCAAGCTCGTCCGATCATGGGACAGCAGTGCTGGGAGTTGTATCTGCTGTTGATAATACAATAGGAACTATCGGGCTTGCGAATAAAGCGAAGCCAATGGTATCCTCAACGATCCGTGCGGTCGGCGGCTATAATATTGCGGAGGCTATCATCGTTGCAGCTGACGCTCTGCAGGCCGGTGATGTTATTCTGTTGGAGGTGCAAACAACCTATAGCACCGCCAGCGGCTATGTTCCTATTGAGGTATATCCAGCAGAGTTCGACGCGATCCGCTATGCAGTGAACAAGGGAGTTACTGTCGTTGAGGCAGCTGGCAATGGTTCCGTGGATCTCGATGCCTTCCAGGATTGGGACGGGAAATATGTGTTGAACCGCAATAGCCCAGGCTTTAAGGATTCCGGTGCAATTATGGTCGGCGCATCTTCATCCTCTGTCCCGCATACGCGATTGTCCTTCTCCAACTATGGGACCCGCATTGACACGAACAGTTGGGGCTACAATGTGTATACGCTGGCGGCGGCCAATCCCAATTCGACGACAGGCTATCAAGGCGGTTTCTCCGGAACCTCTTCAGCGTCGTCTGTTATAACAGCTACCGTAATTTCGCTCCAAGGCATCGCGAAGGCGCAATTCGGCATACCGTATACACCGGATGCAGTTCGCAGCTTATTAAGCAATCCAGCCTATAATACGCCAACAAACAATCCGGTCTCTGACCTCATTGGCTATTTGCCCGATATGAAGAAGCTAATCGATAATCTGTCAGCTCCTGTAATTGATCGAACACCACCAAGCGTGCCGGCTAATCTTGTGCTTGGAGACAAGTCATCCCGTACAGCTACGCTTGCATGGTCAGCCTCAACGGATAATGTGCGCGTCGTCCATTATGAAATATGGAGAGGCAATAGCAAGCTTGGAACGTCATTGACAACGAGCTTTACAGATTCGGGTCTAACAGCTAGTACCGCATATAGTTATATGGTTAAAGCAGTAGATGCTGCGGGCAATATATCGGCGGCAAGCTCCGTTCTCACAGTCACAACAGATATCGCAAAAGAAGTGACGGTTTACTACAAGCAAGGTTACGGCACGCCTTATATTCATTATCGACCGGCAGGAGGGAGCTGGACGACACCGCCAGGCGTTGCTATGTCGACCTCAGAAGTGCCTGGTTATAATAAGCTTACCGTTGATGTTGGTTCTGCGAATGGCTTGGAAGCTGTATTCAATGACGGCAACGGCAATTGGGACAATAACTATGAGAATAACTTTCATTTCCCGCTCGGCGTCTCAACCTTCGATAGCGGGTTCATCACTTCTGGCGCACCAGCAGCCAATATCGTTACCGTATATTATAAGCAGGGCTATACTTCGCCACATATTCATTATCGACCTGCCGGGGGAACGTGGACGAATTCGCCAGGTGACGTCATGCCTGCATCAGAGGTGCCAGGCTACAACAAAGCGATCATTAACGTCGGCTCCGCGAGTGGTCTGGAAGCAGTATTTAACAACGGCAGCGGGACTTGGGACAACAACAATGGCAATAACTATTATTTCCCGTTAGGGGCCTCTACTATTGTTTCAGGAACTATCGTTGCAGGAGCTCCTGTAGTCCATTCAGCAACGATTTATTACAAGCGGGGATTTGCCACGCCTTACATTCACTGGCGTCCTGAGGGAGGCAGCTGGACTAGCATTCCGGGTCAAGTTATGCAGAACTCAGAGGTTGCAGGCTACAGCAAAATTACGTTATCGCTAGGAAGCGCTAATCGCGCGGAGGTCTGCTTCAACAACGGGAGCGGGTCATGGGATAGCAACTACGGCAGCAATTATTGGTTCAACGCAGGAACCTCTTCCTTGAACAATGGAAGCATCACCTCTGGAACGCCTCAATAAGGTTTGCTGAAGCAGAACAGCCCCATTCCATATAGTTGGAATAGGGCTGTTCTGCGCCTATTGGATAGCCTGCAATAAACGGCGGATTATTGCATCTGAATGACAATTTTATGTTCCTTCTGCCTCCAGTCGACCGCCGCGCCGAGAGTCTCGCTTATGAATCGAAGCGGCAAATATGCTGTGCCATTGACCGTGAAAGGCTTGCTCGGCATCTTGGAAGGCTTGTTATTGATCAGATATTACATCCTGAGTAAAGACGAACCTGCTTGGAAAAAAGTTGCATGAGACAGCCAGAAATCCGCCAATAGTGGAAATCGAATAGAGGGAAAAAGTATAATAGGTTTACTTTAGAAGAAATGAGACAGGTGAAAAAATGGAAGAGATACGCATCCTGGTAGTCGATGATGAGAAAGAGATCAGAGAGCTAGTGAAGAAGTATTTGGAGAGAGAACAATATGTGGTGGATTCAGCCGCCGACGGAGATGAAGCGATGACTCTATTCCTACGGCACAGGTACAATCTTGTTATTATGGACCTGATGATGCCCAAGATGGATGGAATTGAGCTGTGCAGAAGAATTCGCAATGCATCCAACATCCCTATTCTCATGCTTACTGCCAAGGATCAGGAGCTGGACAAGATTCTCGGCTTAAGCATGGGAGCAGATGATTATATGACCAAGCCTTTCAGCATTCATGAACTAGTGGCCAGAATCAAGGCGCAATTAAGGAGGTTTATGGTTCTGGGAAGCGAGGGCAGGGCAGCACAAGAGGACACGCCGCTCCAGTTCAATCGGTTAACGATTGATCCCAAGAAGCATATCGTCTTGAAGGCGGGAGTGGAAATTTCACTTACGGCCAAGGAATTCGAGCTTTTGAAATTTTTGGCATCCCATCCTGAGCAGGTATTCACCAAGACACAGCTTTTCCGTCAAGTGTGGGACAGCAATTTCATCGAGGATGACAACACCGTCATGGTACATATCAGGAAGCTTAGATTAAAAATCGAAGATGCGCCCTCTAATCCTGCTTTCATCGTGACCGTGTGGGGAATCGGGTATAAGTTTGCAGGTGAACGCCATGCTGCGCGATAAAAGCCTGCTGCTCTACAGCTTGCAAATCATTGTCGTTGCCGCTCTCGTACTCGCGGGAATGGAGCAGGAGCCCCAAGCCGTTCTGATGTGGGGGTTATTGGCTGCATTTCTGGCAATAACAGGATGCTTATTTGCGATGAGATTTCAATATAACGCAAGGCTAAAGACGATAATAGCGGACCTTGGACGCGCCAATACAGGCAATTTGAACACCCGACTGTTAGCGAAGGATGAACCATTATTTAACGAAATTATATTCGCAATCAATTTGCTTATTGAACAATGGTCCAGGGAGCAAGTCCTGTCGATTCAATCCGAGGCTGCGAGAAAGAGTCTGTTGTCAAGTATTTCCCATGATATTCGAACACCGCTCACCTCCATTGTCGGCTATGTCGATGCTCTAAAAGATGATATAGCAGCTTCCGAGGTCGAGAAGCAAGCGTATGTGGAGATTTTGTCCAATAAGGCCGGCGCTCTGAAGGGGTTGATCGATGAGCTGTTTCATATGGTCAAGCTGGATGCGGATGAAATACCGATGAAGCCGGAGGCATTGGATCTGGCAGAGATTGCAAGAGAAACACTTATCGAGTTTCTGCCCCTGCTGAACAAATACGATATTGCTCTAGAGGCGGATGTCCCGGATGAGAAATGCTGGATTGTGGCGGATCGGATCAGTCTGCTTCGAATTATTGGCAATTTGCTCAAAAATGCAGTGCAGCATGGGCGAGACGGGAAGGTGCTAGGCATAACGCTAACGGCTGGCAAATCAGACTATCAGCTTCATGTATGGGATAAGGGCGCAGGGATCGTCGAGGCTGATCGGCTGAAAGTGTTCCAGCGCATGTATCGCGGCGACCATTCAAGAAATCCGCAGAGTGGAGGAAGCGGTCTGGGGCTTGCTATCGCCCAAGCGCTTGCACACAAGAATGAAGCAGAGATCGCCGTTGAAAGCGAACCAGGCATCAAAACAACCTTTACTTTGACCATTAAGAAGGCTGCACAGTTAAGAATGAATTAAGAACTTGTTAAGAGGCATATAAAAACTCCTGCTTATGATAGTACTATGAGCTCTCATTACAATAACCAAGAGCAGGAGGCAGAGGATGACGATGAACACGAACGCGATCATACGAACGATTGGCTTAACGAAGGCTTATGGTAACGATATCGCTGTAGACAAGCTTAACATGCAAGTAAAGCAAGGTCAGATCTATGGCTTCCTGGGGCAAAATGGCGCAGGCAAAACAACGGCCATCCGCATGCTGCTAGGCTTAATCAAACCGACTGAGGGACAGATTGAGATTTTCGGAGAAGCGATGCCCCATAATCAAAGGGAAATACTTCGACGTGTTGGTGCGATTGTCGAAACCCCAGGCTTATACGCGAATCTGAATGCCAGAGAGAATCTGCTCATCAACGCAAGACTGATGGGCGTTCACAAGAAGAACGCAATCGAGGAAGCTTTGGAGATCGTCGGCCTTCATCATGAAACGAAGAAGCTGGCTGGACAATATTCGCTTGGCATGAAGCAGCGGCTTGGGATCGCAAGAGCGATTCTTCATCATCCCGAGCTGCTCATACTGGATGAGCCTACGAATGGTCTCGATCCCGTCGGAATTAAAGAAATACGCAAGCTGATCGCCTCATTGGCTGCAGAGAGAGGGATAACCGTTCTGGTCTCCAGCCATATCCTGTCCGAGGTAGAGCAGCTGGCTGATCGAATTGGCATCATTCATCGGGGCAAGCTGCTGGAAGAGATTGCGATGGAGGAATTGAGGAATAGAAATCGCAGATTTCTTGAATTCCATGTGTCGAATGAGAATAAAGCCGCGTTGCTCCTGGAGCGGCACTTAAATATCTTCGACTATGAAGTGCTCGGGGAAGGCAAGCTGCGCATATATTCGCACATCGGGCAGCAGAACCAAATAAACAAGCTATTGGTCGAGAGTGGTATTGAAGTGTCCGGCATCGCGCTAAGCGAAGACAAATTAGAAGACTATTTCGTCCAATTGATAGGCGGTGGGACGATTGGTTAATTTATTGTATACGGAACTATTAAAGCTGAAACGTGCTAAAATGTTAATCGTCAGCATGTTCGGTGCGGCGGCGGCGCCTATTATGGTTTTCATTGGTTTCCTGGATATGAAAGCCAAGAAGCCGGATACACCCATTCACATCGAAGAAGTGTTCTATAACACCAATCTTTACATCCTTCTTCTGATCGGCACGCTTCTCTATGGGGTCATAACGGCGTATCTGTTCAACCGCGAGCATGAGGAAGATACGCTCAAGAACCTGCTTACGATCCCGGTATCAAGAATCGGCATTATAACCAGCAAATTAGTGCTGCTATTCTTCTGGATCATGGCACTCACGATCACAGCATGGCTTCTGACACTTGGTCTGGCGCTTATCGGGCAATTTGAAGGGATTCGCATCCCGATTTTACTTCAAACCTTTAAACAATTTATAATAGGAGGCAGTCTGCTATTCTTATTGTCAACGCCTACGATGTTCATATGCTTCGTGTTCAAAAATTATGTGCCCTCGATCATCTTCACAGCTGTCATAACGATGGGCAACGTAGCGCTGGCGAACAGGGAATACAAGGCTTTGAATCCATGGTCTGCTGTACAAGTCATTGCCAATCATGATGTCGTCCCACAGTATCCGCTCTATTATTCCTATGCCGTCATACTGCTGACCGCTGTCATTGGATTCATTGCAACTGTCGTTTATTTCAAAAAAACAGACATTCATTAAGAAATCAGGATGAAAGTGGAGGTTATTGTTTTGAATGATTATATTAACGCCATCATTATGGGAATTGTCGAAGGATTAACAGAGTTTCTGCCCGTATCGTCTACAGGACATATGATTTTAACGGGAGAGCTGTTGAACTTCAAAGGAGACCTTGCCAACACGTTCAAGGTTGTTGTTCAGCTTGGTGCGGTGCTTGCGGTGCTTGTGCTTTATTGGAGGAGATTTATCGGCTTTATGAACATTACGCCAACCGCGCTCAAACGGCCTGGCATTAATATTTTTCATATTGGCATCGCCCTCATTCCATTCGGTATCGTCGGAGTTACGATCTATGGCTACTTGAAGAAGCATCTATTCGGACCTACACCGGTGCTCATCGGGCTGATCGCGGGCGGTATTCTCATGATCGTCGCAGACAGAGTGCGCAAACGTGTAAGCGCAGAGACGATGGATGATATTACATACAAGCAAGCGCTTGGAATTGGGCTATTCCAATGTTTTTCGGTATGGCCTGGTTTCTCTCGCTCCGGCTCTACCATCTCAGGCGGCATGCTCATAGGTACAAGCCAGAAAGCAGCGGCGGAATTTACTTTTATTATTTCGGTGCCGATTATGTTCGCTGCATCCGCCTATGATCTGTACAAAAGCCGTGATTTTCTTACAGCAAGCGACATTCCGTTGTTTCTTGTCGGATTGGTTGCGGCATTTGTCGTTGCGATGATTGCCATCGTCACCTTCCTGAACATTATCAAGCGTCTGCGATTGTCATGGTTCGCCTATTACCGGTTTGTATTGGCGATTGTATTCTTCGTCATTCTTTATTTGTAGAAGTTTGTCGCAGGCAGACAGGCAGGCAGGCATAACAGCAAGGCTATGAATGAGGCAGGAGTTGATATGGTGTGAACGATAAAACCTTTACGCTCGCTGAAGCGAATGCGCTGCTTCCACAGTTGAAGGCAGATTTGCAAAGGCTTCAGGCATTGGCAGATCAATATGAGCGGCTATACCGCGAACTGCAAAGAAGAAGGGCGCAAGAAGGGGCATCTTCCCTAAGAGAGGATGTCAAAAACAATGTTAATGGCATTAATGATGGGGATGATCCGTTCTTTGAGCTGGAAGGCAGGCTGGATTTTCTACGGCTTGAGGTTGATATGGAAGTAGCGAATTTCACCCGCAAAGGCGTACTTCTGAAAATGATCTCGCCTGGGCTAATCGATTTCCCTGCCGTGCTGGACGGGGAGAATGTACTGATCTGTTGGAAGGAAGGGGAAGAGCGCATCACCCATTATCACAGCTGGGATGAAGGATTTAGGGGACGGAAATCTCATCCGGAGGCGTAATTTCGCTGGTGAATGATAGTTAACGAAATTAATAATTAATGCTGCGATTTAATTTGCGGCGTGTGAATTCTGACTTGCCGAATGGCGATCTATTGGTTATGATGAACGATGTATTGTGATTCCAGCAAGCTGTTAAGCTTGCTCGACAATTGAATATTGGAAACAGGTGCTATTCAGATTGAACGATGGTCTGGATCAGCTTAATAGGGAAGTTCGGTGCGATGCCGACGCGGTCCCGCCACTGTATAGGAAGAGTCGCAGCAATGACGCCACTGATTGCAAGATGATCGGGAAGGCTGCTGCAGATGATGACGCCATTAGCCAGGAGACCTGCCTGTTTCAACAGCACTGCTTTACCTACGGGAGATAGGGAGGTGTTAGACGGCATCCATCATACAATCATTAATGGAGGCGTCTTTCCCCTTGTCTTAATAAGGGGAGAGACGCCTTTTTCGTTATGCTCACAACACTAACTTTTCAGGAGGAATGTAACAGATGCAAGGACAAGTAACAGTTGCAAATCTCGGTTATCCGAGAATTGGCGAAGAGCGTGAATGGAAGAAAGCGTTGGAAGGCTATTGGTCCGGCAAAAGCACGAAGGAAGCGTTCGTCGCCGAGATGGAGCGCATTCAGCTTGCCCATATCGAAACACAGAAAGGGAAGCAGCTTGATTCGATTCCAGTCAATGATTTCACCTATTACGATCATATGCTGGATATGGCAGTGATGTTTGGCGTTATTCCTGCCCGTTACAAGCATACCGGAGATACGGTATCCCTGGATACTTACTATGCGATGGCTCGCGGCAATGCGACAGCTACAGCTTGCGAGATGACTAAATGGTTCAACACCAATTATCATTATATCGTTCCAGAGATCAGCAACGAGGCTCCTCGACTGACAGAGAATAAGCCATTATCCGCTTATCGCTTCGCGAAAACGAAAGCAGGAATCGAAGGAAGGCCGGTCATTGTAGGGCTGTATACATTTCTGAAGCTGTCCAAAGGATTTCCTGCGGCACAATTGCCAGAGAAGATCGCGCAATTCCTGCCTGTATATGTGACCATGCTTCAACAACTGGAAGCAGTGGGCGCGGCATGGGTCCAAATTGATGAGCCTTCGCTTGTAACGGATACGAACGCAGAGGAATTCGCGCTGGTAGAATCCATCTATGATCGGATTAGCAAGGAGGTTCCGAAGCTGAACATTATGCTTCAAACGTATTTTGAAGCTGCGGAGCATTATGAGAAGCTGATTAAGCTTCCTGTAAGCGGGATTGGCCTTGATTTTGTTCATGACAATGGCGGCAATGCTGCTTCGCTAGCTGCCCATAGCTGGTCGGCAGACAAGTGGCTCGGCGCAGGAATTATTGACGGACGCAACATATGGCGCGCTGATCTGGACGCCAAGCTTGCGATCGTTGAAGGGCTGTTGAAGCAAGTGCCGGCGGAGCGGCTAATTTTGCAGCCATCGTGCAGTCTCCTTCATGTGCCCGTGTCGCTCGCGCGCGAAGTGAAAATGAATGAAACCATTAAGGGCGCATTGGCTTATGCAAGCGAGAAGCTCGATGAGCTGATGCTGCTGAAAGCGCTGCTGAACGGACAGCAGGAGTCCGTGACTGCCGATAGGGACAAGTGCCGTGATGCATTAGCGCAATTCCGCGCGCTTCCAGAGCGGAACAGGAGGGATGTAGCTGATTCTATAGCTGCAATCAATGGAGTCCGGGATGGCCGGAATCTTCCGTTCAGCGAGCGCGTTCATGTTCAGCGCGACAAGTGGAAGCTCCCGCTTCTGCCTACAACTACAATCGGAAGCTTCCCGCAAACGCCGGAGGTGCGTCAGGCTCGTCTGAAGTGGCGCCGCAATGAATGGGATCAGGCACAATATGACGCATATGTGAACAAGGAGATTGAATCCTGTATTCGTATTCAGGAGGAAATCGGTCTTGATGTTCTTGTGCATGGCGAGTTTGAACGTACGGATATGGTTGAGTTTTTCGGTGAGAAGCTGGACGGCTTCCTGTTCACTCAGAACGGATGGGTGCAATCCTACGGCTCGCGCTGCGTGAAGCCGCCTGTCATTTACGGTGACGTCGCTTTTGCAGCACCAATGACAGTCAAGGAGAGCGCTTATGCGCAATCGCTAACGAGCCTTCCGGTAAAAGGGATGCTGACGGGTCCGATTACGATTCTGAACTGGTCTTTCGTCCGCGATGATCTCAGCCGCGAGGCTGTGGCGAATCAAATTGCGCTTTCGCTGAAAAGTGAAGTTCTCGCCTTGGAGAATGCCGGCATAGAAATGATACAGGTAGATGAGCCGGCATTGCGTGAAGGCTTGCCGCTCAAGAAGCAGGATCAGGAAGCGTATCTGAACTGGGCTGTAAAGGCATTCCGCCTTTCAACGGCAAGCGTGAAGGATACGACGCAAATCCATACGCATATGTGCTACTGTGAATTCCATGACATGATCGATTCGATTCTGGCGCTGGATGCGGACGTAATCTCGATCGAAACCTCGCGCAGCCATGGCGAGCTGATCGCCAGCTTCGAGCTGCAAGGCTATGATCATGGCATTGGACTGGGCGTCTATGACATTCATAGTCCGCGTGTTCCATCCGTCGATGAAATGTCGGAGATGATTGACAGGGCGCTCAGAGTGCTGGACCCTGAGCTGTTCTGGATTAATCCTGACTGCGGCTTGAAGACGAGAGGCTGGGCAGAGACAGCGCCATCGCTCAAAAATATGATTCAAGCAGCGAAGCAAGCAAGAGAGAAGTTGCAAAATGTAAAAGCATAACAAGGAATGGATTGGTTTTGGTCCAAAAATCGGTCTGCAGGAGGAATATATGCGGCAGGATCTCTTATATTTTCTGATGTCTTTGGAAGATGAGCACGTTATAAGCTCCCTGATGAACAATATGAACAGAGAAGATTTGTCGACCTTATTCCATTATCTTAGCTATGCTTCGCCAGAATCGCTGGAGCGTTGGCAGTCGGTCTATGAGAAGATCATGCTTCATACATTTTAGCGCTTTGATGAGTCTCATAGCTGTTAGCCTTATAGTACCTGTTGCACCTAAGCCAACCGCCTGTGAAGGCGGTTGGTTTTTTCGCTCGGACTGTACGTGTATACGTGACAGGAATCTGTGATATTATTGAAGCAAGTCATTTTCGGGAGGCGTTTATTATGAAAGGAACGTATAGCAGTGGGCATAAACTTGAGGGGATTAGCGCATAATTGCCCTTTAACTGCGTGATTCCCCACAGGAAAAGGGGAATATTCATTGAACAAGCAAGTACTGCAGCAGTATGAGTATCATGTATGGGCTAACCAAAGGATTAGTGAGCATCTGAAGGGATTGCCGGAGGAGGCTGCTCATCTAGAGATGACTAGCGTTTTTGCTACGATCTATGATGCGCTCGTCCATATGTATGTGATCGACAGCGGCTGGCTGTCATTAATGTCCGGAGGCGGAGTGTCGGATTTCTCAGCGGAATTTATCGAGGAGCTTAAAGCATCTGTAGACCGGCTAACAGAGGAAACGAGAGGGAAGAGCATTGATGAGCTGGATACCATGCTTACTGGTCTTGCCGCTCGATTCAGAGCATTCATTAACCAGCATGATGACCTGACGGCTATTTGCCCTTACGGCGCATATAGCGCGCCTTATGCTGAATTCATTCAGCATGTTGTCTACCACGGAACCTATCATCGCGGGAATATAACAGCCATGCTAAGACAGATCGGTCATCAGGGTATTCCTACTGATTATGCGCTCTACATGTACACCAAGAACCAATAGCATTATCGTTTCGTACTATTCATTAATTCAGAAGTGAGGCTGTTCCTAAAAGCATACTCTGCTAAAGGGACAGCCCTCGCTGCCTTATGAGGATGTTTGGGCCGCTTGCTTTCTCATTCCAGCTCAAGGAATTCGCTTCATTAAATTGCTAAGCGCAGCTGTCATTGTTCCTGTATCCTTCTTTTTGTCCAAGCTCGCTTTCTCCAGCGATAATAATGCGATCGCCTCACCAAGAAGTGAGAAGGAAACGGCAATTTTTTCTAAATCCTCAGCGGTTAATTGCTTCTCCTTAGCCATATTCCCCTCCACATAGATGCATTTTATGTGCCCAATTAGAGCTTATATTATCGTTAAGGTATCGTCTTCAGTGGCGGATTTATTTTCAGAGCGTGCTTTGATTACGGAAAGCAGTCCGATCAAATCACCGATAACAATAATAATTGCAGAGAACAGAGCGAGATCATCAGCAGATAGTTCGGTTACAACCGGTTCCGTTGTAGTTTTTGTCATTCGCGCTATACTCCTTATAACGAAGTTATGATAACAGCCTATGTTGAGACAGCTAGTTAAGTTTGGGCGAATGGAGGTAATTTTTTGGCGAAAAATCCGCATCTGATTGCTATCACAATACTGGACTTTGGTCTAGGTCGAGTTTTACCCAGGGTAGGAGGTCTATGTCATCCTTCATATGCTACAATCAAGTCAATCAATGAAACAAAAAAAGGAGCTGTATCATGAAGATTAGGATGATTGTCGGGACATTGCTTGTTTTTCTGGGCGCATATTTATTTTTGAACAGAGGGGGATCATTCGGCCCGGGAACGATTTTTGCTTATTTCTGGCCGAGCTTATTCGTAATCCCTGTTGGACTGTTCTTGCATTGGATGTATTTCTACATGACCGCTCGGAGAGGTGTCGGATTATTGATCCCAGGCGGCGTGCTATTCACTTCCGGTATTGTGTGTCAATTCGCCATGCTGTTTGACAGCTGGAGCTATATGTGGCCTGGCTTCATCATGGCGGCGGCAATTGGATTGTTTGAATTCTACTGGTTCGGCGGGCGCAACAAATGGCTGCTTATCCCGATTAATATTCTGACCGTCCTGTCCTTATTGTTCTTCATGGTGTTCTCTACGGGAGCGCTCTTGAACAACATTTCGGGAGAGCCGCTCATTGCGGCAGCCATTCTGCTGGCAGGGGCTTTACTGCTTGTGGCACGGAAAAAAGAGTACAAGGATTAATTAGTGGCGAAGAGGCGGCAGGCTTCTGTGTTGAATAACACGGGGGCCTGTTTTTATGGTCGGAGAAGTGAAGTGCTGCGGATATGATTCAACCCCGAGTCTTATAGGGAGACTCCCCCTACTGGACGATACTATTTTTGTTGTAAATTCAAAAGTGACAAGATAATTAATAAAATTCCACGAAGTCTTACGGGATAAGGTTTCGTAGAATTAGTTAAACGTATTAAAGCGGTAAGGCCGAGTAGGGACAGTGGTTCAAATCCCCTCGCCTCCACCATAAGAACACTGACAGCACGAGGTCAGTGTTTTTTTGTACACTGATCCGCTGGCGACTATTCTTAACGGAATCACCGATCAAAGGTTATTGACAAAACAAAAAGGATTTCTATATAGTGGAAAACAGGGAAACTAATTTGTTTCTTTTGTTTTCCGCTTTTAAATTGGAAGGGTGATAAAATGAGCAGAACGTTAAGATGGTTTATGATTATAACCGATATTGGATTTGTGGGTTATTGGTTAGTTACTTTCCTGGAGTTACTGCCTAAGGATTATTTGTATAGGGATTATGACAATGAATTGTTGGTATCATGGAATTTATCCTTTGTTCCGTTAGATCTGCTTATTTCGTTTACAGGGTTGTTAAGCATCTATTTTTATAGAAGGCAGTTCAGGTCATGGTCAATATTTGCGATCATTTCACTTGTTCTCACATTCTGCTCAGGACTGCAAGCGATTGCTTTCTGGGGAATTCGTCTTGACTTTGATGTGTGGTGGTGGACGCCAAATCTTTTTCTACTCCTATATCCTTTATTTTTTCTGCGTCGATTGATGCGAGATAGTTTAGGCCCTGTGTATTCAAAAGTGGAGGGATGACGATGAAAGAGAGGATCATTGAGGTAGCCATTCTTGAGATTAAGCAATGCGGTTTAAAGTTTTCTATTAGAGACTTGGCGAGCCGGGTAGGGATAAGTACAAAGACGGTCTATCAGTACTTTAATTCAAAGGAGGATATCATTTCCTTGATTGTCGATCAGTCTATCTGTGAGATGAAAGAGAAGGAGCAAAAGTTTCTTAATGATCAAACATTATCCATCGAAGCGAAGCTGAAGCAAGCACTTATTTTACTGCCGAGCTACTCATTTATTCTTGATATTCGTTTAATGCATGAACTTAAGCTGCGGTATCCTAATCAGTGGAGGGTGATCGATGAGTTTATTAACCAAGGATGGGACGTCTTTCGATTACTGGCTTCCGAGGGGATTGAACGGGGGGTGTTCCGTCAGTTTGATATGGAGCTCTTCATCCAGGTTTATATTGGAGCGTTATATCGTTTAACGGACTACCAGGTTTCTGTCCAGAGGGGGGTATCTTTGGAGAAGGCGTTAGGGGATATGACGGAGCTTCTAATCGAAGGAATCGGCGTGAAAAAATATAGTTGATAGCAGGAGGGGAATTGTGAAAGCAAATTTGTTTCTGGCTGTCGCATTCCCTTTCATTTTATCCCGGGTTCAATATTAGGTGAAGGGACTTAACGGAATGAAGAAGCGCTGGTTTGTAGTCATCATCGTTTGTTGTGTGCTGCTCATTCTGTCAATCGGGAATGTTGATAAGCAGCTGGATCGTGAGGTTATGTTCGAGGATGCGGCATTTGAACAGATGATAAGGCAAGCGATTATAACGTTTGTTAATCAAGATTTTGAAGGTGCTGTCAAACGAAAGGATATGAAGAAATTAGGCGGACATCCCAGCATCACAGATACTGCATTTATTTTTGACAATCTGCTTATTGACGGAAGGTTTAGGAGTATAGAAGGTATTGAGTATTTGCACGGGATGAAGCTTGCAATTATTGCGAGCGATATCAATCTAGAGCCGCTCGGCAGGCTGGACAGTTTGCAAGGGGTTCTGTTCTTCGAAGTTGGCGAGATTAGTGATATTAGTCCGCTGCGTAATATTCAGAGTCTATCGATTATTGGCGGTAGAAGTGAATTCGTGTTTAATGATGAACAACTGCTGCAATTTCACAATCTCAAGTCAGTGGACATTTTCTCGAAAATTCGACCTAAGGAATCCTTGCTCGTCAATCTTCAGAACAACCGCAATCTGGAAAGCTTAACGATCCAGGGTATTGATATGAGCGGCTGGGATTTAGGAGCATTGCGTGCATTCAATAAGCTTATGAAGCTAACGTTGGATAATAATGAGATAACAACGATCGCTTGGTTAAAGGACTTGGATCAAGTTACCTCTCTTTCGCTGTCTGACAACAGAATCCAGGATATAAGTATATTGCTCGAACTTCCTCAATTGGAGATCGTCTCCATAGCGGATAATCCTTTAAATGATACGGCAGAGCATGTAGTGGAACAGCTGAATGGCAGAGGAGTGCGGGTTATTATGGAATAAGGCGGTGTAACGGCAAAGCGGACAAATACGCTGCAATAAATCAATGGGCTGTGGGGCATACTGAAACTCGCTACGCCAATAATCAGCGAGGATGATGATGACTGTGAAAAAATTTATTGCCATAGCTGCAGCACTACTTCTTGGCGGACTGTTAGTTATTAATTACAATGCGCCCGACAAAAAGTCAGGCCCGGGGCCGGACTATGCGGCGGCGCCTTCGCCGTCGGGCGGACGCGTCTCATCGACAGCAATAACGCCGGAGCAATCACCGATTCGCATGAAGGGGGATCCACTGGGTTTTCTGCCCATTATCCCTGCGCCGATCTATAATGGCGGCGGTTCAGCTCCAGCGGATCGGACAGCAGACAGAGCCGCAGACAGAAATACAGATACGACAGGAAACACAGGCTCGACGACAGGAAATACAGATACGAAGACAGGAAATAATAATGGGACCGCCTCCCAGTTTGAGCAGGAGGTGCTTCAATTGGTTAATCAAGCCCGATCGACAGCCGGCTTGAATGCGCTGGAGATGGACAGTGCGCTGTCCAATGTGGCGATGGCAAAGGCGAAGGATATGCATAACAACAACTATTTTGACCATAATTCTCCGACGTACGGTTCGCCATTCGATATGATGAGACAATTCGGGATTTCTTATCGTTATGCTGGAGAGAACATTGCCAAGGGTCAAAGCAGCGCCCAGCAGGTAATGAACGACTGGATGAACAGTGAAGGACATCGGGCCAACATTCTGAACGGAAATTACACCCGAATTGGAATCGCTCATTACAGCGGGGAATGGGTACAGCAATTTACCGGCTAAGAAGGTGGCATGTATGCCGAAGACTGGTTAATACTCCTTTGGAACGGGTAACATGTACAAAGCCTGAAAATTATCTAAAGGAGTCTGATCATGATGAGCCAATCTTTCCTGGAGTCCATTAAGAAAAGACGCAGCATTTATGGAATTAGTAAAGAACCGGTCCGCAGTAATGATGAATTGGAAAAATTGGTAGAGGAAGCTGTTATGCATACGCCGTCTGCATTCAACTCACAGAGCGCGCGTGTGGTTCTGCTGCTGGGCGAGAAGCATAACAAGCTGTGGGACATCACAGAAGAGACGCTTAAAGCGATTGTTAAGGAAGACAGCTTCGCTTCAACAGCGGAGAAAATGGCCAGCTTCCGAAGCGGATATGGAACTGTGCTGTTCTTCGAGGATGAGAACGTAATCGAAGGCTTGCAGAAGCAGTTCGAATCGTACAAGGACAAGTTCCCGCAATGGTCGCAGCATTCATCCGGCATGCTGCAATTTGTAATATGGACGGCGCTGGAGCTGGAGGGCTATGGCGCATCCTTGCAGCACTACAATCCTTTGATTGATGAGAAGGTCGGCAGGGAATGGGGCATACCTGCAAGCTGGACACTAATCGCCCAAATGCCTTTCGGCAAGCCAACGGCAGGACCGAATGATAAGTCATTCGAACCATTGGAGAAGCGAGTTCAGGTGTTCAAGTAAGCGGCTGCTGTAATTGCTCAGCCCTATATATAAAGTGATGGAGAAGCTTGAGCGATCAAGCTTCTTTATTTATGTTCTGATTCATCCAAACCTGCCAGGTGAGCTGCGCAGAATTGCACCGATTCGTTTCGCATGTTTAGGGGTGACAGAGGGCAATCTATGGAGCAAATGGGATCTGATGCTGCAAACGTTATTCTAATAGATGGAGAGGCGAATCTGAGGGATGAATCCGTTTGATGTATTTGTTCAAGAGGTTAGAATGTTTCTGCGCAAGCCAATGCTTATCGTCACTTTTACTGCTGTAGCTTTCATTCCAACCCTATACGCCGGATTTCTAATTAAAGGCGCCTGGGACCCCTACAGTAAATTAGAGGAGCTGCCAGTAGCAGTCGTCAATCTGGATCAGGGGGCATCCGTTGATGGTGAACCGATGAAGATAGGTGAGGAATTTGCCCAGGAGCTGAGAAAGAATCAAAGCTTTGGCTGGCGTTTTGTGGATGAGAATGAGGCAAGAGAGGGTATGGAGAGCAACCGCTACTATGCCACCATTACGATACCGACGGAGTTCTCCTCGGCTGTAGCCTCACTAACCAGCGACAATCCAAGGCAAGCGGAAATTGTCTATGAGTCGAACAGCTATTATAACTTTGTCGCAGGGCAGATTAGCGAGAATGCCACGAAGGAGTTGAAGTCGCAGCTATCGCAAAATTTGACAGAAGCTTATTCCAAGAGCATCCTCGCTCAGTTTGAAACCTTATCTGGCGGCTTGGCTAAGGCAAGCGAAGGGGCGGTGGAGCTTGATGACGGAGCCATTAAGCTCCGAGAAGGGATAGTTAATGTCACTAACAATCTGGAGAAGCTGGCAACCGGGGCTAATAAACTGACTGACAGCGCGGGGCTGCTGCATACTGGTTCTGTTACCTTGCATAAGGGAGTTGCGGATTTATTTGATGGCATTAATAAATTACAGAATGGTATATCTAAGCTGTCCGCTGCTGACAAGCAGCTGGTAAAGGGTGCGGACGAGCTTGTAGCGGGAATGCCCGTACTTGATGCAGGCATTCGCGCCACCTCGGAAGGAGCGGATCAATTAACAGCAGGTCTCCGAGCGGCAGAAGAGGGGAGCAGTCAATTGGAATCCGGTCTTACGGCATCGCTCTCAGCAAGCGGGAAGCTGTCTGACGCTGTCTCAGCTATAGCGGAGGAATTGGAACGATTGCAGAACAGTAATGCGGAGCTTGCTGCCGATTCACAATTTCAGAAGCTGCTGGCGATGAGTCAAGGAGCAGCCAAGGGAGCGAGGGAGCTGGCAAGCGGTCAATCCAGGTTGCTTGAAGGCAGCCGCGACTTGAACAAGGCCCAGCAGAAGCTGTTGCAGGGAGGCCAGAAGCTAAGCGATGGCGGGCAGAAGCTGCTTCAAGGCGCAGCGCGCCTCAAGACTGGCGGGGAGAAGCTGAGTGTTGGGTTAAAGCAGTTCAGCACGAATTTCACACAGCTTGCGCCTGGCATGAATCAACTAGCGATTGGAGCTGCAAAGCTTAAGGGTGGCAGTCAGCGCCTTCAATCCGGCTTGCAGCAGCTTCAAGGCGGCGGCAGCGAGCTGGCAGATGGAGCCGCAAAGCTGCATCAGGGCGGGACGCAATTGAATGAAGGAGCCACTGCATTAGCGGCTGGTACGTGGGAGCTGGCAGTGAAATTAAAAGAAGCCGCGCAAGGGAGCGCGGAATTGAAGGCAGATGACCGTACATTGGAGCTGTTCACTCATCCTGTTGCGATTAAAGCCAATGATGATCGGCATATTAAGAAGTATGGCTATGGAATCGCTCCATATTTCTTGTCTATTGCCTTTTTTGCGGGGGCTCTAATCTTTACAACGATTTTCTCGCCACGCAATTCCTCTGTGGAAGACGCTGCGGGATTGAAGCTGTTCATCAGCAAGTCATTGACTTTTATACTGATGAGTCTGGCCCAGTCGTTAATTGTATGCACACTGCTGGTGTTTGTGCTTGGACTTAAGGTTCAGAGCATTCCGCTGTTTTATGTGTATACAATGGTCGTGGGGCTTGTCTTTATGCTCATCTGCCAAGCATTCGTCACTTGGCTGGATCAGCCGGGCAGGTTCTTTCTGTTGCTGCTTATGATCTTCCAGCTAGTATCCAGTGCAGGTACATTTCCGCTTGAATTGCTTCCCGGCTGGGCGAAGGCCATCCATCCCTGGATGCCTATGTCGTACAGCATTCAGGGCTTCAGGGATGTCATATCTAGCGGGGATTATAGTGATATGTGGCGTCAGGCGGCACTATTGTCAGTCTACGGCGCGGTGTTCTTCGTGTTAACGCTCATCTACTTTCTGCTGCGAAGAGAAGGGCGTGTTCAAGAGCAGCAAATGCCTGCGTAACGGGCAAATTCTTGTATATTGCGGTGAACGATTGAAAGGAACAAAGGGGCCCCTGCTCCACTCTGTAGTTCTTTCATTCGTTTAGCCAATTTCGTACTCCTCTCTGGCGATGTCAAAATCAATAATCGTCTTCGCAATGATGCTCGGAGCCATCACGACTGCAGAATGGTCCTGACCGGGCAGCGTACGGGAATCAACGAGTGGAAGCAGATCAGCAAGCGCTTTGGCGGAGTCGTGGAATAGCGGCTCGCTGTTCTCACCTGTCATGATCAAAGTGGGAACGTTCACTTTCCAACGGTCGGCTGGAAGTGGTTTGCCTGATTGCGTGTCACACATAATCATGCCGTCATAGGCGAGAGTGTGAGACATGCTCTCCATTGTTTGCCAAGACGGATCGGCTTTCATGTAGCCGATATATTCCGCTGGAATGCCGAGTGCTTCAGACACAAAGTATTCGACCGCTTCGCTTCTTCTGTCGGCTTCATTAAGCGTATTCAAATGTTGTACGTAATCTGTCGGCACAGGTTTACGGCTGTCATTGATAATAAATGGCGGCTCGTACAGATACAGCTTCGTAACCTGGTTCCCTAAGCTGCTAGCCGCTTCAAGGGCTAAAACCGCACCAGATGAGCTTCCAAACAGGCAAGCGTTGCCGCCGGCAGCATGAATGAGAGCCTCAATATCCTCTACTTCGCGTTGGACGGCATACGGCGCGACATCAGAGCTTTGGCCGCGGCCGCGACGATCATAGTTGTAGACGGTGAAATGACCGGCAAGCTGCTCGGCAAGCTGGGTTGCATCGCGATGGTCGGCAACTGCTGATGCTATGAGAATAACGGCGGGTCCGTTTCCTTGCTTTGTATAAGCGATCTTTGTTCCATCCTTTGAAATAACTGTATTCATATGTCCTCCTGTTATCGTTTCCAAGTAGTTTTCAAGTCGGTCAAATGCTTCGGTGAAGCCTTCAACCATCCCCATAGCTTCGGCGTTATTCAATTTTTCGGCACTTGAAAATCTCGTTATGATGCTAAGCTTCGTGCCACTTGTCGTTTTCTCGAATAGAACGGTCGTTAACATCTCGCTGTTCTCTACAATATTCCAGTCTTTGTCGGCAAACGAGTCGGTATATACCAGTGAGGAGGGTTCATTAACCTCTTGATAAACAGCTTTACAGAAAGCCTCTTCCCCGTTATTGTCATCTGATTTCAAACTATAACGCCATACGCCTCCGGGTCTTACATCCATCTCATATACGGTGGAGGTCCATAATTTGGGGCCCCACCAACGCGCAATGTGTTCCGGCTTTGTCCATCCTTCCCAAGCAAGCTTTGGAGGTAAGGCGACCAACCGTTCCACAGTCAGCTCACGAGAAGCTTGATTTTTATAAATTCTTGTTTTTGATTTCATCATCATTCATCCTTTTCAGATCATTGTCTCGCGTGGCAGACCGCTCATTCCAAAGTGCTTGGTCATTCCGAATATTGCTTCGATAAAGCTTGAGATAAAAGGCTATCAGACGTCTTCCTTTCTTTTGTAGTCGAGCATATAATCCTCGAAATTATCGAGACGCTCTTCCCAAAGGATACTAAATGAATCAAACCATTCATCCAGATCCTGAAACGGCTGAGCTTCGAGGCTATATATTCGCTGCTGTGCTTTGTTGCGGGCGCGCACTAACCCAGCCTCGCTCAAAATCCGCAGATGGCGAGACACTTGCGGCTGACCAATATTGAGGGCTTGAACGATCTCGCTCACCGAACGTGGCGCTTTTTTTAATAGCTCAACAATGTTGAAGCGATTCGGCTCGGCTAGTGTAAGTAACGTTAACTGCATTGTAGTTGTGTTCATGAATTAAATATACACTAAGGCGTATATACGTGTCAACGTATATATCAATCGCAAATGTGCCGGTGGTTTTTTTTGTGTTAATTATTGACAAGAGAAGTTGTTGGTTCTATAGTTAGTTACATGACTAACTAACCGATAGGGTGATCTTATGAAGGCTAGCTTTGATGACGGGCAGCCTATATTCCAACAAATTGCTGAGATGATCGAGGATGATATTCTGAAAGGCGTTTACTTGGAGGATGATCAGATCATCTCGACAACACAATTCTCACGAACGTTCCAGATCAATCCTGCTACAGCTGTGAAGGGCATCGGTCTGCTTGTGAATGAAGGCATTTTATACAAGAAGAGAGGTTTGGGCATGTATGTTGCTGCAGGTGCGAAGCAAATGATTATGGGGAAGAGAAGGGATCGATTCTACACCGAGTTTGTCCAGAAGCTGCTTGATGAAGCCAGCAAGCTGGAGCTGTCTGCAGAGGATGTCATCGCAATGATCAAAGAGGAGAAGGGGAGCGGGAGAGGATGAACGCAGTCGTTGAATGTACGAATTTGAACAGGAGCTATGGCCGATCAAAGGCTGTACGCAGCTTGAATCTGAAGCTGGAGGAGAATACGATCTATGGTCTGCTGGGCCGCAATGGAGCCGGCAAGACGACGCTTCTTAATATGATTACCGGCGGCGATTTCCCCGATTATGGTGAAATTGCAATTGCAGGCAAACCGCTCAGACGCGGCGAATCTCCAGCAGATACATGCTATATCAGAGAGAAAAACTTCCTGTTCAAGGGGTTCAAGGTTATTGAGATTCTGAAGCTGGCCTCCAAGTTTCAACGCAATTGGGACTGGGACTTTGCCCATGAGCTGATTCACACCTTCAAGCTTAACCCGAACAAGAAAATCCGACAGCTTTCCAGAGGGATGGAATCGCTCGTAGGCAACATTATCGGTCTGGCAAGCAGAGCGCCCCTTACAATCTATGATGAGCCCGTGCTTGGACTGGATGTTATTATGCGCGAGAAGTTTTACCGGCTGTTGGTGGAGGATTATGCGGAGCATCCGCGAACGATTCTGCTCTCTACACATCTGATCGACGAGATTGCCAAGGTAGTGGAGCGCATCTATATTATCGAGGAGGGTGCGATCCTGCTGCATGATGATGTGGACAACATTCGTGCTCAATCCCATATGCTTACTGGCGCCAGCGAGGCGATCGCGAAGTTTACACTTGGCAAGCGGGTTCTCTATCAGGATTCCTACGGCAATCATACACTTGCTGCTGTGTATGATGTGATTGAGGAGTCAGATAGGGCAATTGCTGACAGCCTGGGAATATCGATAGAAGGACTGCCCCTGCAGAAATTTTTCGCTTATTTAATTGAAGGGGGAGAGCAAATTGGGTAAATCATTTGTGCTGTTCATGGCTTCTTTTCGACATATGCGCATTGATATATTGGCTATTCTTGCAATGGTAGTTATCAACTCTGCCGTTAATATCATTGTTCATGTATCCATTCCCGATAACAATAATACGCAAGTTTCATTAGGGAATTTATTGACTATCCTATTAATTGTTATGGCTATCAGTCTTCCGCTTACCTTCTTTAGAAGGGTCATTAATCTGGGCGCAACCCGCAAGCAGTATTACTCAGGGTTGATTGTCACCTATTCATTCTGGGCGGCGCTGTTCTCTCTATTGAATATTGTATGGCTTAAGCTGGAGGTTGGCTTCCTGAGAGAATATATCGAAACCTTCAATATAATAGAGATTTTTCATTGGGATCAATTCAATGTGGTCGGTATGTTCCTCTATCAGTTTGGCGCTTATATGCTGCTTATTTCCATTCTAAATTTGTTGTGTTCCTGTTGGCGGCATGTGTTGGGCTGGGTGATCTGGATTCTGCTCATTGCTGCAATTTCAATCGGCACGTCTATCGCGTCCCTTCGATCAGAGCTGGCGGACGGATTGCTGACCTTGCTCTTCAATGATTCGCTGGTTCAAGGCTTTGGTCTAACGATGGGTATTAGCTTGCTGCTGCTGGCCGCTGGCTGGTGGTTTACGAGCAGAAGGACAATCTGATCGAAGCAGGGAAGGGATTAATAAGAAGCATCCCGTGAGGGACTGCTTCTTTTTTTTGCGGGGTTTTTGCTTTGCGGTCCTCTTTTAGTGTATAAATGGGAATGTAGAAGGATGTCGAATGGTGGTGGCGGGAAGCGTGGGCATGGAGGGAAAGAATGTATGGTTGGAGAGGCTGCAGCCGCATTTGACAGAATGGAAAATCAAGGATGTCGTTATTGTTCATCATGGCGAGCTGCTCTGGGACTGGCATGACAAAGCGGCGGACCGGGTAGGTGCTGTCTACTCCTGTACGAAAAGCATACTGTCCGCTCTCATAGGCATCGCACTGGCAAAGGGGCATATTAAAAGTCTGGAGCAGTATATCTCCGATTACTTCGAGACGATCAGACATTCGACAGATAAGCGAAAGCAAGCGATTAAGCTGAAGCATCTGCTTACGATGACGCCGGGAATTCACTGGCCTGACTTTGACAAGCCCTATTGGAGCATGAAAAGAAATGATGACTGGATCTCTTATATTCTCGCCCAGCCGATGGCGCACGAGCCAGGCGAAGCCTTCACCTATAATTCTGGCGGATCGCATCTGCTGTCGGCGATTCTGACCCAGGCAACGGGAATGTCCGCCTATGAGTATGCACAGCGCGAGCTGTTCGGCAAGCTGGATGTTCGCAAACCAAGATGGAACAGCTCGGCAGGCATCAGTGAGGGTGGTGCAGGACTCCATCTGTCATCATTGGATATGGCCAAGTTCGGTCAATTATATTTGCAGCGCGGACGTTGGATGGGGGAGCAGGTTCTGCCTGAGAGCTGGGTCGAGCAATCAACGACGGTTCATCATAAAGGGCTGCTGCATTATGAGCCGCCGATATTCGGTGAATACGGCTACCATTGGTGGCTGTCGGCGGAGGAGCATAACGGCGCTGCGGACCTTTTCTTCGCGAAGGGCTATGGCGGCCAATATATTTTCGTGATCCCTCCGCTGGATCTGGTAGTGGTCATCCGCAAGGAGCCGGAAGGGAAGAGCGGCGCTATTTTCTCGAAGAAGCTGCTGTTCGAGCATTTGTTGGCTATACTGCCGGAGAAGCTGTCCCAACAGTAGATTATGCACTGTTGAGTGTGTAGTGACTGAAGCAAACACTGTGGTATGATACAATTACATACAGCTGGTATTGCATTCCACTGCTCGAATTCAATGGGATTAGCCGAAATAGAACCATTATTGACCTCTCATGAATCAAAGCTGTTTGCTGTCGGGAGTACAACGTAAAATCTTTAGTTTCATCTTTGCATGTGAATGAACATTTGCAAAATATTTTCGATTCAGACCATTAAACCAACAACGTGAATAAACAATATGGGAATCATCGAATTTTGACCGATATGGAAGGTGGAAGGTGCGAATGTGAAGCTCACATGAAATCCCTGGGAGATTCGCACCTCGCTGCTGGTGCAGCTTTCAGGGATTTTATAAACATATTTTACCATTTTCAAGCATGAAAAAATGACTTTCGCACTTAAGCGCTTCCAAAGCCTTGCCAGACAAGGGCTCAAAATGCCCGCTGTCGCTCCCCATGCGGGAGCGTGGATTGAAATTGGTCATTTCCGAGTCATCAATCCATTGAATGAAGTCGCTCCCCATGCGGGAGCGTGGATTGAAATCAATTAGGGAGGCTTTTTTCTATGCCCATTGAGAGTCGCTCCCCATGCGGGAGCGTGGATTGAAATAATTATTACGATTTTGACCCTAATAACCGAGTAGTCGCTCCCCATGCGGGAGCGTGGATTGAAATGCGTCGAGCGATGGAACTCAATCTGATTAAAATGAGTCGCCCCCCATGCGGGAGCGTGGATTGAAATGAGTAATATGACGATGGATCTTAATTTAATCATTAGTCGCTCCCCATGCGGGAGCGTGGATTGAAATCGAATTGTAAATGTCGAGCCATTCAAAAATGACTGTCGCTCCCCATGCGGGAGCGTGGATTGAAATCTACTCATGCAGGTTCAGCAGATGGTGTTTATCTTGGTCGCTCCCCATGCGGGAGCGTGGATTGAAATCATTAAACGAAAATACTCCTAATGCATCTAATATGTCGCTCTCCATGCGGGAGCGTGGATTGAAATTCGCTGCGCAAGGTTGGCAGCAAGGTTAAACTGAGTCGCTCCCCATGCGGGAGCGTGGATTGAAATAACTATGAGGGAGAATGCGTAAAATTGAATGCACAGTCACTCCCCATGCGGGAGCGTGGATTGAAATATTTTAGTCACATGGACCCATCAACGGTTGACCGGGTCGCTCCCCATGCGGGAGCGTGGATTGAAATAGCAAACTCATGAGCAAGGTGGTCAAAATGTGATCGTCGCTCCCCATGCGGGAGCGTGGATTGAAATTGGAAATACAGTCCAAGGATGAAAGTCTCCATACAGTCGCTCCCCATGCGGGAGCGTGGATTGAAATAATAGATCATAGTCGGGGTATCGGTCATCGAAAAAACGTCGCTCCCCATGCGGGAGCGTGGATTGAAATCGAAGCAGTTGAGGAAGAGAAGGAAGAGAAGAAGTCGCTCCCCCTGCGGGAGCGTGGATTGAAATCGTATTTACCTACTGGGTCGAAGGCTCGTTCTGTGTCGCTCCCTATGCGGGAGCGTGGATTGAAATAACCGGTCGTGGAACCGTACGAGCCTATCCGCTTGTGTCGCTCCCCATGCAGTATAGATAGCCCGAAGACTTTATAGGTTGCTCCCCGTGCGGGAGCGTGGATTGAAAATTAATAGCATCGGCAGAAGTAGAAGGTTTGTTCTTGTCGCTCCCCAAACGGGAGCGAGAATTGAAATCGACACTGAGTTTATGTAGTCACCATTCCGTCAGAAAAGCTGTCCAAACAGTGGAAACCGTACTGTTGAGACAGCTTTTTTATCGAAAATGCAACTATCGATTATAGAAATTCGTAATCATAAATGGTGAAAACTTGTCTAATAATAATTGATTCACGGAAGGGACTGCATGATGATAAATACAGATAAAATGGACAACAACGTTACCACTGCACCAAACAAAGGGAGCTGGAGGCTGTTCATCCGAATGATCCGCAGCACCAAGCCATCCGTTGCCGTTATGAGTATAGCCATTCTCATGAGCATTGCCTCGACACTGGTAGCATTGTTCATCCCGCTCGTAACGAAGAATCTTGTCGATGGCTTCTCCATTAGCAATCTGAGCTGGGGGCAGATCGCACTTATCGGAGGTACCTTCATTGTACAGACGATTGCGAGCGGCTTGTCCATCTACTTGCTCAACCGTATCGGTCAGCGAATCGTCGCGGAGCTGCGAGATCGACTGTGGAAGAAGCTGCTCGTCCTGCCGGTGGGCTATTATGATCAGCATCGTACAGGCGAGACGATCAGCCGGATGACGAATGATACCGGTGTCGTCAAGACGCTCATCTCTGACCATATGACAAGCTTCTTCACAGGCATTCTGTCTGTTATCGGCTCCATCGTCGTATTGCTTTATCTGGATTGGAAAATGACGGTTGTCATGCTAAGCGTGATTCCGCTGGCTGCGCTGTTTCTAGTGCCGCTCGGCAGACAAATGTACAAAATATCCAAAGGGCTGCAGGAAGAAACAGCTTCCTTCACGACTGTACTTACGCAAGTGCTCTCCGAGATTCGCCTCGTGAAATCGTCCAATGCGGAGACGAGAGAATATGACAACGGCAAGAAGGGCATTACGAGCCTGTTCCGCTTCGGACTGCGTGAAGCGAAGGTGCAGGCGTTAATAGCGCCCCTTATGTTCCTCGTGATGATGATGCTGCTTGTCATTATCGTCGGATATGGCGGTATGCGGGTGTCCTCCGGTGCATTAACGGCAGGCGAGCTGGTTGCATTCATTCTGTATCTGATTCAGATTGTAATGCCTATGAGTCAGATTACGACCTTCTTCACGCAGTTCCAGAAGGCAATCGGTGCGACTGAACGCATTATCGAGATGCTGGATGCGGAAGAGGAGGATCATGTCAGCGGCCAGGACATTAAGCGCTCTGATCTGCCCATTATTGTCAACAATCTTTCGTTTCATTACAAAACGGGCGAGCCTGTGCTACAGGATGTCAATTTTCGGGTTTCGCCAGGTTCTGTAACTGCAATAGTTGGACCAAGCGGCGGCGGGAAGACGACCTTCTTCTCCTTATTGGAGCGATATTATGAGCCGACTGCTGGAACTATTCTGTTGGGTGACGAGCCCATCGATACGTTCTCGCTCCATTCCTGGAGAAGCCAATTCGGTTATGTATCGCAAGAGAGTCCGCTAATTGCCGGCACGATCCGTGATAATATTTGTTACGGCATAAATGAGAAGGTTGATCAGGAAGCATTGGAGCAAGCCGCCCAAATGGCTTATGCCGATTCGTTCATCAAAGAGATGCCGCGCGGTTATGATACGGAGGTAGGCGAGCGAGGCATTATGCTTTCGGGCGGGCAACGGCAGCGGATCGCGATCGCGCGGGCTCTGCTGCGTAACCCTAAAATTCTTATGCTGGATGAGGCAACCTCCAGTCTGGACAGCAAATCAGAGGTTATCGTACAGGAAGCGCTCAAGAATCTGATGAACGGACGGACAACGCTTGTCATTGCGCACCGCCTCTCGACCGTTGTCGAGGCTGATCAGATTATTTTCGTCGAGAAGGGAACCATTACGGGAAGCGGCACACATGACGAGCTGCTGAAGTCCCATGAGCTGTATCGGGAATTCGCTACTCAGCAGCTGCGCCTGAATGAACCGGCGAGCATATAAATTCAATGCCATACATGTTAAACTCTTTTTCACACTATTTCGTCAAGTAAAGGTAGGATATGCTTGATAGTTAGGAAGGGTGTAATGAACCGACATATTCTGATCGTTGATGACGATCCCAAAATTGCGCAGCTGATTGAGATCTATTTGGCAAACGAAGGGTATATGATCAGCAAAGCAAGCGATGGTCTGCAGGCGCTGGAGCTGATGGAGCGCGATACGATTGAGCTGGTCATTCTGGACATTATGATGCCGGGAATGGATGGCCTGAGCGTCTGTCTCAAAATCCGCGAGAACAAAACAACGCCGATTCTGATGATCAGTGCAAAGGACGGCGACATGGACAAAATAACGGGGCTCATGACTGGCGCGGACGACTATATGATCAAGCCGTTCAATCCGCTGGAGCTGGTTGCGAGGGTGAAGTCATTGCTGCGGCGCACTTATTACCATACTCAGCCGGCTCAAACCCAGCAGGATCATCTGATTCGGCTGCAATCACTCGTTATTGACAAGCTCACGCATACGGTCCAGATTGAAGGCAGACCGATTAAGCTGACGCCAATCGAGTTCAGCATTCTCTACCTGCTTGCCAGCCATCCTGGCCGCGTATTCAGCTCAGAAGATATTTTCGAGATGATCTGGAAGGAAAAGTATTATGAATCGAACAATTCTGTCTCCGTTCATATGAGCAGGCTGCGGGAGAAGTTGATTAAAGAGATGGATGGCGAGAAGCTGATCCATACGGTTTGGGGGGTAGGCTACAAAATTGAAGCTTAGGTGGATTATTCCGATCTTCTGGAGTATTGCAGCGTCAACGTTCGTACTGTTTGCGCTTATTATGGTGGGCAAGCTGCTGTTCTACTCCTCCTTCTCCAGCGTGAATGCGAATTTGTTCTTCCAGTGGGTGTATCGGAATATTGGTTATCCGCAAACCTACATCATTGCCGGCATTCCGATCTTCCTGCTCGCTGTCTACTACTTCTTCAAGCGGGACAAACGAATTCGCAACGAGCAATATCTCGTGCAAATTACGCAGCATGTGCAGCAGATCGCAGAAGGGGACTTTGAGCTGAAGATCCCGATCCGCAATGATGAGGAGCTGGGACAGCTGGCCGGCAATATTAACCGGTTCGTAGAACGGCTGAACACCTCCTTGAATGAGGAGCGAAGAGCTCAGCAGACCAAGAATGAGCTGATTACGAATGTATCGCATGATCTGCGAACGCCGCTGACCTCTATAACGGGCTACCTTGGATTGATCGAGCAGGATTTGTACCGTGACGAGGTGGAGCTTCGTTATTATGTGTCATTGGTGTACGAGGAATCAGAGCGAATGAGCCAGCTTATTCAGGATTTGTTCGAATTTACTAGGCTGCGGAACAATGAGATGAAGCTACAGACGAGTCGCATTAACCTCGTGGAAATGCTTCATCAGATGACGGAGCAGTTCCAGCTGCAGCTGGAGACGGCGAAGCTGCAGCCTCGGCTGCATTTTCCAACACCGCAATTGTATGTGCTCGGGGACGGCAATAAGCTGCGGCGAGTGTTTGAGAATCTGATTACGAATGCGATCAAATACGGGCAGGATGGCCAGTATCTGGATATTAAAGGGCAGTTTGAGAATGGGGTTGTCGCGCTGGACATTATTAATTATGGCGAGGTCATCCCTCAATCCGATCTGCCGCATATATTCGAACGTTTCTATCGAGTGGAGAAATCCCGTTCTGCGCATACCGGGGGATCTGGGCTGGGACTAGCCATCGCGAAGCAAATCATTGAGCTGCACGGCGGCGCAATCGGCGCGTTCAGCGATGTGGAGCGTACGGTATTCTCCGTAAGATTGAAGGAGCATCAAACCTGATAACGTTACCGCTTTCTGAACCTGGAGGCGGTAACGTTATTTTTATTAATAGAATCGTTATCTTTTCGTTATCTTTTCGTATCGGTAGGTTAGAAGCTGTCGTTCATACTGGGATTAATGAGAGTGGAGAGAGGAGATTGTCCCCAGTGGTGAATGCGGCAGTTATGAGAAGATCGTTCAGATTCCTAATGGTACTATTGATCGTATATGTGGCAGTTGTGCACGGCCCTGCGATTAAAGCAGGCATATCTTATATGTGGCAGGAAATTAGCGCACTGCGCTTTAGCAACGGGCATTTGACGATTGGCAAGCTTGAAGGCGATGCCGCGCTTCTCATGAACGAGAAGACAGGCGAGATTCTTTACGGGAAGAATGAGCATGATCGTCTATATCCGGCAAGCACGACGAAGATTCTTACTGCGCTGCTGGCATTGGAGCGGGGCAATCCGGAGGACATGATAGAGGTGGGCGATGAGGTGCGATTCCGCACTGTAGGGGAGAGCTCATCTGGTCTGCAGAAGGGACAGCGTCTCTCGCTGCAGGATCTGATAGCCGCTCTAATGCTGCCATCGGGCAATGATGCCGCGCGCACAATTGCCAAATATGTGACTCAATTGGACATCGGACATCAAGTTACGATGGAGGAAGCGACGAAACATTTTGCGAAGCTGATGAATGAGCGGGCCGAAGAGATTGGAGCGATAAATTCCCACTTCGTCAATCCGCATGGTCTGCATGACGCTGAACACTATACAACTGCTTATGACTTGGCGCTCATTGCTCAGACAGCCAGATCGAATACGCTTTTCCGGCAAATCGTGAGTGAGGCTGAGCGGACCGTACGGACAGAGCAAGCTACATATACATTTGTTAACCGCAACCAGCTGCTGCAGAATGGCAGTGAATATTATTATGAGGGCGCTAACGGGATCAAGACCGGGTATACCGGCGAGGCTGGCTATTGTCTGGTCGCATCCGCGGGGCGAGGGAATACAGACCTTATCGCTGTTGTTCTTCACTCTACTTCGTCAGATGTATGGTATGATGCACAGAAAATGCTGCAATACGGATTTGACAGCGTCAGAAACGAAAAGTCATAATAAAGTGCTTGCCAGCAGGTAGGAGAAATTATGTTGACGTCGAATCTATGACGTAGTACTACGATTTGAATTAGAGGAGTGGACAGCCTTGTTTTTGCATTTTCTGCATAAAAAGGAACATAAAGAAGCCTTTATAGAGCTGGCGCATCTCGTTGCGAAAGCTGACGGATTTTTGCACCGAAAGGAACAGGGCTATTTGCGCGCGTATTGGGATGAGCTGGAGCTGTCGGCAGCGGACTATCAGTTCGATACGGTGCGGGAGCTCTCGGAAATTATCGGCGATCTTCAGGACGAGCAGGTGAAAAATATTTTCCTGGTGGAAATTCTGCTGCTGACCTTCGCTGATGGTGATTATAATGATGCGGAGAAGCAGATTACGCAGGAGATGAAACGATTGTTCGGTTACTCGGATGAAATCTATGAGACGTACAGAGATTGGGTCATTCGAATGGACAAGCTTAAAATAGAGGGAATGCGGCTTATTCTTGATCCCTCCTAGAAGGGAAGCGCCAGAATAAAAGGGAGGTCGATGTCAGCAGATGGTGTGCTGTACATGATCCTCCCAAGCGATATTTCTATGTCAGATATCGGCTCAAAATGATTTGCAAATGATGCAGCCAATGCCCGCACAAGGTGTACGCAAGCGCTTGTACCGAAATTTCATTGCCCTCCACCTTGCCGGTTTTGTCCCAATCTTGCTGCGTGAATCGGGATAGCAGGTGAATGGAGGAGGTTCGAACTGCTTTCAATTCCTCTATTAAACTAGCAAGTGAGGCGGAGCTGTAGCGAGACTCGCGCACATAGTCATTCTCCTCGAACCCGAACAGGTTCTTCTGATCGCCGCGCGAGAAGCGCAGCGCCCTGTAGCTGATGATGCGTTCGAAATCGATGATATGTCCGACAACCTCTCGCAAGCTCCATTTGCCTTCTGCGTAACGAAACTGTTCCTGGCTTGCCGAGATGCTGCTCAATTGCTGGATGGTATGATCAAGCTGTTCTTGAAGCAGTCGGATGAGATCACCTTCAGGTACATTGGTAATGTATCTGGCAACAGCGTGCGGGTATGACGATGGATCTGGACGGCTGTGCATGCTCATTCAAATCTCTCCTTCTTGTCAAGTAATGGTTGATTACAAGTAATGGTAACATGAATGCGCAGGGTCGAACAAGCTGACAGAGCTGTCCAGCCCGAGAATTGAAATCAATTCGAGGATTGACATCTAATTGATGAGTCATGTAAATTAAAGGTGATTATTGATACATGCCATACAGACGAGATGAGAACAGGTCAGTTGAGATGAGCCGAGCAGAGCCGAGTGTTTATTTGATGATTCCACTAATAAATTCCCTCTATACGTTCACTCTCCTGTTCTCCTCTATGATTAGAGGAGGAACAAATATGAGTATTCTATCCGCATTCAGCGCTGCCCCTAAGAAAGAAAGATATACTACCCAAGAAGGAATAGTCATCACTCGTCATTCCGAGCCGATTGAGGCTGCGAGCGCGAAGGCGATGATTTTACATGAGATCGATTGCCGCAAGGGCGCACTCTTCTCCAGCGGCTATGAATTTCCAGGACGTTATTCTCGGTGGGACATCGGGTTTGTTAACCCTGCCCTGCAGCTGAAGGCTGATCAAAGCAGCTTCGCAATTTCGGCAGAGAATGCCAGAGGCGCGCTCTTGCTGGAGCTCATACATCGCAAGCTGAGCAGTTGTCCGGCTGTTGAAAATTTGCGCTATATGACAAGCGAAATTACGGGAACAATCAGAAGCAGTGATCATGTGCTGAATGAGGAGGAGCGGACGACACAAGCGTCGATCTTCTCGGTCATTCGCGCAATTCGCGATCTTTTCCAAGCCCCGAATGATTCTTTTCTTGGGTTGTATGGCGCATTTGGTTATGATTTGGTTTTCCAATTCGAGCCCATGCCGCTGAAGCATCAGCGTGCTGACAACCAGTCCGACGTTATTCTATATTTGCCCGATGAGATCATCGTCGTCGATCATTCCAAGGGTGCGGCTTATCAGCTGTCGTATGAATTCACCTTCAATGGACAGAGCACAGATGGCCTTGAACGAAGCGGCGCCTGCCGTGAGCCCAAGTTGAACGGTCAAGTGCCTGATGAGCCCTACACACCTGGGAAATATGCTGCGCTTGTCGAAGAGGCAAGAAAGTCGTTCAAGGCTGGCGATATGTTCGAGGTCGTACCTACGCACACGTTGTATGAGACCTGCTCCAGTCCGCCTTCTGCAGTCTTCTCCAGATTGGAGCGGATCAATCCTAGTCCGTACGGCTTCATTATTAATCTTGACGGGGAATATTTGGTCGGCTCATCTCCGGAAATGTACGTCAGAGTGGAGGGCAGCAGGGTTGAGACGAGTCCAATCTCGGGGACGATCAAGCGGGGCCATAATGCCATCGAGGATGCCGATCAAATTCGTGAGTTGCTCAACTCGCTGAAGGATGAATCTGAGCTGACGATGTGTACAGATGTGGACCGCAACGACAAATCGCGGATCTGCGAGCCTGGAACGGTTAACGTTATCGGCAGAAGACAGATCGAAATGTATTCTCATCTGATTCATACTGTGGATCATGTGGAAGGCCAGTTGCGCCCCCAGTATGATGCATTGGATGCATTCATGACCCATATGTGGGCCGTTACGATTACAGGCGCTCCCAAACGAGCCGCCATTCAATGGATAGAAGAGCATGAGACATCGCCAAGGCATTGGTATGGGGGGGCTGTCGGTTATTTTTCCTTTGACGGCAATTTGAACACGGGCTTGACGCTACGAACGATCCATATCCGCAATGGCGTAGCAGAGATACGTGTAGGGGCAACCTGTCTGTACGATTCTGTTCCAGCGGATGAGGAGCAGGAAACGTTGACGAAGGCGGCTGCGCTGGTCGGTGCTGTGCGCGGTACGGAAAGAGCAGGAAGAGGCGAGTCAGCTTCGCTGCAATTAGGAGCAGGCAGAGGGAAGAGAATTCTGCTGGTCGATCATGAGGACTCCTTCGTTCATACGTTAGCGAATTATATGAAGCAGACCGGGGCGGAGGTTGTGACCATGCGCGCTCCTTACGCGCGCGAAGCGCTGCAAGGGGATGCGGAGTATGATATGGTCGTGCTGTCGCCGGGACCGGGGCGGCCCTCGCAATTTGATTTGAATGGAACGATTGGCTTATGTATGGAGAAGGGGTTGGCGGTCTTCGGGGTCTGTCTGGGGCTACAAGGCATCGTAGAGTTTTTCGGCGGGAAGCTGAATGTGTTGGACTATCCGCAGCATGGGAAGATCTCGCTTGTCAAAGCTGATGTTGAGAGTGCAATGTGGGCTGGAATGGCTGCAGAATTTCATGTTGGCCGTTATCATTCGCTCTATGCGGAAGAGGTTCCTGCTTGCTTGTCCGTTACCGCTACTTCTGAGGATGGCATCGTCATGGCTGTTGAGCATAAGACGCTGCCCGTTGCAGCCGTGCAATTCCATCCAGAGTCGATTGCGACACTGCGCGGAGATGCCGGCATTCGAATTATTGAGAATGTCATTTCTCTTTTGCTGAAATAGTGAAAGCCTAGAATAGGATCCCTCGTCTATCGGGGGATCGGATACTGAGGTAACTTCGAACTCCCACCTCCCATTTTCATTCTGAGAGGTGAGGTTATTGACTTTTTGCTTTTTGTGAGTTTGTGCAGCAACCGAATGGAGAGCATCGGATGGATCAGCGGTTTACACTAATTGTTGCACGGCAATCTGCTTATAGAGTGTTGCATTGGCTGACTGCAGATCAACGGTCTTGATTCCATTGCGCAGCAGATCACCCCAACGTCCCTCATGATGATACTCGCGAAGAGCATCCGTATCTTTGAGAAGATGGCCGGTTAGTATGCAAACGGCTGTCTGCTCGGGGTGGACAACTTCTTGACGTATGAGCTTGCGCAGTCCAGCAAGTGTCGCTGCTGACGCAGGTTCACACCCAATGCCAGAACGATCAATGACCGCCTTGGCTTCCATGATTTCGGAATCAGATACGGCTACGGTGATGCCATTCGTTTGCTCTAATATTCGCCATGCTTTATACCAGCTTGGCGGATTGCCTATATTCAGTGCAGATGCGCGCGTCTGCGGCCGCAGTTCGGCTGTGAATGATAAATCGGCTGCTGGTCTCGGTGTTGATACAGCTGACACAGCTGATACAACAGTTGCAACAGTTGCAGGAGAACGCTCTGCTTGCGGACTTGTATCCGTATTGCCAAGTGCGGCTTGTACAAACCTGTGAAACGGACTGGCGCCTTCTGCTTGTACAACTGCCACTCGGGGCAGCCTGGAGATAAAGCCCAGCGTGTACAGATCCTGCAGCCCTTTGCCTAAAGCCGATGCGTTGCTAAGTGCGCCTCCTGGTATGATAATCCAATCTGGCAATTCCCAATCGAGATTTTGCGCGATCTCATAAATGATACTCTTCTGACCCTCAATTCGCAGCGGATTGATGGAGTTGCAAATGTATAGACCAAGCTGCTCACCTTGCTTTTCTAGGAAATGGATGCCATCGTCATAGGTTCCGCTGAACGTACATACATCCGCGCCATATGCGACGGTTTGCAGCACTTTATTCGGTGAAATATCCCGATCAGGAACGAGAACGACTGCTTCCAGCCCAGCAATTGCCGCGTACATGGACAGGGAGGAGGATGTATTTCCTGTAGACGTGCAGGCCAGACGATTGTAGCCCAGATAGTGGGCATGCGATACAGCTGCTGTCATTCCGTTATCCTTGAATGAACCGCTTGGATTCTCGCTTTGCGCCTTAAGCCACAGTCTTCGTATTCCCGCATACGTACTAGTCAGATGTGTTTCATACATGCCGGTATTTCCTTCATGCTTGCTGACGATGGCGTCATCAGGAATTTCCGGTGCAATGAGCTCCTTGTACCGCCAAACCCCGCTTGCGTATATCGTATTCCGCTCTGCCAGACGGCTGGCAAACAGTGACTTCAAATAGTCTGTATCCAATTGGCTATAGTCGTGGACAACCTCCAGCAAACCGCCGCATTCGCACTCATATTTCATAGTCGTTAACGATGTTTCCCGCTGGCAATTTACACATATCGTTTTCATAAACCCGCCTCATCTTTCTTTCATTTGCCGATAGTCTGTCACTCTAATAGTGAGAATAGCTTTACGTTAATGGATTTGCTGGAATATCTCCAATATCGAAATATCAGCTACTCATAACTTTTCATTATGAATGCGACTGCTTGTCGTAACTAGAATGTAGCTTTACAATATACATATAGAGAAAGTCGGTCGGATAATCAGCAAAGATGGGGCAGGTGAAGGAGATGAATTTGTATGCACTTAAGGTGTTTCATCATGTGGCTCGGAACGGAAGCGTGACTCGTGCCGCTGATGAGCTGCGAATAAGCCAGCCAGCGGTCACGATGCATGTGAGGAACCTGAGCCAGGAGCTGGAGCTTACACTTCTCGCGCCCAAGGGAAGAGGGATACTGCTGACTGAAGCAGGGGAGAGAGTCGCAGGACATGCGGCAAGATTGTTCGCGCTGGAGCAGGATATCAAGAGGGATCTGGACCGCTATCGTTCCGGGCAAAATGGCGTGCTGCGTATAGCAGCAACCTCGCTTCCCGCCAACTTCCTGCTCCCGAAGTGGCTGTCAAACTATCAGTTGGAGCATCCGGCAGTAGAAGTGAAAATGCTGACCCATAACGCGCAGGAGGCTGTTGACTGCTTGATTCTTAATAAGGCGGATATTGCGTTTATCGGTGGCGGTGGAGAGCAAGCTGCTGGCCTTGCGCATCAGATTGCATGTCAAGACGAATTATGGTTTATTGTGCCAGCGAAGCATCCTTACGCCGAAAGTTCAATTTCATTGGCTGAAATGGTGCAGGAGCGTTTTGTTATGCGGGAATCAGGGAGCGCTGTACTTGCAAGACTATTGGCCTTATGCAAGGTGAATGGCTTAATGCCGCCAACGGCAGCCCTTGTCGTTAATGGCATTAATGAAACAGTCGCTTCAGTTGCTGCGGGCTTGGGAGCAGCATTAGTCTCTTCATTGGAGGCGGCGACTGCTGTCGCTCGCGGCGAGGTGGCGAGGGTGATGGTGCGTGATGTAACGCTATTGAATCCTATTGTGATGGTAACACGCGAGAATGAACCGCTTCCACCGGTTGCGCAAGCTTTTGCAGAGCATGTGGCAGGGCGAGGGGACGGCAATTGAAAGCGGCAGCCCGATTCGCGAATGCGAAATGCGGACTGCCGCTCATGCTGAGCCGTTGTTCTACACTAGAATAAATGCGCTGCTTCTATGCTTAGCCTGTGATCTAAGACCTCGACGCCTCTTTGCGCAATTTAGCGTCCAGGAAGAACGTTCCAAGCGGAACGAGTGATGCCACGAACGCGATTACAACGCGAATAAATGACCAGCGGCGATCTATCCATACATGGAGCAGCGCCAGCAGATAAAGGGTGAACAGTAAGCCGTGAAGTGCGCCGACGATTGCGACATAAATGGGCATGTCAGCCCAATACTTGAGCGGCATTGCGACACAGAGCAGCAAGAGATAAGAGATCCCCTCTATATTGCCGATGAAGCAAAATCGCCCAACTGTAGTTTTGAACATATGAAATAGCATCCTCCGATACAAATAATATTATACATGATGTCTATAACAATATTATCTGTTGATAGCAGACTATTTACTATGACAGATCTGTGTCTTTATTGACAATTTGGTGAAGTGTCGTTGTTGGAGGGCTGCAAAGACTGCGAATCAACTGTGTTGCTACTCCATTATTCCTTCATGCGATCAATCGCTTCGGCCATCGTACGGTCTGTCAAGTGGGCATAGATTTGAGTCGTTTCGGGTGAGGCATGACCAAGCTGCTCCTGCGTTTTGTAGAGATCATTGCGCAAGTAGTAGTCGGTCGCAAACGAATGTCTCAGCTTATGGACGGACAGGTAGGGCTTGCCGAATCGTTTGGCATATTTGATGACCATCTCCTGAATGGCGCGTTTCGTCATTCGCGAGCCTTCCTGCTTCCCGTTGGCCATGGCAAGGAAGAGAGCTTTTTCCCGCTTGGGCGCTTTATACTGGGATTCTCGAAGCGACAAGTATTGCTGGAGCTCTTGGATGGCATCCTGACGAAAGTAAACAGGCGTCTTGAAGGTGTCGTCATTCTTACCCTTTCGAAACACATACAGCAGCCGTTTCTTGAGATCAAGGTCATCGGTATTCATATTGACAAGCTCCGACACACGCAGCCCCGAGTTCAATATAAGGCTGATAATGCATGTATCCCGAATCCGGTTCTGCATGTAGGCGTATAGGGCTTGCTTGTTCTTGGCGACCTCGGCGCCGTAATCCTCTTTGATGAAGGCGATGAATTCGTCGATCTCCTGCTCCTGTAGCAGCTTGCCCTCCAGCCTGGCCGCGGTATCCTTAGGCTTATGCGTTCGCTTGATCGATACTTTAGCCATAACATTGCGCTTGAGCAGCGGATAGAAATGATCATCCTCAGCAATTTGGCTCAAATAATGAAACAACGAGCGCAGCGAGGACAGCTTGCGGGAAATCGTTGTTTTGCTGTTCGTATGAATTTGACGCGTCGATAGAAACATTTTGAAATTATCAATACTATCCATATGAAGCTTCTCCAGCTCCTCAAGCTGAACATCTCTGATCGCCGGTCCTTGCGACAGCCCCTCTGCCAGAAGCCAGGAGAAGAAGGTTTCATAATCGCGAACATACTCCAGCAGGGAAGAAGGCGAGAGATCCGGCAGCTTGTACTGGATAAACTTCTCTACATACCAAGGCATCGTCGGTGTTCGAAGATCCAGCTCCTGACGATCCTTTATTTTTATAATATTCATTATGGAGACTCCCCTCAGATGGAGCTGCGATTTTAAGTTGCATATTAGGCGACATAATTAATGTTATGTAAACTAAAATACTTGCTCTTATTCTTCCCCTCTTATTTTATAACAAGACACTGACAAATTGAAGGTAACAAAGAGGTGGAAGATGCGCAAACACCTTTTGTTTACCATAATTGATGATTTAATGGCATAATAGTTGTTCATAGGCAAACGCAAGGAGGTGCAGAAATATGCAGACAGGAAATCGAAAGGCAGTAATCGCAGGTGCAGGCATTGGCGGGCTGTGTACCGCAATTGCGCTGCAGAGGCAGGGCTGGCATGTTGTCATTGGGGATAAAAGAGATGAATTAGCCCAATTAGGCGCAGGAATCGTGCTTTCAGCAAATGCATGGAAGGTATTGCAGCATCTTGGAGCGGCTGAAGTCGTGCTCCAGTCCGGGACTAAAGTCGGAAAGGCAGAAATTAGAGCCTGGGACGGCAGGCTCATCGTTGATCTTCCAACCGATTTGCAAGAGAAGCGGTATGGACATGCAAGCTGTCTCATCCATCGAGCTGCGCTTCAGAATATCCTTTGCGACAGGCTAAACCATTCGAACCAAGGTGGCGTTCAATTTAATAAGAAGCTGATCGCTTATGAACAGAGTGAGGCTGCTGTGACCGTCATGTATGAGGATGGAACTGAAGAGCAAGCTGACATTCTGATTGGTGCTGACGGTGTGAATTCAACTGTTCGAGAGCTGATGTTCGGCTCAGAGAATCGTAATTATAGTGGATTTACTGCTTTGCGGGGAATTGCAAGCTTCTCCGACAGCCGCTATTCCATGGAGAAGGGCGGAGGTTTCGAAGCTTGGGGCAGCGGCAAAAGGTTTGGTTTCTCACATTTGGGACAAGGGCAGGTTTTCTGGTTCGCGGCCATTAATTCGCCTGAAGGAGAGGCTGAGCGAACGACGAATCGGAAGGCTGCAGCCTTGCGCCATTTCCAAGGTTGGTATAACCCGATTGAAGCTGTTATCGCTGCGACCGATTCTGCGGCTATTCTGGCACATGATATATATGATCGTAAGCCGCTGCGCAGATGGAGCGACGGACGGGTTGTCTTATTGGGCGATGCGGCGCATCCAATGCTTCCCAATCTTGGGCAGGGAGGTGCACAGGCGATGGAGGATGCAGTCATTCTGGCCAGCTGTCTCCGAGACTCTTCAGTGGCTGCTGGTATCCGCAGCTACGAGCAGCTGCGAATACCGCGAACGAGCCGTGTAGTCCGCCAGTCCAGGAGAATGGGAAGAGTAGTCCAGATGGAAAATGCTGCTGCCATCTACATACGCAATATGCTGCTTCGTCTCATGCCTGCCTCTTTGAAGGTCGCACAATTTGATTGGTTGAATGGCTACGATGCTGTTGCAAGAAAATAGTTAACATAATATTATTTATGTTATCAATATGATTTTCATCTCAGTACGAATTTATGATAGAATCAAGTATTGCTTCATTCTGGCTGTCAGATGGAAGATAGGCAGGCAGAACGGGATATGATCATACTTGGCTAGCATTCTGCGGAGAACCGGAGAAGAGACATGATGAAGAAAATTACGATGAAAGATATTGCCAAAGAGACTAATTTGTCGGTTGCTACCGTCAGCTACGTGCTTAACAATGTGAAGAACCAGACGATTCCGGAGGAAACGCGCCGAATGGTGCAGGAGGCTGCGCAGCGTTTGCATTATGTACCGAATCTGGCGGCGAGATCGTTAGTAAAGAGTAAGACTGGCTTAATCGGCCTGCTTATCTCATCGGGCAGCAAAGGGGATGAATGGAGGCCCTTCAGCTACGCTTCTTTCTTAAGCAGGCTGGAGAAGCTCTGGTCGGAGCAGGGCTATCATCTGCTTGTTTCGACAATTGATCAGGAAGACCCCCGGCTGCATATTATATTGGAGAGGAATTTGGATGGGGTATACATGGCGGGTGTTCGGACGAAAGCTTTTTACCAAATTGCCGAGCATTTCACCGTTGGTGTGCCCGCAGTCATTATCGATAGCCTGATCGACGACGACCTGTTCCACAAAATCGTACCGAATCTCCCTCAAGCTATCGCTCAGGCCAAAGATTTGTCCGGCGGCAACCTATCATTCTTAATAACAGATAATTATAACAATGATGAATTCATGCAGCTCATCAGCAGCTCCTGCGGTTTGGAGAAGCAGCATATTCATGTTGCAGAGAGTGAAGCGGGAGTAACCCGTTTTCTGAGCGAGCATACAACTGGAAAAGGGATTATCATTAATGAATTTATTGCAGCCATGGCTGCAAAGCATATAAAAGCTGAGCGGCTTGCCGTTATTTGCACAGCAGATTGCCCGCATGTCGTTCCAGTCGGCGCTTCCAAGGTTGTTTTTGAAGGAAAGGCCGAAAGAGCTTTTGAAATAATGAACATGCATTTAAAGGCCCAATATGAACATGAAACAGAAAAAATGATCTGGATTCCAACGCAATTGGTAGAAGAATAAATGTAATTAATGCTATAATACTAAGGATTCGTTTTTTTGCATGGTACAATATGCCTAAATGATGTGAAATAGGTCTCGACTATGGTCCAGTATGAATGACCGACATAAGTCTATTTGGAGTTTGAGCCAAAATGTCCTACAATAGAGAGATGAAGTTTAGTTTGACTAGAAGGGGTTTGCGCCAATGGTTCAAAACATAATAGACTTTCTTGAAGATTTTGGATTGTGGGGGTTATTTATCCACTCATTTGCGGATGCAATCATTTTTCCAGTGCCTGCATTCTTCACACAGGTTTCATTGAGCGTTATGACTCCTTCTTCAGCACTATGGCTTGCAACCGTAGGTTTTATCGGCTGTCTGCTAGGCACTCCGATTGGCTATTATATTGGCAAGCTGCTAGGAAAGTCTATCCTCTACCGATTTCTGAAGAAAAAATGGATAGATTCCGCTACGAACTTATTTCAGAAAAATGGTGAAGCCGCGATTCTTATCGGATCATTCACGCCGATTCCATTCAAAGTGTTTACGATTCTATCCGGTTCACTTGCCTTTCCGTTGTGGAAGCTGATCGTATATGCTGCTATTGGAAGAGCAATTAAGTTCTATGCTATCGGCGCACTGTTCTACTATTATGGCAGAGCGGCAAAAGGCATGGTTCATGAGGTTACGATGTACATCTTTCTTATCGGTGTTCCAATTCTGCTTATCGGCCTCTTCCTCAAAAGAAAGTTTGGGAAGAAGAAGCAGGACGCGGATGCAAATAATTCAGTCGCGCTGGATCAAACACCATCCGAATAATCATATTCATTCTATAAAGCTGTCAGCAGAGCATGCATCTGCGGACAGCTTTTTTTGGCTGCCATTACATAAAACGAGCCATTTCTTTACATCGGCATCTTCATCATGATATATTTTTCCCATATCCGCACAAACATTTGTGCGCATTCCGGGAGGGGGGAGATAACAACCTACGAGCTTAACGGTCATGACATGCGTACCTACAGTCGTTGTTGTCGGAAACAGCTCAGAAATATGGCATAGGAGGCTAGAGAGAAATGAGAGAAGAGAGAGAAACCGAGAATAAGAAAGAGCTTGTTGTGTGGCATGAGTTTGACGGACCAGGTGATACATCTATTGAGGTACTGGAGGAGATTTGCCGTTTATACAGTGAGCGTTACGGCGTTCATATTATCTCTGAGGTTATGAGCATTCAAGAGCTGGGAGATCGGTTAGTGGACATCGAGCATACTGGAAAAGGACCGCATATGGCTTTTGTCCCTGCAGATATGGTCGTTTTTAAGGATCGTGCGCTTTTATCGGAAGCTCCTGTTGAATTGTTTGCCTCTGAGCTTGGGGAGAATATGCGACTGTCGATGACGATGGAGGGTACAGCATACGGCGTACCTATACTGACAGGCAATCATCTCGTTCTTTATTATAACAAGGACATTTATGCACAGCCCCCTGCATCATGGGAAGAAATTGAGCAGTTGTCTGAATCGCTCAAGCAGAGGGGAATTAAGCCTATAGGCGGCGATATGAGCCAATCCTATTGGTTCATGCCGTTTTTTACCGCATTTGGCGGTTGGCCGCTCAAGGATGGGAAGGCGGATCTCGTGAATGAGAGTATGAGAGATGCGCTGCAATTCGTCAAAAGCCGGATTGAGCAAGGCGTACTGGCCAATCTGGATGGACCTACAGCTCTGCTGGAGCAATTTATTGCCGGGGAGCTCGGCGCAATTATTTGCGGAGAATGGATCTTCAATTACTTGGACAGAAACCTTGGCCAAAAGCTGGGAGTCGCGAAGCTGCCGGATATTGGGGGCAAGCCGTCTGTCCCGTTTCATTCTTCTATCGGACTGATCTATCCGAATGATTCTCTTGAATCTGAGGATCGGGAATCCATTCTTTCCTTTACCCAGTTTATGCTGAGCGAGGAATGCCAGATGAAGTGGGCAGAGCTTGTACAGCGCATCCCTAGTAACGGAAACGTACAACGCAATCTCTTAGCGCAGGGCTCGCCTAATAAACAAGCCATTCTGTCGCTGCTGGACCATAGCCGTACGATGCCGATCCATCCGAATATGATTGCGATATGGGCATCGATTGGCGCTGGACTAGATGTTCTTCAGAAAGGGCAGGCCGAGTCTGCATATGATGCGATTGTACAGAGAGAAGAAATGATCATTAATGCTGTTAAATAAATAAGAATCGTGAAGGGGGTCAATTACGAGGAAGGGCTGAATGTACATGAAGAATCAACCGACGATATTATTTGTTTCAACCGAGGTATTCCCTTTTGCCAAGACTGGCGGACTTGCTGATGTATCTTCCTTCTTGCCCAAGTCTCTCCGATCGCAAGGCTATGATTGCAGAATTATGATGCCTAAGTTTAAAGGGATTGAAGAGAAGTACGGTCATCGGCTGCAGCTTGCTGCCACCTTTGATATCGAATTTGCGGGGAAAACCTTTCAGTGCGATGTAGAATACATTTCCCATAATGACAATATGATTTACTTCGTTAATAATCCTTATTATTTCGATCGGGACCGCATTTATGATTATGACGATGAGATGGAGAGATTCGTTTTCTTCTGCAAGGCTGTATTGGAGTCGCTGCCATTACTCGGATTTAAGCCGGATATTGTGCATTGCAATGATTGGCTGACGGGATTCGTTCCGTTCTTCTTAAAGACGCAGTATAGAAGCCGGGAATTCTACCGCTCCATGAAATCGATCTTCACGATCCATGCCTTGCTGTATCAAGGGGTCTTCAACAAGAATAATACGAAGCGGCTGCTTGGCCTGGATTGGGATTATTTCGTAGAGAACGGGCTGGATTATTACGATCAGGTCAATTGCATGAAGGTAGGCATCTTGCTTGCAGATGTTGTAAGTACGGTCAGTCCAAGCTATGCGAAGGAGATTAGCAAGATATCGCCGATGAATATCGAGCCATTGACAGAGTCCTTATTCAAGCGGAGAAGAAATCTGCATGGCATATTGAATGGAATTGATCTGGACGAGAATAATCCAGCAGTGGATCCGAGACTGTTCGCGAATTATGATGCCAGACAATTGCGGGGGAAAGCAGAGAATAAGAGAAGGCTGCAGGAGACCTTCGGCCTGCCTGTAAGGGCGGATGTGCCGATTGTAGCGGTAATTTCCAGACTGGAAATTACGAAAGGGCTCTATCTGATCGAGAAATCCTTTCACGAGCTGCTCAAGGAGGATCTTCAGTTTGTTGTCATTGGAGACGGGATTCCTTATTACGATTATTTGTTCAATAATATGCAGAAGTCCTTTCCTGACAATATGTATTATTCGGGATACAGCGACAATATGGCGTACAAAACCTATGCAGGAGCTGATTTATTCCTGATGCCTTCCTATACCGAGGCTTGCGGAATTAGCCAGCTGATCGGCATGCGGTATGGGACTGTCCCCATTATTCGTGAAACAGGCGGTCTTCGGGATACTGTTCAGCATTATAACCCGCAGACGGGCGAGGGGACCGGATTTACGTTCAAATACGCAAGCCAATGGGTCATGCTTGATGCCATACGCAAAGCAATTGAGGTATATCACCGGAAGGAAGAGTGGCAGAAGCTGGTAGAGCGTGTGATGACGCTGCCTGTAGGCTGGGAGAATTCGACCAAGTCGTATATAGAGCTCTATAAGAATACGGCAAATATCGGAAATGGAAGAGTCATTTGTTAACATAATAATAGTTATGTCGCTCTATTAAAGAAGCATCCAACTCCACTTTAAAAAATGGTTTTGGATGCTTTATTATTGTCATTTCGGGGACTGTCCCGTTTCGCTTTCCCCTTATGGGACTTCTCTATTGTTAGTGCCGTTATTGCTGTTCCCTTAACCGCTCGTCTTTAGGCAGCAGCACTGCGAGGATGCCGAGCAATGGGAGGAAGGCGCAGACCTTCATGATGAAAGCAATGTCGGTTGCATCTGCAATCCAGCCGAGCAGGGCTGAACCAAGACCGCCGACGCCGAAGGCGAGGCCGAAGAACAGACCGGAGACAAGTCCGATCTTGCCCGGCATTAATTCCTGGGCGTAGACAACGATGATAGAGAACGCAGACGACAATATGAAACCGGCCAATACAGCCAGCACACCCGTCCAGAACAAATTCGCATAAGGCAGCAGAATCGAGAAGGGGGCTGTTCCCAGAATGGAGAACCAAATGATATTGCGGCGTCCAAAGCGGTCTGTCATAGGTCCGCCCAAAAATGTGCCGGCTGCTGCTGCTGCAAGAAATGCGAACAGAAACCACTGGGCATGACTAACAGTAACCCCGTAATCGTTAATTAAATAAAAGGTATAATAGCTTGTTATACTGGCCATGTAGACATTCTTCGAAATAACTAAAAAGACGAGAATGATCACAGCCCACAAAACTTGCCGCTGTGTAAGCCCGCTGGCTTTGCCGCCGGCTGAGCCGCGCGGCTTGGCAGTGTGCCTTGGCAGCAGACGCTGATCACTGTACCACCGCGCTACATAGACTTGAATGGCAATTGCAGCAAATGCTGCGAAGGCAAACCAGATGACGCCGAATTGCCCGAGATGAACGAATATGACGGCAGTCATGATCGGTCCGAGCGAGCTGCCGATGTTGCCGCCGACCTGGAAGATCGATTGCGCAAGCCCGCGTCTGGACCCCGCGGCTAGATACGCGACACGGGATGATTCCGGATGGAAGATCGCTGAACCTACGCCTATTGCAATGACAGCAAGCAATATAGTGGCATAATTCGGTGCGAGAGCAAGCGATACGACACCGGCGAGCGTAAAGCAGACACCGATCGGAAGAATCGATGGCATGGGCCTTATGTCCGCATAGCGTCCTATAAGAGGCTGGAGCACCGATGCGGTCAAATTCATCGCGAGCGCGATCATGCCTATCTGGCTGTAGGTGAGGTTTAATTCAGCCTTCAGAATAGGGAAGAGCGCAGATACGGTTGACTGCATCGTATCGTTCAGCAGATGGACGATACTAATTGCAAAAAGGATAGGGAATACGGTAGTCGGAACGATTGTTGAGGCTGTTTGGCCAACTGCTGCTTTGGTATTCATAGCGTAATTGTCTGCACTTCCTTTGCTGTGATCGCTGCCGCCGATCCTGATTTTACTTTTCACTATAAAATAGATATGATGTAATAGTCAACTAAAGATCCAATCATCCTATGTTTGGGGGTTTGTTCTGCCATGTTAAAAAAGACTACACGCTTAACGCTTGTAGACCAAGTCATCCTGCAAATTGAAGCCTTAATTGAATCTGGCAAATGGCCTGTGGGCAAAAAAATACCTGCTGAGCCGGAGCTTGTTGCAGAGCTTAACGTTAGCCGCAATACACTGCGCGAGGGAATAAAAGCGCTATGTCATGCTGGCGTATTATATACAAAGCAAGGCGATGGCACTTATGTATGCTCCAGCAGTACGCTGGGTGTCGCCATTCAACGGCGTGTGCAGCGGTCCAGCCTGCTTGATACGCTGGAGGTGCGCCATGCGCTTGAGCTGGAGGCTGCAAGATTGTCCGCTGAGCGGCGGACAGAAGCGGATATAGCACGGTTCAAGTACTGTCAGGAGAGATGCAATTACTATGCCGAGGCTGATGATATTGAACAGTTCGTTGTCTTTGACATTCAATTGCACCAAGCTATCGTGGAATCTTCAGGGAATCGGATGCTGTTTGATTTGTATGCGCATATTACCGAGGCGCTGCAGGAATCTAATACAGCTTTCCTGACGAAGAGCTTCGCGAATCATCTGCCCCGCGACAATCACCAGGACCTGATAGAAGCTATTATAGCGCAGAATCCGGAGGAGGCCGGCAAAGCAGTACAATTGCTGATCGACGGATTAAAAAGCAGTGTCGATGAATTATGGCCTCAGCATGAAGCGGAGAGATCATAAGTAAGCAACACGCCGATAAGATATAGATTGAGCCGATAAAATTTCTATCCGAGCGGCTTCACAACACGATCATGTCACACAATCTGACATAAATAAATACTATCCTTTGTATCAATAGTTCTTATTTGTGGCATGCAAAGTGATTATAGTACAATGCGAAGTGTCTAGCGAACAGCGATAGAACAGCGCTAATTGTAAGAGATGCTAGAAATCATTTGCAAAAGGATAGGTAAATCACAATATGCATTTGCGATCTGTCATTATATGCAGCTACTTGATGGTAGCGTATTGGGCTTCGAGCCATTTTCCTTCCCTCGAAATGGTATTCTATCCTACGCTGGGAGCATTCAGCTTTTTGTTCCTGCAGCGAATGGACAAGTTTAATGACATTAAACGTATCATTATTGGGGCGATTATCGCGGTTACAATCGGCAATCTATTCTATTTGATCGATAGTGGGGCAGTATCCTTTTTTGCTACCGCCATAGTGACGATTTCGCTTATTCAATATTTTAAATGGAATGCGGCTCCCATTCTTGCGGTGTCGCTCATTCCATACTTTGCCCACCCGGTTTCCATGTGGACATTGCCAGTCGCTGTTATCGTTTCTTTGCTTGGTCTTCTTCTGCCTTTATGGATGATCGCAAAATTCGAAGGCTTGAGCAAAGGCTCCTTGAACATGGGGCTATTGCGCGGCAAAGCAGTAGAATCGCAGCAGGAGGGGTAGTGTAATCGGCATTATCCATTATAAGCAAACAGGCGCTGGCTCAGAGCTGGCGCCTGTTTGTTTTTTAGTTGGTCCACTATGATCATCATCGGCTTAAAAATAGGCCAAATAGTCTTTGGCAGCCTTCGACATCCGCTCCGGTGTCCATTGGGGTTCCCAAACGACATCCACCTCGACCTCGCTTTTGCCCGTCTGATCCAGCAGTATGGTTCGAACACCGCCTATTATCGTATCATGCAGCGGGCAGCCAGGTGTTGTCAGCGTCATCTGTACATAGATTTTTTCCGGTTCCTCCCGAACGTCATAGATAAGTCCAAGATCAACAATATTGACTCCGAGCTCGGGGTCATAGACCTGACGCAGCACATTCAGTATTTGTTCATTATTCTCCATCTGTGAAGACCTCCCCCATATGATGGCTTATTAGATTACCGTGTGAACACAAGACCGATTCTTGAGATGTAAGCGATGCAGCACAACGAGTATGCGGAGCTTGCAAGCATGAAGACGAGCTGTGATTGCCAGAGCAGCCCTGACAACAGCAGGAGGCTGGAGCCCGCAATGGCTGCTAAACCAATATTCACTTGCTTCTCATTGAGCAGTGCGGACATGATCGGTGTGCCTGGTTTGCCGACAAGCTTGCCGTACTTATGCGTCCACCAGAGGAAAGGAACGATCTTGGACGCATAGCCGAGAATAGTGAAGGACACCCAGCCGCCGAGATAGATCCATCCGGCAATGAGGACGAACTCGGCTTGAAAAAGCTGCTGCGGAGCCGCTAATGTGTACAGCAGTGCGATAATGACTACAGCAGCAAACGTTTGACTGCCATAAACCGACCATCTGATTCCGAACCCGGGATTGCGTTTGTTGCGAAATCGGATGATCTGAAGCAGATGTATATTGTAAATAATAATTGCCAGAGCAAGCAGGAGCAGGGTGGACCATTGCGGCCATCTGCCTCCCCCTGACAGGAATGAAATCGTTCCGAAGAGGACAGCAGCATTCCAGAGCAGCATAGAGATGGTTTGCAGCCGGACGGGGTAATGATGAGCCAAATAAAACATCGGGAGCATCTTGTAGCTGAAGCCTGTTATGAGCAGTCCAAACCAGCCGATAGTGCCGAGCCAGATGTGGGCATGGAAGATCTGCTCATGATAGGCGCCCCAGAAGCCGGTTGCAAAGTTAATCCCCATGATCATGCCGCTGATCGCAGTAAGCACCAGGTACAGCACTGCACAGGCCGCGCTGATCGTAATCGCATTCCATTGAGCGGCGCGTTTCAGGGTGACAGCCATATTCCAAGCGAAAAGCAATATTCCAACCATAGCTAATGTGGCAAACAGAGCGATATAATACACCTCGCCTTGCAGAAAACCGTAGAGCAGCCCAGTGAGACCAACTGTAAAACAGACATAATGAGCATAGCCGAGCCGTTCACTGTACAGCTTTGACTGCAGAATGACATTGATGAGCTGGTAGACGGCGCCCATTGCAAGCATGGTAGCCCAGCCGAGCACAAACAAATGGATATGAAACCAGCCTGAAGGGCCGCGAACGCTCTCGCCGAGCCAGCCTGAAACTGTAAGCAGGGACGCACCGTGAAACAGTACGAAACCAATCATCCCCGTTATGATAAAGAAAAAGGGGAGACGTGACATAACGCTCGCCTCCTTATGTTTTTTTTCGTATGCTCACCTTTGCCGTACCATCCGGCTGTTCCTCAACTGAATAGGCGCAGCCCAGACTGTTCAATTCCTCGATGAGAAATACCGGAACCCGATCATTATGAATGACAACCTCGCCTTCAGGATGAATCCGCTCCAAGGCAGCCAGCGTCCGAATCATCGGCTGAGGCGGCTCCAGGCCGCGATTATCCAATTCGATGAGAAGAGGGCTTGTATTCGCTGTTGCTGTTGTCGAAATATCAGAAGAAGCATCCTCTTCTGAGGAAGCTTCTTCAGCGGAAGCCTCTACTGGAGCATCGCTCCACGTGTCGTCATCGACCGTCTCATGAAGCCAGCGCTTATTCTTTTTGCTTACGAAGGTTGTGATCCAATGCTCCTTGCCACTCTGTACGGATTGACCAGCAAATCCGCGCAGCTTCAGCATTCCGAGCAGAGGGGAAGGCTTGAAGGTTGCATGCAGCACGAAGATATCATCGGCTTCGAGCTTCTTGACGGTTTCCATAATAAGCTGGAAGGGCTCCAGCTTATTGCGAAGATGAGGCCTGACATCCAGCTCAATGATTTTCGCATGCTGTCGTTCCATATCGTATCGTCCTCCTTCCTATGAATCCTATGAAATCCTTCTCTTGGCTTCCTCATACAGCCCGGCCATGCCGCCATATAGCGCGAAGAAGAAAGCATCAGGGGCATCCAGAGAAAAGGATGTATACTGCTTGGGATCGATCCCGAGCATATGCTCGAACAGCCTTGCGCTATCATAGGCATAGAAGCAAAAATAAATGTATTGAAATTGAGGCATTTTCTCATAGATCGTGACGATCTCGGCGGCATATTCATCCAGATGATGGGAAGACTCCCGAATCATCGATATGGCGTCCTCCAGCGTTACTTTAATCTTGATTGTGCGTTCATCGACAATAGTGATGCCAGCCATTGGCGCCAGCTCCTATACTCTTATAATTTTCCAATTCTGACCTGGAATGCGACAGGACCTTGCTGAATATACTCCCAAACGTATTGTCCCGGATACATCGCATCGAACTGGAAACGAAGCGGCACGGGATCATGATCATTAATAAGGAGCATCGCTTCGGATGATTGCAGCTTGCCGAAGGTTTCGAATATGACCTTGTGCTTCAGATGCGGCGGATATTCAGTGGCATTAACGGTTGCAGTGTATGAACTCATGATTGCATTCCTCCTGATATTTGAATGGCCTTTCTGATTTGATTATAGTGCAGCGGACGAGGGCACTTTGTGACCTCTATCACAGGTGGAAATCTTTTATTCCTCTTTGTGACTACGGTGATCTATCGGCTCTCCGAAGGGGAGTGTGATCTAGATCACTGAAGGAGTCTGGCGTCGCAGTATAAGATCATGATCAATGAGATCGCTATCAAACAGCGGTCAGATGCTGCCGGTACAATAACTTGTGTTGCTCGTACGAGAATGTGGAGGAGGTGGATTGCATTGGCTGCACAGCTCGTTGATGCCCATGGAAGAGTGCATAATTATTTGCGTATAGCCGTAACGGATCGCTGCAATCTACGCTGTGTGTATTGCATGCCGGAGGAAGGATTGAGCTTCGAGCCAGACAGCCGAATTCTTTCCTATGAAGAAATTACTGAAATTGTACAAGCTGCAGCCGGGCTTGGCATCAAGAAGCTTCGAATAACGGGAGGAGAGCCGCTCGTTAGAAAAGGATTGGATCGGCTGATCTCCATGCTGTCAGCGATTCCTGGAATCGAGGATATAGCACTGACGACCAATGGCATATACTTGGCTCCATTCGCTGACAGGTTGAAAGCAGCGGGGCTGACCAGGGTTAATATAAGTCTCGATTCTCTAAGGGCGGACAGATTCGCGATGATCACGCGAGGCGGCGATGTCAGCAAGGTGCTGGCTGGTCTGCGTGCGAGTCAGCGTGCGGGCTTTCATCCGATCAAGCTGAATATGGTGTTGATGAAGGGAATCAATGACGACGAGGTGGATGACTTCTTGCGTATGACGCTGAAGGAGTCCATTCAAGTTCGATTTATTGAATATATGCCGATTGGGCATGCGGACAGCAGCTGGCGCGCTGCATATTTGCCGCTTGATTATGTATTGGAGAGATGCAGCAGAATGGGGCTGGATTACAGGCCCTGCGGAGAGGTGTACGGCAATGGTCCGGCGCAGAGCTACCAATTCGATGGAGCAGCCGGAACTTTCGGGCTGATTCATCCTGTCAGCGATCACTTCTGCAGCAGCTGCAACAGGCTGCGGTTGACCGCAGACGGCAGCATTAAGCCCTGCTTATACTGGTCAGATGAATATAATGTCCGCAAGCATATCGGGAACCCGTCAGCTATTGCGGCCATCTTCCTGAAGGCGCTGGGCGCTAAGCCTGAAACGCATGAGATGGCCAAAGCGCTTGCAGGACAACAGCAAACCCAATCTCCAACCATCCGGCGCATGTCGCAAATTGGGGGATAATCGGAAATGGTGATCTCTATCACAATGGACGGCCGGTGAACGATTTATACTGGGGTCAGTTCCGTATAGAGAGGATGGTTCAGAGATGGAGAAACGTTATGACGGTCGAGAAAAAATTGGTGATATCGTAGCCGAGTTTCCAGGAGCAAGCAATCTGTTCAAGGAAGCGCAGATCGACTTTTGCTGCGGCGGTGACCGCACCTTGTTATCGGTTATTGGGCAGAAGGGCCTGGATGAAGCGGGCATTATTCGCCGCTTGAATGACAGCTATGATGCGATGATCAATCATGGGATCAATGCCGAGAAGGATTGGCGGGAAGTGCCAGTACCGCAGCTTATCCACCATATCGTTAACGCGCATCATGCTTATTTGAAGGAAGAGCTGCCGCTGCTGAGTGAGTTTATAACGAAGATATTGCGCGTGCATGGACCAACACAGGGCACAGTGCTGACTGATCTGCATAAAAAGTTTCATCAAATGAAGGCCGAACTGGAGCAGCATTTGGCGGCTGAAGAGGAGGAGCTGTTCCCACTGCTGCAGCAATATGCTGAACAGCCAGAGGCAGCTCGCAATGAGCAGGTATTAAAGGGTTTATATGAGCTGGAATCGGATCATAGCGAGGTTGGAGACGCGCTGAGAGATATAAGAGAGCTGACGAGCGATTATGCGCTGCCGCCTGAAGCGTGCAGAACGTATCAGCTGACCTTTCAGAAGCTGATCGACTTGGAATCGGATATGTTCCAGCATATCCATCTGGAAAACAACATTCTTTTTCCTCGCATAGAGGCGTTAAGCAAGTGACAGGCGCGGCATTGTTAGCCGGAGAGCTTGCGAAGCGGTCACATCGCGGTTGAAATGAAGAACAATGCAGCCTCTGCAATCAGGCTGTTGAGAAAGTGTCTGCACCTCTTGCGCAGCTCCCAACAGGTGAGGCGATGCGTGATGGCAGCGGCAGTTCCTGCATGCCGCAGTGAACAACCGCCATCATGCATCGCGACTCGGCAAGTTGGGAGCTTAGCGCGCGGTGCGAAAGGGCATTCCGCACGTATACCTGCTGATGCTCCAACGTTGCATTTTGCAACTATCCTCGCTGTTAAGATAGTCCACAGGGGCGTTTTCAGCTGGCGAGGGTTCGCATCAGCCATCGCTTGCAACACAAGTATCCAGCGATCCTCGCGCCGCTTTTCCGTGCTGTAGCGCGATATCCCACCTTATAGAGATAGTCGAAGGGCTTTCTGCGATGCTTTGTCGTCTGTAAGAGGGTTTTTCAGCTTTACAGAGCGCCTCGCGCCGCTTTTTCGTGCTGTAAAGCGGTATTTCCGCCTTATGGAGATAGTCGAAGGGTTTTCTGTACCTCTGTCAAGAAAGTAGACACAGAAACTAAGCGCCCTGGTGTTGCTCGTAGTACCTTTTCTCGCATTGATGCGGGGTAAGATAACCGATCGTCGAATGGATGCGGATCCGGTTGT
>NZ_CAKMMF010000014.1 GCF_927798095.1 Paenibacillus plantiphilus | reverse complement strand
ACAACCGGATCCGCATCCATTCGACGATCGGTTATCTTACCCCGCATCAATGCGAGAAAAGGTACTACGAGCAACACCAGGGCGCTTAGTTTCTGTGTCTACTTTCTTGACAGAGGTACAAAACGTCGAAGAATCGCCTTTGGCAATCTCCATAAGGCTGAAAAACCGCGTTACAGCTCGGAAAAAAGGAGCGGGACACGCGTAAATATCCCTTTTGAGGCAGCTCCATAGATTTGCTTGCTTCGGGATCGTGACCAACTTTAATTCGATAGCAGATGATGTTCTAGATCAAGAGGATATGAATTTTCCGAGTTTGCATGGGGAAGCTATGAAACCGAGATACAGCTACTATTTTCGGCAAACAAATTAATGGGAAAAGGTGGTGGCAGCAATGAGCGAGAAGCCAAAGGTTTTTATTACGGAGCAAATTGGGACGGAACCCGTCGAATGGCTTCGGCAGTATTGCGATTGTACGGTATGGGAGGGCGGCGGCAAGGCTCCGCGCAGTCATCTGCTGGAGGTGCTTGGCAGCTATGATGGTCTGATTACAACCGGCAGCGCAAGCTCGGGTCTTATTGATGCTGAACTGCTGGCTGCAGGCCAACAGCGACTTAAGCTCGTATCGACCATATCTGTGGGCTATAATCATTTCGATATTGAAGCGATGAGGGCTGCAGGGGTTATTGGTACCCACACGCCTTATGTTCTGGATGAAACGGTTGCCGATATGGTGCTCGGTCTTATGCTTAGCGTGGCAAGGCGCATGCCTGAGCTGGACAGGCTGGTGAAATCAGGCGAGTGGAACAGCTTGGCCGGAGATGCGCATTTCGGAGTGGATGTGCATCATAGCACATTGGGGATCATTGGCATGGGGAGAATTGGGGAAGCCATTGCCAGACGTGCTGTGGACGGCTTTGGAATGAAGCTGCTCTATTACAATCGCAGTCGCAGGCCAGAGCTGGAGAAGCGATATGGCGCTGATTATTTGCAGGTCGAGGAGCTGCTTCGACAATCCGATTTTGTCGTGCTGATGGTTCCGCTAAGCGAGGAGACTAGACAGTATATCCGCTCGGAGCATTTTGCCATGATGAAAAAGAGCGCCTTCTTCATCAACGCATCGCGCGGAGGAACGGTTGATGAGAGGGCGCTAATTGAAGCGCTTCGCAAGGGGCAGATTCGCGGTGCGGGTCTGGATGTCTATGAGCAGGAGCCAGTAGACAAGAATAATCCGCTGCTTGGCATGTCTAATGTTGTTGCGCTGCCGCATATCGGATCGGCGACTCACCGGACAAGGCAGGACATGAAGATGGTGGCTGTGCGCAATGCGGCTGCCATACTTACCGGACATGGGACCGCATATATCGTGAAAGAGCTCCAGCCGTAAGCAACGCGTGAACAAGTCAACCAACCAACCATCAACAATTCTGCTGCTCCGATCGAATGGACAGCGATAAGGGCTGCTCCGATTATCAGCAGCATCGCTGATATTGGAACAGCCCTTGGCGTTTGTCCTATTACTTGCTTGCACGGATGAGAGTGTTTCCCTCATCCTCGATGCGTTTCAATGTATCGGCAATGGATTGCGAGCCTTGCAGAAACAGATCGAGCTGGCTGACCGCCAAGTCATGAAGGGTCTGATCAAGCTGGGCGGGCTGTTTGGGCTTTTGATAGCTGCCGAAGCCGGCTTGGTAGAGCGGCTCAATATTTATGCCGTTAATGGTCGGGCGTTTATCGAATAGAGGCAGGTTGTCCAGACTTGGAACAGATACACGATCGCTCATTATATATTGCAGGATTTCCCATGCCAGCTCCTGATTATTGCTGGCGGAACCAATTCCAATCATTCCGGTTGCAGACAATTGGGAGCTCGTCTGGCGGTTATTCGCTTGGACAGGCGGAGCAAGCATTTGCCATTCGAAGTCGAGCTTTTTCGTTGAAAGCATTTCGCCATAAGAGGGACGCTGATAGGTAATCGCTGCCTTCCCTTCCGCAAATTTGTCCGCAACTGCAAGATCGAACCGCTCGCTTTTGAACAGGTTCTGGAAGGAGACGGCTTCCTCCTGCCACTCCTTATTATTAATCGTCATTTGCTTCCCGTCCCATATCTGGAGCGTATTCGACTTCGCTACACTCATGAGGAAGCTTGCCGGACTATCTTCATAAGCATCCAATCCAACGAGAGGGGATTCGAATCTGGAAGCAAGGCGCAGCACTTCTTGCCAGTCCATCGGTTCAGTCGTTGGAATCGGGACGCCTTCGGCCTGGAAGAGGCTTTTATTAATAAAAAGCGCGCTTGTCGTAAAGCCTGAAGGGATCGCGAACAGCTCGCCGCCGCCTATTTCCCTTAAATACGACAAGGAACCCAATGGATCATTCTCGTAATTTTTACTGTCCGTCGCAACAAATGCATCAAGCGATAACAGCGTGCCGGAATCAACTAAAGGCTGGTAGATGAGTGGGCCGACAATGGAATAGAGGTCAGCTGAAGTGCTTGTAAACCAATTAACATATTGATCGAAGGTCTTAATATCATCCGGCGGTGTGATGGTGTTTATCTTTACCTTCGGATAATGGATGCTTATGGCGTTGCCGTAAGCGGCGAGGAAACCCTCCTCCGAAGAGGTGACCACAGTTAGCGTGCCTTCGAGTTCTTCGTGACCTATCTCAGACGAGCAGGCAGGGAGAAGGGCAGCAGCACAGATGAGCAGCAACAGCAGACAAAGGAAGGATTTTCGAGTAGCAAGCAGCATTTACTTATCACCTCGCGCTTGAAGTTGTTCATTCCATTTGATTGCCGCCATATGCTCGATATTGTGCAGCGCTTGATCGATCGTTTGTTCCTGACTGAGGGTGCGAGCAATCTCGTTATCAATGATTCCAGTCAGGACAGGTGTGAAATACTCGATCAGCGAGTTGAAGGACGTCCATTTCGCAGCATCAGCCTCCAACCGATAGAAAGGCTCCCAGCGTTCATTGCTGATAAAAGCTGTTCTTACAGGAAGATCGGACGGCAATTCGTCCGCAACTCTTGACCGAAGACGCGCAGCTTCATCGCTGTTCATGAAAGCAAGCGCCTGCCAGGCTGTTTCGGCATGCGCCGATTGTCTGCTTATACCGATTGTTTTGGAGGGCTGCAGCGATCTGGAGACGGTTGGTTTGACCGGATTGATCGGCTCGCTCGCCAAGCCCCATTGAAAGCTGTCCTTCTGCAAATTCTGCATGTATTCCAGATTGGCGATTGTCATGGCTGACTTCCCTTTAAGGAAGGGGTCCAGCGTCAACGAGTTTTGTTTCTTCGACGGGTCCAGCTGTGCAGCCGTATCGAACACGACGCCAGTAGAGAGGGTGTCGGCAATTCGGGTCAGCACGCTGCGCCAGCCATCTGTGTTGAACAATACTTTTTTGCCAGCGGCGTCCAGCCATATTAAATTCTCACTGTGCCCTGCTTGAAGGACAAGCGAGCCCTTGCTCTGATAAACCTCGCTGTAACCGAAAGTATCCTTCAATCCGGCAAAACGCTGGGCGAGCTGCATGATTTCGGCGAAAGTCATGCCATCCGAAGGATACGGAATGCCATGCTCATCGAACAGCTCTTTATTGTAGAAGAGCGCATCGCCCGTGAAGGTCAGCGGCAGGGCAAACAAAGAGCCGTCCCCGGCGCTGCGGAGCTGCTCGACTGGACCGGGCATGAGGGCTTCTAAATCAAAAGCGTCCTTCCCGATTCGGCCATCCAGCGGCTCCAGAAGATCCTGCTTGACGAGCTTGCTGTACAGACCGGGAACATCATTGGGTATTGCAATCAAATCGGGCCGTTGCTCTTTAATAAATGCGATGAAACTATCCGTTCTATCTCTGCCCGGGGTGAAGATCTGCTGGAATTCAATGACCTGAATATTAACATTCGGAAGCTTGGCCTGAATCAAATTGTGGAAGTCGCTCTGAAATGCTGCTTTGGAAGCGTACAGCACCTTTAGTTCAACCTCTTCCACTGTATCCACCTCGGGTGGACTGCATGCGGCATTCAAACAAATGACAATCGTCAGCATCATGGTAAAATAAAAGGTTCGCATCATTTCTCCTTCGTTGCTTAGCGGCTACTAAGAAATTAATTAGGTTAACTATAGTTTCGCCAGAGAAGCGCATCTTCCTTTTATTTCCCAAAAATATTCCATCATTTAGCTGTATTTACTGTCATCGGTTTTATTAGCGCTCATCCACTTTCTCTTAAATTATTCGTTATAATAAGACTATACTTGGAATAAAGGAGCGGTCATTATGGGTAAGCTTTTCTCGCAAATAGAGCCCCAGCACGAGGCATTTATTAAGAAGCAGCGCATATTCTTCGTAGGGTCAGCGCCGCTGGATTCGGAGGGGCATGTCAACATATCACCTAAAGGCCATGATGTACTGCGAATATTCTCGCCGTCTGAAGTCGCTTACTTGGATTTGACGGGCAGCGGCAACGAGACGAGCGCACATCTGATCGATAATGGACGGATTACGTTCATGTTCATTGCCTTTGAAGGCGCTCCGATGATATTGAGGTTATACGGCAAAGGGCGTGTGGTGCTGCCGGAGACGCCGGAATGGGAGGCGCTTGTCGGACATTTCGACCCTCTGCCGGGCGCCAGACAAATTATTTGCGCAACAATCGATGCGGTAAAAACCTCCTGCGGCTTCAGTGTTCCTTTCTTCGACTATGTGGACGAGCGCAATACACTTCAGAAATGGGCGACACAGCAGGGGGAGGAAGGTCTTGCAGCCTACCGACAGGAGAAAAATTCAGTGAGCATGGACGGCATAATAACGCCGATAGGGCTAGTAAGCTCCTGATTGTTCGACATCTGTATCATGACAGAAATCAGTGTTTGACAACTTTTAGACGAAAGCGCTGCGGGGCAGAGGGCTTTTCCGATCGCTGTTAACCCCCCGCCAGCAGTCTATCGGTCATCGATGACCATCAGCTCGTCAAACGGCGAAATCTGCCGCAACTAACGGACACCTTTGTTTAATAGCTATCAAAAACAGCTTAAATGGGGCGGGAATGAGCGTTTATTGTCAATAGATGTCCTTTACAAAATGGGGTTTCCGCAAAAAGTGGTTCCTACGGTCATGGATGTCCGTAGAAACAAAGGCGGCCCAAAACCAAAATCCACAATAAGGTTAGTTGGAAGGAGGATTTACGAATGAAATTAAGCAATGATTATTATTCTTCTTTTATGAATGTGATAAGTAAGCATCCTTTTCTTTATGGAATTATATCTATAATAGCTTCAATCGTTCTTTTCTTATTGTGTGTGAAGGCTGGAAAAAACATTGGAGATGTATTGTGGAAGTAGTTGGCATATGAATTCCGCAGGTTGCTTGGGTGATTGTTTATTGGGAATTAGCGATAGATAATCAAGTATTAATATATAGTGATGGACGGCAGAGTAGCTCAATAGGGTTGGTGAGAACTCTATGTATGGTTTGGTTTCTGCGATTCGGAAGCGGACTAGCGCGCTCATGTTAAGAGGCTGTTCCAAAAGCAATAGTCTGCTTTGGGACAGCCTCGATTTCACCAGGAATCACTCTATTTTGCTGGTGCTACATCGCCTGCAGTCCGGCTTGATTGAGCAGGTTCCACGGCTTGTTGTAATGCGGCTGGAAGAAGAAGTCCACGAAGCTGAGCTGATCCATCGTCATGCCATTCTGAATGCAGACCGAGATCGTATTGATTGTCTGTGTCAGGTCAGCCTTCGAGAGAACCTGAGCACCGATGATGCGGCCGGTTTCCTGCTCGTATACGACCTTCAGCAGCACCTTTTCATACGTGGGCATGAACTCCGGTCTGTAATTCTCATGGAGGGTGACGGCCTTCACGCCCATTCCTGCGGCAAGTGCCGCTTGCTCGGTCATACCGGTCGAGGCGATATTATAGTGATAGATTTTGATACCCGAGGTTCCCTGCGTCCCCATATACGGAATTGTGGGCTGCAGCAGATTGCGAGCGACGAGCGTTCCCATCCTAACGGCGTTTGTCGCGAGCGGGATATAAGCGTGCTGGCCCGTAGGATTATATTTGACCGCACAGCTGTCGCCGGCTGCATAGACATCCTTATTGCTGGTGCGCATATAGCTGTCAACCACGATAGCCCCGCTTGGCAGCATCTCCACCTGCCCTTTGAGCAGATTCGTGTTGGGGCGGAAGCCGATACACAGCACAACCATATCTGTCTCGTATTCTCCGCCTGTTGTATGCACGCGGCTGACCATGCCTTGCTCGCCGCTGAACGAGGTGACAGTCTGCCCCAATTCCAGCTTAATGCCGCGAGCTTGCAGCGCTTCCTCCGTCATGTCGGTGAATTCGCGATCCAAATATTTGAACAATACACGATCTGTATTGTCGATTAGAGTGACCGTCTTGCCGAGCTGCTCGAACGCCTCCACCAATTCAATGCCGATGTAGCCTGCGCCAATAACGGTAATACGCTGCGCTTTCTGCGCTTTTTGAATAATCGTCTGAGCATGGGCGTAGTTTTTGCATAGTAAAATATTATCCAGCTCCATACCGTCCATCTGCGGAATAATCGGCCACGAGCCCGTCGTCATTACAAGCTTGTCGTACTGGTCCTCAAGCTCTTCGCCTGTCTCAAGATTGCGGACCAGAACGGTCTTCTTCGCTGTATCGACTGCTAGCACGTCGTGGCGCATACGCGTTGCGACGCCCAACTCCTCCAGTTGGGCAGGTGTGGCGTAGAAAAGCTGTCCCGCATCCTGCACAACTCCGCCGACATGAAGCGCGATTCCGCACGAGAGGAAGGAAATGTTGTCATTGCGCTCATAAACAGTTATGTTGGCTTCAGGGTGGAGCTTAGCGATTCCAGTAATGGCAGCTGTTCCGGCATGTGTACAGCCTATGACGATAATTTTCATTTGAAATTCCTCCTTGAGGTTTAGTTGTGATTAAATTCACAAATAACGACATGGAATAACGTGAATATTTTCACAAAACCATATAACATTGTGATTTAAATCACAATCATTGATTGGTACTATCATATGACTAACGAGGGAGATTGACAATAGGTAATTGTAGAATAGGTCGCATCTTTGTGATAACTTTCACAATTGTGTCACGCGTTGTTCATATTTTCAGATGGAGGAATGAACAGAAGTCGCTGCGGGAATGGATGAATAATTATGGTTGACAGAATTGGATTACGTGTGTAATCTAACGTTAGGATTACAAATGTAATCGAATGGAGAGTGAGAGTAATTGGATACCCGAGTACCGCGAATATCGGATGCGGAATGGGAAGTTATGAAGGTGCTGTGGTCACACTCGCCGCTTACAGCAAATGAGGTTGTCAAGGCGCTGGAGGGCAGCAAGGAATGGAATCCCAAGACGGTAAGAACGTTAATTAAACGGTTGGTTGAGAAGGAAGCTGTCGCCTGCAATCCCGACGGGCGAAACTATCTGTATGAGCCGCTAGTTAGAGAAGAAGAATGTGTCCGCTCGGAAACGACGTCGCTGCTGAAGCGTATATACGGCGGCGCTATGAAGCCGATGCTGGTCAATTTTCTGAAGGACGAGCAGCTGACGAAGGAAGACATAGCGGATTTGAAAGCGATTCTGGAGCAAAGAAGGGAGTAAGCCGATGCTATCCCTATTGACGCAATTTTTCCAGTGGATTCTGACCACGTCTTTGATGGCCTGTGTTCTTATCGTATTCATATTGGCGGCAAAGCTGCTGCTAGGAGAGCGATTAAAGCCGAGATGGTCCTATATGCTGTGGATGCTCCTGGTATTGAGATTGCTGCTGCCATGGACGCCGGATAGCTCGTTTAGTGTGTTCAACGTTGTGTCGTTGGATATACGAATGGAGGCAAATGAAGCCGGGCCAGCAGCGTCTTCTCCAGAGCAGACTCCAGCGGAGAAGGGAGCAGTAGAACAGACTTCGGCAGAGCAGACAACAGCAGGGCAGACATTAGTAGAGCAGACAACAGCAGGGCAGACATTAGTAGAACAGACAACAGCAGGGCAGACATTAGTAGAACAGACAACAGCGGGGCAGACAAATGCGGTGCGGCAGCAAGGGTTTGCAGCTCATGAACAAGAATCAGCAGCTCCTGCATCAGTTCCGCAATTAATCGCTTCATCGGACGCAGAGGAGAGCGCGCATATTGCGACGGAACGAAGCACGCTTTCCTTTGTACAGTTGATGTCTATGATCTGGTTGATAGGCGCTCTGGCAGCAGCGGGTCTGCTGATTAGAGTCAATGTGCCATTCATTAGGAGGATCAAGCTTGAGCCCCATGTTGCGAGGACGGACAGTCTGGCGATTCTTGAGCAATGCAAACAGGAGCTGGGCATTCGGCGCAAGCTTGCTTTAATAGAATCGAGGCATGTGGTCAGCCCGACTTTGATGGGTGTTTTCCGACCCAAATTGTTGATGCCGACAGGAGTCATGGAGCTGCTGAGCGAGCGGGAGCTTCGTCATATTTATCTGCATGAGCTATGCCATTTGAAGCGAAATGATCTTGCCGTTAACGCTATTATGAATGCGCTGCTCATTCTGCACTGGTTCAATCCGCTGCTCTGGTTTTCCTATAACAAGCTGCGTGAGGACCAGGAGCTGGCATGTGATTCTATGGCGCTGGCTCATATGGGAGCCCATGAATCTACTGATTATGCGCGTACGATTATTAAGCTGCTGGAGCTGTTCTCTGCACCGACTCGACGTTTGGCCAGTACAGTAACGATCTCAGGGAACAAGCAGGAATTGAAAAGGAGAATACGTATGATCCAATCTCAGAAACCGAATGCTTACCGATGGTCGCTGCTTGGCATCTCGCTCATGCTGCTGCTGAGCGGCTGCGCGCTGACGAATGCCAGTGACAGCTCATCGGGAAATACGCAAGGGTCTGCCGTTTATGGAGATCATATCATGCAGCTGGGTGGAAGCGAAAAGGAGCGGCAGCCAACGCAAGATGCTGCTCTGGGCGAGCTGTTAGTCGAGAATGACGGCGTTGCGCTATATGGCACACGGACGCAGGATGACATCATTGAAGATTATGGCACAACACCGGATGCCATCATTGAAAATATTACTGTTCGGACAAGCACGGGCTCGAAAACCTTCGCGTGGAAAAGTAGAACGAAGCTCACTACTTCTAAAGTTCATCCCTATGTAAATGTGGGAGATGTCGATGCTGACGGGCGGGATGAGATTGTCATTTTCTTAATCGCGAGCGATTCCGAGCAGCGGCCTGATAATATTTATAAGCAGGAGATTCATGTGTTGAATATGGAGGATCTTAGCGAGCTTCCGGTAGAAGACCCGATGAAGGCCATTCAAGAACGGGTAACATCCTCTATTACGGACAATGGCGATACGGTTAAAATTATTGTTGATACGGGTGATGAGCGGAGAGAGGAGAATTACGCCAAGTTTCTGCTGAACGATTGGGCGAATGAGGTTGATTTTCAAAAAGACTTCTACTATCTCTTCGCTGAGGATGGCATCAAAACCGTCGTTTCAAGCTCACCAACCCCTCCGGGAAGCGGAATTACATGGGGAAATATAAAACTATTAGTCGAATATGATTCCAGCCTTAAGGTGAAAAATATTAAAATCGCGTATATGTCATAGAACTTGCCCAAGCAGAAATAAGCTCGAAGATCAGCATGATGATCTTCGAGCTTTTTCTCGACTTGAATCGTATTGAATAAGAGGAACTATTATTGGAGGGCGATAATCGATTCGCGCTTCAAATATTTTCGGGCCAGATAGACATTGAAGTTGTCATTGTATAGTATGTAGTATTACAGGAAGTTAAGCAGACGAGGTTAATCACTCCAAGTTCGCTGTGGAGCGAAGGCCATTTTATTAGTAAGGACGGTTATAGAATGAGAACGCGCATGCGTATGGCTGCAATTCTGATCATGGTGTTGTGTCTCTCGCTTGCTGCTGGCTGCAGCATATTTGGAGGAGAGGCTGTTGAGCCCGTGGATAGCGATATTTCGGGCACGATCAAGGTGATGTACTGGGATGAGCAGAGCTTCATGAACAAATACGGCTATTTGTTTATGGCTGAGCATGAGCATATGGATATTGAAGTGGTTTCCACGTCAAAATTGCACAGCTACAGCCCCGGTGAGGTCCCCGACCTGAATGCGGCCTATCATAAGCTGATTGAGGAAGAGAAACCGGATGTCATCATGGTTGGCATTGATGAGCTGGAGCGGCTGGCTGCGGATGGGGTTCTATACGATTTGGAGCCTGCCATTATCCGGGATAAATTTGATATCGCGAACATTCACCCGACGATTATTGAGTATTTGAGAATGAAGGGGAAGGGCAAGCTGTATGCCCTCGCTCCGACTTTTACTAGCCAGGCGCTATTCATCAATAAGGATCTGTTCGAGAAGCATGGCATTGCGCTTCCCTCCGATAAGCTGAGCTGGGAGGAACTGTTTCTTACGGCGATGCGGTTTCCTGTTACTGGCGGCGACAAGGGCAGAATTTTTGGCTATGATAACGGGGAATATCGGAATACGCCTTACAATCTGCTGTTAACGGTGGCAGACGCGATGGGGCTTAAGATGGAGCAACAGGGGAAGGTTACGCTGCAGACCCCGAGCTGGAAGCATGCCTTCGAGCTTGTTGCGCAGCTGTACAAGAGCGGTGTTGTGCAAGTAGGGGATCTGCCGAAAACGCCGGACATGTCATACACGGAGATGTGGATGCTGGATCACCTGTTCCAGGCCGGACGGGTGGCAATGACGATGGGAGACCCGGATATGCTGAAGGATTTAAGCCAGATCGACGAGGCGGAAGGGGAGCGGACATTTAATTGGGAGATATTGAACGCCCCAACCGTTTCCTCAGGGCAGTCGAGAAATTTCGAGTTGAATGAAGTGTTCGCCGTAAATGCGCATTCACCGAATTTAGAGGCAGCATGGGAATTTGTAAAATATAGCAGCGGTGATGAAATTGCGCGAATCCGTTCCAGAAATCCGGATGAAATGTGGTCGCGCACTACGCATATGCAGACAAAGGACAGCAAAAACATGGAGCCGTTCTATCAGCTCTCATTTGACCGCAACGAAATGCCCGCTAACAGCCGATTCGCTGAGTTGCCCCAATTGCTGGAGACGGTAATCACGACAGAGCTCAACGAGGTTGTTGACGGTCGCAAATCGGTGGAGGAAGCATTGGCCGCTATTGAGCTGGAAGCACAGGTGCAGCTGATACAGCTGAACGCCCAAACGGAATAGCAGCCGCTGCTGTCTCCCTGCGGTTCGCCTGCATACAGCACAGATTGCCCGTCCGTGAGAAGGACGGGCAATTTGTGCTTGCAGAGCCTTTTCAAATCGGACTTCTCGTCATATAGTGGAGGGGAAGAGGAGGTGAAGGCATTGGACGGATCATTCTCATCATTAAGCAGGACTGCAATTTTGGAGCAAATGGCAGGGCAGGAGCTGGATGTGCTCGTTATCGGCGGAGGAATTACAGGAGCCGGCATTGCTTGGGATGCGTCGCTTCGCGGCATGAGGGCGGGCCTTGTAGAGAAGGGGGATTTTGCCTGCGGCACGAGCAGCCGCTCGACGAAGCTGGTTCACGGAGGCCTTCGCTATTTGAAGGGGGGCGAGGTGAAGCTTGTCGCTGAGGTCGGTCGTGAGCGGGCTCTTCTGCACAGACATGCGCCCCATGTCGTCATTCCGGCTCCGATGCTGATGCCCGTCTACGAGGGCGGAACCTTCGGCTATTGGGCTTCCTCAATTGGTTTATATATCTATGACATGCTCGCAGGCGTGAAACGCGGCGAGCGACGAAGGATGCAGCGAGCAGAAGAGACGCTCCGGCTGGAGCCGCTTCTGAAGCGGGAAGGATTGCGCGGCTCAGGCTATTATTATGAATACCGGACCGATGATGCGCGGCTTACGTTGGAAGTGGCGAAGACAGCCCGCCGTCATGGCGCGGACATTGTCAATTATGCAGAGGCGGTCTCGCTGCTGTATGAGGGAGGCCGCGTTTGCGGGGCGAAGGTGACTGATTTAATAGGTGGACAGCAGTATGCCATATACGCCAAGCGCGTGGTCAATGCAGCAGGACCTTGGGCAGATGAGGTGCGGCGGCTTGACGGCCGGATTCAGGGGAAGCGACTGATTCTGACCAAAGGGGTGCACCTCGTTGTGGATCATGCAAGGCTTCCTGTCAGGCAAGCCGCTTATTTCGACGTGGCGGACGGCCGGATGATCTTCGTCATACCCCGCGATGGCAAGACATACATCGGTACTACGGACACCTTCTATGACAGCAGTCTTGGTGTCGAGCCCAGAACGACGGAAGCTGACCGTCACTATTTATTGCATGCGGTTAATGCTGTGTTTCCATCAGTGGGGCTTGCGCCCTCCGATGTAGAGTCATGCTGGGCGGGCTTGCGTCCGCTCATCGGTGAAGAGGGCAAGCAGCCTTCTTCCATATCGCGGAAGGATGAGATATTTGTCTCTGACCGGGGACTTGTTACGATTGCCGGAGGCAAGCTGACCGGCTTCCGCAAGATGGCGGAGAAGGTGGTGAACCTGATCTCCGCGGGGATTGCCGCTGAGACGGGAGCGGTGTTCGGGCGCTGCCGCACCGACACAGATATGCTGTCCGGCGGCGATGCGGCGGGACATTCCTCCTATGCAGCGCTGCAGGAGGAGTTGCGCAGCTGCGGTCAGCGGCTCGGAATTGCCGCGGAAATAGTGAATGGCTGGATCGCGCGTTATGGCAGCAATGCAAGAGATATTATGCAGCGCTATGAAGCGCTGCCTGCCGATCAGGAACAGGGCCTGCGTGCAGAGCTTGCTTATTCCGTGGAGGAAGAGATGACGGTGCGAGCAGCAGATTACCTGCTGCTGCGCACCGGATCTATTTTGTTCGACAGGAAGGGTGCAGAGTCTCTTGCCCCGTCGCTCGTCCGGCTGCTCGGGGAGCAGCTGGATTGGAGTGCTGCGATGCGGGAAGAGGAGCTTGCCCGTATTGAGGCGGAGCTTCATGCCGCTTCAGCGTTTCCAGAGCATGATTAGCCGAGCATGGGAACACGAGATGAGTCGAAATGTAAGGGGGGAGGCTGCGGTGGAGCAGTATATATTAGCTTTGGACGAGGGCACGACATCCTGCCGCGCTATCCTTGTTGATGGCAGAGGAAAGACAGCGGCGGCTGCGCAGCAGGAATTCAGCCAATACTTCCCTCAGGCAGGCTGGGTGGAGCATGATGCCGATGAGATATGGCGCGTGCAGCTGCAAGTCATGCGAGAGGCAGCCGCACAGATCGACGGAAACGGAATTGCCGCAATCGGCATTACGAACCAGCGGGAGACGGTTGTGGTGTGGGATGCAATTACAGGTGAACCGCTCCACCGTGCGATTGTTTGGCAATGCCGCCGTACGAGCGCGTTCTGCGAGCAGCTGAAGGCGGAGGGCTGGGAAGCCGAGGTGCGGAGCAGAACAGGGCTGCTGCTCGACCCTTATTTCTCCGGCACGAAGCTCAAATGGCTGCTCGATGAGGTTCCGGGTCTTCGCGGGAAGGGAGAGCGCGGAGAAGCGTTATTCGGAACCGTGGACAGCTGGCTGATCTGGAAGCTGACCGAAGGTGCGGTACATGCGACCGATGTGTCCAATGCATCGCGCACCATGCTGTTTAATATTCATAGCCTGGAATGGGACGCACATATCCTGAGTAAGCTGAACATCCCGGAAGCGATGCTGCCGGAGGTAAAGCCGTCCACCGGTATATATGGCTACACCAGGCTGCTGCATGATGACGGCAGCATTGAGGTGCCGATTGCCGGTGTTGCGGGTGATCAGCAGGCGGCTTTGTTCGGTCAAGGCTGCTTCGACCCCGGAATGGCGAAGAATACGTATGGCACAGGCTGCTTCCTGCTCAAAAACACAGGAAGCAAGCCTGTTCAATCCGAGAAAGGCTTGCTTGCGACGATTGCCTGGAAGCATGGTGATGAAACGACTTATGCGCTGGAGGGGAGCGTCTTCACCGCAGGCGCTGTTGTTCAATGGCTGCGGGATGGTCTTGGGCTGATTGCGAATGCTGCGGAGAGTCAGACCATCGCCGCTTCGGTCGCGGATACGCAGGGCGTTTATTTCGTTCCGGCGTTTACCGGACTGGGCACGCCTTATTGGAAGCCGGATGCTCGCGGGATGATCACCGGGCTGACGCGTGGCATAACATCCGCTCATATCGTTCGGGCAGCGCTGGAATCTATTGCCTATCAGACGGCGGATGTGCTGAGGGCAATGAGCGCAGAATCTGGTATCGGCTTGCGCGAGCTGCGCATCGACGGAGGGGCGGTTGTGAATGATCTGCTCGTTCAGTTTCAGGCTGATCTGCTGGGTGTGACTGTCATCCGGCCCAAGACACTGGAAACAACTGCGCTCGGCGCAGCTTTTCTGGCGGGCCTTGGAATTGGCTTCTGGAGCAGTCTGGATGAATTGAGAGCGCTGTGGGAGCTGGATGCGACATTCACGCCGCAGCGCGATGAGGAATGGCGGCAGTCTGTCTATTCTGGCTGGCTGCAAGCGGTAGGCTATCAGGTATAGGCGGTACGTGTGGTGACACCCGTACCGCCCCACTGCGCGCGGTGCAGAAGCGAGAATTGTATGTTCGAAGTAGTAAGCAGCCTTGGTCGCCGCAGCGCCATCAGGCCAGCCAGAATAACTGGCTGGCCTTTTGATGCTGGTCATTGCCTTGGTCCCCGCTTTCCGCTTGCATGCGAAATGCAAGGTAGACAGTCACTGTCAAAACAACTTCCTCAAATATCTATAAATATAACGGGATATATAATATGTATATATAAGGAAATTAAATGAGCGCTAAAATCAAATTATGAGAAGATTATTATTGAACTATCTTAAAAACTTTAACCAAGTTTTAAGTTAAATTGTTATCTTAAAAAAGGAATGAGAACGTTTGCATAGTAAAGGGGGGATGTCCCTTGGTTATATTACATATTTTGGATATAACCAAAATTGCTCGGTTTATTAGCTCAACTTAGGAGGAAAAGTAAATGTTGAAAAAGAGCTACAAAGTTGTTCTAAGCACGATACTGCTCTGTTCCATGTTATGGAGTGTAGCGGTGTGGCCTGCTGAACAAGCGGCAGCAGCGGCAGATGCGCCAGCTGCAGCACCAGCGGCTGATGTGCCAGTCAATGGCACGATTATGCAGTTTTTTGAATGGAATACCGCTAAAGATGGCGGTCACTGGAACCACCTTGCTGCTGAAGCGGCAAATTTGAGTCATGCAGGTATTACATCAATCTGGATACCGCCAGCTTATAAAGGACATGTAGGAACAGACGATGTAGGTTATGGCGTCTATGATTTCTACGATCTCGGCGAATTCAATCAGAAAGGTACAGTTCGTACGAAATACGGTACGAAGGCTGAACTGAAAGCGGCAGTTGATGCGCTTCACAACAACAATATGCAAGTTTATGCTGACATCGTTGTCAACCATATGATGGGCGGCGATCAAAGCGAGAATATTAACGTGCAGCAGGTCCAAGGCTATGACCGCAATCAGGTTATCGGCCAGTTCAACACAAACGTTTGGACCAAATACAATTTTAATGGCCGCAATAATGCGTACTCCACGTTCAAATACAACTGGACGCATTTTAACGGCTCCGATGACTACGGTAAAATTTACCGCTATCCGGGCAAAAGCTGGGATTGGGAAGTCAGCGGCGAGAACGGCAACTACGATTATTTGATGGGTACCGACCTTGATTATGACAATCCGGCAGTAGCGGATGAGATCAAGAAGTGGGGCGTATGGTATGTGAACGAAATCGGTCTGGATGGTTTCAGACTAGATGCTGTTAAACATATCAAATACAGCTTTATGAAAGACTTTGTAGAAAACGCCCGCGCCCAAACAGGCAAGGAGCTGTTCACGGTCGGTGAGTTCATCGGTAGTGTGAGCGATTTGAACAATTATCTGGGCAAAGTGAACCAAAGCATGTCCCTGTTTGATTTTCCGCTTCGCAACAACTTTGCACAGGCTTCCAGCTCAAACGGAAACTTCAGCCTGCGCAACCTGTCCAGCGGAACGTTGACAGGCGGCAATTCTGTTAAATCCGTAACCTTTGTTGAGAATCATGATACGCAGCCCGATCGTTCGGATGCTCACGGAGCGCCAGTTCTTGACTGGTTCAAGCCGCTTGCATATGCGTACATTCTGACCCGTCAAGAGGGCTATCCTACCGTATTCTATGGTGATTACTATGGAACAAGAAGCAGCTCCACCGCTGCTCCTGGAACAGGTAAAATCAAATCGCTGAAGAGCAAGCTTGATCCGCTTCTCAAAGCGCGCAAGGATAACGCTTACGGCAAACAAAACGACTATCTGGATAACGATGATGTAATCGGTTGGACGCGCGAAGGACTGGCAGCCAAGCCAGGCTCCGGTTTGGCTGCGGTTATGTCAGACCGTGCTGCCGGATCAAAAACGATGCTTGTCGGAACAAGCCATGCTGGCGAGCAATGGAAAGATATCACTGGCAACTTCTCGGACAAAGTAACAATCGGCTCCAATGGTATGGGTACTTTCCAGGTTAAAGCCGGTTCTGTATCGGTATGGGTGCCAGATGTTCCAGTGGGCCCAATTGACCAAGCTCCAACAGCTCCAACGAATGTACAAGGAACAGCAGCAGGTACGACTTCTATTACCCTGACTTGGAATCCTTCTACAGACGACAAGGGAGTAGTGAAATACGAGGTTTACCGTGACGGCGTACTGATCGGTGAAACGACGACGAATTCCTACACCGACAACACGGTCGTTGCGAACAAGACTTACTCGTACACGATCAAAGCCGTCGATACAATCGGGCAGAAATCAGCGTTCAGCGCAGCAGTTGCGGTTACAACCGGCAACGGCGGCACGCAGGATCAGCTTCCTACTGTGCCGACGAATGTGCAAGGAACCGCTGTCGGTACGACAACTGTCAACCTGACATGGAGTCCTTCCACAGATGACAAAGGTGTTGCAAGCTACGAGATTTATCGTAACGGCACGCTGAAAGGCAGCTCCACAAGCACGTCCTACTCGGACACAACGGTAGCGAATGACAACACGTATTCCTACACGGTGAGAGCAGTCGATACAATTGGACAGAAATCAGCAGCCAGCGCTCCTGCAACCGTCAAGATCGGCAACGGCGGACAGCAGCCGCAAGCAGGCAGCCCATTCAGCTGGGATAATGCAAACGTATACTTCGTGATGACCGACCGTTTCAACAACGGCAACACGAGCAATGACGGCTCTTATGGAAGACCTAAGACCGATGCAGGCGGCAAGAATATCGGTACTTTCCATGGCGGAGACATTAAAGGCTTAACGAAGAAGCTTGAAGAAGGCTACTTCACCGACCTTGGAACGAATGCCATCTGGATTACAGCTCCATGGGAGCAAATGCATGGCTGGGTAGGCGGTGGACAAGGCGATTTCGCTCACTACGGCTTCCACGGCTACTATGCACTCGATTTCACTGCGATGGACAAGAACATGGGAACCATTGATGAAATGCGCGAGTTCGTTGATCTCGCACATACCAAAGGCATCCGCGTCGTTCTCGACGTTGTTATGAACCATGTGGCTTATCCGAACCTTGTCGACATGGCAGAATACAACTACGGCGATCGCGGCGGACTTGCTGGCAACTGGTTGCCAAATCTAAGCGGCGGTCAGAACTGGCACTCACACAACGACATTATGAACACTCAAAATGCAAGCGCTTGGTCAACTTGGTGGGGCAATAACTGGATTCGCCCGAACGGCATCGCTGGTTATGACCAATGCAGCGGCGGCGACTTCACTTCTTGCGTTGGGTTCTTGCCTGACATCAAGACCGATTCCACGAGCCCTACAACATTGCCGCCAATTCTGAAAACGAAGTTCGGCAGAGAAACAACCGGCTTTGACAACTGGATCGTTCCAGCTGCCAAGCAATACCGTAAAGACCTGAACGTAGCACCTAAAGACTACATGATCAAATGGCTGTCCTCATGGGTTGAAGAATTCGGTATCGACGGATTCCGTGCGGATACAGCGAAACACGTTCAATATGACAGATGGGGCGCACTGAAAATAGAAGCAAACAACGCCCTCGCGAAATGGAGACAGAACAACCCTACGAAGCCAGGAGCAGATTGGAACGACAACTTCTGGATGACAGGTGAAGTATTCGATAAAGGTCTCGGCAGAGACGGCAATTATTTCGATAATGGCTTTGATTCCCTGATCAACTTCTCGTTCCAATCAGCGAACTTCTCTGATTTGGAAGGCCTATTCTCGCGTTATGCCACCGAGTTTAACGGCAGCGCAGCGAACTACAACATGTTGAGCTACATCTCTTCACATGATAAGAGACTTTACACGCGTAGTAATCTGATCCAAGCAGGAACAGCGATGCTGCTTCTCCCTGGCGCAGTACAAACGTTCTACGGTGATGAAACGGCTAGACCAGTAGGCGAGAACGGTTCTGATCCGGATATGGGTTCACGTTCTGACATGAACTGGGGCAGCATCAATACAGCTGTTCAAAGCCACTGGCAGAAGATTGGCCAATTCAGAAACAATCACATCGCGATTGGCGCAGGTCAACATGCCAAAATCGCAGACGCTCCTTATACGTTCTCCCGTACGTATGAGAAAGGCGATATTCTGGATAAAGTTGTTGTAGCCGTAGGCGCTTCGGGCTCTGTAAGTGTAAACGTGGGCAGCATTTTCCCAGACGGCACGACAGTACGCGATGCTTACACGAAGAATGAAGTCGTAGTAAGCGGCGGCAAAGCTACATTTACGGCTGGCACGAATGGCGTTATCCTGATCGAGAATGTGGGCGCGAACAAGAAATTCCCGGTTCTGACCGCATCCCCGGCAGGCGGCAAGTTCAAGACAGAAACAACAACCGTTACCCTGTCGGTGAATAATGCAGACAGCGGCAAATACACGCTGGACGGCAGCGATCCGGTGAACGGCATTGCATTCACGAACGGCACAACGATCACGATTGGCGCAGGCATGGCTATCGATGAGACGAAAACGTTGAGAATGTATGCAGTGAATGAGAACGGCGAAGGCACAGGCTCGTTCACCTTTACGAAGGGCGATCCGAACGCCAAGCTTGATATCTACTTCAAGAAGCCAGCAGGCTGGGGAACACCGGCACTGTACTTCTACGAAACAGCACCTAAGCAAACGAATGAGCCTACATGGGCGACAGCTCCTGCAATGACAGACGTTGGCGACGGCTGGTATGTGTACAGCTTCGACACCGCTGAGAAAGCAACAATGATTTTCAAAGACAACACCGGCAAACAGCTTCCTGCTCAAAACCAGCCGGGCTTCACAAGAACCGCAACGAGCTGGTATGACGGAACGACTTGGCATGAAACAGATCCACGTCCAAGTACGAAGCCCGCAGCACCAACGAATCTGGCTTCATCGGCTAAAACAGACAAGACAGTAACCCTGACTTGGACGGCGTCCACTAGCGCAGGTATTGCGGGATACGACGTATATCGCAACAATGCGAAAGTTGGAACGACAACGGCAACGACGTATACCGATATGGGTCTGACGGCAGCAACGGCGTATTCGTACAAAGTAATCGCCAAAAACCAAGCGGGCGCAGAGTCCGATCCGAGCAACGTGATCAGCGTAACGACGAACCCGGCTGTTACGACGAAGCCGACGACTCCGACGAATCTGGCTTCATCCGCGAAGACAGACAAGACCGTATCCTTGACGTGGAGCGCATCCACAGATGCTTCCGGTATTGCGGGCTACGATATTTACCGCAATGGCAGCAAGGTGGGTACAGCTACGACAACATCCTTCACGGATACAGGTCTGACAGGTGCAACGGCGTACACGTACAAAGTTATTGCACGCAGCCAAGTGGGCGGCGTATCTGATCCAAGCAATGAGATCAGCGTGACGACCGAACCAGGCAGCAACAACGGCAACACGGTTACGGTTTACTACAAAAAAGGCTATGCAACACCATATATCCACTATCGTCCAGAGGGCGGCACGTGGACGACTGCTCCAGGCGTGAAGATGGATGAGTCCGAAATCCCGGGCTATGCCAAGTACACGATCGATCTTGGAACAAGCACAGCTACTCGTGTAGAAGCTGCATTCAACAACGGCAGCGGACAATGGGACAGCAATGGTCAGAAGAACTACTTCTTTAATAAAGGCGACAACACGTATAGTGCTGGTGTCGTAACGCCAGGCAAACCGGTATACGTACCAGGCAACAAAGTAACGGTCTACTACAAAGAGGGATGGACGAATGTCAACATCCACTATCGCGCAGAGGGCGGCACATGGACAGCTGTTCCAGGCGTGAAGATGGAGAACGATCCGCTCAACCCTGGCTACAAGAAAATAACGGTTGATATCGGCACGGCTACCCGTCTGGAAGCTTGCTTCAACAACGGCAGCGGACAATGGGATAGCAATGGTCAGGGCAACTACTTCTTCCCAGCAGGCGACAACACGTACATTCCTGGCAACAATGGCGCTCCAGGTCAAGTGAAAGTCGGGGAGAAACCGACAGGAGTCGACACGGTCGCTCCTTCGATACCAGCTAATCTGGCTGGCAACCTCAGCACAGGCACTCCCAAGACAGTTACACTGTCTTGGAGCGCTTCGACGGACAACATTAGCGTAACGGGTTATGAAATTACACGTAAAGCAGGCACAAGCACGGAGACCTTTACGGTGAATGCAACGACCTACATCGATAGCACAGTAGCGGCTGGTACGACGTACAAATACCAAGTTCGTGCGAAAGATGCAGCGAATAACTTCTCCGGCTACAGCAATGAAGTTACCATTGCAGTACCAAGCGATGTAGATACGATCAAGCCATCCGCGCCAACGAACGTAACCGGCACAGCGGCAACGACTTCCGTTGTCCTGTCCTGGACAGCTTCGACGGATAACGTAGGTGTAACGGGCTACGACATCTACAATGGCAGCGTTCTGGCTGGCAGCGCAGCTGGAACAGCTACCAGCTACAACGTGACGGGCTTGACGCCAAACACGGCGTACAGCTTTACAGTAAAAGCGAAGGATGCAGCGGGCAATGTGTCCGATCCAAGCGCAGCATTCAGCGCAACGACGCAGAACGTTGCAAGCAGCAACCTGCTTGTCAATCCAGGCTTTGAAACCTACACGGGAACGACAGGTGTAGCAGACAGCTGGAGCAAATCCGTAACAGCAGGCATCACGTCCACCTTTGAAGTGGCGGCTACACCAGTTGCTTCTGGAAGCAAAGCACAGAAGCTGACGGGCTCCAGCATGACAAACGGAAGTACGGTCAAGTTCTCTCAGTACGTTCCGGTTGAAGGCAACAAGCCGTATACCGCAAGCGGCCAGTTCAATGCCGTCAGCCTGACCAATGCACGCGCTCAACTGTATGTAGACTTCTACAATGCAAGCAACGCGATTGTTGGTTATGCGAAGTTCGACCAGAAAGTAGTAACGGACGGTTACATTACGCTGAGCTTGAACGGCGAAACGCCGGCAGGAACGACAAGAGCGAGAGTGTATGCGATCATTCGCAGCATTGGCGATAACGCTGCAGGCGTCCTGCTCGTCGATGATATGAAATTCTCGATTCAAGGCGAAGAAGATACGCAAGCGCCAAGCAACCCTGCAAGTCTTGCTTCTACTGGCAAGACAGATACAACGGTAAGCCTGTCGTGGACCGCTTCCACCGATAATGTAGGTGTAGCTGGCTACGAGATCTACCGTGGTGGCGTGAAAGTCGGCACGTCCGCAACAACGAGCTTCACAGATACAGGACTTACAGCAGCAACCTCCTACACGTACACCGTTAAAGCGAACGACGCTGCTGGCAACCTTTCAGGTGCCAGCAACGAAGTAACGGTGGTCACGAACAATGGTGTCGACACGCAAGCGCCAAGTGTGCCAGCAGGTCTTGCATCCACGGGCAAAACCGATACAACGGTAAGCCTGTCATGGACAGCTTCCACGGACAATGTGGGCGTAACAGGCTATGACATCCTGCGCAATGGCGTTAAAGTCGGTACATCTGCAACGACGAGCTTCACAGATACCGGCTTGACGGAAGAAACAACGTACAACTACAGTGTGAAAGCATTCGATGCGGCGAACAACTTCTCCGCAGCAAGCGCAGTTGTTCCCATTGTGACGTTGAAGGGAACGATCGTTATCCCAGGCGGCAACAAGCCGTATTCCACCAACCCATCGTTCGGCAAGCGCGTATCGACGCCAATTACAATCGATGGCGTGAACGGCGGTCAATGGACCGACGATATGCTGATCGCCATCGATATGGCTGGCGACGATCCGCGTACACTGGGCAGCAACTGGTCGCTGCACGAAACGCCATTGGATCTGTCCCACCTGTGGGCAGCATGGGACAATGAATATCTGTACCTGGCTTGGCAGTATGTAGATGTAACAGACATCGTTGATCCAGCGAATGCCGGTTCTGCAGGCGGTACGCCAATCCGTTCCATGGATATGCCGCAAACGATCGCGATCGATACGATTGCTGGGGCAGGCGCAACGCTTGACATGTGGAAGAAGAACGGTCTCCAGCCGATCTGGGGCGGTGCGAATCTGCCTGATTACCAGTTCAACATCGCATCGAACATGTTCCATTCCGGCTACATCTCCAAAGCAGTCAACGGCGTATTCCCGGTTGACGATGCTGGAGTGAATTACAAAACAGGCACTGCTGCAGGCATTACGGTGAAGTTTGCCAAGGGTGCAGGCTACAACACACTCTGGGGAGTGAAGGATGTAGACCATGCAGCGGATGCCAGCAAACTGGTGGACTTCAAGGCACTGGGCCACGATGTGAATCGTGACACGTTCTATGAGGCGAAGATTCCACTGAGCGCAATCGGCAATCCGAACATTGAAGGTTCAGGAATCGGCGTGAAGCTTCACCAAGGTGAATTCTCGCCGGTAGATACGATTCCGAATGATCCTGCAACAACGGATACACCAGGCGTAAGTGAGTCCAACTCACCTAAAGAGTGGGGCGATGTTGACTTGTTGACAACGGCTTTCGCTCGTATCGGCAAGTAATAAGCAGTAAAAGAAAACAGTGTATTCCAGATAATGGAATGCACTGTTTTTTTGTCCGGTTTTCGATAGGGAATATCGCTTTATAGACGATTGATATCAAGATACATAAATTCATATATTTGTAAATAGTAAAATTACATTAAAATTTTTAAAATTGTAATTTACTTCAATAATAATCCAATATATATTAGATGAGATGTACACAAACTAGACTAAGGATGCAGGTATATGGAACCAGAAATGAAAGTGGATATAGTTAAAAGGTCTTCAGAAGATCAAGCAGCTGCAAGAAGCAGAATGGATTCCGGGCTGCATTGTTTAATTACAATCGCGAATTACCACGGCATTGCAGCAGATGCTGCGCAAATCAAGCATGCGTATTCAATCGCAACCCAGGGTGCGACGTCAACGGATCTGCTGCGAATTGCCAAGGATCTTGGATTCAAGAGCAAGCAGGCAAGGATAGCGCAAACGCGGCTGAGGAAGCTTAATCTGCCTGCAATACTCGTCATGCAGGACAACAACTATATCATCGCCGCGAAATGTACGGATACGGAGCTGATCATATTTGATCCGTTAATCGGCAAACCGACCACGGTCAAATGGGAGGCGATTAGCGAGCAGTGGACGAACCAGGTTATTTTATTAGCTCCCAAGCAGAAGGACGACGACAAGCAGACGGGGTTTGGGCTGAAATGGTTTATACCAGCTCTATGGAAGCACAGGCGTCTCATTGGCGAGGTGCTTATTGCCTCCTTGTTTATTCAAATATTTGGCTTGATTTCCCCGCTTGTAACGCAAGTCATTATCGACAAGGTTCTCGTTCATCAAGGAATTACAACCCTGAATGTGCTCATAATCGGGCTGCTTATTGTGATCGTATTCGAATTTCTGATGGGGATCAGCAAGAACTATGTATTCACGCATACGACGAGCCGCATCGACATTACACTGGGCGTACGGCTGTTCCAGCATTTGTTTCGATTGCCTCTGGCCTATTTCGAGAATCGCAGAATAGGGGAGACGATTGCCCGCATAAGAGAGCTGGAAAATATAAGACAATTTCTTACCGGCGCACCGCTGACGGCCGTTCTGGATTTCTTGTTTATTTTCGTCTATTTCATCGTCATGTTCTATTACAGTCCTTCTCTATCGTTCCTTGTGCTTGGCTCATTCCCGTTATTCATCCTGTTGTCGGCATTGTTTACCCCTCTTATCCGGCGGCGTCTGGAGGAAAAGTTCGAGAAGGGGGCGGAGCAGCAATCGTATCTGGTGGAAGCTGTTTCAGGCATCCAGACGATAAAGTCATTCGCGCTGGAGCCGCTTTCCCAGAAGAAATGGGAGGGGCTGTTGTCCGGCTATGTGAAATCAGGCTTCAAATTATCGATTCTGTCCGGGACTGCCAGCTCATTGGCCCAGGTTGTGCAGAAGGTGTTTACGCTCGCCATTCTTTGGTACGGAACACATCTGGTGCTCAGTGGGGATATTTCGGTAGGGCAGCTTATTGCCTTTCAAATGATGGCTGGCAGGGTCAGTGATCCGGTGCTTCGGCTCGTTCAGATGTGGCAGGACTTCCAGCAGACGGGCATCTCCATCAAGAAGCTGAATGATATATTCTCCGTTCAGCCTGAGCCTAGCATCTCTGCAACGAAGACGCGGCTGCCGCAAATTAAGGGCAGCATCGAATTTCAGTCGGTCACGTTCCGCTATCGGCTGGATGGCCCCGAGGTACTGAGAAGATTATCGTTCACCGCCGAGCCGGGTCAAGTGATCGGCGTCGTGGGCAGAAGCGGATCGGGCAAGAGTACGCTGTCGAAGCTGATTCAGCGGCTCTACGTGCCGGAGTCGGGCAAAATTCTAGTGGACGGCATTGATCTGTCGCTCGCTGATCCGTCCTGGCTGCGGCGGCAGGTTGGCGTTGTCCTTCAAGAAAACTATTTATTTAGCGGTACGATACGCGAGAATATAGCGATTCACAGTCCTTCGTCATCCATTCAGGATGTGGCCAGGGTAGCTCAGCTGGCGGGGGCGCATGAGTTTATTCTGGAATTATCCGAAGGCTATGATACGGTGGTCGGCGAGAGGGGCGCTACGCTTTCGGGCGGCCAGAAGCAGCGGGTAGCCATTGCGAGAGCGCTGCTGGCCAACCCGAGAATTCTTATCTTCGATGAAGCGACATCGGCGCTTGACTATGAATCGGAGAGAATCATCCAGCAAAATCTGCAAAAAATTTGCCAAGGTCGAACAGTCATTATGATCGCCCATAGACTATCGACGATCAGGATGGCGAATAAAATTATAGTTATTGACAAGGGGGAGCTGGCCGAGCAGGGGAGCCATGATCAGTTGATGGCTGCTGGCGGGCTGTACAGATATCTCCATTCCCACCAAGAGAGGGTATAGGTATGTTTGGAATAAGAAGCAAGGATCGGCTTGAGTACGAGTTTATGCCGGATGCGATGGAAATCGAGGAAACACCGCCATTGCCCTTGGGCAGATGGCTCATATGGACAATAGGCAGTCTGTTCACGATAGCGGTTATTTGGTCCTGTATCGGGCAGGTTGACGAAGTGGCTACAGCGAGGGGCAAGGTGTTCCCTGAAGGAAGAACGAAGGTGCTGCAGCCGATGGAGGAAGCGTCGATCAAGTCCATATTCGTGGAGGAAGGCCAGCGTGTGAAGAAGGGCATGGTATTGATCGAGTTCGACAGTACCGTTGCCGTCGCTGATCAGGAAGGTCTCCAGAGGGGGCTGATGATTGCGCAAATTGAGAAGGATATGATCGCAGCCGAGCTTCTTGGAGATCCCTATGTGCTCTCTAATTACGGAGCGGACGGACAGCAGGCGGAGGCCAAAGAAATTGTTGATATGCAGCAGCAGCTGCGGGAAGCAAGAGATAATGCCTATGCAAGCAGGCTCGGGGCAGCCGAGCTTGTCGTCGCACAGCGGGAGAAGGATGTGACGCTGGCCCAATCCAAATTGGAATCCTTGCAAAAGCAGCTGCAGCTCAACAAATTATCGCGCTCAGAAGAGCAGGCGGATTCAACCTCAGTGGCAGACTTATTGAAAGAAGATAATAAAGTGGTTCAATCTGAGCGGGATATAGCGGATCAAGAGAGGAAGATCGAGCAGGCCGAGGATGCTTTGTCCGAGGCGCAGCAGAACGTAAGCGCCATCGAGGAGCAGCGGAAGAGAGAGCTGCTTGACTTGCTGGTAGAGAAGGAAAAGGCGATTACGAGTCTGAATGCAGAGCTGACCAAGGCCACTAAGAAAAAGGATTTGCAGCAGCTGATATCACCTGTAGACGGTACGATCCACGGCATCTCATCGCTTACGATCGGCGGTGTCGTCAAACCGGCGGAAGCGGTTATTTCCGTTGTTCCAGAGGATACGCCGCTAATCGTGGAGGCAACCGTCACCAATCAGGATATCGGCTTCATCAAGGTCGGGCAGGAGGTATTCTTGAAGGTGGATACGTTTCCTTTTCAGAAGTACGGTTATCTTTATGGCGAGCTCTTGCATATTAGCCCGGACGCCTTCGATGACGAGAAGCTGGGACCTGTGTACAAGGCCAAAGTTAAGATACGCTCGAATGAATCGTCACGGGGAGTGGCAATTCATCTCGTGCCGGGCATGTCGCTGACAGCTGAGGTCAAGACCGGCCAGCGCCGAATTATTGAGTTTTTCCTGTCACCTATTATGAAGTCAGTCGAAGAGGGCTTTAAACTACGTTAAGCGAGGAAGTTAGAGGGATGCGCAAATTCCGTTTATTCATCTGCTGTTTCATTATATTGTCAATCACGCTGGCCTTGAATGGCCGCACCGATCAGACAGCCGCCGCAGGCAAGGCCGTATCGACAGTAACGGTAGGCAAAATTGCCGTCGGCCAAACAACAATCGAGGTGATCGAGCCCCAGTTGACGAATTGGGGCAGCTCTGCGGTGTTTTCATTTCGTGTACGAGTAACCAACAACAGCAGTCAGCCGGAGAAGCTGATGCGTTTCGACTTCAAGGTTGCAACCGGGCAGGGAGCTGCTATTGCCGCCAAATTGGCAAGCAAGGATATAAGCACAACGATCAAGTCGAATTCTTATCAGGAATTTCAGTATTATGCGGAGGTAACCTCTCGTGAAACGCTCGGCAATCTCAAGCTGGTCGTCTCCGAATGGAATATTCATTATGCTGATTTCACGAAGAAGCTTGGCGTCATTGCGATTCCTGCTTCCTATCGTCCAACGGTTGGCATAGGTGACTCCAAGACGACGCAGATCAATCGGCAGCAGGTCAATCTCTCAACGAGCCATTTTTATTCTTTTGACCATTCGGACCATATGTCTCTGTCATTGAATCTTCATGTGCAGAATTGGGGGAAGAGCCAGCTCGAAATGCCTCAATATGCGTATTACTTGAAATCCGCTGAGGGTGTCCTGTATGAGCTGAAGCAGTTGGAGCAGGCATCGCAGGCCGTTGAATCCAAAGGACATCGTTCGATGATGCTGTACACGACGGTTCCGAAAAAAATGAGCAATCAAAAGTTCCAGCTTTTAATCGCACAGAAAGCAGGCGGCGATGGCGCTGTTTATGCGTCACAGTACGGATTTGAATTAGGGACTCCACAGAGCTGGAAGGCCATGAAGCCGTCAAGCGCTCCGGTCACGATTGCTTTTAACGAAGGGCAGTTCATGTTCAGTCTCAATAAAGCCGAATCAGCGAGCTATGATGGCGATGGCACAGCCCAGATTGCTGCCACGTTCCAAATTAAGAATACACGCCAGCTCAGTTTGCCATTGCCGAAATTAACGGCATTCTATGATATCAACGGGATACGATATGATGCCAAGCTGACGATCGGCAACGAGACAGGGCGATTGCTGCCGAAAGCTGTTGCAAGCGCTCATATGATTGCGGAAATTCCGAATGGGCTGGTTGCCGGCAAGAAGACACTGTATGTCATGGAGGTCCTCGCTGAAGGAGACAGCCCTGTATACCGCCCTCTGTTTGCCTATCAGGTTGAGCAGCAGGCATCGCCGGATGACAGTACTTCCCTGTACGGATACAAGTTTATTCAGAAGCACGGCGTCGAGCTGGCGCTTCATATTGAATCCATAGCCGTCCAGAAGGCCGGAAGCCAGCAGAAGGTCAATGGAATCATCAATATCGAGAACATCGGGAACCGTTCCGTTCAATTAGGCCAATATCGGGTTAGCTTGTTGACGAATGCAGGTATGGCGTATAGCGAACAATCAGGGGAAGGCTCCAGCGGAACGACACTGCAGCCAGGCTTTGCGCATAGCAAGACATTCGAGCTTACGCTTCCTGCCAATGCGAGTCTTACACAGGCTTCGATCAGATTGGAGGAGGCCATCGTGGACAATAACGATGACTTCTATCGTCCTGTTGCCAGCTTCACCATAAGCAGCGCGGGGGAGCTTGCAGCTGTGCAGGATAAGTGGAGCGATCTCATCTCAGACAGCGGCACATATCGTATAAAGACAGTATCGACGAATCGATTGCCGCTGGAGGATAAGGACATTATCGTTACTGAGGTGCAGGTCAAGGGAAAAGGTCGCGAGGGGCTTCCGCCGCCGCAATTGTCGGCGGGCTATATTCTGGATGGACAAACAAAGATCGATGCCGTCATTGTGCCGATGGATGACATTGCGTCTATCGCTGGTCAGACGCTGACCTATCAAGTTATTGGCGAGCTGCCGTATTCGTCGGTTGTCCGCAAGGCTGCTCTATCGATTTCAATTGAGGGAACCGCTCGCAAGAGCGCCCTCCAGTTTAATATCAGCAGCATGAGTCCGGTACAGAGCTATGACGGGGATCAATTGTACGCCGTCGGCGCAATAGGGAACAGCTCTGAGGTAAAGCTTCTTCATGTGCAGACCTATAAGGGAGATCGAGATGACTTAATCGAAGTGCAGTTCCTTCAGAAGTCGCTCAATAAACGAAGCGTGCAGCCGAATCAGCTTGCCGGCTATCTGGTCGGCGCCGACGAGACTTACTATCCGCTTGCCTTCAGTGAGCAGAGCGCGAAGATGAATAACGGGGAATATGCCGTTCTTTCGGCGACGGCCAAGGTTCCAGGCGGAACGAAGAGCGGCTCCCTGCAATTGCTGCTGGGGCAAGGCGTGAGCGGCGGCAAGCTTGCCAAGGGGAGCGGCAGTTCGAGCGGATATGTCAGGGCTGTGCGATATCAGCTGCCTGCCGAAGCAGAAGCAGTAGCAGTAGCAGTAGCTGAAACCCCCTCCACCACAACGGGGTTGAAAATGCTCGATATTAGCCCTTACGCGCTGACCGTTCATGCTGTAAGACCAAAGGTGTCCACAGGCATACTAACCTATGACTTGGAGGCGGAATTGGTTAAGAAAATGGATTTTCACCACTTTGAGTCGAAGCATGAGCTGGTAGTCGAGCTGATCGACAATAAGGGCAACAAGAGCGAGGAATCGTTCTTTATCAATAACGGGAGCTCCGGTCAGCAATTACGGCTTGGCAAAGAAGTTTACGAGCTGCAGGCATTGGCGTTTGAAGCAGCGTCCAGAGTCAATTTCTATGTGAGATTGGATGGTTATAAGAAATTGCTTGCTTCTTCGGCTGTTGCCTATTGATTCCTTGTCCATTGGTTAGTCGTTGATCCAAATGAATACAAGTGGAAGTGGCGAATACTGTGAAAAAAGTTATAGTTGGATTTTCAGTGCTCTTTCTAATTCTGTTTCTGTATTTCTATTTTGCGCCGAGAAGGCCAGAGCTGTATGAGCGGGCGCGTACGGCTGCAGAAAGCTTTATGAAAGAGAAGTACGGCAAACAAATGAAAGCAGATTCAGTAGACTATCACTCCAATGAGAACCAATCCTATTATGCTGTCGAGATGATTCCGCTTGATTCAGAGCATGAGGTCAGCATTGCGGTCAATGTGGCGTTGTATAAGGCGGGACACAATGTGCTGAATGCTGACCTAGATGGTGACTTTTTGAATTATTTGATAGGCGAGGACATGAACGCCAGGCTGCATCAGCTTGTGAAGAGTGAGTACCACCGCTTCAAAAGTGATGTGGATATTAAATTCAAGTTTAATGGTTTTAGCATCAATGACCGTGCCAAGCTTTTAAACCGTGAAAACTTCGGATCATATTTTTTCGATATTACCTTTTATATTTTGCAAAAAGGGAAGACGGTTGATCTCGATGCCGAATCGTTAACACTGCTAAATATAATAGCCAAACTCCACAAATTCGGATTGAAGGACTACGGTTTAAGAGTCGTCGTGCTTAATGACAGTAATAAACAATATTATTCGGAAAATAGTGCAGAGATCGAAAAATTGATAGCGGGCAGAAAAGCGGATTTCAGCGGTTTCCATTTCGATTCATCTCAAGCGGAACAAATAAAGACAGCTGAAGATATTAAAAGATACTTTGTTGAAAGATTAGGTGAAGGACAGAGCTGACCGAGGGAAATGTCCGAAGCTTAACGGATATGGGAAGCTGCTCGCTATAACGTCTATTTGTGGCGGACAGCTGGTAGCCGGCGAAGTGCTAGTTCAGAAAGCTGAAAGTGGGGGATCAAATGAAGCGAGCGCTGGTATTCATTGCAGTGTGCTTGGTATTAGCCATTCCTGCTGGCTGTGACAAATCCTACACCGAAGAAGAGAAGGCGTTTATGAAGGAGGCCGAGCTGAAGATTGAAAGCCTTCTTCATGAGGATGTAACTGTTACGGATATGCTCAAAGGAGAATATATCTTTAAAATCTTGATTTCTGGATATGTGAATCGAGTGGACTATCCGTTTGAATTTGATACGAATGAGGAGCTGAATGGTTTTGATTTCCTTAGCAGCTTTCATTTGAACCTAATGAGTTTTGATGCAAGAGAAGATTTTGAGGATATTATTAATGCTTCCTTCCCTGAGAAAACAGTTTTTGATCCCGATGTACATGTGGGCAAGATCAAGACGGAAGAGAAGTTTTTGAGCTATAAGCAATATAAGGAGAAGTACGCGGGAGAGATCATATATTCCTTGACCGTGGACAGAGATGTTGAGCTGAATCAAGAGACGGTTGAGCGTGAGGCGAAGGCAACGTATGCCTTCATTCAGTCTCTACGTGCTAAAGGCCTGAAAATTAGCTTTCTTAGAATGAAATATCCAGGTATGGTGATTATTGATTTGAAGAATTTTAGTGATCCTGACGAATCGTTGGATGAAACGGCGATTGGAGAAATATTCAAAGAGAAATTGGATGCCAATAAAATATCAAAATAGAAGAGGGGAACGACATCTCAAGCGGAACATATACGGACAGCTGAAGATATTAAAAAATACTTTGTTTAAAGATTAGGTGAAGGACAGAGCTGACCGAGGGAAATGTCCGAAGCTTAACGGATACGGGAAGCTGCTCGCTGCAACGTCTATTTGTGGCGGACAGCTGGTAGCCGGCGAAGTGCTAGTTCAGAAAGCTGAAAGTGGGGGATCAAATGAAGCGAGCGCTGGTATTCATTGTATTGTGCCTGGCAATAGCCATTCCTGCAGGCTGTGACAAATCCTACACGGAAGAAGAGAAGGCGTTTATGAAAGAGGCCGAGCTGAAGATTGAAAGCCTTCTTCATGAGGATGTAACTGTTACGGATATGCTCAAAGGAGAATATATCTTTAAAATCTTGATTTCTGGATATGTGAATCGAGTGGACTATCCGTTTGAATTTGATACGAATGAGGAGCTGAATGGTTTTGATTTCCTTGACAGCTTTCATTTGAACCTAATGAGTCTTGATGCAAGAGAAGATTTTGAGGATATTATTAATGCTTCCTTCCCTGAGAAAACAGTTGTTGATCCCTTTGTACATGTGGGCAAGATCAAGACGGAAGAGAAGTTTTTGAGCTATAAGCAATATAAGGAGAAGTACGCGGGAGAGATCATATATTCCTTGACCGTGGACAGAGATGTTGAGATGAATCAAGAGATGGTTGAGCGTGAGGCGAAGGCAACGTATGCCTTCATTCAGTCTCTACGTGCTAAAGGCCTGACAATAAGCGAGATAAGTATGAAATATAAAGGGATGGTTGTTGATTTGAAGAATATTAGTGATCCTGATAATTCGTTGGATGAAACGGCGATTGGACAGATGTTCAAAGAGAGATTGGATGTCAATAAAAAATCAAAATAGAAGAGGGGAACGACAATGAGTGTACGGGATTTTAGTTATGGATTTTTAAGCGCAGTTGTGTATGACCAATTAAGAGGCCAGCCTGATCTTGAGATAGGAGCGAAATTCGACGACAGATTTTCTAATTATTGGGAAGTTATCGGAGTTGTCGACGACAACAGCACCTTTTCTTATGATGGAAGCGGTCTATATGCTGCTGCTTTCAAAGAATTCGATACAGCGGGAAATTCAACAGGCAATATTGTCATTTCTATTCGCGGAACAGACAATCCTTATAAAATCGGAAATATTACATGGAATAAACCTAGTACATGGGATGACTTTATACCTTTTCTTGAAGATGCTTATTACAGTGATTACTTAGGAGTTGCACAAGGGGGGGATAACCCGCAGCTTCCGGAAGCGATCAAATTTATTGATTCCATTATTACGGGCTTCGGCGGGAGTAATAATATATCTATCACAGGCCAGTCTCTGGGTGGATATATCAGCAGTCTTCTGGCGGCACACTATCAGGGCTCTGCAAGCGCAACTAATCACGGTCTGAACGCAGTTACCTTCAATGCGCCGGGAGTAGCTGATGCTTCCCAATATACGGGCAATTATGATGCCAGCATCGTGAACTATGTCAGCTCATCAGACGTTGTAGGCAATGTTGGCACGCACTTGGGGCAAACCTATATCTTCAATCAGGGCTTCGCTACCATTGGCCGAACTCCTGACTTTACCAAATTTTCAGATATCGCTGCATATTTTGAGAAAATGCTATTTGGAAGACATAACGTAGAAGAGCTTTTAATACCGGGTGGATATGCCGGCGGCAGTTTCTTAAGAGGGGATTATTCTTCATACTTTATTAAATCGGATGGCACATTGAATAACGGGAATTTTGTGAGAAGTAAAGCAACCAACAATAATTCGAATTTGAACAATGTCATCCGTTATTACATTGAGGATTTTCTCAAGCCGTTTACGATTGCTGATCAGAATGACATGACAGGAACTTGGGCAGATAATTTTATTGATTATTCTGAATCGGTAGTAAATGCATTCCATGGGATGTTCCAGAGCATGTCGGAAGATAAGGACATCACGCCTTATTTTATCAAAGGGACAGATAATTCAGATGTATTGAATGGGGACTATTTAAACAATGTTTTACTCGGTGGAGATGACGACGATCACTTAACGGGGAATTCCGGCGAGGATCTTCTGCTGGGTGAAGCCGGCAATGACGTGCTTGATGGCGGACTTGGATCTGACATTTTATATGGAGGCAGCGGCGACGATACTCTTATCGGTGGAATTGGCGGTGATTATCTGAAGGGAGGGAAGGGGTCTGACAGCTATGTATTCGAAAAAGGCTTCGGATCGGATACGATAGAGGATCAATACGATGAGAACGAGGTTATTATTAAGGGCTATGCTCTCAAAGATTTATATGTGACGAGGAATGGCACAGATATCGTCTTCAATTTCCACTCCAGTCATGATCAAATTACGGTTAAAAGTGGGACGATCATTGAATTTGTGGAGATTCAAACTCCTATGGAATGGGGCACAATAACCCATCGTAAGAGATTTGCTGAGCTTGTGGCAATTGAGGGGACAAGCGGGAACGATATTCTGTTTGGAACGGAATATAATGACACCATCATTGGATACGCTGGAGATGATACGCTGTTTGGAGAAGACGGCGATGATACGATTCTGGGCGGTGTAGGCGTTGATGAGCTTTACGGCGATGACGGGGAGGACATGCTGCTCGGCGGTGAGGGCAACGACATTCTCTATGGCGGAGATGGGATCGATGAGCTGCTCGGTGAAGTGGGCGATGATGAACTGCATGGTGGTGAAGGCAAGGATACTTTAATTGGCGGAACAGGCAACGATACGCTTTATGGCGGCGAAGATGCGGATATTTATGTGTTCCACAAAGGTGATGGCACTGACCAGATCATCGATTCCAGCGACGATAATATATTGCAACTAAACGGCTATAGCTGGACTGACATGGAGATATCCTTCCCAGTGCCAGGAGCGTCGGATTTTATGACGTTAAAATTCAGCAACTCAGACAAGATCGAGATTTATGGTTTATTCTCTCCTGTTATTCAGTTTATAGAGTTCATGGATACGAATCAAAAGGTTCTGAAAAAGGTCGATTTATCTATACTCATTGATGAAATCGCCAAATCGAGAGATTCCTTGTTCGGCATGCAATTTGGTATTGGTAGTATTGCAGCCGAATTTGATAGAGCAAGTATTATCGCTCCGGCTCCTGTTGATCCGCTCATCCTTGATCTGGATGGGGATGGAATCGAGACGACCAATGTGAATGATAGTCCGCATTTCGATCATGATGGCAACGAATTCGCGGAGCGGAGCGGGTGGGTAGCGCCGGATGACGGCTTGCTGGCTATGGACCGCAATAATGATGGCATCATTAATGACGGAACGGAGCTGTTCGGGGATTTCACACCATTGTCGGATGGTACGAGGGCTGCCAATGGATTCGCTGCGCTGGCGGATCTGGACAGCAATCGCGATGGGAAAATCAATGCCGGGGATGCCAGATTCGGGGAACTGAGAGTTTGGCGGGATCTTAATCAGGACGGGCTATCCAGCTCTGATGAGCTGTTTACGATGGGGCAATTGAACATTAAGGAGATCAGCACTTCTAATACTGCTGTCAATCGGACAGACGCGCAGGGAAATCTGAAGCGGGCTGTGGGAACGTATGCCAAGCATGATGGCAGTGTGCATGAAGTCGGAGAGTACATGCTTGTACGCGATGAAATGAATAGCCAGGCGAAGCAAATTCTTGACGTTCCGACAGATATCAAGCTGCTTCCGAACGTCCGGGGATACGGCAATGTGCATTCTCTTCATCAAGCAATGATAAGGGATGCGGAGCTGAAGAAGCTCGTTGCAGCGTTCACGCAGGAGAAGAGCATTACGGTTCGCTCCATTACGCTGGACAATATTCTATACCGCTGGACGGGGAGCGCGAAGATTGATCCGACCTCCAGAGGCGGTTTAGTTGATGCCAGAAAAATTGCAGCCATGGAGCGGCTGCTGGGCAAATCCTTCCTTGGCACATCCTCTAATGGCATTCCGAATGCTTTGGCTGCCGATGTGCTGCATGCAGCGTATCAACAGCTATCAGAGAGTATATACGGCAAGCTGATCTCTCAATCTCATCTCAAGCCATTAACAGCATCAATCTCTTATTCCATCGGAGCCTCGGGCGCAATTGCAACCAACATTTCGCTCGTTATGCAGCGTTTGCAGAGCCTGTTTCTTACTGAGCCGGATAAAGGGCGGGAGCAAATCAGCGAGTTTGTAAGAATGCTTCGCGGCTTGGGGATGGAAGCCAATGTGGATATGAAGCATCTGAGAGATACTTTTGTGGGGATGGATGCTTCGTTGGGATGGACTATTGATTCGGCAGGCCGATATACGCGGCTTGGTACTGCGGTTAATGATACTGTTAATGGCTCCTCTGCTCATGATGCGCTCAAGGGAGCCGAAGGCGATGATATTATTAACGGGCTGGCCGGCGATGATGCGCTCTATGGCGATCAGGGAGCTGACAAGCTGTACGGCGGCGATGGAGCTGACCTTCTGGATGGCGGCGTCGGCAACGATTATATGGAGGGTGGAGCAGGCAACGATACGTATATGTTCCGCAAGGGTGACGGCGAGGATACGATTAATGAGAACGGCACGGGAAGCATTTCGGACACGCTGCGGCTCATTGATATAACGCCTGAAGAGGTAACCGTCAATCGAATTGGCAATGATCTGGAGCTTCTTGTAAACGGAAGTGCGGATAAGGTGACGATTCGGAACTATTTTCAAAACCAATCCTTGGTCGAACAGATTCAATTCGCTGACGACAGCATATGGAAATACGCGGATGTGTACAGTTTTTCGTTGAATCTGACAGGTACCGAGAATCAGGATACACTGACAGGCAATGGCGGCAACGATGTTCTAATCGGCCTTGAAGGAAATGATCGGCTGAACGGCAATGAAGGAGATGACCGTCTTCTTGGGGGTATCGGCTTTGATGCGCTTAATGGCGGGGCAGGTAATGACTATCTGGACGGCGGCAGCGGCGATGATACCCTTGAAGGGGGAAGCGGCATTGATATGCTTATTGGCGGGAGCGGCAATGATGCGCTGTATGGACAGGAAGGCGATGACAGTCTGATCGGAGGGGAAGGCTCGGACGTGCTGAATGGCGGCATCGGATCGGACCTTTTAGACGGGGGGACTGGCAACGACCAACTGGATGGCAGCGCGGGCAATGATGTCTATTTATTCAGCAAGGGATATGGCCAGGATACGATCTATGATTATGATTCAACTGCAGGTAATGTCGATACACTTCGAATGACGGATATTGCTTCGAGTGAAGCTGTGCTGAGCCGCAGCGGCGATCATTTGATTATAACTCTAGCGGACAGCGATGATCGGATAACACTCCAGAATTATTTTTATAGTCACGCTTATAGAATCGAACGGTTTGAATTTGCTGACGGAATCACTTGGATGTATGCGGATGTACTGAATCAGCCTATCCAGCTATTAACAGGAATAACCCTCTATGGAACAGCTGCGGACAACACCCTTACAGGCGTCAGCGGTAATGATTATTTGGAGGGTTACGGAGGAAACGATTCATTGTTTGGCGAGGGCGGTGATGATCGCCTGTATGGCTCAGAGGGTAATGACAGCCTGAACGGCGGTTCCGGGAACGATGTGCTGTACGGTGGATCAGGGTTGGATACGCTGGACGGAGGCCTTGGCAACGATACGTTGGAAGGCGGCAGCGGCAATGATACGTATTTGTTCCGCAAGGGAGATGGTCAGGACGTCATCGCCGACCTGGATGGGACAAGCGGCAATATGGATAGACTGCGGCTTGTCGATATTATGCCGGATGAGGTTGCGATTTCGCGCAGCGGCGATCATTTGATTATTGCTGTGAAGGGAAGCGCGGATAGAATCACGATTCAAAATTATTACGCCTACTCCTACTACTCTTCTTCCTACGGCTATCACTATCGAGTGGAGCAAGTCGCGTTCGCGGATGGGACGGTCTGGACGTATGAGGATGTCTATCGTCAGGCGATGAATCTGATCGGAACGGATGGCAATGATACGCTGACCGGCAATTCGGGTGATGATAGTCTGAGCGGCTTGGCAGGCGACGATACGCTGCAAGGCAATGACGGTCACGATCAATTGTCCGGAGCAGCCGGGAATGATGCGCTCTATGGCGGCAATGGCAACGATCTGCTGGACGGGGGCAATGGCAATGATTACTTGGACGGCGGAGTCGGCAATGATACGCTGCTCGGCGGCTTGGGTAATGATAGTCTTTATGGTTCTGACGGCGATGACAGCCTGAATGGCGGAGTCGGCAATGATGCGATGTACGGGGGAGCAGGCTCGGATACGCTGGACGGAGGCCTGGGCAGCGATACGTTGGAAGGCGGCAGCGGCAATGATACGTATTTGTTCCGCAAGGGAGATGGTCAGGACGTCATCGCTGACCTGGATGGGACAAGCGGCAATCTGGATAGACTGCAGCTTGTCGATATTATGCCGGATGAGGTTGCGATTTCGCGCAGCGGCGATCATTTGATTATTGCTATTAAGGGTAGCACGGATAGAATCACGATTCAAAATTATTACGCCTATACCTACCATGCTTCCTCCTACGGCTATCACTATCGTGTGGAGCAAGTCGCGTTCGCGGACGGGACGGTCTGGACGTATGAGGATGTCTATCGTCAAGCGATGAATCTGATCGGAACGGAAGGCAACGATACGCTGTCCGGCAATTCGGGTGATGATATTCTGAGCGGCTTGTCAGGCGACGATGTCTTGTATGGTAATGATGGTCACGATCAGTTGTCCGGCGGAGCAGGTATCGATACGCTCTATGGCGGCAATGGCAACGATCTGCTGGATGGTGGAGTCGGCAATGATTATCTGGACGGCGGAGCCGGCAATGATACGCTGCTAGGTGGCAATGGCAATGATTATCTGTATGGTTCTGACGGTGATGACAGCCTGAATGGCGGAGTCGGCAATGATGCGCTGTATGGCGGAGCAGGCTCGGATACGCTGGACGGAGGCCTGGGCAGCGATACGCTGGAAGGCAGTATCGGCAACGATACGTATCTGTTCCGCAAGGGAGATGGCCAGGACGTCATCGTAGACTTGGATGGAACAAGCGGCAATCTGGATAGACTGCGGCTCGTCGATATTATGCCGGATGAGGTTGCGATTTCGCGCAGCGGCGATCATTTGATTATTGCTGTAAAGGGTAGTGACGACAGAATCACGATTCGAAATTATTACACCCATACCTACCATGCTTCCTCCTACGGCTATCACTATCGCGTGGAGCAAGTCGCGTTCGCGGACGGGACGGTCTGGACGTATGAGGATGTCAATCGTCAGGCGATGAATCTGATCGGAACGGAAGGCAATGATACGCTGTCCGGCAATTCGGGTGATGATATTCTGAGCGGCTTGGCAGGCGATGATGCCTTGTATGGCAATGATGGTCACGATCAGTTGTCCGGCGGTGCTGGTATGGATACGCTCTATGGCGGCAATGGCAACGATCTGCTGGATGGTGGAGTCGGCAATGATTATCTGGACGGCGGAGCCGGCAATGATACACTGGTAGGCGGTATTGGCGATGATCGTCTGTATGGTTCTGAGGGCGATGACAGCCTGAATGGCGGAGTCGGCAATGATGCGCTGTATGGCGGAGCCGGCTCGGATACGCTGGACGGAAATCTAGGGAACGATACTTTAGAAGGCAGTATCGGCAACGATACGTATCTGTTCCGCAAGGGAGATGGGCAGGACGTTATCGCAGACTTGGATGGAACAAGCGGCAATCTGGACACGCTGCGGCTTGTCGATATTATGCCGGATGAGGTTGCGATTTCGCGCAGCGGCGATCATTTGATTATTGCGGTTAAGGGAAGCGCGGATAGAATTACGATCCAAAATTATTATCTCCATACCTACCATGCTTCCACCTACGGCTATCACTATCGTGTGGAGCAGGTTGCGTTCGCGGACGGAACGGTCTGGACGTATGAGGATGTTTATCGTCAAGCGATGAATCTGATCGGAACGGAAGGCAACGATACGCTGGCTGGCAATTCGGGTGATGATATTCTGAGCGGCATGGCAGGTGACGATACGCTGCAAGGCAATGACGGTCACGATCAATTGTCCGGAGCAACTGGTAATGATGCGCTCTATGGCGGCAATGGCAACGATCTGTTGGATGGTGGAGTCGGCAATGATTATCTGGACGGCGGAGCCGGCAATGATACACTGGTAGGCGGCATTGGCGATGATCGTCTGTATGGTTCTGAGGGCGATGACAGTCTGAATGGCGGAGTCGGCAATGATGCGATGTACGGGGGAGCCGGCTCGGATATGCTGGACGGAGGTCAAGGCAGCGATACGCTGGAAGGCAGTGTCGGTAATGATACGTATCTGTTCCGCAAGGGAGATGGTCAGGACGTCATCGCCGACCTGGATGGGACAAGCGGCAATATGGATAGACTGCGGCTTGTCGATATTATGCCGGATGAGGTTGCGATTTCGCGCAGCGGCGATCATTTGATTATTGCTGTGAAGGGAAGCGCGGATAGAATTACGATCCAAAATTATTATCTCCATACCTACCATGCTTCTTCCTACGGCTATCACTATCGCGTGGAGCAAGTCGCGTTCGCGGACGGAACAGTCTGGACGTATGATGATATCTATCGTCAGGCGATGAATTTGGTCGGAACGGAAGGCAATGATACGCTGTCCGGCAATTCGGGTGATGATATTCTGAGCGGCATGGCAGGCGATGATGCCTTGTATGGCAATGACGGTCACGATCAGTTGTCCGGCGGAGCTGGGAACGATACGCTCTATGGCGGCAATGGCAACGACGCTCTGGATGGTGGCGAAGGCCATGATTATTTGGACGGCAATGCAGGCAACGATACGCTGCATGGCGGTGAGGGCAACGATCGTCTGTATGGTTCAGAGGGCGATGACAGCCTGAATGGCGGGGCAGGCAATGATGCGCTGTACGGCGGAGCAGGGTCGGATACGCTGGACGGAAGCCAAGGCAACGATACGCTGGAAGGCGGCAGCGGCAATGATACGTATCTGTTCCGCAAGGGAGATGGTCAGGACGTTATCACAGACTTGGATGGAACAACCGGCAATCTGGACACGCTGCGGCTCGTCGACATAATGCCGAATGAGGTGGCGATTTCACGCAACGGCGACCATCTGATCCTAGCTGTAAAGGGCAGCCAAGATAGAATCACGATTCAAAATTATTATACCTATACCTACCATGCTTCTTCCTACGGCTATCATTATCGTGTGGAGCAAGTCGCGTTCTCGGATGGAACGGTCTGGACGTATGACGATGTCTATCGTCAGGCGATGAATCTGGTCGGAACGGAAGGCAATGATACGCTGGCCGGGAATTCGGGTGACGATATTCTGAGCGGCTTGTCAGGTGACGATACGCTGCACGGCAATGACGGTCACGATCAATTGTCCGGAGCAGCTGGTAATGATGCGCTCTATGGCGGCAATGGCAACGATCTGCTGGACGGGGGCAATGGCAATGATTACTTGGACGGCGGAGTCGGCAATGATACGCTGCTCGGCGGCTTGGGTGATGATGGTCTGTATGGTTCTGACGGCGATGACAGCTTGAACGGCGGAGCCGGCAATGATACGCTGTCCGGCGGAGCCGGCTCGGATATCCTGGACGGAGGCCTGGGCAACGATACGCTGGGAGGCGGACTCGGCAACGATACGTATCTGTTCCGCAAGGGAGATGGGCAGGACCTAATTGCTGATAATGATTCAACGATCGGCAATTTGGACACGCTTCAGCTTGTTGATATTGCGCCGCAAGAGGTTGCGCTTACGCGCAGCGGCGATCATCTAATAGTCGCTATTAACGGCAGCAATGACAGAATTACGATTCAGCACTTTTTCTATAGTGTGAACTACCGTGTGGAGCGGATTTTGTTCGGGGAAGGCACTGTTTGGACGCAGGAAGATATATTGAGGCAGCCAATGAACCTCCTTGGAACAGAAGGTCAGGATACGCTGACAGGCAATAGCGGAGACGATTGGATAAGCGGCTTGGATGGCGATGATACTTTAACAGGCAATGAGGGGAACGACCAACTGTCGGGAGGCAGCGGCAATGACAGGCTTTATGGCGGAGCCGGCAATGACTTCCTGGACGGCGGTAGCGGGGATGATACGCTGGATGGCGGAACTGGAAGCGATACGCTGTTAGGCGGATCAGGATCAGACCAGTTGTCGGGAGGTGCAGATGCAGATATTCTCGATGGCGGGCTTGGCGATGATAGTTTGGACGGCGGTACTGGCAATGATACGTATCTATTCCGCAGAGGCGATGGTCAGGATACGATCCGCGACTATGACTCCGCAAGCGGCAATGTCGATATACTCAAGCTTCTAGATATTGCTCATGACGATGTGATGCTTAGCCGCATCGGCAATGATTTGATCATAAGCATTAGCGGCAGTACAGACAGCTTAACGGTGCAGGGCTATTTCAATATCAATTATCGGATGGAACAGATTCAATTCGGCGATGGAACGATTTGGAGCTATGAGGATGTTCTTAATCAACCGATTGTAGATATTACAGGTGTAACGAAGTATGGAACGGCAGCGGATGAGGCTCTTGCAGGCGGCTCCGGCAATGATTATCTGGATGGCCGCGATGGAAACGATATGTTGAACGGCGGCAGCGGGGCAGATGCGCTCTATGGCTCTGGCGGCAATGACAGTCTGTACGGAGAAGAAGGGGCGGACCGTCTGTTTGGCGGAGCCGGCAATGATATTCTGGATGGCGGCAACGGGAATGATTATCTGGAGGGCAGCTCCGGCAACGATACGTATCTGTTCAGCAAGGGCTCTGGTCAAGATACAATTTATGACGCTGATGCGACAGCCGGAAACGCGGATACGCTGAAGCTCGCTGATATTTTGCCTAGCGAAGTGAAGCTCCTTCGTATGGGAGACAACCTGGTCATTTCGATAATTAACAGCGTGGAGCGAGTGACGATCCGTGAATATTTCAACACAAGCGGCTATTATCGCGTGGAGAATATCCAGTTTGGGGATGGAACGCTATGGGAGTACAGCCATGTCATGAGCCAGACCATCTTCACCATTGGAACGGAGAGCAACGATACGCAAAATGGCGGTGAAGAACGCAATGTCATGAGCGGTCTTGGCGGCGATGATCGACTCAATGGCGGAGGCGGCAATGATACGCTGGATGGCGGCAGCGGTCATGATCTGCTGGACGGCGGTGCAGGCAACGATACACTGGCAGGCGGCAGCGGAAACGATACGCTGTATGGCAGAGACGGCGATGACAGTCTGAGCGGAGATGAAGGGGCCGATCAGTTGTACGGCAACAATGGCAACGACTTGCTGGATGGCGGAGCAGGCAATGATAATCTGGAAGGCGGCGCGGGCAACGATACGTATCTTTTCCGCAAGGGCTCTGGTCAGGATGTCATATATGAAGCGGATTCCACCAGCGGCAATAACGATATTTTGCGGTTGGTCGATATTGCTCCTGACGAGATTAAGCTTCTCCGTACCGGCGACCATCTCACGATTAGTATGAAGGACAGCACGGACAGCGTAATGATCCGGGAGTATTTTAACAGCAACGGATACTACAGAGTGGAGCAAATTGTATTTGCTGACGGAACGATATGGGACTACAGCGGGATTCTTGCTCAGACCGTATATGTAACAGGTACGGAGGACTTCAACGATACGCTTATCGGTGGCGATGAGAAGAATGTCATGCTTGGGCTGGGCGGCAATGATAGCCTGAACAGCGGCGGCGGCGATGATCTGCTGGATGGCGGCACGGGCAATGATAGTCTGCAGGGTGGAATCGGCAATGACATTCTGCTGGGTGGAGCGGGAGATGATTCGCTCAATGGGCAAGATGGCGCTGACAGCCTGAGCGGAGGCGAAGGAGCGGACCGCTTGTATGGCGGCAATGGCGCCGATCTGCTGGACGGAGGCGCGGGGAATGATACGCTGGAAGGAGGTACGGGCAATGATACGTATCTGTTCCGTAAAGGCTCCGGTCAAGATACGATTTATGACGGCGATGCTCTCAGCGGCAATATCGACACATTGATTCTGGAAGATATTAATCCAGGCGAGATTGTGCTTGCCCGAGACAACAATGAAAGCCTCATTGTGCGGGTAGCAGGAAGTGATGACAAAATTACGCTTCAAAGCTATTTCTCATCATCAGGTTATTACCGGATTGAACGCATTCAGTTCGCTGATGGAACGGTATGGGATTATTCCGCCATTATTGGACAACAGGTGCATACAACGGGAACTGAGGGCGATGATACATTCTACGGCGGCGATGAGAAGAATGTCATCTATGGTCTTGACGGTCACGATAGACTGTATGGCGGAGCGGGCGATGATCTGTTCGATGGCGGCATCGGAAATGACTCTCTATACGGTCAGACGGGTGATGATACGTTAAACGGCGGAGCAGGCGATGACCAATTGAACGGAGATGCTGGCGATGATAAGCTCTACGGGGGCGTTGGAGCAGATTCGTTAAGAGGGGGAGCCGGTTCGGATCTGCTGGATGGCGGAGCAGGTAATGACTCTCTTGAAGGCAGCGCCGGCAATGACACGTATCTGTTCAGAAGAGGAGACGGCCAGGATACGATCACCGAATATGATTCGACAGCCGGAAACGCAGATACATTGCAGTTCATGGATATTGCCTCAAGCGAAGTGAAACTCAGTCGAAGCGGCGATCACCTGATTATTAGCGTTAATGGGAGTACGGACAGTGTGACGATAAGGGACTATTTCTATTCATTGGGCTATTATCGGGTGGAGAGCATTACGTTCTCAGACGGAGTGACATGGGATTATAGCGGTGTCATAAGCCAGAAGATTTTCACCATTGGAACAGAAGGAAATGATTCGCAAGTCGGCGGTGAAGAGCGTAATGATATGTTAGGCTTGGGTGGCAATGACACGCTTGATGGCGGAGCGGGCAATGATGCTTTGAATGGCGGAGCCGGCAATGATGTTCTGAATGGTGGAGTTGGCGATGATATTCTGGACGGCGGAGTCGGTAATGATAGTCTTCAGGGTCAGGCAGGCAATGATAGATTGTCTGGCGGAGATGGCGACGATCTGCTGAATGGCGGTTTAGGAGACGACATTCTGGACGGCGGAGCGGACAATGATACGCTGGAGGGCAGCTCGGGCAATGACACCTACCTGTTCAGCAAGGGATATGGACAAGATATCATCTATGAGTATGACAGCACAGCTGGAAATACAGACACACTGCAGCTCGTTGATATTATGCCTGATGAGGTTACGCTCTCGCGCATAGGAGATAACCTGATCATTTTGGTTGACGGAACTGCGGACAAAATGACGATCCGTGAATATTTCAACACTTTCGGCTATTACCGCGTGGAGTATATTCAGTTCGGGGATGGAACGAAGTGGGATTACAATGGTGTCTTAAGCCAAACCATCTACACGGTCGGAACCGAAGGCAACGATACCCAGTATGGCGGCGACGAGATCAATGTGATGAGCGGATTGGGCGGTAATGATACTTTTGTCAGCGGAGCAGGCAATGACCAGTTGGACGGAGGCGCAGGCAACGATTCATTGCAAGGCGGAGCCGGAAACGATCTGCTGGATGGCGGCATTGGTATCGATTCATTGATCGGCGGAGCCGGCGATGATCGAATGGATGGCGGCAGCGGCAATGATACGCTCCAAGGAGAGTCCGGCAATGACACGTTGTTTGGGGGAGCTGACAATGATTCGCTCTACGGCGGAGCCGGCAATGACGTTCTCGACGGAGGGATTGGCAACGATATTCTGCAAGGGGATAGTGGCAATGATACGTATTTGTTCGGCAAAGGCTATGGGGAAGATACGATAACAGATTATGATTCAGCGAGCGGGAATATCGACACGCTGCAGCTGTTTGATATTGATCCCCAAGAGGTTGAGCTAAGCCGGAGCGGCGACAGCTTGACCATCGGTATTGTCGGCAGTACGGACAAAGTGACGATCCGTGAATATTTCAATACCTCTGGGTACTATCGCGTGGAACGGATATTGTTCGCCGATGGAACGGAGTGGGGCTTTGACAGCGTCATCGGCCAGCCAATCTATACGTTTGGCACTGCAGGCAATGATGTGCAGTACGGCGGTGACGAGAGCAACCACATGATTGGCCTCGGCGGCAATGACAACTTCTACGGCAGGGCTGGCGCTGATTATTTGGATGGCGGAGCTGGCAACGATACCCTCGATGGCGGAATCGGCAATGATACTTATATTTTCGGCTATGGGTATGGCCAGGATACGATTACGGATTATGACACAACTGCCAATAACGAGGATGTTGTGTATCTGAATGCGAATCCATTGGATTTGATTCTGGGCAAGTCTGGCAGCCATCTCACGATCTCGATCGATGGAACCGCGGATCAGTTGACCGTTAACAATTGGAATGGGGGTGTTCCCAACCAGGTGGAGCAGTTTATTGCGGAAGACGGCAATGTTCTGATGAATTATCAGGTCAACCAGTTGATCCAGGCGATGGCCGCCTATACTTCAAGCTCTGGTATGAGCTGGTCGCAGGCTGTTCAGGAAAGACCGAATGAAGTAAACAGCATCCTGTCGCAATATTGGGTGAAGACAGATTCAAATTAACTGCATTTTCGATAAGTACAACGGTTCTTCCGCTGGGAGCGGATGCGTGTGGACGTGGACTAGGTTTGATTAAAGTTGAAGATGCTGTTCCATTAGTAGAAAGCTGCTAATTGGGACAGCATCTTTTTCGTGCAGCGTACCTAGAGGCGCGAATCGTATAGTTAGTGAAAGTCAACTGCAGCAGGGATCAAGCAGCTTCGTAGCTAGACTACCTGCGTATGGTGGAATCTGTGCGTAGAAGCGTATCGACATATCCGCCTGCAGCGGCATGGTATGCTGTTCCCGCCGCAAGCTTCATTTGACAGAGGAGCGGTATTCATTGGGTGAAATTCCTGCTCCTTTCTTGAATGCCTTGGAAAAGGAGAACATATCGACATATCCGATGGATTGAGCAATGGCGGAAAGATTCAGCTCCGTCGTCCTGAGCAATGTTTTGGCTGCCGATACTCGTATTTCCTGTAAATATTTCATCGGTGTAATTTTGTAGGACTGCTTGAATTTTCTTGAGAAATAGGATCGCTCTATCCCTACGTACTGGGCCACGGTTTCGATATTAATATCCTCTGAGTAGTGCAGCTCCATATGCTCCTTGGCACGCTCAAGCCATTCATCCGAGCATACCTGATTCCGGTCCGTATCTGATACTTTTGCAGACAGTGCTTTGAATACCTGATGAAACGTAATTAGCCGCGTCAGATCCTGATCACGCTCAAAGTCGTTTTTCGCCAACGAAATTAATGTCTGGAGAAAATCAAGCGCATTCGGGTTCGCGGCATTGAACTGGTACGGCGTGCAATGCTTGATGCCGATACGTTCAAGCAGCAGGCCGGAATGCGGCCCTTCGAAAGCAAGCCACATATAGCTCATGGGATGAGCGTCATTGCTGAAATATTCATGAGACACCTGCGGAAAGCAGCAAAATATATCATTGCGCCGCAAATGGTAGGTTTTGCTTTTTTGGATAAATGAACCTTCTCCATTTAGAATGAAAATCAAGTTGTAATAGGGCAGGACACGAGGACCTGTATGAAAATGGCTGGCATTCTCATGAATACCAATTCTAAGCGGCCATGCAGCGCTTGATTTTTCAAATTCAGTTGGTACAAACAGATATTTCCTTGAATGATCTATGTTTGTAGAGATAGGCCTCTTCAACAAAGTACTCCCTCCTTGAATGAAGTCAAAGCGATAGATGAATTGTAAAGCTTGCAACGATTATAATACCTTTGGAATTAAAATCATAGTAAAATGATTGGAATAGTCATAATTGGACAAGCGAATAAATCACATTTGGACATTCTGTTCGTCATTTTGAGCTGATATATTTTTAAAACAAGAAATTTAACTTTGTGGAGAAAGGTGGGGGAGATGCGAAATGCCTTCTGCACAGAACCAACTTGTAAGAACGCAGCAAGAATGGCTTGCCCGCTTGGACGAGGTGTTGCAGCGAAATACTGCCGGGACAATAAAAGCCGATGAAACGAACGGCTTCAACTACGGCCTTATTTCCGACCTGAAAGCGATCGGATATCCTCAGTTGGCTGTACCGGTCGAGCTTGGGGGAGAGGGTCTGTCCTTGACTGATTTGCTGCTGTATCAGGAACGGATTGCCAAGACGGATGCTCCTGCTGCGCTGGCGATTGGATGGCATATGAATACGGTGCTGCAATTAAGCAAGACGCGCCAATGGAAGGAAAGCGATTATAGGGAGCTGTGCAAGGCAGTTCTTGAGCGCGGCGCGCTGGTTAACCGCGCGGATTCGGAAGCGGCGACCGGCAGTCCCTCGCGGGGCGGCAGGCCGCAGACGACAGCCAGTAAGACGGAGAATGGCTATCGGTTGACTGGCAGGAAGTCGTTCACTTCGCTGGCGCCTGTTCTCGACTACTTTATTGTATCGGCATTCGATGAGGATGCGGATTGCCTCTCGGATTTCCTTATTCCGCGAGAGACGGAAGGTTTATCTATTGAGGCTACCTGGAATATGGTCGGCATGAGAGGGACGGGAAGCCACGATCTGGTTCTACAGCAGGCCTATGTGCCCGCAGCCGCCAAGGTGAATTCGCGAAGCGGCTCAGGCGCCGGGCAGGCGAAGGGAAATCAGAGCAACGCCCACAATTTGTGCATACCAGCCGTCTACTTGGGCATTGCTCTTGCGGCAAGAGATGAAGCTATACGCTTTGCCAAAAGTTATCAGCCGAACAGTCTGCCTCACCCGATCGCTCAGCTGCCCCATATTCAGCAAGCGATCGGACGGATTGAGATGGAGCTGTCGTCGGCCCGTCATTTTATGTACGCCATTGCCGGTAAATATGACAGCCAGCTCACTGTAGCCAATGAAGATTTTGCAGCTGTAAAGGTATATGCGATACAAACCGCCTTGTCCGTCGTTGATAAAGCCATGCGAATTGTTGGCGCGCATAGTCTGGCGATGACCCATCCTCTTCAACGCATGTATCGCGATGTTCGCTTTGGACTGCACAATCCTCCGATGGAGGATTTGGCGCTAAGCCAGCTTGCGCTGCGCGCTATTGAAGAGATATAGCGATAGTAAAAATAAGTGAAAAGTAAGGTACACGATATGATCGAAATAAGAAACCTAAGCAAAACATTCGATGGCAAGCAGGTTCTTCAAGGAATCGATCTGACAATTGATAAGGGAGATATATACGGCCTCGTTGGCGTCAGCGGCGCGGGCAAATCTACTTTGCTGCGCTGCATGAACGGACTGGAATCGTTTGATTCCGGGGACGTGATCGTGGACGGCGTTCATATTAACCGTCTTAACAAAAAGGAGCTTCGTTATTTCAGAAGCGGCGTAGGGATGATTTTTCAACAGTTCAGTCTGCTGGAGCGCAAAACCGTCTATGAGAATATATTGTTTCCGCTAAAATGCTTTAAATCCAAGATGAACAATGTCGATCAGAGAATACGCGAAGTATTGGAGCTTGTCGAGCTTACGGAAAAGATCGATGTGCTGCCAAGGCAGCTAAGCGGCGGACAGAAGCAAAGGGTAGCCATTGCGCGCGCGCTTATTATGAACCCGACAATTTTATTGTGCGACGAGGCAACCTCGGCACTCGATCCGAATATTAAGCAGTCCATTCTGGAGCTGTTAAAAAAGATCAACAGAGAGCTGGGCATTACAATCGTCGTCGTTACGCATGAAATGTCCGTCGTAAAAGGAATTTGCAACAAAATGGGGGTGTTGAGCGGAGGCAAGCTGAAGGCCGCCGGCAGTGCGCAGGATATTTTTCTGAATATGCCTGACCTATTGGACGATTTCATGGGTGAAGAAAACTATCGCGACGACACGTCCCATCATCAAAAAATCAAGCTTGAAATTATTCAGCGCAACGGAGAAAACGATGATATTCTCTCCAGGCTGGCCATTGAGACAGGCGTGAAATTCGAGCTTGTCTGGGGCGGACTGAGCAAGTACAGCGATTCCATTGCCGGAGCGCTTATGATTCGTATCCACGATACGGAGCTTGCCCGAATCGAGGCCTGTCTGGACAAGCATCGCGTGGAGTGGAGGAAGGTGTAGCATGTATCAATACGATCTGGAAACGATGCTGTCAAAAATAATACTGCCTGGTCTGCGCGATACGTTTCTAATGCTCGGAGGCTCGATTGTAACCTGCTCTGTCTGCGGCTTTATATTGGCGATTATTCTAATTACAACAGACTCCAGAGGGCTTCGCCCGAATCGCGTCATCTATGAGACGATCAGCGCCATTATTAATGTGCTGCGTTCCGTTCCTTTCATCATCGTCATTATTGTCATTATTCCGGTCACCCGATTTGTAGTCGGAACCTCGATAGGGGTTGGCCCTGCTATTTTCTCCATTACTGTTGCGGGCTCTCCGCTAATCGCCAGATTGCTGGAGGGCTGCTTCAAGGAAATCGACGCCCGGCTCATTGAAGCGGCGAAATCGTTCGGAGCGTCGGATTGGCAAATTACGTGGCATGTGATCGTGAACGAATCGATTCCGTCCATTATATCGAGCATGACACTAGGTATTGTGTCGCTGCTGGGCTATACGGCTATAGCAGGAACTGTCGGCGCCGGAGGGCTCGGAGCGGTAGCCTTGACATACGGCTATCAAAATTTCGACGATACGATTATGTACAGCACCGTCCTCGTCCTTATTGTCATTGTGCAATTCATTCAAATCGCTGGCAATGCCTTGTACCGAAAGCTGAAATAACTTACTGCAGAGAGGGACTACATCAGATGAAAACAAAACTTGCATCCATTCTACTTGTAACACTATTGCTTACGAGCGCCTTATTAGCTGCTTGCTCATCAGAGAAACAGACGGATGAGTCGGGCGCCAATGCAAATGCGGACAAAAAAATAGTGGTCGGGGTACTTGCCCGCGAGCAGCCCGATCTTGAATATGTAGCGGAAAAGCTGAAGCAGGAAGGCTACGACATTGAAGCCCGCGTATTTAACGATAATGTAGCCATTAATACAGCTACAGAGGATGGCAGCATCGACGCGAACTATTTTCAAAATGAGCGTTATCTGAACAGCTTTAACAGCAGCAAAAATACGCATCTCAAAACGTATGGCCCTTCTATTTTTACAATGCCGGTGTTGTTGGTGTCGAAGAAATACGGATCTGTTGAAGAGCTGCCTGAGGGTGCAAGAATCGGCATTGCCAACGATGCGGCCAACCGTGCGAGAGAGCTTCAGCTGCTTGCCGATAACGGGGTTATTAAGCTGAAGGAGGGGGTGGATCTGCCTACGTTGCTTGATATCGTTGAAAATACTAAGAAGCTTGAATTTGTGGAGACAGACCCTAGAAACAGAGTGGGCATCTTCCCCGATTTGGACGCGATGACGGCGCCGTCTATTACGGTGTATCAGATGAAGGACCCTGCCATAACGGTGGATACCGCCCTGCTGGCGGAGACGCCGGAAGTCTACAAAACATATGGCGGCACATTGTTTGTTGTTCATGAAAGCAAGAGCAATCTGGAGTGGCTCGATAAGGCAATTGAAATTATGACCTCTAAAGAATATTCAGAGTGGCTCTTAGAAACGTACAGCGGCGTCAAAAAACCGCTGGCGGAGTAGAATTCAAATTATATTTTGGGAGGAATAACGAATATGGCAACCGTAATCGGAGTCTCAAACACAGCATTAGCAGGTGAGCAACTGGAACGCTTCATCGACATTATTGGAACGGCGGTAACGACAGGACTGAAGCTGCCCCCTGAGCTGAGAAGCGTGCATCTATATCAACTGCCGAAAGAAACCAGCACGAAAAAAAGCGGGGAAGAAATAACGTTCTTCGTCTACACGGCGCCCAACAAGCCTGTTGATGCAAAGCGTGATCTAGTGAAGAACATACAAGCGGCGGCGGATGACTTTTTCCAATCGTCCGGTCCAGTCAAAACGATCGTAATTATTAAAGAGCATTCGGATGAAAATGTAGGCGTTGGCGGAATACTGCGGCTGGATAACTAAAGGAGGCTTTCTCTTATGGAGCATATGGAAATTGGACGCTCCGGCATAAAGGCGTCGGTCATTACTCTCGGAGCTATGGGTATTGGAGGAGGGTTCCGCTATCCCGATACGGATGATCAGGAATCGATCCGCACCATACATGCGGCGCTTGATGCCGGAATCAATATGATAGATACAGCGCCGGTATATGGCTTTGGGCATAGCGAGGAAATAATCGGGAAAGCCTTGAAGGGCAGACGTGACAGCGTTGTGCTGTCTACCAAATGCGGACTTTGGTGGGGAGATGATGAGGGAACCTACCGATTCACTTGGGATGGTCATGCGGTGAAGCGCAATTTAAGCAGCCGGACGATCAGAATCGAAGTCGAAGAGAGCTTAAGACGCCTCAATACAGATTACATTGACGTCTACTATACGCACAATCCGGCCATGCCGCCCTTCAACACTCCTATTGAGGAGACAATCGGCACGTTGATGGATTTGAAGAAGGAAGGCAAAATTGTAACGATAGGAGCCTCCAACTGCGATCCGCATCATATTAAAAGCTACTTGGAGCTTGGAGAGGTATCCATTGTGCAGCGGCGCTACAATATGCTGGCGAATGATGTAGAAGACGAGATTTTACCGCTTTGCGAGGCTAATGGCATCAGCTTTCACGCCTATTCTCCGCTTGCCAATGGACTGCTGACCGGGAAGTTTGGCCGCGATTATCAGCTGCCGAAGGGAGATTCCCGGGAGGGCGATCCTTGGTGGGAGCCGCCGCTCTACCATTCCGCGCTGGATTTTGTAGAGAGTTTGAATGCTATTCGCCAGCAGCTTGGCTGCAGCCAATCCGCTCTTGCCATTGCTTATTTGCGCTCCAAAGGAGAGCATATCAATGTCATCTGCGGCATCCGTACCGAGAAGCATCTGCAGGAAAATGTTGCCGGAGCAAAGCTGAAGCTGTCTCAGGATATTGTGGCAGAGATTGACCGCCTCAGGGCGCAGAGGCTCGTCCGGTCATGACAGAGCGCAGCCATCAAGTCTCTGATGAGATGATTGATAACTGGATTGCATCCAAGAAACCGGAAATCATTGCGTCGATCAAGCAGCTGGTGCGCGTGCGCAGCGTGTACGAAGGCTTTGATCCTGAAGCGGAGCATCCGTTCGGCAGCGGCTGCGCTCAAGCTGTCGATGAAGCGCAGGACATTATTGTCAAGGCAGGGCTGCAAGCGGTCAATCATGACTACTATGGCATTTCTGCCCTATATCCGGGCAAGAGTGAGCGGAAAATCAGCTTTTTCTCCCATCTGGACGTTGTTCCCGAAGGGGAGGGCTGGACATTCAATCCCTATGAGCCGTTTGAACAGGATGGTTATCTGTTTGGGCGGGGAGCCAGAGACAACAAAGCTGCGGCAGCGGGTGTTATCTATACGCTGCAGTTTTTCAAGGAGCATCGCATTCCGCTCAAGCATACGGTTTCTGTCTTTCTTGGCTGCAATGAGGAAGCGGGGATGCGGGATGTCGCCTATTACTTGCAGGAGGAAGACCCTGCTTTCTCTATTGTGTCGGACGCCTACTTTCCAGTAGGCAACGGGGAGAAGGGCATATTGACGGCAGACTTTACTGCTCATGTTGCAGATGGCAACCTGCTGGACTTTTATGGCGGCGAGCTGTCCAACGTAGTGCCCAGCACGGCCAGAGCGGTCATTAGCGGCTTTACTCCTGAGCAGGTTCAAACGGCGCTGGGCGAATCGTTTAAAGCAATTCCCCACCCGCAAGGGGTTGCAATAGAAGCGGAAGGCTTGGGCGGACATGCCGCGTTCCCCGAAGGAACGATAAATCCGATCCATAAGCTGGCTGCGGCACTGCTGCGGCATGGACTTGTAACAGGAAGCGCCTCGTCGGCCGTTTCCTTTATAGCCGAATCCTTCGCCGACTATTATGGTCAGGGATTGTCTATTGCGTACGAGGATGAGGTGTCCGGCAAAACAACGCATACGGTTGGAATTGTAAGGCTGTCGGGCGGAAGACTGACCGTGAATACGAATATCCGCTACCCTATTTCAGCCAAAACGGATGATATTGTCGAGAGACTGAGAGTCAGAGGAGCGGAATACGGTTTTGTGCTGGAGAATGTGCATGATAACCCGCCATATTATGTTTCCGGGGACGATCCTGTCGTGCAGCAGTTGACGGCGCTGGCTAATTCGGTGCTGCAAACGGACCAGAAGCCTTATGTGATGGGGGGAGCGACACATGCCCGCAAGCTGCCTCGCGCGATAGCTTTCGGTCCTAGCCGTTCCGATGCAAGCAAGCCTTTCCCGCCCGGCAGGGGCGGCCCGCATCAGCCGGATGAGGCTGTAAGGCTGCAAAATATTTGGGATGCAATGAAGGTGTATATTCACGCACTGCTGCTTCTGGACGATCTTGTCGAATAGACAAGGGGTGAGCGGAGCCGATATGATATGAAAAGCTGTCCATTTGTAGAAATCTACTTAGGGGCAGCTTTTTTCCTGTTTACTAGAGATTGCTGATCATATGAGGGTTCTGTTATTCTGGTTAGGGAACATTTGTTCCGTTCTTATGGTGAAGTGATGATATAAAGTATGAACACATTGTTTAGAGGGGGATCTTATGTCTACTAATTATGAATTGCTTACTCACTTTCTTGTAGAAGCCAAGAGAAGCACTTACGCATCTCAGGGGGATGAAGCTTCAGTTCAACCGCTATTAAATGGGTCCAAGCAACTTGAATATGAGAGTGGCGACTACTTCTATCGCGATATTTATTTCGGCTCTGCTTTTTTTATTGGGCAAGAAACCGTTGCGTTGGAGAATCGTCCGATCTGGTCGATGGTCTATTCAGGGGGGATTATTCATCCAAATGCATCATGGGACTTCATCGCTCCTGTCTATGGTTTTCTGCGAAAAGCATTAATGTTGGTCGATACAGACTCTATTTATCGCGGTCCGCACCGATATGTAGACAATAATTATGTTTTTGAGAATGAGTATGAAGGCACTTTGGACGACTTTTATGGCAAGGAAATCATTTTGTTGGACGGTCAAAAAATATATGAGTTGCGGTACAACGGCGGTATGATTCGATAAATTCGTCTGATTTCCAAGCAAATGTATTGAAATTGAAATTTTTGAGGACGCAAGATCTGACATATTTCTTCATTTGAGCCGGAGGTATGAGTTCAGAAGTGATCCCAAATACCCAAATTTCCATTATGTGCTGCAGACAGTTTTCTGAAACTTCACGATTCACTTCAATTAGCTGCTGAACAAACTCGGTCTTGTAAATTTATAGAAATTTCAGACAATATGTTGGATGAAAAGGCTTGCATTCAGCATGCGCAATCAATTTGAAATAGAAATGAAATCGTTGTGAAACAAAACGAAAGATAGAGGGTTTACAAAGAAAACGCATTCATTCAGATGTAATTTATGGAAGAGAATGTAAGCGTATTCACCAATAGGTATTTAGAACTAATTAATATAAAGTCAATAGCTAAAACATATCTAATACATAGGTTTATAGACGATAAATAGTAAAGATTGACAGAGTTTGACCCGTTCTATTAAGATGGGAGTACAGCAGCGCTAAGTCAATCACAAGCAATAATATGGTTAAGTATTGGAAAAAATTAAAAGGCCATGTTACCTCTAGGTACAACCTCACGGATGAGTGAATTACGGGTTGTGCCTTTTGCCTTAAGGTACAGCACTGAAAGGGGGGGCCGTGATGAATCATGAAGCGCTGTATCATCGTCACAAGCAGAATTGGGCATTTGCCTATGACCAATCAACGATTTATCTTCGTTTACGTACGAAAAGAGACGACATAGAGTCGGCAAGCGTCTGTTACGGAGATAAGTATGATTGGGACAACACAGAGAACAGGGGGTGTATGATAAAGCTGACTTCGGACAGTTTGTTCGACTACTGGGAAACGACTGTGCAGCCTCCGTTCAGACGATTAAGCTATCGGTTTCACCTGCAATCCGGCGATGAACAATTGTTTTATGGCGAACGTTGGTGCAAGGCTGTCCCTTCCGACAATTCGGACGGTAATTTCGAATACCCCTATCTGAATGCAGCCGATGTGTTTCAAACCCCGGAATGGGTGAAGGATGCCGTCTTCTATCAGATTTTCCCGGAACGGTTTGCCAATGGAGATCCGTCCAGAAACCCTGCCATTACGGAGGCTTGGGGAGGAAAGCCGGAAGGGAACAATTACTTTGGCGGCGATTTGCAGGGGGTTATGGATCATCTTGACCACTTGGAGCTGCTGGGCGTCAATGCGATTTATTTTACACCGTTGTTCGAAGCGGATACGAATCACAAATATGATACAAAGGATTATTTGAAGGTTGATTCGCATTTCGGCACGAACAAATTGTTGAAGGAGCTTGTGGAAGCCTGTCATAAGCGCGGTATCCGGGTGCTTCTCGACATCGTGTTCAACCACAGCGGCAATGCTTTTCCGCCATTCGTTGATGTGCTGGAGAAAGGGGTGAGGTCGCGTTATGCAGATTGGTTTCTCGTTAAGCAGTGGCCCTTGCGGAGTATGGAGAAGGGGTCCGCGTACGAGACATTCAGCTTCGAGCCTAATTTGCCAAAGTTCAATACCTCCAATCCGGAGGTAAGCGATTATTTGCTGAATATTGCGGATTATTGGATACGAACGGCGGATGTTGACGGCTATCGGCTGGATGTGGCGAATGAGGTTGACCATCGCTTCTGGCGCAAGCTGCGGGAGGTCGTCAAGGCGGCTAAACCGGATGCTTACATTGTTGGCGAAATCATGCATGATTCCATGGCATGGCTTTGCGGAGATCAATTGGATGCCGTTATGAATTATCCGGTGAGAGACAGCGTTATTAAGTTTTTTGCCCGGCATGTCATAGATGGCAAGGAGTTTGCAGATTCAATTGGCGCTCAATTGGCTGCTTATCCGCTGCAGGCTGTCGAAGCATCCTTTCAAGTGCTGGGAAGCCATGATACGCCAAGGCTGATAACGCTGTGCGGCGGCAATATCGAGCAATCAAAGCTGGCAGTGATCTTCCAATTCACTTATTATGGCGCACCTTGCATTTATTACGGGGATGAGATTGGCTTGACTGGCGGGAACGACCCGGATAACCGGAAATGCATGATCTGGGATGAAAGCGGACAGAACCGCGATCTATTCCAGTTTTATCAGGCGATGATTAAATTGCGTCAGGAGTATCCGGCGCTGCGTACTGGCCGATTCCGGTTTATTCATGCTAAAGAGAGAGATAATAGATTGGCTTATGAGAGATGGGATAATGGGAACCGGTTCATTGTTGTAATGAATGCTAGTCCCGAACCCGCGAAGCTTGCAATTGCAGCTTCCAGTCCTCATTGGCAAGAGATTTGGACAGGGACGAGCGTTGAAGCAATGAATGGTGAGCTTGAGATATCATTGCCCGGCTACGGGTACAGGATGTTTCGCTCAGGTTCTTAATCCGCCATTGTATAGTTGTTACACTATGGAGGTGGACGATGTGGAGGCATTAGTCTGGACAAGGAATAACCTACTGGAGCTGGATCAGAGAGAAGAACCGCAAATTGGAACGCCGACTGATGTGAAAATTCAGATTCGACTGACTGGTATATGCGGTACTGATCTGGCGGTAATTACGGGCAAGGAAGAAGGCGTCCCGGATGTCATTCGAGGACATGAGGCAGTCGGCATCGTCACAGAGATCGGCGAGCAGGTATCAGGGATACGCGTCGGTGATCGGGTCGTGATTGATCCTAACCAAAGCTGCGGTCAATGCTACTTCTGCGGCAAGGATCAGCCGCATCTATGCTTGGGGACAGATGGCAGCGGGATGGTCATTTCGGGCTTGAACGCGCCGGGAACGTTCGCTGAGTATTTCGTTATCGATCGTCGGTTTGTCCATCGCATTCCCGACTCTATGAGCTTTGAAGCCGCTGTTCTGATTGAGCCGCTGGCTTGTGTGCTTCATAACTTTCTAGAGGCGAATGTCACGCAGAACGATGCCGTTCTCATTCTTGGATCAGGTCCGATGGGCATTCTGTGCCAGATGGTCAGCAGGGCGCTCAGAACACGGTTGACGGTAGCTACGGAGCCCAATCCTTACCGCCTTAGCTTCTCTGAGACGATCGCTGATATTGCGATAACCCCGGATCAACTGAATGAGGATTATGTATCCACACTGCTGGATGGGCGCAAGTTCGATGTCATCATCGACACGGTCGGCAATCAGCTGGAGACGGCGGATCGATGGATTGACAGGGGCGGCAGAATCGTTCCTTTCGGAATTAACGGGACGTATGAGTATACCTTCTCGCCGACAAAATATATCCAGAACGGCGTGAAGATTATCGGAGCAGGAGAGTACCGGCAAATGTTCGAGCCGGCGCTTCATCTAGCTGGACGAATGACGGGACTAGAGAAGCTGGTCACCAGAAAATATAAGCTCGATGAGCATGAGGAAGCCATTCATGAACTGCTGGGATATGATCTTAATTCCCGTTTCAAGGTAGTGAGTGAAACGATTAAAACTGTTTTTGCACCCTAATACAACATACAGATAGGCGGATGATATCCAGGTCAATCATGCAAGGAGGCGTATATAGGATGGGAGAACAAATAGAGAAAAAGAAAGAAATAACCATATGGCATGAATTTGATGGTCCAAGTGATACATCCATTGAGGTTCTGGAAGAGATTTGTCAATTGTATTCGGAACGCCATAATTGCAGGATCATTCCTGAGGTGATGGGAATTGCTGAGCTTGGAGCGAGATTGTGCAGCGTTAGCGCAACTGGTGAAGGAGCGCAGATGGCTCTTGTCCCATCGGACATGACCAGCTACAGGAAGCTCGGCGCCTATTCTCCCGTTACAGAGGATGTGCATCGCGGCATTATATCTGAAGCTTCGCTGGCAACGATGCAGTTCGAAGATCAGCAATATGGCGTCCCGATTCTATTGGGCAATCATTTGGTGCTTTATTACAATAAAGAAATTTATGGTGAAGCGCCGCAATCGTGGGAAGATATTGAGGCGCAAGCGGAAGAGCTGCTGAAGAACGATATAACGCCATTCGGCGCTGATCTGTCGCAGGCTTACGTTTTCATACCCTTTCTGACCGCATTCGGCGGATGGCCGCTGAAGGATGGCAGACCTCATTTGCTGACTGAAGAAGTAGAACAAGCCTTTGAGTTCGTAGTTGAGCAAACCGCAGCAGGTCGAATCATAAGTCTTGACGGAGCGACTGAGCTTCTTGAGCAATTCATTGCCGGGAAGATTGGCGCGATCATTAGCGGTGAATGGATTTTCAATCATCTGAGCCGCAATATGGAGGATCGTCTGGCAGTGGGCAGACTTCCATCTATTCAAGGCAACCCTTCGGTTTCAATGTCTTCTTCAATTGGTTTGGTATTTCCCAATCATTCGCTGACATCCGAAGCAAGCGATGATATCAAATCCTTTGTCCGTTTCATGTTAAGCGAAGAATGCCAGTTGTTATGGGCGAATCGTGTACAGCGTATTCCTGCAAACCAGCTTATTCTAGAACAATTGGAGCTCATAAGCACACCGAATAAGAGAGAGGTGCTATCACTTCTCAAGGAATGCCGCTCTATGCCTGTAAGTCCAATAATGATCACGATCTGGGTGTCACTGGCAGCTGCTCTCGAAGTGCTGCTTGCCGAAGGGCCGGAGAAGGCGCTAATCGAATTGAAACAGAGCTTGGATAAGAGTATCACGGAATTGGAAGCAACACAAAATCGGATCAACGAGGAGATGGAGACGGTATGAAAGTAACTATATTCAGCCAAATTTCGATAGATGGTAAATTGACGTTCGGATCAGGATATTCCAGCAAGGAGCTGTTCCAGCTATTCAATCAAAAGGATACGGAATATATTCATAAATTTCGCGGGCAAGTGGATGGCATCATGGTAGGCAAGAACACCATTCTTACAGACAATCCTTTTCTGACGAATCGTTATGAAGAGAACAACAATCCTGCGCGGATTATTCCAACCCGATCGATGGATATTCCGCTGGATAGCAATGTGTTCCGTGATGATGGCAGAACGATTATCGTGACAACTGAGGAGGGATTCGACCCGATTAAGGCGCTCGCCATTCAGGAGCTGGGCAAGGAAGTCATTATTTGCGGCAAGGAGATGGTCGATTTCGAGCGGCTGTTCATTATTTTGGAGGAGCAGCTAGGATTCAAAAGCTTGATGGTTGAGGGCGGAGGTCTGCTTAACTGGCATGTCTTCGATCATAATCTGGTTGACGAAATCATTCTGATGCAGCTTCCTATCATTATCGGCGGCGCTTCTAATATTACGCTGGTTGATGGCGAAGGCTATCATGATCTTAATTTGACCAAGCGCTTCAAGGTCATGGAGGTACAGACGAAGGAGAACTATACTTTGATGCGCTATGTAAAGTCCGGATGCAGAGTCGGCGAGGCTGCAATGCATGGTTAGAGTCGAACGCTTCGAACCCCGAGCAGTCATCTTCGATATGGATGGCGTGCTGGTTGACAGTGAGCCGCTCTATTTCGAGATTGAGAAGCGTTCATTCGCTTCTCATGGCTTCTCGTTGAATGAAGAGGAGCATCACGCTTATGTAGGTATTCCGCTTCGTACGATGTGGGAGCAGCTCAGGGGTAAGTATGGTTTGGAGCTGTCTGTTGATGAACTGCTGGCCAATCACGAGGGGCAGATTCTTGTGTCCATTGCTGATGAAGTCAGTCTGTCGCCTATTGAAGGAGTTGTATCGCTTATCCACAGTTTACGGGAGGCTGGCATTGCTATCGGACTTGCTTCATCATCTTCACTGGCATTGATTGACACGATATTGACGAAAGTCGGACTGAAGTCCGACTTTCAAGTCGTTGTTAGTGGAGAGCAGGTTCGTCATGGCAAGCCATCACCGGATATTTTTCTCCGTGCAGCCGAGCTGCTGGGCGTTGCTCCTTCTGACTGTCTGGTTATTGAAGATTCGCATCATGGGGTTACGGCGGCTAAGGCTGCCGGCATGACTTGCGTTGGCTATTATAATCCGAATTCCGGCAAGCAGGATCTGTCGCATGCTGATCGGGTCATCGCAAGTTATGAAGAAATTATAGATAAAGGGATAGAAATATAAGATGCGAGGATGAACAGAGGTATGGACAACAAAAAGGATTTCTACATCAATCTCTATAGAATCGCTGTACCTATCGCTCTGCAAAGCTTGATTATGGCTGTACTGTATTTAACGGACCAGCTTATGGTCGGACAGCTTGGTGATGTCGCTATAGCCTCTGTGGGAATGGCGAGCAAGATTTACAGTATTATAGCTGTTGTATTGGCGGGTCTGGCAACAGGGGTATCAATCTTCGCGGCGCAATTCTGGGGAAGCAAGGATACGAAGAGTATTTCACAGCTGCTCGGCTTTGGATTGATGGCGGGCACGGTGCTCTCTTTAGCGTTCAGTATTGCCGTATTCTTCTATCCGGAATTTTGTCTCGGCCTGTTTACGACAGATACGAATGTGACAGAGAACGGACATATATTCTTGAAGGTTGTAGCGATCAGCTATGTACCGACGATGCTTACGATGATGTATTCGGCTATTCTCCGCAGCACCGGACATGTCAAATTTCCGATGTATGTGAGCTTGGCTGTTGTCGTTCTGAATATCATTCTAAACTATCTATTAATCTACGGGAATTTCGGATTTCCCGAGATGGGCCTTGAAGGCTCGGCCTATGCTACCGTCATCGCACGAATTATAGAATGTCTGTTGATCATTGGCGCGGTGTACTGGTTCCGATTGCCTGGTTCTGTGGAAGTCAAATACCTGTTCCGAGTTTCGGGACCGCTGGTGAAGAAGTTCTTCCAAACGACCTACCCGATCATTCTCACGGAGCTGGTATGGGTTCTGGGCGAGGCGGTTTATGCGATCATTTACAGCCGGATGGGGACTGTTGAAATGACGGCAATGACGATCACATTCCCGCTGCAGGGATTAACGATCGGACTGCTGTCTGGATTATCCGGAGCTGCTGCCGTTATTGTGGGCAATAAGCTGGGGGCCGGTGAGAATGATTCGGCGCTTGATTATGCGAAACGATTCATTCGATTCGGGATTGTCATCTCAGTGGTCATGGGCGGCATTATTGCAGCTATGTCTCCATTCTATGTGAAGGCGTTCAATATCTCGGACGAAGCGAGCCAGTTGAGCGTCTATGTCATTTGGGTGTTTGCCGCAATTATGTGGGTGAAGGTCGCCAATATGATTATTGCGGGCGGCATTCTGCAGAGCGGCGGCGACAGCAAATTCATCTTCAAGCTGGAGTCGTCTACGACATGGCTGATCGGTGTGCCGCTTGGCCTGCTGCTGTCCTTCGTCTGGAAGCAGCCTGTATTCTGGGTATACTTCTTCCTGTCCTTGGAGGAGGTCGTACGCTTCGTATTCGGATTAGTGCGAATCAATTCACGCAAATGGATGAGAAATTTGGTGGATAATATATCAGCTTAATCGTCAATATTCAAGACAGAGGGGATTCGGTCAACAATGCTCGCATTGTGCATTCGTATTCCTTCTGCTTTCTCTTCACGATGCTGGAATAGCGGGGACAGATTCGTCCTCTTTTTGGCGATTCATAAATACGGCATGTCGGTTCATTTCAATCGTCAAATTATATAAAAAGAAAATGAGGAATAGGAGCATCACCATACTAAATAGAGAGAACAACCCAATAGACAACGATGAGGAGAGGGTAATGATGACGACGGTATCGGAATTGACGCCATTAAAGAGAATTGTTGATTTCCTTTCTTCGAACAGCGATGTACGGAAGGACATCTTTTGGATTCCCGCAATCTGGAACGTTTGCGGCTATCGTGAAATATTGGAGGAGCGGGAAGGGGAAATTAAAGTTGCTGCTTTCGATTTCTTCGCCCGGCATCTGAAGTATATTGAGGGAGCCTCAGCCGCTTATTCAAAAGGTGAAGCCGCTAATCTGGATGAGAGCATCATCTATTCTTCGCTGCTTCGTTATTCTACTGCGTGGGATTATGATCATGACGGGGAGATCGAATCGGGGACCTTTCTGAGGATGATGCTGCTTCTGCCTCTTCTCAAGGAAATGGGGGTCAACATTCTTTATGTGCTCCCCGTTACCCGTTATAGCCAAATGCATTTGAAGGGCGATATCGGCTCGCCCTATGCGGTACAATCGTTGTTCGAGCTTGATCCCAATCTGCATGACGAGCTTCTGGAGGGAATGGAGCAGCTGACGATTCATGATGAGTTTGCCGCGCTTGTGGAGGCTTGTCATCTGCTCGATATACGTGTTACGGTCGACTTTATTCCTCGTGTTACAGCAAGGAACAGCGAGGTTATTCTGGAGCATCCCGATTGGGTATATTGGATGCGCAAGGATGCATTCGACAGCTTTCGGCTGCCCCATATTCCAGAGCTGGCTCCATTCGAAGAGTGTACGCCGGACAAGGTGGAGACCGTGTATCGGAGCAAGGAGACAGCACCATTCCTGGAGCAATTCTCGCAGCCGCCGAACGTGCTGAATCCTCAGCTCTGGTCTCGTCTTCAGGAGCGTGCAAAGGAGACGGGCGAAGAAATTTTGACGCTGGTCGAGAATGAGATGGGAATCACGACATCGCCTGCTCATTCAGACTGGGTGAATGATACGCAACCGATATGGACCGACATTACCTTCCTGCGCTTGTACCATGATTTTGCCCCGCACACGAAATCGTTGATCAAGCCGGATCAAGCGCCTTATGTGCTGTTCGATACGATCAAATGCAATTATTATCCTGCGGAGAGGCCGAATCGGGAGCTATGGGATTACTTGATTAATGCCATTCATTTCAATCTGGATACGTACGGCATCGACGGGTTCCGTATTGATATTGGCCATGTTCTGCCGATACCGCTGCTGGAAGAAATATTCGGGACGATCAAGGCCAAGCGCCCGGGCGCACTATTGATCAGCGAGGATTTGTTCAACCGCAATCATAGGAAGGCGGCGAAATCCGGCTATAATATTATGCTCGGAAGCGGCTGGAACGTTATGACAGAGATTACGAAGGAGAATCTGCTGTCCTATATTCGTGATCTGCCGGAGCTGGAAATTCATATTTTCGCCTGTGCGGAAACAGCAGATACACCGAGAATTACGAGCCGGGGCGGTGTTGGGCTGGCGCGTATGATCGGGGTGTTCAATGGCTTCCTGCCCAATGCGATACCTTTCATCGCTACAGGCTTCGAGCTCAATGAGGAGCAGCCGATGAACTGCGGGCTGGGAGATAATACGAATGGCGCTGAAGTTCCGCGCGCATTCTTCAATGAAATGACGATGAATTGGAAGAATGCTGAGCCGATGATTCCGCTCCTTGCAGCGCTTCATGCATGCAAGCAAAGATGGCTGGAGCTGCTGAAGCCGGACAATTTCTTCGTTGCGGAATCGCCGGAGAATGTTCTTATCTACGGCTATCGCAAAGGGGATGAGGCGTTGGTGGGATGCTTTAATCTAAGTTCCGAGCAATCGGTCATTCTGGACACTGCGGCATGGATTCAGTCGTCGGAACCATACTACGTAGCTATTGACAGTGCTTTCGGCTCGCCTGGCATCGGGGAACGGCTGGAGCGTGTGAGCTTGGCGCCGAATCAAGCGTTGATTCTGACCACTCATCGATAGCAGGCCTGCATCGGCCAATGCGAGGAATACGAGGAATACGAGGAATACGAGCGATACGAGCAAAAGAGGCAGTTCCCTTCGAAGTGACGAAGAGGACTGCCTCTTTAGTTATAGCAGCGCGCGTGTATTCCGAGCGCGTTGCAGTACTATAGTCAGAAATTATCCGCGTGATGCATGCAGGATGGAGTAGCCGAAGGCTGGAAGCTCCACGGTCACTTGTCCTTGCTTGGCAGTAACGGTATTGCCTGATTCGACATCCGTCCAGCTGTCTGCGGATGAGGTGGCTGTGCTGCTTACGCTGGCATCTGAATTGTTAATGAGAATAAGGAAATGATCCTGCTCATTCCAACGCTCGTAGACCAGTGTTTGTTCGCTGTTTCCGTCTTGCTGGAATTTGAGATTTCCAGTGCGCAGCGCGGTGTATTGCTTGCGCAGCGCAATGATGCGTTTGAAGAATGCGAACAGATCTTGATCCTGCTTGGCTGGATCCCATTCCATACATTTGCGGTTTAATGGGTCCATCTCGCCATCGATGCCGATTTCGTCGCCGTAATATATACAAGGCGACCCGAAGAAGGTGAGCTGGAACAGGCTTGCCAGCTTCATCAATTTCACATTGCCGCCGCATAGCGTCAACAAGCGAATGGTATCATGACTGCCCAGCAGATTGAAGGCTGTTTCGTTGATCTGTCTTGGATATCCCGCTAATTGCGTGTTGATGCTGGAAGTGAATTCAGCAGCCGTACTCCGTCTGTGAGCGAAAAATTCCAATACGGCATTCGTGAACGGATAGTTCATGACCGCATCGAATTGGTCGCCTTGCAGCCAAGGGATGGAATCGTGGAAAATTTCCCCGAGAATGAAGGTGTCCGGATTGATCCCTTTAACGATGTCGCGGAATTCTCTCCAAAACTTGTGATCAACCTCGTTGGCTACATCAAGTCTCCAGCCGTCGATACCAGCCTCTTCAATCCAGAAACGAGCGATGTTGAACAAATATTCCTTGACCTCTGGATTCTCTGTGTTTAGTTTAGGCATGATCGGTTCGAATGAGAAGGTGTCATAGGTTGGGATGCCATCTACAACTGTCAGCGGCCATTCACGTACATGGAACCAATCCGCGTATTTCGATGCTTGTCCTTTCTCTTTCGCGTCAACAAATGGCGGGAATGTGTGGCCGCAATGGTTGAATACCGCATCAAGCATGACGCGAATGCCTCTCTCGTGACAGGCGGCTACGAGCTTCTTGAACGTTTCGTTCGTTCCGAATTGCGAATCGATCTTCAAGTAATCACGTGTATCATATTTATGATTCGTTGTTGCTTCGAAGATCGGGTTGAAATAAATCGCGTTAACGCCAAGCGCGTTCAAATGATCGAGATGGTCAATGACACCCTGCAGGTCGCCGCCGAAGTAATTGTCGCGTGTAGGCACGCCGCCCCAAGGCTCGACGTTTGGAGGGTTGAGCGAAGCATCGCTATTAGCGAAGCGTTCCGGGAATATTTGATAGAAAACAGCATCCTTTACCCATTCCGGAGGTGCGATGACGTCTGCCGGGTTAAGGAACGGGAAGTCGAACAGGCCGTCATCCATATTCTCTGGCAAGGATTCGCGGAAGAAGCCTTTCTCCATGAAGTATACGGTTTGGCCTTCCGATTGAAGGATGAAATAATAAACCAATCTGCGGTAAGGCGGCTGAACTGCTGCCTCCCAGTAATCGAACAGGTCGTCGGACGCCCATCTCTCCATAGGAACGACAACTGTCGTCTTTTCCTTCTTGTATTTATCCGCACAGTTAAGATCGATGCGGGCCACATCCGACTTCTTCGTACGAATCCGAATGTGGAGAGTGCGCTTATCATAAGCATAGGCCCAGTTCTGTGTTACGCGGTGGTAAATGGCTTCCAAATGCACGCTATATCATGCTCCTCTTGTAAGGCATACGACAAAAAAGGGTCCAGACCCCCAAATAAGTACGAGGTTGAACCCTAAGCTTCATTGCCTTTAAATTTCCTTCACTATAACATATATTGGAATCGGTTTCAATCATGATTATCGCGAGGAGCGTTCTTATGAAAGTCCACTGGCTTAGACGGAAAACTATAATGAGGATGCATCGACCTAAAGTAGGTGGCTGTATTTTTTCGGGAACTCGTCTGGAAAGTGTGAGGCAATCTGACTAATGGGGATGAGAACAGATAGTATTCCTAATGACGCCAAATCCTGTATAATAAATGGGTCTAATGGCAAAAGGAGGGGTTCGTATTCGCATATTTTATCTTGTTCTCGCTGTCATAATGGGGTTGACAGTCCCCTACGTCCACCTGGCAGTCAAGATTCTGTTGCTCGTTGCAGCTATTCTCTTGGGTGAGATGGAGAGTAGGCGAACGAGCAGTAGAAAGTTGGAGGTCATATCCTTCTACTTGATCGGTGCGTTAGCCGGTTATATAGTAAAACTTTTTATAGACTAGTATTTTTTGAAAAAGGCAATTTTCTCTCCGTGGCCCTGATGTGCAGCCTTGAGTTGCTATCAGGGTTTATTTGTGGGGTGGAGCTCGCGATTCGCAGTTTCCAAATGTAGCGGCGCACCCGCGTGGATGTTGCGGTATGAAAAATGTTAGTTCCGAAATTTCGATCATACTCGTCTTTTTGTTTATAATAAGAAAAGTTGCAGACATCATGGGGGGAAATGGGAATGTGGTTTGTATGGATTTTATTGGCGTTAAGTGGCTTCCAGGGACTGGCGATACTGATTTCGCGCCAACAGCTTGGGCGATTCGATGAGGCGATCATACATATCGTTCAGGGCTGGGAGAATGACGTGCTGACGAATATTGCCAAGCTCTTCTCGGTTATCGGTTCGGCAGCCGTTGTTATTCCGCTTGTGATCGTTGCGGCAGTGCTGCTGGCCGTTGTGTTCAAGCATCGGAAGGAGCTGATTCTGCTGCTGGGTGGAATTGCCGGCTCCGCGCTGCTCAATTCAGTGCTCAAGGGGCTGTATCAGCGTGCCCGCCCGGATATTCACCGTATCGTAGAAGAGCAAGGCTATAGCTTTCCGAGCGGACATTCTATGGCAGCCTTCACCCTCTACTTCCTGTTGACCTACTTGCTGTGGCGTCATCTGAGCTCGAAGGGAGCGAGAATCACGCTGATCGCGTTTAGTGCGGGGATGATTCTATGCATTGGTCTGAGTCGAATATATTTGGGCGTTCATTATCCTTCCGATATTATCGGCGGCTTCTGGGTAAGCGGCTGTTGGGTTGCTGTCTGTATACGACTATTCCGCCATTATGGCGGCGTGAGCAGGTAGAGTGGGTTCATTCAGCTTTATACGTGTTGGAAGCTAGGTCCATTTGGCTGCCCACAGCTTCATTTCCTTGATCATTTGGTGCAAGTCCTCGCCCTTGGGCGTCAATGAATATTGTACCGTTACAGGTACGGTAGGGAAGACATGGCGTTCGAGCACTCCTTGCTCTTCTAAATGTCTCAGTGTGCTCGTAAGCGCACGCGGACTGACGGCGGGAATTAATCGCTGCAGCTCGCCGAATCTTCTAGTTCCGCCGAACAGCTCGCGCAGCACAAGGAACGCCCATTTGCCGCCAATGACATGCAATGTTTTCTCAATATTGCAATCGATGACGAGAGGCTCCCTGGGAATGTAATTATTGGTGCTCATCCTTCATTGCTCCTCTTCCGAAAAATTAGTTACATTAAGTATAGTAGGTATACAGTTTATAATAAAGTGATAATTATTTCACTACTATTAATTGAATAGAAGCATGCGTACAATAGTACTTGTGAGGCAAGATAGTGATGAGGAGGATGTACAATATGAATTTTCGCAGACTTGGCGGCAGTGGATTGAAGGTAAGCGATATCAGTCTCGGCAGTTGGCTGACTTATGGCGGGTATGTAGAGCGTGAGAATGCAGTGAAGGCGATCCAGACCGCATACGGACTGGGCATCAACTTTTTTGATACAGCGAATGTGTATGAGAAGGGCGCAGCAGAAATTCTTCTTGGCGAGACAATAAAAGCTTTTCCGCGTGAATCGTATGTGCTTGCAACCAAGGCATTTTGGCCGATGGGCGAGGGTCCTAATGACCGCGGCTTGTCGCGCAAGCATGTTATTGAGCAATGCAATGCCAGTCTGAAGCGGCTTGGTGTGGACTATGTAGATATTTTCTACTGCCACCGTCATGACCCGGAAACGCCTCTGTATGAGACGCTTCGCGCCATTGATGATCTTGTTCGCCAAGGGAAGGCGCTGTATGTCGGGGTAAGTGAATGGACAGCGGCACAGATGGCAGAAGGATTAGCTGCAGCAGATCGCTATCTTCTGGATCGGATTGTCGTCAATCAACCTGTTTATAATATGTTCGAGCGTTACATAGAGAAGGAAGTTATACCGTTCAGCGAGCGCAACGGAATTGGGCAGGTTGTGTTCTCGCCGCTGGCGCAAGGTCTGCTGACCGGCAAATACAAGTCCGTGGACAACCTGCCGGAGGGCAGCCGTGCAGCGAAGCTGGATTGGATGCGCAAAGGTGTGACCGAGGAGAAAATTGCGAAGGTTCATGCGCTGTCGCAAATTGCCGAGGAATTGGATATTTCCGTCGGCACGCTTGCACTTGCCTGGATTTTGCGCCAGCCGAATGTCGCGAGTGCACTGGTCGGCGCAAGCCGCCCCGAGCAAGTGATCGAGAATGTGAAAGCATCCGGCGTGGTGCTGGAGCAGGCTGTACTGGACCGGATCGAACTGATTCTGGCCTAGTTCAGTGGAGCGGCGGCAATATAAAGCGCAGCGATAAGTGTTCTCTTGACCGTAACCGACAGCAATAGAACGAGAGCCTAACGAATGATAACCCGCATCCGTGGTACTTAACCTGGATGCGGGTTATTTTCGTATCGAATGATACGGTTTTCAAATTGTTAAGGGGGCTCTGCTTGTTAGTGCATCGTCACCAAATTTCAGTGCATTACCGTTTAGGATACAGCGGATAATCTACCTTTGTCGGAACCTCAATGAGAATGAGGCGAAGCGGACCTTGCTCGGTAGCATGAATGACAGTCTCCACGGCTGCATCAGCCGGGGCTACAATAAAGTCTTTGTGATGAAAAGCAGTCGTGCTGCTGGCATCAGAGCTGCCATTGGTCCACGTTCCAGCTCCGCGTATCGCAAGCGCAGTCAGTGTACGGTCAGCAGGAACAGTATGACGGTATTCTCGCCCCGGCTGAATTTCGACATCCCACATCCGTGCATCGGCAACAATTTCAACAGGGGCGTCTTGGCCGATAACGGTTTTCTTCACATACCCATCACCTGCAACTGTTGGAAACTCGCCATGCTCATATTGATTGTAGGTCGGCTTCGTTTTCAAAGCACTCTCCATATGCGGCTCAAACCAGATTTGGAAAGCTTCCATATCAGGACCGATGAAGCGCTCCTCATGGCTTACGCCTGATCCCGTTTGCATAATCTGCACACCGCCGGGACCAACCGTGCTTCTGGTTCCCAGTGTATCGCCATGCTCAGCCTTGCCCTGAACGACATAGGTCATAATTTCGAACGCTTGATGAGGATGCAGGCCAATATAGCCGTCGCTTTTGGAGTGGGCCCAGGCCCAGTAGAATAGCGGCCCGACTCGTTTCACGACGGAGCCTTCTCCAGGGAATCCAATCGGTTTCTGTTCCGTAATATTGCCGCCATCAAAAGCGCCGGTTGCTTGAAGAGTTGGTCCATATACCATAGTTTGCATGTAGTTATCCTCCTTGCTGAACCGAAGCCGCGGGAAGCGGATCGGCAGCGCATTATTTATGCGTAATTGTTAAAAAGCTTGAACATGTTTGTTAGTAGAGGTCCATTCACCAATAAATTAGAAAGCGATGGCATATTCTCCGGCTCCAATAAGTGCAACACCGACAGCTATAGCGATAAGAACGACATTATATTCGTAGCCATTAGCTGTAGCCCAGAGTCCATTCTTGCCGTGTACCGTGACAATTCCGCCGATCATAGTAATGATGATAAGTGCTGCTCCTACTGGAAGCCATAGTCCAAGTGCGAAGGATAATCCTCCGACAATCTCGAACAGGGCAACCATGAATGCCATCAGAACGCCAGGCTTGACTCCGATGGACTCTAGCCAGCCACCAGTGCCTTTAAGGCCGTAGCCTCCGAACCAGCCAAACATTTTTTGTGCTCCATGCCCTATAAATAATAAACCAATTACCAGTCGAACGATCAACAATCCAATATCCATACTCATTATAAACCTCTCCCATTCATTAATATTAAGTTTCTTAAAATTAAGATATTATTCATGGGGCATTGCCCCGTATGCCATTCCGTATGCCATTCTACAATAGCCCGGCTAACTAGCCAAGTGAAGCGCAGCTATGTCCAGCCCGGCGTGCTAAGTAAAGCTGCCTTGCGCAGCAATTCCCAGCTTCTTGAGGAGGTGAATCGCTTGCTCACGTTCTTCACGGGTCAGTCCGCTTACCGCTTTTTGAATAACCTTCTCATGCTGGGGAAAAACTTCTTCAATAAACTGCTTTCCTTTATCAGTAACTTCCGCAAAAATCACTCTACGATCGCTGTCGCAGGCTTTGCGCTGGACAAGACCCTTCTGAGTAAGCTTGTCAACGACATATGTGATATTGCCGCTGGTCATCAGAATTTTCTCGCCAATTTGCTGCAGCGGCTGAGCTCCCTTATGATACAAAAATTCCAGTACACCGAATTCTGTCGGATTCAATCCATGCTGTCGTATGTCATGATGCGCATGAGCGCTGACCCACTGGCAGGCTCGGGATAACACAATGTTAAGGTGCAAGGAGTTGTCTTGTGCTTCGTTCATCGTCATCACCTCGGTTCTTTTCTCAACTTCAAATATCTTAAATTAAAGATAAATCATTCGTGATCATATGTCAAGCACTTTCCAAAATTCAGCGTATACCGTACTTTTCTTTCTGATTATTTGCTGCACTTTCGCAGGTATAGGGCATGGAGCTGTTTGGGGCAACCAGCAATCCGGCATATTCTAATGTCCTGCATTCAAGTAGCCAGAGCTTTGAATGCAGGACAATGCAGAGTAATGGTAGCGGTGCGGGCGCTAATACACGCGATGAATAATTTCTTCGAAATCCGGTTCATCCATATGGACGTCCTCGATCTCTCCAAGATTCTCAAGCAGTCGCAGCGCATCCATTGCACGGATCTGCTTGCGATTGCATTCGACGGTAAGCGTGAGGCCTGTGCGGTTGGTCAGACGCATTGGCCAGTCGTCCTTCGGCAGCGCCATTTCCTTGCGGTATGTAACGCGGATAATGGTCGGCAAGCCAATCCGGTCGCGGAGGCTATCAATCGTTCCATCAAAGCCAATTCGCCCATCATTAATAACAATGACTCGACTGCACAGCTGCTCAATGTCATCCATGTCGTGTGTCGTCAGTAGGATTGTTTTGCCAAGCTCAAGGTTGATCGTCCGCAGAAATGCCCGGATATTGCGTTTGGCAGTGACATCCAGCCCTATTGTAGGCTCATCTAGAAACAGAATGTCGGGATCATGCAGCAGCGCTGCAGCAATGTCAGCTCTCATGCGCTGTCCGAGAGACAGCTTACGGACGGGTGTGTCCATGAAAGGGTCCATTTCGAGTAAAGCACATAATTCCTTGATCCGCAGCGTCTTGACCGTTGGAGCAATGTCATACATCGCGGCAAGAATATCGAAGGAATCACGTACCGGCAAATCCCACCACAGTTGAGTCCGTTGTCCGAAAAGAACACCAAGCCTGCGAGATACCTGCCGCCGCTGACTATGAGGACTTAATCCGTCTATTCTCACCTCGCCGGAGGTTGGATGGAGGATGCCGGAGAGCATTTTGATTGTTGTTGATTTGCCGGCCCCATTGGGTCCGATATAACCGACGAATTCCCCCTTTTCGACCGAAAAGCTTATATCATTCACCGCTTCTTTGATTCCATAGTCTCGTGACAGCATGGCGCGCAGCGCTTTAAATCGTCCTTCCTTCCTGGGAGCTGTCTTAAACTGCTTCGTTAATCGGCTGACTGTAATCATCGTTTTTACATTCCCCTCTCCAGCTCATATGGTTGACCGCTCTTGTATGGCTTGCCGCACCGCTCGTCCGAAGCTGTGAGTGGCGCGATAGATCGACCATTGCGCGCGCGGCATTCAGCAGTGCCGCACGCCGAGAATCGCGGCGCATCAGCTTCCTGTACTTTGATAGCGGGCGATGCCGAGCCGCCACATCAATAGTCCCAGGCCAAACACCGCCACCGCCACCGCCAATGATGCTGCGATCAGCCATAGACCACCTTGGCCGCGGATGATATACAGGGAAGGGATGTAGCTTGCGAAGGCAACTGGAATGAAGGTAAGAAGCAGGCCCTGCATCCATCTTGGATAAATCGTAAGCGGGTATTGAACAGCTGTTCGCGCCGCATCCTCCGTAATATTCTGGAGCTGCTCAATGCGGGTTAACCAGAACCCAATAGTAGCGGTTAACAGGCCGATCCCGAATAGCAGCAGCGCCCCCGATCCAATAACGACGACTGTGAGAGGAATTGCTGCCCATGTCAGCTGGCCTTCGAGGAACAGCATCCGCATACAGATGGCTAGCAAAGCGATCCCTTGAAGGAATTCTCCAATTCTGAAGGAAAAATTTTGCGACATGAGTCCAAGCAGTACTGGAATAGGTCGAAGCAGCAAATTATCGAGCTCGCCGCTGACCAAATATTTTTCCAGATGATGAACATCGGAGGCAAGACTTCTATATAGTGCCTTCGATATCGTCAGTGTCGCATACAGATATCCGGCCTCGGCGAGGCTCCACCCTTTGATATGTCCGAATTTCGTAAGAATGACGGCCAGCAGCAGAAATTCCACAACACTGACCAGAGCAGTCATGGCAGCAGTGAGCCAGAAATTGAATTTGTATTGCATACGGCTTCTCAGACTTGCAATAACGAGCAGTTTATACATTCGAAGCCACTTCATCCGCCTTGCACCTCCAGTCTGCGGCGCATGAGATGAGTTGCGAGCAAGCAGGCACACAGCAGCAGGACTCCCCAGCATAAAGAGCCAATCAGTGTCCATGGTGATTCCATGCCGAGATAGATTCGGGTCGGAACATAATGAAGGAATGGATAGAAGGAGGCATGACTAATGAAGCGAAGCCATCCAGGCAGCCATTCAATCGGAATAAGAAAGCCGGACAGCAGCATACTGAACGCGTAATTGACCCAGAAGAGAGAGCCAGATTCCATCGTCCATAGCGCAACGGCGCCGATCAGAAAATTAATGCAGATCGAGATGAAAGCGGCGAGCGCAAGAGCGACAGCGGTCCACAGGAAAGTCAGCATAGACGTAGGGACTTGAAGCGGCAGAACGAAGATGTACAGCGTATAGATGGGAAGGAATTTATAGATGAACTGATACGCAATTTGTCCCCATTCCTTGCACATGAGCTGGTAGAAAAGCGGGACGGGCCTCATCAGATCAATGGCGATACCACCGGTACGGACGGATTGCTGAATTCCGAGGCCGTTGTTTATAAATGTGGTCACCCAGAGGCTGGCTTGATTAAAGGCGATATAGGCTACCATTCCGTCAATCCCGTATTCGCCAAGCGTGTGGGACTGGCCAATTCCGGTCCAAATTGAAATGTAGATAAAACCAAATATGGCGCTGGCAATATTGTGTACCAGATGGGCACCACGGTACTGCAAGTTGCGTAGGTAAGATTTGCGGGCCAATACAAGGAAAAGCAATGATGAAGCACCTCCATGATCGTTTTTGCGGCGAAACGATACGTGGGGCGGTGGTGAAAATTGAAATATGCGTAGAGAAAGAGAGGAGTATTATTCTATCGCAGCTGTCAAGATATTGCAATCCTATACTTATAATGGCGCAACGCGCGTACTTCTACGCGCGTTGGCTTCACTGCTGTTATGACGGTGACAGGTGGCCGCGTTCACCTACATTAACGGCATAAACGATCAGCTATTGAGCCGCTCATAGGATTGAAGAGTCAGTAATCGCTGCACGGTTATATAGCCGCGCCATTCCAGCTTTGCTGCCTGAGACGGCGGCTCCCAGCTAATGGGCCATCCTCCATCGTCCTGCTGTTCGGCGATAAGGGCATCAAGATGGCGCGAGACCGCCTCCTGGTCATGGATCAGCCGGGCGCAATAGCTGCTGCGCTTGGGCGCCCAATCGAGAATTTTGTGCACATAGCCCTCGGCCTTGCTGTCATATTCGATGACTCCGGGTGCCAGAAGCCACGAATCCATCTGTGCCAGCAGAGTTTCTGCCCGAGCGCGATCGCTTGTCTGCTGTAGGAAATCGATCGCTTGTATGAGATCATGATAATCTGTTCGTCCGACATTCCCGATGTTTCGCCATATAAATTGAATCGTATCAGCAAACCATTGCGGACAATGGCCCTGATCAGGGGATTCGGCAAGCGGAACGGCCTGCTGCTTCAACAGCAGCGCAACGATGCTGCCGGTCGGATTCATGCTGGCTGCATCATCTCGTTCCGTCGTCCACCAAGGCGCGTGGGGATAATGATTCACACTGCACAGCGCTCGTGGAAACCCGCCGCCTGGCAGCGTTATACTTTCGAGATATTGCAAAATGCCGCTTACAATAGAGGCGTCAAACAAATCAAGCTCGTCCATAATATGAAGCGCGACCTCTGTTGGAATCGGCTGACTGTGCGGATCGCGAATGTCGGGCTCCAATGCATGTCCGAAGCCGCCGTCATCGTTCTGATAGGCTCGAAGAGCAGCGATAACAGCATTTTTCGAGCCTCCCTCGAATAGATGCTCCATCCATCTGCGTTCTAGTAGCCGTCCATTGCGATGAATGAATGTTTGTGCGTTTACGATCATTTCATTTGCTGTAGCCATTATCATTTCTCCTCGTCTGTGGAATGGTCGTTAGTCGTGCATGGATACTTTTCCCAAACCTCACGCGCTTTCGAAGCGATATCCTGCTTCAGGGCAGCCGGCTCCAATACGAGAGCGTTCTCTCCTAGCGAGTAAAATAAACCAACGGCCCAGCTCCATTCTGAAGCAGGACAATGAAACCGCAATTCCCATGCGTCTTCATTTAGTTGCTTCACATGGCCGCCGATATGGTAGTCTCTTTCCACCTGCAGAGCGCCGCTATAGGTGAGCCGGGCATGGATCATCGTGTGAGGCTCTTCATTGTTTCTGCCTGCTGAAGGCCTCTTCTTCTCATTAGGCGGAAGCGAGCGCTGCAGCGAAGAGAATCGGTCAACGCGAAAAACCCGATTTTCCGCATGCGTGTGAGAGTAGGCGTCACAATACCAGAAGCCGTGTGCCCCGTAGATCTTAAGCGGACGAAGCGTGACCTGTTTTTCTCCGCTTAGTGATCGGTATATGCCCTGTACCCAGTCGGAGGCGGCGATGAAAGCCAGCAGAGGCTCCAGCAGCGGAGCCTCATAATGGCGGGGAGGCACTTCCATCTCCAAAAAGGATAATAACCGCTGCACCGAAGCTGCTGTTTCTGGAGCCAGTGCGGCAAGCAGCTTGTCCTGAACAGTCCAGCGCTCCCGGTTGAAGGGGGTGTCAGCATAGCCATGCATCAGCTTCAAAGACAGCAGGAGCGCTAGCGCTTCCCGTTGATCGAGATGAAGCGGGGGCAAACGGTAACCCTCCATAAGCCGGTACCCGCCAGCTTTGCCCGATTCAGCATACAGCGGAACCCCAATCTCGGAGAGCGATTGCATATCGCGCATAATGGTTCGTTTGGAAACCTCGAACTTGTCCGCTAACGACTGTGCAGTTTCTGGTCTGGCCTGCAGGGCAAGAGTAATTGCGAGCAGCCTGTCTCTTCGCTTCACCTCAGTTGAACCTCCCGAACGAACGTTGCTGTAGCCCTGCGAGTCTAATGTAGCACACGCAAGGTGACAGCTTATTTGTCACCATTCTACCACAATTCATAATGATAATTTCCTTATAGCGATGGAATGGCGCAGCTAATCATTTTTGTTTTTACAGATTCACTTATATGGGTATATCATGATTAAAGAACAAATTTGAGAATGGCAGAAGGAGAAGAGACAATGGCGATACAATCTCAATTGAAGAAACGGAAATGGCTTGCGCTTCCGATTGCGGCATCCTTATTGCTTGGCGCTGCAATTGCTCCCATATCCATGGGGACCGTGCAAGCGGAGGGCGGCTCTTCACAGTCCGTTCTGCAATTAAAGCCGATGAAAATCATGGTTGGCGGCAAGCTTTTGAACGTACCTGCAGGCATGGCAACAGGCAATGAGACCTATGTTGCACTGTCCTTTCTGAGTAAGGAGCTTGGGCTTATGACCAACTGGGATGCTGAAACGCGGACAATCTCGGTAAGCAGCAAGAACAAGACGATGGAGATGGGGGCAGGAGGCAATTATTATTGGATCAACAACAATCGTATTTTTGGATCACCGCCGATTGTACGAGAGGGAACAACGTATTTGCCGCTTCGTTTGCTGCTGGAGCATATGGGCTTTGCGATTGGATATGACGCCAAGGCGAAGGTGATATCGATTCAGGCCATCCCGGAGAATGACCTGAAAGTGACCAGCCAATCGTTCTCTGAAGAATCTGAATATGGAACAGTCGATGTTCAATACCCGCAAATCGAGGGCTTTGCAAACAAGGACGTCCAGAGCAAGATCAATCGCACATTGAAGTCGAAGGCGGAGGCGTATATTCAGAGTGGGCAGGATTTGCTCAGCGGATACGTGGATTTTGCGAAGGAGATGGGCGATGAGGCGCCGAGTATGACCTTCGATGTTGGATATACCGTTACATATAATGAAAAGAACAAGCTTAGCCTCCAATTCTTTGTCTATGAGTATTCTGGCGGTGCTCACGGGATGTACGACTATCAGCCACATAATTTCAATCTGGAGACAGGCGAAGAGATCACTCTTAAGGAAGCGGCGCTGGGCAACACTAATTATATTCGCGTTATTAATGAAGAAATCAAGAAACAGATTAAGGCGCAGGATTTGCCTCTATTAAGTCCATTCGAGACCATTCAGCCCGATCAACGCTATTATCTGCGTGGGGATGCCATCATTGTATTTTTCAGTCTGTACGAATATACCCCCTATGCTGCGGGTATTCCTGAATTCTCAATTCCGTTATCCAAGCTCCGCTAATCTTTAAAGCAGCTCCCTGCGATGATGCCCTGAGGTTCTGAACAGTATTTCGCAGGGATTCTGCTTGTCTGGCTTGGCAGAGGGTTTTGGTGGCAATAATAAATTACTGAGACGCTCCCCGATGCAGATTGGCGCGCTGCTTCAGCGTTTTAATCGGGACTGGCAGCTCATCGCCGCCGGCAAATTGATGCTTGACGAGAACATTGAATGAATGAACCCATGGTGTAAGGGAATGACCAGCCCAGGCTTCCTTGGCATATTGCAGTATTTCATTGATAAACTCCTGATTGGCCGAGATATGCACTTCCTGTACATGGGGCGCCAGCTTGCGGATCTGTACGGCAACGGTTTGCTTGAGCTCTTCGGATAATTGATTATGGTCATTTACCGTAAAGCTGGAATTGTATGGGCCGACCACCTGTTCGTTGTTCCAGTAAGGGCTGCCGTTGTTGATATTATAGACGCCTCTGGTGGCGCCGGTATTGTCCTGCTCCTTTGAATCGCGCCCGCCAGAGTTCTTCGTTCCAAGGGCGGTCCCGTCAAGCGACAGTGCGACATAAGCATTCTTGTCCGTCAGCATGACGAAACAGGCGGCGACTCCATTAATGCTGGAAACCTCAGTGGAGAGCAGATTGCTGTATTCAAACCATGAATTGTCATGCTGTCCGGGCTTTCCGGTTACCGTTCCGAACGCCCGCCCGCCGCGCATCTTGGGATCATTCTTCTCGCGAGAGCCGTAATCGTAAGTGCTGTTCTGAAGGCGGCGTTCATAATTGCTGCAGCCGCTAATGCCGACAACGCCAATAAGCACGGCAAAGCATAATAAAATCGAACGAGTCATAGCCTGTTTTCTCATGTTGGAGTGCTCCTTCCGCATCAATACCTTTAGCATGAACGACAGAATGTGAAATATGCATGTCGTTTCATACATAAAGAACCATGGGTTTGGCACACAATGTAGGATAGACATGGCGCTTCAGCGATGCCCCTTGGCAAGCAGAAATCCTTATAAAATCGGCATTTCTGCTGGTATGAGAACAATTTGTGAACTCTCTTAGGAACATTGACAAACAGCACCTTCAACTTTATATTTAATATGGTGATTAGATTGCGGAAGTTGTCAGAAACAGCTAGGAAATCACGCAGTTTGCCGCTTTTTTGTGCGTTTCTCGGCTGCTGTGAAAATGTAAAAGTGGGGTTGATTGATGATGAATCGGTGGCACGTTCTAAAACGGCTCACGCCGCTTCTTGCCGGAATGGTGTTACTGCTGTCAGCATGCGGACGAGCTGACTTGTCGACGCTTAGACCGCAAGGACCGGTTGCCGAAGAGCAATTTGGACTCATGACGTGGTCTATCATTATTATGGCTTTAGTAGTTGTGGTCGTATTTGTTCTTGCGGCGTATGTAATTATTCGTTTCCGTCGTCGTCCCGGCGACAAAACAATTCCAGTACAGGTGGAAGGCAGCCACAAGCTGGAAATTATTTGGACGGTTATTCCGATCATCCTATTGGTCATTCTCGGTGTCCCGACCATTCAATCGGTTTTCGGACTTGCCAAGGATTACACGAATGACCCGGATGCCATACAAGTTAAAGTTACCGCACATCAATATTGGTGGGAATTCGAATATCCGAATCTCGGCGTGAAGACAGCACAAGAGCTGCTCATTCCGGATGACGCGGTTATCTCCATTCATGCGGAGACCAAAGATGTCATTCACTCGTTCTGGGTTCCTTCGCTTGCGGGCAAGATTGATACGAATCCGGCAGGGAATGCGAACACGATGTACTTCTCAGCGCCTAAGAAGGGTGTTTACCTTGGGAAGTGCGCCGAGCTCTGCGGACCTTCTCATGCCTTGATGGACTTTAAAGTTAAGGTTGTTGATCGTGCTTCGTTCGAGCGTTGGGTCACTGCTCAGAAAGCGCCTGTAGCGCTTCCGCAGGATCAGGAGCTTGCCGATCTGCTTACGAACCAATGCTTGTCCTGCCACGCAATTGGCGACAAGGGCGGTAAAGTATATCCGAACCTTACAGGAATCGGCAGCAGAGAATCCGTTGCCGGCATTCTGATTAATACCGAAGACAAGAAATACTCGAACGAAGGCACGGTTGAAGAGAATCTTAAGCGTTGGCTTAAAGATCCGCAAGCTGTTAAGCCGGGTAACCTCATGCCTACGGTTGAGTTGTCCGATCAGCAGATTGAAGCCATTTCGAAATATTTGGCGGGATTGAAGCTTGAATATTAATTACTTGCGGATTGAAGGAGGTACCTACTTTGGCTCATGCTCATGCGGTTAAACGGCACACTGGTCTTATGGACTGGCTGACCACCGTTGACCATAAAAAAATCGGCATTCTGTATCTGTTTGCTGGCTTCTTCTTCTTCCTTGTCGGGGGATTGGAAGCTATCCTGATTCGGGTTCAGCTCTGGATGCCAATGAATGACTTTGTATCAGCAGATACATTCAACCAATTGTTGACGATGCACGGTACAACAATGATATTCCTGGCGGCAATGCCAATGATCTTCGCGCTCATGAACGCCGTTATTCCATTGCAGATTGGCGCGCGGGACGTTGCATTCCCATTTCTTAATTCTTTAGGCTTCTGGACGTTCTTCTTCGGAGCTGTGCTGCTTAATGTCAGCTGGTTCGCAGGAGGAGCGCCTAATGCCGGATGGACGTCATACGTTCCGCTGGCAAGTCCGGTATACAGCTCTACGCATGGTGTCGATTATTATGTTATCGGCTTGCAAATAGCAGGTCTGGGCACACTAATCGGCGGTATCAACTTCTTGGCGACGATTATCAACATGCGTGCGCCAGGCATGAGCTTCATGCGTATGCCAATGTTTACATGGGCGGCATTCATTACATCAGCGCTCATCTTGTTCGCTTTCCCGGCACTGACAGTAGGTCTGGTAGCGCTTATGTTTGACCGACTGTTCGATGCTAATTTCTTTGATACATCGCAAGGCGGCAATGCTGTTCTGTGGGAGCATATATTCTGGATCTTCGGACATCCTGAAGTATATATTCTGATCCTGCCGGCATTCGGTATTATCTCGGAGGTCATCAGTACCTTCTCGCGCAAGCGGTTGTTCGGTTACAGCTCCATGGTATTCGCAACTGTGCTGATTGGTTTCCTCGGCTTCATGGTATGGGCTCACCACATGTTCACAACAGGTCTTGGTCCAGTTGCGAACGCGTTGTTTTCCATAGCAACCATGTTGATTGCGGTACCTACCGGTATCAAAATTTTCAACTGGCTATTCACGATGTGGGGCGGCTCCATCAAGTTTACGACAGCGAATCTGTTCGCAGTCGGATTCGTTCCTACCTTCGTTATGGGCGGCGTAACCGGAGTTATGCTGGCAGCAGCTCCTGCTGACTTCCAGTATCATGATTCCTACTTCGTTGTTGCTCACTTCCACTACGTAATTGTGGGTGGTCTGGTGCTTGGCCTCTTCTCCGGCTTGTTCTACTGGTGGCCGAAGATGTTTGGACGCGTGTTGAATGAAACGCTGGGCAAGTGGTTCTTCTGGCTGTTCTTCATCGGCTTCCATCTGACATTCTTCGTGCAGCATTTCCTTGGCTTGATGGGTATGCCGCGTCGTGTATGGCAGTACTTGGACGGTCTTGGCTTCAACGAAATGAACTTGGTCAGCTCCGTCGGCGCAATGCTGATGGGCTTGGGTACGGTTGTTTTCATCATCAATATGATCGTGACGGGGCTTAAGCCTCGCGATGCAGCAAACGATCCATGGGAAGATGGTCGTACGCTGGAGTGGACAATTCCTTCTCCACCGCCAGAATACAACTTTGCACAAACGCCGCTCGTACGTGGCTATGACGCTTTCTGGAAAGAAAAGATGGAAGGCAAGAATGCAATGACGCCTGCGGAACCGCTTGGTCCGATTCACATGCCGTCACCTTCGATTCTTCCATTCCTGATGTCGGTCGGATTGTTTATAGCCGGCTTCGGCTTCATGTATCACAATTACTACATCGGTATCGGTGGTCTGGTCCTCACTTTCGGATGCATGTTCTTGCGCTCTGTTATTGACGATCACGGCTTCCATATTGATCCGGAAGAGCCGCAGGACAAGGGGGTAAAAGCATGAGCGCACATTCGCATGTAGACGGCCAACTGCCGCATGAGCCTGAGAAAGCAACTCTCGAAGGCCGCAATAAGGTGCTCGCTTTCTGGCTTTTCCTCGGCGGTGAGACCGTATTGTTCGGAACGCTGTTCTCAGCGTTTCTGGCATTGCGCCATCAGGTTCTAGATGGTCCTACGGAGCAGGAGCTGTTCTCCCTGCCGCTTGTAGCAGCAGCAACGTTCATCCTGCTCACATCAAGCTTGACGAGTGTATTTGCGATTCAGGCGATGCATGCCAATCGCGTCAAATCAATGATCAACTGGTTGATCATTACGGTAATACTGGGTCTGGGATTTCTAGGACTTGAAATTTATGAGTTCTATCACTATGTGCAGGAAGGTCATGGCTTCACGACCAGCGCATTCAGCTCAGCGTTCTATACGCTTGTTGGCTTCCACGGCGCTCACGTTGCGTTCGGTGTAGTTTGGATCTCGATTCTTATCGCACAAGTGTCCAAGAGAGGGCTTAATGTTGTTACGGCTCCTAAGGTATATGTTGCCGGTATGTACTGGCACTTTATCGACGTCGTATGGGTATTCATCTTCACCGTCGTATACTTGATGGGAAAGGTGGGCTAACAAATGGCTGATCAACAATCTACTGCACAGAATCAGGGTAGACGCCATAAGGCGGAAGGTCCTAAGAAGCATATTATTGCTTTTATCTTCTCCATACTGTTAACCGTAGTCGCATTTTCGGCTGTAGCAGCGGGAGAAGTGAATGAAACCTTCATCTACCTCATTCTAATTGGAATGGCAATTCTTCAAGTGTTCATTCAAATGGCATTCTGGATGCATATGAAAGACCGTGGTCATCTCTATCCCATTATTGGGATTCTGTTCGGTGTCGTTATCGTTATTACATGTGTCATTATGGCACAATATTGGGTTTGGTGGAGTTAATCCAACTGAAAAGAGGGCGGTCCTTGTCGGCCCCCTCTTTTCTTATAAGTAAAAGTAAGCTTGGAAAGGGGAATCCATGATGCTAGGACTGCAATACTTCACTTTTGAGGAGTTATGGAGCCCGATGTTTTTCTTCTTTATGGCAGCGCTTGTGATCCTTTATTTCTATTTGGCTGGTCCTTGGCGTGAGAAGCATATGCCGGAGGCAGCTCGCGTAACTGTTGTTCAAAAAAGTCTATTCGTTACCGGAATGGTACTCTATTATATGGCACAGGGTGGACCGCTGGAGCTCCTTGGCCATCTCATGTTCTCTTTTCATATGGCGAACATGTCTATCTCGTATCTGATCGTTCCACCGCTCATTATATTGGGCATTCCGGCATTCATATGGCGTAAAATGTTCAGCCATTCGTTCTGGAGACGTTTTCGCCCGTTCATGAATCCGATTCTGTCGCTTGTGCTGTTCAACATGCTGTTCTCCATTTATCATGTGCCTTTGGTGCATGATTTCGTCATGACGAACTTCACGGTCCATCGTATTTATTATTTGGCGATGCTGGTTGCAGCCTTTATGATGTGGTGGCAGATTGCGAGTCCGATACCGGAATGGAGCCGCTTGAGCGATGTGCGCAAGATGGCTTATGTTTTCGCCAACGGTATGCTGCTGACGCCTGCATGCGCACTGATCATCTTCACTTCGAGTCCGATGTATGCGACATACAACGACCCTGACGTGTGGGCGCTTGCGATGGGCTATTGCGTCTCGGGAGATCCAAGCCTGCTATTGTCCAGCTTTGAAGGCGGCCCGTCATTCTTTAATCTGATGAAGCCGATTGAGGATCAACAGCTGGGCGGGATCATCATGAAGTTCGTCCAGGAAATTATGTACGGCGGCATACTCGCCTATATTTTCTTTCATTGGTACAGAAGAGAGCATGGGGAAACAGAGGATGAAATTCGCAATGCCGGTCCTGCAGGAGCAAACTGAATTCCATTATCAGCGGCTCGGTCATCTGTAAGACGGTTTTATCGGCTTAAAACGCTTCACACTTCACTTTTCCGTGCTGTAGCAAGGAATTTCCCGCTTACAGCGATAGCCGGGGGGAACGCTGCGGCATATTGTGAGCTGTAAGACGGTTTTATCGGCTTAAAGCGCCTCGCACTTCACTTTTCCGTGCTGTAGCAAGGAATTTCCCGCTTACAGCGATAGTCGGGGGGACGCTGCGGCATATTGCGAATGTTAGACGGAGCTTTATGCTCGAAGCACTTTATTGCTGGCCCAATTGAATGAAGACAATTAAGGAAGTCCTAATCAAACGCGAACAAAGGAACCTCTGGAACTACATACCATGTGGTTCCAGAGGTTCTTTAATGGCTGATAGAGCGTGTAAAACACGCGGCTTCATACAATAAAGCAATAACGCTGCCCGATTGGCAATATAGTCAGCATTAGCATAGCCAGCATCGCAATATCACGCTGTATCAATCGACTGTATATTCAGTTATTGTTTAAAATATTGCGTTACAGCTCCTCTACCGTCTTCCACTGTAATTTCTGCATATGCTCCGTTGATAAATGTTATTTGAGGCGGAACATGACCGCAATCCACGTCATAAACAACAGGTATGCCAAGCTCCTCGAACAAATCCTGATAGACATCCTCCGCCGTATAGTTGTCAAAAGGCTGATTCGCGCCGCTTCTGCCAAATAGAAGGCCGGAACAATGCTCAAACCAGCCCGCCAGCCTCATTTGCACCAATGATCGGCGCAAATCCGCTGCATTCAATTCACAATTCTCAAGATACCAGAGCAGTGGCTCATTATGGATAAACTGCTTCTGGAACTGCCGCAAATCGCCATAAGGTGTGCCTATCAAATGTCGGATCACATCTATGCAGCCGCCAAGCAAACGTCCCCGCAAGTGTACATTCGTATTCGATACCGTTTTCCATTGTGTCCGTTCCGTTAATTGAAAGACGGAAGGCGAAGTGTCGGCCGGCCATTCCTTCTGATAGTTCAGCGATGAACGCTGGATAATGGATTCTCCTGCTCTTGTCGACAACACAGACTGCCACATTGCAGTTGTGTCATCCGAGTATTCTCCTCTTAAATCGATAAGGCAAGCACCGTGCGCAGTTGCTATCCCCGTTTTTAAAGTTATTGCCAGCAGCAGGAGGCTGATATCGGAATAACCGTGCACCCATTTGTTTTTCATATTGACGAAATCAATATGCTCCAATATTTCGATTAACAATTCTCCTCCCCAGGGCGGAAAGATCAGATGAATGCCCTCGTCCTGCATCATCGCATTAAACTCATTTGCGCGAGTACGGGCAGGTGATGACTTGGCCTTATCCTGCGTCCATATCGTATCACCGCATACGACGCCGAAGCCCTTCGCTTTCATGCGCTCGCAGGAAGCTCTGAGCCAATCGTGCTTATCAGCCTTCACCCCGGATGAGGGGGCTGTAATTCCAATGGTTGCTCCTGCCTCCAGGAATGGATAAGTAATCATAGGTTACCTCCCAAATTTAATCATGTATGGCTTATTTATCATTATAGCTTAGGCCGCTGCAAGGCGGAATGATCTTCCCGGCGCTGTTGTTCCAATAAGTTAACAATACGATGCTCATGAAGCAAGGTGTTGACATGAACGCCACGTGTCATTATACTGTGTATAAAGATATATACAGTATAATGAGTAAGGAGGACCACATGATGTCTGACTGGCAAGGCGCATGGTACATATTTAGAAGCGAGATGCGTCAATCGTGGATAGGGGTTCTATTTACACTATTATTTTTCAGTTATTTTGGTCTGATTACGATGCCGAACTTCATTGAAATGTTGGTGCAAGAAGATCCCAATACGGATATAGGCTGGATTACAGATTTCCTCTATCTGACTATTACACCCATTATGAGTTTTCTTATGAATCGGTCCATCTTTCGTTGTCGGACGGATGACCCGTTCACGAAGCGGCTTGCCTATTACAAGACGATGCCAATAAGCTTGAACGCCATCGTTATTGCCAGAATGATACAGATGTTCGCCGTGTTGATTACGGTGGGTACGTTCTTCTACAGCTTGCAATATACGCTCGCAGACACGCTAAGGGAACTGCTGACCATAGAGCAATATTTGATTTTCGTATTCATATGGATCGGTTACTCTATCGCAATAGGCTGTGTGTATGTCTATTTTGAGCAAGCCCATAGCGGCAGAGTTTACTTCTATGTTTCGCTTCTATTCTACCTGCCTTACATCATACTGGGGATTCTATTATGGGTGTATAGGCCTGGTGTTTTGTTTCATTTAATACTTGTAGCAAAGAATATGGAGATTATATGGCCTATATTAATGAATGTGTTTGCGGTTGGAGTTGTTGCTGTAACAGCAGTGATGGTACGGAGAAGACTTGCAGCCAGAGACTTTCAACATTGATGACAGACTGTAGAGACAACTCCAACGTAAAAGAAGGTGTGCTCCGTGTGGATTCCGATCCAGCTGAATGAACAAAGCGCTGAACCGATGTATTACCAAATTGAAGTGCAGCTTCGCGCACTGATCGTTAGCGGTCAATTGGCAGAGGGAAGCTTGCTTCCATCCATACGCGAGCTTGCCCAAACTTTAAAGTGCAGCGTCATTACGATTAGAAGAGTGTATCAGGATCTGGAGAATGAAGGACTTCTGCGGACTAGGCAGGGAACGGGAACCTATGTCGCGAAGGTCGGCGATGAAATGCGAGATGTTCACAGGCGGAGCGCTGTTATTGAAGCGTTGGAGGCGGCGGTTGACGCAGGCATTCGGGTGAAGTGCTCGGACCAGGAAATGCTGGACATGCTGCTGGATGTTCTGAAACGCAGAAGAGAGCGGGTCAGCTCTGGAGCAGAAGGGGGCGAATAGAATCATGTTAACGGCGATAGAGATGAAGGACATTGTACAGAAGCGGTCGCATTTCGAGCTTGGCCCTGTCAATCTCGTCATCCCGAAAGGCTATGTGACGGCAATAATCGGGCCGAACGGCTCAGGGAAAAGCTCATTGTTCCGCTGTATACTTGATTTGGCTAAGCCAGATCAGGGGACAGTTGAAGTGTTGGGCGAGAAGGTGGGCGCACATGACAACTGGCAGTTGAAGCGGCGAATCGGCTATGTGCCAGAAGTAACGAGCACGATAAATGATCACTTGAAGGCGGAGCAGCAGGCGGCATTCACTCGCAAGTGGTATCCGGAATGGGATATTAACCGCCATCAGGAGCTGCTTCGAAGGTTTGAGATTGATGCCTCGCTCAAGCTGCGCAAAATGTCCAAAGGCATGCGCCGCAAATTCGATCTGATCATCGCCATGTCGCATAATCCAGAGCTGCTTCTGCTCGATGAGCCCTCATCAGGGCTCGACCCTATCGCATGGAAAACGATGATAGACGTCATCCACAGATATATGGACAGCGGAGAGCGAACAGTGCTGATGGCCTCACATATTATTGACGAGGTAAGAAGACTCGCTGATTATATCGTCTTCGTTGTCCATGGGCGGGTATTGGGCATGTATGAGAAGGATACACTGCTTGAATCCTGGTCTGTTTTATATACAGATATTGGAGAAGGGAACGTGCACTGGCAGTCGATGCCCGGTTATCACAGCGCCGAATATACGGGCGGCAGTGCTTACAAGGCTGTAACAAGCAGTGCGGTGGAAGCGGAGGATTGGTGCAGGTCGCAGGGAGTGCGCATCGTTAGCAAGCAGCGACTGGAGCTTGATGATATATTGACAGCACTAATCGAGCAGGAACGAATTAGAATTCAATCTTAACTATGATCGTGAGAGGAGCTTAACAACGATGAATCCTTTGAAAGTGGAAAAGGTGTTTAAGCAATACGGGGATAAGACAGCGGTTAATGGCATCAGCTTCGAGGTGGGCAAGGGGGAGATATACGGACTGCTCGGAGCCAATGGCGCAGGGAAGACAACGACGATGCGGATGGTTCTGGGACTTATCTATCCAGACGGCGGTAGTATTCAATACAATGGCCAGCCTTATAATGAAGGGCTGTTGAGCAGTCTCGGTTACTTGCCGGAGGAGCGGGGGTTGTATCCGAAGGTGAAGGTAAGCGACCAGATTCTTTACTTTGCGAAGCTTCGGGGAATGTCGCAGAAGGATGCTGACAGCCGGCTGAAGCATTGGCTGGAGAAGTTCAACGTACCCGAATATTACAATAAGAGGGTCGAAGAGCTTTCCAAGGGAAATCAACAGAAAATCCAGTTTATCGCATCCATCATTCATAGCCCTCAGATTGTCATTATGGATGAGGCATTCAGCGGCCTTGATCCTGTCAATGTGGAGCTGCTGAAGTCCACGGTCAAAGAGCTGCGGGATGAGGGAGCGACTATATTGTTCTCCACACACCGAATGGAGCATGTTGAGGAGCTGTGCCGCAACATTACGATTTTGCACAAATCCAACCCCGTTCTTCAAGGCAGTCTGAAGGAGATCAAGAAGAAGTTCCCTCGTGAGCGTATTATTCTGGGTACAGAAGGAGATGTTCAGGGCTTGGAGACCATTGCAGGAGTGACGCGGGTAGTCCGTCATGAGAACCGCTATGAGCTGTTTATTGCTGATGAGGCTGCTGGAAGACCGGTGCTGGAGCTTGCTATGAAACAATCGAATATTAATAGATTTGAGATTCTTGAACCAACGCTTAACGAAATCTTTATCAAAATGGTAGGTGAAAATCATGAATAACAGCTTCTGGACAGTTGTTGGATTTACGGCTAAGAACAAATTAAGAGGCAAAGCTTTTGTCATTACTACTTTGATCATCGCGCTAGTATTATGTATTGGCGCCAATCTGCCTTATCTTATAACCAAATTTAGCGGAGAAGATGAGCCCACATTAATCGGTTATTTGGACAGCAGAGAGGTGGCAGGAAACGCTCAGTTATCTTCAAATATTGAAATTGCAACGATGCTGCAAAGCAATTATGCTGCACAGAAGGATCCGGATCTCAAGCTGGTTCCCATTGCAGATGAAGGCTCTGCAACTGCCAATGAACAAGCGCTGAAAAAGGCGATCAAAGATGAGAAAATAGACGGTTATATCGAGTTCGCCGCAAGTGAAAACAGCTCATTCCCCAAAGTGATCTACAAATCGGAGGATCTGATGGATATGGGCACTTCGAACTCGCTTAGCGATGCGCTGAAGGAAGTGAAGATAGCGATTCAGCTGCGTGGCAGCGGACTGACTGAGGAACAGCAGGATCAGCTGTCTCTGCCAGTAACCATTGAAACGATCCAAATCTCCACCACTGAAGGCGCGGGTTCTATCGGTGATGGGAAGAGCAACACACAGCAAGGTATGGATATGGGACTTGTTTATATTATTCTCACGCTTCTATTCATGGCGATCATGATTACAGGCCAGCTCATAGCAACTGAAGTGACTGCTGAGAAAAGCTCACGCGTCATGGAGGTGCTCATAACAAGCGTATCACCGCTCAAGGGAATGTTCGGGAAAATATTCGGCATGTTCCTGGTAGGACTTACGCAGATCATTATCTTTGTCGCTGTACTGATTGGCAACATTATGCTTCCGCACAACGCGGATTTGCTAAGCGGATGGAATATTAACCTGAGCGAGGTTGATCCCATGCTGCTCATCTTCGCGCTCATCTTCTACCTGACAGGCTACTTCCTGTTCGCTACGATGTTTGCAGCGGTCGGTTCTATTGTGAGCCGTACAGAGGATTTGGCGCAAGCGCTTATGCCGATCACTTTGCTGTCACTTGCCGGATACTACATCTGCATGTTTGGCGGCATTGCAAATCCGAATGCGATGTTCGTGAAAGTAATGTCGTACATCCCGTTCTTCTCCCCTTATGTCATGCTCGTCAGAGTCGGCTTGGAGAACCCGCCATTGTGGCAGGTAGGGATGTCCATTCTAATCCTTCTCATTACGATTGCCATTGTAGGCTGGCTGGCTGCCAAGATCTACCGCGCCGGTGTTCTCATGTACGGCAAACGCCCTACAATCAAGGAGCTGCGCAAAGCGATGCGCGCGTATAAGGTATAATTAGCAGTCCGACAAATAATCATTGACTAGTACGAATGATAAAAAGATGCTTCCAGTTCCACTTTTATAGTGGTTTTGGAGGCATCTTTTCACATCATTTGGGACTGAATCATTGGATATTGAACTTTTCGGACAGGATGATGAACGATTCCGACAAATTTTAATTGACACTGATAATCATTATCACATAAACTGAAAGTAATTGATATTCATTATCAGTGATTTTATTGAAATGGAGGATGACACCCATGTCTGAGGTTATTATTGTTTTTGCCAGTATGACAGGAAATACGGAGACGATGGCGGATGCGATAGCGGAGGGCGTTCGCTCACAAGGAATTGAGCCGGTCGTGAAATTCGTGATGGATACGAATGCCGCAGAGTTGACGAATTATGAAGGAATTATTTTGGGTGCATATACATGGGGAGACGGGGAGCTGCCGGATGAATTCCTCGAATTCTATGAAGAGATGAATAGCATTGATCTGAAGGGCCGCCGATCAGCTGTGTTCGGCTCCGCCGATTCCTCATACGCGCTGTATGGAGCGGCTGTCGATATTTTGCAGGATAAGCTCAAGGAACTTGGTTCCGAGAATGTGCTGGAGGGAATGAAGATTGAGCTGAATCCTTCCTCGGAAGAAGAAGAGGCGCTAAGAGACTTCGGCCGGCAGTTTGCAGCTATCGTAAGGGGCGTACATGCGGTTAATTGAAGACTACAAGCTTGAGGAATTGCTGCGCTACCCTTACCGTTACGGTACTGGACAGCAGAAGCGCCGTCAGCATCATGACGTGAATTGGCAGCAGCTCGTTCAGTATGCGGTCAGCTATGTCGTTGATGATTATTATAAGCTCTCGCCAAACAATCGTACCATTGATCGGCTGAAGGAGCTGATCGAGCATAGATGGACGAACAGAGGCTACAAATTCGAATCCGAACACCATTTCTCACAAGTGAAAAGCACGGTGACGGCCAGCTTGGTGAAAGTGCTGGTGGAGGGAGAGCGAAGGGAGCAGTATCCGATTATTTCGTTCGAACAGTGGGGAACATACATCTCAGCCTTGGATTTGAATTTGACGATGATCCTTCAGACGGTGTTTGCGGAGAAGAGCGCGGGTGATCTTGATCCATCTGCCTATTCCATTCAAAAATATATGGTCGATGCGGATGAAGAGGTTATACAGGCTTTCCGCCATATGGCGGCTGTATTCGGTCAAAGCGCATTCGGCAGACCTCCAGAACGAATCGATGTCATTTCCCTGCTGAGTGGCAAGCAGTACCGATTCCAGCCCGAAGAGGGGATGTTGAAGCAGTCTGTTGATTTTCTGCGGCTTATTCGCGTTGTTGCAGCGGAATCGCAGGACGAAGCATGCCCTCAGAGCAGTATGGTAATGTAATGCAGCGGGTCCTATCAGTGGGACCCGCTGCATTGTCGTATTTATGGCATGCTAAGGCATCTTTGCTCCGCGCGAGCTTGAATAGAGGGTATACCATTCCTCGCGTGTCAGCTGCAACGTCGCAGCGTCCCTGCAAGCACGTATGCGCTCCGGGTTAATGGTGCCGATAACAGGCTGTATGCCCGCGGGGTGCCGCATAAGCCATGACAGCACGATAGCCTCCCGAGTCGTTCCTTTCTCCGCGGCGAGCTGCCCGACGAGCGCGGCTGTTTGGATGACAGCATCACTTTGACCGTCCAATGATTTGCCGGAGAACAGACCTTGGGCAAGGGGACTCCATGATTGGAGCTGGATATTCTCCAGACGGCAATGCTCAAGCGTTCCTTCCGGGAAAACATTGCTTCTGGCAATCTCCTGATTGACAGATATTCCAGTGTCCACGAATCCTGTCTTGAGCAGACTCATCTCCAGTTGATTCACGATGAAGGGCTCATCGCTATAGGCCTGAAGGAGCTTGATCTGGCCGGCGCTCATGTTGGATACGCCGAACCAGCGCACCTTGCCGGACGCTTTCAATTCCTGGATCGCGCTAGCGACCTCCTCTGGCTCGACGAGCGGATCAGGACGGTGCAGCAGCAGGAAATCGAGATATTCGACGCCAAGCCGCTCCAATATGCCATCAACACTGCTTCGTATATACGACCCTGAGAAGTCGTAACGCTGCGGACTGCTTCCGTCTGCCAGACGAATGCCACATTTGGATTGAATCAGAATCTGTGAACGAAGCTCCGGACGCTCCTGAAGCACCTTGCCGAACACGCGCTCAGCCTTGCCATAGGTGTAGATATCCGCATGATCGAACATATTGATCCCGATCTCTAATGCCGCATCAACGGCCTCATGCCCTTCCTTATAGTGATCGGCGGTCAGCGGGCTCTGGTCCCAGCTTCCGCCTAGCCGCATAGATCCTAATACAAGCCGACTGACGGCGATGCCTCTATTCTGCAGTGGGGACGGTTTCATTGAATATACAACCTCCGTGGATGTCATTATGTCTCTGTTTCATTATAGAGGGTATCCGTATACTTTTAAAAGTAGTGAAAATAATGGAATCTAATAATACAATGTGTACATACTTACTTGTAATATAGTGGTTGATTGCGACAGCATCATGGAAGTTGGAAGCCTTGTAACAAAAAAACAATTGGCTCGGAATAATTTATTGAAACTTTGATTACGCCCTTGACGTATACTTTGGTAGCTGGTGCAGCATGTTGAAGTTTGCAGTAGCTAGCGGCTAGGATTATACTAGTACTAGAACCATCTATTGCAAACGAAAGGAGGTGTAATCTGTGGCAATCAGTCTCGTTAAAGGCCAGAAGGTCGATCTTACGAAAGGCAATGCTGGACTAACTCGCATTACGGTTGGACTTGGATGGGATCCTGCGGAAATCGAGTCGAAGGGCTTCTTCGGCAAGAAGAAATCAAAGGCGAACATTGACTGTGATGCTTCGGCGCTCTTGCTGGATGGCAGCGGCAAACTCACCAAAGAGAAGAATCTTGTCTGCTTCCATAACCTGAAGAGCCCGTGCGGATCAGTTGTACATACCGGGGACAACCTAACGGGGGAAGGCGATGGCGACGACGAGCAAATCAATATCGATTTGCAGAGAGTGCCTGCTGATGTAGAGCGTGTGCTTATGGCGGTCAACATTTACGATTGTGAGAATCGCAAACAAGACTTCGGCATGATCAAATCCGCTTACATTCGAGTCCTGAATCCAGCAAACAACACGGAGCTCATCCGGTTTAATCTGACGGATAGTTACGCTGGCATGACGGCATTAGTCGTTGGTGAAATCTACCGACATAACGGCGAGTGGAAATTCAACGCTATCGGTGAGGGAGCCCATGCGGCTCATATCAATATTCTTGCACGCCGGTATACGTAGTTCATATAAACTATATAGGGAGTGTTAATCAATGGCAATCAGTTTGCAAAAAGGTCAAAAGATTGATTTAACGAAAACAAATCCAGGTCTGACTAAAGTAATTGTAGGTCTTGGTTGGGATACGAACAAATATGATGGCGGCCACGGATTTGACTTGGATGCTTCCGTATTTTGCCTTAACGCTTCATCGAAAGTAGGAAGCGACAAAGACTTCATTTTCTACAACAACACGCAGAACTCGAACGGCTCTGTTCTTCACACAGGCGACAACCGTACAGGCGAAGGCGACGGCGACGATGAGCAAGTGAAGGTTGATCTCTCCGCAGTGCCTGCTGAGACGGATAAGATCGCATTCGCAATTACGATTCACGATGCGGATTCCCGCAGTCAGAACTTTGGACAAGTCTCCAACGCTTTCGTTCGTATCGTGAACGAAGCAACGAATGAAGAGCTTGTTCGTTACGATCTGGGAGAAGACTTCTCCGTTGAAACGGCTGTTGTTGTTGGTGAATTGTACCGCAACGGAAGCGAATGGAAATTCAACGCAATCGGCAGCGGCTTCAAGGATGGTCTTGGAGGACTTGCTCGCGATTACGGACTTTCCGTTTCCTAATTGCAGCTAAGGCCGCCGCTTGCGGCGGTCTTCATTCTTTTTTATTGTAAAAAAACGGTTTGTCAATTAGTCTTAGGGTCAGAGGGTAGAATTAACGAAGTCGAATCCCGGAGTATCGTCTGTTGTTGTTGGACTTTGTTGGAATATTCATAAGTATGACGGTGGGACGGGATTTGACCTCGATGCGACAGCCTTTAACAGTGTCGTATTCATCTGAGTCAGAGGATTATGCACAGATTTCGGAGTTCAGCTGTATCACAAATAGACTGAGGGCGAGGGATTGCGAGTGAGCATTAATTTATCTAAAGGACAACGCATCGATCTAACAAAATCCAACCCAGGTTTAACAAAGGTTATCATTGGTTTGGGCTGGGATACGAACCGTTACTCTGGTGGACATGCATTCGACCTTGACGCAAGCGCATTTCTGCTGCATGCGGATGGCAAAGCCAAAGGAATAGAAGACTTCGTCTTCTACAACAACCTGACTGCAGGCAATGGCTCTGTTACACATACAGGTGATAACCGCGACGGTGAAGGCGATGGCGACGATGAGCAAATCAAGGTGGACTTCTCCAAGGTTCCTCCTCAAACCGATCGTATTGGAATAACCGTAACGATTCATGATGCTGCTGCACGCATTCAGAATTTCGGTCAAGTAAGCAATGCATTTGTCCGTATTGTTGATGAGGCGACGAATCGGGAGATTCTCCGCTATGACTTGGGCGAGGACTTCTCAGTTGAGACTGCTGTAGTGGTCTGCGAGCTATACCGTCATGGAGCGGATTGGAAATTCCAGGCCGTAGGCTCAGGCTTTTCTGGCGGACTTCATGCGCTTTGCCAAAACTACGGACTAGATGTGCAATAGCAATGTCCGAGGGGCTGTGAAGCGATTCGCACAGCCCCATACTACATACTAAACAAAAAGGGTGACTGACGTGTCCGTTAGTATGATTAAAGGCCAAAAAGCCGATATTACAAAAACCAATCCATCCGTGGCTTCACTGGTCATCGGAATGGGGTGGAGTCAAAGTCAGGTTGAGCTTGACTTCTCAGCATTCATCTTGGGCGGGAATGGCAAGGTAACCCGCGATGAAGATTTGATTTTCTATGGCAATCCATCTGGAGCGGGAGGTTCTGTTTCTATTAATGCGAACAAACAGCCTTTCGCAGGTGTGACTGACAACGAACAGCTAGCCGTTCAGTTTCGGAACATACCATCGCAATACGAGCGTATTGCGCTCACTTTGACTGTATACGAAGGAGAGCAGCGCAGGCAAAGCTTCTCTTCGGTTCAAAATTGTTACCTTCGGATTCTGGATGGCAGCTCTGGAAGCGAACTGATCCGATTCAACCTCGAAAATTCTTTCTCCGTCGAGACAGCGATTGTCGTCGGAGAGTTGTATAGACATAACGGGGAGTGGAAGTTCTCAGCTATCGCATCCGGTTTCTCAGGCGGTCTTGCTGATCTATGCAAAAACTACGGTATTGAGGTCAAAGCAGACACATCGCCACCACCGGCATCGAACCCTACTCCACCGCCACCACCTGTTGTTCAGCCGCCAAGAGTCGAGAGTAGTCCTCCGCCTGTACCGCCAGTACAGCCGCCAGTGAACAATCCGGTTAATCTGAACAAGATTGAGCTGAAGAAGCGCGGCGATTCCATTAATCTGCAGAAGAATGGTCCGCTAGGCGAGCTTCTCATTAACTTGAATTGGAATCAGACCCAGAAGAAGAAGGGCTGGTTCGGAATGAGCAGCGGAGGAGTCGATCTTGATCTGGCTTGTCTCTATGAGCTTAAGAATGGAGATAAGGGAGTCGTTCAGGCATTAGGCGAAGCGTTCGGCAATTTGCAGCGCGCTCCGTTCGTCGAGCTTGACGGTGATGATCGCACAGGATCGGTCAAGACAGGCGAGAACATTCGCATCAACGGCAACAGGCTGACGGATATCAAGCGTATTCTGGTGTTCACCTTTATTTACGAGGGCGCGACCAACTGGTCGGAGGCCGATGGCGTTGTTACCTTGAAACAAAGCGGCGGGCCTGATATTATCGTAAGAATGGACGAGCATAATAACAGCAAAGGCATGTGCGCCATTGCTCTCATTAAGAATGTGAATGATCAAACCTTCAGTATTGAGCGTCTTGTTCAATTCTTTTCCGGACACCGCGAGCTGGATGAAGCATTCAACTGGGGTCTAAGATGGAAAGCAGGCTCAAAATAATCGGCACTCATTTGGAGGAGTAGCAACATGGTAGAGTTTTTCGATAGTCTAATTAATAACTTCGGTAATTTTTTCAACTGGGATACGATAGTTGCAACGATGTCGGATCCGACAAGCTGGGGAATTATCGGTACGCTTGTTGTTCTGGAAGGGCTCTTGTCTGCTGATAATGCTCTGGTGCTTGCTGTCATGGTTCGTCACTTGCCTAAGGAACAGCAGAAGAAGGCGTTGTTCTACGGGTTGCTTGGTGCGTACGTATTCCGGTTTATAGCCATTGGGGTCGGTACATATCTGGTCACGATAGATTGGATCAAGATTGCGGGCGGTCTCTACTTGCTCTGGATCGCATTGAGTAATTTGTTTGATCTGGAGTTTAAGCTGTACAAGAAGGCCATTCCCTATATCGGCCGTAAAAACGATGGTGAAGATGGAGAGATCGAGAACAAAGGCCATGGCTTCTGGCGTACGGTTCTGGCAGTCGAGATGATGGATATCGCATTCAGTATCGACAGCGTGCTCGCAGCCTTCGGTGTCAGTCAAGAAGTGTGGGTACTGTTCGTCGGCGGTCTCCTTGGCGTATTGATGATGCGGGGAGTTGCGCAAGTATTCCTCAAGCTGATCGAGCGTTATCCAGAGCTTGAGAAAGCTGCTTTCATCCTCATTGTTGTAATCGGATTGAAAATGATCGTTGGCGTTTATGGTATTCATGTAGAACATGTTTATTTCTTCTCGCTGCTGATCGCAATTTTCGCCGGCACGATGATCTTGAGTATTGTGCGGAGAAAAAGACGCGCTTCCCAATCCTCACAAAAATGATTGGCCTGCAATGACAATATCCCTCCTGTAACGGAGGGATATTTTTTAAAAGTGCTTTTAAGAAGGAGGCGAACCTATCTGCGATATTTTAACTATTTGACAGCTGAGGAAGAGAAAAATTTGTTTCATTTATCTCCGATGTCTTTTGACAACAACTCAGAGAAGGAAATGCTGGCTCATGCAGTAGGCGCAGCCTTATACATGCCCGCGACCCGTCAGACCATTGCCGAGGATCTTCTGATGGGCAAGATTGAGGGACTTGTCTCTATGGTCATTGATCTTGAAGATGCTATTGGAGATTATCAGATTGATATAGCGGAAGATTCACTGGTACAGCAGTTATTTCGAATTGCTTCCTATATTGAGAACGGATTAATGAGTTTGCATCAATTGCCGCTTATATTTATTCGTGTGCGAACGTCAGAGCAACTGCAGCGTGTTATGGACAAGCTGGAAGAGAGTCTTGAGCTGATTACCGGATTTGTGTTTCCTAAATTTTCCGCACACAGCGGGGTGAGCTATTTTGAAATCATCGATCATTATAACCGTAACCAAGCCAATAATCGTCCGGTCTTATACGGAATGCCGATATTAGAAACCTCTGATGTTATTTTCAAAGAGTCGCGATTAAAAGCTTTGCTGGAAATTAAGTCGGTTCTGGATCTTTACTCCGATTGTGTATTGAATGTCCGGATAGGAGCAACCGATTTCTCAAGCTTATTCGGCCTGAGGCGCAGCGCGGATATGACCATCTATGATATTGGACCTATTCGGGATTGCATGGCGGACATCGTTAATTTATTCGGCAGAATGCCGGATGGCCAAGTTATTTCGGGGCCGGTATGGGAATATTTCAAGAGTGATCGTGTGTTCAAATCCCAGCTGCGGGAGTCGCCCTTCAAAGAAACGATGGGTTCGATTGGACGCAAGGTGCGCAAGGAGTTTATTAACGGCTATATGGATGGACTGCTTCGTGAGGTCGTTCTGGACAAAGAGAACGGCATTATCGGGAAGACGATCATTCATCCTACCCATATTAAGCCTGTCCAGTGCCTTTATGCCGTGACGCACGAGGAATATATGGATGCAACGACGATTCTTGCGAATAACAATGGATTTCTTGGTGTACTTAAGAGTCAGTATTCGAACAAGATGAATGAGATCAAACCACATTTAAATTGGGCCAGGCGGATTGTGATCCGCTCAAAAATATACGGGGTGTTACATGAACAGCATAACTTCACAAGCCTTCTCACACAATCAGAAGAAGTATACGTATAACATTGCCGGCAATCTGGAAGTGTCGATAACGGTACAGCGCAATCCTTTTGACCTGCCGTTGGATACGCTGTTCAAGATGGCGGCGCGAATCAATAAGAAGCGAAGCTTTCTGTTCGTCAGCAAAGTGCTGGGCAAGCATATTCCTGTTCATCCGCATGTGTCGCTGCTCGCTGGAGCAGCGCTGGGAATTCTATATGCGGAGCTGCTCGGTCAGAAGTCCGAGGTAAGCATGGGGGAAATTGTGCAGGCCTTTACTGAGCCTGAGACGGCAGGGGACGTATATCGCCGTTTGAAGACAGCGCCAATTGTGCTGGATGAGCCGACGACCTTTATCGGATTTGCAGAGACGGCAACTGCTCTGGGGCACAGCATGTACGACCTGTTTGCAGGTCCGGCGAGGTTTCTGCATACGACACGGGAAATGATAGCGGAGCTTCAGTCCGTGATCAGCTTTGAAGAGGAGCATTCTCACGCAACCTCCCATCGCTGTTATGCAGCTGATTCGCAATTCTTCGACGGTAATACGCCGATTGTACTTGTTGATGACGAGATGACAACAGGGAAGACAGCGCTAAATATCATTAGGGAGCTTCATGCCAGATTCCCAAGAAAAACCTATGTTGTGGCGAGTCTGCTTGATTGGAGATCAACTGCCGACAGAGCGAAGTTCGAGGAGCTTGAACGTGAGCTGGATATTGAGATTCCTTGTCTCTCTCTTCTGGAAGGAACGATTGAAGTGCGTGGAGTACCAGTTCTTCCAGAGAATGAAACGCCGCCGGCGCCAGTCTCATCTTCTGTTGCTACTGTAATTAAGCATGTATCTGTAGCTGCACAATTCGGGCATATGAATGCGACCTCTCTTATTCCAGATGGTGATTCCAACGAATTGCCTTATGTAATGGGTACAGGGAGATTTGGACTTCAGCAGGAAGACAATCAGAAATTAGAGGAGAGTTGCGCGGCCACGGCCGGGATTCTCAAGCTGGAGAGGAAGGGTGCGCGTACGCTATGTCTCGGTACTGGTGAATTCATGTTCCTGCCGATGCGGATTGCCGCTATGATGGGCGAAGGCGTCTATTATCAATCGACAACTAGAAGCCCGGTCCATCCGGTTCCTAGTGAGGGATATGCGATTCAAACTGCGTTTGCTTATCCTTCCCTGGATGATCCCGGTGTCATCAACTATTTGTACAATGTGCAGGATGGGATGTATGATGACTTATTTATCTTTATCGAGCGAGAGATGCGTCAGGAACGTATTGACTCGCTCGTTCGAATCGTGGAGCAGCTCGGCTTTAAGCAGGTAAATCTGGTCGTATTTGCCTCATAGAAGATAAACAGATAAACAGCGTATGATGAAGCAAAGTATCAAGGTATAATAGATATAATCGAATTTGTTGCAGTGGGGAGGTAATGCTTATGCAATTTCGAACAAGAAGCATATTGTTGTATGGATTGATTGGTTATCTCATTGGACTCGTGTTCTATAATGTTTTTCCATCTTATATTACGATGGCGATTCCGATGATTGCTTTGGTAGCCGGAGCGATTCGTTCCAAACGAAAAGAGAGCGGCCTGCCTCCTTCATCGCCAGCTTCAACTTTGCCTTCCGGTGAGCCAATGCCGACAGCAGTTCCGGTCTCGACGTCGTCTGCGCCAATCAATTTGGGCCCCCCATCCGGATCGCAGCAGCGGCAGCAATCACAACAGCAATCACAACAGCAATCACAGCAATCACAACAATCACAGCAATCACAACAGCTGCAACGGCAGCACTCTGATCCGCCTATGGATGATGGAATGCGCGAGACGATGGAATATATCGTATTGATCGAGGAGATGGTCATATCCGAGGGGCAGAAGAACAATCTCGACGATGAGATTGTAGAGAAGACGCTATCGCTGCTTGCGCGTATACACCGTATCTTTCCACAGCTGGTCGAGCTGGACAATGCCGATATTAATCACAATATGAAACGGCTGGTACTTAGGGATTTGAATGGGTTTGTCACGCCATTCCTGAAGCTTAGCGGCGAGATGAAGCGCCAGAACCGCCGTCTTCTGCTTGATGGTCTGAAGGATATCAGATCCAAGATCAATGCCTATGTCGAAACACTTGAGCAAAAGGATCTGGTGGAGCTGCAGACAAAAGCGGATATTATTCATCAGCGTTACAGTACGAGGCAGTTTTAGATCCTTTGAGCTGAAGTCTTAGACTTGTGAGTCGATCTCCACTCGCTGCTTAGGCGGAAGTAACGAGGTCAGTTATCCAACAACATATAGGAGGGGAAGTCATGTCAACACAACAGATTCAGCTGAAGGAAAATGATCTTGTGAAAGTTGAGAAGGAAGCAAATGATCTGCTCACTAAAGTATCAGCCACAGAAGATACGTTCCAACTCGACAGTCTCATGGATGAGATTGGCAAGCTTGGGCAAAGGACGCAGGAGAAGGCCGGCCAATCGCTCAAGATGCTGGAGCGTCCTGTTTCTGAACTGATGTCTGGCAAGCGCTCCGAGGTGTCGGGCAGTATACTCAAGCTTCGGAATGAAGTGGAGAGCCTGAGCCAGAGCAAGCAGCTTGGTTTCTTCGAGAAGCTGCTGCGCAAGAGCCCCATCAAAAATTACATCTACAAATATCAATCCGTCAAAACGAATGTCGAAGCGATAACGAACTCGCTGCGTCACGGTAAGGATACGCTCGTCGAGAATATTGTATACATGAAAAATTTGAAGAAAATGTCGGTTGATGAGATCTATAATCTTCAACAGCGCATCGTGCTTGGCAACAAGCTCAAGGACATGTTTGAGCAGGAAATTGCTAAATCTGATCCACAGCGCAAGACGCATCTCGAACGCGGGCTTCGCAAGGTTGTAACGCGCATTCAGTCGATGACAGAGATGATTATGCTGTACCATCAAGCCATCGCTGCCTCCGATATTATTAATGACAATAATGATAAGCTGATTGATGCGGTTGACGGCACGATCGATAAAACGCAGCATCTGATTACGGTATCTGCAATGATCTCGCTGGCGCTGCAGGATCAGGTCGAGACGATTAATGCCGTTAATTCCGCGAACAAAACACTTCAGGATCAATTTACGGAGAACGCCCGCTTGCTTCGCCAGACGACGGAGACGACGACTGATCTGCTCTCCAAGCCATCGATGTCGATGGAGGCGATTAATCAAGCGATTGGCGATTTGACAGCTGCAATGGACCTGTACGAGCAGTCCAATCGCAAGATCATTCAGAATGCAACGGAATATACAACGCATATGACGAAAATCAATACAGAGCTGAAGGGTCGCCTGGGGCTTGAGCCAGGCTCGAAGGAAGCGCTGAACAAGGCTTCTGCTTCGAACGAGACTAGTTCTTTGCTGGACTAGCGAGGCTGAATAGAGGCTAGTCTAGTAGCATACAACAGGCTGCCGCACCATACAATAGATTAATTTTATTGGAATGGGGTGGTCCCTTTGGTTGGTGCTTTATCGGCTGCCGGTCTAATAATCGTTCTTATTCTGGTGGCGAGCTATGAGAAGGCTAGCGCAATTATGCAGCAATAGAAGCACGACTATTCCTTTTTTGTCCAATCTGTTTTAATATAAGAGGATAGCGCTCTTCAAACGGGTTGGAGGTCAGAATATGCTGGATTTTGAATTTGAGATCATTGATGAGAATACGATTAATCTTCGTTATCAGTATGGCGGAGAATGGTTGACGTTCAACCTGTTTCTAAGAGAAGGAGATTGGATTCTTCATCCGTTCCAAGGCATATTGCTTCAGAACCGCGATATGTGCAGACTCGTTGTGACTGATTTGCTGCAGAACAAAACCTTTCATATGATGCTGGCTAAACAACATATAACGCTCTCGTCTGTTCGTTCCTCAGTTGATTTGGGTCAGGCTGCAGCTCCCACTATAGATAGCGGTGATCGTGGCGATCGCAGAAGATATCAGCCGCAGGATGAGATATCGGATTTTATCCAGGAGCATTCCTTGGAGACGATTCATCAGATGGAGCTGGAACTGCTAGGCCGCAGAAAGACGCTTTATTCCGAGATTCTTCAGCGTATGTTCATGGATGGGATTAATCCGTCCGATGAAGAGTTTCTGGCGATTCAGAATATCGTCCGTGCATATTCCGATGCAATGAGCCGTCTCTCTGGAGACAGTGAGAGCTCCAATCAAGATAGCAAACGCAGATGGTGATGAAACGTAACCTTATATAGGTGCGTTTCTTTTTTTTCCTGTTATAATAGAAGGTAGATGTTGATGACGAACGGCGAAGGAGAATGGCGATGAACGAAGCACAACTGGTAATGTTGTCGAGACAGGGCGATCAGCTGGCTTTTAACAAGCTCGTGGAATTATATAAGGATAAGATATATAATATGGCGCATCGTATTCTAAGAAGCAAGACGGAGTGCGAGGATGTCGTGCAGGAAACGTTTCTGAAGGTATACTTGAATCTGAACCGGTTCGATGAGAATAAACGGTTTTCTCCGTGGATTTTTCATATCGGTAAAAATATATGTCTGGATTTGCTGCGCCGCAGAAAGGCGCCTGCACTGCAATTGGATCAGCCTGTACTGGCGCATTCCGATCAGAATCTGTCGCTTCACGATGTTATCCCTAATCAAGCGCCAACTCCCGAGGGAGAAGTGATTGAACGTGAATTCACCGATAAGATGGCGGAGATGATTGAGAAGCTGCCAACGAAGTATAAGAGCATCGTCCATCAACGGTATGTGCTGGAGATGTCGATGGAGGATATTAGCCGGGCGAACAATATTCCTGTTAATACGGTCAAATCACGCATTCACCGCGCCAAGGATTTCATGAAGAAGAAATGGGGCAAGACGCTTCTGTTCTACTCCATGCATCTGTTCAGCTTCTTTTGATGACGTCAGATTGTTAGCGACTCAAACGGTCAACCGTTTCCGTTGCACACGGATGCGGTTTTTTTGCTGCTCATAAAAATTGCTGGAGGAGGTTGGTTCACACAATGTCAACGATGGCTTCATCACGATCGACGGCACTTCAGGCAGGAGCCACCTATTCCATTTTGTTTGCAATCAGCTCTGTGCATATGTTGAATGATACGATGCAAGCTGCAGTGGCCGCATTATTCCCTATCCTTGAGAAATCGCTGAACCTGACGTTCAGCCAAATCGGACTTGTCGCATTCGCGCTTAATATGACTTCTTCAGTCATGCAGCCTATGGTTGGCTATTATTCAGACAAACGGCCCTCGCCGTGGATGCTGCCTATTGGCATGGCGCTCAGCCTGATTGGTATGGTTGGTCTGGCCATGGCTCCATCTTTCTGGCTCGTTATTCTAGCGGTTGTCTTCATTGGATTTGGCTCGGCGATTTTTCATCCGGAAGGCTCCCGCGTCGTGTACTTTGCAGCAGGCGGCAAACGGGGATTGGCGCAGTCCATCTATCAGGTAGGGGGCAATGCAGGCAGCTCGCTTGCTCCGCTGATGACGATCTTCATCTTCGTGCCGCTTGGCCAGCCTGGGGCAATATGGGGGACACTGCTTGCAGCAGCTGCAATTATCATCCTGCTGTGGGTTGTTCCTTGGTATCGCAAACAGCTGGCACAGCACGGGAAACCAGTGAAACGCGCACCGAAGACGGATGCAAAAGGTGTCAGCCGTGAACGGTCCATCATTATCTTCGCGCTTGTGCTCCTGCTATTTATCGTATTCGCTCGTTCATGGTATTTCTCCGGCATCGCTACGTTCTACCAATTCTTTCTGGAGAACAAATATGGGCTGTCGATGCGGGCTGCCCAGATCCCGATCTTCCTGTTCATGGCGGCTGGAGTGCTGGGCACCTTCTTCGGCGGTGTGCTTGCAGACCGATTTGGCCGGAAAAATATGATTCTGTTCTCGATTGGCGGCGCCGTTCCATTCGCACTGTTGCTGCCGCATCTGCCGCTTGCCATGGTCTATCCTGTTATCTTTGTATTAGGGTTTATTCTGCTGTCTGGCTTCTCAGTAAGTGTCGTATATGCGCAGGAGCTTCTGCCAGGCAATGTGGGAATGGCATCGGGTCTGATCACGGGACTCGCCTTCGGCATGGGAGCAATCGGCGGGCTGGTTATTGGCAAGGCTGCCGATCTGTGGGGAATCGTAGAAGTGATGAATGATGCGAGCTTGCTGCCTTTGATTGGTTTACTAGCGTTCTTTCTTCCAAAGGATCGAAGGGAAGATGTCATTTGAGTGCTGGGAGTAAATGTTGCTCTCGATTGTAGGAGATCAAGCAATGACTGGAAGAGGACGGGCCAGGGTGACACCTTTGTCTGTCCTCTTGCTGTTAAATGTATTTTATAGATATTATTTATTTTATCTAGTTTATTCGAACACTCCTCATTGATAAAAACCAAACATCATGATAATATGTCTATATATTATCAAATAAATGACGGAGGTGTTTGGTTGTGGATGTGTCCGAACACTTTTATAGCGCATCAATTGCTGAGCTGAAGCAAGGGTTTATATATGATCATGCAGTGGAAGGCTACACCTGCCTTGTTTGTGGGGAGCAGTTCGAGGAAGGAGTCGTCTATGCTGCGGGTAATCGTTATTTGGAGGCGCATAAATATGCTCGTCATCATGTGAGCGAAGCACATGGCTCTATGCTCGATTATTTGCTGGCATTGGATAAGAAGGCGACGGGTCTAACTGATTTGCAGAAACAGCTCGTTGGAGCCTTTGCTTCTGGCATGACCGACGCAGATACGGTTAAGCTTACGGGAGCGGGAAGCGCGTCTACGATCAGAAATCATCGATTCGCGCTGAAGGAGAAGGCGAAGCAGGCCAAGCTTTTTCTCACAGTAATGGAGCTGCTGGAGGATGCTACGCCGAGCGGTGAGCGATTGGTTCCCGTTCATCGTGCAGCTCCACAGGTGGATGAGCGTTATTCGCTAACACAGGATGAATATGCCGCAATGCTTGCCAAGTATCTTCCGCATGGGCTGGATGGGCCGCTAACCGGATTTCCCCGCAAGCAGAAACGGAAGGCAGCCTTGCTGCGTCATATTGCGACAAGGTTCAAGAAGGGGCGCAAGTATAAGGAAACTGAGGTTAATGAAATTCTGATTCGATTCATGGCTGAGGAATATGTCACCTTGCGTCGATATTTGATCGATTACGGCTTTCTTGGGAGAGAAAGCGACGGGAGCGCATACTGGCTTAACGTATAGCGTCGTTACAATAGAAGGAGGATCTATAGGTTATGAATAGACGTAAAGAGCTGCAGAATGAGTATGGAATGAAGAAACGAAGAATGGGTGTATTCGCTATTACAAATTTAAATAATGGGAAACGATATGTAGCATCCACATCGACACTGGATTCGGCTTGGCAGCGTGAACAGTTCACATTGACTATGGGCTCGCATGCGAACAAGGCGCTGCAAACGGATTGGAACAGCAGTGAGCTGGCGAAGTTCGAGTACGAGGAGCTTGAAGCGCTTAAGCTTGGCGATGAGGTTCGCAATGATTACAAAGATATTTTGCTGCCGGGCTCTGACGGGGTTCGACGGAATGTGGTACAATCTTACAGGGATGAGCTGCGCAAGCTGGAGCAGAAGTGGTTGGAGAAGCTTCAGCCCTACGAACCTGACGGCGGTTACAACCGCAGGCCAAGACAGCAATAATCAGGGCCATATAAGCTCCCTCGACACGCTTATTAATTTGTATAATCATAAGGAGTTGTTTCAACAATGTCTACGCATGTCGCAGCGACCGAGTCGAACACGAATGGTCAACTGCTGCGCAACCGTTTTTTTCAAACGGTACTACTATCCAACGTATTGCTCCAAATCGGCATATGGGTGCGCAACTTTGCGATCCTGCTGTATGTAACGGACAAAACCGGTGATGATCCGATTGCAGTATCGCTCATATCGGTTGCAGAATTTGCGCCGATCTTTGTCTTTTCATTCATTGGGGGGACCTTTGCGGATCGATGGCGTCCGAAATTAACGATGATATGGTGTGATATCCTGTCAGCCGTTTCTGTATTTGTCGTATTGCTGACGATAATGTTCGAAACATGGGAGGCGGTATATTTCGCAACCTTTGTCTCCGCGATTCTATCCCAGTTCTCGCAGCCGTCGGTAATGAAGCTGTTCAAGCAGCATATCCCGCCAGCACAGCTGCAAAGCGCAATGGCCATCTTTCAGACGCTGGTCGCAATATTTATGGTGCTTGGTCCAAGTCTTGGTGTTATCGTGTACAATAATTTCGATATCCATGTGTCCATAGCGGTCATGGGTGTTGCGTTTCTGCTATCTGCGCTTGTGCTGGTGCGACTGCCGAAGGATGCCCCTGTTGAGAAAGTGGATGCCAAGGAACGTCATTTGAGACGCGAGATTGCTGAAGGGTTCCGCTATGTCTGGCGCAGTCCGGTGCTCCGTACGCTATGCGGCGTATTTGCCCTTGCAGGTCTGGCTGTCGGTATCATGCAGACGCTGGGACTGTTTATTGTGACAGAGCGGCTGGGCAAGCCCAAGGAGTTCCTGCAATTCATGCTTATGATTAACGGCATCGCCATGCTGATCGGAGGAGCCTCCGTCATGCTGGTGGCGAAGAAGCTGTCTCCGCAGAAGATGCTTGCAATCGGAATGCTTGCGGGCGCGCTCTGTTCGGTTGGAATCGGTTATTCGACGAATGTTATGCTTACGCTCGTCCTGCAATTCGCGAGCGGGCTGTTCTTCCCAATCATCCAGGTTGCTATCAGCACGATGATGCTGCAATGGTCGGAGGAGTCCATCGTAGGGCGAGTGAATGGCGTATTGAGTCCGATGTTTGTAGGGATGATGGTTGTTACGATGGCTGCAGCTGGCCCTATCAAAACCGTATTGCCGCTCGTGACAATCTATTCAATTGCCGGCGGACTCATGTTCCTTGGCATGCTGCTCCTGCTGCCTATCTTCAAGTATAAGGCGCCAGAGCATGCGAGCAAGCAGCCTTCTCCTTCAGGGATGAGCGTCCATTAATAATAAGGAAACTTCAAATAACCTCCAGACTGTGCAGCCTTGCATTCTGGAGGTTATATTGTTGTAATCTGCTTTTCAGACACCAGGGACCATTCATTGGAAGAGCCAGACTTCATATAGCAGCGTACTTTATATACGCCTACACCGAAATTATATTTGTGCTCCTTGGATAGAAACCAGAAATCCTCTTTCTTCTCCTGTACACTCTTGGCGTGGATTAATTCCTCTCGGTTCATCGGATCGGTTATCGTCACTTTAATATCTGAGATTTCGGTCTTGAGGTTATCGACTTGTACCAGTACATGGAAGTTGAGCTGCTTGTTTCTATCGACATTGCCGAACATCTTCTGGTCCTGCAGCAGTATTAAATGGACGTTGGGCTTGAAGATGCTGATTTTCTTGCCGGACTCATCCCATTGGATGATGGATTGCTGGGAATTGGCAACATCGCGAACGGGCAGGTATGCAGTGCCGTCGACGACAACTCCTCGTTCTCCGAGTCCAATGCCATTGATAGTGAGGGCTATCTTCTGGCCTTCTGTAGCTGCATAAATCATGGAGCCGCCCCATAAACAAATAAGCAAGGGCATAATGATCACTTTTTTTCTCATGCGTTGTGTCAGTCCTCCTTGGTCTGTATATGAGGTTAGACCCTTACTTTTCCCATAAAGTTGCGCTAATCTAGTAAAAAAACAAAAAAATGTATATCGTAAATAAACGATACCGGAATCAGGGAACCATTGGAAGTCTGAATCGTCTATTTGTGTGAGGTGAATATCTTGCAGTTCGATTACTTGAAACATGTGACAGACGGCTTGGACCGTAACGCTGTGCTGGATGAGCTCATGCGGGCTTACGGAAAGGATGTCTGGAACTTCGCCTACTTCTTAACGCATCGAAGAGAGCTGGCAGACGATATCGCCCAGGATGTATTCATTAAGGCATATGAGCATTTATACAGCTTCCGGGGCAAATCTTCGGTCAAAACATGGCTGCTGGCCATTACCCGCAATACGGCGCGCGACGTGCTGCGGTCGGCATGGATCCGCAGAGTGACGCTCATGCCCTTCAGGCAGGAGACGACATCTCATCCTTCAGCAGAGCAGGAATCGATCGACAGGCTGATGACACAGCAGGTTTGGGCGATTGTATTCGAGCTGCCCCGCAAGCTGCGTGAGGCGCTGCTGCTGTGCAGTCACTATGGACTCTCGATGAGTGAATTGGCGGAAACGCTTCAAGTGTCGGTCGGCACGGCGAAGTCGCGACTCCATCGTGCAAGAGCTGCGGTTAACCGCAAGCTGATGGAGGAAGCGAGTATAACCGAGGAGGAAGAATGGACATGAAGGAACCGGTCAACAAATGGGAGCGTCAGCTTGCTGGCAAGCCTCCTGTTAACAATGGGTTCACCTCAGACCTTGAACATAAAGTGAGGGAACGAATTCGTATGAGACAACAGAAGAAGGGATCGGCTTTTCGCGCTGTTGCAGCGTTGATGAGCATTGTTATTATACTAGGCAGCGGCTGGTGGTTCCGCGATGACTTGAAGGAAATGCTGAATCCGGCAGAGAAGCCCCCCAAGGATGCGATGGCTGAGCTGTTGAATGATCCGCTTGGAGATAGGGAGATTGAGCTGACGGTACAGACGATGATGTACCCTGTCGATTTCTTTAAGAAGCCTTTCATAATCCGCCATCCTACGGTCACGATTAACGAGCTTGGAATCGAAATGCCGACGTTTTATAAACCTGAGAAATTCAGGGAGGCTATTGAGAAACCAGGCCAAAATATTGATCTGTACATGCTCCCCTTCGGGCAATTTGCCGCCCTTGCTGCGGAAGGAAAATTTCTGGGGATTGGCGCATTGTTCAAGAAGCACAACATTGACCTGGATTCTTATTATGAGCCGTTGACGGAACTGATGCATCTTGCAGGGGATGGGGAGCTGTACGGGTTTCCGTCGGGGTACTCCTCGAATGCGTTGTTTGTGAATAGAAAGCTGTTCGAAGAGCATGGTATTCCGCTTCCCGAGGAAGGAGATTCCATAGATGAAATTATGGATACAGCCGCAAGGTTCAAAGGAACGGGTGTGTACGGGATGTTAACTGGCAATGGCACCAGAGAGCGGAGCGGCTTGTTCGGCTTTGCAACGTTTATTGGTCAATCCAACGGTTTAAAGCTGTTCTCGGAAGAGGGCAACACCATGTCAATTTCTGCGAATACTAAAGGTTGGAAGGAAGTGTGGCAGCAGGTTTCCGAAGGCTATAAGGAGGGCTGGCTCGGGGAATCAATCTCGCCTCTCCGTAATGGAGCGTCCGCGTCTTTTATGCAGATTGTAGCGCATGAGATGTTTGCGAACGGCAAATCAGCCATGATCTTTGGCGATGGCGAATATTATAGCGATTTGACCCTCTATGGGTCATCGTCCAACAAAGAACCGATGGACTGGATTACAATTCCATACAAGATTGATCCAGCAGCAACGAATCAAGCGCAATATTTGAGCTTGCCGTTTGTATATGCGATTGATGCCAAGTCTCAGAATGTTGAAGCGGCATGGGAATTGCTCCGGTTTATCGTGGGAGAGGAAATGGCGTCCAAAAACAATCGGAAATTGGGGGAAACGCTTTACCCCGGATTGGCTGCGAATCCTTCTGCCATGAGCTCCCGGTTGGAGGAGCAGTGGAGGGGCTTCTACGGCATGAAGGCTGATCCCGCACAGGTGCTGTCTGAATCGAAGCTGATGATGGACGTGACGAAATTCACTCCCCAATCTGAAATTTATGCCTTTGCCAGGGAACAAATGCAAGCGGTCATTGACGGCTCGAAGACGGTGGAGGAAGCTTTGTCGGATTTGCAAGCCAAGGCCGATGAGCTCCTGACGAATTACAATGAGCGAGGTGCTGCGGCTGATGAATAGATACAGAAGACCGCTGGCCATGCTGCTGTCCTTTCTTATGCTTGCTGTTATGGCGGCGGGCTGCACGTCAAATACCGAAGAGGCTGCCGATGAGAAAGTTCTGAGAATTGCCGTCGATTCGGAGAATTATTACAATTATAAATACGCGGATTATATTGAAGCGGCTTTTCCCGCGCTTAAGGTTGAACTGGTCGAAATGAATCCCGAACCCGGAACATATCTGAGTGTTGCGGAGTATACGGAGAAAATAAAGAAGGAAAAGCCGGATCTCATTCTAACGAATGATTTTCAGTACAGGAGCCTTGCAACGGAAGGGCTGCTTCTGGATTTGTCAACTCTGATGACAGGTAGCGGAATGAAGGAGGATGACTTCTATACGGGTATGACGGAATTGATGAAGCGCAATGCGGATGGGAAGCTATATGGGCTTTCATCGATATTTGAGCCAACGGTTCTGTTCTATAATGAGAGCTTGTTCAAGGAGTATGGCGTCGACCCGCCAACGGGAGGCATGTCACTGGAAGAGGTATACGAGCTTGGAAGCCGGTTTGTTTCTGCGGGCGGAGGGAAGGATGGCGTGCTCGGAGTCCATCAGGCGTATTTGAATATGCCGCTCGATGTGCTTGATAAATTCGGGTCAGCGGAAGGCATTCGGTTTGTCAATTACGCGACAGGTCAAATGACAATGGAGACCCCGTTATGGCGGCATCTCATTGAGAAGGTGGTTCAGCTTTATCAATTCGGGACCTTGTCAATGGTGGAGGTGAAAGGGAAAGTAGTTGATGGTGTGACCTATTTCGACGAGAATACATCCACATTACTGGATTTATACAGCAAGGGAGAGGCGGCTATGACGGTTGCTTATTATGGCGCTTACCCTCCACAATTGGACAATGGGGACATCGTCGGTTATGTAGCTCCTCCTGTCAGCTCTTCTGACCGCCAAAGAAGCGCTCACATGTATGTCTTTACGGCTATGGCTATCGGAGCCGAGGCGGAAAATTCCGAGATGGCATGGAATGTGATGCGTTTCCTGACCAGCGATCATATGGTTAAAGTTCGGACCAAGCTGGGGACTAATGAAGGGGTCTCCACCAACAAATCATACTTGAACGTTTCCACTGATCCTGTCATGAAGCAATTGTTTGAGATAAATCCCATTATTAAACCCTCTGATGCCAAAAGCATCATTAATGAGATGAAGTTTATGGAATCATTCAGGGAGCTTATGAATACGGAGGTAGCTGCTGCAGTCAAGGGAGAACGCTCGATAGATGAGCTGATCGCCACATTGCAGAAGGAGGGACAGTCGCTGTTGGAGGTCAATAAAAAACCCGAGTAGCAGATCATACATGCGACATCGCATCAGGCGTAATTATGAAGAAAGCCTCCATTCCACCTCGACGGGTGGCTGGAGGCTTTCTTGCGATACACAAAAGAGGCGGGTGAAAAATTAGGGAACTATTGGAAGTCTGCATCGTCTATTTGTGTAAGGTGTGACAGACGGCTTGGAACGGCACCTCAAACCTTGAACATAAAGTGAGGGAACCTATTCGCATGAGTAAAAGAAAGAGCAGTACGGCTGTGCGCACTGTTGCAGCACTAATGACGGTGATTATAATACTAGGCAGCGGCTGGTGGTTCCGCGATGACTTGAAGGAAATGCTGAATCTTACAGAGAAACCGGAGGATGCACTGGCTGAGCTGTTGAATGATCCGTTCGCGGATAAGGATATAACGTTAACCGTCCAGACGATGTTGGATCTTAATTTCGATCCATTCAAGAAGCCGTTCATTATCCGCCATCCTTCTGTCACGATTAATCTGCTTGGTTTGGAAATGACAACGCTGTACGAGCCTGATAAGTTTAAGGCGTACATGGAGAAATCGGATCAGACTATTGATCTGTACATGCTTCCCCTTAAGCAGTTTACTATCCTTGCTGCGGAAGGGAAGTTGAAGGGTTTGGATGCATTGTTCAAGAAGCATGACATTGATCTGGATTCCTATTATCCGCCTTTAGTGGATCTGATCCGCCTTGCGGGAGATGGGGAGCTGTATGGATTTACAGCGGGTTACTCGTCTACTGCGTTGTTCGTGAACAGAAAACTATTCGAAGAACATGGTATTCCGCTTCCTGAAGAAGGAGATTCGTTGGATGAAATTCTTGATACAGCTGCAAGGTTCAAAGGAACAGGTGTATACGGTATGGCAACGGGCAGCGGTTTTACAAACCGTGGATTGTCTCAATTTACAGCCTTTATTGGGCAATCCAACGGTTTAAAGACGCTCACGCTGGAGAAAAACAGATTGACGGCTTCCCTCAACTCCAAGAGTTGGAAGGAAGTATGGCAGCAGGTTGCTGATGGCTACAAGGATGGCTGGCTGGGGGAGTCGCCTCCGATTAATTGGAACGCGGGATCAGTAACGCATAATCAGATATTTGCACAAGAGCTGTTTGCCAATGGAAAAACGGCTATGACCATTGGCGATGGAGCTTACTACAGGGATTTGAGCCTCTATGAGTCAAGGGAGGGCGGCACATCGCTCGATTGGATTACTATCCCATATGAGATTGACCCGGCAGCAACGAATCAATCGAACTATCTGGGCACAGGATTTGTCTATGCGATCAATGCCAAATCGCAGAATGCTGAAGCGGCTTGGGAATTGCTTCGATTTATTGTAGGTGAGGAAATGGCGGTCAAAAATGATCGAATAACGGACAATCAACCTTTTGATGCCAGTTTAGCGGCAAATCCCTCTTCAATGAAATCACTGCCAGAGGAGAAGTGGAGGGGCTTCTACGGTATGAAGGCAGATCCTGCACATGTTTTATCTGAAATACAGGTTGTGTCGGACAAATATTATGGCATTGCTCGTGACGAATTTTTCAAGCTTTCCAAGGAGCAGTTGAATGCGGTTATCGATGGCTCGAAGACGATAGATGACGCTCTATCAGATCTGCAAGCCAAGCTTGATGAATACCTGTTGAATTATGGTGAGCGAGGTGCTGGTTGAGATGAAGTATATGGAACGTTCAGGGAGCTTGTGAATACGGAAGTAGCTGCTGCAGTCAAGGGAGAACGCTCGATAGATGAGCTGATCGCCACATTGCAGCGTGAAGGGCAGACACTTCTGGATGCTAATAGAAAGCTGGAATAGGTGCGGCTGCAGAACGGTTCACTTCCGCTTCTAACTATTCCGGTTTCAAGCAATTAAAATTAGAAAGCCTCCATTCCACCTCGACGGGTGGCTGGAGGCTTTCTTGCGGAGCACAGCTCCATCTTTGGATGCTGCTAACAGCACAGCACGCAGTTGCAGAACCATGCTGCTGCAGCAGTGAATCACTCGATGCGCACGGCAGAGCCTGGGGCAGCGCTATTGCAGTTGCGATGCCTCCAGCGTTTGGCCGTCCTTGAGCGTCTGCTGGCCTGTGACGACGAGCTTCTCACCGACCCTCAGCCCGGTCAATACCTCTTGGAACGTATCGTTGATCCGTCCCAATGTCAGGTTCCTCTTGACTGCCTTGCTGCCATCAAGGATGTAAACATACGTTTCATTGCTCTCGCGGATAATGCTGATTGACGGAATGGCGATGACGGTTTCTTCATCCGGTGTCGTAAGCTGGATATGCACTCTGGAGCCAGGCTGCAGGAGGCCGTCCTTATTGTCGGCTTCCATCTCCAGTGCGTACAATCTCGTATTCGGATCAGGCAGAACGCCGATATGCATAATTTGAGCTTTGCTCTTCGCAGCCTCATTGCTGGAATTGTAATAGACGATCTCCGATTTGTTTCGTGTCAGATTGGCGGCATTGGCGGTCAAATTAGCCCGAAGGTTGACCTTCTCCATATTGTGCACGGAGCCGATGACAGCGCCAGGGGATACATCGGCACCTACCTGCAGCTTCAAGTCTGCGAGCAGTCCGCTTGCCGGTGCGACAATGTTATATTGCTCCAGTGCGAGCTCTGCCGTCTCCAGTGACAGCCTGGCTGACTCGACTGACGAATCGTGGGAGATGACGGGATTGGTATTGTCCAAATCCTTCAGCTGCTGCTTGGCGATATCCAGATTGCGCCGGGTTTCTTCCGTAACGCTTTCCTCTTGTCGTACCTGCTGCTTCAATTGATCCTCCAGCTGCTTGATGCTGTTCACCATCTTCTGGCGATTCGCTTTGAATTCGGCAGCAGCGCTGGCCTTCGTATTCCTTGCGCTATCTAGCGCCAAGAGCGCTCTTTCCTTCTCCAACTGGGCATTGCGACTATCCAAGCGGGCAATTATGTCCCCCTTCTTGACCAGTGAGCCGCTTTTCTTGAGCAGGGCTACGACTGTCCCAGATGTTTTGGCTGTCAAATCAAGCTTAACGGATGCGTTGACCTCGGCGATTCCTACGCGCGGCTCACCCATGCTATGCTTGCTTATTGCCTCTACTTTGATAGCGGGCTTCGCCGCCGCGGCTGTTGCTTCAGCATCTGCAGCTGGTGTCTCGGCAGCCTGCGAGCAGCCTGCCGCCAGTACGGTGAGCGCGAGCAGAAGGCTCAATGTTCGTAATTTAAAGCGTTTGTTTGTATGGTGCAATGGCTTCTTTATCATTCGATATATCCTCCATTCATGATTTACAGCTTCATGGTTGTTTCAGTTGGTCTGGTTTTGTCGCGGTTGATTATTCTGGCGAATCTTTCCTTGAATGCCTCAATCCATTCGTATACGACTGGAACGACTACGAGAGTGAGCAGCGTAGACGTAATTAGTCCGCCGATAACGACAACAGCCAATCCTTTGGAGATTAGGGTGCCGTGGGAGAAGCCGAGTGCTAGCGGGATCATCGCCGCGATGGTCGCCCCTGCTGTCATAATAATCGGACGCAGCCGGATTTTACCTGCTTCGATCAGCGCTTCTCTTGCTGTATAGCCCTCTTTTCTCAGCTGCTGCGCGTAATCCAGAAGGACAATTGCGTTGGTAACGACAATCCCGATCAGCATCATAAAGCCGATGAGTGAGGTTATATTGATGGATTCTCCAGTGACAAGCAAGCCAAGCAATCCGCCGATAACGGCAAGCGGCAAGGAGAACAGAATTGCGAATGGCGTGCCCGCGTTGCCGAAGGACAGTACCATGATTAAATATACGATGGCGATAGCAACCGCCATGGCGGCGAACAATTGGCCGAAGCCCTCGTTAATATCTTCGCTAACGCCTTTCACCTCAGTTGTTACGCCAGAAGGAAGATCGAGCTTGTCCAGAGCCGCAGATACGTTGGCGCTGATCGCTGCTTTGTCTGGGGAATCGATGGATGCGGTCACTTTCACCATCTGCTTCTGACGTTCCCGTTCCAGAGCAAGCGGGGCCAGCACCTTACTCAGCTTGGCAACCTCGTTCAGGTACACGGTTCCGCCAGCAGGTGTCTTGATCGGAAGCTGGCCCAATGAATCGATCGTTTCCTTGTCTTCCGGAGCGAGCTCGATCTTCGTCTTGTATACGACATTGTCGAATCGCAGATCGCCAAGCTCGTGTCTGGCGATCCATCCGCCTACAGTTGCCTGGATGTGCTCGGCACTTAAGCCGTACACTCTGGCAGCAGAACCATTGACTGCAATTTGCAGCTCTGTCTTGGCATCCCCAAGGCTGGTCTTCACGCTCTTGATTTCCGGGAACTCCTTCAGCTTCTCTTCAACTAAGAGAGCGGCCTGTTCAATGGCCTGCTGGTCGCTGCCATACAGTACGTAGGAGAAGTCGGTTCCGCTGTATCCGCTGCCGCCAGCGAGCGAGCCCGGTATTACTTTGGAGCCAGCAGGCAGATCGGCGGCGATGAGGGTCTGATACTGCTCTTGCACAGCTGCAGGGTCGCCATTCTCTTGCACCTCGGTTATAATCTCGATGGCGAACGGAACGCGTTCTGAACTCCAGTCGTAGCCGACCAATGCTTCTACGAAGGTAAATAACGGCTTGCCGTCGGCGCCTTTGGCGGCAGCCATCTTGGCTTCGATGTCTTGAGCCAGCTGATTCGTGCTATCGAACGGTGTTTCATACGGAAGCTTAATGGAGTAGTTCATTTGTCTTGTCACTTGCCCGTCGGGCAGGAAGGTGACGGCCAGATTCGGTATCGTTAGTACGATCGTCGCAATGAGCATAACGGTCGAGAGCAGCATTGTTTTTATTCTGTGAGACAGGCACCACTTGAGAATGCGCTCATAGAAGGTCACTATTTTGCCATCGTTAAGCTCATGTGAATGGTCCGACTTCCAGCCGCGAAGCACCATCAGCTTGGCAAGCATTGGAATGACGGTTAGTGCGACGAGCAAGGAAGCCAGCAGCGCACAGGCTACTGTCAGGGCAAACGGGCGGAAGAAGCCCCCGATAATGCCGCTTACGAAGGCGATCGGCAGAAACACGCCGGCTGTTACGAAGGTAGAGGAGCTTATGGCCATTGCTACCTGCTTGGTGGCGAGCAGAATAACGGATTCGTTGCGCTTTTGCGCTTTTTGCAGATTGGTGTAGATGCTCTCGATAACGACGATGCTGTCATCTACAATCCGTCCGACTGCGATAAACATACCGCCCAGTGACATAATGTTCAGGGTAATATTCATCGCATGCATCATCATTAATGTAATGAGGATGGAGAGAGGGATCGATACCAGAACAATGATCGTCATCCGCACGTTGCGCAGAAACAGGAGGATCATCAATGATGCCAGCGCGACACCGATGAAGCCTTCCTGAAGCAGGCCGCTGATGGACTCGTTCACTTCATCTGCGCTGTCGAACACTTTATTGATCTGGACATCAGGATATTGCTGCTCCCACTGTGCGATCAATGCATTCGTCTCATTCGAGAACTCGACTGCGTTGGCGGCGCTTGACTTATAGAGATGGACGCCGATAGCCGGCATGCTGTCCATACGAGCGATAAACGCGGAGTCGCTGATCATTGTAATTCGGGACACGTCTTTCAGGAGAAGCACTTGTCCGCTCGGTGCGGTAATTTCCATATTCTCTAAATTATAAATGCTATCCAGATCGCCCTTGACACGGACAATTTGGGTGTTGCCGTCGAGCTTGACCGTTCCGATGGAACCGTTCTGCAGAGCGGCTTGTATCGCTTCTGCTATGTATGGAAGTGTCATGTCATAAGGAATTAGGGCATCGGCATCAAGCTGGATATCCAGTGATGAGGTACGGCTTCCGATGGAATCGATATGGTCAATGCCGTTAATCGCTTCGAAACGAGGCTTTAGCTCTTCCTCGTAAATTCTGTCCAGCTCGGATTGTGTCATGTCATTCTCGGCATTAACCGAAAGATAGTAGGCTGGAATCGATGCATATCCGAGTGTGGACACTTTAGGTCTTCCAGACTTGGAGGGCAGGAAGACCTCCTGCATGAGACTATCGAGATCCTGCTTCTTCTTGTCGATATCGACACCGTCCTGCTTGAATTGCACGATGACGGTGGACATGTTGTCACTTGAGGCGGATGAGATCATATCAAGGTCCGCGATGTTGGCGATCTTATCCTCGATCGGCTTGGTGACAAGGTTCATAACATCCTGCGGTGAAGCTTGATAAGGGGTCGTAATTATAATAATTGGAAACGATACATCAGGCATATTCTCGGTCTTGAGCGAGCTTCCTGAGTATAGGCCGCCTCCGAATAAAATAGCAATGATAATAAGCATGGCTGCTACTTTGCTCATGGAAAAGCTGATTAATGCTTTCAATCGGTTATCCTCCCGTTCTGCTTCTACTGAATCTTGATTTCATCTGCCTGTGCTAACAGGATTCACGCCTGATGGCCGCTTCGCAGCAAGTCCTGCGGGCGTTCCCGCATGACCGCCGTGCACCATTTCTCTACATTAAGCTGAACGACCTTCTGGCGTCTGGGCTTTCTATTGCCCCGCAACAGCTCGCGAGTGCGGAAAAGCACAGATTTTACTGTCGGCAGCGTAGTATTCATATCGTCGGCAATCTCTTGCATGGCGTAGTCAAAGTATTCTGCAAGCAGCCACATTCGAATATTTCGTTCTGGAAGCCGCTCCGACAGCCACTCCAGCGTGCTAATGACTTCGGCATAGTCGGAATCGATATATGTGACGGGCTCATGCCAGAGTGCAGCAGAAGATTGCTGGCTTTTCTTGCGCCGGTATTGATCAATCCAGGTATTGCGGGCAATGCAGAGCAGGAATGACTTGGTGTCCTTCATATAGGGATTGCGCAAATAATAGACGTAGGATTTGTAGAGCGTGTCCTGCACGAGATCCTCCTCGTCCCACTTGGATTGCGTAAGATAGGAGCAGTATTTGCGCAGCGTGCTCAGGTGGGGCGATATTAATGCTTCGTAATCAAGCTGAGATCCTGCTTCCATCTCCAGACGTTCACACAATGCTGCTGTAGTCATAACGTCAGCTTGCACCTCCTTATCGATTGTTCCACATCATTTGTCTTTATTTATCGTATAGGTTCCATGCCAGGAAGAATTCGGGCCTGAGACTTGTTTCATACTGGACCATGGTCGGAGTATCAATCCCAAATCAGGGATATGCTGGTTCCCTCGCCGGGAGCCGTCTTCACTTCGATTCTACCTCCCATCGCCTGTACGAGCTCCTTGGTAATGGCCATTCCAAGACCGCTGCCCATGGGCGAAATATCGGTGCTAGTGCCGCGATAGTAGCGCTCAAACAACATGCCAGCCGTTTCGGCATCCATCCCGTTCCCGTTGTCACGGAATTCAACAGTCATCCTTTCGGTGAAGCTCGTGTGAAGGGAGACTGTTAGACGGGTGTCAGCAGGATTATGAAGGAGCGCGTTCGCCACGAGATTCTCCACGACTCTCTCAAACCATGCCGGATGAATAGAGGCGAAAAACGGATGATCACTGGTATGGCAAATGATTCTATCGCCGCCATATGCAGGGTTGGACGCAGCACGCTTCACCATTTCCTGCAAATAAGCATTCATCTCCACCTGCTCGTTCTCGCAAGGGATATCACCGTTGCGAAGACGGTACGTCAGACTAAGGTCGTTAATGAGGCCGTCCATATAGGTGGATTTCTCGGTCATCGTATGCGCGAATTGCCGGACCTCTGTATCTGACCAGCTGTAGGATTCCGCTTGCAGCATATGGGCATAGCCCATGATGGAGGAGAGCGGAGTCTTGAGATCATGTGTAACCCCTGCGATCCATTCTTCTCTTGTTCGATCTGCGATGCGGCGATGCTCCTCATCTCTGCGAAGCGTGTTCGATAGGGATTCCAGCGAATCCAACACATCCGTATAGACTCTAAACCGTCTATTCCGGACATTCTTCTTATTGCGGCTTGGACTCATCCCTTTACGATCTTTGGGTTCCTCGTAATTGCCCTGTCCCAATGCTCGAATCCAATTCAGCATATACAGAACAGGGGCGCCGAACCGATGGCCGTACCATAGCGACAAAAGAAGGAACACGATGAATGAGGAGGACAGCAGCACGGCCAATCCGGTCAGAAGCACCTTCAGCTCAGGGGAAAATAGCAATTTAGGTGCTGCCAAAGGGGCTCCGTCAGCTTCAGGGATATTCAGTACCCATGTCTGACCCGTCTCCGGCTCGTAATGAGAGGCCAGCTCCACACCGTAGTTATCCTTGTAATGGCTGCGCATTGCCAGCTCCTGGACGGTATAGTGGGAAAGCGTGTTGTCTGGCTTGTTGTATGAAGCGACCTCCGCTCCATCAGGAGCAAGCAGCTGCAGCCATGCGCCGGCATGATCGAGCTCTGCGGCCAACGGGTCTGGCAGCTTCAGAACGGGCTCCTCATTAGCTCCGGCAGGGCTGCTTGTTTCAGAATGTCTCACTATTTCCTGCAGCAGACTGTATGCTTTAGAGCGGGTCCCATAGATCAATGTATAGTTGAGGCCATCCTTCTCTTGAATCCATAGCGACAGCCTGTAGGGGAATGGCTTGACGCCGTTCCAGTAGTCGATTAATTCGCCAGGCGCGTAAGCGGTCGGCACATCGTCAGGCGTAAAATAGCTCCTTGTTATCCGTCCCCGTTCATCCATCGTCTGCAGCCAGCTTCCGGAGGATCTCACCGTTTCCAGCAATTCGGGATCGAATTGAATTCCTTCAGGCGTTGTGGTGGAGGTGGATATGAGCTTGGATAAGCCGACGGAGGCAAAATCCCGTTTCATCTCAATATCAGTCAGCTTCGTAAGCATCCAGACGATCGTTATGAAAGCGAGAATAAGGATGAACAAGCCGGCCAGTGCTAGTTGAAGGATATATCGGATCGTCAGCCGACGCTTAATGCTCATCTGGCATCTCCTTTGCGGATCAGCTTGTAGCCGAGCCCTCTGACATTCACTAGATATTCCGGCTTGCTGGGGTCTGCCTCAATCCGCTCCCGAATCCGGTGGATATGGACCATGACAGTATTGTCGTCATTGACGCTCTCATCCCCCCATACCCTTTCATAAAGCTCATTCTTGCTAAAAATCCGGTTCGGATTTCTGCAAAGGAATAACAGCAGTTGGAACACGAGGGCGGGGCAATGGGACTCCGTTCCTTCTACAGTAAGAACGCCTGACGTTTCATGGATCTGAAATCTGCCGAAATCAAGAATGGCTTCCCTTCTGGCTTCCCTTCTGGCTTCCGCCGCAGCAGGTTTCAAGTGACGCCGCAGCTGGGATTTGATCCGGGCTATAACCTCTAGCGGATTGAAGGGCTTCGTTATGTAGTCGTCCCCGCCGACAGCAAAGCCGGTCAGTTTGTCGAAATCGGAGGTTCTGGCTGTCAGGAACAGAATTGGCGCATCCGTCGTTTTGCGAAGGAAGGGGCAGACCTCGATGCCGCTTTGCCCAGGCAGCATGACATCAAGGACGATGAGATCATAGTGCTTGGCTTCGCAGGCAGTGATGGCGGCTTCTCCGCTCATTGCGGTATCGACTTCTGTGAAGCCTTCTTTGTGCAGCACAGTTTTCAACATATGGAGAATGGTCGCTTCATCGTCAACGAGCAGAATATTGGCATGAATCATAGTAGTCCACCTCTGGGTGATCGTTATTTTCTTTTGTCATCGTAACATGTAAAAGTTGACAGCAAATAAACAGAATCTTAAGTAAAGCTTAATTTATATGATTTTATCGGAATGAATTAAGCTTCTATTAAACTAAAGTTTCATAACAGGCAAGATTTAGGGGCTATAATCAAATTTATTCTATTCAAATATGGGGGTGCAGGAATGCGTGTGAAGAGAGGGAAAACCGCCGCGATGCGGCTTGGAATTGCTATCGTGCTGCTGACCGCTACATTGACGGCATGCGGAGGCAATGCGGAGAATGGCAGCAATGGAAGCGAAGGAAGGGAGCCTGTTGGGAGTGGAGTGAATGAGGGAGCGGATAAGAACGGAGGGAGTGGAGTAAGTGAGGGAGCGGATAAGAATGGAGGGAGTGAAGTGAGTGAGGGAGCGGATAAGAATGGAGGGAGTGAAATGAATGAGGGAGCGGGCAAGAATGGAGGGAGTGGAGTGAATGAGGGAGCGGATAAGAATGGAGGGAGTGGAGTGAAGGAAGGAACCGGAAGGAAAGGAGAGAGTGAAATGGAAGCCGGAACTGGCAAGAAGGGAGGGGGCAAGAAGCAGGGGGATGGAGCAGGCGGTACGGCACTTGTGAAACCTGAGGAAACCGCTCAGGTGATGTTGAACGGCGAATATGCTCGATTGTATGAACAGTTCAGCCAAGAATTGCAGCAGGCGGTAACTCTCGCAGACTTCAAAGGAATGGGCGAGTTTTTTTTGCAGGATATTGAAGCGTTTCAGAGCCCAACTGTGCTTTCCCTGAATGGTATGGAGCGTTATGTGTGGATGAATAAGGAGGAGACGAAAAGCCTCATTGCTTCCTATGATCAAGAAGGCACAATCATTGGCATACAAATCCAGCCGGTAACATCCTATCCGGAGAGTGATGCGGCGAAGACGAAGCTGAGCTACGGGCTTCCTTTTAAAGGGGAGTGGCTTGTTTTCTGGGGAGGCGATAATGAGATGCATAACTATCATTACGCGATTGAAGGACAGCGTTACGCGTATGATTTGATAATGGCGAAGGACGAATATTCCTTCAATGGAGATCCAGCTCTTAATGAAAGCTATTATGCTTTCGGACAGGCTATGCTTGCTCCAGGGGATGGGAAGGTCGTGATAGCTGTGAATGACATCGCTGATAATGAACCAGTAGGTACGATGAACAGCAGTCAGCCTGCCGGCAATTATGTGGTCATTGATCATGGAAATGGGGAGTTTAGTTATTTGGCACATTTGCAACAAGGGTCCGTGAAGGTGAAGAAGGGGGAGCGCGTCAAGAAAGGGCAGGAGATTGGCTTATGCGGCAATTCTGGTAATTCGAGCGAGCCCCATCTGCATTTTCAGGTATCGGATGGTCCCGATCTATTCACCTCCAAGGCGATATCGGTCACCTTCGACGGAGATGTTGAGATGATCCAGGGAGATTATAGGAAAGGCGGAGAATAGGTGGAAGGAAGTGTGGTATAATTTAACTTTAATGTGCGCTGCTCCCTTCGGGATAGGGGATAGGAGTGAGTGTGCTATTTTAGAGAGAAGATTAGTGTAGGGGGTAATTCGATGTTCGAGCCATTGCCATCGAGCTGGAAGACGGAACGTCTGCATATGGAGGATTTAACAGCAGAGCTCGTTCTACAGGTACAACAGTTATATGAATCAAGTCAGTATTTGGGGGAATGGGACGGCAATATTGAGCGGAAACCCGATTATATTATGAAATGTCTGGCTGAGGGTGAACTGCCGCCTAACGGGAAGAAAGAGAATTATAGGATGCAAACGATTAAACGGCTTGAAGATGGTCGTATTGTCGGATATTTCACAATCTATCATGGGTTTCCCAATGATGACATTACATACATAGCATTCATGTATATCGATAGGAGCTGCCAGAGGCAAGGCTATGCGGCAGAGGTCATTAAGGGTTTGACCAGCGAATTGACACGCTTGAATTATCGGGCGATCCGGCTGAATGTCGCGCTAAAGAATTGGCCTGGAATCCGATTTTGGCTCCATTCCGGGTTTACGACAATTACAACCATTCACGGAGACGTGGAATGCTCAGAGCATACCTTTGCCAATATAGAGCTGGAACGAGTCATTAGGTGAATGTTGGCCGATGCGTTCGATTCGTTATTCGACGGTAGACCGAGTCATAGAGCGACAGATTCGCAGAGTCATAGAATAATAGAGACATAGAGTCGTAGAGTCATAGAGACATAGAGACATAGAGACATAGAGACATAGAGACATAGAGACATAGAGACATAGAGTCATAGAGATATAGAGATATAGAGACATAGAGTCATAGAGTAACAGATTAACACAGAGTACCAGAGTACCAGAGTAAACTATCCTCCTTGATTATTGAAGGAACTATGCAGCCGCACCTTTCAAGGGCGGTTTTTTTTTGCGTTACAGCGCCAACGCAGTCAATCTTGGCGCACCCAGCGGGGCTGTAAAACGGAAAAACATGCTTACAGCGCAGAAAACAAAATTCTCGCTAGCTGTAAGCCCGAAAAACCGTGCTACAGCGCCGATGCAGCCAAACTTGGCGCACCCAGCGAGGCTGTAAAACGGAAAAACATGCTTACAGCGCAAAAAACAAATTTCCCGCTAGCTGTAAGCCCGGAAAACCGCGCTACAGCGCCGATGCAGCCAAACTTGGCGCACCCAGCGGGGCTGTAAAACGGAAAAACATGCTTACAGCGCAGAAAACAAAATTCTCGCTAGCTGTAAGCCCGAAAAACCGCGCTACAGCGCCGATGCAGCCAAACTTGGCGCACCCAGCAGGGCTGTAAAACGGAAAAACATGCTTACAGCGCAAAAAACAAAATTCCCGCTAGCTGTAAGCCCGGAAAACCGCGTTACAGCGCCGATGCAGCCAATCTTGGCGGACCCAGCGGGGCTGTAAAACGGAAAAACATGCTTACAGCGCAAAAAACAAAATTCCCGCTAGCTGTAAGCCCGAAAAACCGCGCTACAGCGCCAACGCAGTCAATCTCGGCGCACCCAGCGGAGCTGTAGAGCGGAAATCCGCTTACAGCTGAGCCGAGTTAGCAGCGCGTGGGCTTTGCCAACAGCATTTTCGCTTGCTTTTACAAAAAAGATAAATTGTCAGGTGCTTGTATTAACAATTGACTCGTACAATGGACAAGAATCAAAACGAATAGGGAGTGGTTGCGGTTTGAAAAAGAGAGGAAGAAGAATACTTTCGCTGCTGTTGGCGGCAGAGCTGCTGGCAGGCTCGATTTTGGCCGGGGGCGCAGTCATGGCAGATGCATCACCCCTTGCAGGAACGCCTTATGCGGTGGATGGCAGCTATGACGTTACGGTTCCTCATGTCTTTATCAACCAGATATACGGCGGTAATAAGAACAGCTCTCTTGACACAGGGGCGACAGTATCCAATGGTTTTATCGAGCTTTATAATCCGACAGGCAGCGATGTGCAGCTAAGCGGGTGGTCGCTCCATTATGCGGCGAATGCGGATGAGAATGCGGCAGGAACTACGGGAGCATGGGAGAAGCTGGATCTTACAGGTACGATTAAAGCGCACTCCTCTTACCTTATTACAGGAAATGCAACGGGAGCGAGCGGTCCCGCATTGAATATTGTGACGAAAGGTGATCAGTCGTTTGATCGTCTTATCTATAGTAAATCAATGAAGGTTGCTCTAATGAGCAATCAGAACACACTGGCAGATGCCAACCCATTCTCTGTCAATCCAAAGACGGATGGTTATGTGGATATGGTTGGTACTGGCGGCAATGATCCAGGGAATAGCATTGATGGCTACGAGTCCGATTATCCTACGGGAGATGCCGAAGGGAAGTCGAAGAAGAAAGGGATCGTTCGCAAGTCACTAACAGACACGGACAACAATAAGGCCGACTTCGAACAGATCGATTATTCGGCAGTAAGTAGCGATGTGCTGAGTGCGAAAGGACCTAGAAGCAGTGCAGACGGCCCATGGACGGGTGCTGTCACGCCATCGTTTGGCATCTCGACAGAGTCGCTGGTCGATGCTTATGTCGGCACGCCTTATACGGTAACTACAGCTGTATATGGCGGTACAGCTCCTTACTCCTACAGCGGAACGGGTCTGCCATCCGGGATTACAATCGATGCGGGAACAGGCATTATTGCGGGAACGCCTGATGCAGGCTCAGAAGGTACGGCTGCTGTCACGATCCAGGTGACAGATAGCGCAACGCCTGCTGCTATGACGAGCAGAACGCTTTCTTTGAGCGTCAAGCCAGCTCTGCCTGCTGGATTCGCCGATACGCTGACTATCGAGCAAATTGGCCATTATTCGGTAGGTGTATCCAACAAGGACGGCGGAGTTGCTGAAATTGTGAAATATAATAGAGACAACGAAAAGTTCTACCTGGTGAACGGGGCGACAACGCCGCCGACGCTGGATATCGTTGCCCTGGCAGCGAGTCAATCGCTCCAGAAGGAGAGGTCCATTGATGTTAAGTCGCTTGCCGAGACGGACGGGTTCAGCTTTGGCGATTTGACCAGTGTCGATATCAATACGGAAACGAAGCGGATTTTCCTTGCGGTGCAGGAAGCGGATCATATGGCCATGGGGAAAATTCTCGTGCTCGATTATGACGGGAATCTGCTGAACACCTATGAGTCAGGCATTCAGCCGGATATGGTGAAATCGACCTCTGACGGCAAATATGTCCTCAGCGCCAATGAAGCGGAGCCGCGCACGACTGCGAGCGACCCTGAGGGCAGTGTAACGATCATCGATACGACGACGAATGCTGTGACGCATGTGAAGTTCGACGATCCGTCTGTTATTGATGAGCTTGTCCATATTCGTGGCGCATCGGATGCTGTAACGGGCAAAATTACGAGCAGCAGCGGCGATAAAGCGGATGCGCTGTTTGATCTGGAGCCGGAATTTATTACGCTCTCGGCGGATGATGCGGTGGCGTATGTCTCGCTGCAGGAGAATAACGCGATCGCAGTGATCGATATTCCGGCAAAGACAGTCAAGGCTGTCAAAGGATTGGGCTACAAGGATCTTAGCGATCCACGTAACGCTCTGGATTTGGTGAAGGATGACAGCATTAAGCTGGAGAATGTCCCCTTCCTTGGCATGTACATGCCTGACGGCATTGCATCGCATAGCTATAACAATGGCAAGACCTATCTGTTTAGTGCCAATGAAGGGGATGTAACGGAATGGCCGGGCAGAGAGGGCGGTACGACGATCAAGGATTTGAAGAGCAGTCTGAATCCTGCTTCGCCGGCGGCGATTTTCCTGAGTGGCAACACAACGTACGATAAGGCAGAGGTTGCCGGCGATATGAGCAAGGATGGCGTATATATGTACGGCGGACGCTCCTTCTCGATCTGGAATGCCGACACGATGGCACAGGTATATGACAGCAGAAGTGATTTTGAGACCATTACGGCTCAGCGGCTTCCGAATAGCTTCAATGCCAGCAATAGCAAAACCGCTATGGATGACAGAAGCGCGAAGAAAGGTCCAGAGCCGGAATATGTGACTGTTGGCGAGGTTGGAAGCAAGGTGTTCGCATTTGTCGGGCTTGAGCGCATCGGCGGCATTATGACCTATGATGTGACGGACCCGGACCACCCGGTTTTCGCCAATTATATCAATACGCGCGTATTTGCGCCGAAGGATAATGTAAATACCGACACAGGTCCCGAAGGGCTTGAATTTATTCCTGCTGCGGACAGCCCGACGGGTCTTCCGCTGCTGCTCGTAGCCAATGAGGTTGGCGGCACGGTTAGCGTTCTCCAATTAAATGTAACAAAGGTTGCTTTGGATAAGCAGTCTCTCTGGTTGTCTCCAGGGGATGAGGCTGTGCAGCTCAATGCCGCTGTCACCCCTGTGGGCGGAAGCGCAGCGACTGTGGCATGGTCATCCTCGGATGCCAACGTGGCAACGGTTGATGCTGATGGCAGAGTAACGGCTGTTGCTGAAGGGACGGCAATCATTACCGCGATCAGCAGCGACGGCTTTGGCTCGGCGGCTGCCTCTGTCAAGGTAGGACCTTGGAAGCTGACGGTGATGCATACGAATGATACCCATGCTCATCTGGCTGACGCGCCGAGACGGGCGACGCTTGTGAAGCAGGTGCGCGAGGAAGCGGGAGATAGTCTGCTTCTGGATGCAGGAGATGTGTTCTCAGGCGATCTTTATTTTACAAAATGGTTCGGTCTGGCGGATCTGGCGTTCATGAACTATATGGGCTACGATGCGATGACGTTCGGCAATCATGAGTTCGACCAAGGTACGGGGGCGCTGGCGAATTTCGTCTCCAAGGCGAAGTTCCCGCTAGTCAGCTCCAATGTTGATCTTGCGGCAGACAGTCACATGAGCCCGCTGTTGAAGGCGCCAAGGACGATTGAAGCGGGCGCACCCAAGACAGTGGAGCAGGCGGGTGTGTATCCCTATGTTGTGCTGAATGTGAACGGCCATAAGGTCGGGGTGTTCGGACTGACGACCGAGGACACGAAGGAGACCTCCAGTCCGGGCAAAGACGTTGTGTTCAACGATGCAGTTGCCTCTGCTGCACAGACGGTTGCAGCTATTGAGGCGGAAGGCATCCATATGATCATTGCCTTGTCTCATCTGGGCTACAACCGAGACAAGTCGCTGGCAAAAGAGGTTGAAGGCATTGACCTGATCGTAGGCGGGCATACGCACACCAAGCTGGATACGCCGGATGTCATTGTAGACAGCGAGCATGGTACGCCTACTGCGATTGTTCAGGCGAATGAATGGGGCAAGTTCCTTGGACGCGTTGATTTGGCATTCGATAATAAGGGTGTTCTGTTGACAGGCGAGGGGCAGCTGAAGGGAAGTCTCATTCCAGTCAACAGCTCCGTAGCAGAGGACGAGATGGCCAAGAGCATGCTTGCGCCATACAATGCAGAGCTGGAAGTGCTGAAGAAACAGGTTGTCGGCAAAACAACCGTCGTTCTGGACGGTGACCGCAGCAATGTTCGCGCGAAGGAAACGAACTTGGGCAATTTCATTGCGGATGGCATGCTTGCAAAAGCGAAAGTGTTGAAAAATGCGGATGTCGCTATTATGAATGGCGGAGGTATCCGTGCGTCGATTGATGAAGGTGACATTACGATGGGCGAGCTGCGCACGGTTATGCCGTTTGGGAACACGCTCTACGTGCTGGATGTGACGGGGCAAGCGCTTAAGGATGGCCTGGAGAACGGGGTCAGCGGTGCGAAGCTGACGGATTTGCCGGGCAAATTCCCACAGGTGGCAGGTCTGCGCTTCAAGTGGGACCCGAGCCAGCCGGCGGGCAGCAAAGTGTATGATGTGGAAATCAAGAATGGAAACGGCTATACGCCGATTAATCTTACGGCTACCTACCGTCTTGCGACGAACAGCTTCGTGGCGAATGGGGGAGATGGCTACGCCTCTTTCGCCAAAGCAATCGCAAACGGAGCGTATCATGAGGATATGGGATACCCGGATTACGAGATTTTCATGGAGCATGTGAACACACTTGGAGGCACGATAGCGCCTGTCGTTGACGGACGTATTGTGGAGAAAGCGAAATCTTCCGGTGGCGGCGGCTATGTTCCTCCTGTAACGAATCCGAACACGGAGCAGAAGCCTGATCCTGGAACGGGCGGCGGCACAGGTACGGGTACGGGGAATGGTGCAATCGAATTGTCCGGCAACGCGCTGCAAATTACCGAGGGCAAGAATACGGCTGGCGGGGCGGTTACTCAGATCGTTGTCAAAGCGGATGAGCTGAAGAACGCTCTTGACAAGGCGCTTGCTGGCGCCGCTTCCGGGGCCAAAGCGGAGGTGGTCATCCCCGCACAAGCAGCCGGTGGAGCGACAGAGGTAACACTGCCTGCTGAGGCATTGGCTGCAGCGGGCAATGGAAACAGCAACGCTGTAATCGTTATTCATACAGCGGCTGCAACCTATGTGCTTCCGCTGAATGGTCTTAACTTGGGCGCAGCAGCAGGTGGCGCATCACTGAACAACGCCAGCATCAAAGTATCCATTGCCCCCATAGAAGACAGCATGCTGCAAACGCTGAAGGCAAAAGCACAGTCGCTCGGTGCAGAGCTTGCGCTTGACGCGGCAGTTGAATTCAAGGTAACTGTTGCTGCGGGGGGCGGGGAGAAGGAACTTGTGGATTTTGGCAAAACCTATATTTCACGCTACATCTATTTGCCTTCCTCTACGGATATAGCTTCGGCCACGGCTGTCATGTATGACGAAGCGTCGGGTGAACTGGTTTTCGTTCCAGGGGTGGCAGTCACAGTGAACGGAAAACCTGCGATGGAGATGAAGCGTCCGGGGAACAGCATTTACTCGGTTATTCATTATAAGAAGGACTTCACCGATCTTGTCGGGCACTGGGCGGAAAAGGACATTGAGACGATGGCCTCCAAGCTGATTGTCAAAGGTATGAGCGAGAAGAATTATGCGCCGGGCAAAGCGGTGACAAGAGCTGAATTCACCGCTATGGTTGTTCGCGGGCTGGGTCTCAGTGTGAACAGCAATGCATCGAGCTTCACGGATATTGCACCGGATGCATGGTATGCAGGAGCGGTTGGTTCGGCAGTGAAGTTCGGGCTTGTGAACGGCAAGACGGCGGACAAATTTGCGCCGAATGCGCAAATTACGAGGGCTGAGATGGCTGTGATGATCGCTCGCGCCATCGAGATTATCGGATCGGCCGAGAATAAGTCCAGCAGTGTGAATAGCACAGCAACGCTCGGTAAATTCACGGATCATTCCTCTATCCCTGAGTGGGCGGCAGAGCAAGCGGCCATGCTCGTGGATAAAGGGATTATGCAGGGCAGCACAACGGGCGCTTTCGCACCTGCGGATAACGCTACCCGCGCACAAGCGGCAATTATTTTGTTGAGAGCTTTGAAGGAGCTTGGTTTTATAGCGTAAAGCAGTGAGGGCTAAGAAGGTAAATAATTGAGGGCCGTCCCATGAGCAGCAGATATGCTGCTTGTGGGGCGGCTTTTTTGTTTTAAGGAGCGAGGGATCGGATTCGGTTTAACTCCTATCCAGGATTTCAACGGACTTTACTTTAATCTTCTCCGTAACCCAAACATCATCTTCTAATGTGCTATATAATACAAATTTGACAGATTGCCCAACCTTTAATTTATTGTAGTCCTTATATTTAATTTCTGTAGACTCATTGAGATATACATAACCTTTGTTTTCATCGATTGAGGTAATTTTACCGGATATTTCAAACTCACTGCTTTTGTAATCGTTGCAGCCCGTTATCACAACGCCTATACAAATAAATATTGTAAATAATAATTTGCTGTTCAATACGTGATACCTCCCTGTGCTCCTATTATATTGAATAAGACTGTATTCATTCTGAATAAGTTGCACTAAGGCGGACGGAATTGAGGGCTGTCCCATGAGTATTCTTACTTGTGGGATGGTCTCTTTTTGCGAAAAAGAGCTTCCTTTTTATAGACCAGATTTAATGGAGTATCGAGATAGGGGGCATAAGTAGAGGGACTGTAAACGCGACAGATGTCAGACACCAATTATGGTATGAAGCCATAAAAATATTTCTTTTATATATTTATCGAATAATGTATATTAATAACAACTTTATGAAGGTCCCAATATTTAGGTTATAATGAATAACCGTTGATTACTAGGAATCATGATGGTGTTACTACCAGCGATAGCGGGCAGAACCGTCCTTATTGAATTAAATTTGACCCGAAGGAATGAATCTATCACATGTTATCACAACCTAAGCAAGCTGATGCCGAGAAAATGATTGCTGCAAGCAAGGAAAGTCCGCTCTGGTCTGTCTATCTCTGGGTTCTTTCCTACATTCGCCCCTATAAGGGGCTATTCGTGTCGCTGCTGCTGTGCGGCGCGCTGGTCACGGGGATCGAGCTTGTTATTCCGATGTTTATTCGGTATTTCATCGATCATATTTTGCCGGATCGCAAGATTCAATTATTTTATACGCTGATCATTGCCATTGCTGTACTTATTATCATTATGATCGCATTAAGCGCGCTTAGAGTCATTCTGCAGCGAAATCTGCAGGAGAAGGCGGCGAGCGATTTGCAGTACGGGATGATGAAGCATCTGCGCGCGCTGGGCTTCTCCTATTTCGACAGACATGCTGTGGGTGAAAGCCTCTCTCTAGTGAATACGGAAGTGAGCGCTGTTGCTAATATGTATCGGAAGCTGCTGCCGATGATGGTTAATGAGTTGGTCTTCGCGATTCTGGCGCTGGGCTGTATGATGGTGATCAATGTCAAGATGGCGCTCATTATTTTGCCTTGTCTGCTGCTCTATTATGTTGTCGGTCCTTACTTTGAGAAGAGAGCTACCAAGAGTGAGAAGGAATGGGCAGAGTCTCGGGTGGATTACAATCGGAAGGTGTACGAGAGTGTTGCTTCCTTAGCTGAGCTGCGGGCGAGCGCTGCGGAAGATTGGGACAATGCCAAGCTGACGGAAGCCAGGCATAAGATGGATCGCGGTATGATCACGACCTTCTGGTATTCCTTCTGGAGAGGCTCTGTCCGCCGGTTGTTGAATTACGCTGGATTAATTGCGGTATTCATCTACGGCTTCCATCTGTATAAGCAAGGGTCGCTCACGGTGGGCGAATTTTCTGCTTTTCTGCTTTATTATTTCAACGCGCTGTTCAAGCTTACGTTGGTCATTACAACGATTACAGAGCAGAGGATGCTGATGTACCAAGCACGCCGCTTGTACGATTTCGTGCATCTGAAGCCGGAAATTAAGGAGCCGCTGAAGCCGGCTCTGCTAGGGGAAGTAAAGGGAGCCATTGATTTCAACGATGTTTCTTTTGCCTATGTGCAGGGACAGTCGATATTGGAGCATTTCAGCTTGAGCGTTCAGGCAGGACAGCGAGTGGCTTTCGTAGGGGCAAGCGGCGGCGGCAAATCGACGCTGCTCAAGCTGATCGGGCGCTTCTATGATCCCAGTATGGGAAGTGTTCTGCTGGATGGAACGGATCTGAGAGATCTGTCGCTGGCACAGCTTCGGAATAGTCTCGGCTTTGTTTTTCAGGAGACGTATTTGTTCGGGGCGAGTGTGATGGAAAATATCAGATTCGGAAATCCGGATGCATCCGATGAAGAGGTTGTGCTTGCGGCACAAGCGGCCGGTGCGGATGCGTTTATCTCCCAGATGCCGCAGGGCTACGATACGATGGTAGGAGAGCGGGGGATCAAGCTGTCCGGCGGGCAGAAGCAGCGCATCTCCATCGCGCGCATGTTCGTGAAGAATCCATCCATTGTTATTCTCGATGAGGCGACCTCGGCGCTGGATAATCGGATTGAGGATGAGGTTCAGCGGGCGTTGGAGCGATTGCTTATGGGAAGAACGACCATAGCCATTGCACACCGGCTGTCTACGATTGAGAATTTCGACAAAATCGTTGTTATCGAGAACGGAAGAGTCGTTGAATCAGGAACCTATCAGGAGCTGCTGCTGCAACAGGGCGCCCTGCATGGACTTGTTCATGGACAAACAGCAGAGAGAGTGGAGCAGGAGGCACTATGAGAACGATACGATGGCTTTGGAAATACAGTTACCCGATCAAATGGATGCTGCTCTTGTCCGTCATCCTGCTGACCATGGAATCGCTGGCGAATATTGCGGCAATTGCGCTCCAGCAAAGGCTGATCGATCACGTCTTCGTGGAAGGCAAATACGAGGAGTTTGCGGGCATTCTCATTCTGATGGGCATCGCGTTCGCGGCACATGCCGCTTTATTCACCTTGGGGCCGCATACGGTTCATTTGAACATGGCTTATTTCCACAGCAAGCTGGCGGGCAATCTGATAAAAGTTCTGCATCGCATGCCGATCTCGAAGCTTCATAAGGAAAGAACGGCGAATTTCGTGCATTATTTCTCCAGTGATGTCGAGCATGTATACGGTTTGCTGGGCAGCGACATCCCTCGGGCGATTCAGCAGGGCATTCAGGTGCTCGTGCTTATGGGAATTATCGCTTATGCGAATCCGGGCATGCTGCTTGTGCTGCTCGTTCTGACGGTTCTTTATATTTACTTGGGCAGGTATTTCGCTCCGCGGATCAAGGACGCTGCCAAGGGGATTCAGGAGAGCAAGTCGGATCTGCTGCTCCATATGGAAGAAGGGATCTCGGCTACCCGCGAGATTGTTGCTTTCCACCGGGAGGAGTGGGAGGAGCGGAAGTACGGGTCTATATTCAAGAAATATTTTGACGCGATGATGAGGGAAGGCAAGCTGCTGAATTTGAAAATGGTATTCACTGATCCGCTCAAATGGGGAATCAGTCTGCTCATGATCGGGTATGGCGGGTACCTGGTCATTCAAGGAAGCGTGTCGATCGGAACTTTCATCGTAATTTACCAGCTCTCCACTCAGCTGATGGATGGCACGCAGGTTCTGTTCAATACGTACATGGGGCTGTCGGGTAGAATGGCCAGTGTGGAGCGGCTTCGCGAGCTATTCGATGGGGAACCGTTCAAGGATGGCTACCGCAAGCTGGACGGACCCCTGCAATCGCTGGTCTTTGAGGATGTTCGATTCTCTTACGGGCCTGATATGCCAGAGACGTTGAAAAAGCTTAATATGGAGCTTCCAATCGGGAAGAAGATTGCCTTCGTCGGGCAAAGCGGGGGCGGCAAGTCCACGATAGCGCAATTGCTGATTCGTTTCTTCGATCCTGTGGAGGGGACAATACGGGTAAATGGCATTCCTCTGGCGGACATTGCGCGCAAGGAGTGGATGAGCCGTGTCGGTATTGTGTTCCAGGACCCGTATATTTTCCAGGAGGATATTCGCAGCAATCTTATGATGGGACTGCAAGCCTCGGATACAGCAATGAAAGAGGCCTGCGTATCTGCCGAGATCGATTCCCAGATTATGAGCATGTCGGAAGGGTATATGACCCAGCTCGGTGAGAGAGGCATTACACTGTCGGGAGGCCAGCGGCAGCGGGTGACGATCGCCAGAGCGATTCTCCGCAATCCCGAAATATTGATTATGGATGAGGCGACCTCTGCTCTCGATATGGAGACGGAGCGAAGAGTACAGGAGAATCTGGATCGTCTGCGCTCGGGCAGGACGACCATTATTATTGCGCATCGCCTATCCACGGTCCAGAATGCGGACCGCATCTATGTGCTAAGCGGGGGCGAGATCGCAGATGCGGGAACACATGAGGAGCTCATGGCGAGAAGCGCTCTATATATCGATTTGGTGCAGAAGCGTGAGATTTCTTAGTATTATAAGTTCAGCATCGATTGGGATAAGAAGAGCAGTACGGTTACGGTGAGCGGGGTTATAGAGCTAGTATTGACGTGCATGGAATGGTCGTTGTTAGACGATCAGTTCATGCGCGTTTTTTTGTTAAAGATTGTATAAAGCTTCCGCAAGCTGCGATCAAGGTCCCAGTGCTTTGGATACTGCTGCGACATGCGTTTATTTGTCATGGAATCGTGATTTTCGCTATTAACATCGGCGATATTACAAAAACCGACAACTAAATACCTGTGAAATTATAGGCGCAACCGACTATGAGATTGCAGAGTGTGTACATTGCTGATTGGCAGCCGATGTCTGTAGTATCATATACAATTTCTATATTTAACCATTAGGATGACTAATAGTAGAACAGTCTATATGAGTTGAACGATTGAAAGGAACAAACAGACTGCTGAGCAGAGGAATGTTCTTACGATCGCTGTTGTTCCCGGAATTCTTGAATAGTAGTCGATAAATGTGGAATTCCGGGAACAAAGGCGAGCGCTGACGCTTCTCCAGAATCATTCCCCCTGCTAAGGAGATAGGATGATTGAATCGACAATGAACCTTCCACTACTATCCAGAAGGTGGGTGTTCGAAAAGCAAATAAACTCGGGCTTTCGATGTCTGGTCATGATAGCTAATTATCATGAATTACCTACGGAAGAAGAGCGAATCAAGCATTCCTATGCGGCAAGCGATGATGGTATCAAAGTTAACCGATATGCAGCGAGCAGCCTGCGAGCTGGGGGGTGAAGTGCAAGCTTGCTCAAGTAAACATCAGCAGAGAAACCTCAAGATTTGCTGAACATTTGGGAAGGTTCCATTCTCCTATTTACTCCCAAAAAAACCAATAAAGGAGAAGATGGTCGCAAGTTCCAAGTTGTTATGGAGGTGAACTTTATTCAGACGAAGTGGAAAAACTCAATAATCGTATACTTGTTTATCGTCATTACCCTGCTAACGGCCTCTTGTACTATAATCACACAGAATAAGCAGCAGTCAGGGACAAAAGAATCACAAGCAGCCAAGCCCTCACCGACGGACAAAGAAGAACTGGCCAAGATCAAGAAGAAGATGGAATTGTATTTGCACTTCAAGTACAACAAGGAGTTTGTTGTGGAGAAGATCGATTATGAGCCGAATACGAGCGATTATATTATGGATGTCTATGTTAAGGGGAATGAAAAAATAAAGTTTCTGGCTTATAAGAATATTAGTTTGAATACGACAGGAGATACTTTTCTTTTCAAGTACTGGGATGATGAAATTTATGCTGACTTCAAACAGGTATTTGATCGATTATTTCCGGAGCCTTACAACCTTCGAGATGTTCCTCCTGTGCATATGAATTTGGATCAGAAATTAAAGCATAGGATTATACCGCAGAAAGAAGGAGGAAAGTATCCTACTTTCCAGCAAATTGTCGAGAAATATCCGGAAGAGTTCGAAATGAATATTCTTTTAGGCATGTCATTTGATCAGAAAGTGGAGCTAACGGATGATGAATTGTTGATGAGGATATATGAACTGATTAAGCATTATAAACAAAAGAGCAATAAAATCACAATGATAAATTTTGCGCTTTACGAAGACGGTAATGCTGATATTCCAGTTAAAGTGCTTGATATAGTGGGATTTGATGATACTTCTAATATTAATAAATGGAATGACTTAAAGTTATACTGGCACAACGTCACTCCATAAGAATAGGAGATGAATTGATGGCAACTGATTATGAAACTCTGCGAGTGTGCTATGAAAGGCAATTCATTAAAGAACGTGCTGAATGGAGGTGAGCTTTATTCAGACGAAGTGGAAAAACTCAATAATCGTATACTTGTTTATCGTCATTACTCTGCTAACGACCTCTTGTACTATATTCACACAGAATAAGCAGCAGTCAGGGACAAAAGAATCACAAGCAGCCAAGCCCTCTCCGACGGACAAAGAAGAAATGGCCAAGGTCAAGAAGAAGATGGAATTGTATTTGCACTTCAAGTACAACAAGGAGTTTGTTGTGGAGAAGATCGATTATGAGCCCAATACGAGCGATTATATTATGGATGTTTATGTTAAGGGGGATGAAAAAATAAAGTTTCTGGCTTATAAGAATATTAGTTTGAATACGACAGGAGATACTTTTCTTACAAAGTATTGGGACGATGAGATTAATGATGACTTCAAGCAGGTATTTGATCGATTATTTCCTGAGTCGCATAAAATTCGTAAAGTACCTCCAATAGGATTTAACTTGGATCGTGAATTAGAGATGCGGATTATACCTCAAAAGGAAGGAGGGAAGTATCCTACTTTCGAGCAAATTGTCGAGAAATATCCGAATCAATTTGAGATGAATATTATATTACGAATGTCTTTCGATCAGAATGTGGGGCTAACGGATGATGACTTGTTAGCGAGACTATATGAGTTAATTAAACACTACAGACAAAAGAGTAACAAATTAACAATGATAAAATATGCGCTGTATGAAAATGAAAAGGATCAAATTCCAACTAAAGTGCTTGATATTGTGGGTACAGAGGATACTTCCAAAATTAATGAAGTGGAAGATTTGAAACGATATTGGCATACGGTAAATCCGTAAGAATAGGAGAGGAATAAATGGCATCAGACTAAACCCATTCAATCTGATTATGGAAAGGTCATAGGATGAATTGTTAATATCAATAAACAAAACTAGCTGCTGCATTCACTGCAAGCTCCGGATCGAGCTGGGAGCAAGCGATTGCGAGTAAGCCACAAGAGGTGTCTAGCATTCTGGCGCAATACTGGAAGTCTTCCAGTTAAGAGCGCGACGGAACTGTTAATTCTGAACCGCTTGCATGCGCATATATTACTGTAATTCATCTATTGACGTACTGGAATCAATGGTCGTTGCCGACGACCGCTCCAGGTACGTCTTTATTTTTTGTTAAAAATTGCATAAAGACGGAGCGTTTTAAAGGTAAGTCCCAGTTCTTTTGATATAGGCGCGACTTGCGTTTTTTTGTCATGTAATCATGATTTTCTATTCCAGAAGACATGAACCTACAAAAAATAACAAAATAATTGTGAGGAGAGGGTGGGTGTAAATGACTAAGCGTCTGAAAACGCCTTATTTGGGGTGTGACTCACAATGACGGTAGAACTATGTACAATTGCTATATTTAACCATTAGGATATCTAGGGAAGTCCATTCAAACAATATTCAGCAGAATAATCGGTTCGAACGAACCGCTCTTCATCACAGAATGAGTTATTTTGTTAAAAAACATCACAAAGGGGTGTAGTCATTCGTGCGAGGCAGATCGACAAAAAGAACAATGCTGTTTACCACAATAGGCGGCGGGGCCGTACTGCTTGTTGCAGTAGGTGTCTGGTTTGCAGCTATGTTCTATTATGACGCACAGATAGAGAATGAACGATTGAATTATGAGCAGCTAATAGCGGCCAAGGATGCGAGCTTAAGCGCATATGAGGCGAAGTCGAAGCTTGGTTATGTGCTTGCGACCGATAAGAAAGCGGGACAGAGAATTGGGCAGGCGGATGTTGAACGAATTGCGCTGCCAGACTTTTTTGCACCCGGCAATGTTATAACGAATGCGGAGGATGTCGTCGGTAAGGTGATCAAGATCGGAGCGCTTAGAGGCACATCGATTACGAATGAGATGGTCTATGCAGAAGGGGAATTAGATCCAAGTCTTCGCAAGGAAGAGTCTCAATATATCAGGCTGCCCCTGCGAGTGAACGCGATGGATATTGTGGATATCCGAATCGTGTTTCCCAATGGCGAGGATTATGTAGTTCTATCCAAGAAGAGGCTGGATGATGTGGATGCCTTCAACCAAATTTCTTACTTTACTGTGAATGAGGCAGAGCGGCAGCTTCTGCAGTCCTCGCTCGTGGATGCTTACACGAATAAAGCCGAGCTGTACGCCATTCAGTATGTTGAACCCGAAATGCAGCCTGGGGCGATTGTAACCTATAGTCCCAATATTGATGTGATGAGGGTGCTGCGTACGAATCCGAATATTGTGAATCGGGCCAAACTACTGCTCTTCGAGGAAATTCGCAAAGGGCTGGATGCCAGGCTGAAAATAATTCCTGACGATCATAAGCAGCGCATCGGCGTGAACGCCCCAGATGGTGGCGCCGTATCCAAACGAATGGGAACCCAAGGAGCTATGCCAGCTCCGGCCCCCCCGGAGCAAACGGCGGCAGCACCATCACCGCAGCCGCAGCAAGCTCAGGCGAATTCGGAACAGCAAGTGACGGAGGATCATGCATCTTCCGGTGATACCGGCTTGTTAGGAGGGTGACGAATGACCAATATGGTGTTTGTGGGGGATTGCGAGAAGGTAGATTTGATGCTTGCAACAGCATTGCTGCTGCAGGCGCACCAAGGAGAGTCTTCCGCAGCTGTTATATCGGATGTTCAGCGGCACTATCGTTATTTTCAGGAAGAGGTATCGGGAATTGCAATTAGAGCCGATCAAGACGCAGTCGGATCGGAGCAATATGTGCTGTATGATTGGCATTCACTTGCTCTTCCAGAAATTAAGATGGATAAGCTCTTTGCCGTAACGACCTATGATCGGTCTTCATTGGATATGGCCGGAGAGATTATCCGCAAGCATCAGGTAGACGGATTAATCGTATTGGAGTCGGATTGTGCGATCAGTCCTAAATATATCCGCTCGCTTCTTCCTGTTAAGCGGTGGTATAGCTATTACGATTATCCGTGGAGACGCATTAACTGGGTGTTCGATGGTCGGGTAGGGCTTCGAAGAATAGAGAAGGATTTCGCTCAAACGATCGGGGATCTGGTTCAGGATGTGGCTGATATTTCGGAGAATGAGCTAAAGAAGCTGTGGATGTATGCGAAGAAAAGGGGGGCTTGACATGCTGGTGGCCTTCTGGGGTCCTGCACCCGGCCAAACTTGCACATCAAGCAGTATGATAGCGGTTGCAGCGATGCTGGCATTGGATTATCCGCTCAAAATCGCGATTACACATAATCAACAAGGTGAGACGGTAATGGAGAAATCATTCTCCAAGCTTCGTTTCGGTACAGGGATGCGAGGGACATCGGGCGGGCTGGATGCGATATTGAGATTGGCCGAGTGTGATCTGCTTACCCCAATCACTCTCCGGGATCACACGGAATCGATTCTGAAGGAACGGCTGGATTTGATAGCGGGAGCGCAGTCAGGAGAAGGCGAGCCCTTCACCCGTGCCCTCCCGCGAATCATCCATGCAGCATTGCGTTATTACGATATTCTGTTCTTTGATCTGGGTGCTGGCTATGGGAATGCGGTAACAGAGCAAGTACTTAAGCAAGCAGATTTGGTTGTTGTCACCTTGAACCAGAGTGAAGCCTTACTCGATAAGTATTTTGCATCGGTCGCAAGAATAGCTAATCCCGGAAAAGGAAAGCGTTTGTTCTGTGTAGGCTCTTATGAGCCTGTCTCTAGACTAACGCTGAATCGGATAATGAAGAACTACAGAATTACGAGCAAAGAGATTGTTGCTGTACCGAGAAGCGTGCGTTATATGGATGCCATGAATGATGGGAATATTCTCGACTATATCCTCCGTGCTATGGCTGTGAGAAAAAGGCTGCTGGAATATGACGGGAACGTCTCGTTCATTGCGGGGGTACGGCAAGCAGGCAGGAAGGTGTTGGAGCTGCTTGATCTAGCTCCACTTGAGGAGGTGGATCTCGAAGCACAATGATGAATACGATCTTGCTTATTCTCATTACTGCAGGGATTCTAATGCTTCTCATTCGTGTGCTGCTTACGAAGCGGTCGAAGGCAGGGGACGCGGATGAGAATCGGTATGATCTCGATAGTATTCAACAATTTATCCGATTAGCGCTTCAGGAATTGATCTCAACCCAATTGAATGATGGCAATTTGAGTGAAGAGGAATATAATCGGCGCAATGCCAGACGCCATGAATTAAGAAAGGCACTGCGCAGCTGTATGCACGGCGATACGTCCGCGAAGAAATATGTCAAAGCGTACATGAAGGATTTGCTGGAGAAGGCCTATGGTCTGCATGATCAGAATATTGGGGGTGTTATTCCCTTTGATAAGCCGGATCGTCTGACGGCGCAGGACCAATTCGAAATTATGCTGCAGCACTATCAGAAGCGTCATAAGTATGATGCCTTCAATGAGCTGATGGCGAGATACAAGCTTGATGAGCTGAAGACATTCTCGGATGGGTCCAAAGGCTACAAAATTACGGCAGATGAAATCCGGAGCATGTATGAAGCAGAGAACTTGACCCTCACACTATCGGACAAGCTGGATGTGATTGTGCAGAGAGTCTATCAATCCTACAAGGGACTTGGCGTGATTGATGAGCTGAGAGACCAGAATATTGATGGAGTTAATGGTGGGACGAGCGGTCTTCCGCCGGATGTCGCGCAGTCTCTCGACGTCGCGGGATATACTGATGGACTTGGGGAAGTGCCGAAAGCGCATGATGCAGTATGGATATTCTACAAGGGCAAATCGGTTCACTTGTCCTTCCTCAGCTTCGGCAGCGACCTGGAACTGAAGCGGGTATGCCAGAACATCTATACTTTCGGAAGTCCTGGACAGCTGAATGAATCGAACGGTTACATGGTTAATGATATGGCCGATGGAAGCCGTGTTGTCGTTGTTCGGCCCAAGATGTCGGAGTCGTGGGCATTCTTCGTCCGCAAGTTCGATATTCGCAAGGCGGAGCTTGAGGAGCTAATCAGGGATGAGAACGCGGAGCTTGCGATCGGCATGCTTAAGTATCTCGTCAAGGGAGCCCGCGTCACGGGCGTCACGGGACAGCAGGGTACCGGGAAAACTACGATTCTAATGGCGATTGTTAAGCATATTTATCCCACCCTGAATCTCCGTATTCAAGAGATGGCCTTCGAGCTGAGGCTTCGTAAAATTTATCCGGACCGCAATATCCTGTCTTTCCGCGAAACGCCAACGGTCAGCGGGCAGGATGGGCTTGATACGCAGAAGAAGACGGATGGCTCGGTTAATATTCTGGGCGAGGTGGCGACACATCCGATTGCGAGCTGGATGATTCAGATGGCACAAGTGGCCTCCCTGTTCACCCTGTTCACTCACCATGCCAAGACATTCCCGAATCTGATCTATGCGCTGCGCAACAGCCTGCTCGCGACTGGCGTGTTCACGAATGAAAAAATTGCCGAGAAGCAGGTTGTGGATGTTATTACCTTCAATGTGCATCTGGTAAAAGATGAGCGAGGCAGGCGGTATATTGAACGGATTACAGAATGCGTTCCAGTCGATGACACCTCTGAATATCCCCGTGAGTACAAACGTGTATCGGACATGAGCACGAAGCTGGATGCATTCATGGATACGATGACGGAATACTTCCAACGTTCAACGGACCGCAAAACTTTCGAATACAACAACGTGATTGAGTGGCGCGACGGGAAATATGTAACGGCAGCTAAGCTATCGGATCGAAATGTGAAAGAGATGCTCCTCCATATGAATGCCGAAGATACGGCAGCATTTCAAGATTTTCTGCGCGCACATTGGGGGGATGCCTCATGAATCCGTTGTATATTTTGCTGGCGGTCATTGTCTTTCTTGTATTGATATTGGCACTGTTTGTCGTCATGCTGCTCATCGTTCAATCACGAATTGATCCTGTTGCCTACAAGGAGCTGCAGAAGCTGAAGCGGCTGCTGCCAAAACAGCGCAAGAATCGGTCGTGGAATCTGCTTGCGGAGCAATTATATCCTCTTATGAGGAAAATTCCGATTATTCAGAATTTACTCGCGGGAATACGCAATCGGCTCATGACGCTGTATGCGGATAATGAGAACCTGGTTCGCGCTCAATCGGCCTCCATGACAATGACCATCTGTTCGATAATTATTGGCATCTGGCTCATGGCCTTGCTGTTCACCTCTTCTTGGATGATTCGTATAGGAATCATTCTGGCAGCTGTCTATATGGGAACGGTTATAGCTGATTTGCTTATTGGCCGCAGAGAGAAGAAGCTGCTGTATGGCTTATCCGGCCTGCTGCTGGATCTTCGTCATGAATATCATCAGACGCATATGGTTATCGAATCCTTGGAACGTGCTTCAGAGCGGACAAGCCCGCTCATCGCCGCCCATGCGAGAAAGCTGGCGGAAGTGCTGGCATCAGTAGACCCGGAAGAGGAGCTGCGCAAATATTACGACGAAGCGCCGAACCGCTACACGAAGCTGTTGGCTGGAATTAGTCACTTGATTCTGGAGAATGGGGATGGCGCATGGCAGAAGGGTGATTCTGCGGGGGGAGAGCGGTCCCTCTATCTCAATGCTCTGTCCAAGATTAATGAGGAAATCCGAATGGATATTCTACGGAGAGAGCGGCTCGATGCTCAACTGGCCGGGATCGTATTCGTAGCCTTCAGCCCGCTCTTCTTCATTGAGCCGCTTCGCAATTGGGGAGAGAGCAGCTTCCCCGTGATGGGTGATTATTATGCGTCAAGATGGGGAATGTACTCCCTCTTCATTCTGTATGCCTTGATGGGAGCGGGCTTCGCCGGTTTGCGCCTTGTCCGCGGGCTTGATGGCGCAAGGGGCAGGGCGGCAAGCGAGAGAGGTATTGTTCGAAGGATGCTTCGCATCCCAGTGTTCAATAGATGGGCTGATCGATTGTCGCCTCCAGATTATACGGCCAAATATTTTCGAACATGGAGTCAGATTAAAGATGCGAATGTACCGATTTCTGTAAAGGAGCTGTATGTAAACAAATGGCTGCTTGCCATCTGCGCCTTTCTGCTCATAATGACCATTCAATTCTATATGCATGATGCAGCGCGTGATCGCATCATTTATCCGCCTCAATTGGCTGCGAGCGCGGAGCCAGTAACAACGGCAGATTATCACGAAGCACAGCGAACGGAATTCGAAGGACAGGCAGTGCAGGAAGCGCTAAGGCTGGAGCTGTCCGATGCAGAAGTTCTGCCATTCATGAAGGAGCTCGCACAGGGGAAACCCTTCCTGCCGCTCGGATATGAAACGGACAAGTTTGTTGAGGAACTGGTGGAGCAGGTGGAAACGTACCGGAGCGAGACGTACCGTTGGCATGAGCTGCTTGTTGCTCTGGCTGCTTTCTATATCGCATTCTCGATTCCGAATTTGATGCTGTTCTTCCGCAGAAGTATGCGCAAGTGGGAGATGCAGAATGAAGCGGACGGCTTCACGGCCGTTGTATCGATACTATCAGGACTTCCGCGTATCAGTGTCATTGAAATTCTGGATTGGATGCATCGATACAGTCATATTTTCGAGCCCCAACTGCTGCGATGTCTGATTGATTATGAGGCGGGGCCATGGACTGCGCTGGAGCGTCTGAAGGAAGAGGTCAAGTTTATTGCATTGGAGAGGATAATTGACCGGCTTCAGGTTGCGGCAGAGCTGATACCGATCAAGAAGGCGTTCGATGATATTGAGAAAGAGCGGTCCTTCGATCTGGAACAACGGAAGCTGCAGTATGAAGGCATGATCAACAGGAAGATTTCAATTGGCAAAATGATCGGCTTTCTGCCGCTTCAAGCGACCTTTGCGTTGTACCTGATGGTTCCATTCGGTTATATGGCGATTCAGCAGCTAGGCGACTTGGCCGGTGTAACGGGGGGACTCTAGAAGAAGAGGATGATGGGATGGATAACATCACGAAATTTCTGCAATGGTCTGTTGGTTTGCTAATAACGCTGGCTATTATTAGCACGGGACTTCTTCTGTGGAATAAGGCCCAGCCGATCGGGTCAGCAGCGCAGCAGCAGGCGGCAGAGCAGGCTCGATTAATGTCCGAGGCGCAGTTCGCCGCTTATGACAACCAGGTTGTAAGCGGTTCACAGCTGCTAACCGCTTATCGCAGGTATTACACGCTGGATGCGTTTCATTTATACGTACAGACGAGCCGGGGCGGAACCCAACAGTTCGGCATGACACCCAGCGCGCCCAATGGCGGCACAGGCTCCAACTGCCCAAGCTTCGACTATGCGAACGGCAAAATAAATGGTGGAACGACTACTTGCTCCGTGAAGGAAGCAGATGTAACTACCGTCACCCACTCGTATTATGTACCTCCACAAGCCAGATTCCGCACAACAGTGGTGAAGGACGGCAACGACCGGATTGCTGGCATCTATTTCAAGATGCAGTAATTATAAATTAATGGGTGAAAGAGGAGTGGTATTCATGGAAAATGTATCAACGGGGTTAAAGTGGGCGATTGGAATTATCCTTACGTTGCTGATTGTAGCAGCAGGGATCAGTGTCTTCATGGTAACCCAAGGCTACTTCCAACGTGGTCAAGAGCAAGCGGTTTCTCAGTCTGTGGCGCTGGCTCAATCAGAGTTCAACAACTATGAGAATACAACTGTAACGGGGACGGATGTTTTGGAAGCGATCAAGCGGTATAAGGATCGGCCGTTCTTCTCCATTGAAATGAAAACACTTCTAATGACCGGTTATAACCATGCTACTGACAAAAAATGTTATTCGGCTGCTAATCCTTCAGTATCAGTTACATGCACGACACTTGTTACACATACACTCATGACTGATCAAACTCAAGCGACTTATGTTAACCCGACAGCAAGGTTTAAATCGTCCATTTATAAAGATGGTAATGGAGTAATTCGTCATATCCGATTCGAGCAACAATAATCCCTCAGCAGGCCTTCGGCTCTGTCCGAAGGCCTGCTTCATCCTATCTCTAGCAAAGGAGTGACAGCGCAGCATGGAGATCGCACGTTCATTCCTTGTCACTGTATTCGTATGGATCTTGTTTGCGACGGGTTCCATTATGTTCTTGAAGGGCGAGCAGCAGATGAGCGCGCTCTCTTCCGATTGGAGCCGGCCGAAGCTGTTCGAAGGCGCTTATACCGGAACCGCCGATTTGTCTCGGATGGCCGGGGAGCAGGTGCTGGGGCTTGTAACTTATGCGAAGGAAGGCGAGTTCGTTCTTAATCTGGACGGTTTATTAATCGACTCCAATACAGAGATGGACTCGATCGACTTCAGCGGTGTGCTTAACGTAGCTTTCTATACGCTCACAATTGCTCGGGATGCATGGGGCAAAACGATTTCTATTACAGCAGCACAGTAGGCGGTGAGTTTACAGTGGTTGATGCGTTTAAATCCGTCGTTGTTCTTATCTTGATTATTATCGGCTTTGTCGTCTATCCCGCGCTTCGGATAACGGATCGCAGCGACGAAGTTTCCCGCCAGGCCGCCGCCTCCGCTGTTCAGGAATTCGTGGACACGACCAGAGGAAAAGGCTATATCGATGTACGGGATTATGAAACTTTGCTCGGACAACTGGACGGAACAGGTGCTGTATTCGATGTCCAAATGGAGCATTATCGTAAAACAATCCAGCCCTACTATACGGACCCGAATAATCCGGCTACCTTCCAGAATCGGTACACCATTGAATACATAGGCACGTTCACAAGAGACATTCTAGATAATCTCTATCCGTACACTGTCGTTAACGAAGAGCTGAGACGGTATCCGATGCATGCCGGAGATCTGCTGCAGGTACGCGTACAGTCCAAAGGAACGACACTTAACAGCCGTCTGCAGGGCATGGTGCTCGGCAGTACGACACATATACCGATACTTGCTTCGTATGGGGGGATGGTTAGAAGTGAAGCCCCTTAGCATTTTGTTGTTTTTCCTCATTGTAGCGATTCCACTGGCCTTCATCCACGATACGAAACAGACATTTCATGATGGGAACGAAAGCATGTACAAGCTGTATAGCGACGCCTTTCAATCGGCTGTGGACGATACGTCCTATTATCTATCCCAGCTGGAGGCTCAGCAGAATAAGTCGAATATTCATTATGCGGGCGCCAAGAAGTTGGGATTTGGCGAAGAGGCGCTGGGCGTATTTTATCATAATCTGGCTATGAAATTCGGGGTCGGTGGCAATTCCGTTGAACGGCAAAACTTAATGATGCATATCCCCGCCATGGTGTTTCTCCACTATGACGGTTATGTGCTGGTTACGTTGGAGGATCCATCAGGCAAGGAGCTTCGGCCTGTTATCTGGCCCATTCGCCCTTATACTTACAAGCTGTCTAATGGCAACACGGTTTATTTCACGCTTGACGAGCATGCGGTGGTCTATAACAAGCCGGCCAATCAATTCGTGAAAGGCAAGCATAATGAGCTGGCAGCCCAGCTAGGAGCCGGGTTTGGTCAACTATCAGATGAACTAGTATTCAAGCAAATCCGGCAAAACGCGATTGCCTCCAACCTGGAGAAGGATTTGGCCGGCGCTGTTAATCGTCACATGGAGCTTGTTCGCCGTATGGGGCTGAACATCAAGTTCAGTCTGCCCCGCGGCCTGAATGAGCAGTCCTTCCAGAATGTCGGCATGATCGCATTCATGCAGGGTTATCCGCTGCCCGGCGGAGAGCGGCTGGATGCCTTCTCTTATGGGGGAGGAGCTGTTGTTCAGAGAAAGCAGCTTATTGGAGTATTCGATTCAGTGTCACAGCAGTTCAAAGCTTATCCTAATACATGCGCTCCGATTGGCTTGAATACAGTGGAGGTGTTCTATGACCCGGAAGAGGCGGCGAGTAAAGGTTATTTCATTCAAGATTGTCCATAGGACAGGAGGAATTAATCATGTTATTGCTTCGTAAGCGGTTATTGGCTGGGCTGGCAGCATTGCTGATAGCGCTGTCATCAGGTTCGATACCCGCAGCTGCTGATGTGCCGATCGGTGTAATCGTCAACGGGTTGAAGGTAGCATTTGCGGACGCGCAGCCTTATGTAGATATCAATAATCGGACGATGGTCCCGCTTCGTATTATTGTTCAGAAGCTTGGTGCAACGCTGCAGTGGCAGAGCAACGGCCGTATTGAGATCAAATATGGGCAGAGAAGCGTCGCTTTGCGGCTGAACAGCCTGCAAGCTGTAGTGAACGGCAAGCGAATAACGCTGGATACATCCGCTGTTCAAGTTGAAGGCAGAACGATGGTGCCTCTCCGCTTCATCAGCGAAGGGCTAGGCGCCAAGGTGAGGTGGGATAGTGAAGCTTATACGGTGCTTATTACGGATGAAGTCTTCGCCAAAAGCAGTCCGAATCTGGATGCCTGGGGGAGGCTAATACGCACGGAGCGGCTGCCCGGCAATACCGGTGAGTGGGCTTATGTGCTGGAGGATGTATCCAACAGCGCTTATATTATGGGTTACCGCAAACAGATTAATCCCGCTAGTCCGCGTATGCCAGCCTCTGAGGCTTTTCAGAATCCAAACTTCAATCGGGAGAATCTTGATCAATGGGTTAAACGGATAAGAAATTACTATGACCTTGTCTTCTCTGTCGATTATCGTACGATAGATCCCTCCACTTGGGCGGAATCCTTCCGGCCCTATATGAATAGCAGCAGCCTCGACAGCATTACCCGCGTTCAGTATGCGGAATGGGTGCAGAATAATGGCATTCGCCTTGAGGGCTGGGCAGAGCCGGAGCCATCCATGACCTATATGCAGGATGGCAAATATATGATGCGGACGATGGTCAGATTCAGGGTTCTGGAAGCAGATGCTGATTATGGTACATTGCTGGATACCTTTCAGGCCTCCTACGAGGTGAAGCTGAAGATCGGAGTATGGTATCGGGGGTATGCGGATATTGTGCTTTCGACGAATGTATCAGGCGATCCTTGGCCCCATTATGGGGTCGAGCTGCATGATCATCTATTCTTCACGCCGGTAGGCAGCATTCAGGAGGAGGTCGGCGAGCAATTATGAGGCGACTGCAGAAGTTTGTTGTTGTTTGGGTCGTTATAGCGTTCATCTTAGCGATTCTGCCTTCACAGGCGGAAGCAAGGGTATCGATCAGCTTTCGTCCCAGCGGTGATCTGGAGTTCTCGATCGCTGAGACAGCGAGGACAACGAATGCTTTATATAAAGTGGCGGGCTGGGTTGTCCGCAAAGAGAGGCATTGTGGGGATTCTCGGCTGGAGATATGGGACCAGCAATGCAATCCCGTCTCAGGAGAGGGGCCGAAGGCAGTCTTCCGGACGTTCCAGACAGGTGACCCGGTTACGCTGAGGGGGAGAACGTATACTACGTATTCCGTCGCGAAGGCAGAGGTGGAGAAGCTGCTAATGAAGCAAGGCTTCACCAATGTGAAGGAGGGCGAAGAATTGTACTTCTCCGCCATCTTCAAGCTCTATCAGAAGGATGCGAGCGGCAAGCTGATCCCGATGAGCGGTGAGTATTTGACGCTGAAAGACGTTATGGGAGCACAGGAGTGGCAGGTGAAGAGCGGATTCCGCCAATATTACGACATTCCTGTCAAATTCACGAGCAAGAATCAGCTCTATATCGCCTACAAGGATAAGAAGGGTCAACAGCTGGCTCCGCCCAAGCTGCTTGGTGAATATCCCGCGGGCGCTTATCCTGGCCCGATTGTTCTGGATCGGGTGTTGAATCACAATGGAGCCGCGCTTGAATTGAGCAACTCATGGATTGAGCATAATGCACAGCCTGAGCCGCGCAAACGATGGTATGAGGTTGACGACTCCATAACGAAACGCAATATTACGGTCTCCTATGGGGGTACGACGGTCGTTGCGATCTATGATGCGGAAGGAGCAAGAGTAGACGCCAAGTTCGTCGATGACAGCGGGAAGCTGTTGAAGTCTGATCTATATATTGGAAATTATCGATCCGGACAGACAGCGGCGTATACGTATCCGCTGCAGATTGCTAGCGGGGGACATCTCTATGAGCTGGCCGGCAGTTATCATACTTCCCGAGCGGATACGAGCAGGCTTTACTTCGAACAATCCACCGGTGAAGCAATGAGCAAACGTCAGCTTGAGGTTGAACGTGGCGGTCATTATTTCTGGGGTGTGTATAAGAAGAGCGCGGAGCCTGCCATTACGGTGGATCTTTCCCTGCATATTCCGCATCATGTGGATAGCAATAAGACGAATGTCACGGGTACGCTGGAGGCTCTTATTAATACGAATACCGAATTGGATCGTTATGAGCTAATTGGACTGAATAATATATCACTTATCAATCCTTCACAGAAGAACGGCAGTCTGAACGGGAAGTCGCGAAGTCTGAGTCTGGCTGTTAATATTCCGATCAATAGCAGCAGTAACTCGGTAACCGCCAGCATTCGCGTATACAACAAAGAAGGCAAGCAAGCTGAGGATAGCATTGGTGAAACTATTCTGAAGCATGCCAGCGGGGGCTCCAGCTCGATGGACACCTCGCATAGAACAGTATTGGCTGCTTCTGACAGGGGCAGGGAAAAATTCAATGTGGCCAAGGGCATACCGGGCACAGAGAATTTGTATGCGAATGTAACGGAAGCGAAGAAATATTTGAGCGAATTCGGTTTTACGGGTGTAACTGGCATGAAGATCTATAACATTACTGTGAAGAAAAGCTACACCAAGTATTGGGAAGAGACTGATAATGTGTGGGGGACATGCGAGCTCAAGGATTCGAAGGGAAAGAAATACACGGAACCCTGTATTACCGGAACGACGACAAGAACCGTATACGATACTCCTTCTGTCGTCAGTAAGACATACGCTATCAAACGACCGTTCACTTACTATGTTGCAGATAAATTCGCGCTTTATGGTATCGACCATGCAAAGGTGAATAATGGATCGATCTATGGAGGAGGCGTCAGAATTGACCCGACAGGGTACACGCCGCCTACTGCGGATGTATGGCATGGCTCCTCCGAGGCAGAGCATCTTCAGGAAGCTCGGATAATCAGCAAAAGCGTTGATCTGGGCTCTACAAGCGTTCATAGAAGCAGTTGGTCGGGGACGGATTTCCATTCCGGCTTCGAAACCACGGCAGAGCAGCAGGTAGGCAAGGTGCTTGTACGCAATGACCGAATAATTGTGAACGGTACAACCGTCATGAGTGATGCTTGGATAGAAGAAAAAACGGCAGTGCCTGGGGCTATTCCTGAGCCAGGAATAATCGGCAATGATGTGCTGCACCGGCAGTCGATACAGATACCTGCCTCCACTAAGAATGATGTATATGGGTCAAGCGGATATTTGAATTACTCCTTGGTCGAGGGATTATTCAGCCCTGCGGCTCAAGTGAAGTTTCCATTGGGACCGAATCCAGTCACTGTGCATACACCAGTTGTGAATGATTCCGCGATTCCAGATACGAATCGGCCTTTCGACCAGCGAATGGGTTCGTTTCGAGATATGTCCAAGCCTGTGCTGGTGCTGGATCGGCCATTTACGTTGGAATTCGATGAAACGGCACTTCATTTGCCCATTCTTGGCTATGGCAATCGTGATTATAAGGCGTATACCTCGCAGAAAAGGGTGCAGTTCCCATTCGGTGTATATGATGAAAGGGGAACGAGCTTCTACCCTGCAAAGGAATGGATTGAAATTCCTGTCGGAGTACTCAAGGCGACCTTTAAGCTGCCGACCTGGGTGAATGAGGGTGACTATGAGGTGAGAACCCAGGCTTGGGCAATCAATGGGCTGCCGAGTGATGCTGCAGCTGTTTGCCAAGCTGAACTCAATGGCAATCGGTCGCTCTATTGTGCGGAGCGAATCATCGACATCGGTGTAACGGGACGGATTCACAGCTTCCAGATTACAGATATTGGAGATTTCCGATATGAGAATGTGTTCCGCACCACTCCAGGCTCCCTAGTGCATAGCGGCGCTGCCTATGTCTCGGGTAAGAAAGATCCGGACGGCAATCCGATCGCAGGGCGAGAGCATAAATGGGTACTGCCGGTTAGAAAGGGCTCACATCCGACCCAGACGGACACCGTTCCGCATAACGGATACCCTATTCTGTTCAATTTCAAGAGCATTGGCAATTACTGGGATAAAGGCGACGGGGTGCGGATTGAGCCGACCTTCTATTTTGTCTCGAAGGATGGGACGAAGCGGGAGCAAGTAGATCTGTTCTATGATGCCGCTGGAGAGAAGGATAAGATGATTCGGGTTGGTTCTAGCGAGGATCAGAAGCTGTATACCCGATCTTATGTTCTTCCCGCACCGGAGAGAAATCTTGATGAAGCTGTGCTGAAGACTGCGGCGCAATATGAGTATTATTGGATCATGAAACCAGCGGAGCGGACGCAGACTCCATGGAGCAGCTTCTATAAGGAATTCAATATCCGCAAGACGCCAATAGGCAAAGGCTACGGGATTGAGATTCTATCCTATAAAGCGAGAACGCTCGAAGGTGCTACTACTAATCTGCCTATCGGCATTGATGCCACGACAGCGCGTAGAAGTGTCCAGAAGTGGCATGGAGAATACAACATTCCGATTGCACCGTACATCCTTCCGAAAGGCACAGATATGAAGACGCTGCTGACCAAGTATAAAGGCGTGCTGACAGGCCGCGAGTCGGAGTTCCTTAATGGCGGATACATCATGGTGAACTTCGACATCAACATGGTCCGCAACAATGACGAGAATACAAGGGTGCTCGGCTATCAAACACCATTTACCAACATGTGGGCAATTGAAGGACTTGCGACAAGCTCGGGTCCGTTCACGTTTAAGAGCGGCGATATTATTCTGTTTGAATCAGATTACTCTGCCCGGAATGATTATGATGGGGCCGGTGGGTGAGGATGGAGCGGACCTTGGAAAGTATAGGCTTTGCAAGGTCCTTCTTTTATCGCAGTCATTTCAAATTAAGTAGTTGTCTTGTACGGGAAGGAGTCTGGTTTGGTGGAGGGTTACATGGATGGAACCTTCCAGCCAGATCAGCCGATCACTAGAGCGGAAGCACTCTCTGTTATCGATAGATTGGCCTCGTTATACGAGGAGGATAAGGCGTTTCATATTACCGCAGATAATATCGATTTCGAGGAGATAGCAATGAAGTCTACCGATCATCCGATTGTGTCGATCACATCTCCAACGGTTGGCAATAAGCATGCTATGAATAGCAATTCGCTCACGCTGAACAATTGCTTGTTACATCTGCTCCACCATCAAGCACGGTCTACAGAGCGGCAGATTTCGTTGAAATTTGGGGAACAGCATCCGACCTCGGGGAGCTCGTCGGATCACATACATGAATCAATCCGAAGAAACGCCGATAGAAAGCACTGCGGAAGGGCTAGCTGAATTGGGAAGCCTCTCTGCTTGAATTTGGGCGTTTCATCATCCCGGAAAACATTGAGCTGGAATTTTCAATGGAATCAGGTGTGACATCACAATAAGATCAACATAGAAGGACCTTGTTTCTTTTTGAATGGAAATAAATGAATATTGAACCATTAAAAGGAGGTAAAGTGATGAGGTTTCATCAAAGCTTAGTTTCGATTCTTATCCTTGCTCTGCTTGGAACACTGCTGCTTCCGCCTTATGCGGCCCGGGCAACGGGAACGCAGCCGGAAGAATTTGCAGATATTAAAGGGCACTGGGCGGAGAAAGAAGTGTTGAAGTCTAGAGAGCAAGGCGTCGCCAAGGGCTATCCGGACGGAATGTTCAGGCCGGGACAGAGCGTCAGCCGGGCGGAGTTTGTGACCTTCGTCAACCGGAGGCTCAATTTGAACCCGAGGGTGTATCTCACTTCTTTTGAAGACATCTACCCGGATGACTGGTACGCCAAAGATGTGGCGATTGGCCGAAAAGCTGGCTACATAGCGGGTTACAACGGACATTTCAGGCCGAAAGATCCGATCTCGCGGGAAGAAGCCGCTGTCGTGCTTGGCAATCTGCTTAAGCAGCGGCAGCCTGAGACAGGAAAAGAGAGCGGTACCGTGTTCAAGGACTCGGATCAATTTGCGGTCTGGTCCTCCGCCTCGATTGAGCAGGCTTCCCGGTACGGTCTGGTGGACGGGCTGCCTGATGGCACGTTCCAGCCCAAGCGGCCCATTACCCGGGCGGAGTCCATTGTCATTCTGGAGCGGCATGCCGAATTATTCAAACTCAAAAGCTCAGAAGAGATAGACGGGAATGTCTATCTCAATCCGGATGTGAGTCAGGATGCGCCTCTCTCGGAAGGGAAGCCGCTGCTTGCGATTACTTCCCCTTCAGCCGGATTGCACGCATTTACACCGGATAAGCAGATCACCTTGGGTGGATTTGCACAGGCAAGAACGATCAAGTCGATTACATATACGACGGATGACGGACGAAGCGGTTCGGCCTCGGGCGGAGAGCAGTGGGAGATTCCCGGCCTGATGTTGGACAACGAGGAGACTGTCGTCACCGTTACGCTAACTGATGAGGAAAACCGTACCATCAGCGACACGATGACTCTCATTCGGGATATGGCGGCTCCGGTGCTTTCGCTTTCCCCGGTTCATGCCGGTGATACCATCGAAACCTCGGATCCGGATATCGAGATCAGCGGGACGGCATCCGATAACGATGAAATCAAGCTCATCCGTTACAAGGTCAAGTATGAAGACCGGGAGGAGCTAGGTGAAGCGTTCGGCACTGTTCAATGGGCGGCGGTTATCCCGCTGGCATTCGGCAAAAATGAGATCGAGATCACTGGGGTTGACCGAGCAGGCAACTCGACATCGAAGAAGCTGCAAGTCGTCCGCAATCATCAGGCTGCCTTTCAGCAAGCGCTGCAGGCGGATAAAGAGGTTGTCTTTGCGGGCGGGCCGACAGAAGTGCGGTTCACCATTCCGGTTCAAGCCGGAGACAACAGTCCGGAAGTGAAGCTGGTCCAGGTTCTGGAAGACGGCAGTATGCGAACCATCGCCATGATGAACGACAACGGCAGCCTGTATCACGGGGATGATCTGGATGCCGACGGGGTCTTTAGCGCCAGGGCAACGCTGGATGCAGGAGCGGCAGGGCGGTTGGTGTATAAGGCCGTCGTGGATACCGGCAGCGGGAAAACACTCAGCGGCGAACGGCCAATCATGGTCGTGAACAAGTCCACCGGCCAAGAACATGAAGCGTTCGTGGAGTTGGGTGAACAGGCGCGCGTGCAGTGGGAAGCGCTCTCCTCTACTTCAAGCTCAGGCGAAGAGGAGAAGGCTTCGCTTGTGGCCTGGCTGAAGGCCCGTCCGGATATTGCGGATGCCGGCCTGTCTGCGGGCGGAGGCAGTATCTGGTATGTCGACCGCCAAGGGTTCAAGGGGGCACTGCTAACCCGTGCACCAGATGTGAAAGGGGCCGGACAAGCCTCGGCTGCTTCTGCGGCTGCAGGCACAGCGACGGGTACGATGAGCGCCCCGGTTCTGGCTGCTTCAACGAATCCGCCCTCTGCGCAAGTGACGATCAACAGCGCTAACGTGCTGATCGCATCTCCATTTGCAAGTAAAGGACTGACAGCGGCAGCCTATGACGAGATTACGGATGCTTTCAAAGGCTCGCTCGGATATTACGTAAACCGGCTGAAGGATGAAGCGGTGACGGTCGAGACGTTCAAGAAGCTGGGCCAATATGGTGTCATTATTCTGGATACCCATGGCGAGCTTCTCGATACACTGGACAACGGGATTCAGGTGTTTCTGACCGGCCAGAAAGTAACAGCCGCCAATATAGCGGCTTACGAAGCAGATATGAAAAGCGGCAAGCTGATCGAGATGAACGGCTACTACGGGATTACACCGGCCTTCATCAACGCATATAACCGTTCGCTGCCGGGCAGCATCGTGTTCAACGGAAGCTGTCTCAGCAGCCTGAGCGAGTCGGGATTTTCCCAAGCCTTCCTGGATCTCGGAGCGAAAACTTACCTGGGCTACGAGGATGCAATTGAGGTCAAGTACGATCAGAAGCTTGCCAAATCGCTGTTCCTTCCATGGATCAAAGAGAGGCAGACGATCGGCAAGGCGTATGACAGCGTCCGGTCGGGCTCCCTGCTGGGGAAAGAATCGCTGAAGCTGAGCGGATCCGGGGAAGTCGTCTTGCGGACCGAACTTTCCAACACGTCGTTCGAGGAGGAAGATTTGGCCGATTGGATAACGGAGGGGGATGTGCGAATCCTCTCCAAGCTGGGTCCGATCGCCCCTTCCCGCGGCAAAAAGATGGCGCTGCTGAGCACGGGATTGGGATCGGTCGACCATACGGACAGCGCGATGGAGCGTGTCGTGACGATACCAAGCGGGGCGAAATCGATCCTCTTTGATTACAATGTCGTTTCCGAAGAACCGATGGAATGGCTGGATACCCATTATGACGACGAGTTTCAAGCGGTGCTGGAAACGGCTGACGGACAAAAGAAGGTGTTGAAGAAAACAACAGTCAGCGCAGTGGCGGACTGGGAAGCGGTGCCCGCCGTCAATCTGGACGGAGGGGACGATACGGCCTACCAGAGTGGGTGGAGCACGGCGAATGTCGACGTTTCCGGTTATGCAGACCGCGGACCGCTGCAGATTCGCTATAAGGTGTGGGACCGGGGAGATACGGATTACGATACCGTCGTCTTGCTGGATAACATCCAGATTTCATATTTGGCAGCTGTCGATCCTACGGATGGCGATGAGGACGGCTTGCCGGACGAGTGGGAGAAGAAAGGCATCCGGATCGGCTACAATGGTGAATACCGGTATACGGTCAAGACGAACCCGAATCGAAAGGATACAGACGGAGACGGCCTGAACGATGGCGCAGAACTGTTGTACCTGCAGGTGTATCAGGCGGAGGACGGCGGGTTCTTCGAAGTGATCGACCACCCGGCCTCGGATGCGGTCAGTCTATTCGCGCGGGATATCTATGCGGATCTGGGCAGTATCTTGGATCTGAAGGCCACAACGATTGCGGGCTACAAAGCGAACATCGTGAAAGCGGAGCAGTACAAGATGGAACTGCTGGCTTACTCCAACCGCATCATGAACAACTATTACGACCTGAGGAGTGAAGACCGAAGAGCTTTTCTCACCTATTTGGAGGAGATCCGCGCCTTTGTGGATGGCTTGAATCAGGTGATTGCCAGCTATGCGGAGTCGATCTTGTCTTCGACCGATGAGGAAGCGAAGCTGTGGCTGATCGAATCCAACATCAGCCTGTTCGACAGCGAGTTCGGAGAAGGCATCGTCGCCAATCCGCTACTGGTGAACCGGAAGATCGGGATCGAGCGTTATGTGGATACGAAAGTGTATAACGACGAAGGGCCTGTGGGAGAAGGCTTTGATCCCTATACGCTGATGACGCTGCCGAGCGAGCAGTTGAGAGAAACATATGCCGCCTATGTAAAGCAGCTTCCGATTACGCCTTACGAGAGCTATGAATATGTCATGAATGAGCCGGCCTTTGATCAATTGATCGGATACATGGATGGCTGGTGGAGATACAGCGGATCGAAGGTTGAGCGGGATAAAGCGGCCCAGTACACGCTAGCCATCGGCGCTGTGCTGCTGCGGAACAATCCGTGCAGCTATATCCCGAATGGCTGTGGAGAGGGAACAGCCGTCTTCGAGACCTTCTACGACCGCTACTTCTATATCCAGTACAAGGATAAGAAGGGCCGTATCACGCATTATGTCGTGGAGCCGGATCTTGGCATTCTGCCCAAGCAGGCCAGCAAGCCTGCGCATGTCACCTACACGTTGATCGAACCGGAAACAGGCCGCGTCTCCTACATCGGTCGAACAGCGAATCCGGCAGAGAAGGCCGAAGCCATCCGAAGCCATGCCAAGTTTTTGGGGCTGGAATGGAAGGAGCTTTACCGGGGACCCGATTACAATCGGGCAAGGGCAGCGGAGCAGGCGGAGATTGACAAGTACAAGACAGCCAAGGTGAAGCCGAAGCTGCTCATCGGTGTGCGGCAGATGACGGAGAAAAACCAGAACATCGCCAAGCAATTGCAAAGCATCCGGGAAGATCTGCTGCTGAAGAAGCTGACAGGGGAAGAAGAAATCAAGAAGGCGGAAGGCTACGCGACCAAGCGGGGGTTATTCAATCGGATTGGCCAGCAGCCGTCCAAGAAGGGATGGGTCTGGCATTTCATCATCCCGGAAGACATCGCATTGGAATCCAAAATCAAAGCGACACAGATATATAACACGTACAATGTTGTCGCATTGCCGGAAATCATCCATAACAAAGTGAAGGCCCATTTCAATTCGTCAGATTATCGAGAGATTCCAGTTAAGTCCAATCTGAAAGGAATGAATTATGCGGAAAAGAAAACGTACGGGAAGAAGGCTATTCAATCGTACGGTACGTTGATCGAGACGCATACCCCATGGACCGGCTGGGAGTTTGTATTAGACGGAGCAGCGGAACTGGAGCAAATGATCGCAGAGAAAAACGAGGCGAACAAGGAAAGCCAGATCCGGGAGATGCAGAAGCTGCTGAAAGACAATTATGGCCTGTACAAGGGAGAAGTCACAGGGAAATACAACATCGGCTTCTTGTATGCCATCGTGCTCTTTCAAAACATGGCGACCCATGAGCTGAAATATGCGCTGGATACGAACGGCTCCTGTCTCGTTTTTAACTGGTTTTGTTCGAAAAAGATCAGCTATAAGGTAGACGGGAATATAACGGAGGACTGGATTAACTACGCGAGGAACGGCATGGTGCAACTGCACTTCAAAGACTTGCTTAAAGCGGTGTACAGCGGAAAAGATCCGACCCCGGGACTTCTGCGGGCGCAGACGATCGTCGGAGTAGGAGAAGGATTGGCATTGCAGGTCATGGAAGATGGCGTGGAGGTGTTGATGGCCGTCTGGTCGCTCAATATTTTCAATGTGAATGAGAAGATCGAACAAATCAAGGCATTGACGGATGCGATCCAGCAAAATGGCATAAGCGGCGTGCTCGGTGACATGTGGAAGCAGGTGGAGCAGGAATATGTGGATGCCTTCACCTATATTCGGGATCATTCCAAAGCGATATGGAATCATACGGCCAGCTACAGCGAAGCTGTGAAATATGGCAGGAGCCTGGCGAAAGCCATCCAGGTTGTCATTGCCGTCTTCAGTATTGTGGGAGGGGCAGTGAAATTAGGCGCCAAGACCGTCAGTCTGATCAAATCGGCAGCCGATGATTTGAAGTTTAGTCCGAACGCGTTGGATCGGGTATACAAGGGAGGAAAAAATCCATGTAACTGCTTCACGGCAGGTACCAAGGTGCTGACAGACGAAGGGGAGAAACCGATTGAGGATATTGTGGTCGGGGATAAGGTTCTTTCGAGGAATGAGGAGACGGGAGAGCAGGCGTACAAGGAAGTTACGCATCTGTATCGAAATAATAAGGAAATCATCTATGAACTGACTGTAGGCGATCAAGTCATAGAGACAACTGATAACCATCCGTTCTGGGTTGAAGGGAAAGGTTGGGTACTCGCGGTTGACTTGCAGGTGGGGGATAAGCTACAGCAGAGTAATGGAAACACCTTGACGATTGACAGCATTAAGATTGTTAAACATGATGAACTGGTTAGGGTATACAACTTTTCTGTTGCTAATTTCCATACCTACTTTGTGAGTGATCTGGGGATTTGGGTTCATAATATTGGAAAATGTGATTGGTCGGTAATAGCAAAGTATTTTACACCTAACGCTAAGAAACACATTTTGGAGGGTGAAATTAATTCAAAGGGGAAGGCAGTTGGTTGGCATCACGAACTAAGTTCATCAATAGGGAAAATTGTAAATATTACTGTGAAACCTAATAAACAAGGGGTTTATGCTGCACAGGTGAAGATTAACGGTGTTCTAAAGGATGCGGAATCAACTTTCTTTCCAAAACACTGGTCTTCAGACGAAGTAATGCAAGCCATATATGAGGTTTATGAAAATGCAAAACCATCACTAAAAAAGGATGGCACGGAGTTTGTGAGGAAGTGGGAGGGGACCCACTCAAGCGGTATTAAAATTCAAATGTGGCTTGATAGTGAAGGAAGGGTTGAAACTGCCTTTCCAATATTGTAGCAGGGGGATTTGCTTATGAAATACAAGTATGAAATTGCTAGTGCAGATGATGGTCGTCCAGTAATTAAGTTGCAGAAAGAGCTATGTATCCTAGAACAATTTTTGGAATCAGAAATAATTAGTCAATATAGCGGAAAGACAGTAATCGCTAAGTTAGACGAAGTTATTAGTCAAAAGGAAAATCAATTATTATGGTGGGGGAACATATATGCATTAGATGTGAAAAAGGGGATTACAAGGGTATTTAATCATTACTTAGATGATGATGTTGAGAAGGGTGTTCAAGTAGATGAAGAATACGAATCATTTATCGAGTCAGTCGAGTTAAGAGATTTATTGTATGTATGGGTAGATGAAATAGATAAATATCGAACATTCCATAGTTAATTGTCATATCCATTGGGACCTCGAGGGCGGCAATCCTCGAGGTCTTTCTTTACCCCCACCCGTTGCCGAATGAATCGGGCGGCACGTCCTGAAAGAACTTCATCCTCATCATTCCTATATGAAAATAATTTCGTTAGTACGCACATCATAAAGGACGAAATCGGCATTTACGAAGGGCAGATCACAGGGAGCTAAAACCTGAAATTCTTAGTAGCGATGTACACGTTTCAACAGGCGACATTTTCCTAAGACCTCAAAGGCATTCTTGACCTAGCTGGACAGAAAGCAAAGCAAGGGAAAGGCTTCGCACTAATTTTGAATGGCATTATAACGGATGACTGGATTACGTATGCGAACCTAAGTACAACGAAGAAGAGAATTAAGGAAAACTTTACGATTAAGAAGCTTGCGACGTGGAAAATGGTCGCGGCAGTAGGAGAAGGAATCATCAATCAATTGGTCGATGAAGGCGTCGGTATAGTAACGTCATTGTGGTTGATGTTTGATATGATTCCGCAGATGATAGAGCTTGCCGAGCTGATCAAGGAACAAGGCGTGGATGCGCTTCTTGACAGTATAAAAGAGCAATTACTTGATGAGTACGTCAAGCCGTTCGAAGAAATCGCGAAGAACTTCAAAAAAATAAGCAGCAGGGAAGTAACCTACGAACCAAGAAATTCGGAAGAAACCTCACGAGAGCGGTTCTCGTCATCCTGTCCGTAGCGACAGTAGCTGCAGCTGTAGTTAAACTAGGTAAGAAGATCCCGAAGATGATCACAGGCGCAGTAGATAAGATGAAGAAAATCGGCGAGACGACGCCAAATGTGTATAAGGACAAGGATGCACTTCCGTGCAACTGCTTCACCGTAGGAACGAAGGTGCTGACAGACGAAGGGGAGAAACCGATTGAGGAGATTGAGGTCGGGGATCGGGTCCTTTCGAGGAATGAGGAGACTGGGGAGCAAGCTTATAAAGAAGTCGTACAGCTATTCCAGAAGACCTCTGAATCTATTTATATCATTCGATTGGATGAGCAAATAGTCGAAGCGACAGGAAATCATCCGTTCTGGGTTGAAGGTAAAGAGTGGGTAGACGCAGAAAATTTAGAAGTTGGGGATGTGCTCCTACTAAGTAATGGAGAATCCATTGCAATTGAGGATATCACCATAGAAGGTCGACAAGAAGTGGTGTACAACTTCGAGGTTGAGGATTTCCATACGTACTTTGTAAGTGACCTTGGGGTTTGGGTTCATAATGAGACATGTTTTAGTCCAGGGAAATATGATAAGGAAACCCCTTCAGGCCTCAAATACAAGATAATTATAGGGAATTTAGGACAACTACTAGAGGTTTCCGCGAAAATTGAAAAGAAACATCTTGATAAGGGGACGGATACTAATGAGTCATCAAGGAAATTCGCTAGATCTCTTGGGAAACCGAATGATGATGCAGGTCATGCTATAGGTAAGAAATTAGGTGGGCTTGGGGGCTCAACCTCAGGGAATATATTCCCACAGAACCTAAGTGTTAACCGAGGCGACTATAGGGAGCTAGAAAAGAGAATCGCTAAGGAAGTTAGCAATGACAAGGAGGTCAACGTAAAAATAAGATTTGATTACGATGAGGGTTCAACAAGACCAAAGAAAATTATTTATGAAGTTATAATTGACGGTAAAAAAAGTGTAGAAGAATTCCCAAATCCATAAATATTCAGGAGGTTGCCTACATGATTAAAACATATGAAATTGAAGTTTCTGACGGTGCTCAGGCGCAGGATCGAGAAGAATCATTTATTGGGGGATTACCAATTATGCCAGAGGACGTTGCAATTCCAAATTGCTTATTATGTGGTGCGCAACAGACCTTTTTCTTTCAAATTTCATTTCCAGATGAGCATTTTTGGGAAGGTAAGACTATGGTGTTTTTTTCATGCACATCATGTGCTAAAAAGGGATACTTTATTCCGAAGATGTTGGAAGGTCAATTAAGAGATGCAGTAATACCTAAACTATTTCTTGATGACTATCAAATTAATTTTAGAACTATAATTTATGATACTTCAAGTGGATCGATGAGATATGATTACCAAGAAAAAATTAAGTATAGAAAAATTTTATTTAAAAAAATAGATGATCCTAATTTAAAGAAAAATAAGGTAGGCGGAAGTCCTAATTGGTTCTTGGAAGATGAGAGCCCAAGTACTTTAGATGACGGTACACCGATGTTCTTTTTAATGCAGTTTCTAGAGGAATATCGGTTTGAAATTATTCCGTCAGCTCCTGGTCAAGCAGTACTAGGGTTTGATAAGGAAGTAGAATATTCTGATAACAATTATTATGAACTTTTTTTAGGAAATAATATTTATTTTTTCGGTACTCACTACGGGCAACCGCAAGTTTACGTATTTACACAAATCTAGCCCATTAAGTTGCCGAATTGGAGTGAGTTTAACGCATGCGTCATTGGAAGTCTGTACCTGAGGTTGTAAGAATTATGGAGTAAGGAATATGAGTTTCAATAAACTAAAGTATTTTTTAGATACTTCGCTACTGAATTTAAACAAATAATCCTAGTTTCGACCTTGAGGGCGGCAATCCTTAAGGTCTTTCTTAATTTGCTTATACTCAGTGCCGAGTGAATCGGGCGGCATAGTCCAAACTATTTTTACTCTCACAGACCTATGTTGATTTATGCAGAATATAATTTACGCATGTACTCGTTAAGTGTTGAACTTGAACATTAGTTGGAATAATAACGGATGACTAAGAAACCTAACAGAGCCGCATTAATGATCCTATCCGTAGCGACGGTGGCTGCGGCTGTAGTCAAGCTAGGCAAGAAGATCCCGAAGATGATCACAGGCGCAGTAGATAAGATGAAGAAGAATGGCGAGACGACGCCAAATGTGTATAAGGACAAGGATGCACTTCCGTGCAACTGCTTCACCGCAGGAACGAAGGTGCTGACAGACGAAGGGGAGAAACCGATTGAGGAGATTGAGGTCGGGGACAAGGTTCTTTCGAGGAATGAGGAGACTGGGGAGCAAGCTTATAAAGAAGTTGTACAGCTATTCCAGAAAACATCGGAGTCCATTTATTCGATTCGTATCGGCGATCAAACTATCGAGGCGACAGGAAATCATCCATTCTGGGTCGAAGGGAAAGAGTGGGTGGATGCAGAATATCTGGAAGTCGGGGATGTACTACTTCAAAGCGATGGAAATCGTAACACGATTGATGAGATTACCATTGAAGAGTTTCGAATCAAAAAAATGGATATTTGGTAATGAAAATATTTTACTAGATAAATCTGGAATGAAGCATATGCTAGAGAGACATCATCCAGAATACTATAATGGTACAGTGCCAAAAGATCCTGCAATTCCACAGAGTTTCTTTGATAAATCCATGAACATTGATGACCTTGCGAAAGCTATTGAAGAAGTGTTAAAGCAGAATAGGGGGAAAATTATTGAGAAAGGAACAAAGTATTCATATCAAATTGAAGGTTCGTATGGTGGTTCAAACTATGTATTAGGGTTCAATAAAGGAAGAATTGGTCAATTTTATCCAAAACCCTAATAGTAAGAGAGGGATATAAATGTTCGAAATAATGAGTTATTTGCTTCATTCTGATTATAAGACTAAAGAATGGGAAGAAATTCGGATGAATCCAAATAAGTACTTTATACCAATAAACAATGAGCAAATATATGAAAAGTTTCAAGTTATAGATCCGTTTTATATCGAAGGAGCTATAGAAATAAGGTATTACGGTCAAGAAGTCATGGGGATAAAATATTGGGACTTAATTGATCAGCTTTGGAGTTATATGTTGAATTTGGTAGGTGAATATTTACAAAAAGGAATGTCAGAGTGCTATTTCCCGGATATGCCTGTTAAGTTATCGTTCACTTCTAAATCTAATGGATTAATTCAATTTCAAATAGCTGAAAATAAGTGGGTACTTCCAGAGAAGGAGTTTATTAATTGTTTAATAGAGGGATCATTATTCTTTTTTGAAAAAGCAAATGAGTTGATCGAGAATGTGGATTATACAAGTGATATTAAAAGAATCAACCAAATGAAACTATCTATAGTTAAATATTTTGATTATTAATCTCTGGGAGTATTCTAGAGGATTTACAAGAGCCTATTCAAATTGATTAAAAAACAGTCTTTGGCTTTTTCAGTAACGGAATGGGAGATCATGTAGCAATTGATTATTGTAATTGTGAGAATGATAATGCGACTCTCTGGTCAGCAAAAGATCAACCCGAATATAATATTAACTTTTGGGATGTCGTGGACGAATGGATTGTTATTGGATTTGAAAGTGAATAACTGAGCATTATCAATAATATATAATGTTGACTGACCTTGAGCGGCAATCCTCAAGGTCTTTTTTTTACCTACCAAGTGCCGAATGAATCGAGCGCTTGAAAAGACTAGTATGTGTACAACATGTTGCGAAACAAGACGGCAAGCTTCAGGATGAGATTTCAGCTGTAGACATGAATTTCTCCGGCATTAAGCCATTAAGAGCGCATATCAAAGAATTATCTACAAGCGAACAAAGAATGATTAGAAGAACAAAATTAGAGAAATACGGAAAGCTCTTGCACAGTACTTCACATATCATGTTCGTTCGTAATGAGGAATACGTGCCGACCGAACTTGATAAGATATATGACTACATGAATTATGCGAACAAACAAACGAAACAAGCGAATATAACCACAATACAAAAATATCTAAAGGACGAGATCGGCATTTACGAGGGCCAGATCACAGGGAGCTACAACCTGAAATTCTTAGTCGCGACGTACACGTTTCAACAGGCGGCATTTTCCCAAGACCCCAAAGGCATTCTTGACCTAGCTGGACAGAAAGCAAAGCAAGGGAAGGGCTTCACACTAATTTGAATGCAATCATAACGGATGACTGGATTACGTATGCGAACCTAAGTACAACGAAGAAGAGAATTAAGGATAACTTTACGATCAAGAAACTTGCGACTTGGAAGATGGTCGCGGCTGTAGGAGAAGGAATCATCAATCAATTGATAGATGAAGGCGTCAGTATAGTACGTCATTGTGGTCGATGTTTGATATGATTCCGCAGATGATAGAGCTGGCAGATCTGATCAAGGAACAAGGCGTGAATGCGCTTCTTGGCAGTATGAAAGAGCAATTGCTCGATGAGTATGTCAAGCCGTTCGAGAAATAGCGAACAACTTCAAAAAAATAACCAGTGCAACCTTTTTACAATATAAGGAGTTTATAAATGTGTGACTTGTTTTGAATCTAAATCTTTTCGAAAGGTGAGAGCTTTGACAATGAGAAGGATCATACTATCGCTGCAGTTGGCTGCCATTCTATGTTTTGCATTTAGTAGTGCAGCGCATGCAGGCGCTGTGGTGAAGAACGAACTAACGATTCATTCTTCTGTTCTTGGGGATCGAACATCTGTCGGCAAGATGATCAATAATCGCGCGCATGTCGATTTGATCGGGCTGTTGAACTGTCTGCCGTTTCTAGTGAATTCCAAAGGTGTTAGCTGGGAGCCAGGGACGAAAACGCTCTCGATATTCCCCGATCTTGGGGATGAGAGCAATCATTTGAAATTCCAGTCAGGCGAGACATATTTCATTGCCCAAGGCGAGAAGGTCGAGCTGGGCTCCAAGATTGTTCTGGTCGAAGGGAAAATGTATATTCCGCTGAAGGCGGTCGCTGATTATTATAAGCTCGCTATTGAATGGGATAAGAAGAGCAATACGGTTACGGTGATCGGGGTTGAAGAGCAGTAACTAGCTTTGCAGCAACTAACAAACGTGTTTTGAATAGGAGTGATAATATGCGTCATCGTGTAATACGAGTGTGGATGAGCATGCTTCTTATTATCGCGATTTCATGTCAGCCTGCCTTTGCTGCGAAAAAGTCGAGTGATGTGAAGGTCAAGGTAACGCTAGTAAGTGTAGAGCTAGTAGAGAACAATCATGTAGGCAATGAATGGGCTACAGAGGCAACCGTCAACGGCAAAATATTGGAAGATGGAGACAGTGAGAAATTCACATTGAAAGCAGGGGGGACGCTTAAACTTAAAGCAGTAGCAGAAGAGCAAGATAAGATACCGGATGTTGGGAAATCAGAGAAGTCGATCAAAGCTTCTTCTATTTCCGGAGCAAAAAAATATGAGCTAAAGGTAAAGGTAGTAGAGAATAGAGGGCGCTATTCCGGTAAAACAGCTCATTGGAAATTCACCTTCAAAGTCGAAAAAGCATAGTTATCGACTCATACTGCATACCTGGACGATAATACTCTTCCAAAGGATAGAAAACCTGCCAAGTTAGTCGCAACTCGGCAGGTTTTCTTGTGAAATTACAGCAGAATTATTATTTGATGACGGTATAATTACTGTTGAAGTTATTATCATAATAGGTTACTCCGCCTACTGTATAAGAGATATAGAATGAGATTTGAGTTACGCTGGGGCTAACGCTCGTGTTGAACTTCCATAATTCGAGGTTGTTCCCAATGGAAGAGTCATATGAGGCAGACAACGTTTGAGTCGTTGTCCAATTGTCCGTTGTATAAATAATATTGACGGACTTTGCGTAGGCGAGATTTTTGAGAACGATATCGCCTGAGAATCCTGTGCTGTACAAACCCCTGTACCAGCTAATAACGGCAGGTACACCTAACTCAAAGTGAGACGTTATTGTGGAGACTGTGTAATTGCTTCCACCATTGGTGTCCCAATAGGTTTGACCATTTACTTCATATTCAATGTAGAAGCTAACTACGTTTCCTAATCTAGGGGTTTCGAGCGAATAATCATGGGCATAAGTGGAGAACTCCCATATTTCGTGGTTAATATCTGATGCATGGCTGTAGCTGGCGTTTAATGTTTGCCAGGTAGTGCCGCCATCTGGCGTATAATGGACGGTAACTACTTTACTGTATCCTAAATTCTCAACCTCAATTTGGCCGCTAAATGATCTTGCGCTATGGCTGCCTGATACGTAATAGCTTGCATCGTACAATTTAACTTCGGGAGCAGTAGCTGAGACGATGGAAGAGAATCCAAATGACAATACAAGTGCAAATACGAGCATTGTTGCAGAAGCTTTTTTCATCAAACTCATAACAAATTCCTCCTTTTTTTGTATTACAACTCTATATTACATATTATTGTAAATTATGCATATAGATAGCAAGTCTCATCTATTGGATGGAAAGGATATATTCTTTTAGGAATTATTACCTATTTTCTGCTGGCGAGAACTCATTAGCAATTGTGGTACGTGATAAAAAACATTAGATGCACGGGTGTTTCACTTGTATCTCACTGGCAATGCTCCAGAAATGATACGGGACATCAACGCATAGCAGTTGAGAGGGTGTCGATTTCTGTCGCATGACTTTCCAAGTTGTTGCAATTGTGATGAAACCGTTAGACCGCTGCTCTTAATCATGGTATACTACGGGCGATTCTATGGAGGGGGAAATGCGCATATGTCAGGAAGACAAGAGGAAGAGCTCAATGGAATTACACATCTGGGCAATCAAGGCACCGCCTATTTGTTCCAATACAGTCCGTCCATTCTGGAAGCGTTCGACAACAAGCATCCGAATCGGGATTATTTCGTCAAGTTCAACTGTCCGGAGTTTACCAGCTTATGTCCGATTACGGGGCAGCCGGATTTTGCAACAATTTATATATCGTATATTCCGGATGTGCGAATGGTGGAGAGCAAGTCGCTTAAGCTGTACCTGTTCAGCTTCCGCAACCACGGAGACTTCCATGAGGACTGCATGAACATTATTATGAATGATCTGATTGCGTTAATGGAGCCTCGTTATATCGAGGTATGGGGGAAATTCACGCCGCGCGGAGGGATTTCCATCGATCCTTATTGCAACTGGGGTAGCCCAGGGACCAAATACGAGGAAATGGCGGCATATCGTCTCATGAATCATGACCTGTACCCGGAGAAGATCGACAATCGCTAGCAGCAGCAAAGCGAGGCTATAAAATGCAGCAATAGATTATTTACTAGATAGCTATGGGCTGTTCTATAAGGTGGATGCTCCTTCTACCTGCGGAATAGCCCTTCTTCTATGCAGATGTTAATTATCAAGCGGCTCCGAGAAATAGAAGATAAAGTACATGCTGGACCTGCTGTCCGGTCTCAAGCTGAAGACTTGCGGAGGTATACCTAAGGGTACCGAGACTTCCACTTGCCTTATCCCAAAGCGATGGTCATGGGTTTAGCGCAAGTTTACCATACTTGGATTAGTGAATGTTTTCAACATGCGTTCCGCATCGCAGATCGATTTAATGTTCACGGTTATGTGATCGAAAGTGTACGGAAGTACGGAAATCCGTGCAGAACACTTTATCTCCGCGGGCGAAAGCGCATTTAAAGGCCAACCATCGCTTGCTGAACCCGCCTGCGGAATCTTTGGGTGAGGAAAGTAGAAAATGGTTGGAATTGCTGCTGAACTATACCCCCGCTGCTTCGCAGCGTATAGGAATGGAAAGAGCATTTACGGCATGGTATGACTGCTCGCCCAACTATTTCATTGCCAACAGGGATTTGAGAGGTGTTTTGGGCAGAGCCATCGAATCGGTCATCCTGCCGTTCGAAGCACTCTGAAAACGATATGGAATTGGAAGGATGGAATTGTGAACTACCATCAATGCCGATGGAATGAACGCGACCGTAGAAGACCGCCATAATCGCATTAAAGCCTTTCAGCGCCGTCGTTACATTCACGCTAAACCGCAGTCGCTATAATGTTTCTTATCGAGTGTAACCGCAATCGGATGCCTGGCTAACAGTCAAGCACTGATTTTTAGATTGAACCTCTTTTGTATGGGATTGCTTCAGGTAGTTCAGTATTTCTCCTTCTTCAAGAAGAAAGGCGATTACCTTTCTATGGCCTGAATCCGTGATAATGCTCTTTATTAAGTAAGGAAATCAAAGGGAATTGCATCTCGGATGGTAAATTTTAAAAGATAATGCCCTATTTCTACTTTCACCTGTGAGGTGTTGAATATGAAATTCTAATTAACCTAATATAAGTAATTTTTGTTAACTACGCATGCAGGCCTGGTTTCAGTCGGCGACTTGCTTACCCATACACAGTTGCCACAACGCCTCAACGATCTGTCGTGAAAGGAATGGAGCACCCTCTTCATAGCAACGATGATGAAATAAAAAGCTATCTTGGACTGCTCTGCCAAGGTAAAAGCGACTTCGATCATATTGAACTATTTTGGAAGAATCCGGTGTTTCAGACTTGCTTGGGACTGCGAAAAGTGCCCTCCAGCCCTACTGCAGCTGTCCAAACGATCGATTGCAATTGGAGTGAGACCTTGCTTCAGAAATCTGCTGACCTTATTCGAAAGGTAAAGGCTCCCGTCACGGGACACGAATCCGGTGAACAAGTTGTTATCTCTCTTGACATTGATGTCTCTCCATTTTACAACTTAGGCACCAAAAAAGAGGGCGTTTCCTTAACGTATAAAGGAACTCTCGGCTATGCCGAAAGAAACATGGCTGCGCATCGCTGAAGAGAAAAGAATGGCCTGTGAGCAGCGCGAAGGCAAGACGGAGTATGTTGGGGCTCTTGAATTTCCTGAAAAAGGAATTGACCGTCCGCTGCGCCAAGTGTTCCATGTCATCGTACGGAACATTGATCGTGAAGGCCAACTGCTCTTGTTTCCAGAGATTGAAGTCGGTGTCTATTGGACGTCGTTAACTTGTGCGCCATGGCGAGTGATTACGTTGTATCGCGATCATGCAAGCAAACAATTTCATAGTGAACTCAAGACCGATTTGACTTGGAACGTCTACCTGCCGGGACGTTTGATACGAGCAATCTTGTTCTGCATGCCGCTCTATTTGCGTAGAATATGCTCCGGATTATGGGCCAGGAGAGCTTGCGTGTAGACGACACGCAAGTTCGCGGAAACGTAAAACGCCGTGGCATTTGCACGGTCATTCAAACGCCATGCACGACAGACCTCATCTTTAATTTTGGATGGCACAGTCCATAGTTTAACACTGCACGGCGCATCTATCTTGCATTCGTCTAGCATGGAGCGCCAATTCGCATGAACTCACCAGATACCCCCTGTCAAGATCAAAAACAGCAGGGGTTGTTTGCTATGCAATCGGTTGACCCGATTATTAGCAATCAAATGGAAAGAGACAATTGAAATAATTAAAAAGCCGAATCTTCAATGCATATTGCCCATTAAATAGATAGGCTGGAAATCAAGGATGCTAGACCATCACGGATTCAGGCATGATCAAAAAGACTGATTTCTGAAAGATATCAAAATAATTTATATTTATGTTTATAATTCCCCTTTTCATAGTGGTTGGGGAGTCGCTATCGAGTGAAAAAGTGAGCCGAGAGAATATTTTTGTATAAGAACTCAATCGAAAAGTCAGGAGTATAACTCCATATATCAAATTCCTTTTCTACCACCTTTTATTCAAATGTTGTAATTGAATGTTAAATATGGTAATCTGAATATTGTAAATCATATAAAAAATAAATATTTAGTTTTTTAAAAAAATCAACAAAAATAAATCTCTTTTAGT
>NZ_CAKMMF010000013.1 GCF_927798095.1 Paenibacillus plantiphilus | reverse complement strand
AATCCTTCCACAGTGTGCTGAAGAAGGAGTTTATTTACTGCACCAAATTTCAAACGAAGGTCCAAGCGCAACAAGAAGTATTTGAGTACATCGAGCTCTTTTATAACCGGAAGCGAATCCACGGTTCATTGGGTTACCTATCTCCTGACCGATTTGAAGCTGAGTACTATAAAAGCATTTGTAAGCAACGTTAGTTGGTGTCTACTTTCTTGACAGAGGTCCAAAAATCAACTTACGGCGGATAAAGACACGTAAAATCTACTCAAGCTGCCGCTGTAAGACGAAAATTCCGTGTTACAGCTCGAAAACTTAGCGCGTGATGTGCTGGAAGGAAAAAAACCACTTACGCGCAGCTCTGACCGATCAGTTGCTCTAGAAGCAGCATATAGGACAAAGATGCAGAGAGTGGCGTGCGATGCTCTGTTGTAGACTTCATAAGAGTGTTTACCCTTTGTACGCCTACGATTAAAGCAGACACCGCAAACAGCCGCCCGCTGCCCGGCCGGCTACTTGCATTGGGGGTTGCTTCTTCAACGAGCACAGTATGCTGATTCTCTGCAATAGCTAGCTCTTCTGAAACGTATTCAGAATGGCCTTTACAAACCCGCCCAGAAACTTTGGCAGCTTGATCGTATAAAACTTCATGCTCCACCCCTCCTCAAACTCATAAGGAACATTCAATATGAACTTCCCTTAGCATGTATTGCCACTTTCCTAATTGCCTGCCGTTATACTTACAGATATAAAAAAAAGGCTACAAGAACATTCGTTCATGTAACCATACTATGCATCATTGGATTGTCCTATTCCATACTGCCGTCATCAGCCTACTACTTAGCGCAGCGATGCGATCGCTGCCCTGCGGTCACGCTCTGTGAATACGGCATTTCCCGCAACAAGAACATTAGCCCCTGCTTCGCGCACAAGAGGCGCTGTCGCAGTGTTAACGCCTCCGTCCACCTGAATATTAATATGGTCCAATCCGCGTGCATTCAGCATCGCTCTCAGCTCTTTAAGCTTGGATAAAGACTGTGGTATGAACTTCTGTCCGCCGAAGCCAGGGTTAACAGTCATGAGCAGAACCATATCCAGTTCCTCCACGATGCAATCCAGTGCAGAAAGAGGTGTAGCGGGATTGAGCGCAACTCCTGCTGGCAGCCCCGCATCCCTGATCATCCCGATAACTCTATGCAGATGAGGGCATGTCTCAGCGTGAACTGTAATCCGGTCTGCTCCCGCCTCTATGAACGCAGGAATAAAATTTTCTGGACGTTCGATCATCAGATGAACGTCAAAAGTCAGCTTCGTATACGGCCTAATCGCACTTACGACAAGCGGTCCGAAGGTTAGGTTCGGCACGTAATGGCCATCCATTACGTCGATATGAATCCAATCCGCTCCCGCTTGATCGACCTCTTTAACATCTTCCGCCAGTGCGGCGAAGTTCGCCGATAGTATGGATGGTGCTATGATAGTCATGTTAGTACCTCCGCTTTTTCTCTTTCATTTCCGCCATGAATTGCAAATAATTCTCGTATCGGCTAGCTGCGATTGTTCCCGCCTCCATAGCATCCAGAACAGCGCAATCCGGCTCATGCATATGCGTACAACCGCGAAACTTGCAATCGGGCGCCAATTCGCGCATTTCCCGAAAACAGCTGCCGAGCTCTTCAATACCCAGCTCTGTGAAATCAAGCTGGCTGAAGCCCGGCGTATCGGCCACATAACCATCGCCAATGCTAACAAGCTCGACATGCCTCGTCGTATGCTTGCCGCGTCCGAGCTTATTGCTGATCGCATTCGTCTCCAGAGACAGACCTGGAACGAGCGCGTTCAGCAAGGATGACTTGCCCACGCCAGACTGACCGGCAAATACGGAGAGATGTCCTTGAAGACGCCCTAGAAGCAGCTCTGTTCCATCTCCTTGGCTGGAGCTGGTCGTCATCACTTCATAGCCAATAGGCTCGTAGATCCGAATGACCTCCTGCATCATATGCTGAGCTGCTTCGGTATCCTCGCCTTCCCTTGCGAGATCCTGCTTGCTTAAGCAAAGCAGCGCCTGAATGCCCGCATGCTCGATATGCACAAGAAACTTATCCAGCAATGTCAAACTTAGCGCGGGCTCGGTTAAGGAGAATACCAGAACTGCAAGATCGATATTAGCCACTTGAGGACGAATCAGCTCCGAGACGCGAGGCAGAATAAAATCAACTGTGCCTTCACCGTTCTCTGTTGCTTCGAATTCCACCAAATCACCGACTAGCGGCGATTCGCCCCGCTTCTTGAATATTCCCCGTCCTCTGCACTGAATAGGAGTCGAATCCTTGTCTGCGCCTTGGGGCAGCACATAATAATAACCGCTCAAAGCCTTGACGATTCGTCCAACCTGACTATCACTGTTCCGGTTGTTCTGGTTGTTCTTGCTGTCCTTGCTGTTCTTCTGGGATTGTACCGTCATTAGTTTCAATCTCCTCGGTCTGAGCCGGCTCAACTACCGGTTCCTCTTCACCTGGAACTGTCTCCGGCATGGAATTATCGCCAGACTTCACTTCATCATATGTCTTCGTAAAGGTATCTACCAGCTGATTGTCTCTATATATCGTTACCATAGCCTCTGTATTCGGCGATAGCACCACTTTAACCTCGAAGGATTTTGTGTCTTTAATCTTCTTTTTGCCCCACTCGACATTCTCTTGGCGGGCATCGCTGTAAACGATTCGAATTTCGCTCGTTTTGCCTGCTTGCGCTGGCGAAATCATAATATTATACGTATACTCAAGCGCATCCTTAGGCAAGCCCGAGCTGATCGTTAATGTAATCTCAGCGCCTTCTGCCACGGGATCTCCCTCATCATACGGATGCTGGGCGAGCACTTCACCCTCCGGTTTGTAGCTCTCTTCCCGTACAATATTATTCTCATCAATTTTCAGACCCTTGGCTTGCAGCTTCTTGATTGCATCCTTCTCCATAAGTCCAACAACCTTCGGCATCGGGAACGTTTCTTTCCCTTTGCTTACTGTAAAGGTAAACGTTGCTGTTTTCGGATCGAATGACTCGCCTAGCGCCGGTGTCTGCTTTAAGATAATGCCAGGGGCCTCATCACTATGATCTTCCACCTGTTCAATGCGGTTACCGTCAATGCCCATACTTATAAGTTCTTCGTACACTTCACTATAGACGCGCCCTTTATAATCTTCAACTGTCTCCAGCTTGGGCCCAGAGCTGACGAACAGCTTGACGAATGCGCCGACCTTGACACGTTGATTGGCTATGGATTGGTCATATACGGTATCCTTAGGAACACCTTCCTTTTCCATATACACAGAAGGATTCTCCACTTTGAGACCAACTGCTTCCAACGCCTCGCGCGCCTTGACCTCTGTCATATTAACGACGTAAGGAACCTCAACCTCTTCCTCATCGAACCATCCAAGCACTGTCCTTGCTCCCCAGAAAACAAGTGCAATGATCAGTAATGTAGTTGCAACCGTTACAACTGGCTTCACCCATTTGCGCTTGCGTGAATCATCAAGCCCGCTGGAGTCCCAGCGCTCTTCTTGATCCGGCTGGGCATTCGCCGCGTCATTCCGGACTGCAGCTCCCGGAGCAGCCGCCAGCGTATCAGCAATACTGCCGCGAATAGCCGGCATAATGCGTGTCTCATCCAGATCAGAGGTATCGTTATTGAACGTAATCTTAGGTTCATTAAGACGATTAGGCTGCAGACAGGTCTCCAGATCCTGCAGCATCTCGCTTGCTGAAGCATAGCGCTCATTCTGATTTTTCCGCATCGCCTTGAGTATGACGTTCTCTACGCTCTGCGGTATGTAAGAATTGACGATTCGAGGCTCCTCGAACGTCTCCTGCAAATGTTTGAGCGCGACACTGATGGGACTCTCCCCGAGAAAGGGCAGCTGTCCTGTAAGCATCTGGTAGAGCACAATTCCTAAGGAATAGATATCGGACTTCTCCCCTGTACTAATTCCCTTTGCATGCTCTGGAGAGAAATAATGAACAGAACCAAGCACCGAACCGGTTTGTGTTATCGTAGAGGACGTTACAGCACGAGCAATTCCGAAGTCGGTTACTTTAACACGGCCATTCTTCCCGATCAGAATATTATGCGGTTTAATGTCACGATGGATAATTTGATTATGATGTGCATGTTCAAGCGCATCGCATATTTGCAGCGATATTCGAACCGCTTCCTCTGTCTGCAGGGGCGCGCGCTCCTGAATAATCTCATTCAGATTGTTGCCCTCTACATATTCCATCACGATGTAGTGTGTATCTTCTTCTTGTCCAACATCATAAATACTGACGACGTTGGGATGAGACAGTGCAGCAGCAGACTGAGCCTCTCTGCGGAAACGACGAATAAACTCCTCGTCATGAACAAACTGCTGTCTTAGTATCTTGACAGCGACATTGCGGTTCAGCAGCACATCATGCGCCTTATAAACAAGTGCCATGCCGCCGCCGCCGATGCGGGTAATAATCTCATATCTCCCGCCTAATTCATGTCCAATCATGTCGCACACTCCTCTTGCACTGTGTCGTCGGCATGATGCAGCAGAACGACGGTTATATTATCGTCGCCACCGGCTTGGAGCGCCAAATCAACGAGCCTGTCCGCTTTGGCATCCAAATCCAGCCCGCTCTCCAGCAGCGTCAGACTAATTTGCTCTTCGCTCACCATGGTCGTCAAGCCGTCGCTGCATAGTAGAAGCAGGTCGTCCGGCGCCCATGATATTCCTCTGACATCCACCTCAACCAGCTCATCGGTTCCTAGCGCTCTTGTCAATACATTGCGTCGCGGGTGATGCACAGCTTCCGCTGGTGTTATCTGTCCTGATTTGACCAGTTCATTCACCAGCGTGTGATCCTCTGTCAATTGAGAGAGTACACCATCTCTCCATTTGTACGCTCGACTATCGCCAATATGACCGACTACGCCATTATCAGGCTGCAGCAGCGCTGCAACCACCGTTGTCCCCATATTATGATATTGCTTGTTGCTCGAAGCCATGCCATAAACCGTTTCATTGGCTTGAAGAATCGCTTGACGAACAAGTGTTTTGCGCTCTTCCAGCGTTAGCGTCGATGAGCTCCCTTGCAGCGCTTCGCGAAAGGTGTCGACAGCTAGCTGGCTTGCCACGTCGCCGGCTTGATGGCCTCCCATCCCATCGGCGACGATGGCCACTATCATATTCGAATCCGTCTTTTCTGCCCAAGCGCGATCCTCATTAACAAGCCGGATCCGCCCGATATCGCTTCGATAAGCCATTCTCATTACCAGATCACCCCGCAGTAGACTCCATATGTTTAGCTCGTAGTTGTCCGCACGCTGCTGCGATATCATGACCTTGCTCTCTGCGGATCGTTGCATTGATCTTGTTCTGTTCAAGGATGCGGTGAAATTCAAAAATTTGCTCGCGCGGCGTACGCACATAATCGCGCTCCGGCACATGATTGACCGGAATGAGATTAACATGGCACAGCATGCCATGAAGGACATCAGCAAGCTCCTGGGCATGTTCGCTGCCGTCATTCACACCGCCTATGAGCGCATATTCAAAAGTAATCCGGCGACCTGTCTTGGCAATGTAGGCATGGCAAGCATCCATCACTTCCTCGAACGGGTATCTCCGGTTCACCGGCATCAGCTTGGAGCGGAGTTTATCATTGGGTGCATGAATGGAGATCGCAAGATTAATCTGCGTATTCTCTTCGGCGAACTTGTAGATGCTTGGCACAATGCCGCTCGTCGAGACAGTGATATGGCGCTGGCCGATATTCAAGCCTTTCTCATGAATCATAATACGGAGAAAAGCCATCGTTGCGTCATAGTTCTCGAAGGGCTCGCCCGATCCCATTATAACGATACTGGACACTCGCTCATTCGTTGCATCCAGCATTTGCTGCGCTTGAACGACCTGAGCGACAATCTCCCCTGCGGTCAAATTACGTTTCAAGCCGCCAAGCGTTGACGCACAGAAGGTGCAGCCGATTCTGCAGCCGACCTGCGTCGTGACACAGATACTGTTGCCGTAGCTGTGACGCATAATGACGGTCTCGATCGCATGATTGTCGTGAAGCCCGAACAGAAATTTGACTGTCCCGTCCTTCGATTCAAACTTCGTAATCTCAGAAAGCGTCACAAAGCTGAACTGCTCCTCAAGCTTCTCACGCAGCGCCTTGGACAGATTCGTCATCTCCTCAAAGCTCATGACCCGCTTCACATAGAGCCAATCAAACAGCTGGCCTCCGCGAAAAGCAGGCTCGCCATTTTGTTTCATCCAATCTTGAAGCTGTTCTAACGTATAGTCGTAGATGAACGGTTTCATCGTTTCACACCTGTTTTCTATTAAATTGGAATTGGGCGGACCACATGACCGCCACCGCTTATTTTACCACAAACGCCCATGTCAGGCCACAGGACCGTCATGGGCGTTCATTTTTCAGTTGAAATGCACTTATTTTACACGTTTCAAACGAGCGATATAGAAGCCATCACTGCCGAAATGCTGCGGAAGCAGCTGGACGTCCCCCTTGAAAGAAGCAGCCGAGATGACGCCTGCTTGGCGCAGCGGCGCCAGCACCTCCTCCGGCCAATCCGAGTCCTGCTGGAAATCAGCATTGCTCTCCAGGAATGCTTGGATTTGCAGCTCATTCTCTTCTTCCGCTATCGTACATGTGCTGTAGATCAATCTGCCGCCAGGACGAACCAGCTTGGCTGCCTCCTGGAGCAATCTTCGCTGAAGCACTGCAATATCGCGAATATCCCCAGCAGTCTTCGTCCATTTTATTTCCGGCTTTCGCCTGATTACGCCGAGACCTGAACAAGGGGCATCCAATAGAACCAGATCGAAGCCGCCTTCACCATGCTGCTTCGCCAGATCGCCCGCATCGCCTGTCGCAGCTTGAATGGAGCGAAGATGCAGCCGCTCCCCCTGTTCTTCAATCAGCTTGCGCTTGTGGGGATGAACATCGTTGGCTATGACGCGACCTTGATCCTTCATGATTTCTGCTAAATGTGTCGTCTTGCCTCCCGGCGCTGCGCAGCAGTCCATCACGGTCATGCCAGGTGCTGGAGCGCAAACCTCGGCCACAAGCATCGAGCTCTCGTCCTGCATCGTCCAGAGTCCTTTATTGAACCCCTCCGACACCGCCAGATTCCCGCCGCCTCTGACAACGACACCGCTCGGCGCCAGCTTGGAAGGCGATGCGTCGAAGCCCGCCTCGGCCAGCGCTTGAATGGCCTCATCCCGTGTTGCTTCCAGTCTGTTGACTCTTATGCTTGCATGCGGCGATTCATTGCTGGAAGCGCAGATCGCCTCGGTCTGTTCTTCCCCGTACGTTCTGATCCAACGCTCTACAAGCCAATCTGGATAAGAATGTCCAATTCCAATCCGCTTCACAGGGTTCTTCTCATCAATTCCGCTCTTCATGCTCGCCAGCTGACGCTCCATGTTGCGCAATACACCGTTAACCATGCCAGATATACCGGCATGACCACGCCGCTTCGCAATAACGACCGCTTCATTAACAGCTGCATGCGCAGGAATACGATCAAGGAACAGGAGCTGATAAGCGCTCATTCGCAGCAGTTGAAGAACCCATGGCGTCAGCTTGTCCAATCCCTTGGACACCAAACCGTTCAGCCGGTAATCCAATGTGCGCTGCCGCTGAATCGTTCCGTATACCAGCTCAGTAGCCAGCGCGGCATCCTGACGTGACAGCTGCGCCTCCTGCAGAGTGCGATTCAACTGTAAATTGCTGAATGCGCCGGACTCCGCTACTTTAATCAAGGTATGCAGCGCGACTTCCCGGGCAGTAAGCTGCTGCCTCGACTTCTGGGGCTTTCGTTGGCCGCTCAAGATTGGCCACCGCCGAATTGCGAACCAGCCGCCAGCTTCGCGCCCTTGAGGAACTCGGCCGCTGGCATCGCTCGCTTGCCTGCTGGCTGAACCGTCGTAAGCAGCAGCAGTCCATCGCCAGTTCCGACCAGAATTCCCTCGCTGCTCGCATCTATAACCGTTCCTGGCTGCACATCAGCTCCGTCTTTCTTCGCTTCGATGATTTGACAAGCCCACAGCTTGAACGTTTCTCCATTCCACAGGGTGAACGCGCCAGCCATCGGCGACAATCCTCGCACTTGATTGAAGATCGAGCGGGCAGAGCCGCTCCAATTGATCCGCTCATCCTCGCGGGTTAGATTAGGCGCATAAGTGGCGTCCGCCTCATTCTGAACAGCAGCCTGCACAGTGCCGTCTTCTATTGAAGGCAGTGTTGCCATTAAGAGCTCCGCGCCGGCAGCGCTAAGCTTCTCGAACATCGTCCCTGAAGTATCCTCATCACTAATCGGCAATTCGACTCTGCTTATCATGTCGCCTGTATCCAGACCCTCTGCCATATACATGATCGTTACTCCCGTCACTTGCTCGCCATTCATAATGGAACGTTGAATCGGCGCTCCTCCGCGATATCGGGGCAGCAGCGATCCGTGCACATTCACACATCCAAGCCGCGGCACTTCCAGAACAGCTTTGGGCAAAATTTGTCCATAGGCAGCTGTAATGATCAGATCAGGATTGAGTGCTGCAATTGACGATACTGTATCTGAGCTCCTAAGCCGCTCAGGCTGCTCCACGGGCAGGCCGTGCAGAAGCGCCGCTTCCTTCACCGGAGGCGGTGTCATCGTTTTTTTGCGTCCCTTGGGACGATCCGGCTGCGTGACAACCAGAACCACTTCATGTCCTGCCCCGATTAAAGCCTGCAAGGATGGTACAGCAAAATCAGGTGTTCCCATAAAAATAATTCTCATCCCATCACTCCTCGTGCTTGCGCGCGCGGACTGCCGCATCGTAGATCGAATCCGCAATATCAGTGAATAAGACACCGTTCAGATGATCCACCTCATGCTGGAAAGCACGCGCCAGAAAATCAGTTGCCTCCATCTCAAAAGCCGCGCCATTGCGGTCAAAGCCTCTCAGCTTAATGCGCTGTGCACGACGTACATCGCCATTCAGGTCAGGTATGCTGAGACAGCCCTCCGGTCCGAGCTGCTCGCCTTCCTTCTCGATTATCTCAGGATTGACCATTTCGATCAGTCCGCTCTCATCACCCACATCAACAACGATTACGCGCTTGGATATGCCAATCTGCGGCGCTGCAAGTCCTACGCCTTCGGCATCATACATCGTCTCAGCCATATCGTTAAGCAATTTATGAAGATTCGCATTAAATTTCGTTACAGTCATTGCCTTCTCGCGAAGGATAGAATCTGGATCTTTCACTATAAACTTAATCGCCATCGCCGTTCCTCCTACTAAAATTTTGTACATGGCTGCACATTCAGCGCACCGCGCGCAGCTCCCAACATGCGGTGTTTCGCTGCATGACGGCGGTCGGCCGACCACACCGGCCTCTTCGCCGGAAGAGGACAGCCTAACCATTATCTATAAAATAACCTGTGGATCAACATCCACGCTTATTCCCACCGGGGGTACTCCGTTTCGGTCCGAAATTGCACGGATGGCAGCTTGAAGAATGCCGGTCGCGTCAATGTTCCCACGATATTTTAACATACATTGAAATCGATAGCGATCCTTCATTCTCGGAATCGGAGAGGCTACAGGTCCAAGTATATCAATGAATCTCCCGTCCGAATTGTCTGATGATGTGATTCCTGAATCCGCCACCCCCTGTCGAAGCTTGGCAGCCAGCTGCTCTCCTGTCGTCAATAACAGAGGCAGCGCTTCATGAGATAACGTGATCAAGATGAGTCGACAATAAGGCGGATAGGACATCACCTGCCTATGCTTCAGCTCAGCAGAGACAAATGCCGCAAAATCGTGATGCTGCGCCGCAATAATTGCAGCGTGCTCTGGATTGTAGGTTTGAATAATAACCTCGCCAGGAAGCTCATGTCTGCCCGCACGTCCCGCAACCTGCGTCAGCAGCTGAAACGTCTTCTCCGCAGCTCGAAAATCCGGCAAATGCAATGAAGTATCTGCCGCGATAACGCCCACTAATGTAACATATGGAAAATCAAGACCTTTGGCGACCATTTGTGTGCCAAGCAGCACATCTGCTTGACGATCTCCGAACATGGTCAGCCACTTCTCATGCGAACCCTTCTCTGTGGTCGTATCGACATCCATTCGAATGACCCGAATACCAGGGAACAGCTTCGACAATTCCTCTTCCACGCGCTGAGTGCCTGTTCCGAAGAAGCGGATATGCTCGCTTTCGCAGGAAGGGCATTGTGTCGGCGCAAGCTCCGCATGCCCGCAATAATGGCAGCGAAGCGCCCGGGACTTCTGATGAAAGGTTAGCGATATGTCACAATGCGGACATAACGCCGTATAGCCGCATGAACGGCACATCACGAAGGTAGAATGTCCGCGTCTGTTAAGCAGCAGAACCGATTGCTCGCCCCTCTCCAGACGCACGGCCAACGCTTCATGAAGCTGTCGGCTGAACATCGAACGATTGCCGTTCTTGAGCTCTTCCCGCATGTCAACGAGCTGAACCTCTGGAAGCGGCCGGCCGCCAACTCGATGAGGCATCGGGAGCAGTGCTGGCGGGCGTCCCGATCCGACAGCCCCGCTGCTCTCTGTCACGCCGCCTCCTGAGGCTGCTGCTGGAGCTGCCGCCTTCTCGGCAGAAGCTCGTTCAATCGCAGTGCCGCTTCTGGAAGCTGCTGCATAGCTTTCGAGCGATGGCGTCGCAGAACCGAGCACAACGACCGCGCCATGCTGTCTTGCTCTTCTCACTGCGACATCGCGAGCATGGTACTTCGGGCTCTCCTCCTGCTTATAAGAAGATTCATGCTCCTCATCGATAATAATGAGTCCGATGCGCTGGAATGGAGCAAAGATCGCCGATCGCGCGCCCACTGCAACCTGCGCTCTGCGTTCACGAATTTTGCGCCACTCGTCATAACGCTCTCCATTGGACAGACGGCTGTGCAGAACGGCAACCGCATCGCCGAATCTGCCTTTAAACCGCTCCACCATCTGCGGGGTCAGCGCGATTTCGGGCACTAGAACGATCGCTTGCCGCTCATGCTGCAAGCAATGCTGGATCGACTGCAAATAAACTTCTGTTTTGCCGCTTCCCGTCACGCCATGCAGCAAGAACACACGGGAATCCCCGGCATCTACTGCAGAAGAAATCTCGCCGTAAACAGCCTGCTGCTCAGCTGTCAAAGACATCGCAGTCGTTTGCATGAATGACCGTCCCGCATAGGGATCGCGGTTATGCTCTATCTCGCGCAAGACTATCAAGCCCTTGTCTGCCAATGCTCTTACTGTGCTTGACGTCGTTTGCGCCTCTTCCACTAGCCGCTGCAGCGCAATCGGCTCTCCATGCGCCAGCATATAGCGCAGCACCTCGCGCTGTTTTGCCGCTCTGGACGGAAGACCTTCCAGCGCCGCTTGCGCTGCTTCTTGATCCTCTGGAGGAAATACCGTCAGCACTTTGCGAACTGCTAGACGGTCGCGAATGGATACCCGTTCTATGAGAAGCCCGTCACTAATCGCACCCTTGACGGCGACAGCCTCTGTCGGATAGCGTTCTTGCAACGTGGAAAGCTTGACCGTTCCACCATTTCGTCTTATATAGTCCAGCCAATCATATTCGATCGGCAACAAATCAGACGTTTCCTTGCCTTCCTCTTCCGCGAGGGAGACATAGGTTTCCGCCTTCCCCTTCAATGCAGCAGGGATCATCGATTGCAGCGCTGTCGTAAGGGCGCAGCAGTACTTGCCGCTTATCCAAGTCGCGAGTTCAATCAGATCTGGCGATAGCGGCGGCGAATGGTCAAGGAGCTCTGAAATGGGCTTCAGCTTGGACACATCGACATCGGTGAACGGCGCCAGTCCGATTACAAAGCCCTGAACGACACGTCCTCCGAAAGGAACGCCTACTCTGCTGCCAATTTCCACCCAGCCTTCCAGTCTGGCCGGTACGTTATAATCGAATGGCCGGTCAGTCTGCCTGCTGGGAACATCAACGATTACTTTGGCGATCATCCACGATCCCCCTTGTCTGTTATCCGCTCTGCAATAAGCGTCAACAGACGATGAGCCACCTCACTCTTTTGCAGCATGGGCCAAGAAGCAATCCGTCCCTCTTGTCCGAATAGATGTACAATATTCGTATCTCCATTAAACCCTGCGCCTTCCACTGACACATCGTTCGCAACGATGAGATCGCAGTTTTTGCGAATCAGCTTATCCATGGCATAATGCTCCACCTGCTCCGTCTCAGCGGCGAAGCCGACTATAAACTGACCCTTTTTCCGCTGTCCAATCGTCTGGAGGATGTCGGTCGTCCGCTCCAGCTCGATAACCAGCCGATCGCTCTTCTTCTTCAGCTTGCTGTCAGCTCTGGCTATCGGACGGTAATCGGCTACAGCAGCAGCTTTAATAACGATATCCATATCGTCGAACCGGCTCAATACTTCCTCCAGCATCTGCTCCGCTGATTCTACCCGCACCACATGAATGCCCGCAGCAGGCTCCCCTTGAATTCTTGCAGCTATTACGGTTACGTCAGCGCCTCTGTTCACCGCAGCCTCAGCAATAGCGAAGCCCATTTTTCCTGACGAATCATTCGTCAAGAAACGAACAGGATCAAGCCGCTCTATCGTTCCACCTGCTGTTACAAGCACCTTCTTGCCCTTCCATGACGAGCCTTGGGCGAACCACTGCTCTGCCGCACGGACAATATCCTCAGGCTCAGCCAACCGCCCTTTGCCCACATAGCCGCATGCAAGCTGCCCTGTACCCGGCTCTACATAACGAACGCCGCGTTCACTCAGCAGCTCCATATTTCTCACTACTGCCGGATGGGCATACATATGCACATTCATCGCAGGTGCAACGAGTATCGGCGCCGTTGTCGCAAGCAGTGTAGTCGAGAGCATGTCGTCCGCAAGGCCGTTCGCCATCTTGGCCAGCAGATTGGCCGTTGCCGGCGCAATGATAACGAGATCGGCGCGGTCAGCCAAATCAATATGCGAGACAACAGCAGGATTAAGCTCGTCGAATGTATCGATATAGACAGGATTGCGTGATAACGTCTGCAGCGTCAATGGCGTAATAAATTTAGTTGCCGATTCCGTCATGATGACAAAGACGTTAGCGCCCCCCTGCACCAGCCTGCTGCAGAGCGTCGCCGCTTTATAAGCCGCGATACCGCCTGATATGCCGAGCACAATCGTTTTCCCAAGCAGCATGTAATTCCAGCTCCTCTCCGTTCCCCAATCATAAATATCCATGAAAATAAAGCAATAAAGCCGATTCCATCCCATTTTTCCGTTACAATAACTAAGCCTCTATATAAGTGAATAAAAGAATGAACAACAGAGCGGAGCAGGGGAATGTTTCTGGAGAAGCGTCAGCGCTCGCCTTTGTTCCCGGAATTCCACCATGAACCACTTCAATTCTAGAATTCCGGGAACAACAGCGATCGTAAGAACATTCCCCCGCACAGCGGCCGTTGTTTCTTTCATAAAAAAATAACAACCGCAAAGGGTTGTCATTGAGGAATTGATGTTAATCTTCTCTATTTCCGCTTACTACAACCAGTATATCATTGTAGATTTCTTCAAGAGCAACACCGACATATTTGTGTGACTTCGCATTGTACATGTCCGTCTTGCTGCCGTCTCGCAACATCCGGGCTCTTCTTGATGCAGCAACTACGAGTGAATATTTGCTGTCCACTTTCTGCAGCATTTCATCAATGGATGGATATAACATCTCTATTCACCTCGCTCATGCTTTCTCTGATGTTTCCTTTTTTGCAGCCAAACCAGCCAGAAACCGATCCTTGCGGCAGCGTTCTGCTGTTATAATACATTGTATTCTATGGCATGCGGCATCAATCTCATCATTCACTACCGCATAATCATAATAGCGGATAAGATTCATCTCTTCTACGGCGACAGACATCCGGTTGTCAATAACATCGGCGGCCTCTGTACCCCGTCCGGTAATCCGTTCCTTCAGTTCCTCCAAGGATGGCGGCACCAGGAAAATGAATACCCCTTCCGGGAACTTCTCCTTAACCTTCAAAGCACCCTGCACTTCAATTTCAAGTATGATGTCCTTGCCCGAATCAAGCGTACGCTCAACGAAATCACGCGGCGTGCCGTAGTAATTGCCTACATATTCCGCATATTCCAATAGCGCGTCACGAGCTATCATATCTTGAAACTGCTCTCTTGATCTGAAGAAATAATTCACGCCGTCAACTTCACCCTGGCGCGGTGCGCGCGTCGTCGCCGACACGGAATAAATAAGGTCATCTTGCTTTCGTCTAAGCTCAGAGCAAACAGTGCCTTTGCCGACGCCTGACGGACCTGATAATACGAGCAACAATCCTCTGTTCATAATACTCCCCGTCACTATTCGTCGTGATCGTCATCCTTGGTTGACAAGCGGTGAGCAACCGTCTCAGGCTGAACCGCAGACAGGATAACGTGGTCGCTGTCCGTAATGATAACAGCGCGTGTGCGTCTACCGTACGTTGCATCTATGAGCATATGACGGTCACGAGCCTCTTGAATGATACGTTTAATTGGTGCGGATTCCGGGCTTACAATCGAAATAATGCGATTAGCGGAAACAATGTTTCCGAAGCCGATGTTTATTAATTTGATGGCCATGTCAGGCTCCCCCCGGTCTATTTCGTGTATACAAGAGCAACGCAACACGAAGTATAAATGAACGCAAGAATGATGAGTTATTACCTCTGCCAAGTATCGATGAGGCGGCAGTCATTGCACTATTCTTGACGAAAAAAGTCCGGAGCATACGTTCGGTCCAGCAATGCTCTCTCTGCTGCCCTCTCTGGCAACCATCAAGATCAGCCTGTCCGTCGCGATATGCCTCTGGCATGGCAAGTGCATCCATTGCTCTATTCTAATTCATTTTGCTACGCTGAACAAGTGTTTCAGCTATTTTCTCCCTGTCTTGCTCCATACGTATTCTGTTAATTGAGCTGTCATTTCGTAGAACATAAATGGAGTAATGAGATAGATGCCGTTGAAATGATCCAGAGCGGCGTCGAGCAGCTCTTCCGCGATCCGTACACCCTCGGCGCGCCCAGTCTCGCCTTCCAATCCCGCCATCCGCTGGCGAACCTCGTCAGAGAGCTGAATCCCGGGCACTTCGTTGTGCAAATATTCCGCATTTCGCCCGCTGGCAAGCGGCATGATTCCGATGAACACCGGCACTGAGAGATGCTTCGTCGCTTCAGCGACCCGCACGATCAGCTCTTTGTCGTACACGGGCTGCGTCATAATGTAATCCGCCCCGGAATCGATTTTGCGTTCCAGACGCGTAACGGCCTTGTCCAGATGCTTGACGTTAGGGTTAAACGCCGCGCCTACGACGAATTTCGCCTTTTGCTTAAGCGGCTTGCCAGAGAATGCGACACCTGTGTTCAACTGCTTGATCATGCGAATCATCTCAAAGGAGGTCAGATCATAAACCGAGCTGGAGTCCGGCAGATCACCGAATCTGGCCGGGTCTCCCGTTACAGCCAGCACATGATCGATGCCTAAAGCATCAAGCCCCATCATATGGGACTGCGTTCCGATTTGATTGCGGTCGCGGCAAGCAATATGAACTAGCGGCCTTATTCCGACATGCTGCCCGACCAGAGAAGCCAGCGCGATATTGCTCATTCTCGTTACTGCGAGCGAATTATCCGCCATCGTAACAGCATCCGCCTGCACGGCTTTGAGCGCAGCAGCGCCAGCCATAAATTTGCGAATATCGAGATCGCGCGGCGGATCAAGCTCAACGATGACAGTATGACGATGCTTCACCAGCTCGACGATCGATGGCTCCTGCTCCTGCGATTGCGGCACGATTGGTTCGGATTGGGGCTCGGCATTCGACGAAATAACCGCGACCGAAGGTTGAAGAGTTTCCATCGTCGCCTCTTGAGCTTGAACCGCCTGCGGGATATATCCGTTCAAAGCTTCAGCGATGGCAGCGATATGCTCTGGAGTCGTGCCGCAGCAGCCTCCGATTATACGCGCGCCCCTGTCCGCAAATTTGCGTGCGGAATCCGCAAAGTACTCCGGTGATGCAGTAAACATATATTTGCCATCCACATAGTCGGGAATTCCGGCATTCGGAAATACAGACAGCGGCAGCTTGATTTCCTCCGCAATTGAATCGATGGCCCGCATGATGCCGTTTGGACCGCTTCGGCAGTTAAAGCCAACAACATCAGCTCCTGCACTACGCACACGCTCGAATGCTGCGCCAAGTGAAAGGCCGTCCTGGGTTACTGCTTCCTTCTCTACTGCAAATTGGCAAATAACCGGCAGACTCGTCGCTTTGCGCGCGATCGACAATGCCAGCTCCAGCTCCTCCAAATCATAGAACGTTTCAAGAATCAATCCGTCAACTCCAGCATCCACCAAAGCATGGATTTGCTGCTGGAATGATTTGGTCAGCTCGGATGTCCGGATGTTTCTGCGTTTGCCGGCTCTAATTGCTCCAACTGCGCCAACCACATACGCATCATCACCGACTCCTGCTCTTGCCAGCAGCACTCCTGCACGGATAATCGCCTCTACATCTGTATCCAAGCCATATTTGTTCAAGCTCTCGCGATTCGCTGAGAAAGTGTTGGTCTCAATTACGCGTGCACCTGCTTCATAATACCGGCGGTGAACATTCTCAATAAGCTCCGGTCGCAGCAAGTTGAATTCTTCGTATGAAACGCCGACAGGGAACCCCATCTGATACAGATAGGTTCCCATTGCGCCGTCCCCGGTTAAGATGCGCGCACCAAGCGCTTCCCGCAAATCCGGTTTCATGTTTGTAATCTCCTTCTTATGCCTGCCTTACAGTGTTCCGCGGAACACGTTTGCTGCAGGTCCCGTCATATATACATGATTATCTTCTTCGTTCCATTCGATGTTTAGGTCCCCGCCCTTTAAGGACACTACCGCCGTACGGTCGGTATATCCGTTCAAGACAGAGGAGACAACTGTCGCACACGCGCCTGTTCCGCATGCTAATGTAGGGCCAGCGCCCCGCTCCCATACCCGCATATCTGTATAATCACGCGAACGAACAGTCACGAATTCGACATTGATTTTACGCGGGAACAGCGGATGAACTTCAAGCTTGGGTCCCCATTGCGCCAGATCGAAGCCAGCAGCATCATCCACGTAGATGACACAATGCGGATTACCCATAGATACGGCCGTAAAGCGGAACTCGCGCCCGTCTACTTCAATAGACTGGTTGATTACCGGATTGGCATCAATGGTTGTCGGAATCTGCAAGCCATTCAGAATAGGCTCGCCCATATCGACACGCACAGTTTGCACCTCGCCGTTCACGATGTTCAGCTGAACCTGCTGCACGCCAGCTCCAAGCGTCTCAATGGTTATCGAATCTTTGTCCGTTAAGCCGTTGTCATACACATATTTGGCGACGCATCGGATTGCATTGCCGCATTGCTCTGCTTCCGTTCCGTCCGAATTGATAATGCGCATACGAAAATCTGCAGTCGAGGAGGGCAAAATATAGACTAAGCCGTCAGCTCCAATTCCGAAATACCGGTTGCAAAGTTCAAGCGCCAACTCCGAGGCATTGTTCGGCAAGCTGTTCTCACCTTCTATAACGATGAAGTCATTTCCTAGTCCATGCATTTTTGTGAAATTCATAATGCCGTACTCCTTCTCCCACAACAGTCTATACTATTGCTCTCAATTTTTCTATAGCTTATCGCAAAGAAAAGAGAATGGCTATTCATGATTTGATCGAATTTTTGTACTTTAATCCCCCTAAATCCCCCTTGGAAAGGGGGACCCCATTGGGCTCCGCCCTCTGGACACCCGGATTTTTGCCGTACTCATCTTCTGCGGCGCACCCGTTCTCTCTTCCCCCGTATTCCCGCTCTGTCCTTCGGACACGCTCTACTTCTATCGCCCCTGCTTGTGCTTCGCACTGTGATCTAATAACGTTTGTGCTGCTGAGACGCATTTTTAGTTTTTTTGTGCGACTGTGTCGCTTAAACCCCTGATAGTACCATCTTCATTTTTAGATGGTTTGCCCTGTCCGGTATTTGATTTTATTGCCTTTTATCCATAACCCGAGTCAGTATATCGAACATGTCGTCGATCTCTGCTTTGCTTACTGTGAGCGGCGGTATGAGTCTGATTGTATGCGGATGCGGCGAGTTAATCAGCAAGCCCTCTGCCATACACTCTTCCACAAGCTCTCTTCCTATTGCTTCTTGCAGGTCAAATGCGATGAGCAGCCCCTTGCCGGATATGCGCTGGAATTGGTATTTGCTTCTCATCCCCTCTAGTCGCTGAAGGATGTAATTTCCCTGCTGCTCGGCGTTGTCGGCTAACTGCTGATCGATGATTTCGTTCAAAACCGCAATTCCAACCGCCATCGCGAGTGGCTGACCGGAATAGGTTCCGCCTTGATCGCCTGCCTCGAACAGGTTATATTCTGCCTTGGTTAATACGGCCGACAACGGAAATCCGCCTCCAATGCCCTTGCCCAATGTCATGATGTCAGGCTGTATCCCATAGTGCTCGTATGCAAACATTTTCCCCGTTCTTCCAAGTCCTGTCTGTATCTCGTCAAAGATCAGCAGTACTCCGTTCTCATCACAAAGCTGGCGAAGCTTGGCTATGTACGCTTCCTCCGCTACTCGAACTCCGCCTTCACCCTGCACAAGCTCCAGCATGATCGCGCAGGTGCTGCTGCCTACTGCCGCTTGCATCGCTTCGATATCGTTGAAGGGAACTTGCAGAAACCCGGGAACTTTAGGCTCGTAGAGATGCGCCCACTGCTGCTTGCCAGTCGCCGACATCGTCGCAAGCGTCCTACCGTGAAATCCATTTTTGACGGTTATGATCTCATACGCCCCGCTTCGATTCCTCGCGCCATGCTTTCTCGCCAATTTGATCGCGCCCTCATTCGCCTCCGCTCCGCTGCTTGCGAAAAACACTTTGTCGAACCTGCTAATCTCCGTCAGCCGCTTGGCAAATTCTATCATCGGTCTGTTGTAGAACGCCGGGCTGGCATTTACGAGTGTCGCCGCCTGCTTCTCTAGCGCTTTCTTAATTGCGAATGGAGAATGCCCCAAGCACACGACCGCCCACCCGCCAACGAAATCCAAATATTTCTTGCCCGCTGTATCCCACAAATACAGTCCCTCGCCACGCTCCATTACGATATCTGGCCGATTCGCTGTAAAAAGTATGGTCTCATTCCCCGCGTCAAGCAAACGCGCTGTGTCTGTGTCTGGTTCTATGCTCATTCTCCATCATACCCTTCCCGCTCTGGTTTGAATTATTATACTTATTAATGTATATTTATTCAACACTTTGTGAAAAATATCTCTTGCTTCTTCATTTGAGAAGCTGCTCTTCTATTTCTCATCAATTTTTATCTGCAAGCGACGCTTCCATCCGATAACTGGAATCGGCTCTCCGCAACCTCTATAATATAGGTGTCGTATTGTCATTTCTGCACATACTATTCTGCACATACTAATGCAAACTTGAAGAGGAGAGATCATTTGAACCTACTACATAAAACTGCAATTATTACCGGGGCCGGCAAGGGAATCGGGAAGGCTGCTGCGATCGCTTTAGCCAAGGAAGGCGTCCATCTCGGACTGCTCGCTAGAAACAGCTCCAATCTGGAAACCTTGCAGTCATCGCTTTCTTCCGACTATGGCGTCAATGTCTATATTGTTACGGCAGATATTACCGACAAAGCTGCAGTGGAGCAAGCGATTCTACAGCTCGGGGAACAGCTTGGTTCTATTGATATTCTTATTAATAATGCCGGTATCGCCCATTTCGGGACGTTGCTTGATATGGATTCTGAACTGTGGGAGAGCATCATTCAAACGAATCTCATGGGCACGTATTACACGACTCGCGCTGTACTGCCGACTATGCTGCAGCAGAACAGCGGCACGATCATCAATGTCGCTTCAACCGCTGGTGAAAGAGGCTTCGCAACAGGCTCCGCTTATTGCGCCTCAAAATTTGCGGTGATGGGCATGACTGAGGCGCTGATGGGCGAGGTTCGCAAATCCAACATACGTGTCACTGCGCTAACTCCTAGTACGGTTAATACGGATCTTGCCGTTAATGCCGGTCTCAAAATAGGCGACGAGGATCGGATGATGCAGCCTGAGGATGTAGCCGAATTGATTCTCGCCACCATCAAGCTGCCGCCACGAGTGTTCATTAAATCAGCAGGCATTTGGACGACCAACCCGCAATAAGCAGCTAGGCCGACTGAAGCTGCCAACGATATGTTATGAAGGAGCTGACGATGTATGCCGTATGATCATCTACGTATTTCTGTGCTCGACCTCGCTCCCATCCTACTGGGTGGAACAGCGGCAGACTCCTTTCGGAATACGCTCGATCTTGCTCGCCATTCAGAGAAATTAGGCTACTTCCGATATTGGCTTGCAGAGCATCACAATATGCCGGGCATCGCCAGCTCGGCTACCTCGCTCGTTATTAGTCATGTTGCGGCAGGCACTGAACGGATTCGAGTCGGTTCCGGCGGCATTATGCTCCCTAATCATGCGCCGCTAACGATTGCGGAGCAGTTCGGGACTCTGGAGTCGTTATATCCTGGACGAATTGATTTGGGTCTAGGCAGAGCCCCCGGCTCTGATCAGCCCGCAGCCCGCGCTCTCCGGCGTACGCTGGGCACTGGCGGTCAGGATTTCCCGGAGCTGCTCAGCGAGCTGCAAGCTTTTTTGGACCCGGAATCCGATGCGCGGCCAATGGGAGTTCGAGCTGTTCCCGGCGAAGGTTTGAACATTCCGATCTGGCTGCTGGGATCAAGCGATTTCAGCGCTCGGCTGGCAGGCCGGCTTGGGTTGCCCTTTGCTTTTGCCAGCCACTTCGCACCGGATTATTTGTTGCCGGCCCTTGAGCTGTATCGAAGCAGCTTCACGCCCTCGGCAGCACTGAAGAAGCCCTACGTTATGATCGGCATCAATATTGTAGCCGCTGATTCAGATGAAGAAGCCAAGAGACTGGCTACCTCTCAGGAGCAGCAATTTCTGAACCTTATTCGCGGTCGTACAAGTCCGCTGCTGCCGCCAGTGGAAAGCATGGACACCCAATGGTCACCGCAAGAGAAAGCGTTGATTCGCAAGCAATTAAGCTATGCCATCGCTGGTAGCAAGGAAACGATTATAACGAAGCTCCCGCTCATTCTTGAGGAAACAGGAGCCGATGAGCTTATTATTACTGCCCAAATCTATGATCATGAAGCCCGGCTGTATTCTTATCAGCTGCTGGCGGAAGCTGTGGATGCCATTAAGCGCTGACAACAGAGCAATGCCTCCCTTCTCGCACCGCGCGCAGCAACAGAAAAGTCCATCCACGCCTGCAGCTGACAGCAGGTTTGCGGATGGACTTTCCTTTTTTATGAAGGCGGATCTGCAAATATATGATACCTCTATGATTGCTTGATCTGTATTAAATGATCTGTATTAAAGCACACGTCTTGCAGTTACGAACGTTTTATCCCATGTGCTGCCGGAGAACTTGGATACTGTGACGCCAATTCCAACCCGATAGGTGTGCAGTGTTCTGTCTCCGCCCATATATATGCCCACATGGTTAATGACACCGTCTCTATTCGTATCCGAGAAGATCAAATCACCGGCTCTCAGCTGGCTTTTGGACACTTTCACTCCCACCTTGGCTTGCGCTCTTGATGAACGAGGTATCGAAATGCCATTCTTTTTGAATACGTATTGGGTAAAGGAAGAGCAATCAAATGCGCTCGTAATTCCTGACTTTGCACCGAATTTATAACGAACACCAAGATACTGCTTTCCGGTCGCAATAACCTTGTCCGCTTTGGAAGCGCTCACAGTCGCAGCCTGCGCAGAATGCGGTGCAACGATGGCGCTGCCTGTAAATGCTATTGTTAAGCTCAATGCAATGCCCGCTACTGTTTTGAATACCTTGTTGTTTTTCATATTGATTTGTTCCTCCTTAGAAAATTAGGTTGGTGTGAATCTCTCTTGGGACTGGTATCACCTTAACACAGATATTTGTTCCACAAAGTACCTATGAACGAGCAACCATAGTCGCATATTGACTTCTGTCCGCTTTATTAGAAAACGATGAGAGTTTTCTAAGCAAATTCCTCTGGACAAGGTCGATAAGCATAAAAAAAGGCAAGCTCTCGTCGAAAATCACCTGCTTTCGAAATTGCGAAAGCACCGATTCTCTTCGGGTGAGCTTGCCTGAAATAAGGCTGCTACTTATTGATTCGACTAATTAATGCTACATCAACAATGAGCGGTTCAACGATTCGTTTGGCATCCTCTGCGCGGCCTCTGATCTTCTGAATGCGTGTCATTAAATCCAACTGGATGAATTGGACTCTCGTCTTATTGCGCTCGATCAAAACGCGATCGATTGCTGATTCCACGACGATTTCATTCAGCTTGGAGATGATGGCCTTCGTATGCTCACGCGTATCGCGTTCGATATCCTGCCCCTGCTGGGCGCAATGGGTTATGGCATTAAGAGCGGTCTGGACAAGCTCCTGATAAGCGTCTAGCATCGCATCATACTCCTTGGCTGCAGCAGGGTCCTCCGCAATCTCCAGAATGATGACCGGATTCCGCATGCCCTCAAGAGGGTCCTTCGGCAGCTCCGCTATCGCTGACAGCACCTCCTCCGTCTGCCTCGTATAGTCATCCAGATTGATCGTTATTCCTTCGATCTCCTTGTCTATTGGCTCCATATTGACAACGGCTGTCAGTACAATGCCCAAATATTTGACATGCGTTTTATGATAATCCATAAACTTATTCACTACAGGGACCTTGCCCAGCTTCTTCAATAATTTGAAAATAATATTCAGCGTCCATTTGATCTTGTTCTTGTCATATGCCGCCTTGGCGCGGTTTTTCAACGATTTGTCATTCAGCACTTTGTCTTCATTTTTCTTTAGCTTGAGTGGTTCCAATGGTTAGCACAGCCTCCTTCCGCTTCTGCTCCTTGCTTCGATCCGGCTTCTGCTCAGATGATCCCGGCAGGATTCTATTCACCTGTGCTTCCCTGCTGCTCCGTCTTCTCCGCGATCTGAGGCGGCGGATTAAGCACCTTGTAAATTTGCGCGGCCGCTTCATCCTTGTTGGTCATAATCTGCAGCGCCAGCCGCTTCATTGCTATCTCGGTCTCAAGCAGCTCATTGCGCAGCTCCTTCTCCCGAACAGATTCCAGCTGAAGATTGCGCGAGTAATTGTCCAGCGCCTCGCCTTGACCGAGAAGCGCCTCCACCACGATTCCATCCGTTCTCAGCACATGACGGTTTGCAGCCAGAATGATGCCTGGAACGTTAATTGTGGTGCCGCTCGCTTCATCACTGTAGGTGGACGTATAATCCTTCTTAATTCGCAAATAATTAGAGAGCGGGATGACGGTTCCATCCTTCCGCTTGAACGGCTCCTCTTCAATAAAGGCATGATGACGGTCCTGATAATCGAATATGTTCATCAGCTGACTAAGGATAGCATTGCGAACTTCGATTCTCTTGTCTGGTACGATGACTTCAGACAGCAGCGCGTCCAATTGCGGCAGCGTAATTTCGCGATACTGCTTCGTCTCAACGCCATTCACCATATCGATTGTAAAATAACCGATCCGCACATCCACAAGATGGAGAAGCGTAACAAACTCCTGATTCATCTGACGAAAAACAAAATTAAGCGTTCGGCTTACATTAATATTCTCGATTTCCCTCACAATGGTTGTTTCTTCTGTACTCGTCCGCTTCTCTTCATAGGTCGTATTAATCTGCACATCCCGTCTTGCGGACGCTTTCGCTACATGCTTCTGAGTATTATTCACGACATTCTTGGCGAACTGCTCCCTTGCCGCATTCGTTCCCCCGCTAGTGCTTGCGCTAATTGAAGCGCTGCCCCAACCCCAGCTGACGCCTGCCTCGCCCTCAATTTTGTACTCGTTGCTTTCACTGTAGTTCTTCTGATCCGCTTGCTCGGAAGCAATGGATTTCTCGAATTCAGCCGATATATCATCGGTCACGGAGTCGAGTATCGTTGCTGCGCTCTTCGCCGTCACTTCATTCTGATTATAAGAGCGAATGCTTATTTTACTCTTCTCGCCTGGCAGCAGAGAGAAGGTTTTAATCGTTCGTCCCGCTCCATAATTGGCTAGATAAGAGGACATCCGGTACGATTCCACCAGAATAAGCCGCTTCAATCTGGAGTTTACTTCCGGCATAATCGACACTTTGACGGCAATCGTCGTCTCCGTAACATTGTTGGAAAGATCGATGGCGCGCGCTGTAATCATATGCGTATCCGTTGAATTGACAGTAAACGTCGCCTTCCATGTCGACCAGTCGCCTGTAGCCTTCTCGGCAGCCCGAATAAATATCGGATTCTCGCTGTGAGACACTTCGACCCGATCGATTCCTCCTGCGTCTTCTGCAGTACCGAACACTTCTATAACTGCGCCTTGCGAGAAGGTTCCTGCAAAGGTGGCATTATTGAGGGGCGATGTAATACCGATCTTCGGCGGTTGACCATCGACATAGACAGCAATGCTGTGCGTCCCGACATTATTGGCGGCATCATAGCAGCGGACGGCAATGGTGTGATTTCCTGCTAGAAGCGAGACCTGCTTCTTCCAAGTCGCGAATCCGTTTGTGCTCTCTGCCATCACAGGGGCACCACCATCGATGATGACTTCGACTCTTGCTACACCGCGATTGTCTCCTGCGGTCCCTTCGACTTGAATAACGGCAGCGGGGCCACCCTTCGTATTGAGCAGCTCGCCTGCTTTTGGCGAAGTGATTGTTACCGTTGGCACTTCCGTATCAGGCGCCTGCGCCAATGTGACATGGACCGTAATTCTACTTGAAGCGGTTATCAATTTGGTGGAATGGGTTGCTTTTGCCAGAATCGTTATCGGTCCTGGTGTCGTCAGAACGACTGACAGCACCCATGAGCCATCCGGGGAGAGAGTCGCCGTCTGAAAGCTGCCGCTGCCGATTTGCACCTGCACCTTGCCAACCGCTCCCAGACCCGAAGAGATTGAAGCATAACCGCGAATCTCTACAGGAGCTCCTGTATGCGGTCCACTGACGGCCGCACCGGCGGCAGGCGAACCGATATTGACGGACACGATTATGGGGTCCGGCTCTTCTGGAAGAGGATCAATATCATCCCGTGGCCTCATTCCGATAATTCCACCATCGTCCTCCGTTGCTCGCATAGCTCTCATAGATGATGCAAACGTATGACTGCTGTCCGCCTCCAATCCCGAAGGAGCAGCCGCGAATACCGGTTCCTCGCGAGAGCTGGTATTCACGAAGGAATAAGTGAGCGCTCCTGTCATCGTTCGCTGAATATTCAGCTTCTGTCCTTCGCTCGCCTTGCGCAGCACTTCCTCCTCCGCCAGATTAGCCAATCTGGAAGTAAGCCTCTCTCCTGATTGCTGGGCCGCTCTCAGCACTTCAACCGGCGAAGAATCTGCGGCGCTGGCGCTCCCCTTCGATACCTGCAAGCCAGCATTCACACCTGGATTGGTAGGCAGGAAATACCCGTCATGCAGCTGCAAATCGATAAAGTTTCTTCCACTATAGGCTGTCGGCTCCGGCACGTTATAGCTGAGCACAGGCGCAACACCCCCTGGCTGCAATTTAATCATTGGCTCTTGTCCGTTATCTTTATCATTCCACTCTTCGTTTGTTGTGCGATCTGTCATCAAGCTCAACTCCATTTCATATTCTCATGTTCAGATGATGCTTGCTGCACCCTGACCTCTCTATTTTCCGCTAAAATTCGTCATATCGACCAGTGACTGCCGTCATCTGAATAGTCATCGTTTTTAGTCATCCTTCATATAGGCCTCATTGCTTAGAAAATTTGTCGAATAAGGTCGAATGAATCACATCCCACTGGATAGCAAAGCAAAAGACCTGTCAGCCGAAACCTCTGACAGGTCTTTCACATCGCCAATTACCGGGCCATCGTCCGTGAGCGGCTAAGCGGCCAGTTGGATTTCTTCTTGTTGACCCCGCCCAGTACGCTTCCGACTCCCATGAGGAAGGTTGGAATTCCTGCTGCGACCAGAACGAGACACCAATGACGGAAGTCTAGCGGAACCGTCTTGAAGATCGGCTGCAGGAAGTCGATATAGAGCACGCCAAGCATAAGCAGCAGCGAAGACAATACTGCAAATACGAGATATTTGTTCTGCAAAATATTACGATGGAAGATCGATCTAGAGCTGCGGCAATCGAACACATGGATCAGCTGAGCCATTACGAGCGTTGCGAACGCAACAGTCTGCGCTTCGATCAGGTTGCTTGGGCTGCCTGATGATTGCTTAAGCGTAATCCAGAATGCGCCGAGCGTACAGAGGCCGATTAGGAACCCTCTACTAATAATTTTCCACCCCAGGCGGCGTGAGAAAATATTTTCCTTGGCAGCACGCGGCTTCTGCTGCATTAAATCCTTCTCGGCCTGATCAACGCCGAGCGCCATCGCAGGAAGTCCATCCGTAACAAGATTCACCCACAAGATCTGAATCGGCACGAGCGGCAAGGGTAAGCCCGCCAGCATCGCGAAGAACATCGTCAATATTTCCCCTACATTGGAAGCGAGCAGGTATCGGATAAATTTGCGGATATTCTCATAAATCCCTCTACCCTCTTCAATTGCGGCGACAATTGTAGCGAAGTTGTCATCGCTAAGCACAAGCGACGAGGCTTCCTTCGTCACATCCGTTCCCGTGATGCCCATTGCAATGCCGATATCGGCTGCTTTAATTGCCGGCGCGTCATTCACGCCATCACCAGTCATCGCCACAACATGACCCTTCCGCTGCAGCGCCTTCACGATTCTCAGCTTATGCTCCGGCGAGACTCGCGCATAAACATAGGTGGTATCTACAATCCGGTCGAGTTCATCGTCATTCATTGCACCTAATTGAATGCCGCTAAGGGAAAGTCCGCCTCGCGGCATAATTCCAAGCTGGCCTGCAATCGCCTCAGCTGTTAATTGATGGTCTCCTGTAATCATGACGGTCTTGATGCCTGCGCGCCTGCAGGTTGTGATCGCTTCTCTTGCCTCACGGCGAGGCGGATCGATCATGCCGGTTAACCCGACAAAAACAAGCTGATTCTCAACCTCCGCCTCATGCTCGAAGGCATCGTTAGGGCGCAGGTCGCGATAGGCCATCCCGAGCACTCTTAATGCGGATTGCGCCATTCCTTCGCCCGCGGCCGCTACTTTGGATTTGAGCGTGGCGGTGAAGGGGACGACTTTGCCATCCCACAGAATATAGCTGCATTGCTGCATCAGCATATCGGGTGCGCCCTTCGTGCAGATAAGCCGACCGCCCTGATGCGATACGAGTACAGACATTCTTTTCCGATCCGAATCGAAGGGATACTCCTTCACCCTCTTGTACAATCCGTCCAATGACTTGGCTGTCACGCCGAGCTTCGCGGCAAGCACTGTCAGCGCCCCTTCTGTAGGATCACCCTTCAGCACCCATTCTTCATGGACGGAAATTTCTTTGCCCTTCTTGCGCTTTGTTTCTGTTTCTACCTCGACCTTCGCAAATGAAGCATTGTTGCACAGTGCCGAGACCTGGAGCAACCGCCGCAGCGGCAAATCATTTTTTATATCAACAACTTTACCGTCCTCTACTACAGTTCCGCTGGGCTCGTAGCCTTCGCCTGTAACGTCCAATTGCCGACCACTGACCCATACATTCGTAACCGTCATTTTATTCTGAGTCAGCGTGCCTGTTTTATCCGAGCAAATGACCGAAGCGCATCCCAACGTTTCTACCGAGGGCAGCTTGCGCACGATTGCCCTTCGTTTGATCATCCGCTGGACACCGAGCGCAAGAGCAATCGTCACTATAGCAGGCAAGCCCTCTGGAATAGCCGCAACAGCCAGACTCACTCCAGCGAGGAACATTTCGTAAGCGGGCTGTCCATGCAGAATACCAGCAAGGACGACGATAACCGTCAAGGCAAGCGCAACAACAATGAGAATTTTGCCGAGCTGCTCCAGTCGATGCTGAAGCGGTGTTTCCATCGATTCTGTTTGCTGGATCAGATCGGCTATCTTGCCCATCTCCGTACCCATGCCGGTACGGATAACGATCCCTTTAGCCGTTCCTCGCGTGACCATCGTACCCATGAAGCCTACATTTTTCATATCCCCAAGCGGCAGCTCTGACTCTTGAATAGATGTGCAATGCTTGCCGACAGGCACAGATTCCCCAGTAAGCGCTGACTCCTCGCAATAGCAGCTGTTCGCCTCGACCAGCCGGATATCCGCCGGTATTCGATCCCCGCTCTCCAGTACTACGATGTCCCCGATGACCAGATCAGTAGCCGGCACCGCATCGATAGCACCGCTGCGCATAACCTTCGCTACCGGAGCAGATAACGCCTTCAACGCGCGAAGCGAGCGCTCCGCCCGGTATTCCTGCACGAAGCCGAGCACGGCATTCAATACAATGATCGCCACAATTGTAATTGCATCCAAATATTCGCCGAGCAAGCCGGATATAAGCGTCGCACCCATCAGCACCAGCACCATAAAATCCTTGAATTGGCCCAGGAATAACGCCACAGGCGATGCCTTCTCGCCCTCCGACAGCTCATTGCGACCATTCTGCTGCAGCCGTTCTATCGCTTCACTTTGCGTTAAGCCAGTCTCTAATGAAGCGCTGAGCGCCTGCGCAAGGTCATTCGTCTCCATCTGATGCCACATTCGTTGTTCCATGCCCCGTCTCCCTCCTGTTACTTGCCGCCTGACGGACAGCCTTTATTGCCTAAATGTATTCGGACAAACTGCAAATTATCCCAGCAGGGACTTAAGTTTTTGTCCCATCTATGGCATGATAGGGGGATGAACGTACACAAAGGAGAAATCATATACTATGGCTTTGGATGGAATCGTAACCCGCGCTATCGTACACGAGCTTCAGGCTTGCGTCGGAACGCGCATTCATAAAATACATCAACCGACCAATCACGACCTTGTTCTGCAGATCCGGGGCAATGGCAAGCAAGGCAAGCTGCTCCTCTCTGCCAACCCGACCTATCCTCGTGTCCACTGGACCGAGCGATCCTTCCAGAATCCGCTTGAAGCGCCAATGTTTTGCATGCTGCTGCGCAAATATTGCGAGGGCGGCCTCATCGAGGCGGTTCGGCAAATTGACAATGAACGCATCATTCATATCGATATAAGACAGCGTGATGAATTGGGCGACATCTCATTCAAGACGATTATTATCGAGCTGATGGGTCGTCACAGCAATATCATATTAGTGGATCATGCTTCAAAAACAATCCATGACGGCATCCATCATCTAACGCCTGCAATCAGCAGCTACCGCATCGTCATGCCAGGCGTCGCCTATGTGTCGCCGCCGGATCAGCATAAGCGCGATCCGCTGACGATTACGACAGAGTCTGAGTTCGCATCCGCCCTGCAGGCTGCCCTGTCGGAGAAGGGCGAAGCTGCTGGGGAGAGCGCCCAGCCCCGTAATCAAGCGCCAGAGAAGCTCCTTGTAGCCGCTCTTAGCGGCATAAGCCCTCTTCTGGCGAACGAAATTGTTCATCGCAGCGGAATTTCCGCGCAGCTGGAGGAGCCAGAGAAGGCGCTATGGCCGGCATTCGACACCATGATGACCGCCTTCCGTGCTCATCAGTATGTACCGTCAATTGTCACGATCGAGGAGAGCGGCAAGTCCGCTTTCTCTGTCACCGCGCTTACTCATCTTCAGGGCAGCGTCGATTTCTACGAGACGATCAGTCCATGTCTGGAAGCCTTCTATGGCGATAAAGCACAGCGGGACGCAGTCAAGCAGCGCGCCTCCGATTTGTTCCGCTTCCTGCAGAACGAGCACAACAAAAATGTGAAGAAGCTGGAGAAATTGGACGAAACATTGGAAGAGGCGCGTGACGCGGATAAGTTTCGGATGCTTGGGGAGCTGGTCACAGCCTATATGCACGGCATTAAACGAGGCGATCCATGGATTGATGTGGTCAATTATTATGACGAAGAGCAATCGACCATCCGAATTGCGCTCGACCCGCAATTAACGCCTTCCGAGAATGCGCAGCGCTACTATCGGAGATATACGAAACACAAGAACAGCATGACGTTCGTGACCGAGCAGATGGAACGAACGCATGAGGAGATGAATTACTTGGCCTCTCTGCTTCAGCAGTTGGAGAGCGCATCCTTAGCCGATATTAGCGAGATACGAGAGGAACTGGTCGAGCAAGGCTATCTGCGGGACAGAACCAAGCGCGGCGCGAAGAAGCGCAAGAGCAGCCGTCCAACGCTGCTCTGCTATACCTCAACTGATGGTACGCCTATTTACGTCGGGAAGAACAATACACAGAACGACTATCTCACGAACAAGATCGCCGCTCCGAACGATACCTGGCTCCACACGAAGGACATTCCCGGCTCGCATGTTGTTATCCGGGCAGCCGACTATAGCGACACGACACTGGAGGAAGCCGCGATGCTCGCCGCCTTCTATAGTCAAGCGCGATCATCAAGCTCCGTCCCTGTCGATTACACACTCGTCCGCCATGTCAAGAAACCCAATGGCGCCAAGCCGGGCTTCGTTATCTATGATCACCAAAAAACGCTGTTCATCACTCCCGATGAACAGCGTATCAAAGAACTTCCTTCACAGCTTAAAACCTGATACTAGCTATATAAATTGAACGATTGAAATGAACAAAGGAGCCGCTGCACGGGGGAATGTTCTTACGATCGCTGTTGTTCCCGGAATTCTTGAATTCAGATTGTTTATCGTGGAATTCCAGGAACAAAGGCGAGCGCTGACGCTTCTTCAGAATCATTCCCCTGCTCCGCTCTGTTGTTCTTTCCTAAGTTCAACTTATACAGCTATCTGGAGCTGTCCTTTGGACAGCCCCTTCGCTTCTTCAACGTCCCCGATTCAATTGCTGCAGTACAGAGACATCAACGGTGCGACTGCCGATATGACCGTGGAACACCTCGCCTTGCCGCTCCCCATGATAATCAGAGCCGCCCGTCACGATCAACTTATACTGCCTTGCCAACCGCTCATATCTGGCTTCATCCTCTGGCAGATGATCAGAATGATACACCTCAATGCCGTCTGCGCCATAGCGGATAATCTCTTCGACCAGCTCATCATTCCCGTATATCCCCGGATGTGCGATCACGCTGGTACCGCCGGCTTCTCGAATCCAATCAACCGCTTCAAACGGATGAAGCCGTGGCGGATTAACATACGCGCTTCCTTCTGAACCCAGATAACGGTCAAAGGCTTCCTGCATGGAACCAACAAAACCTTTGGCAATAAGCAGCGCTGCGATATGCGGCCTGCCTATCGAGCCGCCATCCTTCCCCTGCTTGCGCGCTTCCTCAGCGACCTCTTCCAGCGTAATTGCGATGCCCATAGCGCGTAACCGCTCGATTATCATCTCATTCCGCCGGTCCCGCACGTCAAGCAGACTGCCCAGCTTCCTCCGCCAGGCATCATTCTGCCAATCCGTATAATAACCAAGAATATGAATGTCCCCGCCGCCCGCCGATGTGCTGATCTCGACACCTGGAACGACGATCATACCGAGCCTCTCTCCTGCCTCCATCGCTTCAGCAATGCCATCAACAGTATCGTGATCCGTAATTGCTACCGCCGCAAGCCCGGCTTCCTTCGCCAGACGAATATTATCCGCAGGCCGCTGCATGCCGTCGGAAGCTGTTGTGTGGGTGTGAAGATCGGCGCGATTTATAGCCATTGCTGCAAATCTCTTTCTCTAAGAAAAGTAAGGAAGGTTACCGCAGAAATCGGCAGCAGCGCGGATTTGAGATACATCGAATAAAATTGCCGCTTGAATGTAGCATCGGTAAGCGGAATCGCCTTAATCAAGCCAAGCGCAACCTCATGCTTGACGGATGAAGCCGATACGAATGAAATGCCGAGATCGGCTTCAACGGCGGATTTTACAGCTCCGGTACTGCCGAGCTCCATCACGATCTTCAATTCTCCCGGATCTATATTTTTATTGCGCAGCTGCTCCTCCATAACAAGCCGAGTGCCGGATCCCTGCTCACGCAAAACAAATGGATATGCAATCACGTCATTAATGCTCACACTCGAAGCTTCTGCAAGCGGATGTGATTTGGACACAATTAGCTTCAGTTCATCGCTCATGACCGCTTCCATATGCATATCCGGATGATTGACAGGCGCTTCAATCAGCCCGAAGTTCAGTTGATGATTTATTATTTCCTCCAAAATCTGAGCAGTGTTCATCACCTTCATGCTAATGGTAATATGAGGATATTCCTGACCAAAGGGACCGAGCAGCCGCGGCAAAATATATTCGCCGATCGTGAGGCTCGCACCAAGCTGCAATCTCCCCTTTAATTGCTTCGTGAATTTGGACATCTGCATATCGGTATCCCGTATAAGCTCAATGCTGCGCCGCGCATAGGGCATTAAGGCGTTGCCCGCCTCTGTCAACTCGATGCGTTTCGTCGAGCGAAGCAGCAGCTTCGTGCCGAAATAATCCTCAAGCGACTGCACCTGCATCGTTACTGCAGGCTGAGTCATATGAAGTGCTTGAGCGGCCGCCGAGAAGCTGCCGCGCTCAGCTACAGTATAGAATATGTGAAGTTGATGGAAATTAAGAGCCATTGGGGTCATCCTTTCTCTAAACAGAAGCTTGCTAAGCCATTAGGAACAACCTCATCCCTCCAGCTTGTACACGTTCATTATACATCAGACCCTATTTAATGTATCCACGTTCATACAAAAAAAAGCATAGCTATACAGCAGCCTATGCTGGTTCAAGCCCTTATTCAGCAGCATCTTGCTGTGAAGCGATGGTATGCTTTCTCCCGCCCTATCTATGAAATTCAATTCTCCCTGCTATATAGTCAGCCGTGCGGATCGCAAGGGCAATGGTCGATAAGGTCGGATTCGCTCCCCCTGTGCTCGGAAGCACGCTATTATCCGCAACGAACAGACCGGGCACGCCATGAATCTGACCAAACGGATTCGTTGCTGAAGTTGCGGGATCAGTCCCCATCCGGCATGTCCCCGATTCATGACTGTCCGCTCCCGGCGGAAGCATGCATATGCCAGGCGGCTGTATGACCGCTCCCCAGGCTGCGGCTACCTGCAGCAATGTTTGCCGCATTTGCGCGATAACGGCCCAATCTCGATCGCTATAAGCGAATTGCACCCGTATTTCAGGTACGCCATAAGCATCCTTCTTATACGGGTCCAAATAGACTCTGTTTGCATGGCGCGGCTCTACTCTGCCGAAAGCATTCAAATCCAGCTTCTTTTCAACCGGCATGCCCATAGGGTATATCTGAATTTGATAGGGATGGCCATTCGTCTGAGGTACTAGCAGCGCATAGGGAAATGCGGCGAAGCTGATTCCGCTTGCGAACCAATCCGGTCCCATCTGCACGCCGGTCCGTACATAGGAATGATTCCACAAGTAATGGCCAATATTGGCTCCTGGAATCGCTGAATTCAGAAGCAGCCTTGGGGTTTGGAAGGTTCCGGCCGCGAGAATGACTGTCTTGGCCCGCAGCCTGAATGTCCGCTTGTCCGGCCTCACTACCTCGACGCCGCATGCCCTGCCGCCGCATGTGAGGATACGGACTGCCCTGGCGTTCATGGCAAGATCGTAGGGGCGCAGATGCAAGCCTTCGCCGAAGAAATCGATCGAGCTGAAGTAAACATCGGAATTAATCGTCCCATCGTACTTGAGCGGCTCGAAATCAAGCGCTCTCGGTGCATATTGAGCTTGTGGAAAACCATTGTTCAGCAGCCCGTTCAGCAGCGCTTCCCACATCGGATATTTGAATGCAAAATAGCTTCGAACGTTCATAGCCCGCTCGGCAACTCCGAAATAATAGTCCAGCTCGCGTTTCGATACCGGCCAGCAGGCCAGCTCGCCAGAATAGGGACGGGGGGCAATCGCCGTCCAGAACAGCATTCGCCCGCCGAACGCAATGACTTGCATCGCACCGGAGAAATCAGGGAAGCTGCCTTCAACCGGCTCCTTGACAGCGCGCAAATAGCTTGCGAAGCGGGATTCGCTGGTCAGTGTGCTGACATTGCGCGCATGTGTATTCAGAAGGGTATCGCCGGCCTCTACCACGCCGATCGCTTTGTCAGCCCCCCACCTCTGGCATAATCGCCAAAGCGCCGCACCGCCCCCTGCACCTGACCCCACAATGAGAGCGTCATAGTCTCTATGCTCCATCTCCTCAAGCGATGTCAATGGAATCCAGTTCTGCTGAATCGGCTCTGCAGCCTGCGGGCACATGGGAATAGACTGCTGCGCTAATTGCATATTCCCTCATTCCTTTCCATGCAGGATCCCTGGCACTCACATATATATTCCTGGCAATGAACTTCATTCATTCTATACAAATAATTATGGAATTCTGCTGGTTCTATTTCTTTGATCCAATCGCGATTGAGAAAACGGCAGCCGATCATCTGACCGGCTGCCGTCGCATGTTTATTCAGCTATCCTTGTCTGCCTTTGCCTTTAAATTCACGGTATCCAGAATAATCTGACCTTCTGACTGTATATGATTTACCGCATCGTCCAGCGACGTTTTTCCATCAACAACCTTCCTCAACTCCTTACTTGCTAATTTGTTGAAAGGCTCATTGAAACCAAGCGGCATCGTGATGTATCTTGATTGTTCTCTTATTTCCAACGTATAAAATGGATCGTAACTGACACCCTCTTTATTGCTGTTATATTTGGTTCTGCTCTGTAAGTTCCCATTATTTATTCGCGAATCCATTTTCGCAACGCTATCACTATTAATGAATTTTATGAGTTCAAGCGCCGCGTCTTTATTGGGACTGTCTGCTCTAACACAGTAAATTTGATTGAGCGTAATGGTACCGTAGCTTGGATTCGACGGATCAATTGGCTCAGAAAGAATACCCCATTGAAATGGTTCATACTGGTCCACTTCTTCCTTGGCACGATCGATATAACGTCCTAATTCCGGGCCGCCCAAAGTCATTGCTGTTTTACCCATAATGAATGAATTACTTCTCAATCGATCACTCCTGTCTAGCCCAACTTTGCTTGCCAATTCGGGTGTGTAAATGGTTCCCGATTTAAAGGCATCTGTTGTGAAATTGAAAATCTCTGTCCATGACGGGGAGTTCATGACTAACTTCTGTCGATTGGGGTCTGCGAAATCCAACCCTTGAATAATTCCAATCGTTAAAGCCAGATTGTATGGATCGTTAGTTTCCCATGTAAATCCAAATACACTGTCTTCGTTAGGCTCATTAACCGGGAATCTCTTGGAAATCTCTAGCATTTCAGACCAAGTTAGTTTATCTTGTGGTAGTTGCACCCCATAATGTTCGAATAAATCCCGGTTATAATAGATGGCTGTACCGCTAAATGTTGGTGATAACCCGAATAACTTGCCCTCCCCGAAGCCCCTAAGCCTTCGAAGCACAGATGGTAAAATATCCTCCTGCATAAAATTTTTCTCCGCCACCATGATCTCAAGTTCTTCAAGATGACCGTTTGATGCTAAATGCTGAAACTGGCTCTGGTTAAGTACGAGTACATCCGGTTGTTCTCGATTAATATAATCATCTAACACTTGATTAGGGTCGAGGCCATCACTATTCCGCAAACCATTCGTACTTGTGACTTCTACATGAATGCCAGGAAACTTGCTAGTGAACAGATTTCCATAACTCCGATCAAAAAAATCCTGACTAGTAAACATGATCTTAACATGACCTGAAAGTTCTTCAGCCTTAGGGCTGGCAGTCGAGCACCCGACAACTAAGCCGATGCATATTATTAATGTTAATATTAGCCTAGCTTCTCTATAACCTATCATTATTACCCTCCATGCAATTAATAGTATTGTATATTCTACCATAATTTACAGAATGACACGAACTCCTCCCCTCCGGCAGGTTGTGTAATTAAAAGATAGGCATTAGCGGGGGAACTGCATATACTGGTTCCAAAGCTTGCAGTGAAGCAGGAACGGGAGGTTCAGTCGCCATGCCGACAAGCGTCAACTTCAGCATTAAAGGGCACGACAGGTCCAGCCTCTTCTCACAGCGCGTCAAAAAGGCGCTTATTGTTCAAGGAGGGTTTGCAGGGCATCACCCAAAGGAAATCGCCGCCCTCTTGGCGGGATTGCTGGTGCAGGCGCAATTCGAGGTCGAAATATCGGATTCGCTAGACGTCTTTCTCGATAAGGATACGCTGGCAGCGGCGGATCTTATCGTCCCGGTCTGGACGGGCGGCACGCTGACCCCGCCGCAGCTGGATAACTTGCTGGAAGCTGTCAGTATTGGCGGTTCTGGACTGGCAGGTGTGCACGGGGGAATTACAGATGCTTTTCGCTGCGAGGTTCGGTATCAGCAGATGGTCGGTGCGCAGTATGTCGTTCATCCCGGTGATCTGAAGGCCCATTACCGTGTGAATTTCACGAAAGTTCCCAGTCCGATAACAGTGGGCTTGTCCGACTTTGCAATTACGACCGAGCAGTATTATATGCTGATCGATCCGGCAAATATCGTCCTTGCGGACACCCTCTTCCCTGTCGCGATTCCGCCAGAGGTATGGAGACCGGTAACAATGCCGGTCGCCTGGGTCAAAATGTACGGCAAAGGCCGCGTATTCGCCCACACTTTAGGCCATTATCCCGAGACCTTGCTTATTCCTCCAGTACTGGCGATGACAAGGCGCGGAATGATATGGGCCGCTCGGCAAGCGGCGATTTAGAACCTCCTTATTCGCGCTGCGCATCGTGAGCTTTGAGCCCGCCCCTCACTAAAGTTACGGCAGCCAGCAGGAGGACCGGAATCATATAGACGACGCCCACCCACAGAGGGTGAACGACAAACACCATCTCTTCCCATTCCTGCATTGTAGCGGGCAATGTCATCGCCATCAGCATCGATAGCAGACATAGCGGATTCGTTAGCATCCTGCTGTCCTTGATGCCAAACACATCCGCGATTATCGTCTGAATAGCAAACAGTGTCACTGTCCCTTTCATTAGAGAACCGAGAATCATCGTCATGCCGGAGATCGATTCAATCCGTTCAATAATATCTCCAATCTCAACCAATTGTGCAAGCGTGAACAGGGAATATTTCTTCTCCGCCGCAAATGGTCCAAGAGCCATGATCGTACAGACTGTCGACAGCATTAATACGACTCCGCATCCGATCATCGTCCAAACCAAAGCTTTGTTCAAGCCTTTCATTTGTTTGATGCCCGCATAAGGCAGCACAAGCGCAAATAATATCACTTCTCCAAAGGGGATGCCGAATGACAAATAGGTTCCCAGCAGCAGGGGCTTGTATCCATCCGGCAATATGGGTCGCAGAAATTCCGGGTGATAGCTCGGGATCAGCAGCACCAGAACGACGAACCAGAACAGCAGCATAATAAGGACAAGAATGGAGAATATCCGGGCAATCGCTTCGATGCCGGAGTGAAGCAGCAAGGCAGCAATGATGAACATGAGCCCCATAAAAACATATGGCGGTGTTTCGGGCATCATCATGCTGTTCATAAAACCCGCCACATCGAGAAAAATCCCGGCGGCCATATGGAATGCCATCGTCAGCATCAAACCAGCAATGACCACAGTAGGCCAGTATCCGACCAGCTTCCTGCTATAGCCGATGAAAGTGAGCCCTGCGTGCTTGCGCTGCAAATATAAGATGACCTGAAGCAGCAAAATGCCGAAAGCCATCGCGATCAGAATGGATATCCATGCCGCATTTTTAGCCATCGTAACCAATGGACCCGGGATAATAATAAGCACCGAGCCGATGAGGTAGCCGAAGAACAAGAATACCATCTGCATATTGTTGATCGATTCTTTGCCCTTCATCATAGTCATCATCCCTTCAATGCTTGGACAATCGCCCGGGCCGGTTCAATCAGAACAAGATCGACAAGCGTATGCAAATCCGGCAATTCCTTCACCAGCAGATAGTCAACGCTCGCATACAGCACAAGCAGCATGATTCCGGCATACACCAGCTTTGAGCGGGATGTCATACCCATCAGCTTCCGCAAATCTGTAAGGAGCGTAATGCTGCAGATCGTCATCAGAACCAGCAACTTCTCTGTCAATGGTACACACTCCTACCTCGATTGAAACGGCTTGCCGATCGTTGTCAGCGTACTCTTCAGATCAACCGAAACCTCGATATCAAACTTGCTTTCCGCAAACCGGCGTTCCCAATCGGGTTTCCATTTCTTCCATAGCTGAGGTTTCTCCCGATAAATCCGGTTGCCGAGATCCAGTAAATCGATCCTCTTCTTCTGCAGCAGAGAAATGATCTTATGAAGCTGATTCTTTACCGACTGCTGCACTTGCATTCTCAACTTCAACTCATCCTCGCGCGTTTCAAGCTTCGTATATTTCAATTCTCCGATATTGCCTACAACATTAACCTTCAAGACAGCCCGTACGGCATCCCCCTCTATCGCAAGCTTCCAATTCGTGCGCACCTCCTCAACTTCAATATTCTCAACACCCTGAATTTCGTCCTTCTCGGAAGGGACTGGCATAAATTGAAGCACTCCCTTCCGATATTGATTGGTCAGCATCGTCAAGCTTTCCATTGATTTTCCGCTCAGGCTGCCGATCATCTTCCCTTTCTTGATCATTGCTGCGCCGGCGATTGGAATCGAGGACTGACTGTCTTTCGCGCGGGAGGCCAGTGGAATCGCAACATTCGGCACCTCGCTCTTGAGATAATGAGCTAGTCTCAGCAGATTAATATCGGTTGTTTTGCCGGAATTTCTGGCTACCGCCTTCTGAATCCGATTCATCTGCTGACTGACTGTCTGTTCGATTTTGGGCTTCACCTTCATGTAGCCGCCAGCTTTGCCCCGCGTGATCTGAACCTTCGTCGTAAGTCGGGCCTCGTGATCACGGTAGAAATATTCCAGCACAGACCCGATATCTTCCTTCCTCACCACATCCTCGCCAAGCAGGATCACCCGCATATGCGCCCATTGTGCACGACGGCCAACCTGAATCGTAATGTCCCGAACCGCCTCGAAGAGCGTTTCATCCTCTGTCTCAATAATGACGTAAGACAAGGCGGAGCCTCCTCCTTGTGTGCTCGTTTTCTGCGCCGGTTTATAGATCTGAGTGGTGAGCTTAAATTTGCCCTCGTCGGTTTTATCAATGGCAACGCCCATTACAAACCCTTTCTCCGGCAATTCTGCCCGATTCCAGCACCCCGACAGAACAGTCGCAACAAGGGCAGCAAGGATAATCATCACAAGCTGTTTCTTCATATGTGCCCATCTCATCATTCATTAGGCTGCGGCGTTTGACCCGTTCCTTGCTTTCGATGAGAGGCACGGTTCAAGTATTGGATAGGGGCGCGTATAAATACATTCAACAGCTGCTGCGGGCCTGACCAATGCATAGTACTGATATACTGCTGCCCCAGCGTTCGCAAAGTCATCATATGCCACAAAATAACTAATAAACCGAACAGTATTCCGAAGCCCCCCATGAAGGAGGCCATGACCATCATTGGAAATCGCATAATGCGCAGCGCAATTGCCATATTATATTGGGGAATAGAAAAGGAAGCGATGCCGGTCAAAGCTACCATGACCACCATTATAGGAGAAGCGATTCCTGCGTTGATCGCCGCTTCTCCAATGACAAGCGCTCCAACAATGCTGACTGCAGATCCGACAGGCCGGGGCAGCCGAATGCCTGCTTCCCGCAATAGCTCGAAGAAAAATTCCATTATTAATGCCTCAACAAAAGCCGGGAAAGGAATACCTTCACGAGCGTCGAGAATGGCCAGCAGAAGAACGGTGGGGATCATTTCCGGGTGAAAGGTTGTCAACGCGATATAGATGCTTGGCAATGTCAAAGCCAGGAAAAAGGCAACGATACGCACCCATCTGATCAACGTAGCACCTAACGTCCGCTGATAATAATCTTCAGATGCTTGCAGCATCTCGACGAATAAACCTGGGCATATCAGCATGGAGCCGCTACCCTGTGACAACACAACAATTTTACCGTCGATCAATGAAGCGACCGCAACGTCCGGACGCTCAGTAATGCGATACTGCGGAAACGGCGAGTACAGAGAGTCCTGTATCAATTCCTCAATATAGGAGGTCTCCATAATGTCCAGTTCCTTCACTCTAACGATTCTTCGCTTGAACTCCGCCAGCAGCTCCTCATGAATGACGCCTTTCAAGTAGAGATAAGCGATCGTTGTCCGCGTCTCCCCGCCGCCTTCAAGAGTGACCAGCTTGAGCTTGGCGCTTTTCAGCCTGATACGGAGAAGCGCAATGTTTTTCTTCAAATTTTCAACCGTGCTCTCACGTGGACCCTGCACGACCGCCTCATTGACAGGCTCCGAAATTTGCCTTGTCTCCACACCGGTCGCCGGGAAGCATAGCGCTTTGTTCCATCCATCGTACAGGATGACAACATACCCATCCAGCACCCTATTAACGGCTGCGTCCAGATTGCTAACGAGCTCGGCCGATTGTGCGTTTACTCCCTTTTGCTCGAAAAAATGAATGATGCTCTCCGTCGTTACCTCTGTTCCAGGACCAACCTCATGAAAGACCATATCTTGAAGCACACTCTTCATATAGTTCACTTGCTTGTTCATCACGATCGTATCAAAATAAAAGGATACTGCACTGCGCGACATATCCGGCCCATATTGCCACGGTAAAATAGACAGGTCATGGCAATCGCCCAATATCTGCTCCATCCGTTCTCTATTCTCCTCCAGCTTGCAAGAAATCGGAGTTAGTTGCACATTAAAGGACTTGGTTGCAGTCATGTCGCCATCACCATCCCTTTACCCCTGTTTAATGAATGATATGATTTGCAATTATTGAGAAAATTATGCAGTGTTACGCCTCGTCTGCCAAAACACGGGCCAAATAAAAATGAGTATTGGAGAGATGCCCTTCAGGCCTCCAATACTCATTTTTATCTGTAAGAAATTTGTAAAAACCACTTTTCTTTTTCGCTGCAACGCGTCCCTCTTGCATAAAAAGGAAATATAATCGCCAATCATTTCCTTTTCCTGCTATTTTTTATGAGGGTCATCCTTCTGGAATGTCGCAGCCAGGAATAATAGGACTTTAAGTCACGTAGTTCTATAGTCTCAGACATGCGTCCCAGGAACGTAACGACGATCATTTTGTGAAGGGGATTTCCTGCGAGATCCGTCTCTTTATCCAATGCTGCGAACTCAGCCACAAAGACAAGATCGTCATCGATCAAATAAACATCCTCTTCATTTCTATAATAGGGCTCGATTCGTCCCTGCTTCAAACATTGCCACATAAAATCCGCGATATCCTCAAAGCCAGTTTTCTCGTTTTCCACACGGTCCGACCAACGGATTTTGGCATGGTTCGTGATGACAATATCCGCTACCTTCTTGTCGCCTAGAACGATGTGAAACGACTCGTAAGTGTTCCACCTTTCCGTCATTTTATCCTTCAACACGAACCGCCCCTTCCGATGAGAATTAGGTCTAAGTATCTATTTCTCCATCCCATATTACGCTTTCATTGTAGCATGACTGTTCAGTTTTTCAACAAAAAAATAATCTCACCCCATTATTGTAACATTTTGGGTTAAAAAATACAAAAAAATAGGCGCCATTCCGTTACCGGCTTCGGTCGCCTGTAAAAATCACAAACTGTAAAACCGAGATTTGTCTGGTTCGTTGCTTGTATACTCGGTTTTAATCTCATTGCGATACGAACGTTCAACTTTCTTAACGAAAGAAAAGCGCTGAATGTTGCGAATAACTTCATCTGCACGATCAGCATTCATATACATGACCACATAATACAGCTTTCGCGACATGTAATGAACCGAGCCGTACTTTTCTAATGAGCGGGCCGCTTTGAGATCGCTGACCCAAATAATGTAACCAACGCGCTCTGAAAACATCTAAGCCCCTCCGTTCTCTTCTCTCCCTTATCCGCAGCTCCCGCTGCTGCAGCCGCATGAGCCTCCGCTGCTGCATCCCCCGCCTTTAACAAGCGGATCATTGCTGGGCACCTTGATGGTGTCCGATACGGATCCAGCGATTTCGCTTGCGATACTGAATAGCAGATCATCTACCGCTTGCTCGGCCGCCTTGAAGCGGCTCACGCAATCGATCTCATTCAGTTGAAGCTGAATCGCTTCCACCCCACCCTTGGCAGAATGATAGTCGGGATGAAACCGACCGAAACGCTCGCACTCCACGAACAGCTCCTTGGCCTTGTCGAACTGCTTCACAAGGTCGTGTACACGCTCATCCCCATCTACTATATTCTTCCAATATGCATATTCGGCAACTTCGGCCGACTGGTTGATCATATCGCCTAGCTCGTAAGCGTTCAGGAGCAGTGTCGCCATATCGATCGTCGGAGATATGTTTCCCTCTCCTTCAAGTGGCAACCCGTCCCATTCGCTCCAAGTGAATTCGGCTTGTTCTGTCGTTGACATCGCTTGCACTGCATTCACCCCTTTGCGCTGGATTAGGCAACTGCCTGCATACTATCATACCATATGAAGGGCTTGAAAAGGTAGAGTTGCCTTTCGCATCCTTCCCGTTCTTCCAATGCTGCCGCCTTTAATGAGGATGTGGAAACTCCAGCATCATCTCCTGCCACATGGCAGGCTCCAGTCTCATATGGAGAATGTCGCCAGTTTTTTCTGTATACCCGACCACAGCCCAGCCGTCAGCCGCTGTTTCGATTCGTTCCGGCACGAAGGAAACCGCGTCTTCCCCACATTGTAGTTTAACCGATATCCGCCAGCTTAAAGCACGCTCCAGCAGCTCCCTTCTTGTCGTATGATGGTAATTCCGATATTGGTTCAGCCAGTTGGACGGTGTTTCTTCCAGACCTTGAAATAAAGATTTCCCCGTTGGAAAATCAACGATTGGCTCATACAAATGGCATGAAGCAGGATCATGAAGGAGCGCTGCTGTGCGTTGTTCCGACCCATCGCTTCCCAAATTAAGAATCCTTTGCATATCCAGCGCGTCATTGTTCATGCTGCTGGATAAATCGGCGTATACAAGATCCGGCAAGCGCTCACCCGATGCATGTTCCAGCAGCTCCGCAATTTGCTGTGGTGTGTAACCTAGCCCGGCCGCATGCTTGAGAGAGCGTACATTCATGCGATAGACAGCAATTGATTCACTTTGCTCGCGCTCAGCGATCATCTCCATCTGCCATCGAAGAGCTGATGATGCATATGGCGGAACATAGATATTGCCATCTGACGCAATCGCTATGCGTTGATTATTGTTATGAGCATCGCTGGCGGCAGCCTTGCGCCGTTCGTAAGGCCAGGGTGTGACAAGCCATCGAAACACTTGTTTCCCTTCGCTCCACGCCAGCTCCATCCATCCCATATCCGCCATCCATTCGCACCAATGCTGAGCAGAGGCATCCTCTATCTCTATCTCGAACCATTGGAGCATGGGCAAGCCGCTAAGCCTTGCGGCAGCATGAGCACAGCTTGGACAGCGAACCGCATACTGCTCCATAACCATTCGCAGAAGCCTCTCCTCCTGCTCCTCCATCGTTAAACGGAGCCATTCAGCCAGCTTTTTCTCCTGTATGAAGAAGGCTGCCGGAGCAGCTGCAAGCAGGTGGCATCTCATAGCAAGATCCAGCACAATGGCAAGCGGCAGCGGATAGCCGATCAGCGGAGGACTACTGGACGATCCGAATATAAGATCCAGCGCAGCGCATTGCTTGATCATAATATGAGCTGCGCTTCTATCTATCGTTCGTTTAGAGAGCAGGCGCTTTGCCGTCCATTTCATCCCGGATCTCTGAAGCTCGGCAAGCGTATGCAGCAGCTGCAAGCTTAGCATTGGCGGCGTCACCCTGTCGCTCCAGAACGCCGCTGTCTCCGCTAACGGCTTAACGCCCGTATGACGTTCATAGATAATGCGATGCCAGTGAAAATACATATCACGCGGGAGAAAATAAAGCCGTTCTCCCCAGCCTTTCCTTACAATGAAGACGATTCCGGCTTCTGCAAGTGAAAGCAGGCCCAGCCGATAGGCCGAGCCTGTCATTCCTCTATCCGCCTCCTGCAGCAGCTGTTCCTCCAGAAAAGGCGATGCTCCGAACCGACTGACAATCGTTGCGAGCACCTTGCATTGCTGACCCGAAAGCTTGGACCAAGCGGCATGTACGCCATCCAGCGCCAACGGAGAGTCCTTCATCCATTCCTCCAAATCCATATGCGACCAAATCGTGGATTGAGCAAATCTTTCTACCTGTGAATAAGAGAGCTTATCGATCATATCCCGAAGATTCATTGTGCCGCCTCCTCTATCTGGGCTGGCGATTCCTTGACTGTTCGACCAATCGATGGCTGCCAGCAGCAAATGTCGTAGGGATACCCCTGCTCCAGCATAAAAAGCTGCCGCTTGCGGGCGAATTCGGTTTCCTTCGTTCCCTCCGTAACAAGCGTATAAAACCATGCTCTGTTATCGCTTCTCTTCGGACGCAGTATCCGACCAATCCGCTGCGCCTCCTCTTGCCTTGATCCATAGCTGCCGGAGAGCTGGATGGCAACGGCTGCGTCAGGCAGATCAACAGCAAAATTCGCCACCTTGGACACGACAAGAACCTCAATTTCTCCATCCTTGAACCGCTTATACAGCTTCTCCCGCTCCTGATGAGGCAGCTCGCCGGTCAATAATGGCGCGTGCAGCGCAGCAGCAGCAGCATGAAGCTGCTGAAGGTATTGGCCTATTATCAGTATTTGCCTGCCTGGATGCATGCTCAGCAGCCATTTTACCGTTTCTAGCTTTTCCTTGTTCTCGCCGGCCAGACGAGCCTTTGTCCTTGCTTCAGCATTATCGTAAGCAGCCCGATCCCCATGCGCAAAGGGCACGCGTATTTCGAAGCATTCCGCCGCAGCGATAGCTCCCGCAGATTCCAGCGTCTTCCATGGCATATCGAACCTTTTCGGTCCGATCAGAGAGAACACATCCTCCTCCCTCCCATCCTCTCTAATTAAAGTCGCTGTCAGTCCAAGACGCCTTGTCGCCTGAAGATCAGCCGTCATCCGAAATACCGGCGCTGGCAGCAGATGAACCTCATCGTAAATAATGAGCCCCCAATTGCGTTCCTGAAAAAGCTTCATGTGAGCATATTCATCCGAGCGCTGATGCTTGTATGTCAATATTTGATAGGTCGCAATTGTAACCGGACAGACTTGCTTGCAGGAAGCCGCATATTCGCCGATCTCATGGTCTGCCAACGTGGTCTTGTCTATGAGCTCTTGCTTCCACTGCTTGACAGAGGTCACATTCGACGTGAGGATCAGCGTCTCGCAGCCCAGCCTTGCTATCGCTGCAATTCCGATCACCGTCTTCCCAGCGCCGCATGGCAATACTAATACCCCGCTGCCGCCATCATCCCGATCCGCCCGATAGAACATATTAACAGCATGCTCCTGGTAATCCCGCAGTTCAAATTGGCTGCCGCTTCCTATTCTGCATCTCAGTCCCACAGTCAGCTCTTCGCCCCGCCGATAGCCTGCTCCGTCAACAACAGGATAGCCGAGTCTGACCAGCTCCTGCTTGAGCAGGCCGCGACAATCGGCTCTTGCAGCCCGCTGTCCCTCTCTCTGTCCTGCTGACAGATAGGAGCGGATTGAAGACTGCTGGGACAGCATTTGCAGCAAGACTTCATTCCCATGGAGCAGCAATCCTCCGTCCGTTGAACGTTCAAGCATAAGCTGGCCATATCGTTCAGCAAGCATCCGAATTTGGCTTATTGAACGCAGAGGCAGCTCATAACGGCTATATTGCTTCAGCCAAGCGATGATGTCAGCAGCGGATAATTGAGAGGCGGCAGCGTTCCACAACGATAGCGGCGTCATCCGATAGGTATGGATATGTCCTGGCCGCTTGATCAGATCCGCAAATTGCGACAGCTTCTCCCGGGCGGCATCGGCTTTCGGGTGACGCTCATCCAGCAGCACCGTCAGGTCGCCTTGCAGCATAAGAGGGCCATCTTCTCGATTCATTCTTCATCAGCTCCCATTTATATGTCCGTTACGAATGGACCATCTCCATCTTCTAAACAGTATGAAATAAATGCCCTTCTTTTATGCTGAAAGCGAATAGAATATGTATGCCTTGGACAGTTGTATATATAGAAAACGAGCGCGGTCGGTCTGCACCGAATCGCGCTCGTTCAACTTTAGTGAATAGATGCCTGTTCACGGTGCTCCTGCTCCGAAATGCCGCTCAGAGCATCACCTGCTTCATTGACGAAAATTTCCCTCACAGCAAGGTCGCCAATCGCAACAACCCCGATCAGCGTGCCATTATCTACAACAGGCAATCTGCGAATCTGGTTGCTGGCCATCAATCTCGCCGCTTCATCAACCGATGTAGTAGAAGCAATTGTTTTTATATCGTTTGTCAGCACCTCGGAAACAGCGGTGGAGCCGGAATGCTTCTCTGCATAGCCGCGCGTTACCAAATCCCTGTCGGTGACGACGCCAATCAATTTCTTCCCTTCCACAATGGGAATAAATCCGATATCATGCTGTTTCATTAATACGGCAAGCTCATAAATATTATCTTTCGTTGTAGCGGTAATACAATCTGTGGACATGATGTCTTTGACCGTTTTCATCACAGCTTCCTCCTCGGATGGTGTCATAATAGCTCAGAGAACAGCAAGCGATGTTCCTGTGCCTTATTCCATCGTTTAGAGTTGCCGTTTGCGCCACCGTTCATTCTAACACGGTGCTGGCATTTGATGTTATACGGTGTTCGCAGAATGCTCGGATATATAATCCTCCGCCATTGCAATCATTAATTGAGCAGATATAAGCATCGCCCGCTCGTCCACATCAAACTTGGGATGATGATGGGGATAGACAGCGCCGCAGGCCTCATTGCCTGCCCCGACAAACATGAAGCAGCCCGGCTTCTCCCGCAAATAATACGAGAAATCCTCACCGACCATTATTGGTTCGGAGACCTGTACAGCCGCCTTGCCGAATTGCTCCTCCGCGACCTGAAAGAATCGCCGAGCCTCCTCCTCGTCATTGACGACCGGCGGATAACCTAATCGGTAGTCCAGCTTGGCTGTCGCCCTATGCATCGCTGCTGTCTGACTCACCAACGTTTCCAGACGTTCCCGGATCCTATCGCGCGTCGCTTCGTTGAAGGTGCGGACCGTACCGAGCAATTGACATCGCTCGGCAATGACATTGCCGATCGTCCCCGCCTGGAACGATCCGATGGAGACAACTGCGGGTTCAAGCGGATTCACATTTCTGCTCACAATGGATTGCATCGCTTGTACGAGTGCAGAACCGATGTAGATGGAATCCACCGTATCATGCGGCAAACCTCCATGCCCTCCCTGTCCGGCAATCTCGATGCTAATCTCATCCGGAGCTGCCATGAATGCCCCTCCCTTGGAGGAGACGATCCCATATGGCAGCGGTGTCCATAGATGAACACCGAATATGACATCAACGCCCTCAAGCGCACCCGATTGGATCATTCCCAGCGCACCGCCAGGCGTCACTTCTTCAGCTGGTTGGAAGAGCAGTCTGCGCTCGCCCGACAGATTCTCTCTTTGCGAGCAATAATAGCGGGCAATCCCAAGCATGGATGCAGTATGGGCGTCATGCCCGCAAGCATGCATAACACCGGGAACCGATGATGTATAATCGCATGTCTTCTCATCTTGTATAGGAAGCGCGTCAATATCGGCTCGCAAGGCGACAACTGGCCCAGGCCGATCCCCGCGAATTCTGGCAATAAGACCGTAGCCTCCGATTCCTATTTCAACCTCGCAGCCTATCTCCTGCAGCCGCTCTGCAATCCAGCGGGATGTTTCCTTCTCCTGGAACGAAAGCTCGGGATGTCGATGCAAATATCTGCGCCACTGAATCATATCCGGATAAATGGATTTCAGCAGCATTTCCGTCTCCACTTTGCTACCCATAGATGCACTCGCCTCACTTTCGATCATGCTCTTGTGCCTATTGTATCAGATGGCGGGAAGTTCCCGAAAGTTCTTTCGCCTCAGCGAGCCCCGATTTTTCGTAAAAATGTCACTTTTGAACGTGAAGCACAGGCTGAGTAAGGCTTGCGCTGGCAGGGGAAACATACTATCATGATAAGAGAAACCAGCCATACAAGCGTGTTTCTTCTATAACAAAGCGAGAAGCTGTACATCAGAAAACGTAGCATATGCTTAGGAGGATCAATATGATTATTGAAAATACAGGCCTTAACGGTTTAACGAGCGAACTGGCTCATTTGGACGAATCCGCTGACAAACTGGGATTTGTTCGTTGGCAGTGGGAATATTACAGAGCTACCTATGATTTGAAACTGGAAGACCGCACCAATCGTGAGGAGTACTTCTTGCGTTTCAACGTCCGCGCAGTGGAAGGCAAGCTGGAATCCTCACACGCCGTGCTTCAAGTGGAATCCGTATACATAGGACGAGCTACTTTTCCACACGGTCTAGATTATGAATCGCCAGTACCGCAGCCGATTCTGAATGCTGCTACACAGCGATTGCAAGAATTGAAGAAGCTGCTGGTTTAATTCGCAGCCATTAACGGAATGAAGAACACAACGAACGGCCTGCGCGGCAGGCCGGATTTTTTATTACTCGTCCTTACTCTGCTGCTTGTCGGCTTTGGACTTGTAATGGTTTTCAGCGCAAGCTCCAATACCGCGGTCATAACTGAGAAGTTCAACTACGATGCTTTCCACTTCACCAAACGTCAAGTGATCTTTGCCATTATTGGCATTGTCATGATGCTGTTCATTATGAATATCCCCTACCCGGCATTTAAGAAGGGTTTCATTATTTATTTCATCCCTGTCATGATCTTGCTTGCTCTTGTCCCAATCATCGGCGTCGAGATAAATGGTGCACGAAGCTGGTTGCAAATTGGCGGAATTAGCATTCAACCAACGGAATTTGCCAAGCTAGGTCTCATTCTTTATTTGGGTTCGCTCATTGCCAAGAAGGGCGAGAAGTTCCGTGATTTCAAGAAGGGGCTGATGCCCGTCTTCATTATTGTCGGCATTATATGCGGACTCATTATGCTTCAGCCCGATCTTGGCTCTAGTATTGTGCTTGCTTCCTGCGCGCTTATTATTATAGTCGCTGGAGGCGCAAACTTAAAACAGCTGTTTCTCGCAGGTATTATTATCTCTACGATAGTCGCAGCATGGGCTAGCATCTCCATGATGAATAATCCTGCCAAATGGGATTACCGGATTGACCGGTTTACGGCCTTTATGGACCCACAATCGGATGAGCTGGATTCTACCTATCATATCTCCCAATCCTTGCAGGCTTTAGGTCATGGCGGTTTTACTGGTGCGGGCTTCGGCCATAGCGTTCAGAAGTTAAAGTATTTGCCATACGCCTACAGCGATTTTATATTTTCCATTATTGCCGAGGAGTTCGGCTTTATCGGCAGCGTGTTCTTCCTGCTCTTCTATTTATTGTTCTTGTGGCGAGGCCTTATTATCGCCCTGCGCTGCTCCGATATATACGGTACGATCATCGGTGTCGGGATCGTCGGGATGTTTGCGATACAGGCGATCATTAACATTGGCGGCGTTACCGGTACAATGCCAATAACCGGCGTTACCCTTCCGTTCATCAGCCATGGCGGATCTTCGCTGCTTGTCTCGCTCATCAGCATGGGCGTGCTGCTAAGCATTTCACGCGATCATAATCAGCAAGAGATCGCCCGCAAACAATAACAATAAGACGGTATGCTCTTGCAAGAGCATACCGTCTTATTAATTGTGATCGTCATTATTCGCATCTACGCACGAATGATATGACAGAGCATTTGAAGTTTACTTCAGTCGAGCTACTTCCTCAACCTCTTCTTCTTTGAAGGTAACGCCTTCTACTTTAACATTGACCTCAATAACGTGAAGTCCTGTCATGTTCTCAACTGCTTCACGAACATTCTCCTGCAGCTGTCGGCATACTTCCTGAATCGGAATGCCATACTTTACAATAATACGCAAGTCAATCGCAGCTTCGAGCTGTCCCACTTCTACCGAGACGCCCTTCTGCACGTTCTTGCCGCTAAGCTTCTTCGCCAGACCTTCCGAAATCCCGCCTGACATCGCGGCTATCCCTGGAGTCTCTAGCGCAGCCAGTCCCGCGATGGTGGCGACTACGTCATCTGAAATGCGAATAATTCCTGTCTGAAGGTCCTCTGTCATGCCACACACTCCTCTTCACCTTATGTTTCCATTGTACTGGATGAATTACTTTCAGGCAAGGCAAAAGCCGTGCAAACAGGAAGTTTACAATGTAAGAATTTTCCGATATAGTGTTATCAGATTCCAATCAAAAGCCAAAGACGAGGTGGATTGCAAGTGAAACAGAAACTATTCTTTATTACTCTGATCGTTATGTTTGCTCTAAGCGGCATCAGTCATTATGCCGGCTTTGGCGCAATCATCGAGTTCATATTCTCAGCTATCGCCATCCTGTTCGTCGCCGGTTTTCTCGGAAAAGCGACAGAAAGCGTGGCGCACTACGCCGGGCAGCGACTGGGCGGATTTCTTAATGCCACCTTTGGCAATGCCGCAGAGCTGATCATCGCGATTTTCCTCGTAAGAGAAGGCCTCTTCGATATGGTGAAGGCAAGCCTAACAGGCGCCATCATCGGAAATCTGCTTCTTGTCCTTGGCCTAAGCGTTCTGCTTGGCGGCCTCAAGTTCAAGGAACAGCGATTCAACATTCAATTGGCTGGTCATAACGCTTCGCTTATGATTCTGGCTGTAATCGGGTTGTTTATTCCTGCAATCTTTGTAACCTCCGAGCATTTTACCAAGCAGCAGGATGAGTTTCTCAGCCTGACTGTCGCCGGTATTTTGATCGTGGCTTATATTCTCTGGCTTGTCTTCTCCATGATCACACACAAGGATGTGCTCGCTGAGATGGAAGAGACCTCCGCAGACCACGGTGAAGAGCCCGCCTGGTCCAAGAGAACCTCCATTATATTCCTTGTTGTCGCAACCGCGATGACGGCTCTGGTCAGCGAATGGCTTGTCGGCACGCTGCACACCTTCACTACTGATTTCGGATTATCCGAGCTGTTTGTAGGCGCATTTGTTATTGCGATCGTAGGTAATGCTGCCGAGCACAGCGCCGCCGTCATGCTGGCGATGAAGAACAAGATCGGCGCAGCTGTCGAGATTGCTGTTGGAAGCAGCTTGCAGATCGCTCTGTTCGTAGCGCCTGTACTCATCTTCATCAGCGCGTTCTCCGGCAATACGATGGACATCCTGTTCACACCGATTGAGCTGGCCGCCATTGGCGTCTCCGTCTTCATAGCCAAGTCCATCTCCAGAGATGGCACCACGAACTGGTATGAAGGCGCCCTGCTTCTCATGGTCTATATCATACTGGGCATCGCATTTTATCTTGTCTAATAAAGCTGCGGCATAAAACAGACGTTTCCTTAGGGACGTCTGTTTTATGTATGGATTAGTTTTCAAAAAAAAAAGAGCATCCCCGCAAGTTATGTCTGCAGGATGCTCACTTTACTTATTCAGCGCTTCATACAGCTGGGCCAGATTTCGTTCCAGCTTGCTAATTATTTCTTTGCCGACCGCCTCAGACACCAGGCCAGCTCGAATCGCAAAATCGACCTCTCTGGAAAAGCCATATATTTGCGTGTCCAACACCTCTTCGTAGAGCGGACATTTTCTCGTCGTCAAATTTTCCATTTGCACTTCGATCAGCTTCTCGATTTTGAGTGCATCGTCCTGAAGGAGATTGAGTGCTTTTTGATGCAAATGGATGAGAACATCGGATGAAGACATCGTACTCCCCCTTGTGCGTATTGCTCGCCGTCTTCTATACCCTCTATATTAGACGAAAACCGAAGAATGTACAAGGTCAAAACAACAAAGCGCCCCATCGAATTATTCGATGAGACGCTTTACGACGATAGATCTTGAATTACTCCGCTACGATCTTAATATCCAGGCTGTGTTTCACGAATACTTCAGCCATTGCGGCCTTAGCTTCTTCTGCATCTGGACCATGGACATGCAATTCGTAAGATTGTCCGCCTACCAATGTAGTAAAGAGACCGAGAATACTCTTAACATCAATATATTTGTTCTCCGCTTGAAGAACGATGGACGAACGGAATTTGTTGGCTGTTTGGGAAATGTCTACGATTGCAGCATTATTGGACATGGGCGTATACCTCCAGTATTTAGATACAAGTGCTAGAAAAGCTTTCCTTCATCATAACCCGATTTCGATTCCTGTTCAAGGGGCTATTATTTCAAATTTTCCGGATTCAAGGCTTCTAATTCCGGCACAACGAAAAGTCCGTCCCTGCGAATCAGGCGATCATCGAAATAAACCTCGCCACCGCCATACTCCGGACGTTGTATAAGAACCAGATCCCAATGTACAGCAGAGCGGTTGCCGTTATCTGTTTCCTCATAAGCTTGTCCCGGGGTGAAATGCAGGCTTCCTGCTATCTTCTCATCGAATAATGTATCCTTCATCGGATGAAGAATGTACGGATTAAAGCCCAGACTGAACTCCCCTATGTAACGCGCGCCTTCGTCCGTATCCAGTATTTCATTCAGCTTGGACGTATTGCTGCCCCTTGCATCGACAATTTTGCCATCCTTGAACGTAAACGAAATATTCTCGAACGTTATGCCTGAGTATACAGACGGCGTATTATATGTAATGGTGCCTTGAACGGAATCGCGTATTGGCGCTGAGAACACTTCCCCATCTGGAATATTGCGATGGCCGGAGCACTTCTTCGCCCCGATATTCTTAATCGAGAAAGTCAGATCCGTACCTGGCGCAACGATGCGCACACGATCTGTCCGGGTCATCAATTGCAGCAGCGGGTTCATCGCCTGATCCATTTTTGCATAATCGAGATTGCACACATCAAAGTAAAAATCCTCAAACGCTTCTGTGCTGCTATTGGCGAGCTGCGCCATGGAGGCATTCGGATAGCGCAGCACAACCCATTTCGTATGCTTCACACGACGCTCAATATGTACGGGGTGACGGTACAGCGATTCATAAAGCCGCATGTTGTCGCTTGGCACATCGGCCAGCTCATTGGCATTCTCTCCGGCGCGAATACCAATATAGCCGTGCATTGCCTCCATACGCCTAAGGTCGAATGAGGCCCACAGCTCAATCTGCTCCTTCGTCGCATGCATGAGCATCGTGCGCAGAATGGAACGATCGCTCGTCTCGACAAAGGGACGGCCTCCTCGCTTGGCGACTTCCTCAATGAGACACTTGGCCAGCTCGCGCTCTGAACCAATCATATCGATTAGTATGTTCTCCCCTGGCTGTACATCAATGGAATAACCAACCAAATTAGATGCCAAAATTTCCAATCGACGATCACGCATTCCGCAACCTCCTAAATTTAAGTTTTCTTCGTGTCTTCATCCTATCATGTTTCAGTACGCCATGCACGCAGCCTTACCGCCTGCCCTCTGGCAGCGTCTGAAGCCTAATATCAGTATTTCGCGATTCCTGATAGGGCTCGCCTCCTGCTTCATAGCGAAGCTGCGTTTGCTCCTGAAGGCGAAGCGGCAGCATCTTCACACGATCTACAATTACGGTGTACGTCGATTGGACGTTCAACGTCCTCAGCATCTCGTCCAGCTTTCTTCGCGAACGGTCCACCTCCTTTCTCCATTCGCGTTCCAAGTCTGTGCTTGCGCTGGCTTTGCTGGCTGGCGCCGTCTTCCCTTTCGCATTGCCTCTGCCTGTTCCAGCCACCTTGTCAAATTCACCTCTCAACCGCTCTGACCATTGTCGACGAGCAGAAGCGCCATCCAGCTCTACACGCAGCGTTGCAGTCCGATTTCCTGATTGGGACGGCATCAGTGTGATCGTATCCGCATGAGCTTGAATATGCTCCAGCAGCTTCAGCGGATGATGGAAGGGCATTCCTTCTCCTGTACTGCCATTCAGGCCAGCGCTCATCCTGATGCGATTATGATCCTCTACAACACCTTTAAAGGTTAGCGGCTGCGGCATATTGCCATCTGCTATCGCTATTCCCGTTGCACCTGAGAATATATAATGGTCGATCCCGGACAAACCCGCAACCGATAGTGATAGAAGCTCCTCTGGCGATTTATTATCAGATGGAGCAGCACAGCCAGCCATTAGAAGAAGCGCGATTAGAATCCATTGTCTCATATATTCATTCTCCTCCCGTATATCTCAAGTGACAAAGCCGTTCTTCTGTATCCTCTGTCGCAACCTGCTTCTTTATGCGATACATTTGCGGACGCACGAAAAAACACGACTGCTGGCAGTCGTGTTCCTCTTGTCAGCGATTCGTTACACGCCGACGGAAATTCGGTTTCTTCCGTTATTCTTCGCCTCATACAGCGCCATATCCGCACGGTAGAAAAGCGATTCAACACTTATTTTCTCGTCCTCATAGGTCCACTCCGAAATACCGCAGGAGACGGTTACGGAAGGGTCTGTATCCTGCTCAACCCTGCTCCTTATCCGCTCAGCTATCCGGTATGCCTGCTCCGAACGAATCTGAGGCAAATAGACAGCCAGCTCTTCCCCGCCCCAGCGGGCAGCAATATCAGAGTCTCGGATACAACTGCGGATCACATCGCTTACAGCAATCAGAATGCGATCGCCGATCAGATGTCCGTACGTGTCATTGACTCGCTTGAAATGATCCAGATCAACCAATACCAATGAACCACATGGGTCCTTCCGCTGTTTTGATTGTATTTGCTTGTTCAAATAGTGGCGGGCATGAAGTCCAGTGAGGTTGTCTGTAATAACCATTCGGCGAACCTCCGCATGAAGGGATGCATTGGATATCGCAAGACCAATATGCGTAGACAGCATCTGCAGCAGCTTATAGTTGTCATAAGAGAAATAATTCGGACTCTGGTGCATAACCATAATGACTCCGACAACTTCCGTACTTGCCATAATGGGGGCCGCGATCAACGAACGCGAGGAGGTATCATCCATAAGCTGCGAATGGACGACACGCGTGCTCGCATAATCGGATATGATCAGCGGCTCCTTCGTTTCATAGACAATGCCGCAAAATCCGTAATCGGTGGAGAAGCCCTCCTCAACCTCTTTAGGCAAATTGCTCGACATAACATGGAAGCCTTCCGTCTCCTTGTTCAACTGGAGCACCGTACAATAATCTGCTTTAAATATAGTTAGCAGCTCATTCATCGCAAACTGAAAAATTTCATTCAAGCGCAGAGACTGATTCAGCCGCTTCGTAATCTCATTAATGATTTGCAGCTCTCCGATCAATGCATTGGACTGCTCGAACAGCTTGGCATTCTCGAATGCCGATCCCGCTGTATCGGCCAGCATAATAAATACTCTTAAATCGGATTCATCCCAAAGCTCGGTACGCATTGCGATGCTGAAGACGCCATACACCGCTTGCTTGCCGCTCATCGGTATAGCCAGCTTCACCATGCCGCTGTCATCATTATCGATAATGGGACTGCCCTCAAGAAAAGCTTTGGCATTAATATCATTGTCCGCTTGCCGGAAGAGAAGCGACTTCACACGGTCATCGCCATTAACATGGTCTTGGGACAAATAAAGATCGAAATTCGCGTATGGATACAGCCGCTCAACATCCAGCAGCAGCACATTCAAAACTTCATTGACATCATTCTGATCATGCAGACGCTTTGCCACTTGGAACATCGTTTCTCTCCGCTTGGCTTCCTTCTCGATAAGCTTCTGCTGATTGAACAAATCCTGGATGAGCATCTGCTCGAAATTTCTATATACGATACTGCGGAACAATAAGACCGCAGCCTTCATTGACAAGTTTCCACCCGATTGACGCAGGGATTCAACGACAGCAATAGCCGCAAACGCTTTCTTCTCGGAGCGCTTTGTTATAGGCAGAACGGCTGTCCTGCCATCCTGCTGCTGTTCATTCGTCCGGCAAGCCAGAGCAGCCAGACTTTGCACCTTCGCATTGTCCTCTTGACTTAATGTGCTCCTGCCTGCAGAACGGAGTATTCCCCCTTGCGCATCACAGAGGACAAGAGCATGGTCAAAAATCTCCAGCTCCTCCACTTCCTTGAGCCACTGGCGAAAGGAACTTTCGAGAACATTCTTCAAAAAATGATATTCCGTTTCATTAATATCCGCCGTATTCGCTAGCCAAATCGGTTCATGCTGGTTACCTGAACAATTGTTATCAGTCATGAAATCATTATGATGGAGCATTTGTTTTTTCACACAGCATCACCTCTTTGAATAGTACGATAGGAATTATATAATTATCATACTGTATATCCAAAAAATATGCACTACTTAAGGCTTAACAAATTAGGTCTTTAGATTCAATATGCAACAATATTTCAGATGCTATCAAATCCGCTTGACAAGTGTAACAGAATTTATATAATATTTATAGTTGAATATATGGGAACGGTTTTGTGTCACCCTCATGGAGGCTGTCGCTGACAGGACTGCGGCTGAACATTCCTGTCAAGTCTTGAACTTCAAGCGCAGACAGCACTCGGCGAAACACCCATTTTCAAACATCCCATTTGAAGAAGGAGTTTTACGACACATGTCAAGATATACAGGTCCTAAGTTTAAATTAAGCCGCCGCCTTGGAATTTCTTTGAGCGGTACTGGCAAAGAATTGAAACGCGCATTTCCACCCGGACAACATGGTCCAAGTCAACGCAAGAAAATGAGCGGCTACGGCATTCAATTGCAAGAAAAGCAAAAGCTGCGTCATATGTACGGCATGAATGAGAAGCAATTCCGCAACCTGTTCGACAAAGCTTCCAAACAAAAAGGTATTGCCGGTGAAAACTTCATGGCCCTTCTTGAGAGCCGTCTTGACAACCTGGTATACCGTCTTGGTTTCGCTAACTCCCGTGCAGGCGCTCGCCAGCTTGTATCGCACGGACATGTTACCGTTAACGGCAAGAAAGTCGATATTGCTTCCTACACGGTTTCAATCGGCGACGTAATCGGTCTTCGTGAGCGCAGCCGCGCTATGAAATCCATCAAAGAAGCTCTGGAAGGACGCAACTATCTTCCAGGCTACCTGGAATACAACGATGCAGCAGTAGAAGGCAAATTCCTTCGCCTGCCAGATCGCGCAGAGCTTCCACAAGAAATCGACGAGAAACAAATCGTTGAGTTCTACAGCCGTTAATAGATTCACACACAGTCCAAGGGCAACCTTGGGCTGTTTTTTATTTTGTCCCGCTGACGATTATGATCCAATATCATTACAAATGGTGGAACCATAGAGGAGGAGCTGTCTATGCAATTGAATCACCTGAATTTTTCATATTGGATTTATTCAAGAAAGCAAGGATTGGGTAAACGAGATCAATCAACGAATGAAGGACGATGGTTTTGATGTGGAACCTCCACAACAGTCGCACGGCTGGACGTTCTATATCCAAGCGCCTGTTGGATTTACAGTTGAGGTTCTTTGTTGATTTAAAACAGCGGCAGTCTAAGATGGAGCGCGAATGATAACTGAGCAGTTGACGAGCCTCCCACATGGGAGTACAGCAATATAAAAAGCCTCTAATGCCGCTCGGAAGAAGGGCCATTAGAGGCTGCTAAGGGTGCAATAAAACAGTGCTGACGATGCTATTGCAGGCTCAGCTTGACGAATTTGCGTTTGCCAACCTGAATGACGTCTCCATCGGCAGGTGTAATTTCCGCATTCGGGTCGTCGATCTTCTCTTCATTAATCTTCACGGCTCCTTGCTGAACGCTACGCTTCGCTTCGCTGCCGGAGGCCTGCAAGCCTAATGTCGTCAGAAGCTTCACGATGCGAATACGGCCATCCTCCAGCTCAGAGGCCGCCAGCGCAACGGTTTCAATATCGTCAGGCAGCGCGCGCTGCTGGAATACGGTTATGAAATGCTGCTCTGCGGCGACTGCCGCCTCTTCACCGTGGAACATGCGCACCAGCGTTGCCGCCAGCTGCATTTTTATATCCCGAGGATGCTTCGTTCCGTCTTCTACCCCCTGCCGGAGCGCTTGAAGCTCGTCATTGCTAATATCTGTGGCAAGCTCGTAATATTTCAACATCAGTTCATCGGGAATCGACATCGCTTTGCCGTAAATTTGATTCGGCTCCTCATCGATGCCGATGTAGTTGCCAAGGCTTTTGCTCATCTTCTGGACGCCATCGAGCCCTTCCAGCAGCGGTGTCATGATCGCGGCCTGTGTCGGCTTGCCGTATTCCTTCTGAAGCGTGCGTCCCATCAGAAGATTAAACTTCTGATCCGTTCCGCCAAGCTCAACATCGCTCTCCAAAGCAACGGAGTCATAGCCCTGCATCAACGGGTAGAAAAACTCATGAATGCTGATCGGCTGGCCGGATTGATACCGTTTCGTGAAATCATCCCGTTCCAGCATGCGCGCAACGGTCACTTTTGCAGACAATGTAACGACATCCGAGAAATTAAGCGGCGCCAGCCACTCGGAATTGTAGTAGAGCTTCGTGCGAGCCGGGTCCAGCAATTTATAAATTTGCTTCTGGTACGTCTCGGCATTGCGCTTCACATCCTCCTCTGTCAGCTGCTTGCGGGTTTCGGACTTGCCCGTCGGATCGCCGATTCTGCCAGTGAAATCACCAATAAGCAGCTGCACCTCATGGCCCATCTCCTGAAATTGACGCAGCTTGTGGAGTACAACCGTATGTCCGATATGAATATCCGGGGCCGACGGATCAAGTCCCAGCTTGATCTTAAGCGCCTTGCCTGTCGCTACTGCGTTCACAATCTTCGCTTTCAATTCATCCTCCGGCACAATTTCCACAACGCCGCGACGAATGACATTCATCTGGCGCTCTACCTCTTGCTGCTGCTCGGATGTAAGCTCTTCCCATTTAACCATTCACATTCACTCCTGTCCGGAAATAGAAAAAAATCCTTTCGCCACAAGGGACGAGAAGGATTTGCTCGCGGTACCACCCTAATTAGAGCTGCATGGCAGAACCGCCTGTATTGGCGCTCTGAAGCTGCTCTCACTTCATTATCATAACGGATTGTCTCCGGAATAGACTACTGACCAGTGCAAGGCTATGGCTGTTCATCCATTCAGCTCGAGGCGGTAATTCAATCTTCGGCTCGTACCGGTTCGCACCACCCACCGGCTCTCTGTAAACGTTCATCCGCAGATCTACTGCATGCCTGTCAACACTGTTTTACTATGCATTTATCTTGCTTCGTTATACCATAGCCCGTCATGAGAAGTCAATCCACAGCCATGTCCAGGGACACAGCACATCCCGCCATTTCGCCTAAAGTTTGGACAAAAATACAGCCGACTCCTCCTATTCAATGTCGATTTATGCTATAATATTTCTGTTAATCAGAGGAGGAGAGTATGACTTTATGGATCAAGACCACGATCTGAACAAGAATGGATATAGCCGATGGCGGACATTCGGACTCGTATCGTACATAACTGTAAAATGGATAATTATCTTCGCTATCATGTTCGGCCTATTAATAGGCGGCATCGTGACGGGCTACGTCGCCTCGAACGTTACCGACGAGCCAATCCGCACAAGAGCGGAAATTGTGTCGAAGATCAATGAAAACGCCATCACTGGCTTTGTATATTTCAACGATGGATATACACCTGTAGGTCAGCTTCGCACAGAAGAGGATCGGCGACTGATCAAGTATGACGACTTGCCCCTGCATGTCATCAATGCCGTCCTAGCAATTGAAGACAATAATTTCGAGAACCACCTTGGCGTAGATATGAACGGCCTGGGGCGCGCAGCCAAACAGAAGCTGTTCAACGAGGATACGCAAACAGGAGGAAGCACGCTGACACAGCAGCTTGCCCGGCGGGTGTTCCTCAGCTTGGACAAGACCGACAGCAGGAAAGTGAGAGAAATTTTTCTTTCCCTCCGGCTAGAGCGGTTTCTGACGAAGAAGGAAATATTGACCGCTTATTTAAACAAGGTTCCTTTCGGAACCGGTGCTAACGGCTACAATCTGTTCGGGATTAAAGCAGCGGCAAAAGGAATCTTCAATATTACCGATCTGAACAAGCTTAATATTGCACAAGCTGCCTATCTGGCCGGCTTGCCGCAGCGTCCCTCCGCTTATACGGCGTTTACAAGCAAAGGGAAATTTAATGAAAAAGGATTCAAGCTGGCCATAGACCGGCAGAAGCTTGTTCTTACACGTATGCTTGAAACCGGACGCATCAGCAAAGGGCAATATGATGAAGCTGCAGCGTTCGACATCAGCAGCTCCCTTGCCAAGCCATCGGAGAAGGCCTATTCCACTTTTCCTTATCTGATGCTGGAGGCGGAACGTCAGGCTGCAGAGATTTTATTGATGCAGAAGGATCCGTCACTGAAGCTCGCTGATGTGAGGAAAAAGGAAAATGCGCCTCTCGTTGAGGAAGCGCGTGAGCACCTGCTGCGCGGCGGCTATCATATTTATACAACGATTGATAAGCGCATTTACAACATGATGAAGAAGATCGCATCCGATGAGAACAACTTTACTCCGACAAGTGAAGAAAAAGGTATCGAACAGATTGCCGCCATCATGTTAGATCATAAGACCGGCGCTATCCTCAGTATGATGGAGGGGCGTGATTTCTATGAAGAACAGATGAATCACGCAACACAGATGACACGCCAGCCAGGCTCTACAATGAAGACAATTGCCGCCTATTTGCCCGCTATAGAGAGCGGACTTATTCAACCAGGCAGCATCATTGACGATGCGCCGATGGTGTTCAAGGATGGTCAGAAGGGTTTCCATATTCCGATGAACTCCAATAAGAAGTTCTACGGTCTCGTTACAGCAAGAGAAGCGTTGAACCGCTCGCTGAATCTTCCCGCTCTTAAAGTGTTCAACCAGAAGGTGACCATTCCAGAGGCATGGAAGTTCACCCGGAAGCTCGGGATTACAACTTTGCAGCCTGAGGATGACGGGGCTCAGACTGGTGTAATCGGCGGCCTAAGCCTCGGGGTTACCGTCGAAGAGCTGACGAATGCTTATGGCTCCATAGCTAATAATGGCATCCTCCATGATGCTTATATGATCAGCAAAATAACGGATGGCGAAGGCAATATTGTATACGAGCATAAGAGTAAGCCGCTTCGCGTCTTCTCGGAGCAAACTGCTTTTCTAATGACAGATATGCTTCGTACGGTTATATCTGATGGAAGCGGTACTGCTCATGCAATCACTTCGCAATTCAAGAAATACGGCGAAATTCCGATTGTGGGCAAGACGGGCTCCACTCAAAGCTACGGGGATGTCTGGTTTATGGGCTATTCGCCTGATATTACCCTTGGTGTATGGTCCGGATACGAGAAGCAGGCTCACACCCTCTCCAAGGATGGACGGACGAGAGCGCGATCGATCTGGACAATGATAATGAATGAAGTATCTGCGGAACGGCCAGAATTGTTCCCAACCAAGAAGTTCGAAATGCCGTCAGGCATTGTCAAAGCGACTGTCTCCAGTGTCAGCGGCAATCTGCCAAGCAGCCTGACAAGACAGATGGGCATGAGTGTTACAGACTGGTTCAACAAGAAGTTCCTGCCGAAGAAAAGGGATGATTCGCTCGTCAAAGTCGCTTATATCACATATAACGGGATCAACTATTTGCCGCATGATACGACCCCGTCAGATATGCTGAAGGAACAAGTCGTTATTAAGCGCGAGAAGCCGCTGGATGAATTAATGGAGGAGATCGCCAAAGCCCAATCCAAGCTGCCCGGCTCCAGCAGACGTTCCATGAGCGCCTATCTGCCTGCCGATGCAGGCAAAGACGCACCGTCCAAGACTGATCCGCGTACCGATGATGGGGCCGATCCATCCGCTCCTTCAAACGTTCGGATCGAGACGATCTCAGCTAATAAATCGTATCGCATAACCTTCTCCCCATCGAAGCAGAAGGATGTTGTTGGCTATCGCTTATACAGATCGATTAATCAATCTAAATACGCTGTCATCGGTTCTCCTGTTCTAGCAGGCGAGGACACGAAGTTTACAGTCCATCTCGGCGCGCCTGGCGAATACAGCTATTATATCAAGGCTGTAGACGTTGGCGGTCATGAATCTGCTCCGAGTGCGGTTGTAACTGTTGGCAGCAACGGTGCTGCAGGCTCATCGGGTACCGGCGGCACACCGCCGCCTGAGTCAAATGTAACAAGACCAAACCAACAGGGCAGCAACGGTTCAGAAGTAATACCTGACCCGAATGAGGTTGCCATCACGATCGCTTCCGCTCCATGGGACCTCAAGACTGAACCTAGCGGATCCGGAATCAAGCTGTCATGGGCCGCTAATGCAGCATCTGAACAGGTGACTGCCTACAATATCTACTATCGTTCCAATGAGAATAGCGAGTTTGCCCTCATTGGAACGTCCTCCAAATCAGAATATGAATCACCGCAGACATCAGGATCATTCCGTGTAACTGCTATCAATGAGGCTGGGGAATCCCCCTCCTCGGTAACCGTTCAGGTTAATTAATAACAAGGGGCTGACTGTCCCCAAAAGGTTAAGCCCTAGTGAGCAACCCCATAAAACGCACAGAAGAACCTTCAACACCACTACATAAGTGGAGCTGAAGGTTCTTTTGCAACCTCCTATTATGTACTAAGCGGGAGATGGGATTTCCATATATGCTTTTGGGCAGCCCAATTCCCTTTTGTTATTCCCGTAATCGCAAGAGCCGTCCATTCGTTCGCAGCCTGAGTGCTGTGAACGAATAGACGGCTCCTGCCAATCTCGTGATATTAATCCTCTATTGTTGAGAGATCGCCTGTCGGCAAATTCAATTCCCATGCCTTCAGGACGCGGCGCATGATCTTACCGCTGCGCGTCTTGGGAAGCTTGTCTCTGAATTCAATTTCTCTAGGCGCCGCATGTGCGGACAAACCTTCTTTGACGAATTTGGCAATATCCGCCTTGAGCTCTTCGGAAGGTGTGAAGCCCTCTCTCAGTGCTATAAAGGCTTTAATAATTTCACCGCGCACAGGGTCCGGCTTGCCGATTACGCCGGCCTCAGCGATAGCCGGGTGCTCAACAAGCTTGCTCTCGACCTCGAACGGCCCTACCCGCTCGCCTGCTGTATTGATCACATCATCGATTCTTCCTTGGAACCAGAAATATCCATCCTCATCCGTGTAGGCAGAATCGCCGGAAATGTACCAGCCTGGAATACGCAAATATTCATCAAACTTGGAGGGGTTATTCCATACTTTGCGCATCATCGATGGCCAAGGTGTCTTAATCGCCAGATTGCCCATTCGGTAAGGCGGCAGTATATTCCCGTTATCATCAATAATAGCTGCTTGTATGCCTGGCAGCGGACGTCCCATTGAACCGGGCTTAATCTCCATGCAAGGATAGTTGCAAATGAGTTGAGCGCCCGTCTCCGTCATCCACCACGTATCATGAATACGCTGCTTATAGGCTTTGAGCCCCCATCTGACCACTTCCGGATTAAGCGGCTCGCCTACGCTCAGAACATGTCTCAGGCTTGTAAGATCAAAGCCATTCACAATCTCATCGCTCGCACCCATAAGCATGCGGAATGCCGTTGGTGCACTGTACCACACCGTAACGCGATATTTCTCAATTGTCGCATACCAGTCCTGCGGACTGAACCGTCCCCCGCGAATGACGTTCGTCGCGCCATTCAGCCACGGAGCGAAGATGCCATACGATGTGCCGGTCACCCAGCCAGGATCAGCGGTACACCAATAAACATCATCCGGCTGAAGATCAAGAACGACAGCTCCGGTATAGTAATGCTGGATCATCGCATTCTGAACATGATAGATCCCTTTAGGCTTGCCCGTCGATCCTGAAGTATAATGGATAATTAATCCGTCTTCACGGCCTAACCATTCGATATTCGCTTCTGCGGAGGCAGCGGCCATCTCGGCCTTGTAATCTACGATCTGCTCATTCGTTTCTACCTCGTCGCCGAACACGATAATATGCTTGAGCAGCGGCAATTCATCCTTAGGTATGCGCGAGAGCAGCGAAGGCGTTGTAACGATCGCTACTGCTTCGCTATCCTGCAGCCGATCCCTTACCGCAGTTTCCATGAACGCTTCGAAGAGCGGGCCAACGACAGCACCTACCTTTAACGTGCCAAGCAGGCTGAAGTAAAGCTCTGGCGTTCGCGGCATGAAAATAAATACCCGCTCGCCCTTGGCTATCCCGAGCTTGCGAAGCACATTGGCAAATCGATTCGACTGCTCCGACATTTGCTGAAAGGTGTAGGATTCATCGCGATTCTTATCACTATAGTAGAGTGCAATTTTACCGCCCCGTCCCTGTTCCACATGACGGTCAATTGCCTCGTAGCCCATGTTGACTTTACCGGTTTCATGCCAAGAGAAACGCTGTTCCAATTGTTCAAAATTAAAGTTGCTCGCGGTTTCCTCATAATTGGTCATATTGGAGCCGGATGTCGAAACCGAGATCCGTTCTTGATGCAGATCAGCCATTAATCATCATCCTCCTACCCATTGTAAAGCTATTTCTATAACATATCAGAATACGCTTTCATATTACATCATCGGACGCTGCCATTCAACCATTGACTTCCCTTCTCGCTCATATTTTGTTATAAGTAGGTTAAGCACCCCGAAAGGAGACAAGGGCCGTGGAACATCGCAAAAGGATGCATGCGGAGCGTCTGCCCTACAAGGATCGGGAACTCATCATCGAAGGGCCGATTCCTGCGGAGGTCGTATCGCGATTAACGCTTCACCATGATTTGGACGCTTTCCGCCGTCCGGCAGAACAACATAAGGCGCTAATCGAAATCTCAGAGCTGGAAGAAGGACGCATCATTGCTGCCAGGGATGGAGAGATAATCGTTGGCTATGTAACCTTTCATTATCCCGATGAGCTTGAGCGCTGGTCAGAAGGCGGTATGGAGGATCTCATCGAGCTTGGGGCCGTTGAGGTTGCCGATGAATATCGGTCGCTCGGGCTAAGCAAACGAATGATTCAGACCGCTTTTGCAGCTGAGCAATTGGAGAACGCAATTGTTTATACGACGGAATATTATTGGCATTGGGATTTGGAAGGGACCGGGCTTAATGTGTGGGAATATCGCACCATGATGGAAAATTTAATGAAGACGGTCGGGATGGTCTGGTTCGCAACCGACGATGAAGAAATATGCGCGCATCCCGCCAATTGTCTGATGGTTCGTATTGGCAAAGAGGTTCCGCTCTCTTCTGTAGAACAATTCGACAGAGTACGCTTCAGACAACGATTTATGTATTGATTCAGACGAGGAAGGACGATGACGAGCGATGTCGGCTAATGCCGTATTTATACTTCATCCGGGCTCTGCCCGTTACAAGTTCAGTGATGAGCATCCCTTCAATCCCAAACGGTTATCGTTAGCGATTGATTTGCTGGAGGCTCTAGGGGCATTGCATGAGACGCAGCCTATAGCACCCAGCCTGGCAAATGAGCATATGCTAGCGCTTATCCATAGACATGATTACATCGAAGCTGTGCGCCAGTTAAGCGAAGAAACGCCTGACCCCCTATGGATCAGACAAGCCCAGCGCTATGGGCTATCTACGGAGGATACCCCCTATTTTGCCGGCATGCATGAAGCGGCTTCTGCTATAGTCGGCGGCTCATCGCTCGCAGCCGATATGGTGATGTCTGGACAAGCCCGGCATGCTTATCATATGGCCGGCGGTCTTCATCATGCTTTCCCGGATCATGCCTCAGGCTTCTGTATTTACAACGATGCGGCCATTGCCATCGCTCACATTCGGAAGCAGTATGGTGCGCGCGTCCTGTATATCGATACAGATGTCCATCATGGCGATGGTGTTCAATGGGCATTCTATAACGACCCCGATGTTTGCACATATTCCATCCATGAAACGGGCAAGTATCTGTTTCCGGGAACTGGATTCGTTCATGAGCGAGGGAATGAGCTTGGCTTCGGCGCGAGCTTCAATGTCCCGCTTGAGCCATATACCGAGGATGATTCCTGGCTGGAGAGCTTCACGACCTCTATCGAGAAAGTAGCTGCCGCCTTCAAGCCCGATGTCATCGTGAGTCAGCATGGCTGTGATGCTCATGCCTATGATCCCTTATCGAACATCCAGTGCAGCATGCGAATCTACCAAGCCATGCCCGCCATCATACATCGTCTCGCCCATACCTATACCGATGGACGCTGGGTAGCGGTCGGTGGCGGCGGCTATGACATCTGGCGTGTCGTGCCACGCGCTTGGGCGCTTGTATGGCTGGAGATGACGGATCATCCCCTTGCCGCCAAGCTCGGACATAGCGGGGCGAATGAGCCGCTTCCCGCAGCATGGCTGGAACGCTGGAGATCTCATAGTTCGGAGCCGCTTCCTGCGAATTGGCTGGACGATCCATCAGTCTGGCTGCCCATGCCAAGGCGAGCTATAATCGAAGAACGCAATCGGCAAACAACGGCGCTCTCGATACAAGAATTATAACGTTAAGCAAACATCAATAGGCTGCCGCATATCCTTCGTCACATGGACGGATGCGCGGCAGCCTTATTGTAGCTGGACTTTCATTTACATATGCTGGATCATTTCATCGATTATGCGATGTGAGTTAACAGAAGCCACCGCAGTGAACTCGGCAAAATTAACATGTGCTGAGCCGTCAGCCTTATCAGACATAGAGCGAATGACAACATATGGAATATCATTCATTGCGCATACTTGTGCAAGAGCCGCACCTTCCATCTCCGTACAAGTGCCATTCAACTCTTCGTGAAGCTGACGCACGACATCGCGAGAAGCTACGAACTGATCCCCGGATAGAATCTTCCCCTTCATATGGCGGTCAGGGAACAGCAAGTTGCATGCTTTGAATGCCAGCTCCACTAGCTTAGGGTCTGCAAGAAATTCGGATGTTTCCTGAAAAGGAATCTGTCCTCTCGCGTATCCAAGCGGTGAACAATCCATATCATGCTGAAGACATGAGGTCGAGATTACGATGTCCCCGATATTAAGCTTTGGATCAAGCGCACCGGCAACACCGGTGAACAAGACGCAATCTACTCCAGCATCAATCAGAACCTGCGTGCACACGGCCGCATTCACTTTCCCGACACCCGACCTGCAGAATACGACTTCACGACCGTGCAGCGTACCTTCCACATAAGTGATCCCCGCCTTGACGAAGACGTTGCTCTTCTCGACATACTCATGAAGCAGCTCGATTTCCTCCGCCATTGCGCCTATAATACCGACTCTTGAATATATTTTTGTCATTACTTGCTGCCAACTGATTGACGCATAACGACTTCGTGCGGCAGCACGACCTTCGCTTGCTCAACCGTCTCTTTCTTCATCAGCTTGGTAAGCAGACGCATCGAGACCGCGCCAATATCGTACATCGGCTGAGCGACCGCGCTCAGCTGTGGACGAACCATCGAAGCCATTCGGCTGTTATCCACACTTATGACTGAGAAGTCATCGGGAACTCTGAGACCATTATCTTGAATGCAATGAATCGCGCCAATGGCCATCTCGTCCGTCGCTGAGAATACAGCAGTGGGGCGTACAGGAAGATCAAGGAAATGCTTCATCGCTTCTGCACCGGACTCATAACGGTAATTGCCGATACGCACGAGATTCTCATCGTAAGTCAATCCGGAAGTTTCGAGCGCTCGCTTGTAGCCCTGGAAACGGGAATAGCCGTTAGCCGGGTCCTGCAGCGTTCCGCCGATCATTGCGATAGATGTATGTCCTTGCTTAATCAACGTTTGCACAGCATCGAATGCGGCAGCCTCATGGTCGATGTCAACCGAAGGTATCGTTCCATTCTCATCCGTGGTCGCACACAGAACGATGGGAACATTGGAAGTCCGAAATGCCTGCAGATGCTCGTCCGTAACTGCTCCGCCCATGAACAGCAAGCCGTCCACCTGCTTCTCCAGAAGCGTGTTAATAACACGAATCTCCTTGTCCTTCTTCTTATCCGCGTTACAAAGAATAATGTTGTAGTGGTACATATTGGCAATGTCTTCAATTCCGCGGGCAACCTCGGCAAAAATAGCATTGGAGATGTCGGGAATCACAACTCCGACTGTAGTCGTCTTCTTGCTTGCCAGTCCGCGTGCTACAGCATTAGGACGATAACCAAGCCGTTCGATTGCTTCGAACACTTTCTTGCGTGTCTGTGGTTTAACATTCGGATTGTTGTTCACGACCCGGGATACTGTGGCCATCGATACGCCAGCTTCCCTTGCTACATCATAAATGGTTACCGTCACGGCCTTCTCTCCATTAGCTCAAATTTTTATATCTCGCACCCGTATTACATGTACCGTAATGATAGCATAAAGGAGTTGACAACGTAAAGCAAAAGACGGCAAAAGCCTAGTTGTTTCGTGCTTTCATTCAAATTTTCATTGCGTATGGAAATGCAGCGATTGTCGTTCAAGAACGAAGGAGCACGATGAGCAATGCAGGCGCTGAAGCGCTCTTCAAATACAAAAAGAAGGCAAGATATACGCTTCTCGCCTTCACAATCATCCTGCTTTATACGGTTCATCAGCCCATTGTAGCATCACTCTGATGCATGGGATAAACGCTGCATTTCATCCGACCTATTGTAACTTTTCACAATAATTCCCGAGGTGCTCATCCAGAGTAGAATAAGTGATGCTCCAGTGCGAAGCATCCCACATCACCTTGCCGTTAACAATCAGGATCGCTTGCGGCGACTCATGCTTCAGTCCCAGCGTTCCGGCAATCGCATCGGATACTGAGCGGTCCTCAACAACATATACAAATGCGTAATCTATCCGAAGTCGGGACGCATCCTCAAGCCAGCCCGTTAATTCATCATAGGCGCCTGCGCTTACGGGACAACGAGTACTATGCTTGAAAATAAGCAGCGGGCGGTTTGCAGTGGCCTCAAGGGCAGTCATCCATTGGTCCACAGTCGTTAAAGATGGCATCTCCAACAATAACCGCTCCCTTCCCTTATCTCTTGTTTCGCTAATTTAGAAGCAATGTCCGGCTCAATTGACTTAATCGCTTATGTATATCTGCAATCCATTCCTCATCCTGCAAAGACTCGGCAACGATATGAAGATCAAGCAACATATTGATACGGTCCTCCGTCAACCGCCTTACGACGACAGGATCACATCGGTTGCGTTCACGATAAGCTTCTACAAGCAAGTTGGCCCATTCATTCCACTCGTTGAAGAAATAGGTTTGTTTCACTGGTTTTGCTCCCAGCTTGCCGATCAAACCTGTCAAATCAGGCTTAACATCTGGAAACACCTCGCTTCTGTTGCAAGCGGAACAAGAATAAATAGGAACATTGTCAATCTCTACTTTGTGTGAATAAATGACTGTACGAAGTTTTATCGGCATCACATCACCGCAAGAACAACGTTTCTGCAAAATGGTCACTCCTTAAAGTTTTGCGCAGCAAAACTGGCTTCGTAAGAATTCTCTTAGTTTTGCGCAGCAAAACTGGCTTCGTAAGAATTCTCTTAGTTTTGCGCAGCAAAACTAGCTTCGTAAGGATTTTCTTAGTTTTGCTCAGTAAAGCTAGTGCCTTGACCGCATCAAATTAATGGTTTAAGTAAACAAGCGAGAAGTGCAGAGTTAGACCTTCAATCATGAGCGATCATGAACAAGCTCGCCCGTATTCATTCTATGTGATTTTCCGAACAGAACGGGTTCCACGTTGCTATATTGCGAATTGTATGTGATTTATCGTATACAATCGCAAATTTTGCTTCTTGAAGGCGGATTGTATGTGATTTATCGTATACAATCGCGAATTTAGCTTCTTGAAGGCCAAATGTATGTGATTATTCATATACAATGGGTCAACACGGGCCTGCTTGTCGGTGCCAAACCTTTATTCAGAAGTGGTCAGGGTACTAGCTTCGTAAGAGTCCTCTTAGTTTTGCGCAGCAAAACTTCCTAAGCGTTCTCTTAGTTTTGCGCAGCAAAACTAGCTCGTAAAAAATCATCTTCATTAAATAGCAGAACGAAACTAGCAGTGGTTCGCTTGACGATAAGGTATTCGACCCATTCCAGATAAAGTCCTTCTTCATACAATTATGCAATTTTTACATCCTCGGGCTTATGGCGCTATTCTTCTCCAGCGCTTGCGGATTACCGGTATCGCGATGATCAGAACAGCGATTGCAGCACCGATGCAATCGTTGCGAATATCGTAAATATCAGGGGAACGACCACCGACAAACGATTGATGATACTCATCGGAAACCCCGTATAAACCACAGATAACAACAATGAGCAGCTTGCTCTTCCAGCTATCTCCTCTAGCACCGAAGCCGTAATCAACAGCAAGCGCTAGTATAAAATAAGCAGCAAAGTGCCCCCAATCAAAGCTCGTCATTGCAGGAAACAGCTCCTGAAACCACGGCAGCACCGAATCGAGATCATCCCCCGTACGCGAGGAGAACATAAATATTACCGCCATGACCGCAATTGCCGGAACAAACCGCCATTTGCTTCTATGAATCTCGTCAACAGAACCCCTTCGTTTACGATCGTATATTTGCTTCATTCATTCTCCTTCGTTACAATTAATGAGATAGGCCATTATAAGGAGGCTTCTGACCATGACCTTGCAAGGCAAAGTAGTAATCTGTCTATTGGATGATGAATTTGAAGATTTGGAGCTTTGGTATCCCGTATACCGCGTGCGTGAAGAAGGCGCTGTCGTCCTGTTCGCAGGGCCCGAGAAGGGTCGTACCCATATCGGAAAATACGGCGTACCCGCGAAGGCAGATATGTCCTTCGATGAAATAAACAGCACGGAAATTGACGGCCTGCTCGTTCCTGGCGGTTGGGCCCCGGACAAGCTGCGCCGCTATCCCAAAGTACTGAAAGTTGTACAGGAGCTGGACACAGCACGCAAGCCAATCGGCCAAATCTGCCACGCAGGCTGGGTACTTATATCAGCGAAAATATTGACAGGCCGCAAAGTAACCTCCACGCCAGGCATTCGGGATGACATGGAGAATGCAGGCGCTACCTGGATTGACGAGCCAGTCGTTGTCGATGGCAATCTGATCTCCTCGCGCCGTCCGCCGGATCTTCCGCCTTATGCCAAAGCATTCGTGGATGCGCTGCGAGAATCGTAGCCTCTGGCCAGTACCTCATGAATCTCTTTGCTCGTTCTGCATGCGAGCAGCTCATCAAATGTGGAACGGCTGTCTTCCTGCTTCAGGCGAAGCAGCCGTTCTTTTATAGGCAATATCGCATTGGAGGACATACTTAGCTCATCAACATCAAGGGCAAGCCAAATCGGCAGCGCCCGCAGGTCTCCTGCCATTTCGCCGCACACCCCGATATGTATGCCCGCTCTCTTTGCCGCCTCAACTGTCTGCTTAAGCATTCTCAGCACCGCTGGATGGAAGGGCTCATACATATGCGAGATTTGATCGTTCATGCGATCTACAGCTAGTGTGAACTGAACGAGATCATTCGTGCCGATGCTGAAGAAATCGACTTCCTCTGCCAATAAATCTGCAATCATAACCGCTGCGGGCAGCTCAATCATCACACCGACCTCAATATCCTCCTGAAAGCGATGACCCGCTTCAGTCAGTTCTTGCTTCGCTTCGTTCAACAGCGCATTTGCGGCGCGAACCTCATCAATAGAAGAAATGAGCGGATACATAATTTTCACTTTTCCATGGCAGCTCGCACGCAGTATAGCTCTCAGCTGCGTTTTAAACAAATCTGTTTTGTCCAGACAAATGCGTATGGCACGGTAACCAAGAAAGGGATTCTCTTCCTCTGGCAGCTCGAAATAATCAAGCTGCTTGTCTCCACCGATATCCAATGTCCGAATAATAAGCGGTCTGCCCTCCAGCTTATCTGCTACGCTCCGATAGACCTCAAACTGCTCTTCTTCCTGCGGCAGCCGGTGGCGGTCCATGTACAGAAATTCCGTTCTGAACAGTCCCACACCGTTCGTACCGCTGCTCAGAGCAACATCCAGCTCCTTAAGCGAGCTTATATTAGCGGCCAGCTCCATCTCCTTGCCGTCCTTGGTCATCGGCTTAATATCAATAATGCCTTTGAGCCGCTGTGTGGCTTCCTTTTGCAGAGCGTGCAGCTCAGAATAATGCTTCGTGAGCTCTGTATCCGGCTCCAAATGCACGATGCCTGATGCACCATCCAGTATGAGATAGTCCCCTGTCTGAATCGCATCCTCAAGCTTGGACTCCAGGCCCACAACAAGCGGAATACCGAGCGCTCTGGCCATAATGGAGGAATGTGATGTCGTGCTTCCAGCCAGCGTCGCAATGCCTAGCACATGCTTCGGATTCAGATGCGCCAGCTGTGAAGGAGACAGCTCCTTCGCAACCAGTATGAAGGGCTGCGTATCAGCAGGCAGTGTAATCTCCGGCGCCCCAAGCAAATGCTTGAGCAGCCGATTGCCAACATCCTTGATATCCAGTGCCCGCTCCTTCATATATTCATCATCGAGAAGATCAAACATCGTTACAAAATGGTCGATCGCTTCCTTGACTGCCACCTCAGCAGCTTTATATTGACGCTGAATGATACCTTGAATTTCGTTCATAAAGACTGGATCTTCCAGGATCGCCAGATGAGCGTCAAAGATGTAGCTTTCTTCTGTGCCGACTACCTCTCGAAGCTCATCCTTCATTTGCTCAATCTCTACCTTGGAAGTTCGAATACCTTCATACAAGCGATCAAACTCGCGGGCCAAATCGGCCACATCGATTTTTTGCTCAGGCAGATCCCACTCCCAATTCGGCAGTACGAACGCTTTTCCAATAGCAATACCGAATGATGCCCCTATTCCTTGAATCACTCCGAATCCCCTCCAACGCTTCTCTCTTTCAGAACGACTGACATTACCGAGGTTTGACCCCGCTTAACGCTTTTGAAAGGCGCATAGCTCCACGACTGGACCAGGTCTGCATTCGTAATGACCATTGGCGTAGCCAGTGACTTGCTGCTTTGACGAATAAGCGGTATATCGAATTTAATAAGAAGCTGGCCAGGAATGACCGCATCGCCCTCTTTGACGAATGCAGTGAATCCTTTCCCTTTCATCTGGGAAGTGTCGATTCCGATATGCAGCAGGACCTCAAGTCCCTCCGGTGTTCGTATGCCGAGTGCGTGCATAGAAGGATATATATGAATGACTATACCGTTAACAGGTGAAACCAGCTCGCCCTTATCCGGAATAAAAGCTACCCCTTCGCCCACAAGCTTGCCGGCAAAAATCGGATCGGGCACTTCGCTAAGCGCTATCATCCTGCCCTGCATTGGCGAGCAGAAGGATACCCGCGAGATGTCTCGCTGAATCACCTTGTGCATCTCTTCCCTGATCAGCTCCGAGTAGGTTCCGAATACAATCTGCACATTGCCGCCGCCCAATCGGATTACGCCAGCCGCTCCCAAATGCTTGAGCGCTTTGATGTCAATTCGCTTATCGCTGACAACCTTCAGTCTAAGACGGGTAATGCAGGCTTCCATCTTATGGATGTTCTCTTTGCCGCCAATAGCCTGTAGAATAAGCGGCGCCCGATAAGGAATATCACCTGCCCATTCATCCAGATGCGAGCCTTCCTCTCGGCCCGGTGTCGGAATGCGAAACCTTCGTATCGCCCATCGAAAGAGAACATAATAGAGTAGTCCAAAGACAATTCCGATTGGAATGAGCAGCCAGCCCTTGGTTGCCAGATGCTCATTAATGGAGAAGTCTATCGCCCCCGCTGAGAAGGAGAAGCCGTGCCGGATGCCCAGCTCATAGGTCAGCCACATCATAAATCCGGACAGCAAAGCGTGTACAACGAACAAATATGGCGCTACGAAAAGAAAAGCAAATTCAACCGGCTCCGTCACACCCGTCAGGAATGATGCCAGCGCCGCTGTAAGAAAAGTTTTGCGAATCTTGGGCTTCAGGTCTTCCCTTGCCTCATGTATGATGGCGAATGCGATTGCCGGCAGCGCGAACATCATGGTCGGATACAAGCCAGCCATAAATGCGCCTGCGGTAGGATCGCCTGCGAAGAAGCGGGGCAAATCTCCAAAAACCATTGCTCCATCCGTCTCATAGCCGCCTACCTGAAACCAGAACACATGGCTGACAAGATGATGCAAGCCGAATACGACGAGTATCCGCAGAACGAAACCAAATAAGAAAACACCAAATCCTCCGCCGGATGAAACGACATCACCCAGTTCAATCAGTGCGTTATGCAAATTCGGTGCTTGCTTGACCATTACAATACCCCAGATGACAGAGAATGCGCTCACAACTAGCGGTACGAATCGGGGGCCACCGAAAAACTGTATGTATTCCGGAAACTTGATCGTCTTGAATTGTTCATGGAACAAACTTGTCACGAGTCCGATCACAACACCTGTGAAGACGGTCGGCTCAAGCTCGTAATGACTGGAATTAATGATGCCCGTATATATGAACATGCCGGCCAAAGCTGCGAGTCCTGCTGCACCGGCATTGCTAGTCATCCCCATTGCGACACCAAACGCAAAAATATAAGGTAGAAACGCGAATAGCGCTTCACCAGCCGTCTGAAGATGTCCCGGAATACCCGGCATTCCCATCTCCGCCCACGGCAAGCCGCTTAAGCTTAAAAATATAGCCGCGCCAGGCAATACAATCATCGGCAGCATCAAAGACCGTCCCAATTGCTGCAGGTGACCCATAATGTTCATTCGCATTCCTCCTCTCTTACTCCGCTCCTAAACCTGTCTATTTCAAGAGTAAGGGTTTGCTTTCGCTTTGTCAAAAGAAAGAGGCGGACCAATGTGGCCCGCCGCTCATCCTTCATGCCGAGCTCAAAACATCGCTCTAGAAGCGTTGCAGAAACCCGGAATTCACGCCATAACCGCCCTGTGCGGATTGATAAGCTCCGCCCTGCTGCGTGCCTGCGCTGTAGCCAAGCTTCGAGATAACTGGGCCGCTGTTGGCAGCTGCATTCGTTGCTTGATAGACAGGATTGTATGACGTTGCAGCATGCGCATTGCCAGCAAAATTGCTGCTGCCGCCATAGCTGCCGCCAAAGGACTGGCCTGCTGGTTGATTCTGATTGAAGCTATAGTTCTGATTAAAGTTCTGATTCTGTTGCAGCTGTTGTTGGTGCTGCTGTCCATACTGCGATCCGCTTGCCTGGAAGTTCTGCCCCGCTGTATACCCCACATGGGATATAACAGGCTGCTGTCCCGTTTGAGCAGATTGCTGATTGGAGAAATTCGAGCCCATCGATGTCGTCGTTCCTGTCGGATAGAAGTCTTGTCCAGCTTGATATCCGACATGCGAAATCACAGGACCAACGTTACTGTTCGAAGCGCCATAAGCATTGTTCTGGTTCTGTGCGAACGCATTGGAGGAAGAAATGCCGTAGCTTTGCTGAGGCGCCGCCGAGTAGCCGGTATGCGCAATTACTGGGCTGCTGTTAGCAAAAGCATTCTTGGGCAAGCCTTGATAATGCGATTGCACATAACCAGCAGGCTGATACCTGTTCTGAAAGTTAGATTGCTGCTGGTTATTGAACAGTTGCTGGTTTGAAAATTGGCCTTGCTGATTCGACATCGGGTTCACGGGTTGTCCTCCTTGAAATGGTAAGAGTTGGCCTCTTGCGACCTGCAGCGGTCCTTCGAAGCCTCTCTTAGTGTGAGGAGAACGGCCGTTTTTTATAACCGTTAGGATTTGGATTTTCCTTGAGGCAGCAGAATCGCATCTTCCACCTTAATACAGCGGTCCATAACGACCTTCAAGCCGCCTTGCTTCGCAATAGCTGCCGTCTCATCATTGGCAATGCCAAGCTGCAGCCAAATAGACGCTGCGCCAATCGATACCGCTTCCTCGGCAATCGGCGGCGTATGCTCGCTGCGACGGAATACATTAACAATATCCACCTTCTCCGGAATATCCTTTAGAGAAGCATAGCTTTTCTCACCAAGAATGCTGTCCGCATTGGGGTTAACTGGAATAATACGATAGCCCTTTGCCTGCATTGCTTCTGCTACCATGTAAGAGGTGCGATCCGGCTTGTCGGATAGACCAACAACCGCTATTGTATGACTGTCCTCAAGTATGCGTTTGATCTCTTCTCTTGTTGGGCTCTCGTATGCCATATCAACCTGCACTTCCTTTCAATAATAACGAAATTGTTATTCCACCCACTCGATGTTAGCGCCCAGTGCTCTCAGATGATCGAAGAATATCGGGTACGATTTGGCAACATGATGCGCATCGCGAATCCGAATCGGCTCCTTCGCGCGAAGCCCGACAACAGTCAGCGCCATGATGACCCGATGATCATAGTGTGCGTTAATTTCGACTCCACCTTCCACGCCTTCCGGCCGGCCATGAACGATAATTTCATCGCGGCGCTCTTCCACGTTCGCCCCCGCCTTGCGCAGCTCATTCAAGTAATCCGTAATCCGGTCGCATTCCTTGAAGCGCAAGTTCTCCACGTCATAGAAGCGTGAAGTGCCCTCCGCGAATACAGCCGCCGCAACCATCGCCAGAACAGCGTCGGTTGCTTTGTCTCCATCAAACTCTAGCGCCTTGAGCTTGCCATTGCCTTGAACACGGACAATTCCGTTCTCATGCGTAAGCGGAACCTCCATCGCGCGCAGAACATCAATAATTGCGCGCTCGCCCTGCTTGCTCTTCTCCTCAAGACGGTGCACAATAATATCGGAATTCGTAACGGCTGCAGCGGCAAGAATAGCGGCAGAGCCCGGGTAGTCGCCTTGCACAATATATTTCTTCGCTTCGTAGCGCTGCCGTCCAGCTACACGATAATGCATCAGATCCTCGCTTGCCTCAATAACGATGCCTGCTTGCTCCAATACCTCCAGTGTCTGACCGACTACAACCTTGGATTTCAAATCATGCAGAACTTCAATTTCACTATCCTCTTCCAGCAATGGTGTCAGGAACAGAAGCGCGCTGAGGAATTGCGAGCTGACGCTGCCGGACACTGTTATTTTCCCTCCGCGCGGCTTGCCGCCACGAATTGTGATCGGCAGCTTGCCTTCGCGGTGCTGGACCTCCACTCCTAGCTGGCCAAGCGCATCGATCAGATCATCATGCGGACGTTTGCCCAAGGAATCCGGATATCGATTAATGAACGTTACCTCCGGGCTAAGCGCTGCGATCGCCATAAGGAAGCGCAGAACCGCGCCTGCATTGCCTACATCAAGCTCCTTGACATCGCTAGGATTGCGGCCAAAACCGGTAATGACGATTTTCTCGTCATCCTCTTCTATCGTTGCGCCAAGATCGCGAATACAACGGCGCATCGCATCGCTGTCCTCGCTGTGGGCAGGATAATAAATCGTGCTTGTTCCTTCCGCCAAAGCTGCAACCAGCAGGTAGCGAGTCGTGTAATTTTTGGAAGAGAGTGCTTGAATTTCCCCTTGCAGTCGGGGAGTAGGGGTAACGATAACGTCCATGAAATTATTTGCTCCTTTATATATAAAGTATCTGTAATTATTGTGTCATTATGTAGCCCATTGCAGCGAGCAAGAAACCACATCCAACCGTCATTGCCAAATAGATGATGCAATCCGCATATTGCCGCTTGCTTATCATATCAGCCAATTGAACGCAATACGTAGAAAACGTCGTGAAGCCGCCCAGAAAACCAATACCAGCAAATGGATAAGAGGCTGCCATGCTCTTGTCCCATCCCCAGCCTGTAATGACGCCGAGCAGCAATGCGCCTGTGGCGTTAATGAGCAATGTACCCCAATGAGGCCTCCAGCCTTGGTTAACGAACCAGCGGCCGATTCCATAGCGCAAAATTGCGCCAAGTGAGCCTCCAAGGGCAACAAGAAGCAACGCCGTCATCACGCTTCCTTCTTTCTGGCTGCTGTCATGCCTGCTAATGCTGCACAGACGCCAAGGAGAATGCTGGAGAAGGCATAGAGAACAGCAAGCAGCACACTGCCGGATTGTACAAGCCGGACGGTCTCCATGCTATAAGCCGAGAAGGTTGTGAACGCGCCAAGAAATCCGGTGCCGACTCCCTCTCTCCACACCATGCTTAGATTGTTGCGAGCAGCGAGTGCGAGCGTCACGCCTAAAGCCAAGCTGCCGACAACATTAATGAGGAAGGTTGCCCAAGGCCAGCCCGCAGGATCATGATGAGGGACCAGCAGGCTGATGCCATATCTGGATACTGCGCCGAGCGCTCCGAACATTAGGATCGAGACCCAGATTCTCAAAACAGAAGACGCCATTCCAATACTATCGCATCCGCAACCTGAGCGGGAGTCATACTCTCTGTATCGATGGTACAATGGGCGAAATCATAGGCATGCTTGCGATCCTCCAGCAGCTTGTGCACACGCTGGCTTACATCACCTTGAAGCAGCGGTCTTGAGGTGTCCTGGCTTACACGCTCTATAATCAATTCCGCCGAAGCGTGAAGATTGACAACAAAGCCGAACTTCAACATCATCTCCCGATTCTGAGACGCAAGCACAGCTCCGCCACCGGTTGCTATGACCCCCATATGCTCCCTTTGCAGCACATCCGAGAGTGCTTCCGATTCCGCTGTGCGGAACGCCGCTTCACCTTTGGTCGCGAATATGTCCGAAATCGGCATCCCTTCACGTTCAATAATAACAGCATCGATGTCGACTGCCTCGCAGCTTAAACGCTCTGCAAGCAGCTCGCTCACTGTTGATTTGCCTGTTCCCATGAAACCAATAAGCACAATATGTGTTCGTTGATTGTCCTTCATTGCGAGATATGCTCCTTCTTAATTATGAGCAGATGCCAATTATGTTCATCTTGAAATATCATACCATTTATTATGTATTTGCGGGTATAAAAAAGTGGTTTTTGCCGTAGAGATGATACTATACGGAGATCTCAGCCTATAGTTAGGAGCGACCCTTATGCCCCCTAATCATCAGCCTCAGTTCATGCAGGAACGAATCAACAAAATCCTTCATCCCGATTACCCATTGTGCCGGGACGATGTTGTCTGGATGTTGGAGTATATAAAAAAGAAAGTGGCTGACGAAGCGCCTGAATTGCTCAGTCTCCCCCAGCCACGATTATTGCGTAATTTTCAAAGCTTCGCCGAAGCATCCATGATTCTGATCAAGCAGCGCAGCGGCTGCAGCCATGAGGCTGACCGTCTGCGCGCCTGCTTGTCAGAAGCAATGTCCGGCTTGCGGCCGCTCACGGATTAACTGCAATTAAGATTGCATCCAGTTGAAGTGGAACGAGCCTTCCTTGTCCAGACGCTTGAACGTATGCGCGCCGAAGTAGTCGCGCTGCGCTTGCAGCAGGTTGGCTGGCAGACGCTCTGTCCGGTAGCTGTCATAGTAGGACAACGCAGTGGAAAATCCAGGAACCGGAACGCCATACTGTACAGCCGTCGAAACAACTTCACGCCATGCGCCTTGATACGATTGCACGATCTCTTGGAAGTAAGAGTCGAGCAGCAGGTTGCGAAGCGCTGGATCGCGATCATAAGCATCCTTGATGTTCTGCAGGAAGCCTGCGCGGATGATGCAGCCGCCGCGGAAGATCATTGCGATATCTCCGTAGCGAAGGTCCCAGCCGTATTCGTCGGAAGCTGCGCGCATTTGAGCGAAGCCTTGCGCGTAGGAGCAGATTTTGCTCGCGAACAGCGCTTTGCGAACGGCTTCGATAAATGCTGCCTTGTCTCCTTGGAAAGGTGTTGTTTGTGGTCCCTTCAGCAGCTTGCTGGCCGCTACGCGCTCTTCCTTAAGTGCGGAGAGAAAACGCGAGAAGACCGATTCTGTAATAATGGACAGCGGCACACCAAGATCAAGCGCGCTCTGGCTTGTCCATTTGCCTGTGCCCTTCTGGCCTGCGGAATCCAGAATGACGTCTACCATAGGCTTGCCCGTCTCTGGGTCATACTTGGAGAATATATCAGCGGTAATCTCGATCAGATAGCTGTCGAGCTCGCCTTTGTTCCATTCGGTAAAGATCTGGTGAAGCTCTTCCGTTCCTACGCCAAGAACGTTCTTGAGCAGATCGTAGGCTTCGCAGATCAGTTGCATATCGCCGTATTCGATACCGTTATGCACCATTTTGACATAGTGTCCGGCGCCATCTGGACCGATGTATGTACAGCAAGCATCGTCGCCAACCTTGGCAGAGATAGCTTTCAGAATCGGCTCAACAAGCTCATATGCGGATTGTTGGCCGCCCGGCATGATGGACGGTCCTTTCAGTGCGCCTTCTTCGCCGCCGGATACACCTGTACCGATGAAGCGGATTTTTTTCGCTTCCAGATCCTTGCTGCGTCGTTGTGTATCAGGGAAATAGGCATTGCCGCCGTCAATAATGATGTCGCCCTCATCCAGAAGCGGCACGAGCGAATCGATAGTTGCGTCTGTACCTGCGCCTGCTTGAACCATGATGAGAATTTTGCGTGGTGTTTCGAGTGATTGAACGAACTCTTCAATCGTGAATGTACCAACCAGATTCTTGCCTGCCGCTTCTTTCAGCAAGTCATCCGTCTTCTCCCGCGAGCGGTTGAACACCGATACAGTGAATCCTCTGCTTTCAATGTTGAGCGCGAGGTTCTTGCCCATTACGGCCAAACCAATTACACCGATTTGCTGTTTAGACATATGGTTCTTCCATCCCTTTTCTCGTTATTGTGATTACTTCTCTCGTGCGTCAAAGGCTCTGCGCACACAATATCCCTATTTTACTCTTTTTACTCGGGAATGAAAACCATAATGCAGAAAAATGTTCTATGACATCGAAAAAATAGCAAAACGGAAATCCGTTTATCAGAATTTCCGCTTTGCTCGATGGTTTTTATTTCAACCGATGCGCTTCACCTTCCACGTACCATTGTCGAAGATTATTGTCAGTCTTTGACTTCATGTCAATCACTATGACACCCCCGTTTGGCTTGACCAACATCAGAATCGCTCTGTCTTTCGCTTCATTTAACGAAAAAGTCACATTTATGGATAATTTATATGAAAAATAAATAAGCTCCCGGTCCTTATCGCCCCGGAAGCTTATTCTCTTGCAATTATTCGATTGATTCTTTTACAACTCAAGCTGTATCATCTCAGTTCTTAACGTATTTAGACGTTCCTTAGATAAGGCCGCATCCTCTTCGCGCCCAGCTGTAATCGCCTCATGAAGGACAGAAAGCTCATAATCCAGCTCCATTCGCAGAACAATCGCTCTTTCCTCTGCCCGCTTCGACTGAAACGCCTGTATTACTTCTTCAACCGTTACGAATGGTTTCTTCTGATAAATAATTCGATGCTCCATACCAGACACCTCCACGAGTCGAATAATTTCGCCGAACATGATGTTCTCAATAACAATTTGACGGTCTTTGAATCGTTTAACCACTGCGTGACCGCGTGAATCATTGATGAGCTTCTCAAGCAGCTCGGACAGCTTCTCATCCTTGATAATGTAGTCGCCTATAATTTTGTATCGGTTGCGCACCCGTTGAAACCGGAGCTTCACCAGCTTGCGACCGCTTCGTACTGATATGAGGAAAAATACATCCGTTTCGCTCCAATAAAGCGAATACCCTTCCTGAATCAAATCCCTAATCAGATTCTGGATTTGCCGGCGGTCGAATCGCAGCTCCAGGTTGCAATATTCTACTTCATGGCTCTTGTTCATCGGCAATCCCTCCCCAGCTCTTAGTGATTGGCGAAATGTTCTGAATATTCCCTCATATTAATATCTTATACTCCATCTTATGTAATGGCAACTTGGTTTATTGACTATTTTTAACCACGATACGAGGAAATGAACAATAAAGCTCAAAAATAGGTCCCTTCACTATACGTACAGGAGCACAGGCATCCGCAGGAGCGCATTCATAGTATGTAGGGAATTCAAACCTAAAGGAGCTGATTTCATTGTCATATGGTTATGGTGGCGTTGGTGGAGCTTTCGATAAATGCAAAAATGTATCCCCGATAGGCGGATGTTTCACAAGCGCGGGTGTTATTCTAGTTCTCTTCATTCTGCTCGTAATCATTAGCCGATCCATCCTCTGCTAATGACAAGAGACCATCCAGATTTCTGGGTGGTCTCTTCTTTATTCCCGAATAAACAGCTCATAGAACTGCTCGCCTGTATTACGCTTCCTCAGCTTAATCTGGAGCACTTGCTCCTTGAGGAGCACTTTGCCGCTTCGGGCTTCAACTAATTTGGGCAGCCTGATCAGCTGTCCCTTCGAATCTGGCAAGCCTTGCAATTTAACGCTGTAGGAGCTTGCCATCACTCTGACTTTATTCAGTTCAACCGATTCCGGGAGCTTGATCCGCACGATAAGAAAACGGTGGGTTTCGAATATTTCGGCAGGCAGCCGTCCATTTGATCCATGTGCCTTCACTGGCTTCACCAGCATATTGCGTACATAATCGTTAAACCAATTGGATGGATTGCCGGGTTCAAAAGGAAATGGCATCTTACCATTAAAGAACTTATCGAATTCTATGGAGGCAAACGGGTCGAAATCATCACTGCTCAAAGCAATCACCACCGCGTTAATGGAATAGTTCAGTTTATTCATTCTCTGCCCATTCAGTGCAGTCTTATTGCCGATGCTGCTCAGTTGATTTTCACGCCGCAAGAACATCGCTCTAATAAGAAAAACCGTCCGTTCATCCTGACGGTCCTTTGGATTGGATAATAGATGTAACTTCAAACTCGCATCCTAGTGCACCTCTGCAATACTCCAAGCACATCTCATTCACTCCTTCGGGCCGGGCTGTAAAACGATTTTTCCGGCTTATACGGAGGAGCGCACACTTTCTAATAGCTGTAAGCGGTTTTTATCTGCTTATCATCTCCATCGAAGCCCATTTCACTCGCTCGCTCGCGCTGTAAGACGTTTTTTCCAGCTTATACGACCGATCGCGATCCTTTCAGCAGCTTTAAGCAGGATTTATCCGCTTACAGCAGCCTCCTGCATCGACGCCCCGCCCCGCAAGGTTAAAAAAAGCTGCCTGTCGGCAGCTCACAATTGCTAATAACTATTGTTCTGCATCGCAACACAGCACAGCCGGTGCAGCTCCGTCAGATAAACCATTGATTCAGAATCAATCCGAATACAACGCTGCTCACGACTGCGCCAGCAAAGCTGTACCAGCCTGTACGAACTTGCTGCTGGAACATCTTCAGAATACCGAAGCTAAGCAGTGAGAAGATAAGCAGAATAAATATGGCTCCCGTAATGAACAAGCCCGCAGACACGTTGCTGACATCTACAAGTGACAAGTCAAACACTCCCTTGAATACAAGTCTTAATCTTTAATTTCTATTATAAGCGAATACCCTGCCTTTAAACCAGAAGTTTACTTGTGGAAAGTCAAACAAATTCGTGACAATTTCACCGCCATCGTTCAACGGAAAGCGTAATGGAACCTATAGGCGGATGCCGCATACCATGTAACATCAGCCCCATGCACCAACATGAAGGAGTGAGCAATCGAATATGCCTTCAATCGTCGGTTTTGTCAAAATCATCAGTGTTGGCTCCAGCTCCATCGTGCAGTTCGGCGATGCGCTGCAGCTGTCGCCCTCCAGTACTTCCAAGACCTACGCCGGATCCGGATCCTTCCTGACTGGCAGCCTGGCGAATTCCAATACCGGGGCAAGCGCTACGAACACAAGTGACCAGGATGTTCAAGACAGTGCGGAGAACAATATTGGGAACAGCGGGGTAGGAGGAATCGTATGAGCCTGACCGTCCATCAGCAAATTACAATCCATCAGCTGCGTGTAGACAGTGTGACGAATTCCTCCGTGCTGCAGGTTGGCGCAGCTGGCTCTATTCGGTCATTGTCGCAGCTATCTAATACGGGCGGTTTTACAGAGCCCGCCCCGCAGCTCGGAGGAGATAACCCGCTTTCCTTTGTCCCGCTTCCAAATCCTGTATAAGGATCGAGGTGATCATAGATGCAGCCTACGAATGGACCTAGCTATTCCCCATGGGAAATGTGGACAGCGATGTCCCGCCAGCTCCAGCAGCTTGCCGGCACGGTGGCACAGCAGCAAGCCGCTCTTCAGAAGCTCAATAATGAGATGACCGTACTTATGGAACGCGTCACGTCAGCCGAATCCAAACCGATGTATAATGTTGAGCGTTTGGAATACCATTTTGACCAATTAAAGGTAGAGAAGCTGGACGGTACGCTCAATATTGGCATGACACCGCCGACTGACGAGCAGTTCAAGGAGATTGGGCAGGTTGTAATCCCTAACGGGTCCTCCCCCCTTCACCACGGTATGATGAAGCAAAGCGAAGTGAAAGGATTGACAGATCTCAATGAACCCGCCAATGCTTCTGCACCATTCCTTGGAATGAATCCATCCAACGACCTGAACGGCGCTATGACTCAGCCCCCTTACCCTGAAATTCGACGAGATGTTGATCTGTACTTAACAACAGTAGCCCCACAGAAGCTTGCACAGCTGGAGGCCGAGTGCGGCCTGTCTCTTGACCCCTATCATCGGAATCTTATTCTTGGCGATATCCGCAGACAGATCGACTCGCGCATCAACTATTACATGCAAACCGCAGCCAAGTCCAATCAAGCACCTGTCGAGGGCTCGAATGAAAGTATGCTCGCGCAAGTGCATGCCAATGTCACAGCCAAAACAACGCGTGATATTGATGCCGCTCTTCAAAGTTATATTACGAGGCTTAAAACAGCAAACAATCAACAAGGAGGTGTTTCATCCTGATTCAATTCAACCTTGTGAACCACGGCCTTCAGGTCGGCTGCATTCAGATGACAGCCATAGCAAGCGCCTCATTGCTTCAGGTCGGTGATACGGAACAGGTCACATTGTACTCGATGTTCGACACGCCTCCCGAGTCGGTTATCGTCGGCCCGCTCGTTCCGCTTGGAAGTCCTGTAGAGGATGAAGAAGTTGGAGTAGAGGCCGGGAATGATTAATGCCGACTACCCTATTCGGACATCTGAGCTGGGCGCGCTGATCGTCGATAGCGCTGCCAGCTCTTCGATTATTCAATTGGGGGACCGCAAGGAAGTGAAAGCCTCGCTGCTGGGACTTGCTGTACAGCGAGAGGTTGATCATATTCAGGGTGGAGAATTCTATCTCGAATCGTACGAAATATTTGATCGTCCGCTGCCCAGCCTTATTGAATCTCCAGACGAAGATAATCGTGTCGTCCTTCACAGGCAGAACAGGCAGCCCTGTATTCGTGTTGGCTGCATTAAGGTTCTCGCTATGAGCGGTACTGCGCTATTGCTGATAGGATGTGGTCAAACGACCACCGCTGAATCGCGCATAAGCAACATCCGGCAGTTTGCGATGGGGAGCGATGTCCCTGGCCCCTGTTTGCCGCCAATTGCTGCCAGCCTTGCCGATTAGGCTGATGCGCAAATAACAAATGACACGGTACAAACGTCCATACGAATTCGCCTCCCCATCATACATTAGTACTGTGATCGAAAACATCACAAATCAACCTTTCAGGAGGTATGTTCAGTGGGATACCTACCAGGTGGTGTCGGCGGTGCAGGCTGCGGACCAGGCGTTGGCGGCGTGGGCATAGGCTGCGGCTTGTGGACTAGTGCGGGCGTCATTCTTGTTCTCTACATTTTGCTCGTAATTGTTCTTCGTGCTGGTATTTTCTAAATCGCATAATACGATACAGAAGGGCTGGCCGAACAGTCCAATATCCAATAAGTCAGTCCCCAATGATGTGAAAAGATGCCTCCAAAACCACGATAACAGTGGGGCTGGAAGCATCTTTTTCATCGTATGGGGCTTAGTTGGGACTCTGACAATCAACCCTCTTTCCAGCCTATTTTTCAGTTAATAAATTTACTCGATTGTTTCTCGCCTTTCAAAATGATCAAATTATATGAAATAATCAAGGTTCCAATACATTAATACGGATTTTTTCGACAGATATGACACTACATAAATTTGGTTATTGTAAAAATGAAAGCGCTATGATACATTTTATTTAGTTAATATGTTTACTAAAAAGGGGTGGGCGTAGTTTTTTGCAGTCATTGCAAAAGTAGTGAAGGATTTCGGGCAACACTAAACGATTAGGGGGATTTTCCGATGAAGAAAACGTTGTTTATTCTCATGGTTGCCGTACTTATGATTTCGATCTTAGCCGGTTGTGCTTCAAGTTCTAACTCCAATAAGAGCAGCGAAACAAAAGATGCTCAGCAGGTCGAATTGCAGTTTTTCCAATATAAACCTGAAGCCAGAGATACGTTCGATAAGTTAATTGCCAAATTCGAAGAACAATATCCCCATATTAAGGTGGTTCAGGATAACCCGCCGGATGCTTCTACGGTTTTGAAAACTAAGATCGCTGCGGGCGAGATTCCAGATGTGATCGCCAATGGCGGAGACAGTGTTCATGCTATGCTCGCTACATCCGGCGTGCTCGCTGATTTGAGTGCCGCACCGGAATTGAAAAATATTACGGAAAGCTACATTCAAATTCTTAAAGACATTACCGGAACCGAGGAAGTGTACGCAATCCCTTATGGCGTTAACGCCAATGGTGTCATTTATAACAAGGTCTTGTTTAAAGAGCTTGGACTTACCGTTCCTGCGACATGGGACGAATTTGTGAAGCTAAGCCAAACCATTCAAGAAGCTGGCCGCCTTCCATTCTATTTCACTTTTAAAGATTCATGGACGACCTTGCCTTCCTTTAATGCCTTTGGAGCAAGCACGCAAGGGGATCAATACTTTGCCAAACGTAAAGAGAAGCAAACCAGTTTTGCGGAAGGTTATAAAGCAGCTGCGGAGAAGTACTTGCAATTCATTTCGTTTGGTCAAAAGGACAGCTTTGGAAAAGGGTATAACGACGGCAATGCGGCTTTCGCTAACGGAGAGTCTGTCATGTACGCTCAAGGCGTTTGGGCGATCAGTGAGATCAAGAAAATTAATCCCGGGATCGAGTTAGGTGTCTTCCCTTACCCGGTAACGAATGATCCTGACCAGAACAAATTGGTTTCCGGCGTGGATCAGCTTCTGTCTATATCAGCGAAGAGCGAACATCCTGAAGAAGCAAAGCTGTTTATTCGTTTTCTGATGAATCCTGACAACGCCAAAAACTATGTTCAAGGAGTGAACACTTTTTCCGCGATCAAAGGAGTCACTCAGGACGATCCATCTGTAGCGGAATTGATTCCGGTCTTTGAGAAAGGACTCGTGTCCGACTTCCCGGATCATTATATTCCAAGCAGCATGAAACTGGATCAATTGCTTCAAGAACTAATCCTCAAACAAAAAACCGAGCCGTTCCTGCAGTCGATGGATGAGGCATACGACAGCTCGCTAAATAGATAAACGCTTTGAAAAAAAGGATGAATCGGGCCCATCGTCCGGTTCATCCGATTTATCCTTTTAATTATAAAGGAGTTTGGATTATGAAAAAGAATGCACGAATATTTTATATGATGGTCATCCCTGCATTTGTAATGTTCTTCGGTTTCCATACGTTTCCCGTTTTGCTTGGCATCTTTTATAGTTTTACAGATTGGAACGGCTTCGCCCAAAATTACGATTTTGTAGGATTTAAAAATTATCTCAACGTTTTTAAGGACGAGTCCATTTATGCAGCCTATGGGTTCACCTTTCAATTCGCCATTCTAACAACCGTTATTGTGAACGTGGTCAGTTTAACGGTAGCTATGGGACTCAACGCGAGAATCAAATTTAAAAACTTTTTCAGAGGCATCTATTTTCTTCCGAATGTATTAAGCCTTCTGATTGTCGGATATATCTTTAACTACATCTTCTCCAATATGCTTCCGAATTTTTTTGAAAACATTCAGATGAAGGATTGGGCCTTTAACATACTAGGCACCACCGAATGGGCCTGGTTAGGTATCGTAATCGTAACTGTATGGCAGGCTACGGCTTTCAATATTATTTTGTACCTGGCAGGACTGCAGACGATACCGACCGATATGTATGAAGCATCCAGCATCGATGGGGCAAGCAAATGGAAGGAATTTTGGCATATTACGTTTCCGATGATCGCGCCATTTTTTACGATTAACATGGTGCTTTCGATGAAAAACTTCTTGATGGCATTCGATCAGATTGTAGCTTTGACAAGCGGCGGGCCAGCGAAATCGACCATGTCGATCTCTTATTTAATCTATACCGACGGTTTCTCCGGGGGTTCGTTCGCCTATCAGTCTGCTAACTCTGTTATTTATTTTGTTGTGATCGTAATCATTTCGATTGTTCAACTCAAATACCTGCAGAGAAGGGAGATGAATCTGTAATGATAACACGAGCCAAAACGGCAAATTGGACGATCACGCTATTGATTGCAGCCGGCTCCCTGATTGTCCTGTTTCCACTCTACATGACGGTCATGATTGCTGTAAAAAGTCCTGCACAGATCGCCGAATCTGTACTGGCTATCCCTGCAGAATGGCATTGGAGCAACTTTGCCGAAGCGGTGCGGATGACGAATTTTGGACATGCGTTTAAAAATAGCTTTATTGTTACGTTGCTTGCCGTTGTGTTAACGATCCTTACGAATTCATTTGTCGGGTATGCCGTTGCAAGAAATATAAAGAAAAGGTTCTTCAAATTTTTATACTATTATTTTGTGAGCGCGTTGTTTGTTCCCTTTCCCATCATTATGTTGCCTATCGTGAAAGAGATGGCTTATTTCAATCTGAATAATCATACCGGACTTATTGTTTTATACGTCGTTTACGGGATTGCCTTCAACATGTTTTTGTATGTCGGTTATTTAAGGAGCCTCCCGACCGAGCTAGATGAGGCCGCTATGATTGATGGTGCGAGCGTATGGCAAACGTTTTGGAAAGTGATTTTCCCGCTGCTCGGTCCCATTAATGCAACAGTCGGTATTTTGACCTGTATATGGGCCTGGAACGACTTCCTGCTGCCGCTAATCATATTAAGCAAACCGGATATGGCGACGCTGCCGCTGGCTCAGTACATCTTTCAATCCCGGTTCAGCGTGAGTTACAATTATGCCTTTGCCTCCTATTTAATGGCGTTGCTGCCTATGGTTCTGGTTTATCTTGTTGCGCAGCGTTGGATTATTAATGGAGTCGTTCAAGGAGCTGTGAAGTAAGAAAGCACAAAGATCGGCACAATATGAGAATAGACAAAAGGTTTGGAGGAGAGAGCAATGACTATCCATTATATTTCAGAACAGCAGTTGTTCCATTTGGAGTCCAAGGATTCCAGTTATATCATTCAGCTTGTAAAATCTGCGTACCCGGCCCATCTGTACTGGGGGCCCCGATTAAACCCTTCTCTCTTTAAAGAGCAGCTTCATCGTGTGGAACGAGGTTCGTTCAGCCCGAATTTCATTAAAGAGGATCGCACCTTCTCTTTTGACACCTTGCCACAGGAATATCCTTCTTACGGAACAGGGGATTATCGCGAGCCTGCTATTGAAGTGCAGTTTCAAGACGGTTCGACGGTTATGGACCTGAAATATCAGCATCATGCTATTAAGAATGGCAAGCAGAGTTTGCAAGGCTTACCCTCCACCTACGTGGAAAGCGATCTCGAAGCCGATACGCTGGAATTGCATATGCTGGATGAAAAAAGCGGCCTGAAAGTGACTTTGATCTATAGCGTTTATAACCATATAGACGCCGTTACGCGTACCGTCCACGTGGAGAATAGCGGAGAAGAAAACATTATTTTGAACCGGATATTAAGCAGCAGTGTTGATTTTCATTGTTCGGATTACGATATGCTTCAGCTATCCGGCGCATGGGCCCGAGAACGTCATCTCTATAAGAGATCCTTAGTGCCTGGCATCCATCGCATAGACAGTAAACGCGGTTCGAGCAGCCATCAGCAAAATCCCTTTTTGGCGTTGCTTTCCAAGGGCGCATCTGAAGATAATGGCGAGGTATATGGATTTAGCTTGGTTTATAGCGGCAGCTTTCTCGCCCAAGCCGAGGTGGATCAATATGGTACCGCTAGAGTGGGTATCGGAATTCAGCCCTTCGATTTTAATTGGACACTGGAACCGGGTCAGTCCCTTCAAGCGCCAGAGGCAGTGCTGGTTCGATCCGGCGAAGGATTAGGCGGAATGTCTCGCATTTTCCACCGTTTATACCGTACGAGACTTTGCAGAGGAGAATATAGGGATCAAGCGCGTCCTATTCTCATTAATAACTGGGAAGCTACTTATTTTGACTTTAATTCCGAATCAATTGAAGCAATCTCGCTTGCAGGTCGTGAGCTGGGAATCGAATTGTTTGTTCTGGATGATGGCTGGTTTGGCAAACGGAATCATGACGACTGCTCTCTTGGGGATTGGATCGAGAACAGACATAAGCTCCCTGACGGACTGGAAGGATTAGGCCGCAAAATTACGTCGACCGGGATGAAGTTTGGGCTCTGGTTTGAACCTGAAATGGTTTCGCCCGACAGCGACCTGTATAGAAGACATCCCGATTGGTGCCTCCATGTGGCGGAGCGGAATCGGACCGTTGCTAGAGAACAGCTCATTCTGGATTTATCCCGTAAGGACGTGTGTGATTATATCGTGGATGCGCTGGGCAAGGTGCTTTCTTCCGCGCCAATCAGCTATGTCAAATGGGACATGAACCGCAATATGACCGAAATTGGATCGGCTCTATTGCCTGCGCATCGCCAACGGGAAACAGCGCATCGTTATATGCTGGGACTTTACGATGTGTTAGAACGGATTACAGCTCAATTCCCGCATATTTTGTTTGAGAGCTGCTCCGGGGGCGGGGGTCGCTTTGATCCTGGAATGCTGTATTATATGCCTCAAACCTGGACCAGCGACGATACAGACGCTGTGGAAAGATTGAAGATCCAGTATGGAACAAGCATTGTGTATCCAGCCAGCGCCATGGGAGCTCATGTATCCGCAGTGCCAAACCATCAGGTAGACCGGATCACTTCCATTGAAATGCGCGGTCACGTTGCTATGTCTAGAAATTTCGGCTATGAGCTTGACTTAACCAAGCTGAGCGAGAGTGAACGGTCGATCGTGATGGCACAGAACAAGCAATATAAAGAATTAAGAGGCCTGATTCAATTCGGGGACTTTTACCGGTTGTTGAGCCCGTTCGAGGGGAACGAGACGGCATGGATGTTTGTCTCTGAGAATAAGCAAGAAGCCTTTGCTGCTTATTTCAAGGTGCTGAGTGAACCTAATGCGCCGCTGCGCAGACTCAAATTTAAAGGGTTGGATCCCTCCAAAGTATACCGATTGATTGAAACCGGGGACATATATGGAGGAGACACATTGATCCACTATGGCCTCCCTCTTGGGGATCTAAAAGGTGATTTTCAAAGTCAATTATTCGTTTTTCAAGAAGTGCTGTAAAGCTGCACACCTTCTATCCTGCAAGTCCCGGGGCTTCCTTCCCGGGTCTTTCTTTTTCGTTTGTCATTATGGTAATATTGCCATAGAATCGCTAGGAGTGATAGCTTGTATTTTATTAAGGATCGTTAGGAGCGGCATATGGCTACCATTAAAGATATTGCGAAACACGCTGGAGTCTCCCAGGCCACAGTGTCGAGAGTGTTGAACAACGATAAGACGTTATCTGTCAGCCACGAGACGCGTGAACGGATCTTTTCAATTGCAGAACAGATGCAATACAAGCCTGTCAGAGTCCAGCGTCTGAAGAAAGAAAGCCAACTGTCCAATAAACAAATCGCATTGCTGATCACCGCATCGGACGAAGATGAGCTGCTGGACCCTTATATCAAACAAGTAAGAGATGGGGTTGAGAAGGTTTGTGGGGAATTGGGGTTGGTTTTGTCCCCTATTATTCGTGGAAGTCATATTCAAAATGTATCTTTGCAGGAGATTGAGGGATTGATTGTTGTTGGCACAATAGATATTGAGGATATACGCCACTATTATGATCCCAACAATAATATCGTTTTGATTAACAATTTGCTGCCTCATTTTTGCTGTGATACCGTGCATCTTGATTTTAGACAATCCATGACGGATGTTTTGACCCATCTCCTTCAACTGAATCATACTTCCATCGGTTTTATTGGCGGATCAGAATACGTTTATAAGCTGAAGGATCCCTCCAATACAACGAATAAGCTTAAAGATCCACGGTCAGCGTATTTTGAAAGCATCCTGAAAGAAAAGAACCTCTTTAACCCTGCCTATGTTCATGTTGGCGAGTGGTCGACTTCCGGCGGATATGAAATGATGCTGAAGCTGCTAAGTCAGCCGGACAAGCCCACTGCATGTTTTGTCGGGAGTGACCCCATGGCTATCGGAGCGCTTAGAGCATTAAGTGAGAGCGGAATAAAGGTTCCGGATGATATGGCAATAATTGGTTTTGATGACATTGAAGTCTCGGCCTATGTGAACCCTCCGCTAACTACAGTGAAAGTTTTCACAGAACAGCTGGGTCGCTCAGCGGTTCAGCTCTTGCTGGATCGGTTTGAAGGACGGACCGTCCCTCTGCATGTCACCGTTGGAACCGAACTGGTCATTCGGCAGAGCTGCGGTTATAAAAGCTGAACAATAAGGATCGACCTGCCGCCTGCTTGTATCTATTCTCAGAGCTAGAGCTATTCGTCTTCTTCCACGGAATAAGCGCGAAATGACTGCAGCACATGTTCCTTTTCCTCAGACATTCTGCTAGCCTGTTCCCAATCAGACTGCATGCGTGCATGCTCTACGGTGTCGGTCTCTTCCTCAACAAGGATGCATATGGAGCAATCGGTCGCTGAATAGGCAACAAAGGCGGTTCCGTTGACCCCACCAATCTCAGTGACACCATCTAGAAATTCTCTGTCTTCTTCAATGGACGCTTCAGTCGCTATCGAGAAGAAGTATAAACCTTGAACAGAAGGCTGCTCCTCGTCTACATACTTGCTGGTCTGGCTTTGGCCGATAAAGTAGATGTCAATCCCGTTTTCTCGTTCATAAATATTGTAATATTCACGCCATGCTGCCGGGAATTCTAATGTGAATGATAGCTTGCGATTGATATAAGCAATATTCTCATCCCTTGCTGTTAAGGAGCCATCTGTACCCGCTGCAGCATCTGGCGCTGCTTCCTGCACGGGCGGGTCAGCGATCACCTTATCGAGGTTAGCTGCTGCCGTATCCGGCTGCTCGATCTGATGTGTATTCACATCTGCAGTCGAGCAGCCTGCCAGAAAAAATAGAATACAAAAAACAATATATGATCTCCGCAAGCGCAATCCTCCTACTCCTATTAGCCGCCTAATGTATAACATCTATTCTCGTAGAATTCGATACTTGTGCGCACCACCAAAAAAGAGGTATTTACATCCTCCCCGACGAATAAAATACCAGTAAATATTATCCATAAAATCTCAGGAGGCGACATTCAAGATGCCACAGCAGCAATCGAACACCCCGAGTCAATCCTATGCCAATCACAAACGGTTGGACCCTCTCTATCACTTCGGGTTGTCATTACTTACAGTTGCTTCGATCATTCTGTCTCTTTATCTGCTCATAGCCGCCTTGTCAGACAGCATTTCATTGGCGCAACCGCTTCTTTTAGTAATCTTCTCTTTCATCGCGATTATTACGCTTGCGCGTCTTCGCCAATATGCTACCAAGGTTCAGGATCGCGCCATTCGAGCAGAGGAGCAGCTTCGTCATTTCATACTGACCGGCAAGCCTATTGATCCCCGACTGTCGATCAAGCAGATCGTCGCCTTGCGCTTCGCATCAGATAACGAATATCCGTCACTAGCGCTTCGCGCTGCTGAAGAGGGCTTATCTACCGATGCGATCAAGAAGTCCATCACATCCTGGAGGAGCGACGACTACCGCGTATAGCGCGTACGCAGCCCATTGTCGGAAGATTGGGAGCTCACTGACCTCACAATCTTCCGTCACATTTATCTATGGGGCCAAGTATCCGAGTACTTTCCCTCTAATATTGGCGGCAGGCAATGGCCCAAAATTAAGACTCCCCCTGCTCCTTAACGCATTATCGCCCAATACATATACGAAACCCGCTGGGACTTCAATTTCCTCCATATCCGTATCAAAATATTTCTTGTGCGTATCTCTGCATGCTTCATCGCAATTGATATCAGCTAAAGCATTAAACTCCTCTGCATCCATGCCCCCGGCAAGAAGCTTCCCATAGAAGGTATCTAATTTGCTGTTGTTAATATAGATTTGTCCCTCACTTATCGAAACCCTCTCTCCTTCCAAGGCAATGACTCGCGAAATCTCGTTTTCCGAATTCTTGCTTTCGTCCGTATCCTCGCTTCCGTCCGTATCCTTAGTTGATGGAACTGTAAAGGAGATAACATCTCCGCGTTGCAGTGCATTGTTCTGGTAGAAATCCGGTTCTACTACAATCTTTCTATCAATAAATTCAAGCTTCTTTCTTGCCATTCCATCATTCCTGTAGAAAATAACAATATCCTCATCCTTCTTATCTATCGTCTTGATTTCCACGAGATTCCTTGTATCCACGATCGTATTCTGGTTCGTACATCCCGCTAAAATAAGGACAATCAAAACCGTGATCGCACAAAGTTTTCTTACTATTACCATTATGCCTCCCCCTTTAAAAAAAGCCGCCCCAGCAAGCCCATCAGCTTCAAGCCAATGAGCTGCCGGAAGCAGCTATTATCCCTTACCGCATTCTATGATTGCGCTGCAGCAGCCGACAGCTCTGCATATCTGGCCGAATATTTGCTCACGCATTGCACGAAGGTAGCATGCGACCACGTAAGCGGCGCAACTGAGAGCGGGCTTCCATCATGCGGATTCAACTGCTCTGGCAGCAGTCCGCTGGACAATGCATGCTCTACAACCCATTGCAGCGTCTCGCGCGGTCTGACCAGGTCCGCCAAGCTTTTCGCTGACTCAATCTCGAAATTCGCTATCCACAGCGTGCATATAATCCATGGATTGCCGGGCACATTCTCAATATCGCCAGATTGCTGGAAGTAATAGTCATTCGTATAGCGGGCCACCCCGCCAACGCCTGTACGAATCGTCAGCCCTTGCTTGATGGCCTCCATCGTCCGTATGACGCGGCTGTCATCCACTGGCAGGACGCCGAACTCCCAGATGCCAAACATGCTGCTCTCCAGCGTCATATCCTTTTCCCAACCATTGTCGGTCTGGATCAATCCTCGGGCGAATCTGCCCGATTCCTCATCCCATAGATGAGTCAGCATGCCCTGCTTAATCGTTTGAGCCGTATTGCGGAAATGATCGCTTCGCTCATAATCGCCAAACAGCTCTGTGAAAAAGGCTGCAGCCATCAGTCCGCCATAGACGGAAGCAACGGTATACGTCCAGATGCCGTAGCGCTCCTCCCATAAATCATAGCTCGGCTTAGGCAGGGACAGACTGTCCTCCACATACGAGCTTAAGAAAGCCGCTCCCTTGCGGATCAAATTATTGTACAAGGACTGGGGCAGCTCAATGACCTGATTGCGCATATAATCCTTCCACAGCGCGAACAGGACGAGCGCGGTCTCATCCTCTTGAATCGGCAGTCGCTCATTCCCCTGCACCACATAAGGATGCCAGCTCGAACCTACGGTTCCGTCCGGATTGTACTTGTGATACAGATAGCCGTCAGGAGACAGCGTCCGTTCGCAGAATTGGAAGAATGGCGCAATTACGCTCTGAAATCCGGCAAGCGACATCGCCTCTGCGATCAATGCGCCATCGCGCGGCCACATATAGCTGTAATGATCCCGATTGTACTGCAAAATATCGGTATCATTCGCCGCAATAATCGCTCCGCGCTCATCCGTTTGCGTACGTACGATAAGCAGGCTCTGACGGAACATGCGCTCAACCTCTGGCGGCAGATCGCCCAGATTGTTCTCCGCGCGATGCAGCCAATGCTTCCAATAAATAACGATGCGGCTGAGCAGCTTCTCCGGATTGGTGTCCTGAACATATTTGTTCAGCGCTTTAACCTCTTCGAGATCCTTGCCGATCGACATCCAGTAATAGACCGATTTCTCTCCATGGGGCGGGACGACAGTATGAAAGCTGATGGTGCTGTCTACGGAGCCCTGGGCTATCGTATTCCCCATCAATATTCCATCCTCGGCATCGCGCCACGTGCCCTCTGCGTGATGGAATCGCTTAATGCCCGTCGAATACTCCTTTATGCCGCCTTCATCAGAGAAGCCGTTGAACATAAAGTAGGAGGAACGCTTATAATGGAATACCGTATTGTTCTCTGGATAATAAGCCGCCGTATCGCCGACCTCAGAGCCGTCAATCATCAAATCCTGATTGAAAAATAACCGGACTTCTCTCGCCTCAGAGTTTAAGTTGCGCACGACAACCCGCTTGAGGTAGATGCACTCCCGCTGATGAATGCCGTCATTGATGTGCAATTCGACGCCGAGACGTTCATTTCTGGCGACGATGTTTGTGACCAGTGAATCCTCAATATAGCCCAGATCAAACTTCCACTCCGGATTCTCCAACCAGGAGAATTGACCGCCAACCCAGATGCCGAACCGGCAATATTGCCCTCCTACATGATTGAGTTGACCTACAAATGGATAATAAATATCTCGGATGTAGCAGTGGCGGTCCAGATTGACCAGAAGTTTACCGTTGCCGATGACTAGATGACGGGCCATGAGTTATTCTCCTTTCGGTTGGACAAAAGTTCAGAGTATATGGACATATAAGATTTAGCTGATTGCTTCCAGCTATAATCATCCTTTGCGCCATTGGCTACAATTTGCTTCCATGCATCCTCATTATTATAGAACGCAATCGCCCGCTCAATGGTGAATAACATATCATGCGCGTTATAATTCGTGAAGGTAAACCCATTCCCGCTGCCTGTGAATTCGTTGTAAGGGGTAACCGTATCCTTCAGCCCCCCCGTTTCACGCGCAATAGGAACAGAGCGATAGCGCAGCGCAATCAGCTGACTTAAGCCGCATGGCTCAAACTGTGAAGGCATGAGGTACATATCGCATCCGGCATAAACTCTGCGGGCTAACGCATCATTGAAGCCGAACCATACCGCCACCTTGTTCGGCTGTCTCTCAGCCGCCCTACGGAACATCTCCTCATAATGCCAATCCCCGGAGCCGATTACGGCAAGCTGAACATCAGCGCTCACAATAGAATCCAGCACAGCCTCGATAAGATCGAAGCCCTTCTGATCTACAAGTCGGGATACAATTCCGATAAGCGGCGTTGACTCCGATTCTTGAAGCCCCATCTCGCGCTGCAGAGCCAGCTTGTTCTTGCGTTTGCGGGCAATCGCATCCCGATATGGCACTTCTATCGCCGGATCATTCATCGGGTCGAAGGAATCGGTATCAATTCCGTTCACAATGCCGATCAAATCCTGGGAACGCCAGCGCAGCAGCCCATCCAACCGCTCGCCATAATGCTCGGTCTGAATTTCTTGCGCATATGTCGGGCTTACCGTTGTCAGCTTGTCCGAGTATACGAGACCGCCCTTCATACAGCTGCCAGCACCGTGAAATTCGATGCCTTCCGAGCCGAACAGCTCGTCGCCGGAATTAAGCAATTCCTTAAGCAGCTCCTTGCCAAACACGCCTTGATACTTCAAATTATGTATCGTATAAACAGTCGCTATATGGCGGCAGACAGGATCATTCGCATATCGCGTCCGCAGCAGAAAAGGTATTAGCCCTGTCTGCCAGTCATGACAATGTATAATATCAGGCTTATAATCCATATGAAACAGCGATTCAACGACAGCTGAACAGAAAAACACGAACCGTTCGGCATCATCGCCGTACCCATACAACCCGCCACGCCTGAAGTAAAACTCATTATCGATCAAATAATAGATGATCCCGTCGATCTCCGCCTTTAGCAAGCCGCAATATTGCTTCCGCCAGCCAATGCGAACGGTGAATGTCGCGATCGTCTCAAACTGCTTCGCATACGATTCCGGAATGGCTTCATACTTGGGAAGAATAATTCTGATCTCCGCTCCAAGCTCCGTCAGCGCTTTAGGCAGTGATCCGGCAACATCGGCCAGACCGCCTGTCTTCACAAGCGGCACTACCTCCGATGCGGCAAATAACAGCTTCATGGTTTCCCCTCCTGTGCAGCGAGCATTGACCTCATCCAGCGTCATTACGCCGCTCTCTGTCTATGACTTTCCGTATCTGAGATGAACTTGTGCTTCATTCTCAGATGAACTTGTGCTTCATTCTCAGATGAACTTGCGCTTCATTCTCAGATGACCTTGCGCTTCATCGCCAGGAATGGCGACAGCTCTGCTCCGCGAAGCTCACGCCCCTCCACAATGCTGACATCCTTATCCAGAATAACGCAATTCACATTGCTGTTCTCGCCGATATCGCCATTCTGCATGACGATGCTGTTGCGCACGACCGCACCTTTGCGAACATGGACGCCGCGGAATAGTATGCTGTTCTCCACAGTACCCTCGATGATGCAGCCATTGGCGATAATTGAATTGCTCGTTTGGGCTCCCGTCGTATAGCGGGCCGGTGGCTCATCCTTAACCTTCGTATAGATAGGGCCAGGCTCATTGAACAGATTGCGCCATACGCCAGGATTCAGCAGCTGCATGCTATTCTGATAGTAGCTGGATACAGTATTGACAACACCAAGATATCCCTCGTACATATAACTCTGAATGTTAAGCACGTCTAACCGCGACATTATTGCATGACGGACCAGATGATCCTGCCCTTGGGCAAGAGACGTCTCCACCAGCTCCAGCAGCAGCTCCTTGCGCATGACATACATTTCCATGGATACCAGATCGCCTGTCATACGGCCATAATGATCCTGCATCGCCGTAATTCGCCCATCTGCGTTCACTTGCACCTTGCGGGCTTTGCCATGCATCAGCTCAGACTGTTCCTTGCAGATGACCGTAATATCTGCCCGACTTTCCTTATGCTGCGCAATGATAGGGGCAAAATCAATATTGCACACCATATGGCTGCGCGTAATGACGACATAATCCATCGAGCTGCGCGTGAAATAATCACGATGCTGATAGAAATGGAACAGGTCTCCGCGTTGCACCTCATTCACATCATCCGTAATCGGAGGAAGCATAAACAGCCCGCTCTGCCGATGATGCAAGTCCCAATGCTTGCCAGAGCCAAGGTGATCCATAAGCGAACGGTACTTCGTATGAGCGAATACCGCTACCTTCGAAATACCTGAATTAACCATGCTCGACAGAGTGAAATCAATCAAACGGTAGCGAGCTCCGAATGGCACAGTAGCCAAACAGCGTCCTGCTGTGAGTGATTCCAACTCATCGGATTCATGAATTAAATTAATGACGCCGAGTACATTTGTATTCATGGCTACTCCACCTCCTGAAGCGATTGACTCGTTGCGATATATTCGTCATTGCCGATAACGGCAACAGATTTGCTCTCAGGACTGCCGAGCGTCACACCGTCTGCAATAATCGTGCCCTCGCCAATAATTGTCCGATAAATCTTAACATCCTTGCCAATCCGCACATTGGGCATAATGACCGATTCTTGAATTAAACTGCCCTCTCCCACATCGACCCCGTGGAACAAAACAGAACGATTCACTTGGCCTTCTACAATAGAACCCTCCGTTATAAGAGAGTCGTTTATCACTGCGCCTGGCGCAATAAATTGTGCTGGCCGATTCGGATTTACCGAATAAATCCGCCAGCTGCTATCATTCAAATCCAATGCCGGCTCATCCGACAGCAGATCCATATTCGCTTCCCACAAGCTCTCAAGCGTTCCGACATCCTTCCAATAACCGTTGAAGGTATAGGAATTGAGCTTCACATTGTCCTGCAGCATTGCCGGAATGACATCCTTTCCGAAGTCATTGCCCGACAGTCGATTCGCCTCATCCTGAATCAGATACTTCTGCAGCACAGACCATGAAAAAATATAGATACCCATTGAAGCCAGATTGCTTGAGGGCACTTTAGGCTTTTCTTCGAAATCCGTAATCCATCCTTCATCATCAACATGCATGATGCCGAAGCGGCTGGCTTCCTTCCAATCGACCTCAATGCAAGCGATCGTCACATCTGCTCCCCGTTCCTCATGCTTCTGCAGCATGAGCTCATAATCCATCTTGTAGATATGGTCACCTGAAATAACGAGCACATACTCGGGATCAAACCGATCGATAAAACCCATATTCTGATAAATCGCATTAGCGGTTCCCTTGTACCACATGCCGCCCTTCTGCTTCATATAAGGAGGCAGAATAGCCATGCCGCCATCGCGGCGATCCAGTCCCCAGGGGCTTCCGATACCGAGATAGCCATTAAGAACAAGCGGTTGATATTGCGTAAGCACACCTACCGTGTCGATGCCCGAATGAGCGCAGTTGCTTAAAGTGAAATCAATAATCCGATACTTCCCGCCAAAGTGAACGGCCGGCTTGGCCAAGTCCTTCGTCAAGACGCCTAACCGTTTACCTTCTCCTCCTGCGAGCAGCATAGCTACCATTCTTTTTCCGCCCATGGACATCATCTCCCTTACTGCAGCTTTCAGCGACCAAATTGCAGCCTCTTAGCTGTCAGTCAAATTTGCAACACAGCAGCCTCCACCCTATCCCACAGTTGCTCTCTAACTAAATATCTGATTTTTTTTGCTCTATATCTCTAGCTTTCTGATTCTGTTGCTCAATATCTCTAACTATCTGATTCATTTGCCCTGTATCTCTAGATATCTGATCGGTTGCTCACTATCTCTAGCTAACCGATTTATTTGCCTTGTATCTCTAGATATCTGATCTGTTGCCTTTTTCTCTAGCTCTTAGATTCGGTTCCCCTTTTCACTAGCTCTTAGATTCTGTTCCCCTTTTCACTAGCTCTTAGATTCTGTTGCCCTTTTCACTGAATAAGTTGAAGGGGTGAAGGAACAACGGAGTGGAGCAGGGGGAATAATTCTGGAGAAGCGTACGCGTTCGCCTTTGTTCCCGGAATTCCACCTATAAAAACCAAATTCAAGAATTCCGGGAACAACAGCGATCGTAAGAACATTCCCCCAGCGCAGCGGCCCCATTGTTCAAACCAGTCGTTCAACACCCGCCCCGCCCTCATAAGTCAGAAGTTGAAAAGAAAATGGCGGTACTTCAACAGCAACACTATATTCCCTGCCATGCCAAGGTATGTCGCTGCTTCGCAGCAGCCGAGGAACCTCCTGAACAGAGCCGCCGAATACGGCATCTTCACTATGAATCAATGTCCGGTAAGCGCCTGATTCAGGAACGCCTATCCTATACTCCGCATGATGCTGATAAGAAAAATTGCAAATTGTAATCGTGAACCGATTGCCTGTAAGGCCTCGCCGCATGAACACGATCATGCTCTGGGCCGCATTGTGCACATCAATCCATTCGAAGCCCCCTGGGTCGCAATCCCGCTCCCATAACGGGGGTTGATTGCTATAAATCGTATTCAAGGTTCTCACATAATCCTTCATAGCCAGGTGCAAAGGATAGTCAAGCAGCATCCAATCCAATGCTTCAGCATCCTTCCACTCATCGAACTGTCCCAGCTCACCGCCCATGAACAGCAGCTTCTTGCCTGGGTGGGTCATCCAGAAGCCATAGAACAATCGAAGCTGAGCGAACTTCTGCTCATAAGTGCCGGGCATCTTGTTCAGCAGCGAACGTTTGCCATGCACGACCTCGTCATGCGACAGCGGCAGTATATAATTCTCTGAAAAAGCATATACCAGCGAGAAGGTTATAAGATTGTGATGATGCATGCGTTCATTCGGATCAAGCTCTATATAGCGGAGGATGTCATTCATCCATCCCATATTCCATTTGAAGTTGAAGCCCAGACCGCCCATATATGTCGGTGAAGTTACCGCAGGCCATGCTGAGGAATCCTCGGCAATCATCAGCGCTTGCGGATAGTAATGAAATACCGTCTCATTCAGCCGTTTGAGCAAAGAGATCGCATCCAAATATTCCGAGCCCCCATGCCTGTTGAAGGTATGCAGCTCAGGAGGCTTGTCGAAATTAAGGTCAATCATGCTCGCCACTGCATCAACGCGAAGGCCGTCTATATGATACACATCCATCCAGAAGATCGCATTAGAGATCAGAAAGCTCTGAACCTCCGATTTTCCAAAATCGAACGAAAGTGTTCCCCATATAGGCTTTTCCGCCCGCTTCCAATCTGTTCCCTCGTATATCGGCGTCCCATCAAATCGTCTAAGTCCGTGATCGTCCTTGCAGAAATGACAGGGAACCCAATCCAGAATTACTCCGATCCCCCTTTCGTGGCATTTGTCAACTAGAATCATCAATTGCTCTGGTGATCCATATCGGCTGGTCGGAGCATAATAGCCCGTAACCTGATAGCCCCAAGACTGATCGAGCGGATGCTCCAAAATCGGAAGCAGCTCAATATGGGTATAGCCCATACTCGCAACATATTCCACCAACTCGCCAGCCATTTCTTCGTATGTCAGGAATTGCTCCTTTCCTTTATTCTTCCAGGAACCGAGATGCACCTCATAAATGGTCATCGCCTCATTATAGGGACTTCCATTCACCTTGCGCTTCTGCCATTCCTCATCCCGCCACTTGTAACCAGTCAAATCATGAACGACAGACGCCGTATCCGGCCTTCGCTCAGCGCCGAATGCGTATGGGTCCGACTTCAGCAGCCAGTCGCCTTCTAAAGTCTCGATCTCGTATTTGTACAGCTCTCCAGGACCGATCCCAGGCACGAACAGACTCCAGACCCCTGTCTCTCCTACTAGTTCCATAGCATGATTCTCACTGTTCCAATGATTGAATGAGCCGGATACTCTGACCTGCTTCGCATGAGGAGCCCATACAGCGAATCGAACCCCCTGCTTCTCACCCGAACGTATCGGATGTGCTCCGAATGTCCTGTAGCTGTGAAACAGCTCGCCTTGATTAAACAAATACAAATCGCGCGTAGATAAACCAGTTGATGCAGCGTTAACCATGAACGGCCTACACCTCCAAAATAAGAATACAATGTCAGATTACCTGACATGAATGCGCGATTTCTTTAATTATACACTGAGACTCTCAAGTTGGCACTCTATTTTCAGAATATTTCAATTCTATTTGCGCCTAAATAAGATTCGCCATCTCAAACCCACCATCACATATATATTGGAGGTTTATTAAAGTGATGCTGCTTCCATTGAAGGATATAAGATGGTTCAATATACCTATTTTTTATCGGAGAGGAAGTCTCTTAAATGAATACCCGAAAATGGGTTCGTTGAAAGTCCCTTTTGCAAAAAAATAACGATCCGGCAGCCTAAGGACTACAGAATCGTTCGTTTCCATATATTGGATTAATTAATCCGCACCCTCCAGCTTCGTTTTCCTCCTCGATACAGTGCCGCCTGTAAATTTCTTTCGGAACAGAAGCGGCGCCTGACCTACCGATTCCGAGAAAGAACGGGAGAAGTGCGGGGTTTGCTTGAAGCCTGTCTCCTCCGCAATTCGGGCAATAGGCCAATTGGTCTTCATGAGAAGCAGCTTGGCCTGATCCATCCGGTAAGCATGCAAATATTGCTGTGGTGTGCAATTGAACACTTCGCTCATACAGCGTGCAATATAGTTGGGATGAAGTCCGAGAGCATCACCCAGCATCCGGTTCGTGACCGTCTTGCGATAGTGGAGCTTCAAATACGCTGCCGCTTCCTCTGCAACAGCAATAGGAGCCTTGGCAGAATCGGTCCGCCAGCTCTCGTCCATCAGCTGCAGCAAACCAAGGAACCAATGCTGCCGCTGCCAGAACGCAGCATGCGATGTGCCCGTTGCCGCTTCCTGAAGCTTGTCGAGCAGCGCAATTGCCTCCTCCGGCGAAGGCAATGTCATCGCCTTGGGCAAGCGAATTGCATGAGAATAATAATCACCGCTAAGCGTTCCGCAGCTATTGTCCAGCAGCTCTTCCCACGGTCCTGCGGTCTGAAAGTGCACCCAATCGATAATCGTTTCTTCCTTGCATGGCTGAATCGAGTAATGCATACAGTCTGGCCGAAGGATGAGCATCCCGCCTGGACCAACTGTCCAGCTTCGATTCTCTTCCCCTATATAGAGGGTTCCACTGTGAACGAATAACAGGTCGAATACACCGAGATTGCGGCGGCTAGGATGCTCGCTGCCAGGCTGATAAATGGTGCGGTTGGATTCAATGAAATATGGCAATGGCGGCGAAATAAAAGTAAGAAGCGGATTGGACGACAAAAGCTAGCCCCCCTGTTGTGTGCAATTAAGCAAATTAGTCAAAGCCGCCCGTTTATTTTATCAAACAAACCCGATACATGAAACATAAAATTTGTGCAAATTATGAGGAGAAGAGAATCCACTCTCCATGTGCCATGCATCGTCTTGCCGCGATGGAATATCCTGATCAAGTAGATGAACGTTTTGTTTATGAGAGGTTCCCTTCGGTAATACTGCATCTCATAATGACTTCATAAGGGGAACATACGATGCGATATCGGACACCACCTATAGACAAGACCAAGCAAGCTCCAACAGCGGATGCCGGAATTACAAGAAACGCACAGTCTCGGCAGCCCTTGAGCGTCAGCTTGAACGACAATATTAAGCAAGTCAAGCAGGCACTTGGCAACAGTACTGATATCATAATCAAGGAAATAACGATCGGCCCCGGCCCCGGCGGGGGGCTGCCCATTGCAATCCTGTACACGGATGGCTTGGTGGATAAACAAGTGATCATCGGCCTCATGGAATCGCTCATGATGGACACTGCACTGACCAAGAGGCTTGAACAGGATTCAGCAGCACGAGCCAATATCGTGCAGATTCTCAAGTCTGATGTTCTCAAGAACGCGGAGATTCAGGAGGTAACGAATTTTGAAGCGCTGTACAACGCGATGTTGTCTGGCGACTGTGTGTTCCTAATTGACGGTCTGCCACAGGGACTATCTGCCGGCGCTCGCGGCTGGACTGATCGGGGCGTTGCCGAGCCGGGAACCGAGAACGTTGTTCGTGGACCGCGTGAAGGATTCACCGAAACCTTGCGTACGAATACATCCTTGATTCGGAGGAAAATCAAGGATCCCAATCTATGGGTGGAGACGAAGCAGATTGGCCGTGTTACAAGAACAGATATTGCTGTGATGTACATCAAGCATATTGCCAATGACGGAATTGTCAAGGAAGTGAACGCGCGGCTGGATCGCATAGATATTGACGGCATCCTGGAGAGCGGATATATTGAGGAGCTCATTCAGGACGCAACCTTCACCCCATTTCCTACTCTGTACAGCACGGAGCGTCCAGATGTCATCGCCGCAGAGCTGCTTGAAGGGAAAGTCGCCATTCTGGTGGATGGAACACCATTCGTGCTCATCGCTCCGGCTCCTTTCGTCTCCTTCCTGCACTCGGCAGAGGATTATTACCAGCGTGCGGACATCAGCAGCTTCATCCGTATTCTGCGCTATGTCGGCATCTTCATTTCCGTACTGGCGCCGTCCCTTTATGTCGCTATTACAACCTTCCATCAGGAGATGCTGCCTACTGAATTGCTGATCGGATTGGCTGCCCAGCGGGAACGTGTCCCCTTCCCTGCCTTTATTGAGGCTCTCATGATGGAGATCACCTTTGAAATATTGCGGGAAGCCGGCATACGCATGCCCAAATCGATTGGATCAGCAGTCTCTATTGTCGGGACGCTTGTAATCGGACAGGCAGCCGTTGAGGCTGGAATTATTTCGGCTGTTATGGTCATTGTCGTTTCAATTACAGCCATCTCCAGCTTTGTCATGCCAGCCTATAATGTTTCAATCGCCTTTCGCATGCTGCGGTTTCCATTAATGGTTCTTGCCGCTTCGTTCGGCTTGTTCGGAATTATTGTGGGGATCATTGCTCTTATTCTGCATATGTGCAGTCTGCGTACATTCGGCATTCCTTATATGAGTCCACTTGGGCCGCTCGTTCCTTCCGATCTGAAGGATACCATATTGCGGCTCCCTCATTGGATGCTGAATACCCGCCCACGTTTGCTCAATCAGCAGAATACGACGCGGAGTAAACAAACGCCTCCCAAGAAATCCAACGAGTAGTCAGACAGATGCCGGAAAGGAATGTGAACCATGATAAGGCGAGCAAGCTGCATCCTGCTGATCCTTGTGCTGATCGTATCACTAACTGGCTGCTGGAGCAGACACGAATTGAATGAGCTCGCGATCGCTGTCGGTGCCGGAGTTGACAAGAAAGGCGACAAATACCGGCTATCCATTCAGGTTGTAGATCCTGGCGAAGTAGCTTCCAAGCGGGGTGGAACAGCCGCCTCACCTGTCACTTTATTCACAGCAGAGGCTGAGACTATATTCGAAGCGGCTAGAAAAATGACACGGACAGCACCGCGCAAAATCTATTTCTCCCATCTTAGAATGTTCGTCATTGATGAGGCGCTGGCCAAGGAAGGGATCGGTCCTGTTCTTGATTTTCTCTCCAGAGATCATGAGTTCAGAACGGATTTTTATATTGTGGTGACAAAGGGCTCTAAAGCTGAGGAAGTATTAAAGATTATGACGCCTTTGGAGGATATTCCTTCCAACAAACTATATTTCTCATTGGAGTCATCGGAGAAAAACTGGTCGCCAAGCTTAACTGTAACACTGGATGAATTAATTCAGAATTTCACATTGAAAGGAAAGCAGCCCGTCCTAACCGGACTTATGATTACTGGAAATAAGAAGCTTGGCAAAACGAAGAGGAATATAGAAAATATCGAAACCTACAGCAGATTGCAATATTCAGGACTTGCCGCATTTAAAGGAGACAAGCTGCAAGGCTGGTTGAATGACAATCAAAGCAGGGGCTACAACTATATCCTTGGGCTTGTCCAAGGCTCGGTTGGCCATGTGCCGTGTGACGGGGAAGGGAAAGTCGTTACAGAAATCATTCGCACCAAAACAAACATGAAGGGGCGCATTCATCAGGGACAGCCAGCAATCGATATTAGCGTAAATATTGAAGGAAATGTTGCAGAAGTAAGCTGCCGGGATCTGGATTTGACGAAGCAAAGTACCCTTACTGAGATTGAAAAGAAGAGTGAGCAGAAGATTAAGGGTTTCATCGAGTCGGTTATCGGAAAAATGCAGAAGGAGTTCAAAGTCGATATTTTCGGATTCGGAGAAGCCATTCGCCGTGCCCATCCTGCAGCCTGGAAGTCAATGAAAGAGGACTGGGAGGAACGATACTTTCCAGAGCTTCCCGTTACGATTAAGGTCGATTTCAAAATTAGACGACTGGGAACAGTAAGCAATTCGTTCCTGAATGAGTTGGAGGAATAGGGATCGATGCTGGGTGTAGCCGGAATTATTGCAGCTGCCGGGGTTATCATCTTGCTTCAAGTGCCCGTGCTGCGAAAAAAGAAACTAAAAAAAGAGCTGTGGGCATTCTGGATTCTGCTCCTGCTTGGTGTTGGAATCAGCATCTCCAAATCCATTTTGTTGAATATTCCCACCCCAATGAGCTGGATCGCAATAGCACTAAAGCCATTCAGTGATTTTCTCATCCATATCGGTTTGATAAAGTGAAATAGAGGTGCAGTCAGTGCTGAATAAAGTTAAAATATCATCACGTCAATTCACCATATTAACGACGCTGTTTACAATTGGGAGCGCGATTCTCGTTGTCCCTTCAGGAATCGCTGCCTTGGCCAAGCAGGATGCATGGATAGCGGCGCTGGCAGGTCTGGCAGCAGGGGTTATAATCATCTCGATGCACATCCTGCTTGCAAAGCAGCATCCTGGCAAGACACTCGTCGAGATGCTGGATACGCTGCTTGGCAAATGGCTCGGCCGAACGGTAGCTCTCGTGTTTATTGCTACATTGTTTTTGTGCGGTCCCTCTGCAGTATTAAATATATTAAGCAATTTCCTGACCACTCAAATGATGCCGGAAACACCGATTCAATCCTTGAATATCCTTTTTGCTGTCATCGTATTGATGGGGGTTTATCTAGGTATTGAGACTTTTTCCCGGTCTGCGGAATTGATATTCCCTTGGATCGCGCTTCTTTATATCGCTTTCATCGTGCTTGTATCGTTTGATGTCAAACCAACGAACCTGCTGCCAGTGCTGGAGAATGGGATGCGTCCGATCTGGCCTGCAGCACTATCCTTTGTTTGTACCGCCTTCCTGCCCAATATCATCCTGCTAATGATCATTCCCTCTGTCGATAATCGTCGCAATGAAGCAGGAAGAGCCCTTCTAATCGGGGGCATTATAGGCAGTGTTGTCACAATAGTGATCATTACAATAACGATCATGGTATTCGGTCCAGAATTTACCGCCAGAAGCATGTATCCGACCTATGCATTAGCGAGAAAAATCAGCATTGGCAATTTTCTTCAGCGGCTTGAAGCGATCATGGCAACCATCTGGTTTATTTCTCTTTACTTTCGAATGACCATTTACATGTATGCCATCTCGATCGCATTGGCTCAAATCTTCAATCTGAAGGAATACCGCCCGCTTGTTCTCCCCCTTGGAATGCTGCTCGTTGTCATGTCGGTCATTGTCTATCCCAATATTACTTATCAGAATAGCTGGGATACTCGGACATGGATTCCTTATACACTGGTAATCGGGTTTATTCTGCCGCTGCTAATGCTCTGTCTGAGCGGATTCCGCAATCTGAATAAGCAAGGATAGATGAAGAAACAGCCTAACGCGAATCCTCCCATGATGAGCGGATGTGAACGTTAGGCTGCTTATGGAGCATTTAGCGCTATTTCTAAAACTATAACTAATTCACAATTCGGTCCAGAATGGCTTCACCCTCTGCGATAATCCGGTTGAATGCCTGCTGCAGCGGCTCTAATGAAGAGACATCAGCCCCGATAGCGTTCAGCTTGCCTCCTGCCTCTGCCATGATGGCATTAAAGGAAGCAACACACCCTGCGAACTCCTCCTTGCCCTGCTTATACAGCACTGTTTTCTCGTGTGCCGAGTTCGATATAGCAAACTTAAAGGCGACATTAATTAACGTGCTTTGGCAGCCCGATTTCAGCACCTCCAGCTTCTTGACCGTATCCTTGACGATACGATCAACTTCCTTCTGATCAGGCTTGTCCGGTTTGTCCGGTTTGTCGCTTGGCTTGCCCGGTTGATCCGGCTTGTCGCTTGGCTTGGTCGGCTTGTCAGGCTTATCGCTTGGCTTGCCTGGCTGGTCCGGTTTGTCGCTTGGCTTGCTCGGCTGATCGGGCTTGTCGCTTGGCTTGGTCGGTTTAGCAATGTTTTTGAGTGCTTCGAACAATTGTGCGATAAAGCCGCCTGTGTTCCCTTCCGCATACGAAATCGCGGTTGTCATAGGCGCAAATATAGAACTAAGCAATACAATCGATAGCACAATTGCAATTTTTCGCAGTTTCATTCATGCATCCTCCTTTATAAGGTCGGTTGATTCATGTTGTCCCAAAAAGACATCTGCAAAAACTATCATGACATCAAAGTCCTCACCCCCGGAATGAAATATAGCAGTTGAGAATGAAACTGGGTGCTGAGAGTTGCCTACTATATTCCATATAAAGTTAGACTGCTCAGAAAGTCCGATGGAAAATGAGATGCAAACTCCAACTATACTAGCTTTCAATCGTACATAACTGCTGAAATACATCTCCTGCATCCAAAAACGATGCACACAGACGGAGTAACTGCAAAAATCCCTCAAATATCGCCAAAATCCAGCGTATACAGTACTTTCCTGCGATTTTGCTGCACTTTTGCAGGTAAGTGGCTCGAAATGGTTCATTCTGGTCAGATTAACTGTAAATTTGCAGTAACAAAGTGAAAGCGACGGTTGGAGCAGTAGAGTCCCTACAATTGTGTAAAATGGCTACTGGAATAATAAAGAAAGAGCCATGGTTGGAGCAGCATGCGGCGGGAGAATCTCCTATGAATCTCCTATGGATTTTCTCAGCAGCCTCTTTCGCGGGAATGAGTTGAAATTGAGAAAGCTCTACGGCCTACTCTTCCTCTGAAGACTGCTTATAGCTTTTCCCCTGGCTCATGCCATATTTCTTCGCAATCGCAATTAGCCTGTTATACTCTTCCTCCGACAATTGCTCCATAGCTTTGCGCTTCAGCTCACGCTTCTCCTCTACGGTCAAACCGCCGCCGAGTGTTGATTGAAAGGATTTCAAATCATCTGCGCTCCAATGCTGCAAGAGAACAGAACCGATCTCAATCTTTTCCATCATCGTCACCTTGCTCCCAGCCTCGCTGGCTTCATCCACGGAAATACCGGCCTTATTTGCAGAACCTGACTTCTTCCCTGTATGAGCTCCATTCTCAGCACTCGGCTGGTTGCCAGCATTGGACCCTATATTCTCGTCACTAGACTGATTGCCCGCATTGGTCCCATTCTCACCATTGGGCTGATTGCTGCTTGCAGCTGCATCTTCTTCAGCCCCCGTTCCTTGGCTTGTGGAGGATGGGTTCGAAGCTGCATCAACTGAATCGTCCCCTATTGGCTGACTAGCCGTCCTTGGGGTCTTATTCGAAACAGAATCCTCCTGCTCCGAATTCCGACTTGCAGCTCCCGCCAGCTCTGTAGTCTCGTTAAGAGGCAGCGACTCTTCCATGAGCACTTCCAGCAGATGGTCCGTCATGCGATCATAGGCATACCACACCGCTCCAAATAGCAGCAGCATCATCGCGCCGAAAATCAACAGCCATCGCCGCCACCTTGGCGCTTTTACAATCTTCTCCTCAGGCTCATGCTTCATCAGGCATCACCTCCCAGGATCGATTATGAACGCTTGCTCGTTAATCTATAGATTAACGGATTGACGATCTCTCTCCGCCATATTAACAGGAGGTCGACCAACGGAATGATACTCGAACCCGAACCGTTCCATCACCTGCAGGTCGAAGCAGTTGCGGCCGTCTATAATAACCGGATGCTTCATCAGGCTGCGAATGAGCGCAAGATCCATCGACACTACACTCTGCCACTCCGTCAGAATGACACAAACATCGGCGCCATTCACTGCCTGCTCCAGCCGTTCATAATAGTGCACGCCGGATGGCAGCTCGCGTTTGGCGGAATCGGACGCGATAGGATCATACGCCCGTACAGATGCGCCTTGCTTCAGCAGCTCCGGCACAATCGTAAGCGACGGCGCATAACGCATATCGTCCGTTTCCGGCTTGAACGCCAGTCCAAGGACAGCCACCTGCTTTCCAGCCAATCCGCCAACCGCTTCCCGCAGCTTGTCCATGACAATATAGCGCTGCTTCTGGTTCGTTCGAATGACCGACTTCAGCAGCTCAAAATCATAGCCCGCCTTGTCTGAAATATGCGCTAACGCATACGTGTCCTTCGGAAAACAAGAGCCGCCGTAGCCAATTCCCGCCTGCAGAAATTTACTGCCGATCCGCGAATCCAATCCCATGCCAGCAGAAACGTCCGCAACGTTCGCCCCGACACGCTCGCATATGTTGGCTATTGCATTAATAAAGGAGATTTTCGTAGCGAGGAACGTATTCGCCGCATATTTGATCATCTCGGCGCTCTCCAGATCGGTGAAGAAAATTCTTGTTTTGAAAGGAGCATGAAGCTCTGCTATAACATCTGCCGCCTCTTGATTGTCGGAGCCGATAATCGCCCGGTCCATGCTCATGCAATCGGCAATAGCCGAGCCTTCGCGCAGAAACTCAGGATTGGAGACGACGTCGAACCGCGTCCACGGAACCTTCTTATTGGCCTGAATGACTTCGCGTACCAGCTCGCCTGTCCCGACGGGGACTGTGCTTTTGTTCACGATGATCTTATGCCCGTTGAGATGCTCGCCAATCTTCTTCGCAGCAGACATGACATATCGCATATCCGCCTCGCCCGTCTCTGACATCGGAGTGCCTACAGCAATATAAATAATATCCGACGACTCAATCGCCTCTCCGACCTCTGTTGTGAAATAGAGCCGCTCTGCCTTCGCATTGCGCTCGACCAGCTCCTGCAAACCCGGCTCGTAAATCGGAATTTCACCACGGCGCAGCCTGTTGATTTTGTTCTCATCCACATCACAGCATATTACCCTGTTGCCAATCTCCGAGAAGCATGCCCCTGACACTAGACCGACATAACCTGTACCGATAACCGTTATTTTACGCATCTACTTCGCCACCTTGTTTAAGAGTGAGAAATGCTGTTCATACACGTTCTGAATATAACCAAGCATGTCCGCCTGCAGATCCTCGCGCTGCAGCGCGAAATCGAGTGTCGCTTTAATAAATCCGAATTTATCCCCAACATCGTACCTCACGCCGTCAAAATGATACGCCAGCACCGTCTTCTGATCATTCAGCTGCTTAATCGCATCGGTCAACTGAATCTCTCCGCCGGCTCCCGGCTTCTGATGCTCCAAAATATCGAATATTTCCGGTGTTAGAATATAACGTCCCATAATCGCATAATTGGATGGCGCCGCTTTGCGGGAAGGCTTCTCTACCAGCGTGTCCAGGAAAAATACCGATGGTTCGATGGAAGCGCCGCGCGGAGCGATGATCCCGTACTTGGACACATCCTCATCCGCAACTCGCTGCACGCCGACCACCGAGGAGGAGAAGCGCGAGTAGACCTTCATAAGCTGGCTCAGACATGGCTGCTCCGATTGCACGATATCGTCCCCGAGCAGCACCGCAAACGGCTCATTGCCGACAAAGCTGCGCGCGCACCAGATCGCGTGACCGAGACCCTTGGGCTCCTTTTGGCGAATATAATGAATATTGGCCATTTCGGAAATGGAGCGGATCTGTTCCAACTCCTTACTTTTTCCTTTCTGATTCAACGTCTCTTCCAGCTCAAATGATTTGTCAAAATGATCCTCTATCGCTCGTTTGCCCCGTCCGCTGACGACCAGAATATCTTCGATTCCCGAGGCGATAGCCTCTTCGATAATATATTGAATCGTGGGCTTGTCCACGATAGGAAGCATCTCTTTAGGCTGCGCTTTCGTGGCCGGCAGGAAGCGAGTGCCGAGGCCAGCCGCAGGAATAATCGCTTTACGCACTTTCATGAGTCGCCCTCCTTGTCTCCATAAGATGCGAGATACCTGATATGACCCGCTCCTGATCCTGCTCGCTCATGCTGGAGCCTGATGGGAGACAGATCCCTTGCGTGAACAACTGATCCGACACGCTGAATTGCTCGGTATGCGGATAGTAATCATATTTGCGCAGCAGCGGCTGCAGATGCATCGGCTTCCACACAGGCCGGGCTTCAATATTGTCTGCCTCAAGCGCCCGCACAAGCTCAATAGCGCTTACTCCAGCGATTCGCGGATTGACGGTCATTGCTGTCAGCCAGCGGGTTGAACGACCGTATCCTGCCTCCGGCATGAATTGAATGCCGGGGGCATTCCGAAACGCCTGTTCATAACGCTCGAATACAGCTCGCCTTGCACGAACCCGCTCCTCCAGCAATTGCAGCTGGCCGCGGCCGATTCCCGCAAGCACATTGCTCATCCTGTAGTTGTACCCGACCTCGCTATGCTCGTAGTGCAGCGCCGGATCACGGGATTGCGTGGACCAATAACGGGCTTTGGCCAGCGCATCGTCGTTGTCAGAGACGAGCATGCCGCCGCCTGAGGTCGTAATGATTTTGTTCCCGTTGAAGGAATAGATGCCGAACGCGCCGAGCGTTCCGCTGGCCCGGCCTTTATATGTGGCGCCGAGCGATTCAGCCGCATCTTCAATGACCATGACGCCGAAGCGATGGCACAGCTCAATAATCGGGTCCATATCGGCGCTTTGCCCGTATAGATTGACTACGATAACCGCTTTGGGCAATCGATTTTCTTTTCTGGCGGCAATGAGCGCCCGCTCCAGCGCCTGGGGCGACATGTTCCATGTCTCAAAGTCGCAATCAATGAACACTGGCTCTGCTCCCTCATAAAGCACAGGATTCACACTAGCGATGAACGTCAATGTGGATACGAATACTGTATCCCCTCTTCCAATTCCGGCAATGCGCAGCGCCTGATGAATAGCTGCTGTCCCCGAGCTTAACGCCAATGCCCCTTTGATGGACACTTTATGGGCAAGCTCCCGCTCGAACTCATCTACATTAGGACCAAGCGGCGCGATCCAATTCGTCGCGAACGCTTCCTGCACATAGCGCTGCTCCCTATCCCCGATATGCGGAGGCGATAGATAGATTCGCTTCTCGTTCGTCATGAGCCTCTCTCCTTTGGTCGTGAAATTATGCTGAATATAATGAATGTGTTCTTGTGTGTAAGTTAAGTTGAGTTGAGTTAAGTTGAGTTGAGTTAAGTTGAGTTGAGTTAAGTTGAGTTGAGTTGAGTTGAGCTGAGTTGAGCCAATGGCATAATTGCTTGCTAATATTGACGCAATATTCCCACTATTCTGAATAATTAGAGGTCCATACAGCGTCCTCAGCAGCACTTGAACTGCTAAACTGCAGAAATGAAACGCGGCATAAACACTCCTGATGTCTATGACGACACCCCAGAATGACAATGGGAGTTGTGTGCGCTGTCTGGTAGTTGCTTGCTATTATCGTATAAACTGCAAGAAACCGATAACCCAGCCCACTCACGTTACTAATCCGCGCAGTTTTACTACATTTCCTCCTTACGATACTAACCGGAGGAGATTCTGCTACGTCCTGCCATCTGTAAGGCGGTTTTTCAAGCTTACAGCGCGTTTCATTCTACTTTTCCGTGCTGTAACACTGTTTTTCAAGCTTACAGCGACAGATGCAAGGGATTCTACTACGTCCTGCCATCTGTAAGGCGGTTTTTCAAGCTTACAGCGCGCCTCAATCTACTTTTCCGTGCTGTAACACTGTTTTTCAAGCTTACAGCGACAGATGCAGGGGATTCTATTACGTCCTGCCAACTGTAGGGCGGTTTTTCAAGGTTTCAGCGTGCCTCAATCTACTTTTCTGTGTTGTGTGAACTGATAGTTACGTTCTAATTTCGTATCTGCAATCCCGATGCTTGATTACTTTGGCTGGAACACCGACGGCAGTTGCGCCCTCCGGCAAATCCCGTACCACGGCTGCGCCTGCTCCAACGATGCACCACGCGCCGATTCGGATAGAAGGGATGACAGATGCACCAATGCCAATATGCGCACCATCCCCGATGCTGGCATTCCCCGCTACTGTGCTGTTCGGAGACAAATGGGCGAACCAGCCTACCTCAGTATCATGCTCCACAACAGCCCCCGAGTTGACGATGGCATGCGCCCCTATGCAAGCGCTATGATTAACAATTGCGCCTGCCATCACAACCGATCCCGGGCCAATGTAAGCATGCCCTGAAATAGTTGCCGCCGGATGAACAAGCGTTGCATAGCTTTCAAGCGCCAGCCCAAGCCGCTGCACCATTGCAGAACGGGCTTCATTGCTCCCAATCGCGATCATGACCTTCGTATTCCTGTCCGATTCTACCAATTCACGCACCTTATCTGGATGGATATGGAAGATGCCGTCCTTGCAGGCAATATCTGTGCATAAATCATCCGCCATCGCGATAACCCGATACTTTCTCGCCGCTTCCACTAGATCGGCAATAACGCGTCCGTGACCACCATTTCCTACAATGATGAGCGGTATCCAGCCAAGTGGAGATGTGCGATCTAGTGGAGATGTGCGATCTAATGGAGATGTTCGATCTAGTGGAGATGTTCGGTCAAGAACATTGCTCTCACTTCCGGAACAACACAAGTCCAATGCTTCCCTCTCCCGAATGATTGCAGCTATATCCCGATCAGTAAGTACGGTCATATGGCACGCTCCGCATTGCGGCTGCCGGAAAATTTGCAAACAGTGGCTTGCCCTTCCTGTTGAATGCCTTCCCGCTTCATCACTTTAATAATGGTCATCAGCACAATCTTACAATCCAGCAGCAAGGAATGATGATCGACATACCATACATCGAGGTTGAATTTCTCCTCCCAAGTCAGTGCATTGCGCCCATTCACCTGAGCCCAGCCCGTAATGCCGGGACGGACCTCATGTCTGCGCGCTTGCTCAGGGGTATACAAATCCATATATTCCATCAGCAGCGGTCTGGGACCAATTAAGCTCATGTCTCCGCGAATAACGTTCAGCAGCTGCGGCAGCTCATCAAGACTCAATTTGCGAAGCAGCTTTCCGAAAGCAGTCAGCCGCACCTCATCCGGCAAATCATGGCCTGCAGCGTCTTTTCCATCCGTCATCGTGCGGAATTTGAACAGAAGAAACGGATTGCCATATCTACCTGGACGCTGCTGCCGAAACAGCACCGGCGAACCCAGCTTGAAGCGGACAGCCAGAGCTGTCACGGCAATAACTGGCAGGAGCAAAAGCACCGCAGGGATACTAATGATCAAATCAGCCGCACGCTTGATGAATCGCTTCCCTATTGCATTCCACCTGCCCGTCTTGGATTTATGCGCCGCAACCTCGTCATACATAGCGCTTATCCGTTCAACGACTAGCGATTCGGTAAATTGTGATTCAATGCGACGCCTTCCCGCTGCGCCTAATGATTCGCGAAGGCTTTGATCGCTCATCATGCGATGGAGCGCAGCAGATAGTCCCGCCGCATCGCGGTAAGGCACAAGCTCGCCTGTAGCTTCCGCTTCCAGCTCTTGCTTGCTGCCTCCAGCAGCAGTATTTATAGCACTTGCTGCACTTGCTGCACTTGCTGCACTTGCTACACTTGCTGCTGTTGCTACACTTGCTGCACTTGCTGCTGTTGCTGCACTTGCTGCATTATCAGCCTTGCCAGCATCCTCTCTAACACTCACCACCAGCTCTCTTGTGCCGAGAACATCGGTTGCGACAACTGGCTTGCCGTAGGCCATCGCTTCCATGAGCGACCTTGGTATGCCTTCCTTCTCGCTGCTCAGCGTCACTGCGTCTGCAATAAGCAGCCATGGGACAAGCGGCGATTGCTGACCGATCAAAACAATATCGCCCTCCAGCCCCTCATCCGCGATCCGCTTACGCACCGCTTGCTCCAGCGGCCCTTGTCCCGCCAATGCGGTTACCCAGCAGAGCTTATCCGCCTTCTTGGCTTGAACAAGCGCATCGATCAGCAGGTCATGATCCTTGACCGGCTCGAACCGTGCAGCCATGAGCAGCAACGGCCTGTCCTCCCGGATGCCGTAGGCTTGCTTCAGGTCACTTTCGTTCAGCCGAGCCAGCGCTTGAGACGCCGCCTCATCCAGCTTGGCCACATCAACGCCATTGCCTTCAAAATAAACCTTGCGCCACGGCGCCAGCCGCTGCATCACAGCAATATCCTCTTTGTTCTGGGAAGCAAGCGCATCGCAGAACAACGCCGCCGTCCGCTCAAGCAGCCGGTAGATTGCATAGGATCCGCGTGCTTGCCCTTCATAGAACGGCAGCCCGTGGCTCGTATGAATAATCGTCGGAACACCGGCCAGCCTTGCCGCGACTCTTCCGATCAAGCCTGCCTTGGCTGTATGCGTGTGAACAACGTCATACTGCTCTCTCTTGAACAGCTTGCGCATTTGCCATATGGAACGTAAATCGCGAAGCGGTTGGATCGTCCGGCTCATTGGGACATCCTGCCAGCGGAACGGATAACTCTCGCGAATCGTCTCGTTCAGACCATCGCCAGCAGATATGAAGGTTACTTCATATCCGGCCTGATGCAGCAGCGTCAGCTTGTCGCCGAGAATTTTGTGGCTGATGCCCGACGTACATACATGCGCTACTTTTCTCATCGTTATTCTCCTTCCTATCTAATCGAAAGTAGATTCATATAGAAGGGCACTCAATCAAGAGCGGCCAACGCGCAGCAGCTCCTCGACAGCTTCCCTCGATGTATAATAGCTCCGATACCAATCTACGAATCGGCCAATGCCTTCCTCAATCGAGGTTGTCGGCGCGAACCCGACATCGCGGGTCAAATCCTCGATATCCGCATAGGTCGCTTCCACATCGCCCGGCTGCATCGGCATGAACTCAAGCTTCGCTTCCTTGCCGAGCTTTTGCTCAATCGTTCGGATAAAAGTCATGAGCGCCTCCGGTTTATTGTTCCCGATGTTGTATACCTTGTAAGGCGCATAGCTTGTCCCTGGATCTGGATGCTCTCGATCCCACTGCGGGTCCGCTGTCGGCGGACGGTCATGCAGCCGCACAATACCCTCCACTATATCGTCAATATAGGTGAAGTCCCGCTGCATCCGCCCTTCATTGAACACCTTGATTGGAATCCCGTTCGAAATATCGCGTGTAAAGCTGAAGTACGCCATGTCCGGCCTGCCCCAAGGGCCATAGACCGTGAAGAACCGCAGCCCAGTCGCCGGCAATCCGTAGAGATGACTGTAAGAATGCGCCATCAGCTCATTGGATTTCTTGGTCGCCGCATACAGGCTGACGGGATGGTCCACATTGTCGTGAACGCTGAACGGCATTTTCACATTCGCGCCATAGATGGAGCTGGAGGACGCATACAGCAGGTGGCTGACCCCATGACGGCGGCAGCTCTCCAGCACATTGCCGAAGCCAGTCAGATTCGATTCCAGATAAGCGAACGGATTCGTTAAGCTATAGCGCACGCCCGCTTGAGCAGCCAGGTGGATCACCGTCGAAATGTCGTGCCGCTCGAACAGGCTATTCAATTCCTCGAAACGCGCAATGTCGCCTTCAACGCCGATAAAGGATAATTGTTGCCGCAGCATTCCGAAACGGTCGCGCTTTAGCTGCACATCATAATAATCATTGAAATTATCCAGGCCAACTACTTGCTTGCCTTCCCGCAGCAGTCTGTCAATCAGATGGTATCCGATGAATCCCGCTGCCCCGGTAACTAGTATTGTCATAGCGCTTCCACTCCCTTCGATTCATTCTTGGTGTATGTGCCGGATTCTGCCCGTACTCTTGCGTCCGGATGAACATCATCGGAGGCAACAAAGTCGCGAAAGGATTGCCAGAATGTCATCCGCTTCTGATCGAGCTTCGATTTGGTATACTGCTTCGCCCTTGCAAAATTAAGCTCCGCTTGCTCCGCCAGCCACGCTCCATTGCCTATCGCTTGCTGCAGCAGGTCTGCGAGCCCCTTCACATGGCCTGGACGATGAAGCCATTCCCCTTCAATCAGCTCAGGAATGCCGCCCGCCGTTGAAGCGATGACCGGACATGCGCGGCTCATCGCTTCAATCGTCGCACGCGGCAAACCCTCCTGATAGCTCGGTTGAATGTAGAGATCCAACTCATCCAGCCACTGGAAAACCGCATCCCCGCTGGGCAGAACGCCCTGAAAGCTTACAAGCTCCCGCACACCAAGTCTGGCTGCATAAGCATGCCATTTCTCCGGCGAACCGTCTCCGAGTATGACGAGCTCGAAGGGCTGCGAAGTTTTGGCGATTCTCGCAATCGCCCGCAGAGCGGTATCAATCCCTTTCGTGCGGCCATTCAACGAGCCGATCAAGCCGATTCGGAAGGGCTTCATTCTGTTCGTCTCCAGCATGGTGGATGTGATTCGTTGAAGCCTTCGAGCCAGCACATCCTCCGCCGGCGCCGGAATTTCAACATTGGAGCAGGAGCCTTGAACCCCGGAAGCGCTCAGGGGATACCGCTGCTGCAGAAACTGCTCTGTTACATAGATGCCGAATGGCGCCTGCTTCACGAGCCGCCGCGTCTTCCACAGTGCAAACGGCGCGTACAGCTTGCCCTGCGCATTGCCGTAATTCCACAGTCCATCCCATGCACAGGCGACCATCTCAATCGAATATGGCTTGCCCAGCTGACGAGCGACGCGAATCGCTTCACTGCCAATCTCGCTGGGCATCCGAGCGATAACAGCATCAGCCGTTCGGATAACCTCGATCAAGCTCTGCTCCACATACCCTCTTTTTGTCAGCTTATTAACGGGATTGCTTAGTGATGGCAGCACGAGAAAGTCAACATTCGGTCCGCTCGACAGCGTCTTGCCCTGCATATCTGCGGACGGTCCAGTCTTTTGTCCCCGACAGGCCACGGTTACACGATCGAACACGGACAAATATCGTTCCCACACCGCATAGGGCAGTTTGCCGCCGGAATAAAACTTTCCTGATTCATTGAAGTAGAACGTATGGTCATGCGCCCAAACTACATGCATCCTTAATACCTCCTTCTATACTTGAGCCACGCTGCCAGATCCCCGCAGCCTCTTCTCTCCCATAATTGCCTTTACCGCTTTGGCGGGCACGCCCGCAGCGACGACACCTCCCGGAATGGAACGTGTGACAACCGCTCCTGCTGCAATAACTGTACGGCTGCCAATCTCCACACCCGCAAGGACACGGACGCCGCAGCCGATCCAGACATCGCGGCAAATCCGGATTTTTCCGCATACAACCGGATTGTCTCGTATTGGCGATGATTCATCGCTCCACGTATGCTGGAACGAAACGAGCGAGGATTGATGGGCAATCGATACATCATCCTCGATTACGAGCTCGCCGTAGGCATCCAGATAGCTTTGCTTATGAATGCTGACATTCGAGCCAATGGACAGCCGTTCCCAATACCGAATCTCCACACCGCGCCCCACCAGCACATTGTCGCCGCATCTGCGGGCCAGCCGCCGGAGCACGCAATAGCGACAAGCTACGCCGACAAGCTCTGGCAGCATATCGCTGAGCGTCCACATCCAGACGAGCAGCGGCTTAGGCACTATTCTCAGAACTAGAATGAACCCGTTCAGCAAAGGCTTGGCGGATCGGAACAGATCACGACCCCGCATAAGGCAATTCACCCTTTCGTTTCAAGTGATGGTCATCCGGCTGGAACCATTTGCGGCCCCATACGAGCGAATACGCAAAGACGACATAGAGCAGAGGCAGTACAGGCAGCTTTTTGCGCACCATGTTGTCTCCAACTGAGCCTAGTCCGTATTCCAGCTCGCGGCCGGAGATCGATACATAGCCGACAAGCACAAGCGTACAAGCATAGGTGTACAGTAAAATAAACGCAATAATATAGAATGGCCTCGTATCCTTGAACCGAATGAAATTCAGCACGGACAGGATCAAACCGCCCGTCATCCACAGCGCCTCCAGCGTCCGATAAACCAGCTCAGGGCTCCAGTTGCCCGCATTAATCGGGTTGGGGCTCAGGAAGAGGAACACCACGAGCAGGAAGGAATTCATCAGGCCGAGCGGTCCAATGAGCAGGACGAGCATTCCCATTGCCAGCACCATGACAACGAATGCGGTGCGAACCCGTTTTGCATACAGGAAGTAGAAGCCGAACGTATATACAATGGCATAATCTCGTAATCCTGTTGAATAGAGCAGGACGAGCAGGAACAGCAAATATTTGCGTCTGAGCAGCAGGCTGGCCCCGTATAATCCAAGCAGGGCGCAGGCGACATCCTTCGCAAACACGGATGACATCAGCATAAAGGCCGGACTGATCAGCAAGCCGAATATGACATAGGAATGGAAGCGCATCCGCTGTTCTTCAGCCATTTCATAGTGAAAATGCGACTCGTTCAGCCGGTACATGCTATTGACAACCAGAATGAGCAGCAGCGAATTGAGCATGACGATGGAGAATGTATCCTCAAGCTCCAGCCACTTGTAGAATGGCATATAGATGAGCCCGAACATCGGATAGGCCGACAAATCATTCCACTGGTTCGCAATATGATCCATCGCATAAGGGAAGAAATCGGTGAAGCCCTTGAATGCCCCGATTTGCTCGTAATACCTTGTCTCATCCAGTCCCGTTACCGGATTCTGAGTCATCGCATAGATCAGCTTGCCGCCCAGCATGACGAAAATTCCGACAAACAGAGCGACCGGCGTGTTCGGCCAACGCAGCAGCATGAAAAAGAACGGCAGCAGCAGCGCAAAATAGAGGACCGTTCCCAGCTGCTGATCCAGCGGCAGCAGCAGCTTGCCCAGCAGCAGCAGCATGACAATGTACAATGCGGCGGCAAGCGGATGCTGCAGCGCACTGCGTTTAGCCTCCATACAGCCGCTCCAATCTCCTTACGCTGCTTGACATATTAAAGCCCGAGCTCTCCAGCGCCACAAGCCGCTTCGGCCATTCGGGCTGAGGCGTCAAGGCCAGCTGCCGGAAGCCCTCCACCCACTTGCCCGCAGCATCATCCAGCCGAAGCCGACTGACTAGGCCGAGCTTCAAATCCGCTTCATCCGGCACGCCCTCCGAGATGAGGCAAGGCACGCCTGCCGCCTGCGCTTCAATGAGAACGATGCCTAGTCCTTCGTATTGCGAAGGGAGGATAAAGCCATCGGCCGCTCCTAGCAGCTCTGGAATATCCCTGCGAAGGCCAAGAAATTCGATATGCCCGCTTAATCCGAGCCTCTCCACCTTCTCCTGCATCGCCTGCTTCTCAGGACCATCTCCAACAAGCAGCAGCTTCGCATCGGGATTAGTCCTGAGATATTCAGCGAACCGATCGATAAGAAAGCTGTGGTTCTTCAAGGGCTGGAATCGGCCGATGTGCGCGAACACCTGCGTTCCATCGTTCGGGATGCCAAGCCGCTCTCTCAAGGAAGCGCGATTGGATGGCAGCGATTCGTACGGCAATAGCGCGATTGCGTTGGGAAATACCTGCACGCGCGAATCGCTCCAGCAATTCGTGCCGAACAACGATTCACATGCTGCACGCGAGCAGCCCAGCATATGGGTCGTATGCTTCAGAATCAGCCGCTGCATATGCTGGCGATAGAGCCTGCGAAGCAGCGACTCCCTCGTTTTGCGATGGACCGTATGGCTGTGGCTGATACGTACCGGAATGCCAAGCCCGCTGGCCAGCTTGAGCACATAGCCGCTAAAGCCGAAGATATGGCTGTGAACAGCTCCGTACGGGCCATGCTTGCGCACATTGGCCTCGAACGCCCGCCTGAACCGCTTCAATCCGCGCTGCGGATGCGGCTGGCGCAGAATCCTTCCCCCAAGCGCCTCAATCTCATCATCATAGAAAGCCCGTTCCTCGCTCTGTACAGCAAAATGAAATTCATATCTGTCGCGATCGAGATGCCGGAATACGTTCATCAGCAGTGTTTCGATTCCGCCGGGATGCATTTTGCCGACTACGTGAAGGACTTTGATTTTATGACTCATGGCAGCAGGCTCCCGATATGCTTGTACAGCTGCTCCTTTTTGTCCATCATCGTTTGAAGCGATCGTGCGGGCGGTTTCTCATCCAACCTCATGCCCGCTACCGATTCCACGGCCGGATGATTGAAATTGATCAGATGATGAGCCAGATTCAAATCGCGGAATATGCTGGACAGCTTCTTGTCCCAGATGATGCCATAGGTCGGCTTGCGCATCGAGATCGCAGGCAGACAGGCATGAAGCCGCTGCGCAATAACCGCATCACAATCGGCGATCTGGGTGATCAAGCCATTGACCGTTGTCGGATAAGAATAGAAGCTGACATTCGGTATATCCTTGCAGCGGGGCTTCACCATTTGCTCGACGAAAGCATTGTCCGTATCCGCGCCATTGGTGAACACGCGAACCTCATATCCCTTGTCAGCCAGAAGCTCGGCTGTCGTTCGCCACCATTCGGCGCATTGCTCGCGATCCCAGCGCAGCTCCGTGCTCCGCCTCATCTCATTGGGGTCCATTATGCCAAGCCCGATAATCCGTGCAAGGCTGGGTTGCTCAGGCGGATCAAGCAGGCCGACTGAGGAGGTATGCCCGGCCGCTGTGCGCGGTGGCTCGATCAAGCCCACCGATGCGGCTGATACTGCCGCCGTTCGCGGCGCGGCAATCACCCCGACCGACGAGACTACCTCGGCTGCTGTGCGCGACGGAGCATTCACACCGATCGACGCGACTGACTCGGCCGCCGCACGCGGTGCAGCAATCACACTTGTCGCCGCAATCTGTGGCGAGCCCGAGCCTGCCGCTGCGTATGCCGCTGCATTGTTTGAACCCATAAGCGGCTGCGACTGTACGATTGAGGCGAATGTCTCCTCTGTGAATAATGCCGGGTCGCTAAGCGCAATTATTTTCGCCGACAAGGAAGCGTCCACACTCAGCAAATAATCGCGGGATTCCTCGTCCCGTACAGCAATCGTAGCGGCATACCGGCAAACGCTGCGAAACCATGCTTTTGCCGGCGTGCTCCAAGGTCCGCGTGCGCCGACCAGCATAATATGAAGCGGCTTGCGCTGTCTTGCTGCTTCAGCAGCAACTCTGCGAACGGCAAGCGGGAAGGTAAGGTACGTATCAATAAACAAATGTCCGCCGCCTATCATCACAACATCGCATTGCGCAACCATTTTTCTCAGCTCGCCGTTGATTCGGGAATGATTGCGGCGGTGAATCCAATACGCTTTGGCCATTCGAAGACTGTCAGGCGTTGCCCGCTTCTTCAGCCCGTCACCGTTCAGACGATAGCTCGCTGGATCTCGCTCTCCCTCCTCATTGCTGCTGTCACCTGTAAACCGTCCCCGAGTGAGATCGAAATGAATCACTTCATGCGGACCATGCATCTGGATAAGATGAGTCAAAGTCCGAGCAATCAATCCATCCCCCAGGTTCGGGGACTTCGGCACTCCGGCAAGCAATACAGTCGTCATAGTCCGTTCCTCTCCTTCACTTCCATCCGATTCGTAATCTATTGCGGCGGCGAGTCCTGCTCCTGCTGTTTTCTCTGTGAGCCGCCTCCAAACGTCCATACTGGTGTAGTGATGCCGTATTTGCGCTTAATCGCAACGGCCATAATCGCATTCCATGTAACAGCGGCGCAGCAGGAAGCTGCCGCCGCGCCTGTCATGCCAAGCAGCGGAATGAGCAGCACGCTGAGCATGACATTCAGCGCAGTCGCTATGACGAGCACCCGCGTCAGAACACGATGATAGCCGGTCATCGTCGCCATCGTTCCCGTCTGCCCGCAATAAGCGCCGAACAGCTGACCAGCAGATAAGAGAAGCAGCGCCGGATAGGCAGCTGTGAACTCTGTGCCGAACAACCCGAGAAGCGGCCGTCCCGCAATGACAAAAGCGATAAACACCACCGCCGCGAACGAGAAGCCCGCTCTTCCCGATGTTGTGCATACCTGCTGGAGCTGTCCATGATTGCCTTTGGCATATGATTCCGAGAGCAGCGGAGCAGCGGTCATGTTAATTGCTGTGATTGCAAAAGACACAAGTGCAGCAAGCCTTACAGCTGCCGAGAACAAGCCGGATTCCGTCTCGCTGTGCATCACTCCCATAAGCAGGACGCTCAACTGGCCCAGTATCAGGTACATGCCCCCGTTAATCATGAGAGACAGGGACAGGCGTATCCAGTACCGGGTTGCATATTGGGTATCAACGGCTGCCGTTTGCTCCTTGATCCGCTTCTTCAGCACAACCGCGCCTATCAGATACGATACTGCAACCGCCGCAGCGAAGCAGAGCATGGCAAGTCCTGCATCCGCTTCCCAATTCAGCAGGAATACGGTCATTAGCAGAAGCCCCATTGTGAGCAGCGGCCGTACAATTTTCTCCGGCATTTGCGCGAACAGCACATCCTTCAGCGCTTGCAGGGCGCTCTGCCTGAGCGTTGCCAGTGTAAGCAGCGGTATCGTAGCGAAGCCGACCGCGTAAGTTGCCAGTTGTGTATCCGTCATCTCGCTATAGCGCAGTCCAAGAATGACGAAGCCGGTTGCGGTCACCGACAGGGATACCGCAAAGCCGAGCTGATTGGCCCGCTTCAGCAGTCCTTTGATCAGCGACCACTCATCCTTCGCTTTCATAGCTGCCACTAACCTCACAATAGAGGTATCAAAGCCGAGCTTAGCTGGAAAAACCAGAAACGTAACTACCGTCGTCACAAAAGCATACGTTCCGTAGCCCGCCGCCCCAAGAAGGCGCGCCAGCACAATTTGCATGATCAGCGCCAGCCCCATTCCGGTTGAATTGAGCAGGAAGCTGATGCTTCCGCCGCGGGCAAGCACTTTTGTTATTGCGGCAGGCTTGCCCGCAACCGGTTTTGCCAGCCTTTCTGCGTTGGCCATTCCTTTACTACCACCCCTTGCATAAATGTCAGTGCCCTTGCGCGGTATTCGGAGCTCTAATGCGGTTGTCGATCACGCATTACGCATTACGCATTACGCATCTCGCATTACGGATCTCGCATTACGGATAACGTATTGCGGATTGCGGATTGCGGATTGCGAGGCTCCTTTGCAACTTTCGGCAACCGCTTCGCAACTTTTAGGATACGTTGCTGTATGTCGGTACAAGATGTTTGAGCAGCGCTCGTATTTGCTCTGGCTGCTGCCCCAGCACCTGTTCCAGCTTGCGAATTTCAAATTCAAGCTCTGAGCGGTTGATCTGAGTCGGCTTGCCGATGAAGATGCGGTCATGCTTGGTCGATGAGAGTCCCTCTTCGTTTGTCAACAGCTCCTCGAACAGCTTCTCACCCTCGCGAATGCCGCTGAATTGAATGTCCATATCGACATTTGGCTCGTAGCCTGACAAGCGGATCAGGTCCGCTGCCAAATCATAGATTTTGACCGGCTTGCCCATATCCAGGATGAAGACCTCTCCTCCGCTGGCGAATGCCCCAGCCTGAATAACAAGCTGGACGGCCTCCGGAATCGTCATGAAATATCGAACCATCTCTGGATGCGTAACAGTGACAGGGCCGCCTTTTTCAATCTGATCCTTGAATCGCGGAATTACACTTCCCCGGCTTCCCAGCACATTGCCGAATCGGACCGCAACGAACTTGGTTCTGCTATGCTTGTCCAGACTTTGAATGAACATCTCGGCTATTCGCTTGGTTGTGCCCATAATGCTCGTTGGATTGACCGCCTTATCTGTTGAGATAAGCACGAATCGCTCAGCAGCAAACTGATCGGCACATTCGGCAACATTCCTTGTCCCGAATACATTGTTCTTGATCGCCTCAGATGGATTCCTCTCCATCAACGGTACATGCTTATGCGCAGCGGCATGGAAAACAACCTGCGGATGGAACTTCTTGAACACATCCTCCATACGTTTACGATCCTGTACATCTGCAATGACGGTCTCAATGACCAGCTCGGGAAAAGTAGCCCGAAGCTCCATCTCAATCGTGTAGATGCTGTTCTCGCCATGTCCGAGCAGCAGCAGCCTCTTCGGGTCGAATGGTGCGATCTGGCGGCATAGCTCAGAACCAATCGAGCCGCCCGCTCCGGTAATAAGAACCGTCTTGCCTTCCACATAATTGGCGATGTTGTCCAGATCCGTGCGGATCGGATCACGTCCTAGCAGATCCTCCACCGATACATCGCGAACCCGGTTCACTGTGCTGCGCCCTTGGATCAGCTCCTGAAGATCAGGGACGATTTTGAGCCGCGCTTTCGTCTGCTTGCAAATATTAATAATGGCGGAGATTTGCGATTTGGATACCGAAGGCATCGCAATGATAATTTCATCAATCCGCTCAGATTCCGCAATTCGCGTAATATCGTGGCGTCCGCCGTAGACGGGCAGCTCATAGATCGTCAGCTTCGTCTTGTAAGGATCATCGTCAATGAAGCCGACAGGGACGAATTGGGCGGCATCATTCTGCAGCAGCTCCTTGGCTATAAGCGTGCCGCAGCTCCCTGCTCCGATAATAAGCGCCCGATGCCGTCCAGTCCGCCTGCGCGTCCCGAATTTATCGCAGAAGGCTCTCCACAGCAGCCGAGGTCCGGCCATCATGAAGATCATGCCAGTCAGATGGTGCAGGAGCAGCAGCATCGGCACATCCCAGCCATAGATGGCATTGGTCAGCAAGAAGGGCACAATGCCCGTCCACAATGCGGCGGCGATAATCGACAGCATTTCACTAACGCCAGCATATTGCCATATTCGGCGATGGAGCTTCATTCTCAGCATGCAGATCAGACCGATTACACCAGCTGTCACAGTATATACCAGCCACAGGCCGGGATACGGCTCATTCCACGGATTGGCATATTGCATCCAGAATGAAACTGCCAGGCTCAGCACGACTGCCGACAAGTCAAGAACGATTAACAAATGCGTTCGATAAGCTGCAAACATCCTTTAACCTCCTCAAATTTTTAGCCATTCAACCAGCAAGCACGACCGCCGATTCAATCTAGTGATCCAACTGATACTCGTAATAGTTGCTCCGATCACGATTGGCGGTTTGATTCAGCGCGACGCCGACTATTCTGGCTTGTACAAATTGCAGCGCATCGCGCGCCTTCACAACCTGCTGGCGTTTCACACTTCGGGCATTGACGACAAGCAGCACGCCGTCGCAGCGTGACGCCATAATCTGCGCATCGCTCACCGCAAGCACTGGCGGTGTATCGATCAGGACATGATCATATTTGCTCCGCAGCTCCTCCAGCAGCTGGTCCATTTTACGGGAGCCCAGCAGCTCCGAGGGGTTCGGCGGTATTGAGCCTGACGGCATAATATGCAGATTCGGAATATGCGTCTTCTTCAACGCTTCGTTTGTTGTTGCTTTGCCGGTCAGCACATGCGTCAACCCGCAGCGGTTCGAAATCTGGAAAGTTCCGTGCGCGGTCGGCTTGCGAAGATCCGCATCGACAAGCAGCACCGATTTCTCCGTCTGCGCATAAGCCACCGCCAAGTTATTGATCGTCGTCGTCTTCCCCTCCTTCGGATTCGCCGAGGTTACCATCAGCAGCTGAAGGGAACGATCTACCTCGGCATACTGCAGATTCGTCCGCAAGGTGCGGTAGGCCTCCGATATGGAGGAAAGCGGATTGACATCCGTAATAATCGATCTCACGTTAGTTGGATGCATGAGAAGTTTCACCCGCCTTTCTCGGAATCGAACGCCGCTTCTGCTTGCCGCGCAAGTCGCTCTCGCGAATCGAAGGGATGAGAACGAGAGTCGGCAGTCCCAGATAACGCTCAACATCCGCTTCCGTCTTCACCGTGTCGTCAAAATAATCAAGCAACAGCACAAGCCCTACTCCCAGCAGCAGCGATAGTACGAAGCAAATCGCTATATTCAGCTTAGGATTCGGCTTGATCGGAGCAGGAAGCTTGTTTTCGTTCGCCATATGCAGCAGATAAACATTATCCACCTTCATGATGTTAGGGATTTGATTCTGGAATTCTTCCGAGATGGCATTGACGATACGCGCTGCTTCTTTGTAATCTGTATGCGGATAAGAAAGCGTCACTACCTGCGTGCCATTCACGGAGCTAAAGGTAATATTCCGCATCAGCTCGTCCGTCGTCACGTTGTACTCCGGATGTTTCTTGACCACCAGCTCCATAATGGCCGGCGTTCGGATGATTTCCTTGTATGTGTTGATGAGACTTATGTTCGTGTTGATCGCATTCAAATCAAGCTGGAGCATGCCTGGTTTGTCATTGGCGGAATTAACGATGAGCTTCGTGCTCGCTTGATAGACCGGCTTCATCAGCATGTAGCTTACGATGCCGGAGGCCGCTGTTCCTAGAATGACGACTGCGATTACAATCCAGAGCCTTTTGCGTATAAGCGACAAATAATGCTTCAAATCCAGTTCCTTGCTCAATTTGGGTCGTACCTCCATCCTTAGGATCTAAACAGGGACCATCCACGAAATAAAGACTTCGGCCTTCTCCGCTGAAGTGTAGGTTTGTGAATGACGGGGATGTTGTGAACAACAGCCCTTGCATTGCGCTTATAGTATTCGACGATGTCCGCCCCCAATTTCTCAGCAGCAGCACGATAAGCGCTGCTCAGCTCATAAGGACGTGTCGTCGCATTATGGGCGTCAGATGCAATAAAATGCACCAGATTGCGTCGGCACAAATCTAGCGCCACCGACTTCACGCTTCTTCCAAAGCGTCCCGTAAGCGAATGGGAAGTGATTTGGCACAATGCGCCGCACTCAACCAATGCAGCCAGCCTGCCCGGATCGGCTGCGATTTCCGCATTTCTCTCCGGATGGGCAATGATCGGCCTCAGCCCGGTAATCCGCAGCTCATGCACCATCTCTTCAAAGCGTTGCGGCACACGGGATGATGGAAATTCAAGCAGGACGTAAGAGGATTCTCCCAGCGGCAACAAATGGCCAGCTTCAAGGTCCTCCAGCAATTGAGAATGGACACGTATTTCTTGCCCTATCATCACACGAAGCGGAATCCCTAAATGTTCAAGCTCCGTGCTAAGCTCCTTTGCCCGCTCGCGAATAACAGAGGAATCGGTATCATATCGCCCTCTGTTATAGTGCGGTGTGGCCAATATAGTCGAGACACCGTCATGAACAGCGCTGCGCGCCATTGCGACAGCGTCTTCCAAATTCATCGACCCATCGTCAAGACCATGCAGCAAATGACAATGAATGTCGATCATGACATCTCCTCACTTTCCGCAGCATTATTATTTCATTCATGCTCATGCAAAAGAATTCGATGTGCGCTCGCTTGCTGCTGCACCGTATTGGAGCAACTGTTTTTCCTAGCATGAAGGATAAAGGGATTATTTTGAATAGGTGTTGGTGTTTATTTTAGTTTGTCGTTGTATATGCTATCGTCCCTATATTATCGCTACGATCTATACTCAAAATAGGGGCTAATCCATCCTTTTTTTGTTATTTTTATAGATTGTTGTTAATTAAATTACATATATACCCTTTCCGAGGTCAGGGGTGTTTTTACGTCAAAAGTATTACAATTTGCTTACACTACATAATTCGATACTTCTTAGAGCAACAACGGCTTAACACAATAATGACGAATGACCGAATCCCGTCCACCTCTGTTTCAAATCCATTAACTGGTAATTTCTTCAGGGTATATAGTCGGATATTTACTTTTCATGGGGCGTACGTCACACGTTACCATTTCAAAAATCGTCATCTTTATTGAAAATAAATATTCATTTTTACGGCTTTATAGACTAAAACTATTAAAAATATTGGTTATTTATCTTGGACCGTCATGAAAATGGGGATTATAGTAAGGATAAAATTGTGGAAAGGGGTTCTGACGATGCTGCAAACGGTTATTTCCACCTTATTTCAGGTCATAGTTCCACTTTCTATACCTGTCATTGCCGGGGCTTTGCTGGGGTATTATAGGAAGCTGGATACGGGGCCGCTATCTATTCTATATCTTTACTTTTTAACTCCGGCCATTATTTTGGAGACGCTGTATACCGCCCGAATATCGACAGAGGACGTTTATGCGACGATCTCTTTCTCTCTGCTTAATCTGGCGCTGCTATGGGCTGTCGCGACCGTTCTCGCCAAGCTCTTGAAGCTGCGTTCTCCTGAGGCTGCCGGCCTTACTCTAATATCGACCTTTACCAACAGTGTCAATTACGGTCTTCCGCTAGTCCTGCTTGCTTTCGGACGGGCAGGATTAGATACAGCCTCTGTATATGTCATTGGGCAAATGATTATTGTCAACACAGTCGGTGTCTATTTTGCCGCCAGATCCGAGTTCTCAGTGAAGAATGCTCTCCGGTCGGTTTTCAAGCTTCCTGCTATATACGCGGCGCTGGTCGCCATGCTGCTTCGTGTGTTTGATTTGGTTATACCGGAGGGTATACATACGGGGATCGCTATGGTTGCAGGCGCCTATCCGCCAGTGGTATTGGCGATATTAGGCGCCCAGATGGTCAAAGTGGGCCAAAGTGAATGGAATCGGGGCATGCAGTCTGCTTTCTGGGCAGGAATGTCCGTTCGAATGCTATTGTCGCCGATTATCGCGTGCCTCGTATTGTATGTCCTGCAAATTGACGGCACACTATTCACAGTCCTTCTCATTCTTGCGTCCATGCCAGTCGCTGTCAATGCAGTTGTGCTTGCGGAACGATTCAATGCTTCTCCCAAACTAGTATCGAAATGTATCCTTTGGACTACACTGGCATCATTTATTATACTTCCATTTCTGGTTGCTGGGACCCAATAGTGACTTATTGAAGCTCGATAACAGTAATTTCCGGGCGGCAAAACAAGCGAAAGGGCAAAATTGTCGTACCGATGCCTCGATTCGTATACACCTGAAGCTCAGAATCCGCTATCTGATACAAGCCGCTCACATATTTCCTTCCCTGCGGCGGAGCGATCAGATGCCCCACAATCGGCAGTCGAATCTGCCCGCCATGACTATGACCGGACAGCTGCAGCTTGATCTGCGGCAGGCTGGCAGCTGTATCGGCATAATCAGGCTCATGCGCCAGCAGAATAACAGCACTCTCTGTGGCGACCCCATTCAGCGCTTTCTTCAAATCGGGCTTTCCGTAGATCGTATCATCCACCCCTGCAATATAGAGACGTTGGCCTTTCCTTTCTACAAAAGCATGCCTGTTCTCCAGCAGCTCGAATTCGGCGGCTTCCCAGAATCGCTTTACAGTAGGCGCATCATGATAATAATCATGATTGCCCAGCACCGCGTACTTGCCAAGAGGAGCCTTCAAGCCTCTCATCATAGCGATGCAGGCCTCTATCCCATCTGGACGCTGATCTATGAAATCGCCTGTGAAGCAGATCATATCCGGCTTCAGTTGCTCGATATGCGAGACCGCTGCAGCCATATTATCCGCGTCGTAATGATAGCCGAAGTGCACATCACTGAAGTGTACGATTCGCGTTCCTTTATATGAAGAATGTGTCTGTACAGGCAGAACAGCGGCTTCGATCTCCCGTATTTCGATCCAGCTCCGTTCCAAATAATAGGCGTACATGGGCGTTCCGACCGCAGCGGCCATTCCGCCGCCAATCAATTTCTTCAGAAATGCTCGCCGGGTCATTCGATGTTTATGTTCCAATTGCAAATTGCGCACCTCCATCCGCTTGCTTCTATAACGAGCTGACGTCTCATTCGGCTTCTATAATGATAGCCAGCTCAAAAAAAAGAAGAGCTTCCGCTCTTCTTACCATCTAAAGGTTACCTTCACACGCTTCGAACGAAGCATGTACCCGATCCACAGCAAGCACAGCAAGCCTTGTCTCATCACAGCGCTGATGTAAATGAAAAGATTCTCATCATTCATTGGAAAGAACAGATTGATGGCAAAATCCAGAATGTAAAAAGCGGTAAGCCCGATATTGAAGCTAATGAACCATTTGGGGAAGGTGCTGCTTCTGCTTACGAATTTGAATAGCAGGATGAGAAGCGTCAGGACGATTAGCAAATTCCCGATAAACTGAAGTGGAATGAGAAAGCTCCACTTGACATCGTACATAGATGAAGCGGGATCTGTATATTTCGAAAACTGAAGAATTTTCGGAAGTGTCACGAATACAACATTCACACACGCATTTAGTAGAAACAGCCACATGCTGATATGTACAATGATCAGCCATCCGCCCAGACCCTTTAGATGAAGATGCTTATAGTAAAAATCCTTCTCTTCAGATTGAGAATCTGTTTGGGAATCGGATTGCTCCTCAAGCTGGGAGGCTGGCTCCTCCGTCTTGTCTGGTTGCTTGGTAATATCCATTTGGTGTCTATTATCCCCTCTCACATGTTCATTTCATTTATGATTTGGATTGCTCAGTCTGACGATTCTCTCTCACTTTGCCAAGCTGTGTCGCCAGATAAGCAATAAACAACAGTAGTATAAGCCCGATTCCAACAACAGAACCGTTGACAGAAACCTTCATCTCACTCAGCGTTAAGTAGATGAACAATCCGGTTACGGTCAATACATTCTCCGTAAAATTCTGAATCGCGATTGTTTTGCCGGAACCGATCAGATTCTTCCCTTCCTCCTGCAGCATCGTATTGAGCGGAATAACGAATACGCCGCCGAACAAGCCCGTGAAGAAGAGCAGCGTTACCGTGATCCACAGCTCGTAAGTAAACGCAGCAATCATAACAGTAGTCACCATGAGCAGACCATAGTAGAATCCACGGTGCAGCTTGCCAGCAGGAACCCAGCGAGAGGTGACGAAAGCGCTGGCCACTACTCCAAGAGCAGTAATGCCTATGATCATAGATTGCTCATCGGTATCTGTTATGCCCAAATTAAGCGGCAGCCATGCGATGAGGGCGATGCGCAGAACAGCAGCAGTCAGCCAGAATGCGCCCGTGCCAATAAGCGAGAATCGGCTTCGCGGATTGCGGTACAATATTGCGGTATCCCGCAAAAATTGAAGCGCCTCCTTGCCATAACGCAGCGAAGCATTGCCAGCTTGCGCAGGAATCATAAAAGTCATGAACAGCGACAACAGGTAGATGCCAAGACAAGCCAATATGGCCGGCATGTCAGAGTTTTGCGCCAGAAATCCGCCGCTCACTGTACCTAGCAGTATAGCTAGAATAGTTGAACCTTCTACTTTGGCGTTCGCACTGAGCAGTTCCTTCTCCGAGGAGGTAAGCTCGCTCAATATTCCGTACTTGCCAGGTGAATATACGACCGCGCCGATACCGACGAACAAATAGCAGAGCGCTGGCGGCAAGCCCAGCAGCAGCATCCCAATCCCCACAGCCTTCAGCAAATTGCCTAATAGCAAAATGTGGGATTTGGCTTTCTTATCGGCCAGAGCGCCTACAATCGGAGCCAGAACAACATATGCGCATAGAACCGCCATCTGGATATAGGCTACCATGCCATCTGGATTCTCTACTCCCTGCCGGTTCACGATTCCTACGATAAGAAAAAAATTCAGATTATCGGCAAATGCACTTAGAAATTGTGTAATCACCACCGTATTGAGCGGTGAAAACATTTTCTTCAAACCTGTCAAGGGACCCATCCTCTCTCTCTCTCTCTCTCTTGAACAAACATGCGGCTGCGCCAGGGGAATGTTCTTACGATCGCTGTTGTTCCCGGAATTCTTGAATTGAGATTGTTTATGGTGGAATTCCGGGAACAAAGGCGAGCGCTGACGCTTCTCCAGAATCATTCCCCCTGCTCCACTCTGTTGTTCCCTCTCTCGTTCAACTAAATAGCCATTCTCTTTATCATATACCGAACCTCGCAGAGACTGAAAGAACTTTTTCTACAGGAAGTGAATAATCTGTGTCGGTTGCGGGTGTCAACCGGCTTTGAAATCCGTTATAATGAAAGGGAAGCACAGATCGAATTTGAGGAGGCATGCCCCATGGCTGCAAGCAACGCGAAGAAGAAGCGGTTAAAGTCAATACGTAACGGGAAGCTCGACCCGTCAATCCACCGCAACGAATGGCAGGGTGTTCATCCCGTTACACGCAGAACACCAACGCTACAGGAGAAATTAAATAAGCACAAACATAAGAAAAAGTGGAGCCCTGTCAGATACAACGAGGACTCCACTTTTTTGTATGGTATTATTTCAATGCTGCCGGCAGCTTGATGCCGATCAGCTTGCCCTCTGCTTGAATGATAAGATTGCCGCCGGTTTTCAACGTTGGGCCATAGTTCCGCGTATCGGTCTTTACACTGAACAACGCTTTCGTACTCTGCACATCGAATGCATGGAACATGCCATCGGATTGCCCTGTATAGATCGTACTTCCGTAAATATCGATCTGATTCACAGGATTATCACCAGCCCAACCCACTGCCTGACCATTCTCCAGCTTCATGCCGATCAGATTGCCATTGTTGTAATTCTGGAACAGCATCCGTCCTTGATGAATGCGGCCCAGTGAAACAAGATCTCCGTAGGGTGCATTGTACTTCTTCACGGGAGCGGCTCCGAGCTTATAATTGGCAAAGTCATACTTGGCAATGACCATTCCTTGAAAAACATACAGATCGTCGCCGTCAAGAAATGCATTCCCGTTTATACCAGACGATTGGGTATATGGCGGCTCGCCCGGAAGTTTCCAGCTGTACACGCGTTCACCCTTCACAGCACCTGTCTTTACATTCATTATGCTAATCTTGACACTGCGATCTGCCGTATCATCTGCGAACGGATACGGGTCATTGACGGAATAGAGCAGTCCATCCTTAATTAATAACGGCATATTCTGACGGAAGTGCCCCCACAGCTTCTTGCCGGTTTTGTCATCAAAACCGTCGATTTGGACGGACGACAATGCCCCTTGCACGATAAACGAACGAATGACAACACCATCCGCCACCATAAGACTGTCGCTGCCCCCCGTGGAATTCGGCTCCTCCGCTGTCCAGAGATACTTTCCTGAGCCCAGCTCCAAGGCAGTCATTTTGCTGCTGCTCTGCATTAAATAAGCCTTATCCCCGATCGGCACAATAGAGTCAACTACGCCATAGGCAGTGGAAGATATCCATTGCTGCTTGCCGTTCTTGGCATTGAGCGAGTATGCTTTTCCCTCCTTGGTTAGCCCGATTATTGCGCCATTATAATACCTCATATTAGGCATAAGATTGTTCCCGTTTCCGTAGGACCAAAGCTTCTTCCCGCTTGCCGCATCGACTGCAACCAGCTTGCCGCCTGCAAATGCAAACACTTTGCCGTCCTCAGCCTTCGCTTGGCCGTGCAGGGACTTGTCCCATCCGTTGTCGCTGTCCACCTTCAGTGTCCAAGCAGGCTTCACAATCGGCGCCTTCAATTGCGGCTGGCTCCAATTGTGGACCGATACAATGGATTGCTCAGCTGATACTGCCGAAGGTATCGTGGACAAGCCGATCCCGGCAGCAAGGACGACAGCCATGCCGCTGCGGAGAATATATTTTTTCTTTTTCTTAGTTTCGTTATTTACCATTCCCATTCACTCTCCCGTTCGCCATTCTATTAGAGTTATAACTCCACTCACCTTACTACTGACGATGGAAGGAAGATTAATGTTGCTTAGCCAAATTAATCTGGTAGAATCACATGCAATCTGCTAGCGTATTTTCAATTGGAAGCATCTAACTGCAGGAGGATATGCAAGTGATACTTATGGAACGAGTGGCAATTTCGGGATTGCTGGCTAATGGAGTACAACAACAATATGTAATGAATAGACATCTATTCCATCGGAAACCATATGCACATCAATGGGAAGGATGGCAACGGATAATGAAACTGCCGCATAATCACCAATCGACCGAGCATGAGCCCGATTTGGAAGAGCATATTCCTGATATTATTCAGCATCTCCAGCAATTGTTCACAGATACCCCTGACCTGATCATTCGTAAGCTGTCGATTGTGCAGACAGGCGAGAAGGCTGTTCTAGCCTACCTTGACGGGTTAACAGATAAGAACTCCATCAATAATGATGTGTTATATCCGCTTCAATTCGAAAAGGGAGGCGGCGATCCCGGCAGCGAGCTGTTTATGACAGTCGGCCATATCGTGCCTTACACAACATGGGCCAAAGTAATAGAAGCGATCCTTAACGGGGACAGCGTTCTATTCGTCGACAGGAGAAAAGAAGCGTATGCGCTCGATACAAAGGGCTGGCCGCAGCGCGCTATTGAGGACCCCCAGCTTGAGCCGTCCTTGAAAGGCGCTCATCAAGGGTTTCTGGAGACAGGCTCACAGAACATCGCCTTAATCCGTCGTTATATCCCCAACCGCGAGCTCAAGATCAAGCAGCTTGCAGTGGGTAAACGCGGCCCTGCATCCGTGTCTATTCTATATTTGGAGGATGTCACGAATACGGAATTCATTCAGCTGCTTGAGGATAGAATCAAGGCGATCAACGTCGATGTCATTATTAATACAGGTGAGCTCGTGGAGTTCATCGAAGATAATCCTTACTCCCTCTTCCCGCAATTAATTTCTACCGAACGTCCCGACGCTGCTGCTTCGCAAATTTTGCAGGGCAGATGCGCTGTTGTCGTGGACCGCTCGCCAAGCGTGCTTATCGCTCCCGTCAATTTTATGGCCTTCTTCCAAAGTATCGACGATTATAGTACCCGCTGGTCCATCGCTACCTTTCTGCGCATGCTGCGTATTGCGGCGTTTTTCATCGCTGCCTTTCTTCCCGCTCTGTATATCGCCGTTGTCTCCTATCATTTCGAGATTATTCCAATGAAGCTGCTGATTACGCTCGGGGAGTCCAGAGGCAGAGTGCCGCTGCCGCCTTTTGTCGAGGCTGTTCTTATGGAGATTACACTGGAGATACTGCGTGAAGCCGGTGTTCGGCTCCCTGCTCCCGTCGGTCAAACGGTCGGTATTGTTGGAGGCATCGTTATCGGCCAAGCGGTCGTTCAAGCTGGTCTCATCAGCAACGTAATGGTGGTGGTGGTTGCTTTCACTGGCATCTCCTCGTTCATTCTGCCCAATTACGACATGGTCGCAGCTGTCCGTCTCCTTCGGTTTATTCTGATGATTCTCGCTTCCCTATTCGGGTTTGTCGGTATCATCATCGGATTCATGCTGATGATTGAGCAGATTATTGCGCTCCGATCATTAGGCATGCCGTATGGCATCCCCTTAGCGCCTATGCGGTTCGCAGATTTGAAGGATACACTGGTTCGAGTACCTCTGTGGCTCATGAACAAGCGGCCTATCAGCACTTCAGCGCTTCAGAGCAAGAGACAAGGGAATAGCCGCTTTAAGGGGGAGGAGGAATGAAGGTTCATCCCGGGCATGAAATTACTTCACTTCAATATATCTTTCTCCTAACTGGCGTTCAGGTCGGAGTCGCTGTTCTGTCGCTGCCCAGAAAGCTAGCCGAAACAGCTGGAACAGATGGTTGGATTTCCATCCTAGTCTGGTGGTTAGTCAGTATGTTAGCAAGTCTAATCATTGTTCAAATTATGAAGAATAGTCCCCGCGGCAGTTTACCTGATTGGGCAGCCGAGGTGCTGGGAGTATGGGCGGGCAAAACCATTGCTCTCCTGCTCACGCTCTACTTCTGCGTCCTTCTCTACGATGGACTTACCAAATCAGTGCTTATTACAAAGACATGGCTGCTGCCAAATACACCGGCTTATGTGATTACGGTTCTGCTCCTTCTGCCCACTTATATGATCGCCCGTCATGGCCCTCGCATCGTGGGCAGATACTGCGAGCTTATTGTCTACCTCTCGTTGTGGATTCCGCTTGTCTACCTGCTGCCGCTGAAGCAAGCACACTTCATTCATCTGCTTCCTGTTGTGAAGGATGGCTGGCAGCCGATATTGACAGGAGCCAAGGAGATGATCTATCCAACGCTAGGGATGGCGGCTACGTTCGTCCTTTATCCTTACTTAAAGCATAAGGAAAAGGCGACGGCGGCTGTTATAGCCTCCAGCTCACTGACAATGCTTACCTATTTGTTTATGACCCTCATCTGCCTTGTCTATTACAGCCCGGATGAGATCGCGGAGTATAACAATCCCGTCATCAGTGTATTGAAATCGATTGAATTCAGATTCATCGAACGGATTGAGGTCCCTTTCATCGCTTTCTACTTAACAATCTTCTCTCTGGTGTGGATACCAACCATGTATCTGGCCACCTTTTGCTCAAGCTGGTTGTTCGCAAGAAAAGATATTCGCGGCCAGCTGCAGATTCTTTGCATCCTCATTGCTCTAGCCACCTATTTCTATACACCGACCTTGTATCAGAACTTAATGATGGAGAAAATACTAATCGGCTTTGGCTTGAGTGTAGAATACATATTCCCGTTAATCCTGCTTTCCTTCATCGTGCTGTATAACCGATTGCGAAGGAGAAACTGCTGATGAAACAGAGACTGCTGTCAGCACTGACAATTGTTGTCCTTGTCTGTCTAACCACGACTACTAGCTGCCAGGATCAATTGAACCTTGAGGATGCCTCTACTCCTCTTGCTATTGGCTTGGATCTTAATGAGGATAATCAATTCGAGTTCTACACTTCAACCCCAATATTCAGTAAAAATATTAAAAAGAAGAGCCTAGAAATAAGCGGAACTGCACGAACACTCCGTCAGTCGAGAGCGCTGCAGAATGCTCAATCTCCCGGCTCCGCCCAGGGAAGAAATTATCAGGTGCTATTGGTCGGCAAGCGAATACTGCAGCATGAGGACTGGATTACGATGCTGGATATTATATTTCGTGATGCGAGGAATACAGTGACGGATCGTGTAATCGCCGTAGAGGGGTCTGTCTCGGAAATCATGCTGCTGAATCCTCCTGATCAGCCGATGCTGCCGATCCTGCTCCGTGGGATGATTAATACATCAAGCGGTTCCTCAGAAACTGTCAGCACAACCGCGCAAGAGCTTCGCAGGCAATATTATGAGAAAGGAATGACACCCAGCATCTCCCAAGTGAAAGTAAAGGATAACAGCGTTCTAGTAACAGGAACGACACTGCTTCATAAAGGCGGGAAATTCGCTGCTTCTCTCGGATATCAGGAATCCATACTGCTTAATATTCTTCAGAACAATGCCAGGTCAGGTGTCAGCCTGTCCTATGCTATACCGGGCAAGCCTCAGACTGGCCCATTCCATACCGATATGATCAGCTTCACAGCTCAAAAATTAGCAACGAAAATTAAAACTTCGTATAAGCGCTCCCGCTTCCAGTTCGATATTAAGCTCAAAATAGCGGCTGCCTTAACAGAAATCCTGTTTCCCCTTACAATACAGCAGGACTACAAAAAATTGGAGCCAATCATAGCCGAGCAAGTGAAATTGCAAACTGAAGCCATGCTCAAGAAATTCCAAAGCCACAAAATCGACCCTGTCGGATTTGGCCTGAATGCACGAGCTTACCAATATCAACAATATAAAAAAGTGCAGGACCATTGGACGGATGCAATAGCTGATGCTTCGTTTCACGTTACCGTCGAATTCACTATTAACTCCATTGGTCCGATAAAATAAGCTCTGCTACAGCTACAATCACAGGCATATCCGCACCCTGCGCCGCTCATTCGCGAGCGGTGTGGCGTTGCAACATCCAACTCACTCTATGATGCGCGTCATTCAGCGTTCATTCATACTCAACAATATCGGTACATTCAGTAGAAATTCCTCTTTTCTACCGAGAGTCGGCATCCCGAGCCGTCTTATTGATCTGTAAGCAGTCCATCGACTCAACATGTCGCTGTCGGCGGGAATTTCTCTGTTTCCCGCTTTATAGCCGCGCTGGATGCAACTGAAAAGGCGGATCAGGAGCAATAGCACGGTTTTATCGTCTTACAGCGAGCGTGGAATTAGTTTGTCGCTCTGTAAGCGTGTTTTTCCGCTTTACAGCCGCGCTAGGTGTGCCTGACAAGGCAAATCCGGAGCAATAGCGCGGTTTTATCGTCTTACAGCGAGCGTGGAATTAGTTTGTTGCTCTGTAAGCGTGTTTTTCCGCTTTACAGCCGCGCTAGGTGTGCCTGACAAGGCGAATCAGCAGCAATAGCGCGGTTTTACCGTCTTACAGCGAGCGTGGAATTAGTTTGTTGCGCTGTAAGCGTGTTTTTCCGCTTTACAGCCGTACTGGGTGCGTACTGGGTGCGTACTGGGTGCGTACTGGGTGCGTACTGGGTGCGCCTGACAAGGCAAATCAGGAGTAATAGCGCGGTTTTTGCCGTCTTACAGCAAGCAAGCGCGATTAGTTTGCTGAGGCGTAAGGGGGAATTAGGATCAATAAGAGAGCAACCATGAGAGCAGTCAACAGGTGGCGTAAGATAAAATCGTGTTTGAGTTACTCTTCATCCTATTTTCTAAAAGGTGAGGAGTGCTGTCACATAAATGGTTCATGAACGGTCCGATGGACTTCCTCACCACCTGTAATTACGCAGAGATGAATGCTGTTCGAAGGAGGAGTGAGTACATCAGCTGTAACTTTGAAGATGCTGTCCCTCATGATAAAATCTGCATGGGGACAGCCCCCCATTGCTCTTCTCGAACTTCTCGAACCCTCTTACTACACCTCTTACTACACCTCTTGTTCCACGATTAGCCGATTAACCCGTAGATGGACTATTGGGGACGTGGCCCTTCTGATTGCGGTTATCATCAGTGGAAGCCGCCACATTATTCTCCGCTTGTCTTGACCGTTCCTGCATCGCTACTGAATCTGCTTGAATGGATCGGTTTTTGTGTTTGTTGCGCGCCATTTGCTACCCTCCTTAGCATCCAATGTATCCTCTTCTTGTGAATTGAAGCAGATATAGGTTGCCCTTAAAGGATTGAAATTAACAAGCAGCAAGGCCATCCCCATAAGAGGATGGCCTTGTGCTTGCTTCCTATAATTCCAGCGCTGGCAGCGGCTAGTTTCGACTGCGAAGCTTGGATAGAAGCCGCAATATCTCGATATATAGCCATACCAGTGTGACCATAAGACCGAATGCGCCGTACCACTCCATATATTTCGGAGCACCCTGCTGCGCGCCTGTCTCAATGAAATCGAAATCCAGAACGAGATTCAACGCTGCGATTATTATGATGACGATTGAAATCCCGATGCCAATCAAGCTGTTGTCGTGGAGGAACGGAACCTGAACGCCAAACATTCTCAGTACAAAGCTCAGCAGATAAACAAGCGCGACCCCGCCCGTAGCTGCGAATACTCCTAGCTTGAAGTTTTCCGTCGCTCTTATGAGCCTTGTTTTGTAAGCCAATAGCAGCGCGATGAATACACCTATCGTAATTAGCGCAGCCTGCAATGTAATTCCTTCATAAAGCGATTCATAATTGGCAGACAGCGCACCAAGGAAAAGCCCCTCGCAAATGGCATACACCGGAACCAAGTATGGAGAAACCTTAGGCACGAAGCTGATAATCAATGCCAGAATGAATCCGAGGATCGCACCGCCAATGGCATAAGGAACCACATTCTGTCCATTATTGTACATCGACCAGGCGGAAAATGCGCCTCCCATCAGCAATGCCAGCATAATGAAGGTTTTGTTCACCGTTCCATTAATCGTCATTGCATCCTGGAAGGGATAATTCCCTGCATTTCTAAACGTATTTTCTCTTAACGTTGGATTGCCGCTGCGACCTATCAACGAATGATCACCCCAATAATATTTTGTCTCGATTGTAGCATATGCTAGAGATGACTACCATAAAACTCCACGCACAAAATTATCGAGCAGCCAGACAATATTATCGTGATGCACGCCAAATTGTCGATCAATAACGCCATACTATAAAGCACATATGCCATACTAGCGATCAGTCACACCATTCTGTCGAGCAGTCATGCCATACTGCCGAGCAGTCATGCCATACTGTCGAGCATTCATGCCTCACAACTGAGCATGCAGGTTAACGTTTTGCGAGCGCTGTAACCTCTAATATTTTGGACGCAATCAGGTGCAAGGGAACGATATAGTCCACACAATTCAGCTCAATCGCTGATCTTGGCATCCCGTAAACGACACAGGATTCCTTGGCTTCAGCGATCGTGGATCGCGCTCCTGCTTGTTTGGCTGCCAACATGCCCTGCGCTCCGTCGCTCCCCATCCCGGTCATGAGGATGTAGTGTTTTTTGAGGTGTTTCAATTGCGCTACAGATTCAAACAGCACATCAGCTGAAGGTCTATGGCTATTCCTTGGGGGTGATTGATGCAGCTGAATTCTGAATTCCCCGTTCCTCTGGACTGCCGCCATATGATAATTGCCGGGCGCAATATAGGCTGTTCCTCCGATTATGAGCTCGTTATCCGATGCTTCCACTACTCGAATACTGGAGATGCTGTTCAATCTTGCCGCTAATGATGCCGTAAACTTGGGCGGCATATGCTGGACCAGCAGCAAGGGATAGGGAAAGCTCTCCGGCAAGGCAGTAAGAACAGTCTCCAGAGCCTTCGGACCTCCCGTGGAAGTTCCTATGGCCACAATCTGCTCGAATTCCTTTCCCTGCAAAGATACTGCGATGTTTTTCTTCTGCACCAGCGATGCTTTGGGAGCGATTGTATTGCCTGATACAAGGGCTCTTGCCGGAACCTTCGCAGCCAGCTTGATCTTGGACAGAAGCTCCTCCTTTACCTTGAACAAATCGGTTGAAATCGAGCCCGACGGCTTAGAGATGAAATCAACGGCTCCGTGCTGCAGAGCTGTAATCGTGGCATGCGCCCCTTCCTGTGTCAGCGAGCTCAGCATAAGAACAGGAGTCGGACGCATTGCCATTATTTTCTCCAGAGCTGCCAGCCCGTCCATTTCCGGCATTTCAATGTCTAAGGTGACAACATCCGGCTTGAGCTCCTTGACCAAGCTCACAGCCTCCATGCCATTGCGCGCCGTTCCTATTACCTGCAATGCAGCGTCTTCTTCAATCAGACGTGTGATCAGCTTGCGCATAAACATCGAATCGTCCACGACGAGCACCTTTATTTTCATCACAGCATCACTTCCTCTACCTTTTTCTATAGAAAAAAGTGTCTATTGGCTCCAGATCGTATCTCTGCGGTTGGAAGATTTGCTCGCTGCCTCCAATGAACAAATAACCGCCCTTTTTCAGCGACTGGCTAAATTTCTCAAACAAGCCCTCCTTCGCTTCATCCGTAAAGTAGATCAGGACATTCCGGCAAATAATCAGATCGAGATTCTTCTCATAAGTGTCTGCCAGCAAATTATGCCGCTTGAATCGAACGCAGCTTCTAATCTCTCCGGCAATCGTATATCGACCGTTATGAGCCTTTTTGAAATATTTGTTGAGATACGGCGTGGGCACTTCCTTGACAGCATCTGCTGAATAGCAGCCTTCCTTCGCCTTCTCAATTACACTTTGATCGATATCGGTTGCAAGCACGCTAATTTCCTTCAGATCCAGATGCCCGGAGAGCAGCAGCACCAAGCTGTATGGCTCCTCGCCTGTCGAGCAGGCGGCGCTCCAGCATTTCAATCTCCTGTTTCTCAGCAGAATGTCGGGAAGAATTCGCTTCTCCAGCACTTCCCAACGCTGCGCATTCCGATAAAATTCCGACACATTAATCGTCATATGCTCCAGCAGCTCATCCAGCAGCCCCGCATTCTTATCCAGCGCATGATAGAAATCAATAAACGTGCTGAAGCCTCTTCTATCCTTCAAGCTGAATAATCTGCGTTTCATTTGGTTTTCTTTATATAAAGCGAGATCTATCCCTGTTTTCCGCTTGAACAGTAAGATGAACTGATTGAAATCCTGATCCATTGCCATGGGGCTGCTCATCATTACGACCTCCGGCCAACTTGATTGATAATTCCCGACACCTCCAGGATCAAAGCCACTTTCCCGTCGCCTAGAATAGTAACCCGCTATGCCATCTACTTTGCCTACATAGGAGCCCAATGTCTTAATGACAATCTCCTGATTGCCTATAAGCGCATCTACCGCCAGCGCCAATCTTTTCTCCGCAGAACCGACGATTACAAGCTGAATATGGCTCTTTGCCTGCTGGGATCTGGGAATGTTGAAATGGTCATGCAGCCAGATGATCGGGATCACCTGGCTCCGCAATAAAATGACGGATTGCCCCCGAACAGTCTGTATCTCTTGGTACGGGATTCGGACGATTTCGGCAATATTGCTCATAGGGATAATAAAGGTCTGTTCCTGCAGCTTCACCAGCAAGCCGATAATAATCGCAAGCGTCAACGGAAGCCTGATTCTGAAGCGGGTCCCTTGCCCTTGCACAGTGTCGATGTCTATCAGACCGTTCAGCTTCTCAATATGGCTTCTGACGATGTCCATTCCTACACCGCGCCCAGATACATCGCTTATGATGCTTGCGGTCGAGAAGCCAGGCCGGAAGATCAGCTCAATCGCTTCCCGATCGCTGATTAATTCTGCTTCTTCAGATGCAAGGATGCCTTTCTCCAATGCCGACCTTCTCATTCTTGCCGGATCGATGCCTGCTCCATCGTCTTCTACATAGATAACGACTTGATTATCCTCATGTGCTGCTCTTATTTGCAGCGTTCCTTTGCTGGCTTTGCCAGCCTTCAGCCGCTGCTCAGGCTTCTCGATGCCGTGATCGATCGCATTGCGAATCAAATGGATTAGCGGATCTGCGATCTCTTCAATTAATGTTCTGTCTAATTCCGTATCCTTGCCTTCAATGACAAGCTCAAGCTCCTTGCCCAGATCACGGGTCAGATCTCGAATCATGCGGGGAAACCGGTTGAAGAGCTGCTCGATCGGCAGCATCCTTGCTTTCATCACGCTTTCCTGCAAATCACCAATGATGCGTGAGAGATGATCGGAAATTTGACCGAGCTCGTTCACCGATTCATCGGTTAGACGGCTTCTCTGCGTCCGTTCCACTTGATGGATTCGGGTGTGGTCAATTACAAGCTCGCCAACCAGATTCATGAGATGATCCAGTCGTTCCACGCTCACGCGAATCGTCGGTGATTTGGAGCCCTTAACCGCAGGCTGATCCTCGCTCACCATTCTCTCTTCTACCCCGGCTCCCTGATTGACCATCATGGTATCTGTATCGACTCGAAGAGGCTCCACTGAGACTTCTGCTACATCCATTAATGAAGCAATCATCTCCTGCAGCTCCTGCAAGCCTTGACTTCCGGCATAGAGAAATTTGACAGCAAGCGGCACATCCTCCTGCTCTGCAAGGATCTCCATGTCCGGCTCGGAATACAGAACTTCTCCGTAGCTGCCCAGATGGGAGTGAATCACATAGAGCCGCGCCCCTCTTATTACACACTCGCTGGACAGTCTCAGGCTGATCCAATATACTCCAAGACCATTGTCACAGGCTTCTTGTGTTCTCATTGTTGTATCCACACTAAGCACAGGATAGTTAGCGCAATCGGGTGCTGGCGAGGCCGGCGGGACGTTCAATTGGACAGCATGAGATAAAGCGGCGAAGGTCTGAAGCTCCTGCACGCATGCCGAAATATCCGTGACGGTCTCGTCGCTCTGAACGATATCCTTCTTCAGCTCCTTGAGACAATCCAGCGATTTGAAGAGAAGATCGATTAGCGGAACCGTTACAACTAATGTATGGCATCTTACTTGATCAAGCAGATGCTCCATCTCATGCGTTAATTGCTTCATATCCTCATAACCCATTGCAGCGGAAGAGCCTTTCAAGGTGTGGGCGGCGCGAAACAAGCTTTGGACCACACGCTCTGTTTCTTCCTCCTGCTCCAGTTGCAGAATGACTTCGTCCATAAGCTGCAGCTGCTCATCGAGCTCCTCCAGGAAAATCTCTTTATACTCAGACAGCATCAGCCTGTTCACTCCTGTTCGCGAAGCAAGACTTCATCCAGCTTTAATATTCCGACCAGGCCGCCCACCGTGATGCCGATCCCGACAAAATAATTCCCGTCCACTCCCCCAACACGCTCTGGAGGCAATTGAATATCTGAGAATGTCGCGACCTTATTCACTCGATCTACAATGATGCCAACCGTATCCTCCCTATGATGAACGACGATGATACGGGTCGTTCGGGAATGATCTTTATCCGGCAGCTCAAACAATTTTCGCAGACTGATAACCGGCACAATCTTGCCTCTAAGGTTAATGACCCCTTTCACATAGGGTGTCACGTTAGGAATGGCTGTTATGTCCTGTATCTTAATAATTTCGTGAATATCTTGAATTCGGATGGCATATTGTTCCTTTTCAATTGCAAACTCGATATATTGCTCCTGCCCAGTTGCCTGCATGTTCCTGCTCCCGCCTCTCTTCATTGTGGCCTTGAATGAACAACCCGTTGCGTACTCAGCTCCGGCCCCTGCTTCAGCTAGAGCCTTTGCCGCTAGCGAATTTTGAAGATGGCAACGGAGTTGTTCAATTCCTCTGCAAGCTGAGCCAGCGATTGGGCGGTTGAGGCGGTTTCCTCACTGCTCGCCGCAGCTTCCTCGGTCGCTGCGGATATGCTTTCAATCGCGCTCATCACCTCAGAGGATTGGGCGGCCTGCTCCTCACTTGCTGCTGCTATTTCCGTTACCTTATAAGCCGATTCATTAACCATCGTAATAATATGCTCGAATGCTTCACCGGTTTTCTGTGAGGCGGACACCCCTTCTGCAACTGCCTTCACACTCTGTCCCGCATTATCCTGCATGCCTTTAATGATATTCGTAATTTGCTTCGTTGCTTCACTGCTTCGTTCAGCTAATTTCCTCACTTCATCAGCAACGACAGCGAACCCGCGACCCTGATCACCTGCACGCGCCGCCTCAATTGCCGCATTCAGCGCGAGAAGATTCGTCTGTTCGGCTATATCATCGATTACTTCAATGATCTCGCCGATCTTGTTGGAATCCTCTTCAAGACGCGCCATCTGTTCATTAACCCGAGTCATGCCATCAATGGAATAACGAACTACTTTGCCGCCATCCTGTGCAATGCTCATCGTCTTATTGGATAGCTCTGACGCTTGTTCCGCACTGCGGGCAACAGAGTTTATGGCAATTGACAGCTCCTTAAACAGCTCGTTCATCGTTTGAGCAGCATCTGCCTGGCTCATGCTGCCGCTTGCGATCTCCTCCGTGCTTGCCGAGATCTGCTCGGAGGCTGCCGATACACTTTCAGCGGAGGACAGAATTTCACCGACAGTATCTCTTAATTTGGTGACCATATTATTAACAGAAGCTGCCAATAGGCCAATCTCATCCTTCGTATGAATATCCGCCGCTTCGCTCAAATCTCCATCTGCGACTTGGCTTACTAGCCGCACAACACGATTTAATGGACGCGCTATCATTTGCGAGATGATGTAGCCAAATCCGAGACTGATAATAAGAGAAACGACGATTACGGAGAATGTAATTAAACGTGATGAGTTGAACAGCTCCTCAGATTCTCCGCGCGCATGCTCTGCCAGCTCAATATTAATCTCTATGATCTTCTCCAGAATAGCTTCCAGCTTATCGCCCCTCTCATCCAACCCGCCTGCGAGCAGAAATTCCGTAAATTGCTCAGAGCCGATGTTCGAGCTATTCTTGTCCAAGGCTTCATTCAAGATCGTTCGGTACTCTTCCCATAGAGGGGCAAATTGTGCCAGTTGCTCCTCCTCCTCCTTGGTCAAGACAGTCTGTCTGTATGTATCGATGCTGGCCTCTATTTCTTGAACAAAGCCTACGATCTTGTCCTTGTATTCCTTATTCTCCGCATTTGTCGTTGCCATCGTGTTCATATCACGGAGCTCTACGTTGATCCGCTGATATAGAGTTTCAATATCGCCAAGCTTGCTAATAGGAACGAGATTGACTTCGTACATATCAACAATCGATTTGTTCATGCTCCCCAAATTGTTCAAGCCTAAAAACCCGACAAACCCCATAATGATTGCCGTTATGACGAAGGCGAGCGTTAATTTCACAACCGTCTTCAAATTATAAAACCATTTCATTGTCCAGCACCTCGTTGTTGTTATGGTTTGATTATCCATTCGTACCGCCAAATACTTGCCTGCTCAGTCCCTAATAACCTCCTTGTCGTATTTAGAATATTACAAGTGATGTGATTCTTAAGAACTAGATTCATCATAAACCGGCTGCACATTCCGGTAACCGAAAATATTTTGCGTGGCCACGCAAAACTTCTTCGTGCTCCTGCGGGATGCCGCAAAAGAAAAAACCCGCATCACAGTAGACTGTGACCGGGACCCGGTTATAGAGCTATTCGGATGAAACGTTACTCTCCGCTTAATCTGTCAGAAAGCCCAACTGCTTCGCTTTTATCGCCGCTTCGATTCTTGATTTCACATTCAGCTTGTGGAACAGGGCTGTCAAACAATATTCCAATGACCGCTGGCTCATAAGAACCCGTTCCGCAATATCTTTATTGCTCCTGCCCTTGGCTATCTCTTGCAAAATCTCATACTCCTTATTGCTGATCGCAACAACGCCCTGCTGTCCTGTGGCAGCATCCGCCTGCAATGTCGTTCTTCTTAACTGCTTCACCAATGAGAGCGGTAGCAGTACTTCTCCTCGCAGGGCGCAGCGGATCGCATTCACAAGCTGCTCGCTCGTAGTTGTCTTGAGAATAAAGCCGCTAATGCCCGCTTCTATCATCAGATTGAAGTGGTTGCTGAATTCGAAGCCCGTGTAGATTAATATTGTTGAATGCGGCGTGATATCCAGAACTTGCTTGGCGAGATCAATCCCATTGATATCGCCAATATGAAGGTCGAACAGCATCACATCGAAGGACTGTGCTCGAACGTGCTCAAGCGCCTTGCTGGCGGAATTCGCCAGCGAAACCTTCATGTCCCCCTCTAGCTCAAGGATCATTCTCGTCCCTTCCATTACTAATGGATGGTCGTCTACCAGTAGAATATGAATCATGCTGTCTGCTCCTCGTCCTGCTATTCACCAATTGGAATACAAATAAAGATTGCCATTCCGCCATCCTCAGGCGATCGGAACGCAATGGTTCCGTTCAAGCTGCGTACCCGCTCCTTCATGCCATAGATGCCCATGCTGTTGAATGAGTCTTCTGTCGCCTCAAGCTTCATGCCCACCCCGTTATCTCTATATTGTAATTGCACAGCGCACGAACTGCTGGTCAATCCGATATGAACCTCCGTTGCGCTGGAATGCTTCGCAGCATTGGCGAGCATCTCCTGCACGATGCGGTACAGACCGATCAATTGGTCGTCATTCAATGCATGCTCGATATAAGCAGGATGGAAGCGAATGCTATAGTTGGTGCGCATCTGTGTGAACTCAAACAGGGCATGCAGAGAGGACGCAAGCCCTGCTTCCTTGAGCATCGGCGGCCTTAGCTCGTTGCAGGTGATCCGAATTTGATAGATGACATCCAGCAGTCCCTGTGCAATTTGCCCAAGCTGCTCCTGTGCCTCCTTCGGGAGAGCGCTGCTTAGCATCAGATGCTCAAGCTTGCGGTACCAAACAATCTGCTCTTGCAGTGCTGAGTCATGCAGATCCTGGGAAAGTGATTTTCTCTCGTTCTCAGACAGCGTAAACAGCAGCCTCAGGAGCCAAGTTGGCGTGACTTGCTGGCTGACAGTCCCCTCCAGCTCCTTGGTCAAATCTTCGATCAATAGAAAATTGTCCAGTAGCACGCTGACATAACGAGCGATCGTCTCCAGCCATACTCGCTTGGAGGCAATTCTTAATGCCGCAGGCTTCTCATCGATACAGAGCAGCTTGCTCCTCCCTCTCAGCTCCCCGATTTTCAGATAATAGCCATCCTCCGTCTCATGAAGCTCACATAGCTTAATCTGGCTTGAATCCAGCTCCATGATCGTGACATGATCCGTTCCGAGTACGTCCCGAACCTCCTTCACAAGCCGCCGCTCCAAGTGGCTCATCTTCATCACACCAAAGAGATCATGGGAGAAACGATCCAGGCTCGTCTGCAAGCGATAATGCCGGTCTTCGCTCTCTCTGATGCGCTGCTCCGCCCGCTGCCGAACCTCGTCTGCCCGCTTGCGCTCCCTAATATCGCGAAATAATGTAATGCCTGCATTGTCCCCTTTATAGGGAATGGTGCTGGCTATCACTTCCACATCGATAAGAGTGCCGTCCGCCTGAACAATCTGCTGCTCGACAAGTGAAGAGACGCAATGCTGGGCATAAATGTGCCCCAACCGTTTTCTCACATCCTCCGCAAAGTCAGGATGAATCCAGTCAAATATCGATTCTCCCATCAGTACGCTCAAATCGGACACTCCGAATAGTTCAAGACCGGCAAGATTGACATAGACAAATTTATAATCTTTGTGAAGAACAATGGCTTCGGGGGACAGCTCAATGAGACGCCTATTCAGCTCCTCGCCTTCCAGCAAAGCCCGCTCCGCCTGTTTGCGGACCGTAATATCTTCGAACATAAGCTGGATAGAGGCAGATTGGGAGTCATAGATGGAAATCATCGAAATATCGATTACACGGCTGTCTGCACGAATAATTCTATACTCGCCTGGAGGAGAATAACCGCTCAACAGCGTATTCTCCATCCGTTCCAGCGCATAATCGCAATCATGGGGATGTACCCAGTCCATGATGTTCGTCCTGTATGTATCTCCTTCGAATGTTACGCCCAGCATCTTTTCTCCGGCAGGATTGAGGAACGTAATTTCCCCATCCTTATAGATCGCGATTGCTACGGGCGACAGCTCCACCAATCGGCGGCACTGCGCTTCACGATCGGCAAAAGCTGCCTCGGCTTGCTTATGAGCCGTCACATCTCTGGCGATAACAAAAGTGCCTTCTATACGGTTGCTCACATAGATCGGGACATTCTCCATCGACCATTGAAACGATTTTCCATTCTGATGGCGTGAAGATACTTCATAATGCTGGGAATGCCCTTGTATCGCCAAATTGAAATAGTGCGCTAATTTATGCAGATTGTCCCCGCCGAACACCTCTTCAAACGGGAAATTGATGTCTGCCCCGTACAGTCGCTCGCCTGTAATCTTCTCGGCAGCCGGATTGATCGCGCGAATATCGCCATCCAGATCCAATTCGCAAATGATATCCGAATTATAATGAAACATTGATTTGTATCTCTGCTCGCTTCTGTGCAGCTGTGCTTCCATCTCTTTTTTCGTTGTCGTATCGACCATCATGCCGTCCAGTTGAATGACCTGCCCACACTCGTCCAGTACAGGCATCATTCTTGCTTGAATCCACCGTGCCTCACCATTCTTGTGATAGATTCGGTACTCGCTTGTGGCTGGAATTCCTTGTCCGATCTTCTTCGCCCATTCTTCATAAAGAGAGATGTCCTCCTCATGAACGAAATTGCTCCAACTTGAGGGGTCAACAAGCTGATCGGGCTGGCAGCCCGTAATACCCGTCACCGCCTCTGAAACATATAGAAATTGCCCTTTAAGGACATCAACTGACCAAATCGCTACCTCAATCATGTGCAGCATGTTTTCAAACAACTTAAGCTTCCGTTCTGCTTGCTCTATTGCCCGTGCGGTCTTGCTTTCGGCCGATTCTAAGCTGTCATGTGCATGCATGCTGCCTGTCTCCTTGCTAGTTAAGATTATTCATTAACCTGCCTTGCGAGGCTGTTATTATCGGATAACTGCAATCCTCGGGGCGTCTCACTAATTTCTTTATCGTTGCATATCAGGCCATTTTGTATAGTACATACCACTCTGATAGAAAAGAATAATTAACTGCTTCCTTAAAAGGGATATCTGTTCCATATTATCCAGAATCGATGATTATCCGCCGACCAGAACGGGTAACGTAATCTAGACTACTACTTCGAGGAGGGATTAAGATGGCAGGAAACAATGCTACGGAGCAAAGACCTAAAAAGCTGCCGCCGCAGGAGCAGGAAGGCACAGGGCTGGAGAGCAAGATGAACCCTATGCCTGAGATCGAATCGCCGACTTACCGCGCCGCAGGCAAGCTGACTGGCCGAACCGCCCTGATAACCGGAGGGGACAGCGGGATCGGACATGCTGCCGCCGTTGCCTTCGCCAAGGAGGGCGCTGACGTCGCGATTGTCTATCTTGAGCAGGATGAAGATGCGAACAAAGTGAAGAAGCGTGTAGAGGAGTTGGGGCGCAAGTGCCTGCTGATCAGAGGCGATATCGGCGATGAAGCCTTCAGCCAGTCCGCCATTGAGCAAACCGTCAAGGAGCTCGGCCAGCTCGACATTCTTGTAAACAATGCTGCCGAGCAGCATCCGCAGCAAAGCATCGAGGACATTACGGCTGAACAGCTGGAGAAGACGTTCCGCACGAATATCTTCGCCATGTTCTACCTGACCAAGGCTGCCATGAAGCATCTGAAGAAAGGCGCTTCGATCATTAACACCGCGTCCATTACCGCTTATGAAGGAAATCCGACGCTGATCGACTACTCCTCCACCAAAGGAGCAATCGTATCGTTCACCCGCGCGCTTGCGAACAGCTTGGCGAATCAGGGAATCCGCGTCAATGCTGTGGCACCCGGTCCGATCTGGACGCCGCTCATTCCTTCGACCTTCCCGGCAGAGAGAGTCGCCAAGTTCGGCACGGACACCCCGCTTGGCCGTCCCGGTCAGCCATCGGAGCTGGCTCCCGCCTATGTCTATCTGGCAAGCGACGATTCCTCCTACGTATCCGGTCAGACGATTCATATTAACGGCGGAACTGTAGTAAATGGCTAATCGCCAAAGCCCGCTGAGTGAGTATGAGCCGATAGAGAATGACAGCAATTATTAGCGGAAATGCCGTTACGCTCGATAAGTCTGTCGTGCAAGCAAACAACAGAGTAAGGATCACTGCGGCATGACCAGTGAAATAGTGAAGAGCCCCTACAGAATGGAATCTGTAGAGGCTCTTCACTATTATTCCCGCATTTTGTTCAGCCAAATGGCCAAAGCGGGATTTAGCCTTATTCTATATTGCCGGAGCCGGCGCACCATAATCGGCCCACTGCTCTTTCGTCGGACCGTAAAGATCCGGCACAAGAAGACCGGCCTGACGCATCAGAACTGTCATTTGACCGCGATGATGAATCTCATGTTTTACAAGGATATCCAGCGTCAAGCCATTCGGCCATTGATCGCCGTACATATCGCTCATGATGAGCAAATTCTCATCCTTCCAACTGGACTGTACAGCATCAAGCAACGCTTGCGAGGTGCGCTTATAGGCTGCCGCAATGTCCGCTGCCGAAGCTGGAACCGACAGATCTTCGCCCGGTCCTTCGAAAGACAATCCAGTCCGCGATGGCATTTCGTGCACCGTCTGTACAAGGTGCCATGCAAGTCGTCCAAGCGTTCGATGGTCGCTTGTTATCTGTTGGCCAAGAGACTCGTCTGTGAGCGCCTCCAGCGTGCGCAGCGTTGCTGCTGTTTCATGCTGCCAAGTTGCGGCAAAATCCTCGATGTGTTTAAACATATCTAACATCTCCCTTTTGTAATGGAATAGCACCATTATAACTTATTTGTTTTCAATATTTGTAAGTGTGTAAGTAACGCACCCTCTAACCCATTCTGCACGATGCCTTATTTGACAGAAACTGTTGGCCTGCTAATGGTTGGTTCATCCTGATACATAAAAAGTCCATATTCCGTCATAACAGAGGGGTGGCCCAATTGACGAAGCATAGCTGAGAGATTGCCTCGGTGGTACGTGCCATGATTCACAACTTGTATAATAAATTCCGAGTATCTGGTGTTCAAAATTCCAGCGTAGGGATTGTCCAGGACAACCTCTCTCTCAAGATCCACATGCTCGCTAATACATGCCTTGAATCTCACGGACAAATCGTCATACATAGCTTCCAGTTCCTCAAAGCTTCTAGCTGCTGCATCCGCCTCGATTTGAGAAGAAGCTTCCATCGCTTCATTCATACTTTTACCCTTCAGGATGTCGAACCAACCGCAATCAACCTTATATATATGTGCCATGACCTTCGACACCGAAGAAAACACGCTTTGAATTTCTTGTTTGTATAAGTGATGCGGAAGCTCCTTTAATCGGTTAAAAATTATTTTATTTGCCCATACATGATAGTCGTACAATCTCAAACTATGATTTGTCATTTCAATCACCTCCGGTTCGTGTAGTTTACTTATGTATTCATCATACAATGGCAACCCTGACAACAGTATGTCAGGGTTAAAATAATGATTTTCGGTAAGCGTCACCTTCTAATCGTAATTTCGAAGGCAAGCAAATGTTCCTTGATCCACATTTTCCAGCCATGCCTCATACTGGGGAATATCCTCTACATGCATGAAATTTCTCTAATATTGGATACTAAGAAAGTTCTCTGGCGAATAGCCAGTAATAGATAAACAAAAAATTAGAAAATTCTCATACTCACGCGAATTATGGTGAGAATACGCTCATTTTTCCAGGTTGAAGTTTCACTTATGGTATAGTGGGTACAGTTTTCGCTAAAACAAAAGTTGGAGGGATTCTAAATCGTAGTGCTACAGACCAAACAACTCGTTCGCAAAGTCATCCATGTCGGTCTATGTGCAGCCATCGGAATGACAGCTCTCGGATTCGGAGCTGCACCCAAAGCAGCCGCTGCAACGGCAACAAAAGCAGAGAAAGTGATCAAGACGGGCAAAAGCTACATAGGTGTCAAATATCGATATGGAGCACAAGCAGGCATAACGACCGCCTTCGATTGCTCATCCTATACACAATATATTTTCAAGAAGAACGGCATTGAGCTGCCTCGCACATCCAAGCAGCAAGCGACCAAGGGCGTTAAAGTCAGCAAGAGCAGTCTCAAGAAGGGCGATTTGGTGTTTTTCAAAGGCTCCAGCAGTTCCAGCAGTATCGGTCATGTAGGCGTATATGCAGGCAACAACAAGTTTCTGCATTCCTCCAGCTCGAACGGGGTCAAGCTGTCCAGCTTAAGCTCCAGCTACTGGAAGAAGAAATATGTGACCGCCCGCCGGGTAGCTGCAAGCAGCTAGAATGACGATCCTGGACGGGTTGAGCGGCCGATTCTACACTCGTTAATCAAGAAGCCTTCGACTCCACATTGATAGTGGTAGTGAAGGCTTCCTTTTGTTCCTTCCAAGGCGCAGGATCCGGACGAGAAGTACAATTAATCGTCATCAATGTTTTTTCCTTTCTAGTTCAATGTGGATTTCCATGCCAAGAATGGGTGAATAACCACTAATGATGGCATCCGCTGTTCTTATTTGAAAACCCCATTGCGAATCATTTCTCGGAAACGTTACTAACAAGTCAATCTTATCACTTTGATATTGTTCCTCTAAGGCTTGCTGGAGTTGAATTTTTGACAATGACAGTCCACCAAGATATAAACTCACAGCGAGCAAGCCCGCAAATACGACCACTTTTCCTTTTCTATAAAACATACTAATGATTAAAGCGATCAAAAGTGTATATAAAACAAAAGCATCATTGCTGCGCACTATACTAAATTCAAATTCCTTTTGCGTTAACGGAAAAAGAAGAGCAACGCCATTACCGATGTAATCAATAACAAGATGACTAAGAACACTAACGGAGAACATCAGCCACGCTTTCTTAAACGTCACTGCCTTCTTCTGAAGCGTACAGAAGCCCATAGCAAACAACAGACCAAACACAGGTGCAAGCCAAATAGAATGGCCTGCCAGGTCTCCAAAAAACTTTGTACCATCTGGTGAAACACCTGCTAGTCCCCCGAATATTATCCATACACTCCGTTGACGTATAGATTCAAAGTCCTTGTTGCAAATCAAATAGACGATACTTGCACCTACTGCAAAATGAAGAAGAGCATGTATGATAAATCCCACTTTACTGGCTCCTTTGTAAACAATTCTTTTACCGTTGCAATATGCGGGATACCCGCGTCAATCGCTACAGCTTAATCGTGATCAATCCTGCGAACAAGAAGATTAAAGCGATCATTTGCAATGGCTTCAGCCTTTCTTTAAAGATTAGAACCGATCCGACAGCGATAACGAGACTGTTTGTTGCAAAAATAGGTGCGGCTATGCTGGCTTTGCCCATTTCCAAAGCAATCGCATACAATTGAAGTCCGCCATATGAGAAAAAACCGCATAATAATCCCCAACGCAATCCAACCCGCGCTTCTTTGGACAATGACGCCGATGGCGCAAAGGAGCATCCGAGAAACCATATTGAGGATAACAAATAAGCAATAAACAATACGGCGGTATTATTGAGATTAGCTGCCTCCGTTACCTTCAGTCCCCCATTGCGAAAGGTGAAGAGAACGATAGCAAGAAAGATAAGAATAAACCATTTCTTTTCTTTAATAGTAAGCGGCTCTTTTCTAACTGAAATAAGCACGACGGCGATAAGGAGCAGAACAATTCCGACAATCTCCATGCTGCCAAGCGTTTCCCTATAAATGAACATGGAAAGCAGAACAACAAAAACAATATTCATATTCACCAAGGGCGAGGACAGGCTGGCAGGTCCATATTCCAGCACCTTCATAAATAGCAGATTTCCCCACGCCGCCCCAACACCGACCACAAGACCGCCAAGCCATAAGCGCCACTCCCACCAGTTCACAGCAGCGCCTTTTAATACTCCATGAATAAAAAACAAGACTGCACCTGATGCAAACAAGCCAAATAATAAATGATAAAGCGAGCCGCGCTGCATTTGACTAACTTTCATCAGAAATCCTGATACACCGAATAATACAGCGCTCAAAACTGCTGTCAGAAACCACATGTCTAGCTTCCCCCAGTCCTTACCTGGCTCAGAAATTGATGAGGACATCAGATCCGTTACTTGCTCATTATATCCGATTTTGAATAAATTACCAATTAATAAATGTACAGCACAAAAACGGCAAAGAGAGATCGCTGCGATCTCTCTTTGCCGATTAGGCCAGCATGAAGTGTGAATAATCTTCCATCTTTATGGATGCGGCGGCTGCAGCAGCTCTATATTACGAGCATCTGCTATATCCGCAATTGCTGCATGTGCGGCAGCCTTCCACATTGATAAGTGATGCTGAGCCGCAAGATGGACAGAGGTCTCTGGAGGTGATGTTGGCAGCACCTGCCAAGCTGCTGCTTGCATCCTCGTATGGAGCAGCCTCTGTTCCTCCGCCATTCTTCGCTGTCTCGCCATGAGCTAGCGCAGGATCATCAGGTTGGCTAGACGCAGAACCACTGACTTCCAACGGATCATCCAGCGACAAATGGTTCTCCAGCGCCTTCGCCACTGCATCCGCTATCGATTCAACGCGGTTCACACCGAATCCGATTGCGCCTGAACCGCCTATGCCCTTCAAATGCTTAATGAGCAGCTTCACTTTGTTGCCATGATCGCCATAGCGCAGGAAGAGCGAGCATACGCGGCCAAGCGCCTCCGCCATTGCGAATACGTCCGAGCCGGCCTTGCCGACGTTCAGGAAGATTTCTCCAGGCGAGCCGTTCAAATCATTGATCGTAATATAAGCCATGCCGAACGGCGTGTTAATCTTGTAGGTTGCTCCTCTTAACACTTGCGGCCTGTTCTTGTAGGCTTTGTCCACGACCTGCTCCGCTGCCTTAACTGCAGAAGCCTGCAATACCGGGGCTATTTCCGTCTCCGCAGATTCGCCTGTTGCATCCGTCTTGCCCGCTTCCACCGTTTTATCATCCGTAGTCTCAGCAGTCGTATCCTCCGCCTTGTCCGTGCTTAACACCTGCACATCACGGCTGCCGTCACGATAGATGGTCACGCCTTTGCAGCCAAGCTCGAACGCCAGCTCATACAGTCGCTTCGTCTCTTCGACAGTGAAGTCGTTCGGGCAATTCGCCGTCTTGGAGATGGAGCTGTCCACCCAGCGCTGGATAACAGCCTGCACCCGAATATGATCCTCTGCCGATAGACTCATCGCCGTCACATAATAATCTGGCAGCTCCTGACCCGGATTGGCATCCTTCCAGCTCTGTGCGATTGGCACCAGCTGCTTGTCATAGCCCAATCGGCTCTGCCGGTAATATTCGAAGGCGAAATACGGCTCAATGCCTGTTGAGGTTCCCACCATCGTACCTGTACTGCCCGTTGGCGCCTGCGTAATGACGGTTACGTTGCGAATGCCGCGTTTCCTGACCGCTTCTCCCACCTCAGGGAACGCATCGATCATATTGCGCATGAAGCCGCTTTGCTCATACTTGTCCGCCTCGAAGGCAGGGAATGATCCTTTCTCAGCGGCAATTTCCGTTGAAGCCAGATAGGATTCCCGTGCAATGAAGCCATACAGCTTATCGAGAAACTCCAGCGACTCTGCGCTTCCATAACGGACGCCCAGCTTGATCATCAGCTCCGCTAGCCCCATCGTACCAAGCCCGACACGCCGCTCCCGCTTCTGATTCCGTTCATTCTCTTCAAAATGATACGGCGTTGCATCAATGACATTATCGAGGAAACGAACCGACCACTTCGTAACCTTGGACAACTCATCCCAATCGACATCGTGATTGGCCTCATCATAGAACTTCGACAGATTGATCGCCGACAGATTGCATACGCCCCAGGCAGGAAGCCCCTGCTCACCGCAAGGATTCGTGCATATGATGGGGTTGAAGTACCAGCTGTTGGACATCTGATTATAGTACTCCATGAACACGACACCCGGCTCAGCCGACTTCCATGCACACTCGATGATCGTATGCCATACTTCACGAGCGCTGACGCTCTTGTACGGAATGACTTTGCCGCCGCGCTGACGCCATTTCTCCAGATCGCCATCCCATAGCTCGTCATACTCAGGGTCCTTCGTATCAGGGAACACCAGCTCCCAGTCCAGATCCTCCTTCACTGCCCGCATGAAGTCATTGCTCACGCAAACAGACAGGTTTGCATTCGTAACTTGACCCATTGTTTGCTTGACTGTGATGAAATCCAGAAGATCAGGATGCCAATCGTTGATCATCAGCATAAGTGCGCCTCTGCGGCTCCCGCCCTGCTCAATGAGTCCAGTCGTATAGCTGAACAATCCCCCCCAAGATACAGAACCGCTGGAGGAGCCATTCACACCCGCAACGATTGCCCGTCGTGGGCGAAGAGAGGACAAATTAATACCGACACCGCCGCCGCGAGCCATAATTTCCGTCATCTCTGACAGGGTCTTCATAATGCCGCCTCTGCTGTCATGAGGGGACGGGATGACATAGCAGTTGAACAGCGTCAGCTCCTCGCTCGCTCCTGCCCCGGCAGCAATGCGCCCGCCTGGAACGAGCTTCCAGTCATCCAGCGCATAGCGAAACCGCTCCTGCCACAGCTTCTGGCTCTCTGCTGTCTCTTCGACAGAAGAGATCGCTTGCGCGAGCCGGTCCCACATCTCGCCTGGCGTCTTCTCCACCGTTAGCGTCAGCTTCTCGACCGAAGACTGAACGATATCTCCGGAGCGAAGGCGGACGGACACCTCTCCCCCGCTGCGCGCAATAACCTCTCCGACTTCCTTGGCCGGAAACTTAGGATCATCCTTCGTTAGGACGAGGACAACATCGCCAACCTTTGTATCATTCGAATTCGCATTTTTCCATGCGTATCGATCCAGAAATATTTTCTCGCTAAGCCCTTCCAGCACGCCAACCTGCTTCGTCACCATTCCGCGTACGCCTCCCACAATCAGCTCAAGGTAATAGAAAATTGATAAAAATTACTATATATAGTGTCCTGAGTTGATTATATCATACAATATATTGATTCAAAGCTTCATTTTCGCCCAAATTCCGTTCATCTTATCCTCTGAATCACGGCTGTTCTTCTATTATCTTCACCGAGCATACGATTTACTTCCTTTTCGATTGCTTGACGAATTTCAACTTTTTTGTACGCGCTAATCTTATGAAATTGTTCCTGCAAGGCCATACTAAGAGCAATCAATCCAATCCCTTCCTTGGAAAGGAGATCCTTCTCACGTGCACTCGACGACGAACAACACTTTCAAAGGAGAAATGCCGCCGGCTGCTGTCAGTCGCAAGCTGCACGCCAATGCGGACATACAGTTCGACCGCAGCTGGCTTCATAACCTTCAGGAACGTGCAGACCGCAATGGTCCTTGGGATGACTGGACGATGTACCAGCTCGCCATTGAGGCCGAGCAATCCAAGCTGATCAGCAGCTTCGACGATCTTCAATGCATGCGCAGCCTGCCCGCATTCGAGCCCATGCAGCATCAGATCAGCACAGCGCGCAGAGTGCTTCATGAAATGAGCGGTCGCGCCATTCTTGCCGACGAGGTAGGATTGGGCAAGACGATTGAAGCCGGGCTAGTCCTCAAGGAATATATGGTGCGCGGTCTCGTTCGCCGTGCGCTTATTCTCGTCCCTGCTTCTCTTGTGCTGCAATGGGTGCGTGAGCTGAACCAGAAATTCGGCATATCCGCGATTGCTCAGAAGAAGGAGCATACATGGCAATACGATGTCGTCGTTGCTTCCATAGATACAGCCAAACGAGATCCGCATCGCGATATATTGCTGGGACAGGATTATGACATCCTGATTATCGATGAAGCGCATAAGCTTAAGAATAAGAAGACGACCAATTACCAATTCGTCAATCAGCTGCGCAAGAAATACTGTCTGTTGCTTACAGCAACGCCCGTACAGAACAATATGGACGAGCTCTACAATCTGATCACCCTGCTCAAACCGGGGCAGCTTGGAGGCCAGAGCGATTTTGCCGCTAACTTCGTTGTTGATAAGCGTATTCCCAAGAATGAAGACCAGTTGCAGCAAGCGCTGTCCACCGTAATGATCCGCAATCGGCGAGGCGATGGCGGCATTCAATTCACCAAACGCATCGTCAGGAATATCGAGCTGTCCCTCTCTCCTGAAGAGCAAGCACTATACGATGCCGTAACCTCCTTCGTACGGGAACGATACGACGAAAGCGGCGGCGATCTATCCAGCATGCTGTCGCTCGTAACGCTCCAACGGGAGGTGTGCAGCAGCCGGGATGCGGTGTTTCTAACGCTTGTCAACATGTTTAAGAAGACATCCGAGGACTCGCCCGTCCGCGCGAAAATATGGCAGCTTGTAGAGGTCATTAAAGGCATTCAAGCCAACACCAAAGCTGAGAAAACGATGTCGCTCATCAACGAAATGAACGATAAGGTGATTATATTCACCGAATATCGGGCGACCCAGGAATATCTGCTGCAATATTTGAGATCACAGCAAATTGTCGCTGTTCCGTATCGCGGAGGCATGAATCGGGGTAAGAAAGATTGGATGATGGATTTGTTTCGCGGACGCGCTCAAGTACTGATAGCGACCGAAGCCGGAGGCGAAGGCATCAATCTGCAGTTCTGCCACAACATTATCAACTTCGATCTGCCCTGGAATCCAATGCGGGTTGAGCAGCGGATCGGACGCGTACATCGCCTTGGCCAGACAAATGATGTTCATATTTACAACTTGTGCACACTTGGAACAATAGAGGAGCATATCGTCGGATTGCTGCACGAGAAAATTAATTTGTTCGAGCTCGTTATCGGTGAGCTGGATCATATCCTTGAACGCTTCGAAAAGAAGGACGGCTCGATTGAGCAAAAGCTTGCAAAGGCAATGCTGGAGGCCGGGAACACATCTGATCTGCGCAAGCGAATTGATGATCTCGGCAATTCAATCAGCCGCGTCAAAGAAGAAGTAGAAGCCGAGGAGCCGCTTGATGCTTCCGCTATTCATGCCGTAATGAATTCGATTGCTGGACAGTCCGTGGAGGTGAGGCCTTGAACGAGAAACAAGTTCATAAGTTCGTTCAGCGATATTTGGAGACGACAGACTGCCGCATTATCGAGAAATCGCCGGCACACTTCCATGTCAAGCTGTCCCCGCGTGCTGACCGCGACTTGACGAATCGCCCGTTCTATTGGAGCTTTGTCGATCGTACCGGCGCTGATCCGGAGACGATGTCCATGCTGCTTGTGACCGACAAACAGAAATACGAAACCTCTATAAATAACGGCGGTTCGGGCAACGGCGCAGCAGCAGCGCCCAGTTCGCAGGATGAGGCAGCCAATGCTGCGCTTGGTCGATCATTGGGTTATGTGCATGGCACGCTCCATACATCCATGCGTGTGCCGCGCGAGGAATTGCATTACGGCTCGCGCAAGCTGGAACAGCTTTTCGAATCGGCCAAGGGCGGCGGAAGCTATGTATGTCTGTTTCAAGAACCCGATAAGCGCGGTATCCATCCGCATCAATCGACTGCATACACAGCATGGCTGGGTGTTAACTTGAAGATTGAATTCGCTTGTGATCAAAAGCGAGAGGAAATATATTCCATAGGTGTGTCGCTAGCAACCGGACAACATATAGAACAATTTCATGATCGGCTGCTGGAGCTGCGGCTAACCCCCCGTCTTCCGCCCAATGTGCATATTGCGAAGAACGCCGTATCTCTTCATAAAGCGGCCGCAATGATAGAGCAGACGATGGAGCGCAGACTCAAGAGCTATGATTTCAACTGGGCTGTTTCTGCGGCTGTACGGCTTCAGGATGAGCTTAATACGATAGAGCATTATTACGACCCTCTTATTCAATCGGCGGAGGAGGAGCATCGCGCTGCTATACAGGAGCAATATGAACGGCGAAGGAATGAGATTCGGTGGCAGTATGAGCCACGCGTTGCCGTATCCGCCATAAACTGCGGAATATTTCATCTTCAAGGGATCAGATAACGAGGATGTGACAAGAAGAAGAAGCTGGAAGTGCTCGTTCGTTTAGAAGCGGCAAAAATAGAACAGAGCCTGTCCCATTCCGCCCGACAGGTTCCTACAGCCTTCTCGGCACGCCTTCGTTACAATGACGTTAGGCGAATCCAAAAGGAAGAAGCAGGTGAGTTACCATGCGCAAATGGGTTGTATTATATACGGCTGTTGTCATGCTTATTACAAGCTCCCAAACGACAGCGGCCGCGCAAGGAGGCACAGGCGGCCCCACCCTGAAGACAGAGGCTCGCACAGCCTTGCAGCAGCAGGTGCAGATTTGGCAGCAGTCGTTGTCCAAACAGCCGCTATTCGAATCGTGGCAGGATGCGAATCCCAATATCGTTCCAATTGGACCTGGCCTTCACGGGTGGCTCGTTACCCTTCGGCTGGACAATAAGCCTGTTGGATATATGATTATCCATGCAACCCAGGATGGCGGGTTTGCCCTTGGAGAATATGGGGTCGGCGATCGGCCTGCCTTTGATCCCAATACGTTGTACGAGTCGCTTGTACGGCAGGGCTTCTATGAAACCTATGCCGATGCTGCCAGCCGAAAGCTGAAGCTGGAGCGCAATTATATTCATCCGCTGCAGGCGGTTTGGAAATGGACGGCTCCCGAAGGAGATATCTACTATTTGGATGCATGGACAGCAGAAATGCTTCCCATTGATGAACAACAGTGGCAGCAGCAGACGAGCAAGCTTAATAAGCCACTCATTCAGGACAATGCGTCACTGATTAAGCAGCTGTCTGCGGCACGCACCAATCGTGCTTTCGATCCGTATGAAAGAATGCCCTGGCTTACCAAATCCCCGCTCACAGCTGATCAAATGAAGCAGCTGCCCCTCCTGCTTGACCGCAAGACAGAGATTCGCTTTACCGCTGAGCTGTACGATGAATCGGTGCTGTTCGTATGGCCTGCTGTTGGTTATCATCAGTGGGATCATAACAACCTGTTTGTCGCTTTCGATCAGCTCGGGACAAGGTATGTGCCACTGGATACCCTCTCTTCCGATGGTCGCTTTTACCGTTAAAGCACTTCCTTGACTGCTTGGCTGCTAATGGAGGAGGATGGTGGGGATTCCGCTTCCTCCTGCTGCTCTGAGCCCTTGCTGCGCCACCAGAGCGCGAGGCCAAGCGGTGCGATTCCGAACCATCTTGTCAGCCAAGGCTCCCTTGCAGCTTTGGCTTTCTCACGGTTCAGCTTGCGATCCTCCTGCGATGTCTCCATATATTGCACGACCTGAACTGTCATATATTTAATCAGCTCTTCACTTTTGTCCGCCATTGCCAAGACCCCCTCGCATAAGCTTATCCTTTACTTCATTAGTGTCTCCCCTAACGAAACTGTTCAAACATGAATGAATTGGCATCCGATGTGCCACGCTAACGATAGCACCTGCGAACTGAACATGGGAGGAATACACAATAATGACATTCACGAAAAGAATGAAAACAAACGGCCTGAAGCGTCCCTTCTTGCTTGGGTTCCTCTGCTGGCTCCTGCTGCATGGCAGCTGTTTCCCCAATGGAGTAGCCGCTTATACCACCGGCATACCCGATATGATGTCGAACGAGACCGTCCAGCCTCCTCCGATAATTGGAGGACCGCATTATCAGCGCGCACTGCCAACCGCAGACATCATTATCGACGCCGGTCATGGCGGTATTGATGGAGGCGCCCATTACAAGGAAGTGCTGGAGAAGGATATCAACTTAGCTGTCGCAAGGAGAGTCTATCTGCTGCTGCGAAGCAGCGGTGTTCGCGCCATCCTTAATCGCAACGGGGATTATGCGCTCAGCGATGACAATCGCTGGCATCCAAGCCGCTCCAGACATAAACGCGATCTATCCCAGCGCGGTCAATTATCCGGCGAAATTCAGACAAACATCGTGATCAGCATTCATGTTAATTGGGCCAAAAATCCGGACGTGCGCGGTCCTCTCGTCCTCCATCAGGAGGAAGGACAAAGCGCGCTGCTTGCTTATTGCATTCAGGATACGTTGAACAGGCAGCAGCAGACGCGCTTTATCCCAAGGCTTGGCAAGCCGTTCTACTTGCTCAATGTCATCAAGCAGCCGGCAGTCATTGTTGAAATGGGCTTCATCAGCAATGAGGGGGATCGGCATATGCTCACTGATCCTCGCAAGCAGCATCAGGTTGCTTCAGCTATCGCCTCAGGGGTGCGGAATTATATCCTTCTCCGGTAGAATCAGCATTTCGGACAATCGAACAAAGCTTGCCTGGCGCTTCAGCTGCGGTATTGCATCCCTGATAACCGCAGCTGTTTTCTTGCCCGGCGGTCCGACATGTCCAATGACAACACATGAAGAATTGGACTCCAGATGCTTGCTCGTGATGCCGATCTGCTTGGCGATATGCTGGATTGTATAAACATCGTCCAGGAACACCTGATTCGAGAGCAGCTCAACACCCAGCTCTGCGGCCAGCTTGGGAACAACTGTCTTATAGGTCGTCCGGCTATCAAGAAAAAACATCCCATGCTCCTTCACAACGGACAGCACAATGCGCATAACTCGCTCATCCGCTGTTGCTTTGGAGCCCATATGATTGTTCATTCCGCGTGCATAAGGAACATCCTGGATAGCAGCTTCCACCCGTGCGCGAATTTCTTCATCGCTGAGATTCGTCATTATAGCGCCCGGGCCGAGCCATTCCGGCTTGCCACGCATCGGCTCCATCGGTAGGTGGACGATGACCTCGTGTCCGCGCTTATGCAGCAGCTCAGCCTCCTGCTTCGTTGTCGGCATAAATGGCATTATCGCTGCGGTAAAATGTATCGGCAGCTCCATCATTTCCGTTGTACCATCCATACCATTGCCGAAGTCATCAATGACGATGGCCAGCTTGCGCTCAGACTGGTGACTTAACTCCAATGACGGGCCATCAATTGCTAATTTCTCGGCATACCCTACCCCTACATCTGACATTAACAGCATGGACAGCAATGCGAGCATGGAACATATTGCAATCCGTTTAGCATATTTACTCCTGTATCTCAATCTCTTCACATCCTCTCGTCGATTACTCACATTGTTTGTGAAGAGACGATAAAATATGTGCGGCAGATTGTTGCATGACAGCAGCAAGAGAGAGACCGCCGCGATCGTCATTACAATAATGACATCGCAATGGTCCCTCTCTCCTTACCTCTAGACACTCCTGCCTAACGGACAGGGATCATGAGACATTTCCATTAGTATCCGCTTGATTTGTGTCCGTCAGAGCCACCTGTTTTATCTCCGCCTGTGCCGCCTGTACGATCGCCGCCTGTACCTCCAGTACGATCTCCACCTGTGCCGCCTGTACGGTCGCCGCCTGTGCCACCCGTTTTATCGCCATGTGTGTTTTGGCCGCCTGTGCCGCCAGTGTTATTTGACATCTTATCTCCTCCTTATTTTTGAAGATAATATATCATATGAGCAGAATCTATTAATTGTGATAGACGATGGCTTGATTTTCATATAATGATATCCCTTTTTCATAGAATGTCAGTCAAAGGAAATTAACAGCATATGTCGAAATCTATACGCTATGATGACTAAAACAAAAGTAAGCCTTATACTGCTCCTATTCTTAATACTTATTACCGCTCTTCGACTTGTCTGGATAGAATGGCAGAAGACCCCGCCTCAACCGCATGCTGTTCAGGGTCAGCTGGATGTGCGAGACTGGAATTTCGACTCGAACCGCTCCGTTTCGTTGAAGGGACAGTGGGAATTTTATCCCCATGAGCTGATTATGAAGGAAGATGCTGGATCGTCGCCTGCTGCCAGCAGAGCAGCAGCAGGCTTTATTGATGTTCCGCAAAGTTGGGGCAAGGCTCTATCTCCATCTGACGGCTCCCCGATTGGATACGGGTCCTATCGGCTGTTTATCAAAGTGAACCCTGATGAGCGTCGTCACTACAGTATTCGAGTTGCTAATATTCCATCAGCCTCCGCCCTTTTTGTAGACGGCAAGCTCCTTGGCAGGTCTGGAGAGCCCGCAGCAGCTATAGACCAGCATACTGCTAGCAATATGCCCTATACGGTGACCTTTACAACGAATAAGAATGAGATTGACGTTGTCATCCAAGTGGCGAATTTCTACAATCATGAAAAGGGCGGGATCTTTCAAGAAATCAGATTCGGAAGCGATACGACCGTTGCCAAAGAAGTCCAATTCTCTCGAACGCTTCAATTGCTCGTATCCATCGTCCTGCTCATGCATGTTATATATGCGATCATTCTTTATTTGATCGGAATTCGGCAACGTGTATTGCTTTTCCTGTCGCTGCTCGTTAGCTTCGCCATCATTACGATTCTGACTTCTGATGATCTGCTGCTGTTTGATTGGCTTCAGGTCAACTACGAATGGTTCATCAAAATCAGGATGCTTGCCTATCTGGGTTCAGCTTTGCTACTGCTTGAATTTGTCAAACGACTGCTGCCGGAATATTATTCGATCCGATTGTTTCGCTGGCTCACATGGACAAGCATTGTCTACTGCTGCTTCCTTATTGTTCTGCCGTTTGAACAAGTGATAAATATTAAGCAGATCCATTCATTCCTGGTCTGGATTCCGTTCCTGATTGTTCCCGTCCTGATGCTTCTGACAACCTTGAGAAGAGATAAGGATGCTATCTATTTATTGCTGGGAGCGACAAGCATCTCTGTCAATATGGTATGGGGATTTCTTAAAAGCTCCATATGGGTAGAATTAACCTATTATCCGATTGATATGATCATTACGTTTATCGCATTTGCAACCTTCTGCTTCAAGCGTTACTTCCGAACAGCTGTACAAACAACGAAGCTGGCTGAACAGTTGAAAGCCTCAGACCAGCTGAAGGATGATTTTCTGGCGAATACTTCCCATGAATTGCGCAATCCTCTTCACGGAATTATTAATATAGCTCAGACCGTGCTGGATAGTGAACGCCAGAATATCGACAATGCCAATGTCAAAAGCATGGAGCTGCTTGTTACGATCGGGCGGCGCATGTCCTTCGTACTGAATGATCTGCTTGATTTGACGCTTCTCAAGGAAAGCGGAATCCGCTTGCAACCCGCAAGTATTCAAATACAGCCTGTCGCAGCAGGAGTGCTTGATATGCTGCGATTCATGACAGAGGGCAAGCCCGTTCGTTTCATCAACAGCATCAAGGCTTCGTTTCCCAATGTACATGCCGATGAGAACCGGCTGATCCAAATTCTGTTCAATCTGCTGCATAACGCCTTGAAATATACGAATGAAGGGCACATAACAATCGATGCCCGCATTGTAGATGGAAAGGCCTGCATTCTCATCCGCGATACGGGAATAGGGATGGATGAGGAGACACAACAATCGATATTCAAGCCTTATCATCAGGGAGCTTACACTATAGGGGAGCTCGGGGGCGGAATCGGACTCGGATTAAGTATATGCAAGCAATTGGTGGAGCTGCATGGCGGCAAATTGGAGGTTCAATCCATTCCGGGTCAAGGCTCTGAATTCTCCTTCACACTGCCTCTATCCGTTTCGAATGAAGGATCGCAGCTGTCTGCGGCTCCCTCATCACTGATTAACAAGCAAACCGCTGCTGCGCTTGCTTCCGACGAAATTGCTCCTGTGGTTATTCAGGAGCAGCAGCCTGCCGCAGATCGACCCAAAATTCTGGTTGTTGACGATGATCCGTTGAATCTAACGATACTTGTCCAAATTCTGTCCCTGGAGCAATACGAAATCGTTACAACGACAACCAGCGCGGACGCCTTGTCAATGCTGGATAATAGTGAATGGGACCTGCTCATTTCCGATGTTATGATGCCCCGGATGTCAGGCTACGAACTAACAAGTGCTGTTCGCAAGCGTTTCTCCAGCTCAGAGCTTCCAGTTCTGCTCTTAACTGCTCGCAGCCGAGCTGAAGATGTAGAAGCAGGGTTCTTGTCGGGAGCCAATGACTATGTTTCCAAACCTGTGGATGCAATCGAATTAAGATCTCGGGTACGCGCCTTGACCGCGCTTAAGCGGTCTGTGCGCGAACGGTTCCGCATGGAGGCAGCTTGGCTGCAGGCTCAGATACAGCCCCACTTCTTGTTCAATACATTAAATTCGATTGCTGCGCTAAGTGAGATCGATTCCGCTAGAATGGTTGCCTTAATTGAGAGATTCGGCCATTATTTGCAGGCGAGCTTTGATTTCCGAAATACAGAACGCTTTGTGCAAATCCAACATGAGCTGGAGCTGGTTCGAGCCTATCTGTTTATTGAGAAGGAACGATTCGAAGAAAGACTGCAAGTAAACTGGGAAGTACCCGAGCATATGAAGTTCCTAATCCCGCCTCTTTCGATTCAGCCTCTCGTTGAGAACGCTGTCAGACATGGCATCATGAAGCGAATACGAGGCGGAACATTGCACATCAAGATCACGGATCATGACAGCTATGCTGAGATAATCATTGCAGATGACGGTGTCGGCATGGATGATGTGAATGTACTACAGTACCCTTCTGCTGGCAGCAGTTATGAGCGAATATCGGGTGTCGGCTTGCACAATACGGATCGACGGCTGAAGCAAATCTACGGCAAAGGGCTTCAAATCGAGAGTGAACCGAATAAAGGAACAACCATCACCTTCATCGTTTACAAATAGAGGTAAGTCCAGTCCATGAAGCATATCGGACTGGACTTACCTCTATTCCATTTCCCGCGTTGCCGGGAATCATCTAACAAAAGGAACCGGCTAAGGGGTTGTCCCTTAACCGGTCCTTTTATTTAGTAAAGCATTCTCATGTTGTCTGATGCCAATAGCAGGCTGCTATCGATACAGCATCATTCATTTCTCTAGGATGAAGAATCAGTCGTAAAGAAACGAATCAATTCTTCTCCACCCTCGGCACGAGGGCTGTACTCATGATTATTGGACGCTTCTTCTATTTCCTTGAATGCCCAGTGTGTCAGTGCAACATCCGGCCAGCTCGATTTCTCTACTCCGAATAGTGGCCCTCGTTCGAACAATCGGTTAATTGTAGTGACCGCTTCTGCGCGCGTTAACATTTTTTGCGGCAAGAAGGTGCCATCCGGGTAACCTTTCATAATACCTGTCTGGTTCAAAGAATCAATCGCGCCTGCTGCCCAGTGCTTCTTAATATCCGGGTAGTAGGTCGATGCTTTGAAAGTAATATCCGTAGTCAATTCTTTGTACGTTGCGCTGATCAACGCCAGCTCAGCACGCGTTATGAGCGCATCTGGCTTGAAGCTGCCATCCGGGTAACCTTTCATTAATCCTGCTTCAGTTGCAACCTTGATGTAATTAGCAGCCCAATGCTTGCTTGCAACATCGGTGTAATTGATATTAGCTAGACCGCCCAGGAGTTCCGCAGGCAGATTGCGCGCCAGAATAGCCGCTATTTCTGCTCTAGTGATGGAACGTTCTGGTTTGAAGGTTTTGTCCGGATATCCATTTACATATTTATAGTGAGCTTTATGAGCTGGCCATTCCACAATGGCAAATGTACCATTCTTGGATGCACCGATCTCTACACCATAGCTGCCATTGCCTAACTCGACTACTTTTCCAGCCTTCAGCCAGCTGTCGCCTTGTCCAAATTCACCGTATACAAGCAGGGAAGCGAAGAATGCCTCGCGCTCTTTCGTATCCGTTGGAATTAGCGCCGCTGGGATCGGAAGCGTAAGCGTTGATGTTTTATCCGTTAGATTCGTCTCAACCGTAAGCGGACGGCCAACGAGCTTCGGCTTGACATCCTTCTCTAGCTCTTTACTTTGAATCGCATTGTTCAGAAGCTCCTGCTGCTTCTGAGCGTCTTTAACTGGGGTCAGCTTGATTGTCGTATTGCCGCTTGGTGTACCGAATGAGGATACTGGAATACCGAGTAATCCATTTATCGTTTTCAGCTCCAATGCAACTTTTGCATCTGCCAGCTTCTCAATCGCACTCTTCTCCACATTCAGAAGAACTTCAGATACTTCGTCCTTCACATCTGGAACTACAATTCGTGCATTGCTTTGTCCAGCTGCGGCAACTTTTTGCACAGTATCTGCCGCTTTTTGTGAAGTCAGGGTCAACTCATCCTTCTTCGTTCCATCACCTGCAGGCTGACGTTTGACATCCGTTTTCTCGATGACAGTGCCTTTGCCGTTAGCTCCCGTTTCGATATCAACCGGAAGTGTCTCGCCTGTAATAATAATCGGACCGCCTGGTGTAACGACATCCTTCAGCTCAATAATTGTAAATGTACTGAATTTATTGATGTTCAGTGATAATCCGATTGGCGTTCCACTAGCGTCACGCACAACCGTTCCCTTCTCGATTGCAATTTCTCCATCGCTATGCTCGATATAAACACGCAGACGGTCGAGTGCAACATTGTTCAGATCAATACCGTTTTTGGCAAACGGAATAAATAAGGCCGTGCTATAACCTCTGTAGTTTGTTTCGATTTCCAGAGGTGTACCCACTACAGAAACCGTCTTATTCTCAAGCGTCTTAGGAAGACGATCCTTCACCTGCTGCTGCTTAGCTGGCTGTTTGATCGGAACGATCCGAATGAACAGATCCATTTTGTTCGAGCCAAGCTGCTGGATGACTGCAGGTGTAAATGCTAGAGTTGCATAATCTGTTTGCACATCCAGGTCAAAGCCGTTGTTAGCCAACTGGGAAACGGAGCCGGTCGTGACTTCAACCGCGAATTCATCCGGTGCATCGCCGGCAGCTTCATCCATATCAATAACGAGATGCTTGTCGCCTGGTGCACTATTATCGATCAGTGATTGTGTCGTGGTCTGCGTCATAATCACTTTATCAATAATGCTAGTCGAGCCGTTCGGATTCACAACGTCAATCCGAATAATCGGCAAGCTCTCTGTTACCCCTGTTTGTCCTTCAACAGCAATATTTCTGACATACTGCTCATTTACTGTTTTCGTTACTCCATTAGCTTTGACAATCAACAGGAATGTTCTAGTTTTCTCATAACCGTTTTTGAATATTTTAGCGGTTATAATAACACTTTGCTCTTGAGCCTGCCGATTAACATCCGCTGTAATCTTATTGTTAACCGGGTCTGTTATTGTAATAACAGACGGTTTGCTTGAGGTCCAATGAACATTCGTTTCATGCGGTCCAACTGTCAGCATGAAGATCGATGAGGTTACACTTTCCCAAGTATCGCCCTCAGAATAAATGATTTGAACCTCTTGTGCCGCCTTCTCCACTGCCTGCTCATCCGATAGACCAGCTGTCGCGGACGTCTTCGTGCTTTCTTGCTTGGCCACCTCTGTAATCGTCACTTGAACAACTTGGTTGCTCTCTAAACCATCATTGATCGGAACAGTTACAACAGCAGTGCTGCCGCCATTATTGGTTGCTGTACCGATGACGTCACCTTTATCATCATAGACCGTAACAGTAGCGCCTGGCGGTACATCCTTGACAATTACTTCGTCAGTGTTTGGATCAGCTACAACATCCTCTGGAGCCGCGCTCTGATCGGTTGTTGCCGTAGCATCTTTAGCAGGGCTCTCCAGTTTGCCTTGTTCAGTGATCTTAGCATCAACCACTTGGCCGTCTGTCAAGCCGCCTGGGATCGTTACTGTCACATCGCCAGTACTGCCGCCATTATTGGTTGCTGTACCGATTTCGGTGCCGTTATCGTCATAAATCGTAACGGTGGCTCCTGCTGGCACATCACCGACTACTACGGTGTCTGTCGTTGCATTCGCTGTTACATCCGTTGGTGCTGTGCTCACATCGGATGTTGCTGTTGCAGCTTTCGTTGGGCTTTCCAGTTTGTCTACTTCTGTGATCGTAGCATCAACCACTTGGCCGTCTGTCAAGCCGCCTGGGATTGTTACTGTTACATCGCCAGTACTGCCACCATTATTGTTTGCTGTACCGATTTCGGTGCCGTTATCGTCATAAATCGTAACGGTGGCTCCTGCTGGTACATCACCGACTACTACGGTGTCTGTCGTAGCATTCGCTGTTACATCCGTTGGTGCTGTGCTCACATCGGATGTTGCTGTTGCATCCTTCGTCGGGCTTTCCAGCTTGTCTACTTCTGTGATCGTAGCATCAACCACTTGGCCATCGGTCAAGCCGCCTGGGATCGTTACTGTCACATCGCCAGTACTGCCACCATTATTGGTTGCTGTACCGATTTCGGTGCCGTTATCGTCATAAATCGTAACCGTTGCTCCTGCTGGTACATCACCGACTACTACGGTGTCTGTCGTTGCATTCGCTGTTACATCCGTTGGTGCTGTGCTCACATCGGATGTTGCTGTTGCAGCTTTCGTTGGGCTTTCCAGTTTGTCTACTTCTGTGATTGTAGCATCAACCACTTGACCATCGGTCAAGCCGCCTGGGATCGTTACTGTTACATCGCCAGTACTGCCGCCATTATTGGTTGCTGTACCGATTTCGGTGCCGTTATCGTCATAAATCGTAACCGTTGCTCCTGCTGGTACATCACCGACTACTACGGTGTCTGTCGTTGCATTCGCTGTTACATCCGTTG
>NZ_CAKMMF010000012.1 GCF_927798095.1 Paenibacillus plantiphilus | reverse complement strand
ACAGCCATGTCCACCGAACGCTCCATCATCAAGCCAACGATCTCATCCGGTCCCACACCTTGCTCCCGAAGCGCATGCGCCAACCGGTTCGCCCGCGCATTCAGCTCCGCATACGTCAGACGTTCCTCTTCATGCACCACGGCCACATGGTCTGGCGTCTTCCGCACCTGCTCCTCGAACAGGCTGTGGATCGTTCGATCCGACGGATACGACGCTCCCGTATCGTTGAATACATGTACTAATTGATTTTTTTCATCAACACTAACTAGCTCGATATCCGCCAGCTTCATCTCCGGATTCGCCGCCAACTGCTCCAACAGCCGGATGAAATGACCCGCAAGCCGCTCCATCGTCTCCTGCTCATACAGCGCTGTACTGTATTCCAGCGTGAAGTGCAGCCCTGCCGCTCCCTCTACCGCCGTTAGCGCAAGGTCGAATTTCGCAACCCCGTTCCCCGCAGCGTACGGATTCAGCCGCAAGCCCTCCAGTTCCGCCTCTCGGCGCTCCAGATTTTGCAGCACGAACATCGTATCGAACAGCGGATTCCGACTCATATCCCGCGCCACATCCAGCTTCTCCACCAGCTCCTCAAACGGATAATCCTGATGTGCGAACGCCTGCAGTACCCGCTGTTTCACTTCCTCCATGAACGCTGCGAACCGCTTCTCTCCTGACGGGTAGTTCCGCAAAGCCAGCGTGCCCACGAACATCCCGATCATCTGCTCCAAATCCGCATGCGGTCTTCCCGCCACGGGCGTACCTACGACGATATCCTCTTGACCGGTATATTTGGACAACAGCGCCGTATACGCTGCTAGCAGCACCATGTACAGCGTCGCTCCCTGATCTGCACCCACTTGGCGCAGCCGTTCCACCAGCTCCGCTTCTACCGTGAATCCGATGTGACCTCCCTCGAAGCTGCGCACCGCAGGCCGTGGATGATCCGTTGGCATCGCGAGCACGGGAAGCTCACCCGAGAAGACATCCTTCCAGTAGTCCTCCTGCTTCGCCAGCTCTTCTGCACCTAACCGCTCATTCTGCCACACCGCGTAATCCTTGTACTGAATCCGCAGCGGACGCAGCTCATCTCCCCGATACAGCGCGGAAAACTCCTGCTCCAGCACACCCATCGATACACCATCAGAGATAATATGATGCATATCGTACAGCAGCACATGACGCTTCTCTGACAGATGCAGCAGACCGACCCGCAGCAGCGGCGCAGTCTCCAGGTCGAACCGACGGATGAAAGCCTCTACCCGAGATGCTACCTCTTCCTCGTTGCAGCTCTCCCATGAAATGGTGAACGGTACCTCATCATGCACGCGCTGCATCGGCTCGCCATCCACCCATTCAAACGATGTCCGCAACGATTCATGACGCTCCACCAGATGGGCGAACGCCGTCTCCAACCGAGAGCGGTCCAATGGACCTTCCACCATCAACACGCCCGGCATGTTGTAGCTTACTTCTGCATCTTCCAACTGCTGCAAAATCAACATCCGCCTTTGGGCTGGCGAGACCGAATAATACGTCCGGCCCTCTACCGGTTCGATAGTTGCGTACGGATTTTCCGCCAGCCCTTCAATCGCCTGCGCCAACCCGCGCACCGTCGGCGATTCGAAGATCGTCTTCAGCGGGACCTGCACGTTCCATTCCTTGTGCATCCGCGAGAGCAACGTCATCGCACGCAGCGAATGGCCTCCACGCTCGAAGAAGTTATCCGCCGCGCCAATCCGTTCCACGCCAAGGATGTCCTCCCACAGCTTGGACAGCCCAGCTTCCATCGCCGTGGCTGGCGCTTCGTAAGGCACACCTACGGACCCTTGCTCCGGCTCCGGCAACGCTTTGCGGTCGAGCTTGCCATTGGCCGTCAGCGGCAGTTTCTCCAGCGCGACGAAGTAGGACGGCACCATATATGCCGGCACTTTCCCCGACACATACTCGCGGATTGCGGACGGTGCTATCGTTTCGTTGGTCGTATAGTACGCACACAGCGATTTCTCTCCGTGCTCTCCCTCCCGAACGATCACGATTGCCTCTCGCACCGATGCATGGCCGAGCAGCACATATTCGATTTCACCCGGCTCAATCCGGTACCCCCGGATTTTCACCTGTTCGTCGATTCTACCCAAATATTCAATCGTTCCGTCCGCCAACCATCTCGCCAAATCTCCTGTACGGTAGAGACGGCCACCCGCTACGAACGGGTCCGTTCCGAATCGCTCCGCCGTCAGTTCAGGTCGGTTCACATACCCTCGGGCCACTCCATCGCCGCCAACCACCAGTTCCCCTGGCACGCCGATCGGCTGCGGCTTCCCAGCGCGATCCACAATGTAAATCCGCGTGTTCGACAACGGTTTTCCTATTGGTATGTTCATCTGCTGCCCTTCGATTCGATGGCTGGTGCAAATGACCGTTCCTTCTGTTGGCCCATACGTATTCCAAACTGTGTAGCTCTTCTCCTGATGGGCCTTCACCTTGTCTCCGCCCGTCAACAGATGCCGAAGCGTAGCATTCTCTTGGTCCAGCATTTGCTCATAGATTTGTGGCGGCAGCCAGCTCATTGTGATCCCGTTCTCACGGTAGTATCCACTTAGTCCCGCCATATCCAGACGCAACCGCTCCGGCACAATATGGACACTCGACCCCGTGATCAAATAAGGGAACCACTCCCATATCGAGGCATCAAATCCGCAGGAGGCGTACTGCGTGCTTCGATCCGTTTCGCTGATTTCAAATTGCTTCATATGCCAGAAGCACAGGTTTACCAGTGAGCGATGCTCCACCTCCACGCCTTTCGGCCGTCCCGTTGAGCCTGAGGTGAAGATGACGTAGGCCAGTTGCCTCGCATCCCCGGTCCATGACGGATTTGTATCCTTGTATTCGCTAAGATTCGCTTCATTCAGCAGCAACACATGGCCGTCAAAGGCGGACGCCAAGTCCGCAGTCCCTTCCTTTGCCACAAGCAGGGACGCCCGACTATCCGCCAGCATCTGTTGAATCCGCACCGCAGGGTATCTCGGATCGATAGCCATAAACGCACCGCCGGCCTTCAGAATGCCCAGCATCCCGACAGCCATGTCCACCGAACGCTCCATCATCAGGCCAACGATCTCATCCGGTCCCACGCCTTGCGCTCGAAGCGCATGCGCCAACCGGTTCGCCCGCGCATTCAGCTCCGCATACGTCAGACGCTCCGCTTCATGCACAACGGCGACATGATCCGGCGTCTTCCGCACCTGCTCCTCGAACAGGCTGTGGATCGTCCGATCCGACGGATACGATGCTCCCGTATCGTTGAAGCGCTCCAGCAGCTCGGCTTTCTCCGTTTCATCCAGCAGCTCGATGTCCGCCAGCTTCATGTCCGGGTTCGCCGCCAACTGCTCCAACAGACGAATGAAATGACCCGCAAGCCGCTCCATCGTCTGCTGCTCATACAGCGCTGTGCTGTATTCCAGCGTGAAGTACAGCCCTGCCGCTCCCTCTTCCGCCGTCAGCGTAAGGTCGAATTTCGCAACCCCGTTCCCCGCAGCGTACGGGCTCAGCCGCAATCCTTCCAGCTCCGCCTCTCGGCTCTCCAGGTTCTGCAGCATGAACATCGTATCGAACAGCGGGTTCCGGCTCATATCCCGCGCCACATCCAGCTTCTCCACCAGTTCCTCAAACGGATAATCCTGATGTGCGAACGCCTGCAGCACCTGCTGTTTCACTTCCTCCACGAACGCCGCGAACCGCTTCTCTCCTGACGGGTAGTTCCGCAAAGCCAGCGTACCCACGAACATCCCGATCATCTGCTCCAGATCCGCATGCGGCCTTCCCGCAACCGGCGTACCCACGACGATATCCGCTTGACCGGTATATTTGGAGAGCAGCGCCGTATACGCCGATAGCAGCACCATGTACAGCGTCGCTCCCTGATCTGCACCCACTTGGCGCAACCGTTCCACCAGCTCCGCTTCCACCGTGAACTCGATGTGATCTCCCTCGAAGTTGCGTACCACAGGCCGTGGATGATCTGTCGGCATTGCGAGCACTGGAAGCTCACCCGAGAAGACATCCTTCCAGTAGTCCTCCTGCTTCGCCAGCTCTTCTGCACCTAACCGCTCATTCTGCCACACCGCGTAATCCTTGTACTGAATCCGCAGCGGACGCAGCTCATCTCCCCGATACAGCGCGGCAAACTCCTGCTCCAGCACACCCATCGATACACCATCAGAGATAATATGATGCATATCGTACAGCAGCACATGACGCTCCTCCGACAGACGCAGCAGACCGACCCGCAGCAATGGCGCGCGCTCCAGATCGAACGGACGGATGAAGGCCTCCACTCGGGATGCTACCCCTTCCTCGCTGCAGCTCTCCCAGGAAATCGTGAACGGCATCTCTCCATGCACGCGCTGCATCGGCTCACCGTCCACCCATTCAAACGATGTCCGCAACGATTCATGACGCGCCACCAGATGGGCGAACGCCCTCTCCAACCGAGAGCGATCCAATGGACCTTCCATCGTCAGCACGCCCGGCATGTTGTAGCTTACTTCTGCGCCTTTCAACTGCTGCAAAATCAACATCCGCCTTTGAGCTGGCGAGACCGGATAATACGTCCGCCCTTCCACCGGCTCGATGGCCGCGTACGGATTCTCCGCCAGCCCTTCAATCGCCTGCGCCAACCCGCGCACCGTTGGCGATTCGAAGATCGTCTTCAGCGGCACCTGCACGTTCCATTCCTTGTGCATCCGCAAGATCAACGTCATCGCGCGCAGCGAATGGCCTCCACGGTCGAAGAAGTTGTCCGCCGCGCCAATTCGTTCCACGCTAAGGATGTCCTCCCACAGCTTGGCCAGCCCGGCTTCCATCGCCGTGGTCGGCGCTTCGTAAGACACACCTGCGGATCCTTCTTCCGGTTCCGGCAACGCTTTGCGATCAAGCTTGCCGTTTGGAGTTAGCGGCATGCTCGGCAACTGGATAAAATAGGAGGGGATCATGTACATCGGCAGATCCCTTAACAGCTCATCTTTTAATTCATAAGCAGTATAATCCTTAACGCTCACGAAGTACGCACACAACGTCTTTTGCCCGTCCCCGTCCTCTTTCACAACCACTGCTACTTCCTTTACAGAAGCAATTCGTAGAAGCCTCGCTTCAATTTCTCTAACTTCAATGCGATAACCCCTTATTTTTACTTGATCGTCCATCCGTCCTGCATATTCCATGTTGCCATCCGGCAACCACCTGACCAGATCCCCAGTCCGATACATCCTCTGCCCAAAACGGAACGGATTAGAAACAAATCTCTCACTCGTTAATTCCTGTTTGTTCCAATAACCACGACTAACGCCGCTTCCTCCAATATATAATTCTCCAATCACACCTATCGGCTGCAACGATTGCTTGTTGTTTAACACATACATCTCCACGCCTGGAAGAGGCTTTCCGATAGGCAGTGTACTAAGCGCCTCTTCATTGCTACCTTCAAAGTAACTGGAGTCAATACATGCTTCTGTCACACCATAGCTGTTAACAATTCTCATCCGTGAGCCAAAACGCTGAAACAGTAAATTAAACTCTTTCACTGGACAATGATCCGAACCAATGATTAACAACCTCAAGCTCTCGGGTACTAACCCCTCGTCATGCAAGTAATTCATCAACGGGATTACCAATCCAGGCGTCGACTCGAACATCTGAATCCGATACTTCTGAATCAGCCTATAGATTGCCTCTGGATTAGCCCTTGCGTCTGTAGGACATAAAATGAGCGTACCGCCATGCAACAGTGCGCGAACCAAATCTCCGGAGAAGACGTCAAACGAAAAGTTCGCCCATTGCAGCCACCTGATTCCTGTCTCATGCAAGCGATATTCTTGTTTCCAAGCGTTAGCAAGTGATGCAAGCTGCCTATGCTCGATCATGACTCCCTTTGGATTGCCCGTCGTTCCAGAGGTGTAAATGACATAAGCCAAATGCTCTGAAGAGTTGTACACAACCGGATTTGAAGTATTAAAATAGCAGGACTCTTCCTCCTCAAGCAAAACCCAAACGCCTTCAAAAGATGTACGTGATTTTAAATGGCGTTGAGTGATCAGAACCCCGGTTCGGGAGTCTTCCAGCATGAATTGGATGCGGTCCGCCGGATAATCCGGATCAATCGGCAGGTAGGCTCCGCCCGCCTTCAATATCCCCAGAATGCCCACAATCATGTCCACCGAACGCTCCATCATCAAGCCAACGATCTCATCCGGTCCCACGCCTTGCTCTCGCAACGCATGCGCCAACCGGTTCGCTCGCGCATTCAGCTCCGCATACGTCAGACGTTCCTCTTCATGTACCACTGCGACATGATCTGGCGTCTTCCGCACTTGCTCCTCGAACAGGCTGTGGATCGTTCGTTCCGATGGATACGACGTTCCCGTATCGTTAAAGCGCTCCAGCAGTTGGGCTTTTTCCGCTTCATCCAGCAACTCCATGTCTGCCAGCTTCATGTCCGGGTTCGCCGCCAACTGCTCCAACAGCCGGCTGAAATGGCCCGCAAGCCGCTCCATCGTCTGCGGCTCATACAGCACTGTGCTGTATTCCAGCGTGAAAGACAGCCCTGCCGCTCCCTCTTCCGCCGTCAGCTCAAGGTCGAATTTCACACCCCTATTCCCCGCAGCGTACGGGCTCAGCCGCAAGCCTTCCAGCTCCACCTCCCGGCGCTCCAGGTTTTGCAGCACGAACATCGTATCAAACAGCGGATTTCGGCTCATATCCCGCGCCACATCCAGCTTCTCCACCAGCTCCTCAAACGGATAATCCTGGTGTGCGAACGCCTGCAGCACCCGCTGTTTCACTTCCTCCACAAACGCCGCAAACCGCTTCTCTCCTGACGGGTAATTCCGCAAAGCCAGCGTACCCACGAACATCCCGATCATCTGCTCCAGATCCGCATGCGGTCTTCCCGCCACCGGCGTACCCACGACGATATCCTCTTGACCGGTATATTTGGACAGCAGCGCCGTATACGCCGCCAACAGCACCATGTACAGCGTCGCTCCCTGATCTGCACCCATCTGGCGCAGTCGCTCCGCCAGCTCCGCTTCCACCGTGAACCCGATGTGAGCTCCCTCGAAACGGCGCACCCCAGGCCGCGCATGATCCGTCGGCATTGCGAGCACTGGAAGCTCACCTGAGAAGACATCCTTCCAGTAGTCCTCCTGCTTCGCCAGCTCTTCTGCACCTAGACGCTCGTTCTGCCACACCGCATAGTCCTTGTACTGAATCCGCAGCGGATGCAGGTCATCTCCCCGATACAGCGCAGCAAACTCCTGCTCCAGCACACCCATCGATACACCATCAGAGATAATATGATGCATGTCGTACAGCAGCACATGGCGATCCTCCGACAGGCGCAGCAGGCCGACCCGCAGCAATGGTGCGCGCTCCAGATCGAACGGACGGATGAAGGCTTCCACACGGAACGCTACCTCTTCCTCGCTGCAGCTCTCCGAGGAAATCGTGAGCGGCATCTCTCCATGCACGCGCTGCATCGGCTCACCGTCCACCCATTCAAACGATGTCCGCAACGATTCATGACGTGCCACCAGATGGGCGAACGCCCTCTCCAACCGAGAGCGGTCCAATGTACCTTCCATCGTCAGCACGCCCGGCATGTTGTAGCTTACCTCTGCGCCTTCCAGCTGCTGCAAAATCAACATCCGCCTTTGGGCTGGCGAGACCGGATAATACACCCTGCGCTCTACCGGCTCTATCGCCGCATACGGATTCTCCGCCAACCCTTCGATCGCCTGCGCCAACTCACGTACCGTCGGCGATTCGAAGATCGTCTTCAGCGGCATCTGCACATTCCATTCCTTGTGCATCCGCGAGATCAACGTCATCGCCCGCAGCGAATGGCCGCCGCGCTCGAAGAAGTTGTCCCCCGCGCCAATCCGTTCCACGCCGAGAATGTCCTCCCACAGCTTGGCCAGCCCAGCTTCCATCGCCGTGACTGGCGCTTCGTAAGGCACACCTGCAGACCCTTGCTCCGGCTCCGGCAGCGCTTTGCGGTCGAGCTTGCCATTGGCCGTCAGCGGCAGGTTCTCCAGCGCCACGAAGGCGGACGGCACCATGTACGCCGGCAGCTTCCGCTGCAGCGACGCCTTCACCTCAGCAGCCGCTTCTCCTTCCTTGCCTGCTGCCGCCGCGATGTATGCGCACAGATACAGGCTGCCATCCCGATCCTCTCTCGCCATCACCGCTGCTTCGCGGACGGAAGGTTCCTGCAGGATCGCCGCTTCGATCTCTCCAAGCTCGATCCGATACCCCCGGATCTTCACCTGCTCGTCGATTCGCCCCAAATACTCGATATTGCCGTCCGGCAGCCATCTTGCCCAATCACCCGTTTTATATAGCCGCTCTCCCGGCACGAACGGATTCGCTACAAATTTCTCCGCCGTTAATTCCGGTTTGTTCAAGTATCCCCGTGCCAAGCCGACGCCTCCGATGCACAGTTCCCCTGGCACGCCAAGCGGTTGCAGCTTTCCAGCGCGATCTACAATGTACAGGCTGGTATTGTAAATCGGTTTGCCGATACACATCCGTTCCAGCTCGTCCATGTCGCAATCGAAGGAGGTCACGTCTACGGTGGCTTCGGTTGGTCCATACAGATTGCTTAGCTGCGCTCCACCAATCATTCGCCCGAACCGCTTCGCCTGCTCCACCTTCAACGCTTCCCCACTGGCAAATACCTGCCGCAAGCTCACCGTCTTCTCCAAGCTGCCGGGCACGCTTTCCACGTATTCCAGAAATGCGTTCAGCATCGACGGCACAGCATGCATTACCGTAATGCCATGGGCTGCGATCGTATCCGCAATAAGTCCCGGATCCTTCTCCCCTCCAGGCTTGAGCAGACACACCTTCGCACCCTCCAACGACCACCACAGCAGCTCCCATACCGACACATCGAAAGTGTACGGTGTTTTCTGCAGGATGACATCGTCTTCACGAAGCGGGTACTTCTCCTGCATCCACTTCAACCGGTTAATGACCGAGCGATGCTCAATCATTGCTCCTTTGGGCTTCCCCGTTGAACCCGAGGTATAAATCACATACGCCAAATCCGTCGGACCGTTCACGTCCTCCAGTTCACCGCTGTCCACCCCGGCGTACAAGCGCTCATCATCCAGCAGTACCGTTCCGATTGCGTGGCCGCCTGCTTTCTCCTTCCAGCGCTCTGCTGTCACCAGCAGCCTTGCTTCGCTGTCCCCCAGTATGTAGCAGATGCGCTCCGCCGGATAATCCGGATCAATCGGCAGGTAGGCTCCGCCTGCTTTCAAGATCCCCAGAATGCCCACGATCATGTCTACCGAACGCTCCAGCATCAGGCCAACGATCTCATCCGGCCCCACTCCTTGCTCCCGAAGCGCATGCGCCAGCCGGTTCGCTCGCGCATTCAGCTCCGCATACGTGAGATGCTCCTCTTCATGGATCACCGCGACATGGTCCGGTGTCTTCCGCACCTGCTCCTCGAACAGGCTGTGGATCGTTCGATCTGACGGATATGACGCTCCCGTATCGTTGAAGCGCTCCAGCAGCTGGACTTTCTCCGCTTCATCCAGCAGCTCCATGTCCGCCAGCTTCATGTCCGGGTTCGCCGCCAACTGCTCCAATAGACGGCTGAAATGGCCCGCAAGCCGCTCCATCGTCTGCGGCTCATACAGCGCTGTGCTGTAGTCCAGCGTGAAAGACAGCCCTGCCGCTCCCTCTGTCGCCGTTAGCATAAGGTCAAATTTCGCACCCCCATCCCCCGCAGCGTACGGGCTCAGCCGCAAGCCTTCCAGCTCCGCCTCCTGGCGCTCCAGGTTTTGCAGCATGAACATCGTATCGAACAGCGGATTCCGGCTCATATCCCGCGCCACATCCAGCTTCTCCACCAGCTCCTCAAACGGATAATCCTGGTGTGCGAACGCCCCCAGCACCCGCTGTTTCACTTCCTCCACGTACTCCGCGAACCGTTTCTCTCCTGACGGATAGTTCCGCAGGGCCAGCGTACCCGCGAACATCCCGATCATCTGCTCCAGATCCGCATGCGGTCTTCCCGCCACCAGCGTACCCACGACGATATCCGCTTGACCCGTATATTTGGACAGCAGCGCCGTATACGCCGCCAGCAGCACCATGTACAGCGTTGCTCCCCGGTCTGCACCCATCTGGCGCAGCCGCTCCGCCAGCTCCGCTTCTACCGTGAATCCGATGTGACCTCCCTCGAAGCTGCGCACCGCAGGCCGTGGATGATCCGTTGGCATCGCGAGCACTGGAAGCTCACCCGAGAAGACATCCTTCCAGTAGTCCTCCTGCTTCGCCAGCTCTTCTGCACCTAGCCGCTCATTCTGCCACACCGCATAATCCTTGTACTGAATCCGCAGCCGACGCAGCTCATCTCCCCGATACAGCGCGGCAAACTCCTGCTCCAGCACACCCATCGATACTCCATCGGAGATAATATGATTCATGTCGTACATCAGCGCATGGCGCTCCTCCGACAGACGCAGCAAACCAACCCGCAGCAGCGGTGCGCGCGCCAGATCGAATGGACGGATGAAGGCCTCTACCCGAGACGCCACCTCCTCCTCGCTGCAGCTCTCCCAGGAAATGATGAACGGCACTTCTCCATGTATCCGCTGCACAGCCTCGCCGTCCACCCATTCAAACGATGTCCGCAACGATTCATGGCGCTCCACCAGACGGGCAAACGCCGTTTCCAACCGGGAACGGTCCAATGGACCTTCCATCGTCAGAACGCCCGACATGTTGTAGCTTGCCTCTGCGCCTTCCATCTGCTGCAAAATCAACATCCGCCTTTGGGCTGGCGAGACCGGATAATATGTCCGCCCTTCCACCGGCTCTATCGCTGCGTATGGATTCTCCGCCAGCCCTTCAATCGCCTGCGCCAACCCGCGCACCGTCGGCGATTCGAAGATCGTCTTCAGCGGAATCTGCACGTTCCATTCCTTGTGTATCCGCGAGAGCAGCGTCATCGCCCGCAGCGAATGGCCTCCACGGTCGAAGAAGTTATCCGCCGCGCCAATCCGTTCCACGCCAAGGATGTCCTCCCACAGCTGAGCCAACCCAGCTTCCATCGCCGTGGCCGGCGCTTCGTAAGGTACGCCCGCTAACCCTTGTTCCGGCTCCGGCAGCGCTTTGCGGTCAATTTTACCATGGGTCGTCAGCGGCAGATTCTCCAGCGCGACGAAGGCGGATGGCACCATATACGCCGGCACTTTCTCCGATACATACTCGCGGATTGCGGATGGTGCTATCGTTCCGCTCGTCGTATAGTACGCGCACAGCGATTTCTCTCCGTGCTCCCCCTCCCGAACGATCACGATTGCCTCTCGCACCGCTTCATGGCCGAGCAGCACATATTCGATCTCGCCCGGCTCAATCCGGTAACCCCGGATTTTCGCCTGTTCGTCGATTCTGCCCAAATACTCGATGTTGCCATCCGGCAGCCATCTCGCCAAATCTCCTGTACGATATAGACGGCCGCCCGCTACGAACGGGTCCGTTCCGAATCGCTCCGCCGTCAGTTCAGGTCGGTTCACATACCCCCGGGCCACCCCGTCGCCGCCAACCAGCAGTTCCCCCGGCACGCCGATCGGCTGCGGATTCCCAGCGCGATCCACAATGTAAATCCGCGTGTTCGGCAACGGTTTTCCAATTGGTATGTTCATCTGCTGCCTTTCGATTCGATGGCTTGTGCAAATGACCGTTCCTTCTGTTGGTCCATACACATTCCACAGCGCGTAGCTCTTCTCCTGATGGACCTTCGCCTTGTCCCCGCCCGTCATCAGATGCCGCAAAGTAGCGTTCTCTTGCTCCAGCATTTGCTCAAAAATTTGCGGCGGCAGCCAGCTCAGCGTGATCCCGTTCTCACGGTAGTACCCGCTTAGTCCCGCCACATCCAGACGCAACCGCTCCGGCACAATATGGACATTCGCCCCCGTGATCAAATAAGGGAACCACTCCCATATCGAGGCATCAAAACCACAGGAGGCGTACTGCGTGCTTCGATCCCTTTCGCTGATTTCAAATTGCTTCATATGCCAGAAGCACAGGTTTACCAGTGAGCGATGCTCCACCTCCACGCCTTTCGGCCGTCCCGTTGAGCCTGAGGTGAAGATGACGTAGGCCAGTTGCCTCGCATCCCCAGTCCATGCCGGATTTGTGTCCCTGTATCCACTAAGATTCGCTTCATTCAACAACAGCACACGGCCGTCAAAAGCGGACGCCAAGTCCACTGTCCCTTCCTGTGCTACAAGTACAGACGTCTGACTGTCCGCCAGCATCTGTTGGATTCGCATCGCAGGGTATCCCGGATCGATGGCCATAAACGCACCACCAGCCTTCAAAATGCCCAGCATCCCGACGGCCATGTCCACCGAACGCTCCATCATCAGACCAACGATCTCATCCGGTCCCACGCCTTGCTCCCGCAACATGTGCGCCAACCGATTCGCTCGCGCATTCAGCTCCGCATACGTCAGCCGATCCTCTTCATGCACCACGGCGACATGATCCGGCGTCTTCCGCACCTGCTCCTCGAACAGGCTGTGGATCGTTCGATCCGACGGATACGACGCTCCCGTATCGTTGAATACATGTACTAATTGATTCTTTTCATCAGCACTAACCAATTCGATTTCATCTATTCGCATTTGAACATTTTGCAAAACTGTCGTTAATACCAATGAAAACATATCCACATACCTCAAGATTGTTTCCCTTAAATATGCTTTGCAGTTGTAATGCACAGTCACGTTCAAATGACGATCACTTTCGCTTTTTCTAAAAACGAAGACCGTTGAATATATTTGCTTTTTCAAAAAGTCTTCTGTAACCTTAGCTCCATGTATGCTCTCATAAACCATCATAAGAGTCGGAACACTGTATGACCCGTTGTAATTCTCATCATTAGACTGAGTAATATAGGAAACAGGATAGAATTGATGCCTATAACCACCTGTAACAGTTTCATTGATTCGAGAGAGCAGCTCCTTTACAGTCATTTCTCCCTTTATTTGCTCATACATAAAAACAGAGTCATTATATTTACTGTCATCTTTATAGCCTTGATGCAGTGGTGTTGATATACAAATTTGATCCGAAATCAAACATTTGTGTAAAACGATATTTAAGACAGACAATAAAATCGAGAACGTCAAAATATCATTATTTTTACTTATATTGTAAATTGAATTTAAAGTTTTCTCCTCAAATTGCATCGTATATTCATTAATTTCATATCCATATTCGGAAATAGAATCTTTTGGTATCTCGGAAGCTTCTGTGTAGCCGTCTAACTTTTGAATCCAATATTTTTTCGCGGCTAAAAATCCTTCTTTTTCATCCATTATATGGTGTTTATATTCCAAGCTAGCCCCTCTTTTCTTGCTTATATATTTGACAAAGAAGGGATGGCTACAAAATGATTCATCATGTTTACCATCCCTCAACAGACTAAAAATCAAAAAGCACTGACAACTCTTCTCTGCCGTGACTCAAATGTTCTATTTCTTCCCTGCCAAACACATCCATTTCACAAAGAGCTTTAAATGGTTCTTTTACGATTTGTTCCAACATTGAAATAAATCGCTGGGTGAATAATTCCATCGTTTTTCTTAGATACAACCCTGATCGATATTTCAATATAAATTCAATTTCTTTTGAACTCTCGATACCGCCTAATTCCAACTCGAATTTTGCCTTCTCAACTTCATAATTCATGACGGTCACTTTCAACAAATCAATTTCTATGCCATTGTCCTCCGTGTTCTGAAGCGCGAACATAACGTCGAATAGCGGATTACGACTCAACCCCCTCGAATGATCAATCTTTTCAATCAACCGATCAAACGGAAAATCCTGATTTGTATAGGCTTTGAGCGCATTCTCCTTAACCTCTGCCAAAAATTCGGAAAAAGATTTGCCAGACGCCGGATAATTTCTCATGGCAAGAGTATTTGTAAGCATCCCAATCATATTTTCCAGATCTGCATGTGATCGACTTGCTATTGGCGTTCCCACGATGATGTCCTCTTGACCGGTGTATTTCGACAACAGTGCCGTATACGCCGCCAGCAGCACCATGTACAACGTCGCACTATTCTCGAAAGCCAATCGGCGTAATTTTTCCGTCAGCTCTTCATCAATAGAAAATGAAATCTGTCCCCCTGCAAAACTTGGAACCACTGAACGCGGAAAATCAGTTGGCATCGCGAGCACCGGAATTTCATCCGAGAAAACACTCATCCAATACATTTCTTGATTGACCATTTCTCCAGAAGCAAGCAGAATATTTTGCCATACGGCATAATCTTTGTACTGAATCCGCAACGGAATCCGTTCATTCCTGTCATATAAGTTTGTAAACTCCTTCACTAGGACCGTCATGGATACCCCGTCGGAGATAATATGATGCATGTCGTACAGCAGCACATGGCGCTCCTCTGACAGATGCAGCAGACCGACCCGCAGCAGCGGCGCAGTCTCCAGGTCGAACGGACGGATGAAGGCCTCTACCTGGGACGCCACCTCCTCCTCGCTGCAGCTCTCACAGAAAATCGTGAGCGGCACTGCTTCATGCACACGCTGCATCGGCTCGCCGTCCACCCATTCAAACGATGTCCGCAACGATTCATGACGCTCCACCATGCGGGCAAACACCGTCTCCAGCCGGGAACGGTCCAATGGACCTTCCATCATCAGCACGCCCGGTATGTTGTAGCTTACCTCTGCGCCTTCCAGCTGCTGCAAAATCAACATCCGCCTTTGGGCTGGCGAGACCGGATAATGCGACCGTCCCTCTACTGGTTCGATGGCCGCGTACGGATTCTCATCCAGCCCTTCGATCGCCTGCGCCAACCCGCGCACCGTCGGCGATTCGAAGATCGCCTTCAGCGGAACCTGCACATTCCATTCCTTGTGTATTCGCGAGAGCAACGTCATTGCCCGCAGCGAATGGCCGCCACGGTCGAAGAAGTTGTCCGCCGCACCAATCCGTTCCACGCCAAGGATGTCCGCCCACAGCTTGGCCAATTGGGCTTCCATCACCGTGCTCGGCGCTTCGTAAGGTTCGCCCGCTAACCCTTGCTCCGGCTCCGGCAACGCCTTGCGGTCGAGCTTGCCATTGACCGTGAGCGGGAGTTTCTCCAGCGAGACGAAGTAGGACGGCACCATGTACACTGGCAGCTTCCGCTGCAGCGACGCCTTCACCTCTGCAGCCGCTTCTCCTTCCTTGCCTGCTGCCGCCGCGATGTATGCGCACAGATACAGGCTGCCATCCCGATCCTCTTTCGCCATCACCGCTGCTTCGCGGACGGTAGGCTCCTGCAGGATCGCCGCTTCGATCTCTCCGAGCTCGATCCGATACCCTCGAATCTTCACCTGCTCGTCGATTCGTCCCAAATACTCAATATTGCCGTCCGGCAGCCATCTTGCCCAATCTCCCGTTTTATACAGCCGCTCTCCCGGCACGAACGGATTCGCTACAAATTTCTCCGCCGTTAATTCCGGGCGGTTCAAGTATCCCCTTGCTAAACCGACGCCTCCGATACACAATTCCCCCGGTACGCCAAGCGGCTGCAGCTTTCCAACGCGATCTACAATGTACAGGCTGGTATTGTAAATCGGTTTGCCGATACACATCCGTTCCAGCTCGTCCATGTCGCAATCGAAGGAGGTCACATCCACGGTAGCTTCGGTTGGTCCATACAGATTGCTTAGCTGCGCTCCACCAATCATTCGCCCGAACCGCTTCGCCTGCTCCACCTTTAACGCTTCCCCACTGGCAAATACCTGCCGCAAGCTCACCGTCTTCTCCAAGCTGCCGGTCACACTTTCCACGTATTCCAGAAATGCGTTCAGCATCGACGGCACAGCATGCATTACCGTAATGCCATGGGCTGCGATCGTATCCGCAATAAGTCCCGGATCCTTCTCCCCTCCAGGCTTGAGCAGACACACCTTCGCCCCCTCCAACGACCACCACAGCAGCTCCCATACCGACACATCGAAAGTGTACGGTGTTTTCTGCAGGATGACATCGTCTGCACGAAGCGGGTACTTCTCCTGCATCCACTTCAACCGGTTAATGACCGAGCGATGCTCAATCATAGCCCCTTTGGGCTTCCCCGTTGAACCCGAGGTATAAATCACATACGCCAAATCCGTCGGACCGTTCACTTCCTCCAGTTCACCGTTTTCCACCCCAGCGTACATGCGCTCATCATCCAGCAGTACCGTTCCGATTGCGTGGCCGCCTGCTTTCTCCTTCCAGCGCTCTGCTGTCACCAGCAGCCTTGCTTCGCTGTCCCCCAGTATGTAGCAGATGCGCTCCGCCGGATAATCCGGATCAATCGGCAGGTAGGCTCCCCCGGCCTTCAAGATCCCCAGGATGCCCACGATCATGTCTACCGAACGCTCCAGCATCAGGCCAACGATCTCATCCGGTCCCACTCCTTGCTCCCGCAACGTGTGCGCCAAGCGGTTCGCTCGCGCATTCAGCTCCGCATATGTCAGGCGATCCTCTTCATGGATCACCGCTACATGGTCCGGCGTCTTCCGCACCTGTTCCTCGAACAAGCTATGGATCGTTCGATCCGACGGATACGATGCTCCCGTATCGTTGAAGCGCTCCAGCAGCTGGGTTTTCTCCGCTTCATCCAGCAGCTCGATGTCCGCAAGCTTCATGTTCGGGTTCGCAGCCAATTGCTCCAACAGTCGGCTGAAATGGCCCGCAAGCCGCTCCATCGTCTTCTGCTCATACAGCGCTGTGCTGTAGTCCAGCGTGAAGTACAGCCCTGCCGCTCCCTCTTCCGCCGTCAGCGTAAGGTCGAATTTCGCGACCCCATTCCCCGCAGCATACGGGCTCAGCAGCAATCCTTCCAGCTCCGCCTCCTGGCGCTCCAGGTTTTGCAGCACAAACATCGTATCGAACAGCGGGTTCCGGCTCCTATCGCGCGCCAGATCCAGCTTCTCCACCAGCTCCTCAAACGGATAATCCTGGTGTGCGAACGCCTGCAGCACCCGCTGTTTCACTTCCTCCACGAACGCCGCGAACCTTTTCTCTCCTGACGGGTAATTCCGCAGGGCCAGCGTGCCTACGAACATCCCGATCATCTGCTCCAGATCCGCATGCGGTCTTCCCGCCACTGGCGTACCCACAACGATATCCACTTGACCGGTATATTTGGAGAGCAGCGCCGTATACGCCGCCAGCAGCACCATGTACAGCGTCGCTCCCTGATCTGCACCCACTTGGCGCAGTCGCTCCACCAGCTCCGCTTCCACCGTGAATCCGATGCCATCTCCCTCGAAGCTGCGCACCGCAGGCCGCGCATGATCCGTCGGCATCGCGAGCACCGGAAGCTCACCCGAGAAGACATCCTTCCAGTAGTCCTCCTGCTTCGCCAGTTCTTCTGCACCTAATCGCTCATTCTGCCACACCGCATAATCCTTGTATTGTATCCGCAGCGGAGTCAGATCATCTCCACGGTACAGCGCAGCAAACTCCTGCTCCAACACACCCATGGAAACACCATCAGAAATAATATGATGCATGTCGTACAGCAGCACATGGCGCTCTTCCGCTAAGCGCAGCAGACCAACCCGCAGCAGCGGCGCAGTCTCCAGGTCGAACGGACGGATGAAAGCCTCTACCCGAGATGCTACCTCTCCCTCGCTGCAGCTCTCCCAGAAAATCGTGAACGGTATTGCTTCATGCACGCGCTGCACCGGCTCGCCGTCCACCCATTCAAACGATGTCCGCAACGATTCATGACGCGCCACCAGACGGGCAAACGCTGTCTCCAACCGAGAGCGATCCAATGGACCTGCCATCGTCAGCACGCCCGGCATGTTGTAGCTCACCTCTGCACCTTCCAGCTGCTGCAAAATCAACATCCGCCTTTGGGCTGGCGAGACCGGATAATACGCCCTGCGCTCTACCGGCTCTATCGCCGCATACGGATTTTCCGCCAGCCCTTCAATCGCCTGCGCCAATCCGCGCAAAGTAGGCGATTCGAAGATCGTCTTCAGCGGCATCTGCACGTTCCATTCCTTGTGCATCCGCGAGAGCAGCGTCATCGCCCGCAGCGAATGGCCTCCACGGTCGAAGAAGTTATCCGCCGCGCCAATCCGTTCCACGCCAAGGATGTCCTCCCACAGCTTGGCCAACCCAGCTTCCATCGCCGTGCTCGGTGCCTCGTAAGATACGCCCGCTAACCCTTGCTCCGGCTCCGGCAGCGCCTTGCGGTCGAGCTTGCCATTGGCCGTCAGCGGCAGTTTCTCCAGCGCGACGAAGGAGGACGGCACCATATACGCCGGCAGCTTCCGCTGCAGCGACGCCTTCACCTCTGCGGCAGCTTCCCCTTCCTTTCCTGCTGCCGCCGCGATGTATGCGCACAGGAACAGGCTGCCATCCCGGTCCTCTTTTGCCATCACCGCTGCTTCACGAACGGAAGGCTCCTGCAGGATCGCCGCTTCGATCTCCCCAAGCTCGATCCGATACCCTCGGATCTTCACCTGCTCGTCGATTCGTCCCAAATACTCGATATTGCCGTCCGGCAGCCATCTCGCCCAATCTCCCGTCTTATACAGACGCTCTCCCGGCACGAACGGATTCGCTACGAATCGCTCCGCCGTTAACTCCTGATTGTTCAAGTATCCCCGTGCTAAACCCGCGCCTCCGATACATAGTTCCCCCGGTACGCCGAGCGGCTGCAGCTTTCCTGCACGGTCTACGATATACACGTGTTGGTTTGCCACAGGCTTTCCGATCAATGGACGCTCCGCACGTTCCATATGGCGATAGTAGGTCGTCACGACACTGTTCTCCGTCGGGCCGTATTCATTCACCAGTTCGAGCGTGCCGCTTACTGCCAGACTCTTCTCCACAATGTTCGAAGTGACACGCTCTCCCGCTAGCGTGACTACCCGCAGCATCCGCGCTTCCTCCGCCGTCAATTCATCCAAAATCGCGCCGTATAGCGAAGGAACGCATATGAAGTGCGTTACCCCGTTCTTTGCAATGGCCTGTTTAATCACTACTGGATTCCTGGCTTCATTGGCCCCTAGCAACACCACGCTAGCTCCGCTTACAATTCCCGTAAAGAAGCTCGTTACAAAACCGTCAAAGGCGAACGAGAACAACTGCAATACGCAATCGTCTTCACCCAGATGGTACGCTTCGCTTCTCCACTGCAGCGCATTGGCTGCACCACGATGCTCCACCATTACCCCTTTGGGACGTCCCGTCGAGCCTGAGGTATAAATCACATACACCAGTTGCTCCGCATCCGCATCGCTGCAGACCTCTGGATTCGTGTCCGGGTAGCCCTCTAGGTTCATAGCGTGCAGTAGAAGGACCGTTCCGCCACATCTAGCCGCTACCTTCGAGGTCCCTTCCTCTACCAGCAGCACACGTATCCCACTATCCTCAAACATATATCGAATGCGTTCCGCCGGATAATCCGGATCGATCGGCAGGTAGGCTCCTCCGGCTTTCAAGATCCCCAGAATGCCCACGATCATGTCCACCGAACACTCCATCAACAGGCCAACGATCTCATCCGGTCCCACTCCTTGCTCCCGCAACGCATGCGCCAACCGGTTCGCTCGCGCATTCAGCTCCGCATACGTCAGACGCTCCTCTTCATGCACCACCGCCACATGGTCCGGCGTCTTCCGCACCTGCTCCTCGAACAGGCTGTGGACCGTTCGATCCGACGGATACTCCGCTTTCGTATCATTGAACTTGTTCATATAAAGATTGATTTCATCATTCGTCAAAAGAACAATATCTTTAACTAAAGCATCCTGTTCATTCACAACAGCATGAATGAGTTGGCGAACATGACCCTGCAGCCGATCAAGCATCCCTTCATCAAAAACAGCAGGATTATAAATAAATTCAATAGCAATACTACTGCCTGGAGTTACCGTAATATTAAAATCGTAGTTCGTTTCTTCATCGTGTTGAAAATTGTAAATCTGAAATCCTAGTCCGTTTCTTGCGTTTTTCTCGATCTCTTCACCGATCGGGTAATTTTCAAATGCCATAATATGATCGAAAAGACCCTGCTTAACTTCTGAGTTCGCCTGAATTTCGAATAAAGGATGATAATGGTGATCCACAGCCAATAAAGATTTTTCTTGCAGCTTCTTAAACAGTTCCTGAATTCGCGTTGTCTCATCTGCTTGAATTCTAACAGGGATTGTATTGATGAATAGTCCGACCATTTGCTCGATACCGGGAATATGTGGAGGTCTGCCTGACACGACCGTACCGAACACTACATCTGAACAATTGTTATATTTTTGGAGCAGCATTCCCCAAATACCCTGGATGACAACGTTTAATGTAACATCAACATGATGCGCCACATCCAATAACTGCTTGCTTATTTCTTCATCAAGAACAAGTCGTTTTTTGGAATTTTTTCTATAACCGTGATCCTTATACATGGACTTATCTCGATATTTCGGCAAAGATATACTCTCATCGTAATTGCTCAGGTACGCTTTCCAAAAAACACTGGATTCCTCGCTATTCCTTTCACTCATCCATTTGATATATGTGCTGTACGAAGTAACCGGTGGAAGCGATACCTCGGAACCGTTTTTTAATGCTTCATAAATCGTAAATACTTCACTGGAAAGAGTAGTCAGGCACCAGCCATCCATCAATATATGATGATGGGTCCAGACGACATGATAGGATTCTTGAGCTGTTTTAAAAACAGCAATCCTGACCAACAAATCTTTCTTCAGGTCGAACATGAATTGGGAATCTCTTAATTTGTAGTCATTAAGATATTCTTTTTGAATATGTTCATCCAGCTCCGAAATGTCCGTGTATGGAACATTCAATTTCCTTTTCGTCAATACGATTTGCAGTGGCTTCTCGGCCTTATCGAAATGAAATACTGTTCTTAAAATATCATGCCTCTGAATCAAATGATTGAACGCTTCCGTAAAAATACTAACGTTAAAATCGCCCTTTATTTCGAATGAAGTCTGTGTTAAATAACTGCTTGATTGTTCGTCTAGTAAGCTATGAAATAACATTCCTTGCTGCATGGGAGTTAACGTATAAATATTTTGTATTCCTTGTTTTTGTTTCATAAACGAACAATAACCGCCCTTCTAGCCCATGTTTCAACTTTCGATATCGAAATCAATGTCATCCATTGCAGTTGCAATTTCGCTAGCGATCTCGTCAAGTTGATCCAAAGTTAATTCGTTGTATAATAAATCGCTTGGTGTGATTTCAGTAAATTCCCTGTTCATACAATGCTGTATAACGGAGATCAATTGGGTTCTGAAGCTGTCGGCTAAGCTGTTGATTGTGGCTGCTTCGAATTCCTTTCTGCTGAAGCCAAATGAAAACACCAACTTACTGTTTGTTACGATTCCGTTTATCTCTAAAGCATAAGTAGATTTAAGCGAAGAACTCATAGACTCCCCAGTGGAATAGGGAGAGATGGCGAATAAATCTGTTTCCGTATCGGAATCGAATTGCCCTAAGTAGTTAAAGCTGATTTCAGGGGAAACATCCACGTTAAGTTTATTTCCTCGATGACCGATTTCCTTCAGCATTCCGTACCCAATTCCAAGGTTAGGAACCGCCCGCAAACTTTCTTTAACAGATTTAATTTGATACGAAAGATCTTTATCATTTGGCATCACCAGCAAATAAGGGTAAATCGATGTGAACCATCCGATCGTCCTATTCACATCCGTATTCACAATCGCCTCAGATCTTCCATGACCCTCCATTTCAACAAATATATTGGTTATTCCCTTCCATTCCACCAAAGCAAGACCCAGTGCAGTCAACAAGATATCATTCATTTGCGTATTGTAGATTCGATTTACTCCCGTTAGAAGCAGTGAAGTCTGTTCTTCCGTAAGCTCTATTCGTACATCCGTATTGTCGGCAAGCACAGATTGCTGTTTCCCTCTATCTCGGGGAAGCTTAGACGAATAAGCAGACACAACTCGCTCCCAATATTGCAATTCTGAGCTCAGCGCATCACTGCTGCTGTACTCGTATAGTTGGTTGGACCATTCTGCAAATGAATGGGTTTTAAATGGTAGTTGGATGGGCTGTCCGTTCACTGCTTGCTCGTAAGCCATTTTAAAATCCTCAAGGAAAATCCTCCAAGAAACACCATCAACAACGAAGTGGTGAATGCATATTAACAGATGATCCCCTTGCTTCGTTTTAAATAGTCCGAATTGAACTAATGGTCCTTTGACAATATCCATGCCCTTTTGAATTTCAGTCGATTTTAAATGGATGTAGTCCCCGACTTCGTCGTCATGAGCAGTTAAATCAATAACTTCAAAATCAAATAAGTCGCTCTCATTGGAACTTCTGTAGAACTGCCTGTAATCTGAGGCCTCTTCTTTAATGAATACCGACCTAAGATTGTCATGATGCTTCACGAGTTCATGAAATACTTGAACGAGCAAATCTTCTTTAAAACCATGTTTGCCATACAAAAATATAGATTGATTAAAATGATTGGCATGCTCTTCATTCTGCTGCAGAAACCTTAGCTGTATTGGCGTCAATTGGCTATAACCTGCAACCTCGTCTTGACAGATCAATTGCTCCGCTTTTGCAACAGCTGTACTTAGTTCCTTCACTGTCGGTTTTTGAAACAAATCTTTAATATCAATTTTGTAGCCCTTCTGATGGATCCGAGAAGCAATTTGTATGGCTTTGATCGAATCCCCGCCTAAATCAAAGAATCGATGTTGGATTCCAATATTGGAAACTTTCAGCACCTCTGACCAAACGTCTAGAAGCATTTCTTGTATGGGATTTTCAGAAGCCATATAATCGGTGTTGGCCATATTTGAAAGCTCCGGCTCCGGTAACGCCTTGCGGTCGAGCTTGCCGTTAACCGTGAGCGGCAGTTTCTCCAGCGCGACGAAGGCGGACGGCACCATATACGCCGGCACTTTCTCCGACACATACTCGCGGATTGCAGACGCTGCTATCGTTTCGTTGGTCGTATAGTACGCACACAGCGATTTCTCTCCGTGCTCCCCCTCCCGAACGATCACGATTGCCTCCCGCACCGATGCATGGCCGAGCAGCACATATTCGATCTCACCCGGCTCAATCCGGTAACCCCGGATTTTCACCTGTTCGTCGATTCTGCCCAAATATTCAATCGTTCCGTCCGCCAACCATCTCGCCAAATCTCCTGTACGGTAGAGGCGGCCTCCCTCTACGAACGGGTCTATTCCGAATCGCTCCGCCGTCAGTTCAGGACGGTTCACATACCCTCGGGCCACCCCGTCACCGCCAACCAACAGTTCCCCCGGCACACCGATCGGCTGCGGCTTCCCTGCGCGATCCACAATGTAAATCCGCGTGTTCGACAACGGTTTTCCTATTGGAATATTCATCTGCTGCCCTTCGATTCGATGGCTTGTGCAAATGACCGTTCCTTCTGTTGGCCCGTACGTGTTCCACACCTTGTAGCTCTTCTCCTGATGAGCCTTCACCTTGTCTCCGCCCGTCAACAGATGCCGTAGCGTAACGTTCTCTTGCTCCAGCATTTGCTCATAGATTTGCGGCGGCAGCCAGCTCATCGTGATCCCGTTCTCACGGTAGTACCCGCTTAGTCCTTCCATATCCAGACGCAACCGCTCCGGCACGATATGGACACTCGCCCCCGTGATCAAATAAGGGAACCACTCCCATATCGAGGCATCAAATCCGCAGGAGGCGTACTGCGTACTGCGATCCGTTTCGCTGATTTCAAATTGCCTCACATGCCAGAAGCACAGGTTTACCAGGGAGCGATGCTCCACCTCCACGCCTTTCGGTCGTCCCGTTGAGCCTGAGGTGAAGATGACGTAGGCCAGTTGCCTCGCATCCCCGATCCATGTCGGATTTGTATCCTTGTATTCGCTAAGATTCGCTTCATTCAACAGCAGCACACGGCCGTCAAAGGCGGACGCCAAGTCTGCAGTCCCTTCCTGTGCCACAAGCAGGGACGTCTGACTATCCGCCAGCATCTGTTGAATCCGCACCGCAGGGTATCCCGGATCGATAGCCATAAACGAACCGCCGGCCTTCAGAATGCCCAGCATCCCGACAGCCATGTCCACCGAACGCTCCATCATCAAGCCAACGATCTCATCCGGTCCCACACCTTGCTCCCGAAGCGCATGCGCCAACCGGTTCGCCCGCGCATTCAGCTCCGCATATGTCAGACGTTCCTCTTCATGCACCACGGCGACATGGTCTGGCGTCTTACGCACCTGCTCCTCGAACAGGCTGTGGATCGTTCGATCTGACGGATATGACGCTTGCGTATCGTTGAATACATGTAATAATTGATTTTTTTCATCAACACTAACCATTTCGATGTCCGCCAGCTTCATGTCCGGGTTCGCCGCCAATTGCTCCAACAACCGGCTGAAATGGTCCGCAAGCCGCTCCATCGTCTGCCGCTCATACAGCGCTGTGCTGTAGTCCAGCGTGAAGTACAGCCCTGCCGCTCCATCGTCTGCTCCCTCTGCCGCCGTCAGCGCAAGGTCGAATTTCGCAGCCCCGTTCCCCGCAGCGTACGGGCTCAGCCGCAAGCCTTCCAGCTCCGTCTCCCGGCGCTCCAGGTTTTGCAGCACAAACATCGTATCGAACAGCGGGTTCCGGCTCATATCCCGCGCCACATCCAGCTTCTCCACCAGCTCCTCAAACGGATAATCCTGGTGTTCAAACGCCTGCAGCACCCGCTGTTTCACTTCCTCTACGAATTCCGCGAACCGCTTCTCTCCTGACGGATAGTTCCGCAAAGCCAGCGTACCCACGAACATCCCGATCATCTGCTCCAAATCCGCATGCGGTCTTCCCGCCACCGGCGTACCCACGACGATATCCTCTTGACCCGTATAGTGGGACAGCAGCGCTGTATACGCCGCCAACAGCACCATGTACAGCGTCGCTCCCTGATCTGCACCCATCTGGCGCAGTCGCTCCGCCAGCTCCGCTTCCACCGTGAACCCGATGTGATCGCCCTCGAAGCTGCGCACCACAGGCCGCGCATGATCCGTCGGCATCGATAGCACTGGGATGTCCCCCGAGAAGACATCCTTCCAGTAGTCTTCCTGCTTCGCCAGCTCTTCTGCACCTAGACGCTTGTCACCTAGACGCTCGTTCTGCCACACCGTGTAATCCTTGTACTGAATCCGCAAAGGAATCAGCTCATCTCCCCGATACAGCACAGCAAATTCCTGCTCCAGCACACCCATGGATACACCATCAGAGATAATATGATGCATGTCGTACAGCAGCACATGACGCTCCTCTGACAGATGCAGCAGACCGACCCGCAGCAGCGGCGCAGACTCCAGGTCGAACGGACGGATGAAAGCCTCTACCCGAGATGCTACCTCTCCCTCGCTGCAGCTCTCCCATGAAATGGTGAACGGCACCTCTCCATGCACGCGCTGCACCGGCTCTCCATCCACCCATTCAAACGATGTCCTCAACGATTCATGACGCGCCACCAGATGGGCAAATGCTGTCTCCAACCGTGAGCGATCCAATGGACCTTCCATCATTAGCACTGCCGGCATGTTGTAGCTTACCTCGGCGCCTTCCAGCTGCTGCAAAATCAACATACGCCTTTGAGCTGGCGAGACCGGATAATACGTCCGGCCCTCCACCGGTTCGATGGCCGCGTAAGGGTTTACCGCCAGCCCTTCGATCGCCTGGATCGCCTGCGCCAATCCGCGCAAAGTCGGCGATTCGAAGATCGTCTTCAGCGGCATCTGCACGTTCCATTCCTTGTGCATCCGCGAGAGCAGCGTCATCGCCCGCAGCGAATGGCCTCCACGCTCGAAGAAATTATCCGCCGCGCCAATCCGTTCCACGCCGAGAATGTCCTCCCACAGCCGGGCCAGCCCAGCTTCCATCGCCGTGACCGGCGCCTCGTATGGCATGCCTGCGGACCCTTGCTCCGGCTCCGGCAACGCTTTGCGGTCAATTTTGCCATTGGCCGTCAGCGGCAGTTTCTCCAACGCGACGAAGGCGGACGGCACCATATACGCCGGCAGCTTCCGCTGCAGTGACGCCTTCACCTCTGCGGTCGCTTTGCCTTCCTTGCCCCCTGCTGCGACTTCTCCTTCCTTGCCTGCTGGCTCCGCTTCTCCTTCCTTGTCTGCCGCCACCGAAATGTACGCGCACAGGTACAGGCTGCCATCCCGATCCTCTTTCGCCATCACCACTGCTTCGCGGACGGTAGGCTCCTGCAGGATCGCCGCTTCGATCTCTCCAAGCTCGATCCGATACCCTCGAATCTTCACCTGCTCGTCGATTCGTCCGTAGTACTCCATTTCACCGTTTGGCAGCCATCTTGCCCAATCTCCCGTTTTGTACAGCCGCTCTCCCGGCACATATGGGTTCTCCACGAATCGCTCCGCCGTTAATTCCGGTCGGTTCAAGTAGCCTCGGCATACCCCTTCGCCTCCTACATACAGCTCCCCAGTTACCCCTATTGGCACTAGTCTCCGCTGACTATCCAGAATATAGGCCGTGAGGGTCGGGATCGGCTTGCCGATGCTGCTGGCGTTCCTTTCGATTTCGTCCGCCGTGATTTCCTTGTACGTCACATGCACCGTCGTTTCCGTAATGCCGTACATATTCACCAGCTTCGTCTCTGGATACCTTTCATGGAAATCCTTCAGCATCACCGGCTTCAGCGCTTCACCGCCGAAGATGACGTACCTCAGCGCCAGTTCCTTTCCATTCTCCGCTTCTCGCTCTGCCAGCGCATAGAACGCCGCTGGCGTCTGGTTCAGCACCGTCGTACCCGTATCCACCAGCAGCTTCGCGAAGGCCGCTGGGTCCCGCACCGTTTCCTTCGGCACCACGATAAGCCGGCCTCCGTTTAACAAAGCGCCATACATTTCCCATACCGAGAAATCGAAGCAGTAGGAATGGAACAACGTCCACACATCCTCTTCGCCAAACGCAAACGGTTGCCGATCATTCACCAGCAGCCTCACCACGTTCCGATGCTCGATCAGCGTTCCCTTCGGCGTCCCCGTCGTTCCCGAGGTATAAATCACATACGCCAGATCACTCGGACCGTTCACCCAATCGGGATTCAAAGAATCTCGTCCTGCCAACTCCGGATTCGAGCCTGGCAGCTCCGAATTCGAGCGGTCTCGCCCTGCCAGCTCCGCTTCATCCAGCCGGATGAGGGTGCCCCCAAACACCGGTTGTTCCGAAATCGCGGGGTCTATAACCAACCACTTCGTCCCGCTGTTCTCAAGCATGAATCGGATGCGGTCCGCCGGATAGTCTGGATCAATCGGCAGGTAGGCTCCCCCGGCCTTCAAGATCCCCATGATGCCCACGATCATGTCCACCGAACGCTCCAATATCAGGCCAACGATCTCATCCGGTCCCACTCCTTGCTTCCTCAGCACATGCGCCAACCGGTTCGCCCGCGCATTCAGCTCCGCATATGTCAGACGCTCCTCTTCATGCACCACAGCCACATGGTCCGGCGTCTTCCGCACCTGCTCCTCGAACAGGCTGTGGATCGTTCGATCCGACGGATACGACGCTTCCGTATCGTTGAAGCGCTCCAGCAGCTGGGCTTTCTCCGCTTCATCGGGCAGCTCAATGGAAGAGAGGCTGGATTGAGGGTGCGATACTATAAAATTCAATATGTTTATAAAATGCTCAGATAACCTTTCAATCGTTTCTTTTTCGAACAATGAGGTGCAAAAATCAAATCTGCAGCTTAGACCGTCCCCTGCTTCCGCAACGTTTAAAGTAAGATCAAACTTTGTAAGCTTGTTATGGAGGGGATATGGCCTTAGCGAAGCATCTCCAAATGAAATTTGGGAATTGGATGCATTTTGCAATACAAACATCGTTTCCACCAACGGGTTTCTGCTTAGATCTTGACGCAGATCAAGTGAGGAAACGACCTCCTCAAAAGGATAACTTTGATTCTCGAATGCTTTTAATGAGGTATCCTTAATGCTATGCAAATATTGAATAGCTGTTTGGTCAGGCTCCGGAAAGCATCGAATAGCCAACGTGTTTAGAAACAGCCCCATGACTTGATGCGTATCCGCATGCTGTCTTCCCGCTACGGGAGTACCGACAATAATATCGGTTTGTCCGGTATATTTGGAAAGAAGTACAGAGTATGCAGATAACAAAATCATGAACATCGTCGTCTCTGAACGGTATGAGAACAGCTTTAGATCGTCTAGTAATTTAGGGTCGATAGATACAGTTACTCTATCTCCAGCATACGTTCTTACAGACGGTCTAGCGTAATCGAGTGGCAAATTCAATAAAGGAAGCTCGCCTGTCAGCTGCTCCGACCAGAATTTCTTTTGTTTCAAAAAACGAGGACTAGATTGAAATCCTTGTTGCCATACGGCGTAGTCCTTATACTGAATTCTAGTCTCTGGCAGACACTGATCCTGATCCTGATACAACTGTGTAAATTCCCTCAGGAAAATATCCATGGAAATTCCATCGGAAATAATATGGTGGATATCAAAAGCAAAAATATGTTTTCTAGGATTCAAGCTAAAGAGCCCGAATCTGAACAACGGAGCCTGTTCGAGATCGAATGGCCGAATAAACTTCTCTAGTACCGCTTCTATCGAGTCCTCTTGAGTCGGCAGAATCTCCATAGAGGAATCCACTTCCTCTTGAACAGTTTGAACGAGTTCTCCTTCTACCAAATGAAAGGAGGTACGCAGCACTTCATGCCTGAGCGTAAGCAGACGAATGCAATGCTGAACCTTATCAACCTGCAACTCCCCATCCATCTGCATAAATACGGTTTCATTGTAGCTTTTGTTACTTTCCGAAAGTTGGTTGAGTACATACATCCTCTTTTGTTCGGATGAAACCGGATAATACATCCTCCATTCCACATTAGGGATGGGCACGAAGAATGAATTTCCTGCCATAGTTATAGCTATTGCAAGCTCAGCGATCGTAGGACGTTTAAAAATCACACTGAGCGGAATCTCCACATCCCACTCCTTGTTGATTCTCGACATGAGCAGCGTAGCTCTTAAAGAGTGGCCGCCAATTTTGAAAAAGTGATGCCTTGTTCCAATATTTTGGACGCTCAATATTTCCTCCCATATAGAAACAAGCTTTCTCTCGATTTCATTAGCAGGGGCCACATAATCAAGACCATCATCTATGATCGCCGCCGGCTCAGGTAGCTCCTTGCGATCAATCTTGCCGTTTGGTGTTAACGGCATCGCCTCAAGTTGAACGTAAGAAGACGGAATCATGTAATCCGGCAATGACAAGGATAAATAAGCTGTTAGCTCATCGAAAGCGACAGGCTCGTCCGATACATAATAAGCGCACAATAAGGATTGCTCGTGTTGGTCTTCCCAGACGATAACGGCAGCTTCTCGAATTGCAGGATGCAGGAGCAAATTGGATTCAATTTCGCCCAGCTCAATCCGATACCCACGAATTTTGACCTGCTGGTCTATACGACCCAAACATTCCAAACGTCCATCAGGCAGCCATCTTCCCACATCCCCCGTCTTATACAAACGTTCCCCAGGATGGAATGGGCTTGAGATAAATCTCTCTTCTGTCAGTTCTGTTCGATTAATATAGCCTTGGCTTACTCCGTCCCCACCAATCCATATTTCTCCTTTAACACCCACTGGAACGAGCCGATGATAGTGATCCAGGATCAAGAACTTCGTATTCAGAATCGGCTTGCCGATACAAACAAAACCATCTTCACCGATCTCATATGTCGATGACCAAATCGTCGTTTCCGTTGGTCCGTACATATTGATCATCCGTGCATCCGTATGCCGCCTCAAATCCATAGCCAATTGTTCATCGAAAGCTTCCCCTCCAACAAGCACGGTTTTAAGAGACTTGATAAAACGGGAGGAATGGGCGTCATTCAAAAGCATTTTCATTCTCGATGGTGTACATTGAAACATTGTAATTGGCTTGTTTACCGGCTTCAATGATGTTTCTTGATGTGTAAATTTCTGTTTTAATGTAGTCAGCTGGTCTAATCCTTCCATAACGGAATCATAATCGATTCCGAAATCGACCAAACATGCAATCTCATCTACACCGATAGCAATAAGCTTCCTTACCATCCGTTCGCATGATTCGGGCGTCCCAAGCAGTGCTGCTGCTTGCCAATATTTATCGAATGCAACCTCCAGTAATTGCTCCATCACCTCATCGGATAATGCAGCATCCTCCATCTGCAGGCTTCGAGCCAAATTGCGAATTAAATCTACACTGGAGCGCAAATAATTGCAGAATGGACCCTTCACCTTTTCTCGAACTGCTTCCAGATCATCCGAAATATAGGTATGCAGCATTAGAGTTACTTTACAAGTATCTGGAGAATGTCCGTGTTCGGCTAGAGAGCGACGGTATAAATCAATGTTTTGCTCCAGCGCCTCCAGATCTTGACCTAATAAATGAGTCAATACATTAGCACCCAGCTTGCCCGCTTGGACAAAGGTTTCCTTATTTCCCCCAGTGGTGATCCAAATCGGTATATTTTGTTGAACAGGTCTAGGATAGGTTTTCACGGAAACAGGTTGTCCCGTTCCGTTATTGAATTCCACGGCTTCGCCTCTCCAAAGCCGTTTAAACAGATCGATCTGCTCTAGCATTTTGGCAGACCGAGCCTGATATGCCTCAGGTGCTAGAATGAAATCATCCGCGTGCCATCCAGCTGCGAAAGAAACGCCCGTTCGTCCATTTGACAACTGATCGACTACAGCCCACTCTTCGGCCAATCGAATCGGATGGTGAAGCGGCGCCACGACACTCCCCGATCTGATCCCAATGTTCTCCGTTACCATGGACAACGCGCTTGATAGGACAGATGGGTTTGGAAACAACCCTCCAAATTCATGGAAATGACGCTCGGGCGTCCAAACCGCTTGATAGCCATTGCGATCCGCATATTTCACACTATCCATCAACAGCCCATACTTTTGCCGCTCCCCATCATGATCATAGCTTGAAAAGAAGAATAAACTGAAGTCAATCGTTGCTGCCTTCCGCAGCGATAAGTAATCGTCGTAATTACCAAGACCTTGTTCTAAATCATTGCCTAATACAACGGAGATCCCTCGCGTTAATGTCCATAATAGCTCCAGCACCGATATATCGAAGGAAATGGTCGTCACCGCTAGAAGACAATCATCTGAAGTGCCGCCAACTCTTTGATCCATGGACAAAAAGAAATTATGAACGTTGCGATGGGTTACCATGACTCCTTTGGGCTTCCCTGTCGACCCCGAAGTATAGATAACGTAAGCCAAGGTCTCGGCAGACTGCTGGGATACAAGGTTTTCCGGGCTTGACGATACAATGTCCCTCCAATTGAAGTCCATTGGGACGACATGCTCTACTATTCCGTTCGCCTTGCCGGCATGTTTACTCTCCGTAATAAGCAGCTTCATTCCGCTATCTTCGATAACATACTGTATCCGATCTTGAGGATAAGCAGGATCTAAGGGAACATAAGAAGCTCCCGTCTTCAAAACCGCTAACAAGCCAACCATCATTTTCTCAGACCGATCCATCAGAATGCCGATCCTGTCATTGGGCTGAGGCTCATAAGATCTATTCAGGTAATTGGCCAATCGGTTCGCTTGTTCATTTAACTCACGGTAGGTCAACTGGACGTTTTGATAAGTTAGCGCAATGCTATCAGGCGTTTGCTCCGCTTGCTCTTCGAATAATTCGTGAATAAGTTTGTCGTTTAATACAGCCTGATCTGTATCGTTAAACATGGATAGTATTTGCGTTTTTTCCGTTTCCGTAAGCCATTCAATTTCTTGAACGGTGCCCTCCGGCTTGCTGATAAGCTCACCCAGAACATGTTTAAATCGCTCACACAACTCGTTAACCGCATGCGCCTCGAAAATCTGTTTATTATATTTGAATTCAAATGAAATTTCCCCAAAGGCTGAGATCAGAAGTGTCAAGGGATAGTGCGTTACCTCGAACATGGCGTACTCCGTCAATTGAAGCGCGTATCTGCCATGCTTCAACTGATGATCGAGCGGATAGTTTTCTACAATAACCAATGAGTCGAACAATTCCCCTGGTTGAGAATATCCGCTTGCCTCCTTAATATCCAGGATTGGAGTGGACGAGAATTTCTCCCTTTCAATACAAGATTGATGGACATGGCTCAGCAAATGAGAGATGCTTTCATGCGGTTCCACTTGAACACGAAGCGGCAGTGTATTAATAAATAAACCTGCGATATGTTCGATTCCTTTTATTTCTGGTGTTCTTCCCGACACGGTTGACCCGAAAACGATGTCAGAGCTGCCGTTATAGCCATGCAAAGTGAGCGCCCATGCCGTGTAAAATAATGAGGCGAGTGAAATTTTGTGCTGTTTAACAAATTCATGAAGTGTAGTTGCAAGCTCGATTGATAGATCCGTCCGGATGCTGGAAAAGCCTGCATTGTCTTGAATGCCATGGCGGACAGGGAGCTGCGTTTTCGTGTGAAACCCTTCCAAATATTCCTTCCAATACAGGTGATGGCTTGTTTTGTCTCGGTTTTGAATCCAGTTCACGAACTGCTTGAACTTCGTTTTCTCAGGTAAAATTACAGGTTGATGATCAGCAATCGAACTGTAGATCTCAATAAATTCCTTGAAAAGAACGCCATAGCTCCAACCATCCAGCAAAATATGATGGCTGCTGAAAATCATCTCATATTCTGTATCGCTTATTTTGCATAACGTTATTCGATAGGGCTCCAGCGTTATATCTATAGCACGCTTTCGGTCCTCTTCCTTGATGAATAACAAACCTCCCTCCGTTTCTTCTTGGGCAAGATGGCTCAGATCCTGCCTGTAAATCGGAGGGAGTATTTGCTTTACTATGATTTGCAACGGCTTTTCAAGCTTCTCCCATCTAATGACGGAACGAAGCACTTCATTCGCTTCAATTAAGTGGTTCCAGGATTGAACGAATATGTCGTCATCGAGACGGCCTTTTAACCTTAAAGATAACTGTTCGAAGTATAATTCACTATGCGGGTTTTGAATATAATGAAAGAGCAAGCCTTCTTGCAAAGGGGTTAACGCGATAATATCCTCCATATTGCTTCTATCTAATTTACCGCTTTTAAGCATAGTTATTAACTCCTTGCTGTATTTTTGCTGAAATAATGCTCAACAAAGTGTTGTTGATCCGTCTTGCCACTTGCTGCGCTTCCTTATGTATAAAGAAATGTCCTCCGGGAAATACATGAATGCTGGATCGTTTGCAAGTAAACTTCCCCCATTCCTTGACCCCTTCCATGCCTTTCTCTTCACTACCGTGCAGAATCATAATACTGCATGGAAATCTAACGTCCATTTCCTTATAAACATATTGCTCAACGATTCTAAAATCGTTTCTCAAAATCGGCAAATAGAACGCCATTAATTCATCGTTTTGAAAGAAATCGGAGGGTGTCCCCTCCATCTTCTTGATCTCTTCGAGAAACTCCCGATCATCCAATGTATGCAGCAGCTTTTCTCTTTTCACTTTATGAGGGGCAGTACACCCTGAGAAGAATAGCAGCTCGGGTGTACGGTCATTATTTTGAATGAGCAATCTGGCTAATTCGAAAGACAGCAGGCTGCCCATACTATGTCCGAAAAATGCAAAGGGCGTCCCATCCAAATGGGGTTTGATTTGCACATATAAATCTTGAACAGCTTCATCGAAATTGTCGTACAGCGAATCTTCGAATCTACTTCCTCTTCCGGAAAGCTCTATCGGAATGAGTTGGATCGATTTATGAAACCAACCATTCCAATCGTTATAAGAATAAGCAGAACCACCGGCGTACGGGAAACAAAACAGTTTAAGTGGCTTCATCATCTTAACCTGCGTGAAGAGCTTCTTCGCCCTTTGCCTGCTCGGTCATTTGTCCACCGTCCATTTTCATTAGCCTGTCAGCTACATGGAAGTAGGCATCATCATGCGAAATAATGATCACGCATTTTCCTTTCTCTTTAAGTTCGGGAAGAAGGTGTTGATAGAAAAAACGTCTGAATTCCGGGTCTTGCTCAGCAGCCCATTCATCAAATAAGTAAATTGGAGCATCTTCTATAAAGCTGATGAGCAAAGCTAATCTTTTCTTCTGCCCCGTGGAAAGCATCGCGCCTGAGAAGTTTCCGGCTTCCAGATTTATTTTATTATCCAAACCAAGCGTTTTGAGATAGTGGTCGATCTCCGGCAGCCTATTCTCATAGTCTGTGCCATACAGCTTGTCAAACAGGTAATTTCCACTAAAGACGACCGAGAATTGATCACCCAGCTCTCTGTGATCCATCTTACTGCCATTCAGCATGATCGCTCCGCCTTGCGGAATATACAGGCCTGTAACGAGCTTAGCCAGCGTGGATTTCCCGCTGCCGTTACCGCCTGTGATGAATACGATCTCACCTGATCGAAATTCCGTATTAAGAGGACCCAGTGTGAATGTTTTGTCATCCTGGTCTATGTGCTGAAACACCACATCTTTTAATTGCATATGTACACTCGAATACTGAGTGTCAGCTGCGTTGTGTACAGAATGATGATCCTCGCTTAACTGCGAGACTTCATTTAACGTCATATTCATTCGCTTCCAGCTTATTCTGATTTGAAGAATTTGGGGAATGACGTTCAGCAGCACGTTTACAGGTCCATGCATATAAAGAAATACAAAGACATACGTGAGCAGTTGGGTTCGATCCAGTTTGTCAAATAAAATCGGAAATACAAATACAACCGCGCCGATGATTGATACAAAAAGAAGTTCTCCGAACATACCTACATTCAGGAATTTATATTCACCTTGAATGCGCGTATATTTGTTTTGCTCACAGCTTTGAATCATATCTTTTTCAAAATCTTCACGCTTTCTCGTGCGAATCGAAAGCTCTTTAAATCCTTCAATCATATCGTAAATAAATCTGAAAAATTGATTTTGGATATCTCTATTTTGCTCCCAAAAACGATTGGCCCGGTTTGCAGAAACGTAATACATCAATGCAGCAATTAAAATAACGACAAAAGAAAAAAGCAATGCATACAGATCGAGAACAGCCAAATAAATGAAACAACAGACTAGCGTGATTGCAGAGGAGACGACCGAGACAAACACGCCTGCAAACATACTGATCGTTTCCGTATCATTATTCAAAACAGCATGGATTTTCCCTTTATCCAGGTTCTCCATTTTTTGAAACGGCGCTTTCAATACATTCTTTATGATGGTGACTCTTTTCTCATATACCATTTCATTTGTTTGCTTAATAAGCTTCGAACGGACAATTCGATTGCCCGCTAATGAAACAAATATGATCATTGAAAAATAAAGCAGCAGTACATTCAATTTTGAATCCAGCTGTATAGCTTGCGTTAAAATAAAAATCGTTCCCGCTCCTGCGAAGCCGCTAACAATGGATAATATTACAATGGGGAGCAACGATTTATTGTTTTTCCCTTCAAACAGGTAGTAGATTAAAAAATATGAAGCCAAAATGATGCCGATGCTTGCGCCTATGCCAAGCGCCCAAAATGCACTTACCGGAGCCCATACCCAAATAAACGACCATGTTAAGCCCCGGAACAAAAATATGGGAGAGTAGTAGATACACGACAACAATCCAGCTATAAACAATAAATAAGAGAGCATGCTATACCAGAATGTTGGCTTAAAGCCGACAAATCTGCTTTGGCCTCGACATATTTGATAAATCGCCTTGATAAATAAAAAGAAAAGAATGAGAAGTATCGGGATCATGATATACGTTGCAGTAGAAAACTTCTGATCCTCTCCTACAAAATATTCCGTTCCCGAATAATGAAATTCCATTCCTTTAATAGAAAAGTAAATAGAGTCGGCAACAAGACGTGTGTAAGTTGATTGTGAATTGGAAAGAACAACGATACCTAAGCTCTCTCTAGGCTTTAGCAACATATAGGATGAATACCCGGGGGTGCTGCCATCGTGAGAGATCGTATCCTGCGAGACATACCATCCTGTTCCGTATGAAAAGCCAAATGCATCTTGCAGCTCCCCAGGCTGATGGGATGTGTTGAAATATTCTGAAGGAAGACCTGCAGAATGAATGGAGCCAAGCTGCATTTTCATCCATAACGTTAGATCCTGCAAATTACTGAAATATTTAGAGCTGGGCGTGTCACCACGATATACAGGGGCTTCGTATTCCAACGTTTTACCGAATCCAAACTTATGCCCTTTCGCCAACTCTTTGGTTTTCGCTTCGTTTTTAAATAAATAAGTATGATTCAATCCTAACGGTTCAAGAATATGGTCTCTCATGTATTCTTCGAATACTTGTCCGCTCACTTCTTGAACTACCAAGCCAAGCACATCATAGTTTATTGTTGCATAAGTAAAGGTCTCCCCTGGTTTTGACGCCAAGTCCTTATCGACCAAAGTTTTTACTGTCTCTTCCAGCGCGGATTCATCCTGACGAGCAGGAATAAAGCCAATAGATTCGAAAGGTATTCCACTCGTGTGGCGCATTAACTGCTCAATTGTTATTGCAGCATAACCCCCATCATATTTCATTTTCAACCAGGGAATATGTTTGGTGATTGGGTCCGTAAGCTTTATTTTCCCCTCATCCACCAGCTTAAGCACCGCTAGCCCTGTAAACGCCTTGCTCATAGATCCGATTTCAAATAACGTATTCGGGGAAACCTGCTTCCCTGAATGTAAATCCGTTGTCCCTATGCCTTTTTCATAGACGGTTTTGTCACCTATGACGACCGCAATAGCAATGCCTGTTGCATGGTTCTCTTCCAATTGCTCTTGAGCAAACTTTTCAATTTTTGCAATAATATCTTGAGGCAGTTCATTCTTGCCCTCAATATTGGCAGTTGCTGCGCTTGCAGAAAAACTGCTTAATGCCATAACAATCATTATCAAGGCCACAAAACTTGCAATTCGTTTACACATTCGATATCTCCTTAAACTTTAATCAAACAAATAGTTGAGATCCGCGTTTGAAAGGCCAGAAACATCCGATTCTATTCGTAAAGTAGTAGACGTATCCTTGTACTGATATTGCAAAATGACCTCATTCAATCGTCTAACCCAATCATCCAAAATTTTTACGGCCGTGTCTCTGCATGCAACTCCATGTTTATAATCAACTGTTAGGATCAAACTCTTAGCGTCTAACTTGGCTACAGCAGCAAATACGTTGCTATTTTCCACATACTTTGAGGATGAGGGTTCATTGTCCAAATGAACAATTGAGAAATAAGGATTATCCACTAATTGTTCAGAAATCAATGATGATAAATATTGAAATACTGCATTAATAGAGCCATCGTCGATTGAAAAATCTGGCCAGACCAGTTGTACTTCCTCTAAAGAAACCCCTCTATGTAAATGTTTCATATGCTCGATCTGCTCAGAAAGATATTCAAATGAAGTTTGTTGGATATGGATCGGATATTGGTAGCGCACACAACCGACCATACCTTGAATTTCAGTGCCGATCATTTTCTCTAAAAAAACTCTATCATCGGATACCATACTTATCGTTTGATGTTGGTTATTCAAAATCGAGGATCGCGCAGCACTTAACATCGAAATAGCTAACTCAGATAAGGCAGCGCCATATGTCTGACATGCAGCCAATAATTGCTCCGTTTTTTCTGCAGAAAAACAGTAACTCTCGCTTTCACATCCATTAAAGGAATGGTCTTGATTCATGTTTATCTCTGCGCAAGACGGGATGGCTTTTGTCTGCAAGGAATCCAGTTTGGAAAATAAACGTTGATTACCGGCCACATCAACTGGTGAATCTTCTATGCCACCGGCCTCCATCCACTGGAGGATATCGCGAAGAATGATTTCAATCGATGCATGGTCCGCGGCCCACTGGTGGAGAACAATAAATAACTTTTGTTTGGATGTATCGATCTGATTATTCAGATACAATTTAATTAACGGATCTCTATCCACGTCTATCTTCGATAGGATTGGATCTGCGACAGTGCTCGTTGTCAACTCAACCCCATAGTCTCGGAATAAATGATTGCTATTATAGAATAAGGTCCCCGTAAGACCATCCCTATTGATGCGCAACGAATCATGCTTGCGAATCAACCGATTTAACATTAAAGAAAGCGTAGACTGATCATAATCAACCTTTAAATTCAGTGATATCGTCCGGGTTCGATGTCCAATCCCTTCGGCCGCTTCCCTCAAATATGCAGCATGCTCGTTTGATATACGGATGTATTCTCGTTCACCAGGATTAGGAATCATTTCTTTCTTCTGAGCGAGCTCTACCGATAATTCAATCAAATCAAAAACGGTGGAAGCGGTTAAAATATGCTGTACGTCCAAAGAGATGCCTGCATCGTGCAATCTGCTTGCTAATTGAATCGCTTTGACTGAATCTCCACCTAAGCTGTAAAAATCATCATCCAGCCCGACTGCCGTGACACCCAATAAACCCTTTAGGATGTCAACAAGCGGATGATTTATTTTATTTTCAAGCATCAAACTATTGCTGTCATTCGATGGTCGGATAGGTAGTGGAAGCGACTTGCGATCTATTTTGCCGCTAGGCGTAAGCTTGAATTCATTTACTCTCATAAATATGGCAGGTATCATATAACGTGGAATTTTTCGGGCCAAGTATTGTCTTAGCTGCTTGTCTTCAATTGAATGTTGGCAAACATAATAGGCGCAGATCGCTTTCCTGCCATCTTCCATTTCATGAATGACTGCTACAGCCCGCTGAATCGCCCCAAAATTCTCCATTTCCGCTTCGATTTCAGACGTATCCATTCGGTAACCATTCAACTTCATTTCATGTTCAATTCGCCCTATATATGCAAGGGTGCCGTCATGCAACCATTTGGCCATATCCCCTGTTTTATACATGGCCTCACCTAATCGAACAGGGTTATTGACAAAACGTTGACTCGTTAATTCGGCATTATTGAAATATCCCCGTGATACACCTTCGCCGGCAATACATAGCTCACCAGCATATCCGGGCGGCATCGGCTGCTCATACTGATCAACAATATATACCTGCGTATTGGCAAGCGGTTTACCGATCGTATGACTATCATCGGACCGAATTTCTTGTGCCGTCGACCACACCGTCGTCTCAGTAGGACCATACATATTAAATATTGTCGCCGCTGTTACAGCTCTTAATTTCGTCACCAAACGGGAAGGCAGTTCTTCACCACCGACAAACAAAGCTTCCAATTGTGATAAACCGCTTAAGCATCTTCCATCAGATACGATAACATTCATTCTGGAAGGTGTCGTTTGGAGCACATTAATTGAATTTCGCTGCAGGCAATCATTCAAATAAGGCAAATGGTTGACTTCTCGATCACTGGCCAGTACCACTGTTGAACCCTTGCAAAGCGGTAAAATGCTTTCCAGCACGAAAATATCAAAGGATATCGTCGTTAATGAGCAAATTCTATGCTGGGGCCCAAAAGCAAATAGCTGCTGTATGCCCTCAATGAAGTTATGTACATTCCGGTGCTCGATCATAACCCCTTTAGGTTTCCCTGTAGAACCTGATGTATAAATCATATAGGCCAGGTCGCTTGACACCGATGAGGAACCGTATTCTGAATGAAGGGAGCACGTTTGAATGTCTTCAACATACGTACATTCAACCCCGTTTAACCCATCTTTCGACAACCTTCTAGAGGACAGCATCATGGAAGCGCCGCTATTGTCAAGCATATACTGTACTCGTTCACCAGGATAATCAGGATCAATCGGCAAATAAGCTGCGCCGGTCTTCAGCACCGCCCAGATAGCAATGATCAAATCAAGGGATCTGTCCAACATAATGGGAACAATCATACCTGGTTTTACACCTTGAGCTTGTAAAGCCATGGCAAATTGTGAGGATTGTTGATGCAATTCCGCATAACTGAGCTTTGTCTCCTCGCAAACTACTGCTGTGGAATGAGGTGTTCTGGATGCTTGCTCTTGGAACAACTGATGTAACGTTTTTTCCCTGCCATAATGGAGTGGTGTAGCATTGAACGCTTCTAGAACCAATTGTTTTTCATTCTCAGCAACGAGGCTTAATTCATTAAAGCAAGCATGCGGATTTTCCATGATCCCATGAATAATGAGCAGTATTCTTGTTATAAAATCTTGAATTTGACTAGACGAGTAATCCTCTCTTTTATAATCAATTTCAAGGTGCAAATCGTCTGCATCGGTCCATTCTTTGATCATGAGGTGCAGGGCATACAAGGAGTGTTGATTGTAAAATTCTTTATTATCGGCCTTATAACCGGCAAAGTCGGAAACCAATTTGGCATTATGATAGTTTACACAAATTTGGAACAGTTGGTCATAACCTTTATGAGCCAGCTGCAGGTCCTGAGCCAGCAGGTTGTACGGGTACTTTTGATGAAAATAGCTTTTCGTTAATTCCGATTGAACGCATTTCATGAATTCCATTATTGTAAGCTTGCCGTCGATTTTAATTCGGAGAGGCATTGTACTAACAAACATGCCGAAGGTGCTCTTCTCCTTTTTCCCTGTTCGATTCAATACCGGTGTACCGATAACCATGTCGCTCTGACGAAGAAGCTTATGCATATAAATAAGCGTTGCTGCAACAAAAAAAGTGTTCATCGACAAGTCATGCTGTCTAACAAACTGACGAGCATTTTGAACGGTTGCTTGATCCAATTTATGAATCGTTCTCATCCCCGCCATGGAAGTCGAGCTCTTATGCAAAAATGATTCGGGCAGCGGCTCTAATTTGTCGATCCAATAATTTCGATCTTTATTGAAACGGACAGATTCCATGTATTTTCGTTCATTCAAGCAGCTCTCTCTATATGAATGCTCGACCTGTTGGAACACTTCGTCGCCGCTTTGGAGGGCCACATAAATCTGCTCCATTTGGCTTGTCAAGATCTGCATGCTCCAAGCATCCGAAATAATATGATGAAGTTTAACGAAATAGCCGATCTTGTCTTCAGCGAGTTTAAACACAGAGAACCAATAAAGCGGCGCGTTATATAGTTCCATATGAGCTGTTGCTGCTATATTCGTCCATTTCTCAAGTTCTTGTTCGGGCTCCGCATGTTGGCTGAAATCAATACAAGGAACTGCTGGCTCCTCATGTTCAACGATAAACTGCTGCGGTTCTCCGCCGGATTCAGTCATCCTAATCCTTAAAGCATCATTCTTTATTATCAATATCTTAATTGACTTCTCTAATAGATGGATGTCGATTGGCCCATCTATGATAATGGAACCCCCAATATTATGAACTGCAGCTTGAGGATTCATCTTCTCAACATACCATAATCTCTTTTGAGATTGGGTTAATGGAAAGCAGAATGAAACGGTAGACATTTGACCAGCCTCTTTCTGTAACATGACAGGGCGTAAGATTAAATCTTCACTCCATCCTCAACCACAATTTTCTTAAATTCCTCAAAAAACAATTTGGTTTTTACACCAGGTTTACCATCGCCAATTAAGCGTCCATCTATCTTAATGACCCCGATAATTTCTGCAGCTGTTCCCGTGAAGAATACTTCATCGGCTGTGTATAAATCATGTCTTGTAAGTGTGCGCTCTGTGGTAATATAACCCAACCGTTCTGACAACTCTATGACACTGTTGCGCGTAATGCCCTCCAATGCTCCCAAATAACAAGGAGGGGTCATTATCTCATTATTTTTTACCGCAAAAATATTCTGCGTTGTGCCCTCTACGACATAGCCTTCCGTATTTAACATCAGACCATCATTCACCCCGGCAACAATCGCTTCCGCTTTAACAAGTATATTATTCAAATAATTCAACGATTTAACTTGGGGACTTAACACATCAGAGCGGTTCCGTCGTGTAGGAACCGTAATGATCTCAAGCCCTTGATCATATAAGTGTGAAGGGAATGCCTCAAAGGCTTCCGTTATTACAATGAATTGCGGTGCATGGCACACAAAAGGGTCCAAGCTATATCCCATTCCGACCCCTCGCGAAACAATAATTCGAATATACGCGGTGTTTAATTGATTTTTATGCAAGGTGTCAACAACAATCTGTGTAATCTGTTCCCTTGTATAAGGGATATCTAGCAGTATGGATTTCGCTGAGTCATAAAGCCGCTCTATATGCTCCTTTAATTTAAATACATTTCCGCTATAGGCTCTAATGCCTTCAAAAACACCGTCTCCAAAGAGAAAACCCCGGTCATAGATCGATACCTTTGCATCCTCTTTTCTTACAAACTCGTTATTAATAGAGATCCATTCACTCATTATGATCGTCGCCGCCCTTTACCTATAAATTTCCTCGTTGCTCTTGAACCCTCTCAACAGATTCGAACAATGCTCTAATGTTACCGTTTCCAAAACCTTTGGAACCTTTTCTTTGGATAATTTCAAAGAACAACGTTGGCCTGTCGGAAACAGGGTATCCAAAAATTTGGAGCAAATAACCTTCCTCATCTCGATCCGCCAAGATGTTGTACTTATTCAATTCTTCAATCGTCTCATCAATATTTCCGATTCGCTCTTCCAACATTTTGTAATAAGCATCCGGTGTATATAGGAAGTCAATCCCGTTTGTTTGAAGTGTATCCACTGTTTCTATAATGTTATCCGTCAAGAGGGCAATGTGTTGCACACCAGCTCCCCCGTTATAGTCTAGAAACTCTTGTATTTGTGATTTTCTAGAGCCTTCTGCTGGTTCAATAATCGGAAATTTTACCCTTTCCGTTCCATTCTGCACGACCTTCGTCATGAGAGAGGAGTTATTGGAACTCACTTCGCCTTTCTTAAACTCATTGACAAATGAAAACCCCAACACTTCTTCGTAAAAGGATGTCCACTTGCGCATGTTCTCCACACAAATCCCTAAGTGATCAATTCTTGTAAGTCCCGTAAAGGCTGGTTCATAATTATCATGAAGCTCTTTAAAGCCTGGCGCGAAGCATCCCTCATAATTTTTACTTTCAACGAGTGTATGTACAGTCGAACCAAATGTGCCGATGACAGCCTTCTTATAGATGCCGAACTCATCTGTTTCCACACTTGGCTCCTGAATGACAGTTGCCCCTTTTAATACTGCCTCATGGAATACTTTCTCCACATCGCCAACCCGAAACGCGATATCTCTAACACCTTCCCCACAGTTCTTAATACATTCACTAATCGGATGATTCCCAGAATAGGCACTGGAGATAAGTAGCCGAATATCGCCTTGCTCCAGCACATAGGAACAAGTCTCTCGATTACCCGTCTCCAGACCGCTGTATGCCTTCAATCGAAAACCGAATAATTTGCATAAATAATAAACAGATTGCTTAGCATTACCTGTATACAATTGCAAATAGTCGATATCTTCTATATCCATAGCTACATTAAAAGAATCTACTTCGGGAATTGCATTCACCTTATTCAACATAAACTCTCCTTTATGAAGTGAATATCTTTCCGGGATTGAGAATCCCCTTAGGATCAAACATATCTTTAATTTTTTTCATAATGAACACAGATGCCCCATGTTCTTGTTCCAAATAATTCATTTTACCAAGGCCGATGCCATGCTCACCTGAACAAGTACCCCCGTTATTCAGTGCGAATTGGACGATAGCATTGTTTACATGCTGTGCTCTTTCCAAATCCCCTTGGTCAAAGGGGGCGACTGCAAAAACGGCGTGAAAGTTTCCATCCCCAACATGACCAAGAATAGATCCTTTCATATCGTTGCGATCCATCACTTCCCTGGCATTACGAATTGCAACGGGTAAAATAGTCAATGGAACACAAACATCCGTCGCCATCAGCTTTTTCCCTGGAAAGAGGTTTTTTATTGCAAAAGCAGCCTCGTGACGGATAGACCATAACTGCTCTCTCTTCTCATCGATGTCCTCAACTTCCAATTCACAACAATCAGAAAGAAGAAGCATCTCTTTCACTTGTGTAAAATGATTTTCCATAATCTCAATGAATAGAGTTGGCAATTCCGTATAACTCGTCTGCTTATAACGATTAATCGCTGAAATCGTGCTTTGGTCTAACAGCTCCAGCTTGCAAACGCTACCATTATTTCTCAATACATGGATCGCTGCATGACTCGCCGATTCAACATCATTAAACACTGCTTTCGCTGTCATGATAAACCTGGGCACACTATGAATCTTCAAAATCAACTCTGTAAAAATACCTAACGTTCCTTCGGAGCCAACAAAAAGAGACGTTAAATTGTAGCCTGACGAAGATTTAAGATAGGCCCCTCCAGTTCGTATGACCTCGCCGGTGGCAAGAACAACCTCAAGCCCGAGAATCTGATGCTTCATCGCGCCATAATATACGGCGTTCGTCCCACTTGCATTCGTTGCGGCCATGCCGCCAATTGTTGCATCCAGACCTGGATCAACTGGAAAAAACATGCCATACTTCTTCAATTCTTCATTTAACTGTACTCTGGTAACACCTGGCTGAACCTTAACGTAAAAATCTTCGGGACATACTTCAATAATGTTATTCATTTTTTGAAATGAAAGACTTATCCCCCCTCTAGTAGGAACGATTTGGCCTTCCACACTTGTTCCAAGCCCAAACGGAACAAGTGGAATATTGCCTTCATTGGCAAATTCAACAATTTTTTTAATTTCTTCGACATTCTTTGGAAAAACAACACAGTCAGGCAAATTACCGATATGATAGGAGGAGCAATCCTTGCTATGCTCAGCTCTAACCTTCTCACAACGGGTTATCCTGCTCTCATCGCCTATCAAATTTTTCAAACGATCAAATATATCCATATGATTCCCTCAACAAAAGATTGTTTTATTATGAAACATTTGTAATCTAATTGTTCATAATTGTAACATATTGAAATATCATTGACTACCTCGTCCGTCGCTAAAATTTTTCTCCATACAGTGGTTACAGGCGGTCATCATGAACAAGCATAAAAAACATCCTTCCTTGGCTAATCTCTCACCAAGCTAAGGACGTTTCCTTAATTATGAGTTTGTTACAAATTGGTTAGCGATTTCGACCAGCTCTTCTTGGGAAATCTCAGAAGAAGCAGTAGAGATGATGATCTTAAATGTAGAACCCCTCTCTCTGTCCGCCATCCAATACAATTGCTTCTCACTTAGCCCGTCCACATAATAGGCTTCTTTCCCTGCAACTTCCGTTTTCATAATGATCGGAGCTTTGTCACCCACGATTACTACTTTTTCAGAAAACTCATCCATATTGTATATGATCTTTATCTCCTTCTCAGTGGCAGTGCTCCGATATATGGTTACTGCCTTTCTCATTTGCGGCATGCCGATTACGCTGTCTGTAACAACCTTCCATGCAACAGATTCATTCGAGGTCTTTGCTTTTTCTTTTAACTCCTGTTTATACCCATCATAGAGATGGGGGGCGGGAAAAATAGCATCGACTGATTCAATTCCGCCAGAAACAAATTCATACTCATCTGCAAACCCATCCGCGACTTGAAGATTATAGGCTTCAAGGGTTTGATTCCACTCCTTAATGTTATTCGTTTCAAATGGTTTTTGAAGGATAACGACAGTATCATCGACGGCAAAATAAGCAACAGCAGCTTCTCCCGGATTCAATTGATTCTTAATGCTCTCTTCGTCCGCCTCATGATGGAATTTACCTTCCGGCAAGCTTGGGGGATCAAACCCATTATCAGGATTTGTATGGAGCTCCATTACCACCTCGCCCTTATCGTTGCGCAGTTGAAATAGATCAAACGTTGTCATGGCGTAAGCTGAACCTGCAAAAGCAAGGATCACTCCCGAGATGGCCAGAGCATGGAATTTCTTTTTACCGAACCATTTCCTCCGCGATTGAGATGCCGCCAAGTTCTCTTCTTCCAGCCCTCTATTGATTGCTTGATGTATGGCTTGATCCAGCTCATGAGGGATGCTGATCGAATCCACGTTTTCCTTCCAATCCTTGATCCGCTCATTCATTTATACATTCCTCCTCATTCAATTTCAGGCGGAGTTTTTTCAGCGCCAGATAGTAATTTGTTTTTACAGTACTCACGGGGCATTCCAATACGTCAGCAATTTGTGAAAAGGTCATATCATGATAGAACTTGAGGATGATGATGGATCTAGGTTTGTCCTCAAGCTCAAGAATAGATGCTTGTATGTCCAATCTTGCATCCGTGTCGTGTGAATAGGAAGCTTGCGTATGTATCGGATGCTCGTTCACGAAATGAATGACTTTCGATTTTCTTTTCATATTGTGGATCGCACAGTTTATCAAAATTTTAATGAGCCATGTTTTAAAATAGGCTGGCTCCCTCAAGTTTTTAATCGATTTAAACGCCTTGTACACCGTCTCGTGAACAATCTCCATCGCATCATGTTCATTGCCACAGTACGAATAGGCCGTTCGGTACATCAACGTCTTGTGATCCATGATCAGCTCTGTGAAAGCGTCTTTGTCTCCTATGATTGCATGATTGACCCGTTCCATTGTCCACCTCTTCCGTCTTTACAGCTATTTGATTCATTCTTGCTCAAGCACCGCTTGCCCCTCTCTCTGCAATTGCTCCAAAGCGTCATTCACGGGCTTTCCTCCTGTAAAGACGGAAAGCATCTCCTTGCTAGCCAAACGATGGAATTTAAGCCAAAAGCCTTCTGGTGCAGAGCTTACCCTATGGGGCGCTATGTTTTTATTCTGAAAGAACCCATTGAATTCCTCTCCATAGGTTTTCTCTATCCACTTCGTATTCGTAGAAATTCCCGATACCACCATCTCTGGGTCCATATTAAACGACAATTTATCGCTGGTGATATATTTAAGCACTTCCAGTGACTCATTGATCAGGCTGGAATCTACATGAATGGTGAAAATATCACTTAACATCATGTTAGATTGGCCATTTCCCGGTTCGGGAACAACGCCCCACTCCACGGCAGCGCCCCCGTTACGGTGCTGAAGCTTCATGATTTCCGATAATCCGATTCCGTCCACAGTCATCGCTGATTTGCCTTCGGTGAACAGGTTCGGTGTATTTGGATCTAGAGAGACAATCCCATTCGAATCTGCATCCTTCGGAATTTCCGGCAGGTAAAGATACCCTTCTTTATATCCGTTCAATACGAGGTTCGTCGTGCTCTTCCATTCATCCGTATTTAAGGCTACCTTTGTTTCGGATGCATCCAGAACAGATAAACCCCTTCCATAACCTACGGTTCGTATGATGTCAAACAAATCAAGAAATCCATATAATGGCGGGTTATATCCGTATATTCCCTCCTCTTTCCCCTTAAACCTATTGGCCAGTGCAAATACCTCTTCCCATGACATCTGCTCTGTCGGATATTCCAGGTTATATGTATCAAATAATTGTTTATTGTAGTAGAGGCCCTTGCTGTCAAATCTGGCCGGGATTCCATTCAAGCTCGCTTTATTCAATGCGGTTAGCTTTTCAATAGCGGGGGCATGCAGGTTTTCCGTTTGCAGTGCGCCTGTTTTTACATAGCTGCCGAGATCCACAAGCTCCCCTTTTGCAGCTAGCTTCTGATAGACATCCTCAAACGGAAAGATAATGAGATCGGGCTTCTCTTGTTTGATCAGATTCGAAACGTCCTCGTATATTTCCTTCATTGATCGGTCTGGCTGGCTAAATACGCTCTCCATCGGAATCACTTCAATCTCATAATTCGGATACGCCTTCATGATTTCTTTCCCATACATTTCATTAAACATCGTTTGGTTGATATGAAGGACTCGCAGCTTTACCTTGTCCTTGTTCGAAGCAACGGTGAGTTGAGCGCTCTTATCTTGCTGGCATCCCGCCAGCAGCAATATAACTACCAGGAGCAGCAGTGGCATTTTTTTCATCAAATTTTCTCCTTCTTTGAAATGTGTTTTTCTGTCTATTTAACTATTAGATCACGCAACAGAGCATTTGGTCTTCCATACTTGAAAATATTAGTCAAAAGGTTATCCGATCTCATCAGCACCCCTTGCTTCAACACTATCCATGCATAGAAAAAAGCCTTTAAACACTCGGAAATCCTTGTGTTTAAAGACTTTCTACATTAACCTCGGCGTTGCACGCTCCCGCTCCGGTCAAGCCGGAGGGCAGGCTCAACCTTGAATCGCTCTTGGGACTAGCTGGCATCCTGCTGTTCCAGCCATCTCAAAATCGCTTCGTTTGTTTCTTCCGGCTTTTCTTGCTGGATCCAATGACCGCAATCCAGATGGACCACTTCCACATTGGGTACGAACTCTGTCAGGTTTTCAGACCTCGGGATCGCATCTCGGTCGCCATAGATCATGAGGGTCGGCTGTTGGATGATTGGGTTCACGTCTGCCAATAAGCGCCAGTTGCGGTCAAGGTTCCTGTACCAATTTATGCTGCCCCTGAACCCTGATGTTTCAAAGGCGGATACGAAAACGGCCAATTCGCTGTCGTTCATCAAGGGCTCGCCGAGCGGTGTTTCCGCGTTGGCAAGATTGATCATCGCCATGCCTGGCTCAGGTGCTCTGAGAGGCTCGTTCTTGCGGTACAGGTTGCGAAGAAACCGAAACGTATTCTTATCCATTACGGCGTCCGCAACACCTGGCTGTCGATTGAAGTGGACAAAATAGTAGTCGCCGCCGAGTATTTCCTCCAAGAACTCGATCCAGGGTTTTTCTCCGCGCTCTTGGTAGGGCAAGCTCAGATTTATCACTTTGTTTACACGGTTTGGATGCAACAAGGTCAGTCCCCAAACGACCATCGCACCCCAATCATGACCGACAAAGGTGGCGTCCTCGTATCCGTAGTGATCGAGAAGTGCGATGAGATCACCCGACAAGTGTTCAATGTCATAGTCTGTTACTTCGGCCGGACGGGATGAGTTGCCGTAACCCCGCTGGTTTGGGACGATGACATGGTAGCCCGCTGCGGCAAGGGCGGCCATCTGATGGCGCCAAGAAAAGGCATGCTCTGGCCATCCGTGACAGAGGACAATGGGTTCTCCGGCATTTTGTCGGCCTGCTTCATAGACTTCGAGTTCCACACCGTTGACTGAAATAAGGGTGGGCTTGGGAAAATCGGTTGGATTAAACATTGCATCAAAACCTCCTTCTTGTGATACATGTAGTATAATGGACAAAAGGTGACATCATAGTGTCACCGTTCTGAAATCATGTAGAAAAAAAGAGGGCAATGATGGACAAAGTGGAGAGGCTCATTTCGATTATCATGATATTGCTGAAAAAAGAGGTTGTTTCTACAACGGAATTCTCACAACTATTCCATGTTTCCAAAAGAACGATCCTTCGCGATATGGAAACATTGAGCTTATCGAACATCCCGATCTACTCTGTCAATGGGGTCAAAGGCGGCTACGGCATAATGGAGGAATACAAGGTTGATAAACGCCTCTTAAACAGCTCCGATTTACAGAATATATTAACTGCGCTCGGCGGATTGGAACAAATCCTCCTTACTGAAGAAGTTGAAAGAACGATAAAAAAAATAGAGGCAATGGTTAGTCCATTGTCTCTGAATCGTTCCATTCAACTGTCGTTTTATAATTGGGAAGGTCGGTCAGAAATTCTTGAAACCTTAAAGACATGTCAAGAATCCATTTTAAAGAAAAGGCTGGTTTCGTTTGATTATACAGATAAAGACGGGGCTGTAACGAATAGAATGGTCGAGCCCTATGAGCTGCATTTTAGCGAATCGAGTTGGTACTTGAAAGGATTCTGTTTACATCGACAGGGAAATCGAACATTCAAGTTATCCCGGATCGATCATATTACGATGGATGAACGCGCGTTTCATCCTAGAGACGATTGGTCAGAGCAAGGTCGCGTTGCAAGTTATCTACCGCAGCTCGTCACGATTAAGGTATCGATATCGCCTAGCATAAGGGATCAAATCATCGAAAGGTATGGTCGAAGAAGTATTGAAGACCATAGCTCTGAATGTTTATTAGCAACCATTTATGTCCCTCAAAATCGTATGGGATTTCAATTTTTAGCAAGCTTCGGCACTCATCTAAAAGTTGTAGAGCCCAAAACCTATGTTGAAGACTTTCGAAATTATTTATATCAAATGATGGAGAACTATTCTTGATGAAGGTCTCGTCTCGGCATATATGACCGATTCCACATGAGTTGGGTCTTTACGCGCTTCTTCATAGATTTAGCGTCGAAGCTTCAACCTTCAACTCAACTTTCTGCTTTATCACTATTTGTGATACGGTTCAGCTTAACGGGTCCATCGGCGAAAAATGCTAAGGCAGCTACCACCGCATGTCCTTTGTTGATGTTCTTATGGGTTTTTAATTTCATGATCTGCACGCCAGGCTGATGATTCGGTGCCAACACACTCGAAAAGTCAGCCTTTTATTGATTTACCTTGTTGAGTTAACCGGCACGTTATCATAATCCCCAAATCGCGTCTCGTCAAGAGATAATGTGATAATGAACGACATAGTGGGAGAACCCCCCTTATGCTTTCTTAATAGGAATGAATATCCGAGTATGCAGGGCGATATCGCTTTTTCCAATTCATCCTATGTCACGTAAAATATTCTTCAGATCGATGAGGAATAAGGAAAGGAGATCTGCATGACAGACAGGTGAAGATTCGGTGTCAAGGCACTACGTGGAGCGCAATGAATATTCTCTGGAGGTAGAAGATGAACAAACAGGTTCAAGAGGCAAGCCGAATGAAGAGAGGGACAATGCTAGCCGCCCTGCTCATCGGTGCATTTATTGCGTTTCTTAATGAAAATTTACTTACCAATATATTTCCTCGATTAATGCGTGAGTTCAACGTTACTGCTTCGACCATACAATGGTTATCGACCGGTTATATGCTGATGATCGGCATACTGGTGCCGGTGACCGCATTGCTACAGCAATGGTTCACGACTCGTCGGATGTTTATGTCCGCGATGGCGTTATTTTTAGCAGGCACCTGCTTGTGTGCAGTATCCCCTGGTTTCGAAGTCTTGCTGATAGGCAGGGTTGTTCAGGCTTGCGGGACAGGATTATTGATTCCGTTGATGATGAATACGATTCTTGCCCTCTATCCACCGGAACGCAGGGGGGCCGCCATGGGTCTCATGGGGCTTGTCATCATGGTCGCCCCTGTCATCGGGCCAGCTTTGTCGGGGTTGGTTATCGATACCTTACACTGGCGCTGGCTGTTCTACATGGTGATTCCTGTCGCATTGTTTTCGATTATTTATGCGTTCATTTACTTAAAGAATGTTACAGAAATAACCAAGCCAAGGGTCGATCTTTTATCCATTGTTATGTCAACCGTCGGGTTTGGTTGTGTCACCTACGGCTTCAGCCAGACTGGTGTCTGGGCTGGTCCTGGTAGTTACAGTTTGATTGCCATAGGCGGCTTCTTCTTGCTCTTGCTTATTTGGCGGCAGCTCAAGATTAAAGAGCCTTTGATTGATCTTTCCGTATTCCGGTATCCCGCTTATTCTTTGGTAGCGGTATTGATAGTAGTGTTGATGATGGTTTTATTCGCCACCACGACATTGCTGCCGATCTATATGCAGGATGTGATGCAGTTGACAGCATTCGCGACAGGTTTACTTCTGATGCCAGGCTGCATTTTAAACGCAATGATGATGCCTGTGACAGGAAAATTATTCGATAAATTCGGGCCGAGATTCGTTATAATGCCCGGACTGGTCATGATCGCCCTATCGCTGTGGCTGTTTGCAGGTATCGACAGCGATACAACCCAAGGCTCCGTTCTGTTCAATCATGTCCTCTTATTCTTAGGCATATCATTTGTCGTCATGCCGGCTCAGACAGCAGGAATGAATCAACTTTCGCTTCACCTGGTCCCCCATGGCACGGCCATATACAATACGCTCCAACAGATTGCCGGGGGAATTGGCATCGCTTTGTTCGTCGGCATCATGTCGTCTGGGACCAGTCGTTATCTTCACCATTCGCTCGATCCCGCAGCGTTTCAAGATAAAACACAAAGCATCGTTGCCGGTTTGCAAACGGTTTTTTGGATTGAATTTATTCTCACCATACTTGTTTTGGTACTGGGTTGGTTTATAAATGGTCGTCTTTTTGCCGATTTTTCTCAAAAGAAAGAACCCAAAAACTTGTTGTCTTAGGGTCTCGAAACACTTACTTCGGCGTCACTTATGATATGGTTCACCGTATCATTCTAGAGGCGAAATTCTTTAAGCAAAAAGGATCTGGAAGCTTACCTTCAGATCCTTTGTCCATATTAAGGCTTTAAATTCCTTTATTTTTACATCAAACACTAAACACTAATGAATTTTTCAGGGGTAACTAATTCTTATTTCGTTTGTTAACTTCAATCGCAATGAACTCCGGCAAATAATTGGGAGTACAGCCCTTTGATACCATTTCATCTTTATAAAGACCCGTTTTCTCACCAAGTTTAATACAACGTGCTCGATTCTTTTGATCATAAACGCCTATCCAGCCTGCGGTGAAATTCATAGCCCATTGAACTTCCGGTTCTTCCTGCGTAATATTAGCTTCAATTGCAGATAGTAAGTCTTCGGTGTTATCAGGCGGTGTTTGCCCTGTCCATCTCAATCGCCCTTTATAATACCAGAAGGCTCGCCTTTGAAGAGCAGATGGACTATTTCCCCATAACTCCATCAATGCAATGTTCTTCTTGTCTTTGGTGAGCTGATTAGCCATTAACCAATCCATTAAGTTATTTCGCTCATCGAATGTGTGAATCTGCATATCCTTATCAAGCCCATTTAGAACATCTTCTGAAAGAAGTTTTTTGTCCATAATTAAGATTGCCAATAGTCTGGGCAAAAACTCTTCGGTTGACCAAAGCTCCATAGCTAGTTCGTGATCTATTTTAATATCCTTCGCGATTTTTCGTAAGTCGCCTAGCTTAGTTTTACTATTGATCTGTGGTAGAATGTTTTCTGCTTTAGAAGAACGTTTCATTTCTGTACTTTTATACTTATTCATTTGACACAACTCCTTTATTAAAGCATTGTTTCATAATATGTCCTTGGCGCGATATATCAATAACTTAATTTCGTTATAAGTCTTATTGCATACAAATGTACCATAACAATTGTAAAAGGAGTGATTCATTTCGCCGTTGCTTATGGTACGGTTCACCGCGGCGGGAGCTTCGGCAACGAAACGAATTTAGAGGTTGCCTGCAACATCTAGTCTCGTGAACGAGGGCTCAGCCCAAAGCATGAATGCGGTTTGGCTGAAACTGCCCTCTCCTGGGGCAGCCTAAATTATTCTTTATTTATTACATTCGATGCTGTTCGAAATGACTCTAACAAACCTTGTTTTTTTCCTCCAACTCATAAACCAAAAATAACAATATTTTGAAAAACTCTTTCACTCCTGCAATCAACTCATTATCCAAAGTTTTCTGTTGATCAACATCTCCGAGCTATCGCTGCACTGTTAGCCCCAACGGAATGGGCCTTTGTCACGAAGGTACTCCAATGCTTCGAAAAAAACTAGGAGATGTTTCTTTGCTGAAGATATTATACTGCGTTATTAGGGGCACGGAATCCTCCAGGTTCAGTGGATCGGCTTGTTCAATTTAATACTTGTAGGTCACTCGAACAACGATTTGTGCTTATGAAAAAACTGATAGAAAAACCGTACATTATCCAGTTCATACCATTCTGCTGTTTGCAGCGGGCTTCTATCCAGATTATAGATTTTGGCCTGCAAAGTACCCAGCATAATAGGGGAATGTGAGGCAATAATGAACTGACTGTCAAAAAATCGTGCCAGTTCGTTAATCTGCTCGGCCAACCTGATTTGATTGGCTGGAGATAGCGAGGTTTCAGGCTCATCCAGCAAATACAGCTTGCCTGGAAGAAGGTACTCCTCAAAAAATTGTATGGAGGTTTCTCCATTGGAATATTTCTCTTGTGAATATTGAATAATGCCCATCTTCTTCTTAAACTCATGTGAGCTTGCGTATTGCGACACCTGTTCTTGTGTCATTCCCTTGCTTCTCTGCTCATACAATATCCCCTCGCGAAGTACAGCCTCTTGCTGGATCTTCTTGATCTCGTACAAAATATCCTCTGACTTAATATATCGGCTGCCTTCAGGCAACTGCCTAATCTCCTCCTCATGCCTGTCGCTTCCCAACTGGTAACGACTCCAATCGAGAAAACGCCGCACGTACTCGCTGTACTCAAAACTCGCCATTTTCTCAGAGCCAAGCATGCCCAATTTATTGGCGATCAGATTCAGCAGGGTGGATTTGCCCGAGCCGTTGCTGCCATATAATACGGTGATTCGATTCAAGAACAGCGTCTCTCCTGCAATGTGCTTGAATACATGATCCGGATAAATATTCGGATTGCGATCTATATAGGAAGAAAGCATAAAGCTCCGCAGGTAAATCATTGGGTCCCCTCCAGTTCAGCATCTGACATGAAATCTATTTTACCAGAAAATAGGTACTGATGTTTCAGTCAACGCTCCCCCGTCAATTTTCACTTCCCAAATTGCTAAAAACCATTGACTTAACAATTGTCCCAATGATATATTGTGCATGCACGATATACACAATTTTGGAATGGAGGGCACGCTATGCTGGCATTGGATATTAAAAATCTAAATAAAAAATACGAGCATTTTCAATTAAAGAACGTATCTTTCCAAATGAAAAAGGGTTATATTATGGGATTTATCGGAGCCAACGGTGCGGGAAAAACAACTACAATCAAATCCATTTTGAATTTGACTCGTATAGATAGCGGCGAGATCCATATTTTGGGCAAGGAAATGAAGAAGCACGAAATCGAGTTGAAGCAGGAAATTGGCTTTACATTCGGAGACATCCATTTCTATACGCGCAACAAAATCAAAACGTTAACGAACGTAATCAAAAGTTTTTATCGCAACTGGGATGATGAAGCTTATCACAATTACCTGCGGAGATTTAATTTGAATGAGAATAAAAAAATAGCTGAATTGTCAACCGGAATGAAAGTGAAATACAGCTTGGCTCTTGCTTTATCGCACGGCGCAAAGCTTCTTATTCTGGATGAGCCTACAAGCGGACTTGATCCGGTTGCAAGAGACAATCTGTTGGATATTTTTCAGGAGCTGGTGGAGGATGGGGAGATCAGCATCCTGTTCTCGACTCATATTACAACCGACTTGGAGAAATGCGCGGATTATATTACGTTTATCGATAACGGGCAAATAATTAACAGCTCTGAGAAAGAAGACTTTATAGATACCTATCGCCTGATCAACGGGAAATTAGAGCAACTGGATTCCATCAAGGACCAGTTAATTGCCTACAAAAAGAATTCATTTGGCTTTACGGGCTTAATCCATACCATTGACCTTGATCCATCCTTGGATATCAAGTCAACCCTGCCTAATCTTGAGGAGATTATGATCTATTTCTCGAAAAAGGAGGATTCGCATGTATAACCTGCTAATGAAAGAATTAAAGCTGGGCGTAAGTCCTTTCTTTTATATCCTGCCGTTTTTGACAGGCGCGTTAATGCTCATCCCCGGATGGTTATATTTCCTTGTCGTCCTTTACTTCTGTTTTCTCACGGTACCGAATATGTTTGCAGGGTATAAATCTCAGAATGATTTGATATTTACAGGCATGCTGCCGGTAACCAAAAGGGATATTGTAAAAGCGAAGGTATCCGTTATTGTAATCCTGGAACTCATCCATATCGTTGTCGCAATGCTGTATGGCATGATTACTATTCGCTTGTATCCGGATCTGACCTACTATTTCTTCAAACCAACCTTAGGTTTCTGGGGACTATGTTTCGTCATGCTTGCGATCTTCAACATTATCCTTATATCCATGTATTATAAAACAGCGTTTAAATACGGCGCAGCAACGGTTGCATCCATTACAGCTGTGATGCTGTTTGCTGGAGGCGCAGAATGGCTCGGCATACAGAATTCGTACGTGTATGATCTGTTCAAAGGAACGGGTACTGATCGTTTGGGAACCCACTTATCGATTCTGATCATGGGCATCGGGATATTTGCGATATTTACGATTATCGCTTATCATATTGCCATCAAACGGTTTGAGAAAGTGGAAATATAATGAACATTGCGATTTCGAACACCTCTGATAAACCGATTTACCAGCAGCTTTTTGAACAAATCAGCGCACAAATTCTCAAGGGTGAGCTAGAAAACGGGTATAGCTTGCCACCGATACGACAAGCGGCCACGGAGCTTCGTGTTAGTATCATTACCGTAAAAAAAGCGTGGGAAGAGCTCGAACGGCTCGGTCTGATTTACACCGTAACCGGCAAAGGATGTTTCATATCCGAGCTCTCGCCACGCGAGATGCTTCAAAAACGCAATGAAATGATCTTGCAGCAGATGGCCACCGACACCTCGTATTACAAATCCTTTGGTCTCACGATCGAAGAGGTTTATGAGCTATTGAAGGAAGTTTATTGAATTCTTGCCACGATCAGCTCGCGCTATGCAAGTGATATTCGATCAAAAAAGGAACCTTCAGCTCCACTTAGATAGTGGGATTGAAGGTTCCTTTGCATCTCTTATGGGGCTGAATTCAAAGCCGCCGTGACTCTTAATGAATATCCTTCTTCTTAAAGCTTCCACCTTTTACTTCTGCCACTTCGAATACCATTATAAAAGCATCCTCGTCAATTTCATTAATAATTTCCTTCATCTTCCGTTCTTCCAATCGGTTAATGACGCATGTGATTTCTTTGAAATGCTCATTCGTATATCCGCCTTGCACCGTACTATACGTAGCACCGCGACCCAATCGAATGCGAATGCTTTCAATCATGATATCAGGATACTTGGTTATGATTTTGAACGATTTAGCTCCGCTCAAGCCTTCCTCAACGATATGTATCACTTTCGAAGCTATAAAATAGGCAATTCCCGACAATATGGCCCCTTTCAGCCCGAATACAGCCGAAACGACGATGAATACGAATACGTTCAAGAACAGGATCAGATCGCTTGTTCCGAAAGGCAGCTTCCGGGAAAGCAATACTGCCAGCATATCAATCCCGTCCAGCGCGCCTCCGTTCCGCAGGGCGAGTCCCATTCCCAATCCGATAATGATGCCTCCGACTACGGTAACGAGCAGCGTATCGCCTTCGATGATCGGCGTAATATGATGCATAACGATGGTCCCGACGGCCAGCGAAGCTATGCCGAGTACGGAATACACCGCAAAGCTTTTTCCAATCTGCTTATATCCTAAATATACGAACGGTAAATTAAGAATCGCGATCAGAAGTCCCAATGGCAGCCCGAAAAGATTTGACCCTACGATGCTTAATCCCGTCACGCCACCATCGGATACGTTGTTCGGTATTAATACGGATTCAAGTCCGTAGGCGGTAATAAATCCGCCGATGATGACGATGAGTCCGCGTAATGCTAGGTTCAGTACTGCAGTTTGTTTGTGCTCTGCCTTCATGCCCAACCCCATTTCATTTTTTTGTTCATTGTGAATATTATTCCATTAAAATTTTAGACATCTATATGTCGAAAGTCAATTCAATCTTAATGGCTGGCAGAGTGTGCACCAAACAAACTGTCACTCTGCAACACAACGAGGACAAAACGGATGTTCAATCGCAGTCATTCTTAGCCTAGCTTGAATATAGATCAAGCATCGATTATAATTTATATTGAGAATCATTATCAATTACATCGAACGATAGAGGTGTCCTCATGTACAATAATAACAGCAGGCAGCTAGCAGGGATGCCTGACAATACGTATTATTTCCCTGTTGAAATTCATAATTTACTGGATGCCCTTTCTATTGGAGGTCCTATAACAACCCGTGACTATCCTTTTTTGCTGGTCATTATGGATGGCAGCATCCGACTTGTTGTGAATGGGTTCGAGCAGTCTTTACAAGGCCGTTCGGTGTTGTTATGCGATAAAGACTTCAGTCTTCAATTAATAGAGGCGCAGGCTCAACGAGCATTCCTTATCGAATACACGTATACAACACTGAATCACTCTGCCCCAAGGCCGCTGCCATGTAGTATGCTGCCCTTTTCCTGCTCTTATCGTGCAGCTATGCTGGCTCTGGAGTTGTATACAGCGTGGCAGTCGAGATCCAAGCACCCCTTTCAAGCTCAGCGGCTATTTCTAGAACTTATCGAACAGATCCAGCTTGAATCGGAGAAAGCCATCTATCAGGGAAGTGATTGGCTGCATAGCGTGCTAAACCATATCCATTTGCATTATCGGGAAGAGCTTACACGAGAGCAGCTTGCCGCGCTGGGAAGCATTAGCCCGGAGCATTTCTCTCGGACTTTTCATAAGCAGATTGGCAGCACCTTCAGCTCTTATATGAACACGCTGCGCATAAGAGATGTGCAGCAACAGCTTTTAACAGGCACTCCCAATAACTTGCATGATCTAGCTCAAGAGGTCGGTTACAAGGACGGCTATTACTTAAGCCGCAAATTTAAGCAAGTGGTTGGCATCGCTCCTACGACATTCCTTCACAAGCCAAAACGCATTCTATCGACAAACTACAACCATACCGCGATGTTGCTTACCTTACAAACCGAACCGATTATGGGTGCCTACTCCGCATATGTGCAAGCCCAATATCCAAGTGCTCCTAACGATCAGGAACAAGAGCTTAGGTGGGATGGAAACTACGGTTGTTATGAACAGGTACAGACTCTGATGCCGGATGTTATCATTGGTTACGAGAAATTGTCCGAGGACATGAAGCTGAGAAGCATTGCCCCCGTAGTCGCCCTGCCGTTTATGAAGCTCGATTGGCGTGAGCAGTTTCGTCAAATTGCGGAAGTAGCCGGGAAGCAGCAGCAGGCAGAGAATCTGCTTGAGCAGTATAACATGCAAGTCAAGCTTGCCAATATTCAGCTGGATAAAGTACTGGGCGGTCGTGGAAGCCTTATTATATGGGAACTACAAGAGAATGAAGCCTATACGTTTGGCAATCGTTATGGTCGGGGTGGACATGTGCTGTATGATGATCTTGGTTTTGATATACCTGACGCAATAATCAAAGAAGGCATATATACAGCCGGTTATTTCCAAGTCACTCTGGAGCAGATTTGCAATTATCCCGCAGATTATATCGTTCTCTTGGATCTGCCACATTCCCCGCGGACAGAACGATTATTTCATTCACCAGACTGGCTTGCGATGGAGGCCGTTAAGCAGCACCGGGTTGTGATTCTGAACCATGCCGATCTCTTCTATGGATTTGATCCTCATTCCACCCTGCAACAGCTGAAACTATTAGTAGCCAACCTTGCATCATAAAATGCCATCCTGTCATATCATTTTGTGACATGGCGATTGGAAGCATACAAGCTTACAGTTATCAAGTGAGGATGATTATCATTTTCATTATTAAACATTGAGAGGATATATGCAGATGAAACAAAGGAAATGGAATCTTTCTTATGCAGGGCTTGCTTTGCTCTTGATTGTGCTGCTTCTAGCAGCTTGCGGAAACAATGATTCAAAGGCAACAAATGACAATTCCGTTTCGCCGACTGCTTCAACTACAGCCGATTCGTCGGATACTTCTGAAGATGTATCGACAGCGGCAACGACTAAAATCGTAACTACCCTGAATGGCGACATTGAAATCCCTGTCAAGCCGATGCGCATTGTAACAGATGACTATCTAGGCTCATTGATTGCGCTGGGGGTTAAGCCTATCGGTACACCTGGTCTGCATTTGAAAAATGTCTATTTTGCCGAAGCGCTTGAAGGGGTTGCGGATATCGGCGACTATGGCAACGTTTCTCTAGAAATGGTCCTTAATTTAGAGCCGGATCTAATCATCACAGCGGAGAATGATCCAGCCAAATATGAGAATCTGTCCAAAACAGCTCCAACTGTCTCTATCCCTTATGGCGAGTTGAAAAACGCCCGGGAAGAATTGACCTACTTTGGCAAACTGCTTGGCCGGGAACAAGAGGCTGAGGCTTGGCTTGCAGCATTTGATGAAAGACTAGCTAAGGCAAAAGCTCAAGTAGATCAAGCGATTCCACCTGAGGCTACCTTTACTATCTTCGAAGATGTCGAAAAAGCCGTCTATGTCTATGGAGATAATTTTGGCCGGGGCGGTCAGCCTATTTATCAGGCACTAGGACGCAAGCCGCCTTCAAGCATCTCAGCTGAAATTATGGAAAAACAATATGTGGAGCTATCAAAAGAAATGCTGGCAGAATACGCAGGTGATTACATCATACTAACTTCAAACTCACGGACGCTTGAAGATTACAAGAGGGATCCACTCTGGAATACATTAGATGCCGTCAAAAATGATCGTATGTATGTGTGGAAGGAAGAGCGCTCCTGGTACTATGATCCCATCGCAGTTCTCTCGCAGACTGAGGAGCTTGCGGCATGGCTTTCCCATAAACAGTAAGCAATCGTTATTCTCCTTTCATCGATGGACGCCCTTATACTATGGTATTAGGGCGTCTTCACCTCGTTCGTCTAGGCTTCCTGATTCGTTCATAAAATTTAGTAGGAGGTCATTCTACACTTTTTAATGATTCGATCATATTCATTGTGGATCCGGGATTTGCTGATGGGAGCTCGACAGCGCCTTTACAACCATTCCATACATATAGCCGCCTGTCGGCAGAGCCATAATGACCGCAAATGCATCCATCTGCGGACTTCACCTCAGCTAGACCACGGTCGAGGTTCAAACCTAACAGCACGCCATGACCGATGCGGGAAGTCGCACAACAGAAAACCACGTCTATATGGACGTGGTCATTTGTTATATTGGTGGAGCCTGGCGGAACATAACTCGCATGATGCTCGTCGCAGAAGCCTAATCGACGTAATGGATCGCAGCGGCAGTTTCAAAGAAGTCTATCGGATGCCATCAAAGACATGGGTTACAAGCCGCTTGACATAGTCATCGTCAATGGGATCACCCGATACTAACAAGCGGTAGAATATCGGCCCGTATATAAGATCCGTGCATAATGCGATATCGAGATTCTCCTTCAATTCGCCGCGTTGCATTCCTCGACTCATAATACCATGAACCTCCAGCCTGCGAGGCTGTATATAGCGCGTCCGGTAGACCTCAGCCAAAGCCGGATCAACCTGTCCTTCCCCGATAATCTCCAGAAAAATCAAGCCTTCACGACTTACCATAAACCGGGCCATATTCGTGGCGTGTTCAAGAATATCCTGGAACACTGCACCTGTATCGGGCACAGGCAATCTAATTGTCGCAGCGGATAGAAAACCGTCCATCACAACTGCAGCTTTGTTAGGCCACCATTTATAGATCGTCGCTTTGCTTACCTTGGAACGATCTGCGATTTTTTCAACTGTAACGGCTCCGAATCCGATTTCCAACAATAATTCATAAGAAACGGAAAGGATGATGTTTTGCGTTTCCACATTGCGTGGTCGCCCTCTTTTTCCCTGCACACGAATCCTCCTTAGTCTCAGCCCTGCTGAAGCACTAAATAAACAATACGTTTAGTATACAAAATAAGTCGACTTTAGAAAAGGCTATTTACAAAACCATACGTTCAGTATATGATTGAATCATAAATTATTAAACTATACGTTGAGTATTTAATTGAGGAGGGTAATTATGCACAATGAACAAAGTAATCAAGACCGTCGTATTTCACGTTGGATGATGGTGCTGCTCGCAGCCGCATGCGGACTTATCGTTGCCAATCTTTATTATGCTCAAACATTGGTAGGACCGATTCGAGATGCAATTGGCCTTTCTTCTGCAACAGCCGGACTCATTGTGACGGTTACTCAGATCGGATATGTAGTTGGGCTGCTGTTCATTGTGCCGCTAAGCGACATTGTTGAAAATCGGCGCCTCACCGTTATTATGCTTACAGTTGCAGTTGGAGCACTGCTAACAGCAGCGTTCGCCCCTTATGCGCCATTATTTTTAATCGCATCCTTATTCATTGGAACCGGATCAGTTGTGGCGCAAATTCTTGTGCCCCTCGCTGCCTCTTTAGCATCCAAGGATCAGCGCGGCCGCGTGGTCGGCAGTGTAATGAGCGGTCTGTTGCTGGGAATCATGTTAGCTCGGCCGTTAGCAAGCTTTACAGCCAGTCTGTGGGATTGGAGATCTATATTTGTTCTATCTGCAATTGTTACGGCTCTGTTGACTATTCTGCTTTGGCGAGTTCTTCCCGTGCGGAAGCCCTCACCTGCGGTGCGCTATAGACAACTTCTACTCTCGCTAGGCACTTTATTCAGGCATACGCCGGTATTGCGACGTCGCGCCTTGTACCAAGCGTTTTTATTTGGAGCCTTCAGCTTATTCTGGACCGTCGTTCCCCTGCATTTGGCTGATGCTTACGGAATGTCCCAGAGCGGAATTGCATGGTTTGCGCTTGTTGGTGTGGACGGCGCGGTCGCTGCGCCGATTGCCGGAAGATATGCGGATAAAGGCTGGAGCAATAGGTTGACGGGGCTTGCTATAATTGTGGCGGTCTTGTCTTTTGGACTCATTCATTTGTTCCATAGCCATTCTGCTCCCGCTCTGATCCTTCTCTTCATAACTGCAATTACACTTGATATGAGCGTTTCGGGAAATCTTGTCATTAGCCAACGGGCCATTTATTCACTAGGGAGTGAAGCCAGAGGACGCCTGAACGGGCTCTTCATGGCGATGTTCTTTATAGGAGGGGCTATCGGCTCATCTTTAGGTGGATGGATGTATACACAGGGAGGCTGGATGCTAGCATCGCTTATTGGCACCGTTCTGCCGCTCTTAGCTCTTATTTACTTCTTGACGGAGAACTGGGCTTTACCGGGCAGATCGAGGATTCGTAGAGAGAATTCGTAGAGAGAACATATAGGGCATTTTATACAATTTCTCGGAAAATAGTCCCTTCAGGAGGGAGATACGACTCGCGCAAGCTCGCACCTCCCCCATTGGAGCTGAGCTTAGCCGAAAGGATGGGACAGCTCATCTGTATTTAATAATACGATTGCAACAGCGATTACAAGATTCAAGAGGGCTGGGAACATTTTTCCAAACGGATGTTGGACTCTGATATGCGAGAGACACGCCACTAGCATCATAATGCCAATTCCGATTCCGGTCCATGCAGCAATCCCCGGATACCAGTAGCCGATAATGAGTCCTATGCATCCAACAATTTGAACGTACCCCGTAATGACGCGAAACCATTGAGGAAGCTTAATCGAATCAAACAGCTCGACCTGATGCTGGGCTCCTGCAATTTTGCTTCCGCCAAAGAAAGCCATGGAGAAGAGCAGCCAGCTTTGAAGAACGATAGATAGTATAAACATGCGATCCCTCTTTCATTATATTATTGAATGCGACACCATTAGGTGTCCTATTAAATAATATAACACGATCAGCTGCCTTGTAAAGCAATTATTATGCTGGATTTGGCGGAGCTTCTCCAATGGTCTTGTTGAAATCAGTGTCCGATTAATTACTGCCATCACTTCGCGGTACGAATCCTTTGACAATCAGCCATATCGGAAAAATAAGCTCAAACAGCCCTCCTGGTATAAACAGAAGCATGCCAGGGTCAAGTCCGATAATGGATAAACAACTGCTGAAGAGCAAAGCCATATATCCGACAAGCCCCAACAAAGACAATGTCCGTGGAATCAGCCTCGTGCGGTATAACAAATAACAGAACATCAAACTGCCCAAGCTAAGAGCAATCATCGCCAGCTCAAAAGCATTATTTTGTGCAACTAAAATCAAATCACCTATTATTGGGAAGTGTGAATTTGCTGCGCCCCCATCGGAGATATATTGTTTACTTAAAGCAACGAGTAGTATTGGACAGATGGTTCCTCCAATAAGCAGCACGGATTCTATGATTCTTGAGCTAAGGTAGCCATAAGCAATTGGCTGATTATGTTGTTTCAGAATCGGAAGCATTAGAATCGCAATACCGACCACTGCTGCGGAGTTAAGCAGCTCCAGAAACAGACCAATCGTCACTTTCATCCTGTTCGGATAGAGATGCGATAGATAGTCCGGTTGGTTAAGCACAGAGTCTATAAGCCCGCTTCCAGTCATAAACGCAACCGTCGCCAAAAGGAATAATACGGCTACCGTTCTTTCCGTACGTTTGTTAATTGTCATCGCCTATCTCCTTTTTGATTTACATTCTTTTATTTGCAGTATACCTACAGCGGAAATGAACGTGTAGACACTTAAGTGTGGATAGCAGTGTTTTTCTAATGACATCAAAAAACCCCATCTTACAGAAAGATGGGGCTACACTTATACCGTCATTCAGCAGGGAGCTATTCGATCCAACCTAACTTTCGAGCGAGTGCAATAGCCTCTGTACGTCGCTGCACCTGCAGCTTCTCAAATATTCTGCGATTATGTCCTTTAACCGTATCTAAAGCTAGAAAAAGCCGCTCTCCTATCTGGCGATTCGATAGCCCTTCGGTAATCAGCTTCAGTACTTCTAATTCTCGCTGGGTTAATGGCTCTATCTGCACAATAGGCTTGTCTGAGTTCCTATTGCTTTCCGCTTCACAAGCAGCTAACAGCTTTTGGATATAGTCTGTCCATCTCCCGTGAGCTGCTGCTGCCGACAATAACAGGACGATCGTCTGCCCTTCACCGATGAAGATACGCATGAACCCGCCTGGCTCAGCAAGCTCCAGCGCTTTAAGCAACAGCTGAACAGCCTGCTCCTCCTCCCCATGAGCATGCATCACTACCGCGTGCAGAACCATTGCTTTCAGAAGCTCATCCTGCCAACCTTTTACCTCTGCCTGCTCGCGAAAAGGGATCAGCTCAGACAATGCTGAAGCTGTATGACCATTTGCCAGGTGAACACGAGTCAGACTTAGCGGGAGCTGGTGGATTTCCGCCAAATACTTCGCTTCTTTTAATTCTCCAAGGCAGAGCTTTGCCAGCACCTGAAGTTCAGCGATATCAGGCAAACGATTTAACAGGCTATTTTCGCTGACATATTGTTTCGTATCTGCTAGAATGACAGCTGCGTTAACCCAATCAAGCTGGGCAAGCTTCAATCTGGCGAGATAGATCTCGCAGGTTACAAGCATGTCTTTGCTGTTCACTTGCCTGGCCATTTGGCTACACTTCTGCACATGCTGCAGGGCATTCTGAAGATCGTTCCATTCATAGCAAATACGAGCCAAACCCATATGTGCTTCGCAAACAGCCGCCAGCGGCAGATCGCCGCTCAAATACAGAGCGCTCCGGTAACGTTCCTCCGCCTCGAATAACCGGTTATCACCCTCGAACAGGTTGCCTTGACCAACGATCGCCATAATTGAAATCACATTGCTGCCCAGCTTCCGGCTTATTGACAGCACTTCGGTATAAGCTTCTCTTGCTTCAGCACGATCTCCACGCAGCTGGCAAGCAACTCCCAACAACCATAAAGCTGTAATCCGGACTGGAAGGGATTGAGGATTAAGATATTCCAAAGCACGTCGCGATTGTGCAATGACGTTATCCACCTGTTGCAAATCTAGTGCCGTACCGGCATGTCTTGGGAGGATTTGGCCCACAAGATCATTTGTTTTATCCCCCACCTCTGACAGCTGCAGCGCATCTTCGGCGGTTTGCAGCTTGTGCTCGGCAACGGACGGTTGTCCCCCTATCGCAATTGCAGCTATTGCGGCCCGAGTAGCAGCAATTAAACCGATGTAGTCACTTCCTTTGGCATCTGCTTGCAAGTGCTGCATGGCTGCTTCTGCTGCCAGCAATTTCGGTTCGATTTCGGTAGGCTTACCTGCCATCAATAAGGCCGAGCCGTATATCACCCATAGCGCAGGTTTCGCATCCAGCTCAGCTTTGGAGAGAGTCTCCAACCAGTTCAACACAGGCGCAACCTCACCTTGAAGATGCAAGGGCATCCCTCCACCTTCAACAAGCCGGGCGGCACTTTCGATATTGTTCGCAGCAACTGCATGGCGAAAAGCCTCCAACGTCAAGCCATTATTTTCATACCATACACTGGCACGTTGATGTAGTTGATCCACGCTCACCAGCTTACTAGCAGAAATATATTTCTGCAATCGTTGGCGCAACAATTCGGCAAAAAGATGGTGATACCGATACCAGCGTTGTTCTCGGTCAAGCGGTACAATAAATAGATTGGCGCGTTCGAGAGATGCGAGAACTTGATCTGAGGGAATAGTCGAAGCATCAAGCAGCAACGCATCACAAAGAGGCCCGCAGAACCGATCAAGTATGGACGTGTAGAGTAAAAATTGTTGCAACGCTTCCGACTGATTGTGCAACACTTCTTCAATCAGATAATCCATCAATAAGCGCTGATTGCCAGAAAACGACTTCACGAAGGCATCGGCTTCCGGGTGTCCGTGTAAAGAAACGGCAGCTATTTGCAGACCGGCAACCCATCCTTCGGTACGGGTCTCCAGCGACGACACTGCTTCCACGGTCAATTTGACATCCATCACATCGTGAAGAAATGCGGCAGTCTCCGCATAATTAAACTTCAAATCCGCGACGCCAAGCTCAGTTACTTGATTCCTTACCCGATAGCGGGACAAAACTAAATCAGGTTCCCTGCGTGTCAGGAGAACAATATGGACGTGTGGCGGCAAGTGCTCCAGCAGAAAGGCCACCGTTTCGTGAACTGATGTTGCATCTATCAGATGGTAATCGTCAAGGACGATGATGAAGGGTTCAGAGAATTTCACCAGATCGTTTATTAGTGTTGCTAAGATGGATTCAATCGGCGGCCGCTGAGGGGATTGAAGCAAAATCGAAGCATCACGCACAAGATTCTCCGAAATTGTATGCAGCGCCGCGAATAGATAGGTTATAAAGCGGTTGGGGTCATTATCCCCTTCATCCAGCGACAACCATGCAGACCTGCGATCACAGCCGGATAACCATTGGCTTGCCAGCGTGGTTTTGCCATAGCCAGCGGATGCCGATATCAAGGTCAATTTACGGTATAAGCCTTCATTAAGCCGCGCTATCAATTGCGTCCGAAAAATTATTTTAGGCTGGGTTGGAGGGATGTTAAGTTTGGTAGAAATAATTGAAGTGAATATGATCACTCACCCTTTCCCGAAGTGAACTGAATAGGCCTATGTCGAAATGATCATATCATAACGGGTTGAATACCGTCATTTCATTCAGCCAACAGGACGGGGACACACAGCGGGTGAGTGACTTCATCGCAGTTAACGATGCGCTCTCTCACGGATGGTCATTGGGCAATGCTATACAATTCCAGAATGCCTGGGAGCAGCTGCGACGGCAGGACAGAGCCGCCAGTTGAAATGCCCCTTTGGCATTCAAATTTGCCTTCTAATTAAAAAAGCCATCAGAGTACTCTGATGGCTTTTTTTGGGCTTCCCACAGAAGCCTGAGTATAAAATTGCATTTGTTGCAATGGGCTCTTCAAGAGAACCTGAGTTGTAAAACATCGATATTCACAGTATATGCTACGTGTCACAGATTTGCAACAGTGAATTTCACAGTGAATTCATCTTATGTTTTAAGACCTAGACCTATTTAATCCTTTAGTGGTAAAACGCTGATTTATTTTTGCATAAAGCATGCGTAACTTTGGAGAAGGAATGATAATTACTTGATCATTAGACTTGAGAGGAGCCTTTATCCTTAATTTACTGACAGCTCTCATTTGACTCACTTTTGCAATACTTTTTGTGCCTTTCGGATATCCACTAAGATCATTAATCTCAGGTATCTCATCCAAATCAACATCGTTCCAATTCACTTTTTTGTTGGCTCTCTCAGAACCTAAGGGAACCACCATAACTGTATGAGAAATTTTAGCATTATCTTCAATAACTACAGCGTAATGGCTTCCTCCTAATTCTGAACCTGGGTTATACCCCAACTCTATTGATAAAACTGTCCCGGCCACATATTTTAACGTTTCAGTTAATGGGTCGAAACTTACTTCCCGTTTCAAATACTCCGAGTAACAACTTAGCCATGAAATCATAAGTAATTGATTCTTTTCATCCATCAAATTCACAGAAGCTTTTAATTGTTCTATAACTTTATCAAGTGCAGAATTATCATTGCCAGTTGTCAAATTACTAACCCCTTCAACTTGTTTTTACTATAAATTGTAAGGTTTTTCTCGAAATTTGTCAGCTTTTAATTAAACGTACTAAACAATAAATACGGCATCTCTACCGTTGTTTGTAAGTTTGGTGGAGCTAGAAGATCCGACTTCGCACAAGCTCGTCTTCCCATCATGGGATGTATGAAACCTGATTAAATGTTCGCAGAAGCCTATTCGCCGAAGTAGATCCCAGCGGTAGTTTCAGACGCCGTGCTCCTCCATTTGAAGTCTTTCTTCGAAGCCATTTCATCCACTCCGTCCGCGCGGGCGAACCCATAGGGGTTCATCTCCCCTAGGCAATCCATACAAAAATCGCCACCACGTAATGTAGTGACGTTTCTTTTGTATGGAGCCTAGAAGATCCGACTTCGCGCATGCTCGTCTTCCCATCATGGGATGTATGAAACCTGATTAAATGTTCGCAGAAGCCTATTCGCCGAAGTAGATCCCAGCGGTAGTTTCAGACGCCGTGCTCCTCCATTTGAAGTCTTCCTTCGAAGCCGATTCATCCACTCCGTCCGCGCGGGCGAACCCATAGGGGTTCATATCCCCTAGGCAATCCATACAAAAAACGCCACCACGTAATGTGGTGACGTTCTTTTTGTATGGAGCCTAGGGGGATCGAACCCCTGACCTCATCGCTGCCAGCGATGCGCTCTCCCAGCTGAGCTAAGGCCCCATGATTAGTGACGACAAGTAAGATCGTACCATAGGGAGAGCTGAGCTGTCAATCCTTCTTGTTGATTCCGAGCGGATGCTTGGAGAGCAGATTGTTCAGTTCCTTCATAAACATGTCGATATCCTTGAATTGGCGGTATACGGATGCGAAACGAACGTATGCTACCTCGTCAATCGGATAGAGCTGTTCCATAACGATCTCGCCGATTGCGCGGCTCTCGACCTCAGCGTTCGCTGTCGTACGAATTTCCTTCTCTACCTCGGAGACAATAACCTCAAGAAGCTCGACGGATACGGGACGTTTCTCGCAAGCCCGAATAAGTCCGCGTAGCATTTTGTCACGGCTGAATTCCTCGCGGCTGCCATCCTTCTTAATAACGATTAGCGGAGTTTCCTCCACCATTTCGAAGGTAGTGAATCGGCGTGTGCATTTCTCGCATTCCCGTCTGCGGCGTATCGATTTGTTCTCATTCGCTGGTCTGGAATCAAGCACTTTCGTCCCCGCGTAATCGCAATATGGACATTTCATGTTCGTATAATCCTCCATTTACATTTTACCAAACGTTCCCTGTCATGAAACTGCCGCTTTCGCACATAATACTTTTACCAACCGCAAGGAGGTGAAAGACAATGAGCTCAAATCGCAGCAGCAATCAACTAGTTGTTCCACAAGCTACAGCAGCGCTCGACCAAATGAAATACGAGGTCGCACAAGAGCTGGGCATCGCCATCCCGCAAGATGGCTACTATGGCAACATGGCTACGCGTGACGCTGGCTCCCTTGGGGGTTACATCACTCGTAAACTGGTACAAATCGGTGAGCAATCCCTTGCTGGACAGTTCAAATAATGACAAGGCTTCATAACGGAAGCTTTGGCCAATCGCCCTCACAGGTGGTCGGCCAAGGCTTCCTTCCTTATGATGCAAATTAAAATTCCGTGTAATACTTCTGATACTTATTATAATAATAAATAACTCGTTGTACATAGTGGCGCGTCTCGCCGTACGGTATTTCCTTCACCGTCTCGAATGTGCCATCCCAAGTGCCTTCGCTCATCCACCGCTTTACAGTACCCGGACCTGCATTATACGCGGCTAACGCTGCATACAGGTTTCCGTCGAACTGCTTATGTAAGGATCGCAGATACCAGGACCCCAGCTCAATGCTAATATCCGCGCGAGCAGTCAGCATCTTGGGCGAAACAGCAGTAAAGCCGCCCTTCTTCATAATCCATTCCGCTGTATCGGGCATGAGCTGCATGATGCCCACTGCCCCCTTGCCTGACACCGCCTCAGGCCTATAATTCGTCTCGACTCGAATGACAGCCGCTATGAGCAGCGGATCAAGCTCATAGTTCTCTGCGCTGATCCGAATATCCTCCTTATAATGAATGGGATACATCCAGCGGCCCATCCAATCCGGCTTCAAGAACAGGACTGCAAGGAGCAGAGCAACAAGGACGAGCAATATAAGGAAGAATAACGCCCGCCTGCGTGCCGAACGTCGTGCCGAACGTCGTGCCGGACGTCTCATGATAACCCTTGCTTACGCCAAAATCCATCAATTTGACGCTTAGTATCCTGTATTGTTCCGCTGTTGTCTATAACAATTCCTGCAAGTCGTTTCTTCTCTTCAATATCCATCTGTAGAGCAATCCGCTTCTCAGCTTCTTCAGCCGACATACCACTTCTAGCCATGAGCCGCTCCAATTGAACGGCCTTCGGCACATAGACAACCATAACGTCGTCATACAGCCCAGCTTGTCCCGTCTCATACAGCAAAGGAATATCGGCCACGATCAGCTGGCTCGGATCTTCCGCCTCATATTTATTGATCTTGTCCCACATTCGGCTTCGAATCGCTGGATGCAGGATCGATTCCAGTCTATCCAATTGCTCGCGATTGCCGAACACGACTGTGCCCAGCTTCTTCCTGTCCAGTGTACCATCCTCATTCAGAACCTGCTCGCCAAAAGCAGCGACAATGTCGTTCAGCGCCGGCTCGCCGGGAAGGACGACCTCCCTGGCGACAGCGTCCGCATCAATGAGCTTGGCTCCTCGCTGAACGAGCATGGCCGACACCGTACTTTTGCCACAAGCGATGCCGCCCGTCAAACCAAGTTTCATTCCTTCACCTCATTACTGACCTATCCTAGTACTACCTACTCCTACATCAACTTCATCAAACCCATAACAATAAGCATCACACCCGGCAGCACAGACAATGTGCGTATGCCCCTCATCGACGCAAGCCGGAATCCCAGCTGCATCCCGCCGAGCAGGAACAAGCCGCACGCAAGTGAGATAACAGCAGAGGTAAGCAGCGGCGAAAAGCCAATCATGGCCGCTCCCAGCCCTGCGCCCAAGCTGTCCAGTGATAATGCAAAACCAAGCAATACGGCCTCGGACGCGCTAATAATTCCCGAACGGTCTACGTCAGCAATCTGCGGTGTGCGCAGAATCTGGATGACGAGGCCAAGCCGCTTTAGCTCTACGATCAGGATGGTCTTCGCCGTTCTCCGTATGCCCAGACCTGTGTTCGGCACATTCGGCTGGTCATGGCCATCATTATTCCCCTCGACATTATCCTCCGAACGGTCAAAACGTCTCTTCCACAGCTGATACAACGCCCAGCAGCCAATTAGAATAAGCAAACCGGCGCCGATCCACTTCGATATCTGCGGGGACATGTAATCAGCCAGCACAGCACCGATCCCCATCGAGATCCATACGACCAATCCAGAGCAAAGCACAATAATAATGACCGACAGAAGCGGAATACGAATACGACGCAGGCCATAGGTGACGCCGACTCCAAGACCGTCCAGACTGACGGCGAATGCAAGCAGCAGCAATGAGGCAACTTGTGTGAGCAACCCAATGTCCCTCCCATGACGGCGAAACCCGCTCACACGCAAGCCATTATTGAACCGTCATACAATCCATCTCACGGTTCCAATATGGATAGCTGCGGTGTGCATTCGCCCATGAATGGTACATCATATGCGGCTTACTCCCGATCGTGCATCTTCATTTCAGCTGCGTTACCTGAGCGCTGCTTCGGCAGCGGCTGACAGCTCGTGCAAATATGCGTCCCGCGTCCACCTACAACCAGCTTCTCAATGGCTCGGCCGCAGCGGCTGCAAGGCTCATTCTTCCGTCCGTATACGAGAAGCTCATGCTGGAACATTCCCATCTCGCCCTGGCCGTTCACATACGACTTGATAGAAGAACCGCCTGCTTCTACCGCTCTGGCGAGCGTAGCGCGCACAGCCTCGTATAATCGCGCCCACTCCGGCCTTTTCAGCGAATCCGCCGTGCGCTCCGGATGAATGCCAGCCGTGAATAACGCTTCATCTACATATATATTGCCCAGTCCAACAACATATTCCTGATTCAGCAGGAGCGGCTTGATCCTCGTCGTTCGACGGGCCAGCCTCTCCTTGAACACGTTCAAAGTGAATCCATCGTCGAGCGGTTCAATGCCCAGCTTGTTCAGCGGCGGCAGCACAAGCTCTTCCTCCGGCGTGAACAGATGCATCGTCCCGAACTGCCGCACATCCTTATATCGCAATTCCGTGCCATCATCGAAATGAAAAATAACATGCGTATGAGACTCGATCGGCTCATCCTGCGTAAAGACGCCATAACGGCCTTCCATTCGCAGATGGGAGACAAGCACCAGATCCTCCATCATAATACGCAAAAACTTCCCGCGCCGCTCAACCGTCCTTATTGTACGGCCTTCAAGCGCTGCGGCGAACTGCTCCGGCTCGCTCGGCCGCTGAATGATTCGCGGCAGCCTCACCGTCACCCGTTCGATACGCTTACCAGCAACAAGCTGGTTCAACGTCCGCCGAACGGTCTCAACCTCCGGTAATTCCGGCATTCTCTCACCTCCGCCACAACCGGCTGCTGCAGACGCTGCTGCAATCAGCCCGCCGTACTTTCCCCATTATACCCGATTCATTGGCGGGATGTCTTACTTGGATTCATACCAATTCGCACCGTAGCTGACATCCGCCTTGAGCGGCACATCCAGCTTCAACGCGCTCTCCATCACTTCCGGCACAAGCTTCTTCATCGTTTCGAGCTCATCCTCCGGCACCTCAAACACAAGCTCATCATGTACTTGAAGCAGCATCCGACTGCGCAAGCCCTTCTCGCGAAGCTGCTCGTCCATTCTGACCATTGCCAGCTTGATGATGTCTGCGGCCGTCCCTTGAATCGGCGTATTCATCGCCGTCCGCTCGGCGAACGAACGCAAATTGAAATTCGAAGCATTGATTTCCGGCAAATAGCGGCGGCGTTCCAGCAATGTCGTCACATAGCCATCCTTACGGGCTTGCATCACGATATTGTCCATATAACCGCGTACCCCTTGGAACACTTCAAAATACTGCTCTATAAACTTCGACGCTTCCTTGCGCGTAATATTCAAGTTGTTGGACAATCCAAAATCGCTTATTCCGTAAACGATCCCGAAATTAACCGCCTTGGCAGAACGTCGCATATTGGCATCCACTTCTTCGCTACTTACGCCGAACACGTCCATCGCGGTTTTCGTATGAATGTCCATATCCTGGATAAAAGCTTCCTTCAGCCTCTCATCGCCTGAGATTTGGGCAAGCACGCGAAGCTCGATCTGCGAGTAATCCGCCGACAGAATCAACCAACCGGGCTCTGACGGGACAAAAGCTTTCCGAATCCGCCGTCCTTCCTCCAGCCGGATCGGAATGTTCTGCAGGTTCGGGAATTGGCTGGACAACCGGCCAGTAGCGGCAATCGTCTGCCTGTAGTAGGTATGCACCTTGCCAGTCTCGCGGCGAATCTCCTTGAGCAGACCTTCAACATAAGTCGATTGCAGCTTCGACAGCTGCCGATAGTGCAGAATAAGCCTTACAATCTCATGATACGGCTCCAGCTTCTCCAGCACCTCGGCATCCGTGGAATAGCCGGTCTTCGTCTTCTTCATTGCAGGCAGGCCAAGCTTCTCGAACAGCACCTCGCCAAGCTGCTTGGGCGAGTTGATATTGAATTCCATACCGGCATGAGTGTAGATATCACTCATATAACGATCTATATTCAAGCTCAGCTCCTTGCCAAGCTCCTCCAGCGTCTCGGGATTGACCTTAATTCCCTGCTTCTCCATGCCTGCAAGCACGACAGCAAGCGGCTGCTCCAGCTCATGATAGAGCTTGCTCATCCCGCTCTCCTCCAGATCGCGCTCCATTAGCGGCACGAGGCGGGCGATGGCATCTGCCTTCGCAGCCAGATGACGCGCAAGCACGTCCTCGGACGGCACTTGGAACTTCGCTCCCTTGCCGTATACGGCCTCATCTGTCGGCACAGCGGGCAGATGATAGCGCTGCGCAAGCGTTGCGACCGTCTGATTCGACTCTGTCGGATCAAGCAAATATGCAACGAGCAGCGCATCGAACGTCGTTCCGCGCAGCTCGATGCCGAGCCTGCCAAGCGTCAGATCGGCTTTATGAAGATCATAGCCGCGCTTAGGCGCCGCAGCATCTTCCAGCCAGCTGCGAATCCGCTCACTGGCTGGCTCCAGCAACGACTCTGCCGTTACGACGATGACCCGCTCTCCAGCCGCTATCGCCAGACCAAGCAGCTTCGCTTGATGCGGATTTTCGCCCGCTGCTTCAATATATACGCTGTCTGCGCTTGCAAGCGCGTCTGTCAGCTCCGAAGCCGACAGCTCCGCGGCCGAGACAACCTCATAGGTTGCCTCGACGGCCCCTGCACCGCTCCCATCGCCAGCATCCCCGCCCGCGTCAGGCAATTCAAGCCGCTCAATAAGCGACTTGAATTCCAGCTTGCGGAACATATCCGCCAGCTGCGACTTGTCGTAGCCGCTGTAGAGCAGTTCCTCCGCTTTGTTCTCAAGCGGAACCTCGCGGAAGATTGTAGCCAGCTTCTTGCTCATGCGCGCGTCTTCCTGATGCGCTTCGACCTTCTCTTTCATTTTACCCTTGAGGTCACCGATATGGTTCAGCACTTCCTCAACGGAGCCGTACTCGTGCAGCATCTTAAGCGCCGTCTTCTCTCCGACACCCGGTATGCCCGGAATATTATCGGAAGCGTCGCCCATCAGACCTTTGAGATCAATAATTTGCAGCGGAGTCAAACCATATTTCTCTTGAATGCCGCTCGGATTGTAAAGCTCGACCTCACTAACGCCTTTGCGGGTAAGCGCAATCGTGACATGATCGGAGGCAAGCTGCAGCATATCTTTATCGCCGGTTACGACAAGCGTGTTCACCTTCTGCTCATCCGCAAGCTTGGTCAACGTGCCTATAATATCATCGGCCTCATAGCCGGACAGCTCGAATTGCGCAATGCCGAATGATCCCAGCAGCTCCTTAATGACAGGGAATTGCTCCGATAATTCCGGCGGTGTCTTCGCGCGTCCGCCCTTATACTCGCTGTATCCTTCATGGCGGAAGGTTACCTTGCCTGCGTCGAACGCAACGAGCATATGGGTCGGCTTATGCTCCTCAAGAAGCTTGAGCAGCATGGTCGTGAAGCCGAATGCGGCATTCGTGTGCAGCCCGGCAGAATTCGTTAGTGGAGGCATCGCATAGAACGCCCGAAAAGCAATACTGTTGCCGTCAATCAAAATCCATTTATCCATTCTGAGGCACTCCTCACCTTTGATCATCCTACCAACTATCATAGCATAAAGAAGACAAGCTTTCCCACACCGTCCTAAGCGTAGAGGAAAGCTTGCCTATAATTTTCCAATGCTTGAATCCATCTGTCCCAAGCCAGTTTCTGGCTACACAACCGCGAGCATCGGCTTGCCTAGAAAATAACCTTGCGCATAGTGCACGCCCATCGCTTCCATATGCAGCAGCTCCGCTTCCGTCTCAATGCCTTCCGCAACGAGGGATACACCCATTTTGGCAGCCAGATCGATAAAAGTATGTACAATATGCTCCTTCATCCCATCACGATGGATATCCCGTATAAGCGACCGGTCGATCTTAATGTAGTCCGGCTCAAGCTCCACGATGGATTGTAGCGAGGAATACCCTGCTCCGGCATCGTCAATCGCGATCTGATAGCCCTGATTCCGATAATGGCCCAGCGTCCTCTTGGCCGCGCCAAAATCCTCAATGGAGCTGCGCTCCGTAATTTCGAACACCACATTAGTCGGCGAAAGCCCATACCTCTCAAGCAGCAGCAGCGTCTGACCGGGAGTGAAGAAGGGATCATTCATAATTTGCGCTGTAATATTAATGAACAGCTTCTGCTGGCTGGACAGACCTGCACTGCACTCAATGGCTCGCTCACGCGCCAGCCGGTCAAGCGCATACACCATACCTTCATCACTGGCAAAAGAAAACAATTGCTCCGGTCCCTGAAACCAACGGTTTTCAGGACAGCGCGACAGCGCTTCGTAACCGTAGACCGCACCGTTATTGAGCGAGATTATCGGCTGATAGACAGGCGTGATGAGCCGCCCCCTGATCATCCCTTCCAAAGCTTTGCGCTGCAGGCTTCGCTGAACAGCACAGACCGATTGCCCATGAACGATAGCGCGCTTCATCCCTTCATACCAAAGGTCACCCACTTGTCCAGTGTCGCCATTGTTTCCCACAATAGAAATACCCGCATGCAGCCGCAGATCCAATAACTCGCCGCTCCCGCCAAGCGCAGCAAAGAAAAAGCGTTCCTCCCATTCCTGCTGCAATCGGCATCCGAGCTCAAGCAGTTGCTCCTCCACGCCTAAATCATCCGAGCCAATAATCGGCAGAGTGATATACAGATCATCTCGCATCCATATGGATGAAGCGCCCCTTAGTGCTCCGTGCATTTGCTCAGCGATAGCTTGCTCCGCACAATCTCTCCAGCTGCTCTGAATCGCGCTGCGAACATCGATTCGGTCCAACGCCTTTCCATGCCATGCCAAATAAATAATGCCCCTTGGTCCGTTATGTTCGGAGCGCAGGCTGCTGCCTGCTGCAAGTATGCTGCTGTATCCACTCAAGTTATTCGTCCCTCTCCCAGATGCTTTTCAACAACCTCACCCATTACATATACACTGCCGTTCAGAAGCTTGGCCTGTTTCTTGAGCCTTGCCGCCGCTTGAGAGATGAGCTCAGTCGTAATATCCTTGCTGCCGTCACAATAGACCACAGACAACGAGATACTCACACCGTTCTGTTCAATGCGGTTGCCGCTTCGATCCACAACATTCGCTACATCCATACCGTTATAATAGGATTTAATCCCTCCATTGAACCGCCAAATCATACTGCGGCACAGCTTGTCCGTCTCTTCCACACTGCAGCTTGTAAGAACAATATAATCATCCCCGCCGATATGCCCGATAAAATCCCCGCTTGCGCCGAGCATGCCCGTCACATCCTGCAGAACAGTAGCCGTGTAGCGTATCAGCGCATCCCCCTGACTAAAACCAAAGCAATCATTGTACCACTTGAAATAGTCCAAATCCGCATAAATAACCGCGAACGGCTCACCCGACTCAATCCTCTGCTTCATTTCCCGTTGAATCGCGGCATTGCCCGGCAAGCCCGTTAACGGATTCGCAGTACGCGCCTCTTCCGTGCGCAGATTCGTTATCCATTCCAGAATTGAACGAATCGAAGCAGCACCGAGCAGCTTGCCGTCTCGTGTGATCGTCACCACATCATACAGCCGGGAAATATCGCGAGCCATAGCAAGCTGAGCAACCTGCTCAACTGGAATATTCGCGTCTACGACGAGCGAGTCATCATCCATGATTTTCTCAACGGAGCGGTTCCAATACAGAGGCAGGCCGAACTGTCCTGCAAGCATCTGATGCATCTTTTCCTTCATAACAAGCCCGACCGGCCGACCTTGATGAACAATAACAGCGCCTTGAACATGCGTGTTCGATTCGAACAGCTTCGCTACATTGGACACAGGCGCATGGATACCGAAAGTAGGAATAGCCTTTGCCAGGACACCGATTCCAATGGAGCTGTTCCATTGAGCGTTTTCCCAGGCTTCTCCATTCCCGATACCAGGCTGCTCAGCATCCTCCTCCTTCATTCGTGCATGAAGCATCGAAAGCATAGCCTCTCTAATCGCATGATAGATCATCGCTTCCGCAGAGCGGCCGATACCAGAAGGAGAAGCGGAAGCAGTCCCGATTGTGAAAGAAGGTTTGAGCTTCTCTTTCGCTCCTGCCGAAGCTTCAGCTCCAGCCTCAGTGGCAGTGGATGCAAGAGAAGCGGATGAACGTGCCGAATTCAGTAGGCTGTTTGTCAGACTGGACACGGCTGACTTGAGAATCAGACCCATTTGACGATCTGACTTGATCCGGCATAGGAAGAAAAAGTATTCATTCTCCATACGGTAGCGCCAGAACAAACGAGATTGCTGAGACATCCATAGCTGCACCGCATCCAGCGCAGCGGCATTGACATGCCGCAATTGAAGCACAACAATGCCGATACCCCCGTGACGCCATCGCTCCGTTACCTGTTGAATCATGTTGCGATCTAACAATCCATAACCGATATCTTCCACAGCTATCCCTCTCGAAGAATCGTATTGTATACTGGTAGTAGGACCATTGTACCAGTCAAATGTGAAGCGAACGTTCCAAGTAGATTAAATGTTTGTAAACATCCCCTGCGCAAGAGCAATAACACCCCCAGCACACTCCCTCCAGCTCCTTTAGCCGCTATCCCCTTAACTCAGATGACAATGCCACTTTCCGTACCTTTTGACCACTATCCCCTCAGTTCAGATAACGATGCCACCTCCCGCTCCTTTTGACCACTATCCCCTTGGCTCAGATAGCTGTCTTTCTGAGCCAAGGGGATAGTGGCCTTAAGCGCTTATAAACCCCCTCCAATCCAATAATTCCCACCCTACGATAACCCGTCCATGACAAATCGATACTCATCTGAGCGAAAGGGATAGTGGCCTTAAGCGCCCATAGACCCTACTCTCACCCTCTAGTGCTCACTCCACGATAACCCCGTCCATAGCACACAATGCTTATCTGAGCGAAAGGGATAGTGGCCTTAAGTGCCCATAGACCCTACTCCCACCCTCTAATGCTCACTCCACGATAACCCGTCCATGTCCATGACAAATCGATACCTATCTGAGCGAAGGGGATAGTGGCCTTAAGCGCCCATAGACCCTACTCCCACCCAATAATTCCCACCTGCCTGCGATAACCCATCCATGACGACACGATCCTCATCTGAGCCAAAGGGATAGTGGCCTTAAGCACCTACTCCCCCTCCCCCCGTTCCTGGTCACATCAAAAAACCCGCAGCATGAGCTTCATCATGTGTGCAGGTTTTTCCTCATTTTCATATGGCGGCGAGAGTGTGATTATACGTTCAGATCCGGGCGTTTGCCGGTTACGAGATAGACGACGCTCTCGCCGATATTCGTAGCATGGTCGGCAATACGCTCGATATAGCGGCCTACGAAGCTGAGCAGCACGGCCTGCGAGATCGTGCGCGGATTCTCCATCATCAACGAGAACAGCTCGCGAATAATTTGGCTGTAGAGGGCGTCCACCTGATCGTCATCCTTAGCCATTTTATAAGATAAATCCACATTCTCCTGCACGAAGGACTGAATCGACTCCACGGTCATCAATTGCGCAATTTCCGCCATGCGCGGAAGATCAATCAAAGGCTTGATCAGCGATTGTCCTTCCAGACGAAGCACCACTTTGGCAATATCAACGGACAGGTCGCCCATTCTCTCCAAATCGCTTGAAATTCTGAATGCGGCCAATATACGCCGCAAGTCCTTAGCTACAGGCTGCTGGGTCGCAATAAGCTTGGAGCCAAGCTCCATTATTTTCTCCTCTAGCTGGTTAAGCTGCGGGTCTTCCTTAATAATGCGCGTCGCTTCTTCTACATTTATATCTTTCAGCGCGTTCATCGCGTCTGCTAATGCTTTCTCGACATGTCCGCCCATCTCCACAAGCAGGTCATGCAGCTCGGACAATCCGAGATCAAACTCTTTGCGAGTCACCATTATTGTTCATCCCGTCCCTTCTATTTCCATGTGCAAAATTATCCGAAACGTCCGCTGATATAATCTTCTGTCCGTTGGTCGGAAGGGTTGGAGAACAGCTTCTCCGTATCTGCATATTCCACAACCTCGCCATTCAGGAAAAATACTGTCTGATTCGACACCCGGGCAGCTTGGTGCATATTGTGCGTTACCATTACGATGGTGTAGCGATCCTTCAGCTCTTGTGCAAGCTCCTCGATCTTCAAGGTCGAGATGGGATCAAGTGCAGATGTCGCTTCATCCATCAGTAGAATATCAGGGTTCACTGCAAGCGCGCGCGCAATGCAAAGACGCTGCTGCTGTCCGCCGGACAGACTGAATGCCGAGCGCTTCAGATGATCCTTAACCTCATCCCACAATACCGAAGCCTTCAAGCTGTTCTCTACTATCTCATCCAGCTGCTGGCGGCTGCGAATGCCATGAAGGCGCGGTCCATAGGCTATGTTGTCGTAGATGGACTTCGGGAAGGGATTGGGCTGCTGGAACACCATCCCTACTTTCTTGCGCAATGTCTCGACATCCACCTCATTGGAGTAAATATCGGTTCCGCCAATCGCGATTGTGCCTTCGATCCGCGTGCCGGGAATCATGTCGTTCATCCGGTTCAAGGTTCTAAGCAGCGTCGATTTGCCGCAGCCAGATGGTCCGATGAAGGCAGTGATGGCCTTCTCCGGAATTTCGAGTGATACGTTTTTGAGCGCGTGAAATGCGGTATAAAACAAGTTCAGCTTCTTAATCTCTATTAACGTTTGCATCGATTTTCCTCCGTTATATGCGTATGATCAAACGTTCTTCTGATATTTGTTGCGCAGCAGTATGGCCGCAAAATTCATAAGCAGCAGCATGATGAGCAGCACGATAATGCCCGCAGCAGCTAGTTCATGGAAGGCTTCATTCGGTCTTGAAATCCAGTTGTAAATTTGTATCGGCATAACGGTAAAGGAATCCAGAATGCTCTCCGGCAGGAAAGCTACGTAAGTCAATCCACCAATCATAACCAGCGGCGCTGTCTCGCCGATTGCCCGCGACAAGGCGAGAATAACTCCAGTCAACACACCCGGAAGCGCTGAAGGCATAACGGAGCGGGATACGGTCTGCCACTTAGTCGCGCCAAGCGCAAAGGACGCGTCGCGTCTAGCCTTCGGCACCGCTCGAATCGCTTCCTGTGCGGACACGATGATGATGGGCAGCACAAGCAATGTCATTGTGAGCGCTCCCGACAGCAGACTGCGCTCCAATGCAAGACCGCGTACAAACAGTGTTAGTCCAAGTATGCCGTACACGATGGATGGAACACCTGCCAGTGTACTAATATTGAGTTGAATCAACCTTGTCAATCGATTCTTCTTCGCATATTCTTCGAGGAAGATCGCTGCTCCAACTCCTAGTATGAAAGAGAGCGGAGCCATGATCAGCAGCATATATAGGGAACCGACAATTGCCGATTTCATTCCGGCCTGACTCGCTCTGCGCGATGGATAGTTGGTGAAGAGATCCGGCGCGAACCGCATAATGCCATCCATAATAATATCGACCATCAACGCCATTAGCGCGAGAACACCGATCGATGTGCAAATAACGAACAAGATATGAAGGATGAAATCCATTCGTCTGCGCTGCGCAATCTGCTTGCGCCCTGTATCCTCTTCTAATAATGACATCCTAGTACTCCTCCCGGAAACGTCTGGCCACATATTGCGCAAGAATATTAAGCAGGAATGTAATGACGAAGAGCGTCATTCCAACCGCGAATATCGTGCCATATTCAATAGAGCCATGCGGTGTATCGCCTAAGCTGACTTGTACGATATAGGCGGTCATCGTCTGTATGCTCTCCAGCGGATTTCCGGTCAGCTTCGGAGTTGCTCCTGCTGCAACGGTGACGATCATCGTCTCGCCAATCGCACGCGAAAATGCCAGCACAGCTGACGCTACAATTCCCGACAAGGCCGCTGGTACAACGATCTTCAACGCAACCTCGAACCGCGTCGCGCCTAGTGCGTAAGCTCCATCCCGCAAACTGCGCGGCACTGCTGACATCGCATCCTCACTTAGCGAGCACACCATTGGAATAATCATGATGCCAACTACGATACCGGCGCTCAGTGCATTGAACACACCCATATCGGGGAAAATAGTCCGAATAAGCGGCGTAATGAGCGACAGAGCGAAATAGCCGTATACAATCGTCGGAACGCCTGCCAAAACCTCAAGAATCGGCTTAATGATCTTCCGAACAGTCTTAGGCGCATATTCACTGAGATAGATCGCGCTCGCAAGACCTAACGGAATCGCCACCAGACAAGCAATGACTGTAATCATGAACGTTCCGCTCAGAAGCGGCAGCACGCCGAAGGAGGTTGGAGTAATAAGCGGTGACCACTTCGTGCCGAATAAATAGTCCATAATCGGGACCTGCTGGAAGAACTGATATGTCTCTGATATGAGGGTAATAACAATCCCGATCGTTGTCACAATGGATAATGCTGCGCATAAGAAAAGCAGAATCGGGACGATTTTGTCCAGCATATGATTCTTCTTATTCTTGAATACAAGCTTCCCCATTTCTTTCGATGGTTGTATGGTTTCGCTACGCATAAGGACAACCTCACTTTGCTTTGCTTTACAATTCGTTAACATATCTTGCGTGAAAAATGTGATGCCCATCAAGACACCACATTGTTCACACAAGTCATTTGCAATCAGGCATTAAGCTTCGATTTTCGCAGCTTCTTCTGTATATTTCTCGTCTGGCATTGGCACATAACCGACTTCCTTCGCCATGTCGCCAATGTTCTCGATATAGTACTTCACGAAGCCTTTCACTTCTGCACGATCAAGCTCTTTCTTGCTCACATAGATGAAGAGCGGGCGGGACAATGGCGCATAGGAACCGTCTTTGATGGAATCAAGCGTAGGCTCAATTGCGCCGCTGCCGCCGTCAACCGGTACAACCTTCAATTTATCTGCATTCTCTTCGTAATAAGCAAATCCGAAGTATCCGATGCCGAATTTGTTGCCAGCTACACCTTGAACCAATGTGTTGTCATCTTCGCTGAAGCTGATTGCGGAATCATTGCGGATACCTTTTTTATCAAGAATGGCTTCATTAAAGTAATCGTAAGTGCCGGAATCTGCGCCTGGCGAGAACATTTTGATCTCTTCTGCCGGCCAGCCTGCGCGAATATCAGCCCAAGTCTTCGCTGTTGATTCGGAGGAGAAGATTTTGTTCAATTCTTCAACTGTCAGATGATCGATAAAGTCATTATCCTTATGAATGACGATGGACAAGCCATCGTAAGCTACGCTAAGCTCTGTAAATTCGATGCCTGCTTCTTTACACTTGGCAGCCTCTTCGTCCTTGATGTGACGGGAAGCATTGCTGATTGCAATTTCGCCTGCGCAGAATTGCTTGAAGCCGCCGCCAGTCCCTGAAGTACCAACGGATACGCGGACATCTTTATTCTCTTTGCCGAACTCCTCGGCAGCTGCTTCTGTAAGCGGGAATACGGTACTTGATCCGTCTACTTTAATTTCGCCGGAAAGGTTAGCAGCAACTTCTTCATTCGTTCCACTGGAGACATTGCCGCCAGCACCACTATTTTTGTCGTTGGCCGTGTTTTTCTCCCCATTGCCGCAAGCAGCAACGAATACCAGCGTCATGACCATGAACAACATCAGAATACTTTGCAGACCTTTACCTTTTAACAACAGTACCACTCCTCTTAATCTGTTTTTGTATGATGATATTTTCTGTACAGGTTCTATCCTACTCCCTGTTTGTAAATCTCATATTTGTCTTTTGTAAACTTGATGTTAAAAATAATAGAAATGCCCTATTCGCCCGTCTCTTCAGGACTATGAATTCAAATCCGGACGCGTTCCCGTTACGAGATAGACAACGCTCTCGCCAATATTCGTCGCATGATCGGCGAACCGTTCGATATAGCGCCCGACAAAGCTAAGCAGATTGGCCTGCGAGATCGTCTTCGGATTCTCCATCATAATGGCGAACAGCTCGCGGATAATCTGGGCATACAGCGCATCTACCACATCATCGTCCTTGGCCATTTTATAAGCCAGCTCTGTATCCTCCAGAACAAAGGCTTGAATAGATTCATAGGTCATCAGCTTCACAATATCCGCCATGCGCGGCAGATCGATCAGCGGCTTGATCAGCGTCTGCCCCTCCAATCGAACCACTACCTTGGCGATATCTACAGACAGATCACCCATCCGCTCCAGATCGCTTGCGATCTTGAAGGCAACCAGAATGCGCCGCAGATCCTTGGCAACCGGCTGCTGCCTGGCTATAAGCGATGCGCCCAGCTCCGAGATTTTCTCTTCGATCGCATTCAATTCCTTATCCTCGGCAATGAGACGCCTCGCTTCCTCTACATCTACACTCTGCAGAGCGAGCATGGAATCGCCTACAGCCCGCTCCACCCGCTTGCCCATTTGAACGATAAGCGCATTCAGCTCATCCAGCCCCAGATCAAATTCTTTGCGTGTCGTCATCATTGTGAATAGACTCCCCCTTAGCCGAATCGTCCGCTAATATAGTCTTCCGTACGCTGGTCACGCGGATTGGAGAACAGCTTCTCCGTATCCGAATATTCCACGACCTCGCCATTCAAGAAGAACACGGTCTGGTTCGATACCCGTGCCGCCTGGTGCATATTGTGCGTCACCATCACAATCGTGTAGCGGTCCTTGAGCTCCTGCGCCAGCTCTTCGATCTTCAAGGTCGAGATCGGATCAAGCGCAGATGTCGCTTCATCCATCAGCAGAATATCGGGATTCACCGCAAGCGCGCGGGCAATGCACAGCCGCTGCTGCTGGCCGCCGGACAGACTGAGCGCAGAGCGCTTCAGATGGTCCTTCACTTCATCCCACAGCACAGCAGAGCGCAAACTTGTCTCAACGATTTCGTCCAGCTGCCCTTTGCTGCGTATGCCGTGAAGGCGCGGTCCATAGGCGACGTTGTCATAGATGGACTTCGGGAACGGGTTCGGCTGCTGGAATACCATGCCGACCTTCTTGCGAAGCGTCTCCACATCTACTTCCTTCGAATAAATATCAGTGCCGCCAACTGCGATACGCCCTTCAATACGCGTGCCCGGAATCATATCGTTCATCCGGTTGAGCGTTCGCAGCAGCGTCGATTTGCCGCAGCCCGAAGGACCGATGAAGGCGGTAATCGCCTTCTCTGGAATGTCCATTGAAACATTCTTGAGCGCATGAAATGCGCCATAGTATAAGTGAAGCTTCCCAATATCGATTAATGTCCCCACAACAATCTCCTCCATGTAGGCGAATTAAATTTGCGAGCCGCGCCCGGTCTGCATCTCGCCGACCAGCCGCTTCATCTCCCCTATGACCCGTTCCGACTGCTGATAGGCTTGACTGGACAGTCTGCCTATCTCCTTGGCGCTCTTGCTGTTGTTCGCTGCCGCATGGAACAACTGCTCGAATACCTGGAATGCGACGCCGATGTTGGCCTGACTGGATTCCGTCTCCGTACGTCCCATGCCAACCAGATCAACAGTGAGGCGCACGGCCTCCATAATCGTCTTGATCATCTTGTTGATCTCATCTGCCGATTGCTTCGTCCTCGCAGCCAGATGGCGCACTTCATTCGCGACAACAGCGAAGCTTCTGCCATGCTCTCCTGCTCGCGCGGCTTCAATCGTCGCATTCACAGCAAGCAGATTGCACTGATCCGCCAAATCTCTTATGAGCTTGGAGACGCTGCCGATTGAATCCGCGCTCTCTTGAAGCTCTTGAATTTGCCCTTCCTGCTTCGTCGCATTCTCATTCAGGCTGCGGATAGCGCCTGTTACCTTATCCAGCTCATTCTTGCCCTTGAGCGTCAGATCAACCATCGTCTCCGACATCTTCTCGCCAAGCTGTGCTGCGCTCAGCACATTCACGACCGACTTATCTATCTCATTGATCATCGATTCCGCACCGTTAACTGTGCGTATCTGTGATGCAACACTTTGCTGCTGGAGTACCCGGGACAGGCGAAGCAGATCGGCCACCGTCATAACTCCGAGGAAGCTTCCTCCATCCGTTAGGATGACGCAGTCATACAGTGTTGCTTCATCCCGCCCGAGCGCCCGGTCCAGCAGCTCCTGGGGCGAAATCATTTTATCGACAACAAGAGGTTCCGTATCCATCAGCTTCACAATCGAACGCCCGTAATAAATCTCTCTTCCGAAACGATGCGTCTCAATAATCGATAATCGACTTTTCATAACGAGGCCAAGCGGTTTATTAGCTTCATCGCATACGACGATGCAATTGCAATCCGGCTGCAGGCCAAATTGATCAATGACCTCCTTGCACGTATAAGTCCCCTGTACGACAGGAGCCTTCCGAATAAACTCACGCAATAGCTTTTCATTCGATTCCCGTTCCACGATATTGACGACAACTGTTTCTTTAGCAGCGACAGCGGCTTCCATCCATGTGACCGTCATGACACTCTCCCCCTCCAAAATCTAAGCTAGTACTATCACTATAGGCCGAAAGGATCATCGCTATTGCAAACAATTGTAAAGCAGATGTCAAAAAAGTCCTTATTCGCGTTTGGATCGAGCTCTCTAAGTCCGTGTTTTACGGGAATTCAACCATAGCGGCACACGGAAAATAACGTTGATCAACAGCACGGCGAATACGAGAACAGCCGCAGCTTTCTCGGCAATATCTGTCGCGTCCGGCACGATCGCTTCCGACTGGACATACCAGAGGTGAACGGCAAGCGTTTCTCCCGGCGAGAAAAGACTAAAGTCCCACATCTCCCCCGAGGTCGTGACGCCAGCGGTCAGAATAATTACGGCGCTCTCACCGAAGGCTCGCCCCGCCACAAGGCAGATCCCTGTAATAATGCTGTTCAGCGCTACGGGTATGAGGACACGACGAATCGTCTGAAGATGCGTCCCGCCAAGAGCGAAGGAGGCGTTCTTCATCTCGGGAGGCACGGCGCGAATTGCCTCTTCCGTTACACGGGTCAGGACGGGCAGATTGAGGAAGGCCAAACTTACAGCGCCGCCCAGAATCGTCAAGCCGATCTGGAACGCCTCAACGAATATGGCAATGCCGAAAAGTCCGAAAATAATCGACGGCACAGAGGCCAGTCCCTCGACACAAATACGTACGAAGGCGATAAACTTGTTGTCCGGTGCAAACTCCGCCAAATAGATGCCCGCCGCCATCCCCAGCGGAATTGATATGACGAGTGAAATAACGAGCACATAGACGGAATTGAACAGTGTCGGACCGATACCCCCGCCCTCTTCAATCTCACTGGGCAATCCGAACAGGAACGACCATTCCAGCTTGGGCAGACCCTTCTGCAAAATCAGAAACAGCAATCCGCAGATGAACAGCACCGTACAAATGCCGATGACCCAGACGACGAGAGTAAACAGCCGATTGCTCCAATGGTTCAAGCTTCTGCCTGAAGCGAATGGATTCGGCGGTTTACCGGATATTTTGCCGCGTGCGCTCATGACTTCACTCCTTTACGCTGAATCAATCGCACAAGCACGATCATCACGAGCGAAATGATAAGCAGCAGGAATCCCATCATATAGAGCGCGTAATTCCAGCTGGAATCGAACGGCACATTGGAGATCTGCATAACGATATTGCTTGTCAGCACAGAGGTCGGCTTGAACAGCTCATCCGCAAGCTGCGGCGTATTGCCGATAACCATAACGACGGCCATCGTCTCGCCAATGGCGCGCCCCATTCCCAGAATGACGGCATACATAATCCCGCTCTTGGCAGCCGGCAGCACGACCCTCACTATCGTCTGGAAGCGGGTCGAGCCGAGCGCATAAGAGGCATCGCGGTATTTCTTCGGCACGGCGACGATCGCGTCATCGGTAATCCGGCTAATCGTCGGCAGCACCATGATCGTCAGCACGATGGCAGCTGCGAGCAGGCCATCCCCCATACTTGTGCCTGTAAGATCACGCAGCAGCGGAATTAGAATGGTCATTCCGAGGAATCCGTAGACAACGGAAGGAATACCGACGAGCAGGTCCATGACAGGACGCAGCATCGTCTTGAGCCAGGTCGGCGTCATTTCCGCGAGGAAGACGGCGATAATAACGGAGAGCGGAACCGATATAAGCATCGTCAGGAATGTTAAAGCGAATGTGCCAAAAATAAATATAAACGCGCCGTACTGATCGTTCTCAGGCGCCCATTCCGAGGAGAAGAAGAAGGTGAATGGCGATACGGTATCAAAGGTAAGAATGCCTGTCCGGCCCATGAAGAACAGAATCGTGAACAGAATCAGGCAGACAAAGATCGCTGAGGCGATGCAGATGACTTTGAACGATCTGTTATAGAAGGACAGCCTCTTCTTGCGGTCGAAGGCTTGACCGGAGCTGGATTTGAGGCTGCTTCCCAGCTCGACGCCGTTAGAAACAGGGCTTGGAGGGGGCGTTTGAAGCATATGATGGTCATCCTTTCATGTACGGAATGAAGAGAGCCAGCTTCGCCGCATTGCGCCGTAGCTGGCTCCACTCCTGCCTGTCTTAATTAGTTCTTCATCGCGGAGATCGGGATGAATTTAAGCTTTTTGAGCGAACCGTTCTGGAATGCTTTGCTTTGCACGTATTCGATGAAAGCTTTGGTAGCGCCAGTCGGCTGGCCTTTGGTCATGTAGTAGCCATAGCTCCACACTTTGTACTTGCCGTTAATGACGTTTGCTTCAGTAGGGGCAATATCGTTGATTTTGAGCGCCGTCATTTTGCTCGTAACATAGACAAGGTCCATATAACCAATTGAATTTGGCGTCGTCTCGATTGCTGTCTTCATATCGCCGCTTGACTTCACTTCCTTGTAGTTGTCGCCCTTCGTCATGAAATCAGCGCCGTCGAGCGCCTTCATTTGGAAGTTGACGCGCGTGCCGGAGCCAAAAGCACGGTTAACGACTACGATCTCAGCGTCAGAGCCGCCTACCTCTTTCCAGTTCTTCACTTTGCCTGAGAAAATATCCTGGAGTTGCTTCGTCGACAGGTTCGCCACCTTCACATTGCTGTTCGTCACAGCGGCGAAAGGAATTACCGCAACCTTATTCGCTACTTGACCATCGAATTTCTTGAAGCCAGGCACGTCGAGTGATGCGTCCCAGTCGCATGCGCCGATGTCAGCGATGCCTTTGCGAACTGCTTGCGGGCCTGTTACAGAACCTGCAGCCGAAGCGGAGATTTTCACCTTCGGATTCAATTTCTTGAATTCATTCGCCGCTTGGAGCGTCAGCGGGAGCAGTGCGGACGAGCCGTTAATGACGATTTTGCCGCTTAGCTTGCTTGCCGCATCCGCAATGTTGGCCATTGAGATGGAACCGAACGCAACCGTCAGTGCGATTGCGGTAAACGCGATATTTTTGAAAAATTTCGATTTCATAGTAATGTAAATCTCCTCTCAGATTTTCGAATTTTATGGATAGAGCTACAGAATGATTGATTTCATTTATTGGGTAACTTTCTTCCATTGGCCGTTGTTGTCGACAGATACTTGCCCATCGGATACGATTGCAATCGGCGCCCCGGCAGCCACGATCAGTTCAGTGACGCTATTAGGAACCGTGGACAGCTCCTTCTTCTGGCCAGTTGCTGCATCGATCTCGTATACGATTTCGCTGCTGCCGCCATCTGCGAGCACATAGATTTTATTGCCTGCCATGACAGCCTGCAGCACATCCTTGTCCTCGATCAGCTTCGCAATCGTTTTGTCCTTCGCTACGGAAACGAGCGAGGCCAGCTTATTGTCCTCTGCGCTCACATAGAACGCTTTGCTTCCATCAGCAGCTGCGCCAACGAATACTTTATCATCGGTCGTCGCAGTCAGCTTCTCGGGCTTGCCATCCTTGATCGAAGCATCGAAACGGTATACCTGCGGCTCCGTACCTGTCAGGTCGATTGCAACATCGTCCTGATCCACCGGCTTGGAGGAATCAGCTGTTACAGCGCCCGGCTTAATAACCGTGTAATGGAACTGGCTGCCGTCTGCCGACACGCTCAGGTTCGCTTTGTAATCAACTTTATCCTCCAGCACTTTGGAAATCTTGCCATCGGAGAGATTCAGCTTCGCTATTACGCTGCCTTTGTCGCCTTGCAGGAAATAGATGGCGCTGCTGTCTGCGGACCATACAAGCTCCGGCTTAATTGAGCCGTCATATGTAACGGCCTTGGACTGTTTGCTGGCCAGATCAATAACATAAACCGCGCCGCTTTCAACAGAGTAGGCTGCTGTTTGACCGTTCGGAGCAACAACCAGATCGGATGCGTCTGTCGTTGTGAGCAGCTCGGTGAATTGTCCCGTCTTCGCGTCCACGATGTAATCGAAGCGGCCCTCTTCCTCAATAACCGATGCAAGCAGGCTGCTCGCATTCAGCCAGATGACGCGCGAAGGATCCTTCACCTTCTGCACGGTGCTAAGTGATACTTGACCTGCTCCGTCAAGAGTGGACTCAGCGCCGATCGCGCTGATGAAATCACTCAGCGTGATGAAATACATATTGTTGACATTTTCCACCGCGTATTGAAGCTCACGGGCTGCCCCGTCAACAACGATTTCCTTCGACAAGCCGCGCAGCTCGATCGTATGGCCTTGGAAAAAGGCGCTTACGCCGCCCTTGTCGTTCACCTCAAAGTAAACACCTACTGCATTTCCGAGATCACGAATCGACATGTAAGTTATCCCGTTCAATGTAACGGAGCGAATCGATGCCATTGCATCATTGATAGACAGTGAGGATTGCTGCGTTCCAATCGCTTGCTTCATCTGGGTTTGGGCTGCTGCGGCAGCACCAACTATTGAAACACTAAGTGCTGTTGCCAGCGCAGTAACGACAATCGTTTTTTTTATTGACATTGGGCTCGTATCACCTTTCTGGTATTGGATTTCGCTAACAAATTGAACTTCGCTGACCATCGTGCTGTGCCATTTGATGACCATCGGGCCGTGTCATTTGATGACCATCGGGCCGTGTCATTTGATGACTATCGGCTGTGCCATTCGATGACTATGAGGCCGTGTCATTCGGTGACCATCGGGCCGTGTCATTCGATGACCATGGCTGTGCCATTCGATGGAAATAAGTCTGCGCCTGTGCCGATTGACGATACGGAACCGGTCGCAATAGTTCTATTTATATTAAATTGCCGACCCGCCCCAGCCTTCATTAGTTGCCGGGTTGCTCATCCTCCCAGAACGTCAATGTTATGTACAATCTGATTATAAGGACCTATTGTAAAGTGAAAATCAAGCTATTATGTAGATATTGTTAATAGTAGGAGGTAGCACGTGATACCCGCTGGCTCATACGCTTCGCAAATCCACGACACCGCCGCAAAATGTACCCTGATCATGACCCTAGCAGCATAATCGCACGGCATCATCACCCTTCAATCAGAGATAATGCCATATCTGAAACACGATAATTATCCGCTTACAGCACATTTCACACCTTACATGCCTTACACTCCCGATCTCCCGATCTTTGAAGCTCAAATCGCCGGGTTTCGTCGAATACACTTGGCCTCGCGCTTCATCCGCACACCACCCATGTCTGTAACACGATAATTCATGCTTACAGCCGATCCAAAACCAGATTTACACGCTGTAAGCGGGTTTTACACGCTGTAAGCGGGTTTTTCACGCTTACAATCCTACAATCGACTCTCATTCGGCGTTATGCGTCACTTTAAGCGGGTTTTTCATGCTTACAGACTGCCGAGCAAGTCCGATTTTCGTTGTAAGACGGAATTATCCGCTTACAGCGCATTTCACACCTTACTTGCCTTACATTCCCGATCTTTGAAGCTCAAATCGCCGGGTTTCGTCGAATACACTTGGCCTCGCGCTTCATCCGCACAACGCCCATGTCTGTAACACGATAATTCATGCTTACAGCCGATCCAAAACCAGATTTACACGCTGTAAGCAGGTTTTTCACGCTTACAATCCTACAATCGACTCTCATTCGGCGTTGAGCATCACTTTAAGCGGGTTTTTCATGCTTACAGACTGCCGCGCAGGTCCGAAATTCGTTGTAAGACGGAATTATCCGCTTACAGCGCAAAGCATGAAAACAACCCCTGACGCACAGAGAATTCAATCAATAAAAATCTTGATTATACATCCAATCCATAGTACGATTGCTTTATATTGGTTGGTTGTGAAGCACACACCGCTCATTTGGAGACGCTAGTCGTTTCCGAATAAGCGGTTTTTTTATTTTCTAAATAGGGGAGTGGATAGTATGGAGTTTCAATCAGCATATGAGGATTGGTTAGATAAACACATGGGACTTAGAAAAGGCGAGAAGAAGCGGCGGCTGGCACAAGGTCTAGGCCATGGGGAGCGGTTGTTTCTGAAGCAGGTCTGGTATCCAGCTTTTCGACAGTTTGAAGGACTGCATCCAGAGTATGAGGTAGCTGACTTTCGAGATGGTTCGAGGTTTTTGGACTTTGCCTATATTCGTTTTCCATTAAAGCTAGCTATTGAGATCGATGGCTATGGTTCGCATGCATCTCATGCAAGCCGATGGCAATTCGCAGACTCTCTGATGCGCCAAAATCATCTCATTATCGACGGCTGGCGAATTTTGAGGTTCTCATATGATGATGTATCCGAAAAACCACGCACATGTGAGCAAGTGATCCAACAATTTTTTGGTTCCTGGATCGGTGTCAACAGCCAAACAGACTCCAGCTCGGCTGATATTATTGAAACGGAAGTGCTGCGGCTCGCTCTGCGATTGGATCGTTTTCTGCGTCCGGACGATGTCTGCAATTTGCTCCAGATCAGACGCGATAAGGCGCGCAGCGTCCTTCATAGCATGGTGAAAAAACAAACCTTGCTCCCCGCAGGACAAGGGGTCCGGCGAATCCGTTGCTTTAAAGTTAATCGTGAGCGGATTAACGAGAGGACCTGGCAATAATACTGTGTTATGAGGAGAGTTAATTAGAGTTGGATGGTCCAGGACTTGTAGACGCGAAAATTCTTGAATCACGATTTACGCTCTAACAAAAAGAAGAGCGCGGCTGCCTCGCGCGCCCCCCTACTTTCTACTCTCTACTCTCTACTCTCTACTTTCTACTTTCTACTCTCTACTTTCTACTTTCTACTTTCTACTTTCTACTTTTGTACACTCTACTCTCTACCTATACACTATTCTTTCTACTCTGTACTCTCTCTACTCCGAACCCCCTGTTCCACTTCTCACCAATCCTCCCAGATTTCGCTCAGCTTACGTTGCTGTAGCGAATCTGCACCTGCTTGCCTTCGCTTTCGAAACGTTCCTTGATACTGTTCAGAGCAAGGCGTGCGGAGTGATCCCAGACATGCGCCTTGGTCAGATCAATAACAATATGCTCAGCCTCGTCGTCATAGGCAATGCTTTGGTTCAGCTCCTCGGCAGAGCCGAAGAAGAGCTGGCCTTGCACCTCGTATGTTCTTTTGGAGCCATTTTGCCGATGATGAATTTGAATCTTGGTAGCAGCGTGGTAGACGAATACGAAGAAGCTCATTGCAACACCGACTAGAACGCCTTTGGCCAAATCATGTGTTATAACTGACACTGCGGCCGTTACCAGCATAATGACCGCTTCGCTGCGTGGAATCTTGTGCATGCGGGCTACATATTTCCAGTCGAGAATTTCGACTACAATATAAAGCATAACGCCAACCAGCGCGGCAATTGGAATAATGGATACGAGCTTGCCGAACACGAGCACAAGCAGCAGCAGAAATACACCGGCTGTCAGATTGGATAACCTTCCACGCCCACCCAGTTTCACGTTAATAACAGATTCAGCGATCAGCGCACAGCCTGCCATGCCCCCGAAGAAGCCAGTCACGAAGTTGGCCGCGCCCTGACCTCTCATCTCCTTATTCTTATCTGTTTTGGTCCGTGTCATATCATCAATAATATCCTGTGTCAGCAGCGTTTCCGTGTAACCTACGAAAGCGAGCGACAACGCAACCGGGAAAATAATCGCGAACGTGCTCCAGCTCATATCGACTAGCGGAAGATGAAATTCCGGCAAGGCCGACGTAATGATCGCAATGTCGCCTACCGTACTGACATTCCAGCCAGAGGCGATACAGAAAATCGTCACGGCTGCTACTGCAACAAGAGGTGACGGAATCGCTTTAGTAAGCCGAGGCAGTAAATAAATGACCGCTAATGTGACTGCGATCAGCGCATACATCTCCCACGAAGCTCCTTCGAAATGCTTGAACTGCGAGATCAGAATAAGAATCGCAAGCGCATTGATAAATCCGATTACGACAGCATGCGGCACAAATCTCATCCAACGCCCCAGCTTGAACACGCCCATCAGAAATTGCAGCACACCGGTCAATATCGTAGCCGCGAACAAATATTCAATTCCTTGCTGCGCGACCAAAGCTGTCATCAAGACGGCCATCGAACCCGCCGCAGAGGATAGCATAGCCGGACGAGCACCGAAGAAAGCCAGCAGAATGAGAATACAGACAGAGGAATAAATCCCTATCATGGGATTAACACCTGCTATGAAAGAAAAAGCAATCGCATCCGGAATCAGAGCCAATGTCGCGGTAATGCCGGCCAACACATCAAGCCGAATATTAGAGAGCCATGTTTCTCTTAACTTATGAATCAAAACCGTAACGCTCCTCTCTACACAGCACATCACAAGGGCACAATGACTTGCAGCCCTATCTAACGCGCAACCGATCACCGTCATGCCGCGAAACAGCGATTTGGGAGCTGCGCGCAGTTCATATCCATCATGCCCCTCATCCGAATAGTAACGAGAGACCGAACGTTCGCAGGCTGCAAAACAGACCAACCTTGCTATTATAAGCGGAGAACGCCTGTTTGAACACCCGCTTTACAGAACCTGACGACAAAAACCTCTGACCGACAATTCGGCCAGAGGTTCAAAAAGCTGTTCTCGCAAGCGATAACATTTTCTAAAAATTACATTTGCACTACTTCACATACAGCCGTCCGGTTTCCTCCCAGATTTCACCTGGCTTCAAGCTGAACAGTCCCATTTCCTCCGCTGGGAGATTCATATTGGGCGCGTTGATCAGATTGGTCTGCGGCTCAGGACAAATGAAGCCCTCGATGGCAAAGTTGTTCCAGATCATCCACTGTTTAAAGGAAGCTCCAACATCATAGATTAGAGTCACATTCTGCTTCAGATCGGCAAGCTCCATCCGATTGCGGCCATTCTGGGGAGCCGACCGATAGTGATTGTCCATTTCCTCCAAAAAGGGGTAAATGCCGCTATCCCGCAACTGCTCATCCTCAGCTGTCAGCTGCTGATAGCTGCCCGTGGGCAGCATCCGTTCATCCAACTCCCAACGTTCGCCGATCGTCACCCTTACACGGCAATCCCGCGCGGTGCTGCCCGGTGCGAAAGGCGCATTGATCGCTGTGTGGAACGCTAACAGACAAGGCATCTCATCATCGCCTTCATTGCGAATGATAACCTGCTGCGACAATCCATCCTCACTGATTGAATACCGGAGCTTAATCGTGAACTTGTGCGGAAAATATGGATAGGCGACATGCTGCTCATCCACTGTATTGGTCACCGTTACAAAGCTCTCGGTCCTCGTGCTGCCAAACTCCACGACTTCCCATGGAATATCCGTAAAGAATCCATGCAAATGATTGCCTGTTTCCGCCTCATTCACAGGGAATTGATAGGTTTGGCCCTTCCACAGAAACTTCCCGTCCCGATACCGGTTCGGCGGGAACAGAACGGGAATGCCATACACAAAGGGACGCGCCTTGAATTTCTTCATTCCTTCCTCTTCATCAGGCTCGCGGAGGAACCGATACCCGCTCTCGATATCGCGAAATGCAATCAGATTGCCACCGTTGTCCGGCAGAAGTGCCGCTTCATAGCGGCCGCCTTCCAGCCAGATGGCTTTCTCGCCTTGATATATACCTTCATATGCTCTATGCTGTCTCATATCATCCCACCCCTTCAGTATCGATCAACAGCTGCACTTCGTAATGAATCGGTCGCAATCATCTCATTGCCGCACAAGCACTCTTTGCTTCGTGTATGCGGATTCCAGACAAGCATCGATTGCCTTCATATTCGCCACAGCGTCAGACGGGCCAAACTGGCTGCACTTCTCTCCCCAAACAGCCCTTGCAAATTCATCTGCTTGCAGCGCATACTGGTTCAGCATCTCCTGCGGCTCCTCGCGCGTGCCGGCTTCCGAATGAATGAGAATACGGGCATCCTTAATGAGAAAAGCAGAAGGAACCTCAATACGTCCCTCCGTTCCCAGCACCTCAAGCGAATTGCGAAACGCAGCCCACATCCCGCAATCGAACGTTAACGCCACGTTCCCGGGAAATTCCAGAATACCAGCGGCCATCATATCAACATGATCATGCTCCGGCGAGATCAACGCCTGAACAGTCGCTGCCTCTGGTTCTGTTCCAAGGATCATTCGCGCTGCGCTTATTGGATAGCAGCCGACGTCGTACAGTGAGCCGCCGCCCCATTCCTTGCGATAACGGACATTAGTCGTGTCCGCAGCATTGTTGAAAGTAAACACACCATGTATGCCTCTCAGCTCGCCGATTTCACCAGATGAAATAATCTCCTTGATGCGGCTGTAGCGGGGGTGATGGCGATACATGAAGGCTTCCGCCAAATGAACACCTGTTGAGCGGCTGGTATCCGCCATTCGCTGAGCTTCCTCCGCATTCAATGCAATCGGCTTCTCGCAGAGCACATGCTTGCCTGCCTCCATTGCCCGAATGCTCCATTCCATATGCAAATGATTCGGAAGCGGTATGTAGATGGCATCGATATCATCATCCTCGATAAGCTCCTCATAGCTGCCGTACGCCCGTGCGATATCCAGCTTGGCCGCCGTCTCTTGCGCTTTTCCAATGTCACGGCTCGCAATAGCAGCCACTTTCCCTGTACGCGATTGATGAATGCCGGGAATGACTGAATTTACCGCAATGCCAGCACAGCCCATAACTCCAAAGCGCAGCTCTCGTGTCAATACGAACACCTACCCTCTCCTACTTCTATCTATGATGTCTTGAGGTGCCACTTTTCTTGCATGATATACTTCTTCTCCCTCGTGTACCGCTGCTCCTTCTGTGGTAAGATGATTAACAGACATAAGTAACCTAGAGGTGAAGCAAATGGACAAGCTTAAGCAGGCTTATGAACAAATGGGCCTACCTGAGAATGCAAGTAAAGAGGATGTCGAGAAAAGATACTCGATTCTGGCCCGTCAAGCCCGTACTCGAAAGCAGCGTCAGGGAAGCTCTGCCCCTGAGAGCAATGATGATTATTTTGCAGCGGTTACTGAGGCTTATCGGCTTATACTGGATCTCGACAATCAGAAATCGGTTGAACAAATCAACGAAAGAGAATACGGCAAGTACAAGAAATATGCAGGTACAGTCGAGAAAACAGATCACTTCTTCCGTTATTACAAATTCCATCTGCTCGGCGGCATTGTTGCTGTCGTGCTTATCATCGTCGGCATTCAAACGTACTTGAATTATCAAGCCGAGCAGGAAAGGCTGGCGAAGCTGCCGCCAATTGATCTATCCGTCATGTTCATCGGCGATTTTATTCAGAAGGACAGCGACGAGCTGTCGATTCTAGAAGAAGCATTGCTGGTCCACAACCCGGAATGGAAGCGAACCTCGGTTAGCATGACCTTCCTGCCCTCACAGTCTCAAAATGATCACATGCTGCGGCAGAAAGCAATCCTCATCTTAATGACCGAAAAGCCTGACGCCTACATCATGGACCGATCCACCTTCGATTGGCTAAGCGATCAAGGCCTTCTGAGAAATCTCGATGAGGAGGCCGAGCTTGGATTCCAGTCCGACTTGCCTCCGAATGCAGCAGTCAAAGGCAAGTCTTCAAAGGATACCGCCGAGCACATCTATGGAATTGACCTCACTTCCAGTCCAGCGGTACAGAAGCTGCCGCTCAAGCTGAAAGAGTTTATCTTCGGCATCCGTGCCGGGGGCAGCAATGATGACAAGGCGCTGCAATTCATAGCCAACTACTTAAAGTCGGAATAGCTGCTTCCGCACCGCGTTCAGCTCATGGCGAGCGGTGAGGCGGTGCATGACGAAAGGCCGGCCATAAACCTCCACGCGCACTGCAAGTGAGCGCGATTGGAGGTTTTTTTTGATGCAGCCGCGCGCAGCTCCAAGCACGGGGTGCGGCGATACGAGTGTCAGCCAGCCACACAACAGGTCAACGATTATCCGGCTGCAAGGCAGCCTCAACCTCTAACAGCGTCGGCATGCCTCCCTGTGCCCCGAACCTCTGGACAGAAAGAGAAGCGGACGTGACCGCTAATGCCACGGACTCCGCCATAGGCTTGCGCTGCGCCAGTCCGTATGCAAGCGCTGCATTGAACGAATCCCCCGCTCCAGTCGTATCGACAACCTTCACTCTTGGAGCTTGAAAGGTCTTCAATTGTCCTTCCTCCACATAAGAGCAGCCCTTGTCTCCTCGCGTCATGACAACCTTGCTGTTGTATTGCTTCTCCCATTCCGCAATGGTATGGCCTAACAGTACCTCATCCTCCTGCCCGGAGACACCGCTAATAAGCTCCCATTCTGATTCATTGGGCGTTATGTAATCTGTCAACAGCAGCAGCTCTTCCGGCAAAGCTCTGGCTGGAGCAGGATTTAGAATCGTTGCAGCATTCTTGCCCTTCGCAATCGAGAAAGCTTCAATAACGGCCTCCAGCGGTATTTCGAGCTGGGCGATGACAACATCCGCTGATGAGATCGCGGGCTCATGCTGACGGACGTATGCTGCGGTGCACATTGCGTTGGCGCCCGCAACGACAACAATACAATTGTCCCCTTGCGCTAGTGAAATATGAGCGGTCCCCGTCGTCTCTCCTTCCAGAACGCCAACAGAATCGAGCCCCACACCGCTTGCCGCCAAGCCATCCAGCACCATTGGCCCGAAGGGATCGGAGCCAACACAGCCGATCATTGTCGTTTCTGCATTCAGGCGGCTGCAGCCGAGCGCTTGATTGGCGCCTTTTCCGCCAGGCATGTAATGAACCGCATCACCGGCAATCGTCTCACCCATTTGGGGCTGCCGTTTCATCGATACGACAATGTCCATATTCAAGCTTCCCACAACCGCAATCCGAGGCTTGCTCATATCGCTGCTCCTCCTTTCATTTACACTGCCTTAGCCCTTTTTACTCAATCGCGCCCTTTAATCGATCTTGGCCCTTCTACTCAACCTTTGCCCCTAGCGCGCGCAAAAATGCAGCCCCATGAACAATGTCCATGCGCACACCCTTCAATTCCAGCGATCTGAAATCTATGCCATCCAGAATCGCCCCTCTGAAATCCACGCCATGCAGCTTGCTGCTCGCCAGTTGGACGCTCGTCAGATCAGCTCCCCGCAGGTCCGACTTCTCCAGATTGCAGCCGTACAGATCCGCTTCAACCAGACGGATGCCGCGCAGATCCTGCTTGGAGAAATTGAGATGACGCAGATTCGTATACGACCAATCTCCCTTGCTAATTGTTATGCCGTCCATCTGGGCATGCGTGAAGTCTGACCCCGTCATTTTACAATTGATGAATTTGGCCACGAATAGATTCGCGCCGCTGAACTGACAGTTCATAAAGGCTGATTCCTGATGTATAGATGCATTCAAAGCCGCATCGCGAAAATCGCACTCGATAAAGCTGCAGCCTATCGTCTGGATTTCTTCCAAAGATGTCCCGCGAAATTTGCACCGTTTGAACGTGCAGTGCTGCAGCTCCCCATCCCGCTTATCGGAATGGCTGAAGTCCACCTCTTCATAAACCTCGTCGGTATATTGATACATGAACCATCTTCCTCTCTCACACTGACTTTACCTCGTTGCAATAATTAATTTTAGCACGAACACCGTGCTGCGCGGTATGCCCTTGGAGTCGCAGGTTCAACAGTTCGACAACATTTAGACAGACGCAAGACACAATTGTATGTGAAAAATATCACATAACTGTTTATAATACTAATAAGATCTTCACATACTTAACCTTTGGAGGGAAGGGATTCGGATGGAGAACAATCGCAAGCCGAAGGATAATCGTGTTGCCAAACAAGAGAAGGGGCTCATCATCCTCTGCGTTGTGGTCGCAGTCGTGATGCTGCTTGCCTTGTCCCGGAGAATATTCAGTTAAGCCTTTAGCAGGTAATAATAAACATAGCATCACATTCTGGAGGGGATTCTAGATGTTATTAAGCACTTACGACCCGGTTTTCTACAGCCGAATATTGACCTCGTTCACACTCGCTTTTCACATTATTTTCGCTACGCTTGGGGTCGGCGTTCCGCTCATGATAGCCATTGCCGAATGGATCGGCATTAAGCGGAATGATCCGCATTACCTGCTTCTCGCGCGGCGGTGGGCGCGGGGCTTCGTTATTACAGTCGCTGTCGGCGTCGTTACGGGAACTGCTATCGGCTTGCAGCTTAGTCTGCTATGGCCGAGCTTCATGCGCGTAGCCGGTCAATCGATCGCCCTGCCGCTGTTCATGGAGACATTCGCCTTCTTCTTCGAGGCGATTTTCCTCGGAATCTACCTGTACACCTGGGATCGGTTCAAGAACAGAATGGTTCACTTCTGGCTGCTTGTGCCCGTTGTTATCGGCTCTTCCGCATCGGCCTTCTTCATAACGATCGTGAATGCGTTTATGAATGCGCCTGCCGGTGTTACGGTTGAGAACGGCAAAATCATTGACATTGAGCCTTTTGGAGCGATGCTCAGTCCAGCGATGCCGACAAAGGTGTCGCATGTGCTCATAACCGCTTACTTAACCTGTGCGCTCGTACTTGCCGCCATTGCCGCTTGGTCGCTCCTCAAGGGCCGCAAGCATGTCTACTACAAGAAGGCGCTCCGTCTGACGATGGTATCCGCATTCGTTTTCATAATCGGTAGTGCAATAATCGGCGATCTGTCCGGCAAATATCTTGCCAGCTACCAGCCTGAGAAGCTGGCGGCGATGGAATGGCATTTCGAGACTTCCAAGAATGCGCCGCTTGTGCTGGGCGGAATTCTGACCGAGGACAACGAGATCAAATACGGACTCAAAATCCCTTATGCGCTCAGCATTCTTGCCCATGGGCTGCCGAATGCAGAGGTAACCGGGCTTAATGATATACCTGAGGACGAGCATCCTCCGCTCATTATTCACTATCTATTCGATATGAAAATGGGGCTTGTCGCGCTCATGACACTTGTCACGACCGTCTTCATCATTCTGCTCTGGCGCAAGCGGCATCTCGCATTCTCGAACAAATGGATGCTGCGCGCTATTATCGTCGCCGCGCCTGTCGCGATGCTGACCATCGAGCATGGCTGGATCTTCTCAGAGATCGGCCGCCAGCCGTGGATACTTCGCGGCATTATGAAAACATCGGAAGGCGCAACCGTATCGGATCATGTGGATACGATGCTGCTGCTCTTCTCCCTGCTCTATATCGTTCTCGGCATTACATCCATCCGCGTGCTCACCCGAATGTTCCGCAACAATCCTGCGGAAGAGGAGCTGAAGACGAGAGGCATTGAAGGGGGAGGCAATCAATGAGCTATGAAGTGCTTGGCATTACCGTGCTGTGGGTGTTTCTATTCGGCTACCTGATCGTAGCCTCGATTGACTTCGGCGCTGGCTTCTTCAGCTATTACAGCACAATAACGGGCAAGCGCCATCTCATCAACAATATTATTGAGCGCTACCTGTCGCCCGTCTGGGAAGTAACGAATGTGTTTCTCGTTTTCTTCTTCGTCGGCATCGTCGGGTTCTTCCCTGACACCGCCTATTACTACGGCACTGCGCTGCTTGTGCCCGGCAGTATTGCCGTTATACTGCTGGCCATTCGCGGCTCCTACTATGCCTTCAATACGTATGGAACACGAAGCAAGACGCCTTATATCTTCCTGTATGGCGCAAGCGGATTGTTGATTCCGGCTTCCCTGTCCACCGTTATGACCATATCGGAGGGCGGCTATATCGAGGTTGACGCCAGCGGCAACCTGTCATTCCTGTACGGCAAGCTGTTCACAAGCACCTATTCGTGGGCGGTCGTCCTGCTCGCGATTGTGAGCGTCCTGTACATTTCAGCGATGTTTCTCAGCTACTATGCGAATCGGGCCAACGACCGCGTTGCCTTCGAAATCGTCCGCAAATATGCGCTGGCATGGAGCGGACCAACCATACTGAGCAGCTTGCTCGTCTTCTTCGCCATTCGCGGCCACAATGCAGAGCACTTTGACCGCATGACATCGCTCGCCTGGATGTTTGTCATCTCCTTCGCCTGCTTCCTGATCGCTGTCTATCTGCTATGGACGCGCAAGCGGCTTGGACTCGCGTTTATATTCGTCATGCTGCAGTTCGGCTTTGCCTTCTTCGGATACGGCGCGGCGCATTTGCCGTATATTCTGTATCCGTACCTGACGATTTACGATAATTTCACCAGCGAGCCGATGGCACTGGCGCTCATCTCTGTGTTCATTCTCGGTTTGCTGCTGCTTGTGCCGTCACTGTACCTGCTTATGCGACTGTTTCTATTCGATGCCAAATACGTGCAGGGCAAGCGGGGCAAATAATACACTATTCATGGGGAGGATTGGGATATGAATGAATTTTTGATCTTTGTGGCGCCATTTCTCGTCGTAGCGATTTCAGTTGTTTTCCTGTTCTGGTGGGGAGCAAGGAAGCCAAGACGGGAATTGGAATAAAGGAGACGGCGATTGTCAAAAACGATTGAAATGAACAAAGAGGCCGCTGCACTGGGGAATGTTCTTACGATCGCTGTTGTTCCCGGAATTCTTGAATTCAGGTTGTTTGTAATAGTGGAATTCCGGGAACAAAGGCGAGCGCTTACGCTTCTTCAGAATCATTCCCCTGCTCCGCTCTGTTGTTCTTTCTTAACTTCAACTTATTTAGCTATCCAGCCGTTGCAGTATACGGCTGGACAGGAACGCACACGATAAGGGGGTCCGTTCATCTCCCTACGAAAGGAGTATCATACATGACCACATCACAACGACGTCGTGAAAGCGCCTGGAAAAGCCGCAAGCAGAACCATAAGCCGCATGGCGAGGTCAAATCCCTTTCGGAGCTGTCAGACGAAAGCTCGTCAGGAGCTGCCGGCAACGAGAACAACACGTCACATGAATAACTTGCATAATAGGGGTAGATAATAAGCCTGACTCTAACCTTGCATACAATGCAAAGTGAAGAGTCAGGCTTATTAGCCTTTATGCTGCAGACTAGCTCCCAAGCAATTGTACAAATTACTGGCTGGCATACTGTTAACCTTCTTTTACTACTTCTACACTGCTTCCTTTGCTCCTGCTCTGGTTGCTCTTCCATCTCTTCTTGCTCTTCTTGCTCTTCTTGCTCTTCTTGCTCTTCTTGCTCTTCTTGCTCTACTGCTGCTTGCTTACTTTCTCATCTGTTTCGTCTATCCGCTTCTATTGTACAGCTTGCCCGCCGTAATACACTTGAAGCGCGTCTTTAATACCGAGCGGGTTTCTCCGCAGATCCTTTGCACTGAAGAAAGCATCGCCTTTCACGATTTCCGGATATTTGAGGTTGTAATTGAGCTGGTCAATTATTTCTTGAGCCGTTTGCCAGCCGCTCTCCTTCGTGCCAAGCTTGTATGGCGAATGACCGATATAAAGGTCGACATTGGTTCCCGTTACTTCTCCGACCCACCAATCTACCAGCTTATCGTATCGTGCCGCGGTGAAGGACATGCTCCAGTAGATTTGGGGAACGACATAATCAATCCAATCCTGACGAATCCATGTCCTTACATCGGCGGACATGCTGTCAAAGGCGGTTACACCTGCATTCGTATCGGAGCCGGTTGCATCCTTCGCACTATTGCGCCACACACCGAACGGGCTGATGCCGAACTGAAGCTTAGGCTTGGCGCTGTGAATGGACTCCCCAAGCATGCGGACAAACTCATTGATGTTGTCGCGGCGCCACTCATCCTTCGTCGGCAGATTATTGGCATTGTACAGTAGGAACGTATCATCGTCCTTTAAACCACCTGAGGATGGATAGAAGTAATCATCCAGATGAATACCGTCGATATCATACCCATTCACGACTTCCATCACAGTATCGATAATATGCTGCCTCGCTGCGGGAATGCCCGGGTTGATAAGCAGCCCGCTTCCAGACTTCAGAATCCAGTCCGGCTGTGCGATTGCGACATGATTGGAAGCCAGCTTAGTAAGGTCCGAATCCGTATTCGCGCGAAAAGGATTAAACCAGGCATGAAAGCTCATCCCCCGCTGATGTGTCTCCTCGATCATAAAAGCAAGCGGGTCGTAGTCAGGCTCCGTACCCTGCTTTCCTGACAGTACCTTCGACCAAGGCACGAGATCAGACCGATAAAGCGCATCTCCAGATGGCCGTACTTGAACGAATACCGTGTTCATCCCCATCGCTTGCAATTCATCAAGAAGGCTCTTATATTCTTGCTGCTGAAGCTGCTTGTTGCCATATGATTTTGTCGAAGGCCAGTCCAAATTGTAAATGGTGGACACCCATGCCGCTTTGAGTCCCGATTTGCTTCCTCCGCCAGAACCATTGCCAGCACCAGGATCAGGCTGCATCATACTCGCATTCAAAAATACGGTACGAGTCTTCCCATCCCATTCCACCTCAATGCCCAGCTCTTCTCCAACAAACCGGAGCGGAACCATTACTCTCCCGCTCTTGAGCTCTACAGACGCATCGAGACGGATCTTATCTCCATTCACTTCAGCAGTCTTCTGACCAGGTCTCATGATGATCGTGGTAGTTCCCTGCTCAATCGTTACCTTTCTAGCAACTGGCGACCAGTCCACAGCCGCTCCCAAATTCTCACTAATAACGCGCAGTGGAACCATCGTCACATTTACTTTTGGAAGCACATAAGGGGCAACGTCGCTGCTGATAAGCTGACCATCCAATATTATTCGAATATCCTTGGATGCCTGCGCATTCACAGGAACAGAGAACACCGACAACAACATACTGAACACGAATAGCAAACTTGCTCCTAGCCGAAATCTCATTAGCATTAATCCTCCGAGCCTAGATTTAGAGGTGAGCGTCAAATAGCCCCCACCATTTAGAGAGTCAGGAAAGATTCCCCTTCCTATAGACGCTCTCCCGGCGAATTTGTTGCTATTAGAACTACTAAAAACTAAATAACCAACTCATAAATGGATTAACGCGCAATGGACAGTCTACAGTCACGACCAAAGTCGAACCAAATTACTTGCTGAGCTTGATGCTCGAAGTGACTTTTTCCGTTTTACAGCTATGTTGAGTGACCGCAGCGAGGCTTTTTTGGCGCTGTAGCACGGTTTTTCGGGCTTACAGCAAGCGTGAGTTTAGTTTTTCGCGCTGTAAGAGGTTTTTTCCGTTTTACAGACACTTTGAGTGCCCGCAGCGTGGCTTTTTTGGGGCTGTAGCGCGGTTTTTCGGGCTTACAGCTAGCGTGAGTTTAGTTTTTCGCGCTGTAAGAGGTTTTTTCCGTTTTACAGACACTTTGAGTGACCGCAGCGAGGCTTTTTTGGCGCTATAGCACGGTTTTTCGGGCTTACAGCAAGCATGAGTTTAGTTTTTCGCGCTGTAAGAGGTTTTTTCCGTTTTACAGACAGATTGAGTGCGGTAGGATGCTGTAGTGCTAGTACGGTTTATCGCGCTTATTCATCTCTTCAGAGGGTCTTTCATCCGATTGTCGTGTTCACCGTTCTCATCTCACTGATGCACTCCATTCAATTGCGAGCAATGATATAGGTATGAATATGATTCCACACGCTTACATTCAAAAAAAGCCGGGGCATACTTGCCCCGACCTCTGCAAACCTCAAATCCGGCCTTCACAAACTCAAATCGCATCTGATACCTCTTTATACAACTTACCCGATACGCATCCTTCTTCAACACGCAACTTTAATCAAAATATATCGCTTTGCCCGTCCGTGAGGATTCGTACACCGCTTCGAGAATCTCCGAAACAACGAGCGCTTGCTCTGGCGTGACAAGCACTTCCTTGTCATGGATAATAGCGTCGATCCACGTACGCATCTCCAGCTCTTCCGGGTGCTCGCTTGCGCCGTCATAGAATGCGACACCGCCAGCATTCATCTCGATCTCGTTGACGTAGAGACGGCTGTTCTTCTCTCCGTTGATGCGCAGACCTTTCTTCATGTCTGCGCCAGCTTTCGTACCGCAAAGCGTTACTTTGGCCTCGTCAACCTCAAGCGTGTTGAGCGCCCAGCTGGATTCCAGCACGATCGATGCGCCATTCTCCATTGTAATCATGGCGAACGCCGAATCTTCAACCGTAAATTGCTTAGGGTCCCATGATCCGAATGCGTTAGCCGCATTTTCTGTCTGCGCCAGCTTATGATAAGCACGGCCCAGAACGACCTTCGGCTTATAGTTGTCCATCATCCAGAGCGCAAGATCAAGCGCATGCGTGCCGATATCGATCAGCGGTCCGCCGCCTTGCTTCTCTTCATCAAGGAATACGCCCCATGTCGGAACCGCACGACGGCGAATCGCATGTGCCTTGGCAAAATAAATCTCGCCCAGCTCGCCAGCCGCGCAAGCGTCCTTCAAATAACGGCTGTCAGCGCGGAAACGGTTGTTGTAGCCGATGCTGAGCTTCTTGCCCGTATTCTTCGCAACCTCCAGCATGCGGCGCGCATCATGCGCGGTCTTCGCCATTGGCTTCTCGCACAGAACGTGCTTGCCTGCTTCGAGTGCTGCAATGGTAATCTCAGCATGGGAATCATTCGGCGTACAGACATGAATCACCCCTATGGACGGATCACGAAGCATATCGTGATAATTGCTATATACAGCCGCCTCATGGCTGCCATATCTGCGCTTCGCATCCTCAGCTTTTTCCACTATGATATCGCAAAAGGCTACCATCTCTGCTTCATGTACTTTAGCCAAACTTGGCATATGCTTACCGTTGGCAATACCGCCACAGCCGATAATGCCGATTCGAATTTTGGACATTAAATGTCTACCCCCAGTCATTTGTTCATCATTATTTGCAGGAATCATCAATTGTATGCTTGTTTCAATGCCACACAAACACTAGAATAAGTATAGTTGAAAGTACGCTGCAAAGTATAGAATCAGAATAGCGATGCTTTTATGCGATTTTGTCGTAGGAGGGCTATTATCGTGGAAATTTACAATGAAAAAGTCGTATATGAAAACCCTCTTTTGTCCATTCGAGTATTCCAGGCTCAACGTGACCACGATTTCTTCATCAATTGGCATTATCATCGCGAGCTGGAGCTGCTGCTTGTAAATGAAGGCATTCTTGATGTCTATATCGATGATGATTACATGCGTCTCCATGCAGGCGACATCGCCATGATCGGAGTCAAGCAGCTTCACCGGGACCGCAGTTTGGGCGGAGCGCTTAACTATATCGTCCTGCAATTTGATCTGGAACAATTTTTTGATCATAGCACGATGCCTTATATGCGCTTTTTCTCGGAGACGAAAAATCCGCTTAGCCGGGCCAATTATATTTTTCGCGAGAACGATACCGCCAGATTGGAGGCAGCCGAATGTATCCGCTCCGTGCTGAAGGAGGTCACCGCCAAGCAGATTGGCTATGAGATGGCCGTCAGCATGCTGATTAAACAATTTCTGCTGCTCCTGCTTCGCAATGATCCCAATAAGGTATTGGCCGAAAGTGAGGATTTCGACCGTGTGCGCCTGCGCAGCGTCCTTGATTTCGTGGAGGACCATCTGTCTGAGCGCATTCAGGTTGAAGAGGTATGCAAGCTGGCGAATATGAGCTATTATTATTTTGTTAAATTTTTCAAGAAAGCGATCGGCTTATCGTTCACAGAATATGTGAATTATCGGAAAATCAAGTGGGCCGAGCGGATTCTGCTGACGAAGGATCTTAGCGTGTCAGAGGTTGGCGATCGGATCGGCATGCCGAACATGGCGCATTTCTATAAAATGTTCAAGAAGTACAATGACTGCTCGCCCAAACAGTTCCAGAAGCGAATGCTGGCCTGGAACCGCCATTAGACGCCCCACCCCACAATCACGCCTCAATCAAAAAAAAGCTGGTTCACCGTCTCACTTCGGTGTTCCCAGCTTCTTAGGCATTACGAGCTTGTAGCCGACTCCGCGAATGGATTCAATCCCAACCGACTGCTGTCCCAGCTCCAGCTTCTTGCGAAGCGAGCTGACATGCACATCGACCGTCCGCTGTCCGCCAATATAATCAAATCCCCATACCACATTCATAAGATCATCCCGTGTAATCACCATGCCTGGCCGTTGAACCAGATAGAGCAGCACTTCGAACTCCTTCGGACGCAGCGGCACGGAATCTCCATTGAGAATAACCTCGTATTTCTCCGGATAAATAAACAGATCGCCCGCGTTAATAACCTTCTCCGTGGATTCACTGACTTTGCTATCTTCATGATTCGTGCGACGAAGCACCGCGGATACGCGGGCAAGAAGCTCGGCAACGCCGAATGGCTTCGTAATGTAGTCATCCGCGCCGCACTTCAAGCCTTGCACGACCTCTTCCTCAGCATTGCGTGCAGTGAGTACGATAACCGGCGTCACATTGCCGCTCTGCCGCAGCCGTGACAATATCTCAAATCCGTTCATTCCCGGCAGCATAATATCCAGAATAATCAAATCAAATGAACGCTGCAGCGCTGTCTGCAACCCTTCAAATCCATGATCGATCACTGTGGTGTCGTACCCTTCCTGACTCAGGTTGTACGAGAGCAGCCTCGAGAGTGTCGGTTCGTCTTCAATAACCAGCACTTTTTGCGACATGTTGACCCCCAGCCTCCGCGTTTGTTGCTCTACGCGATTTGCACTAACTTTTTTACAAACTCATCATATCACTGTTCTCCATTGGGGGTAAACCATTATTTCAGTCCAACCGAGGTTCCAGCAGCGTTCGCAATCCGGGTCCAGTGATGATTGAATTCCTCCCACCGCAAGCAGCTCCCAGCGCACGGTGTTTCGCTGCATGACGGCGGTCTGTCAACCACATGATCAGTTACTGCTGCAAGACAGGCAGCTCGATCGTGAAGGTAGAGCCGATTCCAACGTTGCTGTCCAGCTCAATGCTCCCTCTATGCAGCTCTACAAGGTGCTTCACGATGGACAGCCCGAGCCCTGTACCGCCTGAACTGCGCGAACGAGCCTTGTCTACACGGTAGAAGCGCTCGAATACGCGAGGAAGATCCTTTTTCGGAATTCCGATTCCCGTATCTGTAATCATGATGCGAATATGCTCGTAATCAACATCCTCTTCATTCATGCCCTCCATCCAGGGCAGCAGCACGGGCTCAACCAGAATCGATACCACTCCGCCTTCCGGCGTATAGTTAATGCCGTTGGACAACAGATTCATAACGATTTGGCGCAGGCGATCCTCGTCCGCCTCCACATACAGTCCCGGCTCCACCTTCATCGTAATCCCGATGTCCTTGCGGACGGCCTCCGATTCCATAAGCTCCACGGTCTTGCTCATGAACGGCTCCAGCTCGATTGGCGAGAACATAAGCGGCACACGGCGCGACTCAATCTTGGACAGCTCCAAAATATCGCCGATAAGACGGTTCAACCGATCGCTCTCGTCAAAAATAATTTGCAGAAAGGAGCGCGCAGTCTCCGGATCGTTCACCGCGCCGCCAAGCAGCGTTTCCGCGAACCCTTTAACAGCTGCAATTGGCGTCTTCAGCTCATGGGACACGTTAGCCACGAACTCGCTGCGCATCCGCTCCAGCCGCTTAATCGCAGAGACGTCCTGCAGAACGAGCAGCACGCCGCCAAATTCCTCATTCCCATCAAAGATCGGAACGAGATTCAAGTCCAGCAGCCGCTCCTCGGGAAAATAAAACGTAATCTCTTCACGCAGATGCTCTCTGCGCTCAAGCCCGTCCTGTATAATCTGCGAAAGCTCATATTGCTGCTTCGCTTCCGTATAATGACGGCCTGCAAGCTCCCTTGCCGAGAAGCCCAGCACCTCTTCAGCACGCCTGTTCAGCAGAACGACCCGTCCCGCGCGGTCTATCATCACGATTCCGTTGATCATATTGTCCAGAACGCTAGCCAATTGGCTTTCATTCTGATGAATGCGAGCCATCTGCACCTGCAGTCCATCGGCCATCGCATTGATTGCCAGACCAAGCTCTCCAATCTCGTCATTGCTCTTCACCGTCACCCGTGCACGGTAGTCCATCGACTTGATCCGTTTGGCTACACGGGTTATTTGCTCCAGCGGCCGCGTTAGCCCGCGGGCGATCCGGTAGCTGATCAGAGCAGCCACAGCAAACAGAATAAGCAGGCCGATGAAGAGCGCCGTCCAGATTCGCTGCATGCTGGCATCGACATCTTGCAGGCTGAGCGCCATACGGATCATATCGGAATCGGGATTGCCCGGATCTACTTGCATTGCAACATAGAGCAGATTGGCGTCCAGCGTATCGCTATGGCGGATTGCTTTTCCAACTCCACCCGCCTTGGCTTCTTCAACCTCGATACGATTGGCGTGATTATCCATCATCTTGGGATCATGATCGGAATCGCCTACAACGGTCCCATCACCGCTGATGAATGTAATCCGCGATTCTGTTATTTCCTTTAACCGCAACGCTTCCTGCGTATAATAACCGTACAGCTCCTCGGGCTTCCCATGCTTCCAATCCATCCGATCCAAAATAATCTTCATCTCGCGCACCAGATTATCCTCCAGCGCATTCAGATGGTTGTCCTTGAATGTCTTGCCCATGAATATGCCGGCAGCCAGTACTGAGAAACCGACCATCACGACCATAATAACGGTCAACCGCACGCGATAACTATTCATTGTTTGCTCATCCTCCACGCATACTATCGCCCTTTATCGTACCTGTCCCTTCCCTTTCACGCCAGCCTTTGAATTGTTAAGTTTATGTAAAACATAATGATGCAAGGTGGCAAGCGGCTGCTGAATCAATATGGACAGCACGACCGGCACAGCAGCAAGCGGGCTGAAATAACCAAGCGCAAGAACGATTCCGAGCGATATGTTGCGCATGCCCGATGCGTAAGATACCGTCACCTGCAGCTCCCGATTGCCCATGAACGCAGTTCCGAAGAAGCCGATCGCATAGCATAGACCTACCATAAGGACCGCTATCGGCACCAATAGCAGCAGGTCATCCTGCAGCACGGACAGATAGGGCTCAATCGCTGCAGCATTAAGTGAGACGACAGCAACGAAGCATAGTTTGGACAACGGCGCACTGTAGGGATGCACCGCCTTCTGTATCCGCCCTTTCGTGACCTGGTGCAGCAGCACGCCTATGGCAGTAGGGACAACAATGATGAGCAGCAGGTCTGCGATCATTTGCCCTGTCTGTATTTCGATATCCGTCTGAAAAAACAGATGGATGCCCGCCGGCACGACGAATGGACTCAGCGCCGAATCGATGACGACCATCGCCAGAATAAGCGGCACACTGCCGCCGGACATTCCCACCCACAGCACAGTTGAGACGCCGAGCGGTATGATCGTAAACAATACAAGTCCAATCACATAGGGCGAGTCTGCTCCGAACGCCAGCATCCCAACCGCGTAAGCGATGATTGGCGATGCTGCATGTGCCAGAATGAACGTCCACAGCATAATGCCAGGCTTGCGAATGACCGCCCTGAGCTGTCCGATGCCGCAGCCAAGCGCCATCGTCAGCGTCACATAGGCGAAGAGATAAGGGACAGCCGGAACGAAGCGGTGCAGCATCGGGGCAAAAAGAAATCCCAGGACGAGTGATCCGGGGATAATAAGAAACATCCATTGTTCAAACCTTTTGTTAAAGGCCAATCCTAAATTGCGCGTAACGCATCCCTCATTTTGTATCGATGAATGGACCGGAATGAGGTTCCGATGGGGCAATTCCCTTCCGGCGCCATGCTGATTAATAATGAACTGAACTGAACTGAACTGAATAATTAATTGAATACTTAATTGAATACAGGGTCTTTGAATTGGGAGAGCTTCGCGAAGGAATCCTGCTCGACATCGGCATGCAGGCTGTTGCCATGCGCGTCCATCGTGACGATAGCAGTGAAGCCTTTTGTCTGCAGATGCCACATCGCTTCAGGAATTCCGAATTCCATGAAGTCAACGCCATTGACCTTCTTGATGCATCTCGCATAATATTGCGCGGCTCCGCCGATTGCGTTCAAGTAGACAGCGCCATGCTCCTGAAGCGCGGCCAACGTTTTGGCTCCCATGCCGCCTTTGCCGATAACGGCGCGGATGCCGAATTTTTTAATAATCGTGCCCTGGTAAGGCTCCTCGCGGCTGCTTGTCGTCGGTCCGGCCGCTTTGACATGCCATTCGCCAGCTTTATCCTGCATCATAACCGGTCCGCAGTGATAAATAACGGCGCCGTTCAGATCGATTGGAGCATCGTGATCCATCAAATGCTTGTGCAGCGCATCGCGCCCTGTATGCATTTCTCCATTAATCGTGACGATGTCGCCAACCTTGAGGCTCCGCACCTGCTCCTCTGTAATCGGCGTCTGCAGAACGATCTCGCGGGGTTCCTCCTGATGTTCTGCCACGGCTTCCACAGCAGCTTCAGCGGATTTCAACTTCATCGGCGTACCCGTGCCGCTCGGATAGATCCATTCCTTTATCTCGCCAGAGGCGGAGTTCAGCAATACGCCTTGACGGCGGTAAGCCCAGCAGTTGTAAGCGACCGAGACGAAGAAGCTTGCCGGAAGCCGGTTCATCACGCCCACTTTGCAGCCAAGCAGAGATACTTCTCCGCCAAAGCCCATTGTGCCGATTCCGAGCTTATTAGCATTCTCCATTACGTATTCTTCCAGCTGGCGAAGCTCGTTATTCGGGTTCGTATCATGCGTATGGCGGAACAACTGCTGCTTGGCAAGCTCGTAGCCTGTCGTGCGGTCGCCCCCGATTCCGACACCGATGAAGCCAGCGCTGCAGCCTTGGCCTTGCGCTTGATAGACCGCGTGCATGATGCATTTGCGAATGCCGTCGAGATCGCGGCCTGCCTTGCCCAGACCTTCAAGCTCAGTGGGAAGACTGTATTGAATATTCTTATTCTCGCAGCCGCCGCCCTTGAGAATAAGACGCACATCAATATCATCCTTCTCCCATTGCTCGAAGTGAATGACCGGTGTGCCGGGGCCAAGGTTGTCCCCTGTATTCGCGCCTGTCAGCGAGTCTACGGAATTGGTGCGAAGCTTGCCATCCTTCGTCGCACGCGCGATAGCGCTGCGGATCTGGCCCTTCATAATGATTTGGTTCGCGCCTACCGGCGTATGCACGACAAAGGTCGGCATTCCGGTATCCTGGCAAATTGGCGACACATTGTTCTCTGCCATCTCAATATTGGTCGCAATTGTGGAGAGCGACAAGCCTGCGCGCGTAGCGCGGTCCTCCACTTCCTGAGCCGATTTGATCACTTCCCGAACGTCGCCAGGAAGATTGGTGGAGGTTTCTACGATAAGCTTATATACGCTTTCTTCAAACTGCTGCATGGATCATGCCGACTCCTCTCTCTAGTTAGATTGGAAAAAACCAACTGGCTGCTGCGCAGGGGAATGTTCTTACGATCGCTGGCGCTTCTTCAGAATCATTTCCCCTGCTCCGCTCTGTTGTTCTTTCTCTCGTTCAACTTGTATAGTCGCAATTCTTCATTCACTATATAATATAATAGCATATACCACCTCAGATGTGTGGTAGATTCAAGCTGGCTTAATACGGATTGTTGAACATACTACGCCGAATTACGCCACTTTTATCAACTATGCTCCGCTTATCGCATACTATTATCCAGTAGCACTGTCCTGCTCCTGCTGGTAGAGCAGGACAGCGCTACTATAAAGCAGACACTTTAGGGAACAAGATACATCGAACACTAGGGTGCTCATGTGCGACTGCCATGAGGGGATTTAATCAATTTCTTGTTTCACGCTCACGGCGGGTAATTTACTGTCTGCGCCAAGTGTAGCAGACCTACAGAAGAGCTTTGGAGCTTTGGAAAGTTAGACGCGATCTGCTGTAAGAAGATCATTCCGCCTTACAGCGGAATTCGGACTTGCTCGGCAGTCTGTAAGCGTGAAAAAACCTCTTAAAGTCTCACATAACGCCGAAAGAGAGTCGAATCTAAGATTGTAAGCGTGAAAAACCTGCTTACAACGTGTAAATCAGGTTGATAATCGGCTGTAAGCATGATTTATCGTGCTACAGACATGGGTGAGTGCAGACGAGCGCGAGGCCTCATGGTGTTGGAGCTATTCAGCTAACCTATGGTACTATGCGGAAGAGCGCGAGGACCCATGGTGTTGGAGCTATTCAGCTAACCTATGCACTATGCGGAAGAGCGCGGGGCCTCATGGTGTTGGAGCTATTCAGCTAACCTATGGCACTATGCGGAAGAGCGCGAGGCCACATGTGTTGGAGCTATTCTGTTCAGTTAACCTATTTTAGTTTGAAGGATAAGGAGCGAATACGAGAGTGGACAGTCATTTTATCGCGTATATGTACCGTTTGAGATATATCGAGCGTTGGAGCCTGATGCGCAATACAACTCGTGAAAATGTTGCCGAGCACTCCTACCATGTCGCGCTGCTCGCCCATATGCTGTGCGAGATTGGCAATCATGTTTTTGGACGGTCGCTTAATGCTGACCGGGTGGTCACGATGGCGTTATTCCATGATGCCACCGAGGTTTTCACCGGCGATATTCCTACTCCAGTGAAGCATCATAATCCCAAAATGCTGGCAAGCTTTCGCGAGATCGAATCGCTCGCCGCTGAGCGTCTGCTGGGCATGGTCCCTAAGCAGCTATATTCTGCCTATGCGCCGCTAATAAGCGGACAGCCGGATGCTCCAGCTTTGAATAAACAATCATCGGATGCCCCATATTATAGAAACCACACAGACGCTCCGCCATTAAACAATCACGCGGATGCTCCAGCTTTGAGCAATCATTCGGATGCTCCGCCTGCAGGTGGACATATGAATTCTGAAGACAGCAACAGCAATAGCAGCAGCGAAACAGCAACCGCCGGATATGCCAGCTCCATCAACAGTGACAATGAGCTGCGCAAGATGCTGAAGGCTGCCGATCTGCTGGATGCATATATCAAATGCTTGACCGAATTGTCATCCGGCAATCGGGAGTTTGCCGTGGCCAAAGGCCAGACCGAGAACAAGCTTGCCAAGCTTGACATGCCCGAGGTAGATTGGTTCCTCTCCCACATGGCGCCAAGCTTCAGCATGACGCTTGACGAATTGTCCCAAGAAGATGAATAGCCTCCGCATCTGAATGGTCTGCATACCTTTTCCCCCATATCGTACAATCCCATGCCTTCACGGCAGCGCTCAATCGGCGCTATTGTGAAGGCTTTTTGACAATTCCGGGTCCTCGCTCTTGTTGTGATTTTTGTCACATAGCCATCGCATCATATCTGTCATGATAGCTGTACAAACTTACACAGAAGAGAGAGAGAGGGAAAGAAATGTTCGAAACGCTCGATATCGTTACACTTTCGCGACTTCAGTTCGCTTCTACGACGATTTTTCATTTTTTCTTCGTGCCGCTGTCCATAGGGCTCGCCCTGTTGATCGCCATCATGGAGACGCTATATGTCGTCAAAGGCAATGAGCTGTACAAGAGGATGGCCAAGTTCTGGGGCAAGCTGTTCCTCATCAACTTTGCAGTCGGCGTCGTGACCGGCATTCTGCAGGAGTTCCAGTTTGGCATGAACTGGTCCAATTACTCCCGCTTCGTCGGTGATGTGTTCGGCGCACCGCTGGCTGTGGAGGCGCTGCTCGCTTTTTTCATGGAATCGACCTTTATCGGTCTGTGGATATTCGGCTGGGACCGTCTGAGCAAGCGGGTTCATCTGCTCTGCATCTGGCTCGTTGCGTTCGGAACGTCGATGTCGGCTTTCTGGATTCTTGCGGCCAATTCCTTCATGCAGCGTCCGGTCGGCTTTGAAATCAACAATGGAAGAGCGGAGATGAATGATTTCTTCGCGATATTGACCAACGGCCAGCTGCTGGTGGAGTTTCCGCATACGCTGCTGGGGGCTTTTGCCACGGGCGCATTTCTGGTTACAGGGGTTAGCGCATACAAGCTGCTGAAGCGTCAGGATGTCGACTTTTTCCGCAAATCGTTCCAAATCGCCGCGATCGTCGCCGTTGTCACCTCAATCGGTGTTGCGATGTTCGGCCATCAGCAGGCGCAATATTTGGTCCAGACACAGCCGATGAAAATGGCCGCAAGTGAAGGGCTTTGGGGCAAAAGCGGCGATCCCGCCGGCTGGACGGTCTCTGCTTTCATCGATACGGAGAATCAAAGCAACTCATGGGAGATCAAAATCCCTTATCTGCTCAGCTATCTATCCTACAGCACATTCTCCGGCGAGGTAAAAGGGATGCTGGAGCTGCAGGCAGAGTATGAGCAGACCTACGGACCCGGCAATTACATTCCTCCTGTAAAAACAACCTTCTGGAGCTTCCGCATTATGGTTGCCTGCGGTTCAGCTATGATTCTGATGGGAATGTACGCTGTCTATCTGACGATTCGCAAAAAATGGTCGCGCCCGAACAAATGGTTTCTGCGCTCCATGGTGGCCGGCATTTCGCTGCCTGTCATCGCCAATACGGCGGGCTGGATTATGACCGAGATCGGCCGCCAGCCTTGGACGGTGTTCGGATTGATGCGGACTGAGGACGGCATATCGCCGGGCGTGTCTGCGGGCGAGGTTCTGTTCTCGCTTATCGCTTTTAACGTTATCTATGCTGTGCTGGGCACAATTCTGGTCTATCTGTTTATCCGTGTTATTAAAAGAGGCCCTTTCGAGGATAAAAAGCCGCAGCAGCGTTCTAACGACCCTTATGAGGAGGGATACCATGTCTCTTAATGAATTATGGTTTCTATTAGTAGGCGTTCTATTCGTTGGATTCTTCTTCCTGGAGGGTTTCGACTTCGGCGTGGGCATGTCAACGGCGATTATCGCCAAGACGGACAAACAGCGCCGCGTACTCATTAATTCCATTGGCCCCTTCTGGGACGGCAACGAGGTATGGCTGCTAACGGCGGGGGGAGCGATGTTCGCTGCTTTCCCGAACTGGTATGCCACCATGTTCAGCGGATTTTATACGCCGCTGGTGTTCCTTCTGCTTGCTCTGATCGGTCGCGGCGTCGCCTTCGAATTCAGAGGCAAGGTCGATACGCCGCAGTGGCGGAAAACATGGGATGTCATCATTTTCGTGGGCAGTCTGCTGCCTCCGCTTCTGCTCGGTGTTGCCTTCTCCGGCATTCTCAAGGGGCTGCCAATCGGCGCAGATATGGAGATGCGCGCCGGAATATTCGATATCGTCAACGGCTACACGCTGCTCGGCGGCATCACCGTCGTCCTGCTCTGTCTTGTACATGGCCTGATGTTCACCACCCTGCGCACAACTGGCGAGCTGCAGGAAAGAGCCCGCATATTGGCGAGAAGGCTGCTTCCACTGCTTGCCCTGCTGCTTGTCGGCTTCGCCGTCTACACGTATTATGCGACAGATGTGTTTCAGGTTAGAGGCGGAATTCTGAGCGTGATTGCTCTGGTTGGCCTGGTTGCATTCCTGCTGTCCGGTTATTTCATGAAGCTTCGGAAGGACGGCTGGGCCTTCACCATGACCGGTGCTGTCATTGCCCTGTCAGTCGCATCGATCTTCATCGGGCTGTTCCCGCGCGTCATGATCAGCTCCATCGACAGCGCCTACAATCTGACGATCCATAATGCCGCATCCGGCCAATATTCGCTGCAGGTGATGAGCATTGCCGCGCTCACACTGCTGCCTTTCGTGCTGGGCTACCAAATATGGAGCTATTTCGTCTTCCATAAACGCGTTCACGAGAAGGATCATCTGGAGTATTAATCCGATGGGACGCTCATTAATGAAATACAGCGGCATTCGGGCCGTCCTGTTCGTTACCGCCGTGCTAACGCTGCTGCAATGCGCAGCGATTATTGGAGCAGCCTATTGGCTCGCGGAGACGATATCTGCTTTATTCGCTGGAGAGCCCCTTGCGGAGCAGCTCGATGGCATGCTGCTGTTCCTGCTCGCTTTTGCCATGCGGCATGTGATGTCCATGCTTCAGCAGAAGGCGGCGCATCGCTTCGCGTCCGACACTGGCGCGTCCATGCGCCGGGAGCTGATGGAGAAGCTGTTCCAGCTCGGTCCGCGTTTCTCATCGGTCAAAGGTACGGGCAATCTGGTGACTCTCGCGTTAGAGGGCGTCACGATGTTCCGCAATTATTTGGAGCTTATTATTCCCCGCATGGTCGGGACGGCAATCGTTCCCGCACTGGTGCTCGGCTATGTGTATTGGCTGGATGTGCGGTCAGGCGTCATTCTGACCCTAACCCTGCCGATTCTGATCGTGTTCATGATCCTGATCGGGCTGGCCGCACGCAAGCAAATGGAGGCGCAATGGGAGTCCTACCGCTCGCTGTCGAATCATTTTGTCGATTCGCTGCGCGGTCTTGAGACGCTCAAATTTCTCGGGCAAAGCCGTGCTCATGGCTCCATGATTGCCCGTGTTAGCGAGAAGTACCGATCTGCTACGATGCGCACGCTGCGGGTTGCGTTTCTATCGTCCTTCGCACTGGATTTCTTCACCATGCTCTCGGTCGCATCCGTTGCGGTCAATCTCGGTCTTCGCCTTGTCAATGGCGAGATTATGCTGTTCCCAGCACTGACCGTGCTCATTCTGGCACCGGAATATTTCCTCCCTGTGCGGATGGTCGGCGCGGATTATCATGCGACTCTGAACGGCAAGGAAGCCGGAGAAGCGATTCAAGCTATCATTGATGAGCCTGTGGCTGCTGAGGTGCATTCGCCTGTGACAGCGGCGGGAAGGGAAGATCCGCTAGCAGCGAAGACGGAGGCGGACGGATTGACCGGGACGGACGATCCGACAACGGGGAGGGCGAACGAGCCGATCGGGGCAGGCGCTCCGACGACGGTGAAGGCGAACGAGCCGATCAGGACGGACGCCACGACGACGATGAAGGCGAACAATCCGATCAGGACGGACGATCCGTCAGCGGCGATAGCTCCGTTTTCGCCAACTGCGCTTCATCAGGCCGGAGAGCTGCAATTGACGCTGTCTTCCGTAAGCGTACAACATGATCCCGAAGGCCCCCTCTCTTTGGAGGGCGTCTCGCTGCACATACAGGGTCCTGCGGCAATCGGCATCATCGGAGCGAGCGGGGCGGGCAAATCGACCTTGATCGATGTGCTGGGCGGTTTTCAAGCCGCATCGGCGGGGACCATTAGCTGGAACGGCAAGCCCGTCTCGCTTGCCCATGACAGCTGGCGGCGCAGCATCACATATATTCCGCAGCAGCCGTATCTGTTCAGCCGCTCGCTTGCGGACAATATCCGCTTCTATACGCCAGAAGCATCGTCCCAAGCTGTACGGGAAGCTGCCGCTGCTGCCGGGTTGTCCGAGCTGGCGGACGAGTTGCCTCATGGCTTCGATGAAATGATCGGCGGGGGCGGGCGTCCGCTCAGTGGCGGACAAGCGCAGCGTGTGGCGTTGGCTCGTGCTTTTCTGGGTGAGCGCCCCGTTATTATGCTGGATGAGCCAACCGCGCATTTGGACATTGAGACGGAATATGAGCTGAAGGAGCAGATGCTACCGTTATTTCAAGGCAAGCTTGTATTCCTCGCCACGCATCGGCTGCATTGGATGCCGGATATGGACCATATTATCGTGCTGCAGCATGGCAAGGTTGCCGAGACAGGAACACATGAACAGCTGCTGGAACGACAAGGCGTCTACTATGACATGATCACAGCAGCGCAACAGGAGGGATGGCATTGAAACGGGAAGCTTGGCTGCGTCCATATATTACGGGCAACTACTGGCGTTTTGCCATCATCATTGGTTTGGGCGCAATCACCCTGCTGTCCGCTGGCGCGCTCATGTTCACATCAGGGGCTCTGATCTCCAAATCCGCGCTCCGTCCCGAAAATATTCTAATGGTCTACGTCCCCATCGTCGGTGTACGGACATTCGGAATAACAAGAGCTGTCTTTCACTATGTTGAACGTTTGACAGGGCATAACGTCATCCTGCGGATACTATCCGCAATGCGTGTTCGACTGTATCGAATACTTGAGCCGCAGGCGCTGTTTCTATCCTCCCGCTTCCGCACAGGAGATATTCTCGGCATCCTTGCCGATGATGTGGAGCAGCTGCAAAATGTCTATTTGCGCACGATCTTCCCGGCTGCTGCGGCGTTGGTTATCTATGCAGGACTGATCATCACACTGGGTGCATTTGATTGGACCTTTGCCCTTCTTGCCGCTTTATATATGGGGCTGCTTCTCGTCGTGCTTCCCGGCATTTCCCTGCTGCTCACCCATCGCAAGCATAGAGAGGTTAAGCAGGAGCGCAATCGCCTGTACCAAAAGCTGACCGATGCCGTCCTTGGCATGGCGGACTGGTCGCTAAGCGGGCGACACGCCGAATTCGTTGCAAGCTACGAAGCGGACGAGGCCGCTGTGGGCCGCAAGGATGCCGCGCTGCGAAGCTGGGCCAGATGGCGCGCACTGATCGGTCAGGCTATCGTCGGACTTGCTGTCGTATCGACAATTTACTGGACAGGCGGCCAGTATGAGCAGCAGTTGCTGTCCGCGCCGATGATCGCCGCTTTTGTGCTGGCTGTGTTCCCGATCATGGATGTGTTCCTGCCCGTATCCGAAGCGATAGAGCGCATCCCGCAGTATCGCAGCTCTTACGAACGGCTGCATGAAATGGCTGCAAAGGATGAGGGGAATGGGCATAATCACCCTATGATGATGCATGAAAGCTCAGTTGCTGCGCTTAGCCATGAAATGAAAGAAGCTGAGCAGAACGCCCCGATAGTGTTCAACACGGTAAGCCACCGCTATATCGATAATGACGGGCAATGGACTGTAAGGGAACTTACGCTGGATATCCCTCAAGGACATCGGCTAGCTGTCATCGGACGCAGCGGCGCCGGCAAATCGACCCTTCTCAAGCTTCTGCAAGGAGCATTGTCGCCTATTGAAGGAACAGTGACGATCGATGGCGTAAGTGCGGCTGCTTTTGGCGAGGGGATTCCGCGCATTGTGTCTGTATTGAATCAAAGCCCTCATCTGTTTGATACATCGATCGCCCACAATATTCGGCTCGGCAGACGGGATGCGACCGACGAGGAAATTCGAAGGGTCGCCAAGGCGGTCAAGCTCGACGAGATGATAGAATCGCTGCCGCTTGGTTATGACACACCGATGCATGAAGCGGGTCGCCGATTCTCTGGCGGGGAGCGTCAGCGTGTGGCGCTGGCCCGGATTTTACTGCAGGATACGCCCGTAGTTGTCCTCGATGAGCCGACGGTGGGACTTGACCCTGTTACGGAGCGCGAGCTGCTCTCGACTATTTTCCAAGCAATAGAGGGCAAGACACTGATCTGGGTCACCCATCATCTCATAGGTGCAGAGTATATGGATGAGATTGTGTTCATGGATAAGGGGAGGATCACAATGCAAGGCAGCCACGCGGAGCTGATCGCGCATCATCCGCATTACCAACGGCTGTATCGGCTTGATCGTCCAGCAGTTGGAATCCGCGAAAAAACCGCAGCAGCCTTGTAGGAACAAGGGCTGCTACGGTTTTTTTATAGCATATATTTCATTAACTCTTCATCATTATACCCTCAGTCGTTTCTTCACCACGCCTTATGCTTGGCGATCATTCGGGAGGTGGCAATGGACCGTTGGTATTTGTGCAAGGATTTCTTCGTCTTTCTACAGGCGCATGATTTTGATTGGGTGACCAAGGCAAAACGAAACACATCCCTGTACCGCAAGGTCACAGAGGCTGGTCGCCGGGAACGCTATGTTCCCGTATCGCCACGGCAGCTGATTCGTGAAGCGTACAAGCGTCTTGCGGCTGGTAGCGATCTCTCTGCGATTGCGATGGAAGGCATCTATATGAAGCTTCCTTATGAAACGCATGGCCGCAAAGGACAGTTCGTCACCAAACAACGTCTTGTACCGATCGCAGTCGTTGCCGCCATGCGATTGCGTGAAGATACGAACGCAGCAACGGAAGGTGCTGGAGATGAGGACGCAGCGACCTACAAAGGGGCTTACTTGATCTTGAGCAACCGTCATGATGCACCGCTCGAAGCGCTTACCGTTTACGGGAAACGTTGGCGGATTGAGGTTTTCTTTCGGACAGCCAAACAAGAACTTGGTTTTGAACAGTGTCATTCAACCTCCGAAGCTCACCAGCTTGCCCATTTGGAGATGGTCTTCGCGGCCGAAACACTACTCGCCTATGCGTTATGGCAGGTAAACAAAGAAAAAACGAGTGATGAAAGCTGCACCCACGGCGAAATGGTTAGCGGCCTCTTCCATACTCGTTGTCAGGTTCGTAGCAGAAACCACAAGGGTTCTGAACGAATCTACATTGATTTTGACACAGAAGCGCTTCGCTTTTCAAGTCTTATTTCAGCCTACTGGCCAAGGAATCTCGGAATGACCTGGTGGCCGGTTTATTCAAGCATAGATTCTCATCATTACCGATTAATCTCATGAACTGCATAAGTCATGAATCAAATAAACGTTTAGAATAATATATATTAAATTGATAAAATTCCCTCATAAAGGTTGTATTTTCATAATTAATAGTTTATCCTAAAAAAGGAATTAGAAAATTTTAGGAGGATGAGAAGTGTGAAAAAAGTTCTGACTGCAATTGTTAGTTTTGTATTGGTCTTTTCTTTTAGCGTAAGTGTCGCTGCCGCCGCCCCCAATGTTACGACAAGTTTTTCCAAGACAATGAAAAACAACGCGGTTCTAATGGCTTATTATGCATACTGGGATCAGGAGCAGGAAACATACCCCATTGGAACTGGCTTGGAATTTGCAAGTCGTGTGAAATCAAATGGGGTTTGGGATTACAAACAATCCTTTGGCACAACTACATCGTATGTATACAATGGATGGAACACTACTGGTGAAAATCTTGGGAATATGCATTATGGCTACGTAGGAAGAGCATGCGGCTTTGGAAGAACGATGCTTGAATTTATAGCAGGTGCTGTGCAGATCTATTCTGGTACAGCACATGTAGGATGGTATACAACATATTTCGACGATCCCAACGATCAGGCTTGGATTGGAACCGGGATGAACCTATGGGACTGGAACATGCTACCTGCTACAAGTAGCCTTGCAAGAACTAAAATAACAAAAGATGACCCAATGTTCAACATCCTTTCTAAACAAGAAAAAATAGAAATTGAAAGAAAAGCGAAAGCAAATTCAGCTAAGATTCGGGCGAAACAAAAAATATAATTAAGTGAGGCACAAAAAGAGTTGTTTCGAAGCAACTCTTTTTGTGCTTCTTGAGAACTACTCGTGACATCCTCCCCTCATTCAAACAGTTTCCCCATAAATACGATAAAGGAAAGAACAACTGTGAGCAAAAGACCAATTACTACGGTTGTAACACTTCTAAGCGTTGTCTTCCAATCAGATACTCCTACGAAACCAAAAGCCCCAAAAATAAATGAACATGCTGATAGGGCCAGAAGTATATCATACGGATTCACCCCAAGTAATCTTTTCATAAGCGTAAAGAACGAAGTGATACTTAATAGAAAGAACAAACCACTACAGACTAAGACATATACAAATGACCATAAATTAATTCTTCTCTTCAATTTTACACCCCCACCCGTCCGGCATTATTTAAAATCTTAATTTTGTATAGCTAGCCTCTTAGATCCTCTGCAACCTTTTTTTTCTTCCTGAACTTCTCTTGGGAAAGCTCGCCTACCTCTGCCTATGTTTTGGTTCCGACCGGTGGTTTGTTCAATCCTATTGATGACGGAGTAACAGGAATTGATTTCGGTTGTAATTGCAACTACTTCCTCAATCCACTCAACCGTTCTGAAAAGGGGTAGATTTTATCAAGCGGATCTCCTATCTCATCAAAAAATATCGGCACACGCGTCTTTGTCATACCTATTCGATCATTTATCTTCCGAATCAGCCTTCCGCCCTCACGACACTCTCTTCGATCACTTTCCGCTCCCCATCCTTATAAATCCCGAGTCGCCAGAACGCTGCTCCCCTCAGGTCATAGCGTTTGGCGAGGCCAAGCTTGACCGTTACTGTGTCCTCATTCTCGCTATCCAAGGAAATGCCGAGCATTAGCTTGTCCTTCGGAACATCCAGCTTCAGCATCATACGGATCGCCTCGTCCACCTTAGCGATCGGCTCTGGGCCATCCTTCGTATAATCATAGGCCATCAGAATTAGATGGTCGGCTATACGGGCAAGCGATGTATAATCGTAGCCCTTGTAGGAACCATTAGGAGGATGGACAGCAAGCGACAGCTTGACGCCATCCGGCAGCTGCTTATCCAGCAATGCTACATATTCGTTCAGCAGCTTGCGCGGTGTCTCCGGCGCGTCCTTCCAGCCTAGTCCTTCATAATCAAGGACAACGCCTTGAAAGCCTTTGTCCTTCACGGTATTCACGATTGATGTTATCGAATGATCGCGAAGAGCGGTATCGCTGAGCATCTTGGTCAGCTCTCTTTTACCGTCAACAGAATAAACCATTAAGTAAGGGGATACACGATCCGCAGCTGCTTCTTGAATAATAACCTCCGGCGTAATATCTCCGGCTGCCTGTGGCCAACTGTGCACCTTGCCGCTTGTCGTCCATTTGCCGCTCTCATCAATGTGGCTCCAGCCGAAAGCGATCTCATTAAATGAAGGAATCATGTCATACTGATCAAAAGAAGATATTGCGTAGAAGCCAAGCAGCTCCATCTCTCTCTTGGGCGATTCAATAACAACAGCACGGTTCAAACCGTCCCAGCTTACATTGGCGCCGAACTGTCTGCCGAAGAAAGCAAGCGGAATAAGCACTCTTCCCTGCTGCATAACAGGCGCTCCGCTAAGCAGAGCTTCCTTGCCGTTTACAGTCGCTTTCTTGCTGCCAATCCGCAGGATGACATCTGCCGCACCGCCCCTGCCATCAGAGCCTGCTGCTCTTACAGTCTTACTCTTAGCATCCCATACCACAGTCACGCCAAGCGCTTCAGCAATCCCGCGAAATGGAACCAGCGTAACACCGCCAGCAACTTTAGGTTCACTATCTAATGGCAGGGCGAACCCGTCGAGCTGGATCGTCACCGGCTTCGGTTTAACCGACGCTGCATGCGCGCCGCCTCCTCCAATACTGCCAACCGCGAGCAGTCCCGCCAACAACAACATTGCTGTTCTTCCCCTATATTGTCCCATCATATCTCCTTGTCATTTCATAGTTTCATAGACTGATTCCTATTATAACAATAATATAGGGTCAGATCATAGAAAGGGAGATTCGCGGCAAACAGGCACTTACCTCCCATTTGTTGTCCATAAACAAGTGAGCAGAGAGTTCTCTCGACCGTACACCATGACTTTTTCACCAGTCTTTCCAGGAGCATACTCCCTTACAACTTACATTTATCGACAATTTTTATGCAAAATTATGCTACCTTTCTACTATTTACACATTTAATCAGCGAATGTATATTGAAGGCAGGAAACGATTTGGGATACAAAAGTTTCCTTACTTGCGTTATATCAATACATGAGAGAAAGGAGGAATGATGATTTACTGAACCTATCTTAGATGAGAAAGGATGCTGTCAGTAGCGAATATCTGAATTAGCCGAGCCCTTCCGAGGGACGGCGCAGAAGGACCGGATTCATGAACCGAAGATTTATTGAGTAATCCATGATCTAAAAAAGAGGAGAGGATTATGACATGAATTCAATTAAAAAATTATTGACCAGTTTCGTTATGCTCACATTGATTATGGGAGTAGCTTTTGCGGGGTCCGCATTCGCGGCCGGAGAAGTGAGGCTCATTCAATCTGGACTGTACACTGGCGCATATGGTTACGTCGGATTCAGCGGAGAGGTCGAAGTTCAGAATATCGCCCCTACCAAGACAGTGACCGTCCATTATACAACAAACAACATAAACTGGTATTCAAAAAACGCAACCTATATCGGCCCGACAAACGGCTCTTATGAGAAATGGTTATTCACCGTTGCCACAAGCTCCCTGAACAACACCAACCCCGAACTGCACGGTCTTAGCTTCATTAAGTTTTACATTGAGTATAACGTGGCGGGGTCGACATACTATGACAATAATGGCGGCTCCGATTACTACAATGAGCCGTACAGCTTCGGACCTAGCTCCTACATTCTGAACGCACGGAATGTGCAGAGCAACTTCGGACAGGTGACAAGCGGCACCAACTTCAACGGCAGTGCTATTGTCAAAAATCTGGCTTTTGCCAAGACAGTAAAAATCCTCTATACCACAAACAACTGGACGACGACTCAAACCGGCTATGCCTCCTATGCTGGAGCGGCCAACAATTTCGGTACGGTCGAGTACTGGAACTATTCGTTCACGGTGCCTAGCGGCAGTACAGTCAAGTTCAAGATTGAATACACCGTAGGCGGCAGCACCTATGTGGATGACAACTACGGCGCGACGTATACAGCCTTATAATCGCATCAGCAGGGCTGGCTGACCATTCGCTTAGTTCTGCACGATGCGTCCAAGAAATGAGATTAGTGCGACTACCTATACTTTGAAGCACAATCGGCGGCTGAGCAGGTTATTCCCTGTTCAGCCGCCTTTATTATGCGACACGTCATTTCCCAGGCAATGCCCGCCCTTTTCAGCTGCAAAATTTGTCACGCATTAAGTAACCTCATCAGCTGCATCCTATAGACGGTGGAGGTGATACTAATGGCAGGAAGAAACAGCAAACCTGATAATGACGGCCCAGCGTCCAGCCCAGGCAGGCTTGATCAATTCGGCGACAAGAAGGCAGATTCCCCAACAGGAGTGCCTAAGAAGAACAAAGACGGTTGCTGCTAACCAGTACTTATGCTTTTTGCACATCCAGCAGCCGCTGTAGAATACAGGAATATCTATATCTTGTTTCCCCCTTCTTACAGCAAGGCAAAGTAACGCGTGACACGCTGTAAGAAAGGGGAATTCAAGTCAAGTGTTCATAATCAACGTGTTGTTAAATAAGCCTTTCTCTCTATGAATGCGCTTACGATATCCTGACTCTTGTAATCCAATCAGAAGCAAGCTCTGCTTACTTCTACTTTATATAGAAATAGTAACATTAAAGCTTGACTGTTCAAATTTCAAGAGATACCATGTAGTGGAAAAATATAATAATACATGGGGGCATGAAATGAAAAAAACAGTAAAAAAATCAATACTTATCACCTTAATTTTTTCTTTTTTTCTTCTAATTGATTCTAATCCTACAATGGCTATCTCAGAATCGCCAAAAGTGACTATTAATGAAAGAGTAGTTAATGTAACAGAGGATTGGAAAATACCTGCCAAGGATGCATATAAAGCTGAACATGGCTTTACAGATCCTGCTGGCAAGAAGATTTTTTTCCATTACTATAATAATTCCAGAGAGACGGTATTAGCATGTATCGATATAGCAACGGGCCGACTGCTATGGGAGACGAATTTAGGCTACGATATTGCAAGTAAGGCTGACCATGACCATGTATCGCCTGATGATATGATTTATTATAAAATTCGTAGTGAAGATGGTTCCGGAGTGATGTCTGTTAATTCCTTGACAGGTAAAGTGACCCGTAAAATCATTGTACCTAATTCAAAAAATATAGATACCAGATATTTTCTATTAAGCAACAACCAACTTATCGGGGTCACACTGTCAAAAGGCAAATCAAATATTTATTATTACGATAAAACCGGAAAATTACAGAAGCATAAAGAAATTATTGGAACCGTCAATGATGCCGGACCAGGTTATCTATTAGTGGTTTCTGCTAAAGGGTCCACCGTTACCTTTAAGTATGTGGATGAGAAGTTCAAGTTAATAAGGCAATTCGTCCGTAAGGAATCTTCTTGGGGCGGAGAGATGCTCCCTGATGGTTCTTTTCTGATAAGGACAAGCTTGTTTGATGGAAAAAGATACTTCAAAAGCTATATCTATAATCCCGCAGGCAAACTAATCCTAGAAACTTCGGGGACTATATTTGCGACGGGTCATATATTCGTTAGCAATGGTGATTATTATACTGAAGCGAGGGGAGAGCACTATGCCGGCATTAAAAAAAATAAAAACAACAAGATGGAACAAATTCTTACATACCCATTAATAGAAAATTCGCGGAGTTTCGTTCGTATGATGAAAAACCACAATTACGCAATTGTTACCTATTCATTTCATGAATCCAGGCGGTATAGAATCGCTAGTCTATCAACTGAATCCTGGCTGTTCGATATCGATTTAAAAGGTAACAAATATAGTATTGCGGTAGTATCAGATAATGAGTTTCTCATATTAACAGAGGATGCGATACGGAAATATTCAGTCAATGATGCTCTTCATGGCTTCTCGATAAGAGCCAATCCGGATATGAAGGTTTTCTATAATGGAACTCAACTTATTCTAGGCAGACCGCCAATGAGCATTAACGACGTCATTCTTCTTCCCATGAGGGAAGTTTTTGAAGCGCATGGAGCTCAGGTGCTGTGGGACAGTGAACTGAACACCATTACAGCTACCAAAGATTCGATAACCATTAAGATCACTCTTGGGGAACAAAAGGCTACCGTAAATGAAAAAGAGGTTGATATCAGCATGCCTGCTCAAATGATATCCGGGACAACATACGTACCATTAAGATTTGTATCGGAAATTCTCGGCAGCACAGTCGAATGGAATGGGGCAAATAAGCTGCTTACAATTAATAACGCCAGCGAGTAAATTGCGTTGACTTTATAAAATAACTAAAGGGGCAGCTTGTCCTAAAAGGACAGCCTAGTTTATTCAGAAAGTCTAAGTGCATTTCTCGGTGGGGCGGGGCTGCATCAGCCGTCGCTAGAATTTCGAATATCAAGCGTAGCTTACGGTACTAGCCCTGCTGTAACACGGTATTCCCGCTTTGTCGCGATAGATAGCCGAAGGGAATTCTACGACGCGCTTGTCATCTATAAGAAGGTTTTTCAGCCTTACAGCGCAACTCGCTTTATTTTTCCTTGCTGTAACGCGATTTTTCCACCTTACAGCGATAGTCGAAGCGTTTTTACGACGCTTTGCCATTTGTAAGAAGGTTTTTCAGCCTTACAGCGTGCTTGGCTCCACTTTTCCGAGCTGTAACGCGGAATTCCCGCCTTACAGGGAATGTCTGAATTGACTTTCTCAACAGAATGAAAGGGACAGCTTATTTCAGCTGTCCCTTCTTTATTTTGATCGCATACCTGCTACCGCATCCCGAATAGAGCGATAGAATTCCTGCCAATGCGGCGCGGCATCAGCAGGACCTATCTTGTCATTCGGCAACGATTCTTCCCCATGAGCCAATTCCTCTCTTGACTTCAAAGAGCCTGGCGGACGACCTCGACGAGATTTAACCGAAGCCTTTGACGCTGACTCTAATACTGATGCATCTCCCAGCTCCGGTTCAGGTTTACTATCCGATCCCGCATGAATCGTTCCACGATCCTTCAATTGGCCATCACCTCACTCCCAAGCAGTCTTTAGTCTCATCCTACCCTTTAAGCCGGTGCTTCCGCAGCGAGAACAACTCGCGCAGCTCGTCGGTCGACAGCTCGGTGATCCAGTTCTCCGACTGTCCGACTACCTGATCATTCAGCGTCTGCTTGCGCGTGATCATATCGTCGATTCGCTCTTCCAGCGTGCCCAGTGTCACATATTTGTGCACCTGCACATTTCGCGTCTGGCCGATACGGAACGCGCGGTCGGTCGCCTGATTCTCCACAGCTGGATTCCACCAGCGGTCGAAATGGATGACATGATTGGCCGCTGTCAGATTCAATCCTGTTCCGCCAGCCTTCAACGACAGCACGAATGCGCAGCCCGGCTGCCCCTCATCCTGGAAGGTCTGAATCATCTTATCCCGCGCAGCCTTCGGAACCCCGCCATACAAGTACGGCACAGGCAGCTCAAGCCGTTCTTCGAGCAGCCGCTTGAGCGTCTCCCCCATATCAACATACTGGGTAAAAATCAAACAGCGCTCGCCCTCCGCAGCAATCTCCTCCACCATCTCCAGCACCCGCAGCACTTTGTTGGAGCGCTCAGGATCCCATGCATCCTTGACGCCTTCCTTGAGCAGCAGGTTAGGATGATCACATACCTGCTTCAGTCTCGTCAGCGTAGACAGAATAAGTCCGCGACGCTGCATAGCGCCCAGCGACTCCAGCTTGCCGAGCAGCTCCGAGACGATATTCTCATAGAGCGTCCCCTGCTCGACGGTAAGCGACAGGTATGTACGGGTTTCGTTCTTGTCTGGCAGCGCCAGCTGAATAGCTGGGTCTTTTTTCACCCGCCTAAGCATGAACGGCTTCACCCATCGCTGCAGCTCATTAATAAGCTCTGCGTTCCTCTCCCGCTCAATAGGAGCTACTACCGCTTTGCGGAATTCATTCAGGCTGCCCAAATAACCGGGATTCGTGAAATCATAGATCGACCACAGCTCGGTCAGTCTGTTCTCCATCGGCGTACCGGTCAATGCTACCCGATGATTCGAGGGCAGCTTCCGAATGACACCGGATTGCTTCGTGTAGTAGTTTTTAATATTTTGCGCTTCGTCCAGACAAACAACATCCCACTGAACCTGGCATAACTCCTCTTCATCTATCGGAGTCAGAGCATAAGAAGTAATAACGAGATCCGCCTCCGCTGCCGCTGCCGCGAAGCCCTCGCCCCGATCGCGCTTGGGCCCATAATGAACGAGCACCCGCAGATTCGGCGCGAATCGCTCTAATTCCTTCTCCCAGTTGCCGATGACAGAGGTCGGACAGATCAGCAGCGATGGCCCCTGGCCGTGGCCTTGCTCGATATTATGCTGCAAATAGGCGGTGAATTGAATCGTCTTGCCCAGTCCCATATCATCAGCAAGACAGCCGCCAAGCCCGAATCTCCGCAGAAAAGCAAGCCAGGATACCCCTTGCAGCTGATAAGGCCGCAGCTCGCCCTGGAATGATTCCGGCTTCGCCACAAGCGGGAGATCCGCAGACTCGTTCAGCTTGGCAATCCATGCGGCGAGATGCTCGTTCAGCTCTACCTCGGCCTCAAGCGCCTCCATATCCTCCCGCTCCGTCTCCAGCTCAGAGCCGCCGCGCAGGTGCATCTCAAGGACATCGCGCATTGTGAAATCGCGCTTGCCGCCCTTCTTCAGCCACTTGCGGATGCGATCCACATCATCAGGGTCCAGATGCACCCACTGGCCGCCGACACGCATCAGCCGCCGATTCTCCTCCGCAAGCCGCATAAACTCCGCTTCGGTCATATCTACATTGCCAACTGCCAGCTTCCAATCGAAATCAACGATTTGATTCAAACCGAACATCGGCTGCTCCGACGAGCCTACAGAAGATTTCACCTTTGCCTTCAACCGCATCTTGCGGCTGCGCACCGCTTCCCACCAGCCCGGCAGCAGCACCGAGCAGCCTGATGCAAGCAGGCGCACACTGGCATCCTCAAGAAAAGCCCAAGCCTCGCCATCGCTCAGCTCTGTCTTGATCCCATCTCCCGCCCGCTCGAAATCGAATCCGGCTTCGGATTCGGATTCGGATTCGACCCAATCTGGCAGCGCCGCAAGCCATTTAGCCTCCTCCTTGCTCATCCGCTCCGCAAAGTAAGAACGCCACTCTTCAGGCGCTTCGGCAGGGAGCTGCCAACGAAGCGGCATCGGCTTCCTGGCAGAGGCTGTCACTGATTCGCCAGCAAAAGCTTCTGCATCCCCTGTCTGCATGCCGAAGCTCGCTCCATCCGCATGCCAGTCCCATGCTGCCTCCGCGCTTCGCTCCAGCGTCACCCAGCTGCCGCCCTCGGCACGGTCCTGAATCGCAGGGCGAAGCCTCCAGCCCGCTTCATCATCCGGTTCAAGCAGCTGAAGCGCGGCACGAAAAGGACTATGATCCTTCCTCAGCCCAATGGACACCAGCCAATCCTCTTCATCGGCAGCTTTCATCATCATAGCTCCGATGCCCGCATCCGCTACCGTCTTCGCCCATGAAGCAGCAATCGTGGAGTCGTTCCCGATAAGCTCCTCCACCGCTTGGCTGAGCCAGCGTCTGACTGCCCCTTTATCCCCCTGTGCCTCCAGCCTGGGAGCAAGCTCATCCAGACGGGCAGTAGCATCCGGCTCTGTATCCGGCACGGCAAGCTTCCACGCTCTCGTATCTTCAGACCAGCCGGACCAATCCGGCATGTACCAGCCGTTCAATAATGCTTCTCGGAGCAGCTTGGCTAGCTCCATAAGGGGCAGGGCCCGTTCGCTCCATTCGACCTTAACCAGACGCACCGGCTCTGGAGCGGCCAAATAATCCAGCGCCAACAGCGGAGACATCGGCAGCTCCTTGACCAAGGAGCGCTCCTCTATCCGTTCCTCGATTTCCGCTCCGTACCAGGAGGGCTCATGCCATGCGAACAGCAGATGCCGCACTCTATGCGCCAAGCTCGATGCATTCGGCACTGTAAGCACGATGCCTTCTCCATCCTTCCAATATACGTCCACAACAACCTTTTCTGAACCCGTAAAGCCTCTCATGTAATGATCTTTCCTCTCCAGAGCTCTTCCTGCAGCGCCCGCAATCGATGATGCTTGCGAACGATACCGTCCACAAAACGACTCCACTTATGCAGCTGCTTCTCCGCGCGATACAGCCGTTCCAGCTTCTTCATCTGTTTCACCGCATGCCGATACCCTTGCCGATTGCGCGAACGAATCGCGGTATCGATCGACTGGTGATAGAGCGGTATAAGCGACTGCGGCGCAATCTTGGCCATCTCGCGAACAACGCTAATATCAAGATCCTCAGGCTCAATTCCGAGCAGCAGCTGCAAGTCTGTCCACTTCTCATACTGTTGCCTCTCCACCCAATGGTCAGTCAGTGCTGAATAGGAATTCGGCAGAAAAGCGATCAAATACTGCTGCCACGCCGGATTGTCCGGCTGCCGTTCGTCGGCGGCCCGGCACATCGTCAGAAAAGGTCCAAAAGCTCGGGATTTGCGCTCGACAGCTAATCCGCCGTACAAATAATTCATCCAGCTATTTAGCTTCGTCCAATTGTTCTCCTCCAACCGAAGAAGCGCACAGTCGCATGCCAACAGCACCGTTCGATTGAATACCGTCTCTTCGAGCAGAGCAATGGCTTCAAGATCACGCTGATCTACAAAAGCAAGAAAGGCAATTGCCATCGGGAAGAAGAAGCTCTGACGTCCCGCAGCCCTGGCCTCCTCCAGCTGGGCCGTTAACCAGCGTTCTTCCTCTGCACGCCACTCTGCATCTGCAATCAGGCGCGACCATAAGGCAAAATACATCGCTTCCCATCGATGAAGCTGCACTTCCCTATCCATATCCCGGCCATGAAATAATCGAAGCAGGCTCTCAACGGCTTCGCGCTCCTCAATAGACAGCGCATGGGGATCGAGCCCCTCCGCAAGCTCATAATATTGCGATATCCAAGGCTCTGTCATCCTTGTGTAGGCCATTTCGTAATAATAGCGGCTATAGCTGTCTGTTGCAGAATAAGCCTTCTCCGCCTGCTCAACGACGAATAGAATGGCATGCATCCAATGAATGCGCCGGACGCGCTCATCCCATGCCTTCGACAATGCCTTTAGCGCTGTCAGTACATTTTGCAGCGGATGAAGCGAATGCCGGCATAATCTCCAGGACTCGCCATGCAGCCGCTCCATCTCCTCCAGCCAATCAGCAGCGTGCGTTCGCGACGGCTTCTCCTTGACAACAGTTTCCTTTTTAACAGCTTCGACAAAAACCAGCTCACCGCCATAAATAAGGCGATTGTACACCTCATCAGGACTCTTGCCCGTTTCGTTATAATATGCAAAAAAAACAGCAGCCATGTGCTTGCAATAGCCATGGAATGGACAAGTGCACGTACTGTAGCTGAATTCATCTCCATCCAGCGTAACAGCATACATCGCGCTCCCGCGCACTGTTCCATAAATCGCCGATCCATTCATCACCTGAACCGATAGCACCTTGTCACGACGGTAATAGTCCCAGCCCCGCTCCAGCAGATGCAGCGGTATCCTATCAGCCAGCACACCCTCCATCCTTTGAAGCCGTTCAGCATCCAGCTGAAAAAAATCCATTCCCGTCGCCCCCGTTCTACTCAACATCCCTTTATTATATCAAAATAAAGGACTCCTTGCTGAGACTATTCCGTCTCCAGCAAGAAGCCCTTCCATTTCATTCCGTATCAAAGACCACAGTCCATCCATTAATGAGGAATTCGGATAATGAACGAAATCCAGTCCTCCTCATTCTGCACGATCTTGACCGTTCCTTTATACTGGTCCACAATCGATTTCACAATCGCCAGCCCAAGTCCGTTATGGGCTTCGTTCTTCGTGCTGTAGCCCGGATCGAAAATCCGATGATCGTCCAGCTGCTCACGATTATCACAAATATTATGGACGACAAACTCCAGATAGCCCTCCTGCTGACAGCCCTTTACAGTCACGCAGCGCCGTTCCTCCGCATAGCTCTGCACCTCATCGAACGCATTATCAATTAAATTGCCCAGCATCCGGGTCAAATCGAGCGATTTCACCCCAAGCTCCAGCTTGTTTATATCCGTGAAGTCGGCCTTGAATTGAATTTTCAACGGCTCTGCCTGCGAGATCTTCGAACGAATCAGCGCTGCAATCGCAGGATTGCCAATGTTGATTATATCGTTCATCTGGCGAATCTCGCCAGTCAGCTCCTCCGTGTAGCGCATCAGCTCATCAATCCTGTTCATCTGAGCGAAGGAATGAATCATTTGCACATGGTTCATGAAATCATGCCGCTGCGCCCGAATTGATTGGAACAAACCGTTCACTTCGTCAACGTAAGTTTCCTGCGCCTTTCGAACAAGCTTGTCCTCTGATTTGCGATGCGAGGCGAAGGTTAGATAAAGCACCAGCAGGCTCAATAAAGTTACAATCGCTACAATAATGCCAATATGGACGAGCTGCTTGTCCAGCTTGTCTTGAATAGACTTGTAATCCGCAACAAGCGTCAGAATGTAACGGTCAATCGGATCGCCGTTCTCATCGACCATGCTTGCTACCTTATTATCGATAGAGACAGGGATATAGAGCTTAATGACATGTTTGTCCTTCAGCTCTGTGTCCAGCCAAACATACTCATCCTTTATATGAGCAAGCCGCACATTGTCCTTGTCGCTCTCATGCTTATATTCATTCGAACCGCTGATGATCGGCTCCTGCGTCATATGCTTCAGCACTTCGCCCTTTTCCGTCACAGTCGTTGTCGGTCCCAGCGGGAAGGTGTGCGGATTGATGACGGATATTTCCAGAATGCTGCTGTTCTCATTAAGCGTACGCGATATGAGATGGCTCACTCCCGTTTTCTCATCATATTGCTGCTGCCTGCCATCGTAGCTGATATAAGGATCAATAATATAATCCGTTGTCCCATCGTAATAATAGCCCCACTTATTCACCTTGCTCGTGTCGGAGCTTGAGAATTCGAATGGCCCGCTCCAGAAATGGTCCAGTGTCTGCCCCCAGTCAATCGTAACGCGGCTTTCATCGAACAGCTGTGTAAAAGCGTCATACCAAGGGTCCCATGTCTTGGTCTGCAAGCCGATCTGCCCGGGGTCCGATGATTTGGCGAGAATAATATTATCCGGCGTTCGCTGCAGCAGCGTGATATCGAGCAGATCAAGCTTCTCCCGCAGCTCGGCAAGCTGTCCATTCGTTACCTTGTCCAATTGCGGATTGAGCGCGAATTGCGCAGCAATAGAAGCTGCTCTCAACTCACGTCCGATTTGCTCCTGATACACTTCAGCCCCGCTTCTGGACAGCTCGATTGAAATTTCAATTTGCTTGGCAATCGACTCCAGCTCTTGACGGAGATTGCTCTCCAGTGAGTTTTTCGTTGTAAAATAATAAATAGTGTTATTCACACCAAGTATGACGGTCATTAGAATAACCGCCAGCAGCCAAACTTTCCGACTCATGCGATAAACTCCCTCGGTCGCGAATAGATCCCCATAATAAGCTTCTACGACAGTATGAATGATTTTCACAGTCAGGACAATGATAGAAATGCACAGTTATGGAAGGGATACCACCCTTCATCCTGACATTACCTGTTATGCCCTCGGGAAGGAATGTATCGCTTGATTCAGCTTTATATATGCCTGCCAATCGCCCGGAAGAGAATGGGATGTCGCGGATCATGAGGCAAACCATCCAGTTGTCTGCCGTCCCCTTGCTAAATATCCCAAGATCGCCGTAAACTGAGTATAATGAGATCCACTATGGAGGTCGATGCACAATGCTGGAACATATAGAAGCCCGCCTCCCCGGATGGCTGGAGGCGAGCCGCAAGCGCGCGGCGGAAGGGCAGGTTGCAGCCTACATACCTGAGCTTGCTAAAGCCCCGCAGGATGCGCTCGGCATTACTGTAATCGGGCCTAGCGGAGAAACTGTCTCGGCTGGCGATCCCAATATGCGGTTTACCCTGCAAAGCATATCCAAGGTATTCACGCTGCTGCTTGCATTCATCGACAACGGTGAAGAGGCGGTCTTCTCGAAGGTGGGCATGGAGCCGACCGGCGATGATTTCAATTCAATGCTCAAGCTGGAGCTCGTTGAACCGGGCAAGCCCTTCAACCCGCTTATTAATGCAGGCGCCATTGCTGTCACTTCGCTCATTCATGGAGACACCCCTGCTGAGAAAACTGCGCGTATATTGCAATTTTTCCGCACAGCGGCCGCTGACCCTGCTTTAACTTACAACGAGAACGTCTATCGCTCGGAATCGGCGACAGCTCATCGCAACCGTTCATTAGCCTATTTTCTAAAGGATAATGAGGTGCTTGGGGAGGAGGTCGATGTCGAGGAGGTGCTGGATGTTTACTTCAAGCATTGCTCCGTGGATGTGCATGTAGGCCATCTGGCGCGAATGGCGTTGGTTCTCGCCTTTAATGGAAGGGATCCAGTTACTGGACAAGCGCTCATCCCTCGCCGCTATGTGCAAATTGCCAAATCCTTCATGCTCACCTGCGGCATGTACAATGCCTCTGGCGAATTCGCCATTCGCGCCGGCATTCCCGCCAAAAGCGGCGTATCTGGCGGCATTCTCGCTCTCGTGCCCGGACAATACGGCATCGGCGTCATCGGGCCTGCGCTCGGTCGCAAAGGCAATAGTACAGCCGGCGTTCATCTGCTGGAGACGATGTCCGAAGCGTTTGACTGGAGCATGTTCTAAAGTCGAGTCGGCAGCAGCAACACTGTCTGACCTATTCATACAGCACAAAAGCACAACAGCACAAAAGGCCAACCAGCTATTTCTGCCGGTTGGCCTAATCTAAATCTTACGAAGGCTGTCCCTCCGTTAACCCATATGCATCATCATTTCCGGCTGTTGATCATCCAGACCATCCTTAACACGTTTAGGTCTGTTCAATATGATCGCCAGCAATCCGCCGCCCACAGCTATACCCGTCAGCACCAGGAAAGTATCTCCGAACGATAGCGAGTACAGCTCAAGCTCGGAGGTCGCGGTTGGTCCATAGAGCTTCATCTTGCTGGCCAGAATCGTAGCGAGACCGGCTATGGCGAAGGATGACATGACCTGGCTTGCAGCATTGGTAAGCGATGAGACTCGGCTAACCAAATTTCTCGGCGCTGATTGCATTAGATGCGTATTGAGCGGCATCATCGACAAGCCCATGCCTGCGCCAAGAAGCGATAGCGGGACAATAATCATCCACAAGCCGGATTCCGCATTCACCTGCGACAGAATGAACGAAGCAACCGTTACCAGGCCCATACCGGTAAGAACTAGCGGCCGAGCGCCGATTTTGTCATACAGAATACCCGATATCGGCATGAACAGCCCTGCGGCCAAAGCCTGCGGCAGCATAATCAGCCCCGTGTCGAATGCCGTGTAGCCCTTGGCATCCTGCAGGAACAGCGGCACGAGGAACATCGTACCGAATAACGCTATTTGCGATATCCACTGTACAACGATACCTTTGGAGAAATCCATCGATTTGAACACGCGAAGCTCCAGAAGCGGCTCTTTGCGATTCAACTCTACAACAATGAATAGAATCAGCGCGACAACCCCGACACTGATCGCGATAATCGTCTTGGGTGCCGTCCAGCTTGTTGCACCCTCTGTAACCCCGTAGGACAAAGCTGCGAATGCCAGCGGCGCCAATATAATTCCGAACTTATCCAGTGAGGCGACAGCCTGACGCTTAATAACAGGCAACGTGCGCATCCCAAGCAGAATCCCGACGATACCAATCGGAATGTTGATCAGGAAGATCCATTTCCAGCTTGCATAATCTACAAGCCAGCCTGCTACTACCGGACCAAGCGCAGGAGCGAGCAGAATCGGGATACCCATCATTCCCATGACCGCTCCGACCTTCTCAGGCGGGCTTAAGCGGTATGTAAACGCCATTGCAATCGGCATAACCATACCTCCGCCAAGTCCTTGAAGAATACGGTAAATAACCAATTGCTCCACCGAAGTTGCCAATGCGCAGAGCAGCGAGCCTACCGTGAACAGGAAGACCGATGTAAGGAAAACGCGCTTCGCTCCGAAACGGTCAGACAGCCAGCCCGCAAGCGGGATAACGGCAGCTTGTGCCAGCGCATAGCCTGTAACTGTCCATTGAACAAGCTGATATTCTACGTTGAATTCAGTCATTAAACCGGGAATCGCGACATTGACTGCTGTTCCATCCAGAATGACCATGAAGAGTCCGACAATAATAGCTGCTAGCGGAGCCAAAATTTGACGAATGGAGAACGGCGCACCACTTTCATTAACCGGTGCTTGTTGTGCTGACATTGAATTTCCTCCTACCCATTATGCCTATCAGCTTCCGATATCCTCCGCAAACGAAAACGTTCTGCATGCAGAAGTCCAGCATTGACCTCCCCATTGTTCGAGGGTACAATTAGAGCGCTTGAAGTTAATCGCAGCTTGATGGCCCTTTTTATAAGCGGACAGCTGTCCGCTTAATTGATATTACTCCTGCGGTTCTTAGTTGTCAATTCCTTCAATTTTATTTTTTATATAAAGAGATGAGGTGTCCCGTTGGAGCAACGAAGTGAGCGCAGAGATGCTGCCGAGCACCGTAAGCTTATACTCAGGACCGCTAATCACCTGTTTGTGAAGCATGGCGTAGAGAGCGTCAGCATGCATCAGATCGCCAAGACAGCTGGAATTGGACAAGGCACCCTCTATCGCCGTTATTCCAGCAAGATGGATTTGTGCATGGAGCTGCTGAATGACGAGTTTAAACGGTTTACCGAGGAATTGAACAGCTATTTGGAAGCTGCCGCCACGCTCCCCGTTCAGGAACGACTAACGACGCTGATGAGCAGATGGTTTGATTATGCCGCAGAGAAACTCGAGTGGTTCCATGTTTTCAAATCGACGGCTTCCTGTTCTGCAGACGAGGTTAAATATTACAAGGTTCCACCCTGCCTCTATTTGAAAGAGGTATTGGAGCGACTGCTTCAGGAAGCAGTCGACAGCGGCGAGATTCAGCCTCTGGATGTAGAATTCACCGCCTTCAGCATCATTACCGGTATTAATCCCGAGGCCTTTATTCACCTCGTTCAAGATCGCAATTACTCTATCGACCAGATAAAAACCCATTTTATCAGCCTATATCGGCGGACAATATTTGCGACATAATAAACGCCCTTCAACTTTACCCGGACAAGGCAAAGTTGAAGGGCGTCTCTATTGTTCACTTCACAACGCGCGCAGCTCCCAGCATGCGAAGATTCATTGCATGACGGCTGTAGCCGGACCACAGCGCGTGGTGACAGGCAGCCGCGCATACGGGCTTTGGAGAGCTTGCTTATTGCTGCTGCGACTTGCTCCAATCACTTAGAAACTTCTCGATGCCGATATCTGTCAGCGGATGTCTCCACAGCTGCGGAAGCAGCGAGCCAGGAATTGTCGCAATATGCGCACCAGCAAGCGCAGCCTGCTCGACATGGCCGATATGGCGAATACTCGCTGCAATAATCTCTGTCGCATACCCGTAGTTGTCCAGAATTTGCTTCAGATCCTTGACCAGCCTCATGCCGTCTGCCCCGATATCATCCAGTCGCCCGATGAATGGGCTCATATAAGTCGCTCCAGCCTTGGCGGCCATTAAACCTTGAGCGGCGGAGAAAATGAGCGTCACATTCGTTTTGATGCCCTTCTTGTACAGCTCATTGCAGGCATACAGGCCGTCCTCCGTCATCGGCAGCTTAATAACAACGTTAGGCGCCCATGCCGCCAGCTCGACCGCTTCCTTGAGCATGTCCTCCGCTTTTGTCCCGATAACCTCGGCGCTGACAGGGCCGCTTACGATGCTGCAAATTTCCTGAATGACCTCTTTGAAGTCGCGTCCTTCCTTGGCAATTATCGAAGGATTCGTCGTAATACCGTCTACAAGTCCCAATCGCGCTACCCGTTTGATTTCCTCTATGTTCGCCGTATCCAGAAAAAACTTCATACCGCCAGCCTCCTCTTTGGTGTCAGATTCAACGCTTCCAACGCTTCCAGCGCTTCCAGCTTGCCTCATCTGGCATGTTCGTTTGCTTCGGTGTCAGCTTGCCAAGTTCGTCGACAGCTTGCCAAAGAAGAGCTCTATCTCCCGTACGGCGCTTTCAACAGAATCGGAGCCATGTACAAGGTTGCTTGCCACATCACAGGCCAAATCGCCACGGATTGTGCCAGGAGCTGCTTCAGCCGGATTTGTCTTGCCGATCAATGAGCGTGCAAGGGCCACCGCTTCTGGACCTTCCCAAACCATAGCGAACACAACATCCTTCGTTATGAAATCGACAAGCTCGCCGAAGAATGGCTTATCGCGATGCTCGCCATAATGCTGTTCTGCCAGAGAACGGTCAATCCTCATCAGCCTGGCTCCGCGAAGCTTCAAGCCTTTTTGTTCAAACCGACTTATAATGTTGCCCACCAGACCGCGCTCTACTCCATCTGGCTTCACCATAATAAATGTCATCTCCATTGTATATGTCCCCTCTTAGTTGAAATTGCTCGTTAGGAGTTGTCCGTTCTGTTGCCCAGAATCGACTTGTTCGGCAAATAATGAAGCGACTTGATGAACCGAATCGTTCGTGTCTTGGCTCTCATGACGATGGAGTGCGTCTCAGCGCGCTGATCCGGCAGCATGCGCACACCGCCCAGAAACTCGCCAGGCGTAACACCGGTTGCTGCAAAAATCACATCGCCCCTTCCGATCATATCATCCATGCGAAGCAGCTTCCTTGGATCAGACAGCCCCATATCGATACAGCGCTGCGCCTGCTCATCATTCTCCGGCATCAGCCTTCCTTGAATTTCGCCGCCCAGACATTTCAGCGCCGCTGCTGCAAGCACGCCTTCAGGCGCACCTCCTGAGCCGACGTAGAGATCGATGCCCGCTTCGGAGAATGCTGGCGCAATAGCGCCTGCCACATCGCCATCAGACAGAAATTTAATACGGACGCCGACCTTGCGCAGATCGCCTATCAATGTCTCATGCCGATCGCGGTCAAGAATCATGACCGTAATATCCGAGACCTGCTTGTTAAGAGCTAGCGCCGCCTTCTCAACCGTTGTTCGAATAGGATCATCGAGACTGAGCTTGCCGACCAGCAGCGGGCCGACAGCCAGCTTCTCCATATACATATCTGGCGCATGCAGCAGATGGCCTTTCGGCGCTACGGCTATGACCGCCATTGCATTATTCAGTCCTCTGGCTACGATCTCCGTTCCTTCAAGCGGATCAACGGCCACATCGACCTCAGGGCCCTGCATGCTGCCGACCTGCTCGCCAATATACAGCATCGGGGCCTCGTCCATCTCCCCTTCGCCGATAACGACTGTTCCTTGAATCGAGACCGAATCAAGCATCGCTCTCATCGCATTGGTGGCCGCTTCATCAGCATGATGCTTGTCTCCCCTGCCCATCCATGGTGCAGAGGCCAAGGCCGCCAGCTCCGTAACACGTACTATTTCCAAAGACAGCTCGCGTTCCATGCTGATCCCCTCCTTTACACTCGTGCAGCTACACTAGTTCCTGCAGCCATTGAATGATTGTACCTGCGGTTTCTTCAATTGCTTTGCCCGTCACATCAATAACTGGACAGCGCAGAGATTTCATAATCGTATCCGCATAATCAAGCTCGGACTGGATACGATCCAGGGAGGCGTATTGCGCTGAGAAAGGCAGTCCCATCGCCTTCAGACGTTCCGTCCGGATGCTGGATAGCTGCTCCGGCTTCATCGTCAAGCCGACAATGAGCTTGCCGCCGCTCTGCAGCTCGGCAGGAACCTTCACCTCAGGCACAAGCGGCAGGTTCGCCACGCGAATGCCTTTGTGCGCCATATAAATGCTGAGCGGCGTCTTCGAGGTGCGCGATACCCCGACAAGAACGACCTGGGCTAGCTGAAGACCGCGAGTATCCTTGCCATCGTCATATTTGACAGCGAATTCAACAGCTTCGATCCGGCGAAAATAATCATCATCCAGCGTATGAAGCAAACCCGGCTGACGTTTGGGAGAATCGTTAAAGGTATCAATGAATGCTTGCAGCATCGGCCCCAATACATCAATCGCCCGCACGCCCTTGCGCAGCGATTCCTCCTTCATTGCCTCGCGCAGCTCTGGCTGTACCAGCGTGTAGGCGATAAAACCGCCTGATTCGAATGCCTCCGCAACGATCCCGCTAATTTCGTCCTCTGTCTTAATATGGCTGAATCGCTTTAATTTCACGTGCTCAAGAGCAAATTGCCGCATCGTCGCTTTGACGACGGCTTCCGCTGTCTCTCCAACAGCATCAGAACAAATAAAGATCGGGTATGATTGTCTGACCAACTTGAGGTTCCTCCTAATCTTGCCTTTGCAGCTCTAATTCCGATTCTGTCATCCAGCGGATAATATTTGTTTTGCTAATCCAGCCCGTCACCTCGACACGTCGCGAAGAAACATCGCTGCCCGACACAACAGGCAGACCGTCCATTTCGTGAATAAGCATCTTGTTGACCGCATCCAGCAGCGGCTGATCCGACCTTACCGTAACAATCGAGGGCAAGCGGTTCATGGCCATGCTGACAGGTATCATCGACGCATTCGGATTGCCCAGCGCAATCTTCAGCAGATCCTTCGGCGTGACAACACCTACAAAATGCTGCTGCTCATCCACAACAGTCAAAGCCTCCGCATTCCCCATGAACAATGTAATAACAGCATCATGAACCGATACCGTCTCTGCTACATTAATGGGCATTCCTTGCACATCCTGTACCAGCGCACCCTGCCAGCGCTTAAACGCACTCTCTCTCCCGGTGCTTGCATCACCGAGAAAATATCCGACCTTCGGCTTTGCTTCCAGCAGACGCAGCATCACCAGCAGCGACAAATCCGCCCGCAGCGTCGGCTTGCTAATCCCCATCATCTCTGCAATGCCATCGCCAGTAATGGGGGCGTGCAGCTTCACAAGCTTCAGAATCTCCATCTGACGTTCAGATAGCGTAATTTAAACCACACCCTTGCTGTAATAATCGCGAATAGTAGACATAGTTGATTAAATAGAACATCTTATATATTAAATAATGTATCATATATCTTTTTAAATGCGCAATATAAAATTATTATGACGCTTCAGCACCGAGCTTTCAGTTAATATGCCCCTTTATGGTCGAATCGTAACACGTGTCCGAATGGGCACAATACCGGCAAGCTCAACGACATCCTTATTGTGCATCCGAATGCAGCCGTGGGACACCACTCTGCCGATTGAAGCGGGGTCATTCGTGCCGTGGATGCCATAGTGTGGCTTCGACAGTCCCATCCAGAATGCGCCGAAAGGACCACCTGGATTGGCCTGCTTGTTCACTATCGTGAACTCGCCAGTCGGTGTTTGCGTCAGCATTTTACCAATGCCAACCGGAAATCCCCGCACCACAATATCCCCGTCCAACAAATACAGCTGCCGATCCGAAAGGTCCACAATAATCCGATACGATGGCATTCACTCACTCCTATTGTTGTATTGTCGTGCTAGGTAACTAATGAGCACCTAACGGAAACATCAAAAAGCCCTCCGCCAACGCTTCTATAGGATAGGAGCACGGCAAGAAGGCTAAGTAAGAACTTCTGCATCACTTGTAATGGAGTTTGAAACAACACGAGAATACGAACTAAGAGGTAGCCCGATTTATGATAAGAAAGACAATCCGTCAGCGGAAATTAGGCGTGTAGAGTTCAAGATTATTCATATCCACAATAAAACCATATGTTTTCAGAATATCAAGTCCGAGCAACCCCTTATGCGTCTTCGGAAGCATGCCAACATCGACCTCCATTTGCTCTGCTTTAAGCTTATCAAGCTGGATATAGTCCATCACTTTCGTATAGAAAGAAACGGTTCCACCAATGCCATACGCCTCATAAACGGGGTCTCCATTTTCGTATGTTACTCCGACAGCCTCCAATACATCAGGGCTGAAAATAGTGTGTGATGAGCCTGTATCAATAATAATATCGGGTATCTGTAACGTTTTTCCACGATAACAAAGAGTGATTGTAGTAGTCAGGAGTTGCCCGTCATAATTCATCTTCATTAGCCACGTCTCACTCTCAATAGCGGATCCTTACGCAAATGAATAACACACTCCTCATTGGAGGTGTGATAAACAATGCTGCCTGGCTCTGCGCTAAAAAACGACTTATTAGCATCTTGCGCGGGAATCACCCGTATTGGCGCAACTTCCGTCACGATTTTTTTATCTTCTTGCTCGGTATAATCGAGTATAGAAAGCAAAACAAATTGGTCGGGAAACAATTCTCTGATCTGCTGCCATTTCATCGCTACATTCCTCCCACTGTCATTCATGTCTCTATTTTACCATAAAAAAGTTCATTTCGAATGGAATCAATTATTTGGATTCGGAATAAATATTCAAGTCTTATAGCATTTATTGAGCGATATCGAGAACGAATCCCTTTAAGTAAATTCATTTTAATGTTACCTTAGAATTCCTATGGCGTTAAGAATTTTTTCACACTTGTCTTTCTTGGATTTGCCCATGGTTTATGTTATATAATCGGCTTTATTATATTACAAAGTAAAGCAAGAAATGAAGTTCTCTCCTTAATAACTGCATTTCAAAACCCCATTGTGTTCAATGATAGGCTGTATTATTATTATGCATTTGTGTATCTATTCATAACCATTCCAACTTAGTACCTCTATGGTTTTTTCTGTTTATCGGTAGAAACCTTTTTCAAAGAATCAGAACCGGAAAATTATTAATTATTGTTTTCATCTTGGGAGTTGTTTTGGGTTTCACATTCTTTTGGGTATTTTCGGTATATTTTGTTCCATTGCTGCCTTATTATTTGTTTTACACTTCAAAAAACTCTTCTTTGTGGGAGGTAGCTCTGCAAACTATGTAATAACAATCTTCGCACTCACTTCCTTCATCCTTGGGCAATCACACTGCATCCAGAGCGTTGCACCTGGCGAATACATCAAAAAGCCCTCCGCCAACGCTTCTATAGAATAGAAGTGCGGCAGGAAGGCTTAATAAAGTATACGGTGATGTCAAATGACTAACTCCCCAAGCTTAATTAGCTCGACAACCGCTTGCGAACGACCTTTGACATTCAACTTCTGCATCACATTAGAAATATGATTCCGCACGGTCTTTTCACTGATGAACAATTGCTGAGCGATATCTCTTGTTGTTTTGTCCTGTACCAACAGCTCAAAGACTTCGCGTTCACGATGGGTTAATAAAAACTTGCTCTTCTGGTCGCTACCCAAAATTCGTCACCCCTCCTTGCTCGGGTTTTTATGGTTTAACAAGGTTAAGGGATACAGTCAAAATATAGTATGAGAGGGCACCTGCAGTGGTGCAGTCCTCGGGAAAAATGGGCGGGACTTCCTTCGGAATTCATCAAGGATAGAATGGTTACACTACTTATGTGTAAATGTAAAAAGAACAACCCCCGGCGGCCTTGGTGCAGGCGCAACCGTCAACGGTTGTTCTTGTTCTTGTTTCCTCATCTTCAAACTTATTGGTTGCCAGCCGCCTTTACTGGAAAAATGCGATCAACCATCGCATTGAACTCGACAATGAAGCCTTGAATGGGATGTCCCAAACGTACATCATTCATATATGCAGTCATGCGGTCTACGAAATCCGGATTAGCGGAAACATACACATTGTCAGCCTGCGGCACCATTTGTTTCACTGTGCTCGCGATTCGCGTCTTCAAGTCGTCGGTAACCTTGGCATCGAGCCCCTTGATCCGATTGTCATCATAAATGTCAGAGGCAGAACCATTGTTGCCATTCCTGCTCAAATGCATGTACCCTTGATTCGTTCTGCCGAGAGGCTGCGATGGGATTTGATTAACGCTCATCTTATTAGGGCCGACCTTTTTCTTACCGTCACTGATGGAAACGGCAACATAGGCATTATTGTCTGTCAGCATCACATAGGCTTTATCCACTTCCTTCATGGAAGCCAGCTTGTCGGCAACCTCATCGCTCATTTCGAGCCGATAGTTCTTATGCAGCCCGATAATGTTATTGCTGTTCAAGCGCCGTCCATTCTCACGGTTCATCTCATTGTTTTGATCGCTTGCAAACCGTTTGCTCATGATGCGATTGCCGCTCATATCATAACGGACATTGTTCTCACGAATGTTGCGGTTGCCAAGATCCCCTTGTCTGTCCGTACATCCGACAAGCATCATTGTACTCAATGCGGCAATTGCTGCAATCACTTTCCATTTGCGCTGCATTTGTCACCCTCCGTATTCATTATGATCATCATGATGCGACCCTTTCCTAGCGTTTGCACATTAAGCTGGCGCTATGCTGGCAAGTTTTTGCGTTCAAGGTTGCTCATGCTGCTCCCACAATGCTGCTCCCAACCCACAAGGTTGACAAAACGCCTTGTATTCAGTAAAGTAAACTTATAATTAGCACCTGGTACTAATACCTAGTAATAAGGAGATGGTTTATATGTCTCATCCATCCTTTCAATCGTCGGCTGCGCTGACAGCATTCGGCTCATATGTTCCTGAACGTATATTAACCAATCATGATCTGTCCCAACTTGTAGATACGAATCATGAGTGGATCGTACAGCGAACAGGCATTAACGAAAGAAGGATCTCTGCTGCTGACGAGTTCTGCAGCGATCTGTGCTTTGCTGCTGTACGCAATATGCAGGAGCGCTACGATGTGCAGCTGGATGACGTCGATTTCATCCTTGTTGCAACGGCAACGCCGGACACCTTTTTCCCCAGCATGGCAGCTCGTGTTCAGGCTGAATTCGGAATTATTTCTTGTGGAGCTGTTGATATTCAGGCTGCATGCGCTGGTTTCGTTGCCGCGCTGCAAATCGCTAATGGCCTCATTCTAACAGGCGTTCACCGCAAAATACTTGTCATCGGAACAGAAACGTTATCCAAAATTACCGATTACACCGATCGGACAACATGTATTTTGTTCGGAGACGGTTCTGGAGCTGCGCTTGTGGAACGGGCGGACGAGGGAGCTTTTATCGGCTCATATGTATCCACGAATGGCGGGGAAGGTCATCAACTATATCGCTCAAGTCTCTCCTCCTCCATTAATGGGCGGGAGATTGTGACGAATGGGAAAATTGTTCAAAACGGCAGAGAGGTGTACAAATGGGCTGTGAGTCAGGTTCCGAAAGGAATTGCTGCGCTGCTGGAGCGGTACAGCCTGTCGGTGGACGATATCGACTGGTTCATTCCGCATAGCGCCAATATGCGCATTATCGAATCTGTTTGTGAGAAAACAGGCCTGCCCATTGAACGAACGCTCTCCAGTATTGAACAATATGGCAACACCTCCGCCGCTTCCATCCCACTCGCTATTGATTTAGCGTTAAAGGATGGTCGTATGCAGGCAGGCGATACGGTTCTGCTGTACGGATTCGGCGGCGGTCTGACAGAGTCCGCGCTGCTGCTGCGCTGGACACTCTAGACGTGGAGCGAACATATGCATGGCCTGCGAAGCCATTCAGTAGTTTCGCAGGCTCCAGTTGTTTGCAAATGCTGAATTCATTTGCGTAAAGCAGCGAGCTTTCGGAAATTGTTTTGGACAGATCGCTATTCTGACACATCACAAAATTCGAATTATGTATCCTTTCGACATTTTCATTCATAACGTTAATTCTTCTTAATCCATGTTCTGCTGACGGAATTCCATCGACAAAAAAATTCTTGCTCATCCAGTATTGATTGATATATAGGCTCAAGGAAATCAATAATACAAGCCAGCACATCTTTAAACGAGAGTTGTTCCTCAATGCCAGTACGACGTAAGAACGCTATCCATTGCCTTGTTCGGCTATCATCTTCCGCAAACTCAGTTTGAAATAGAGGATGCTCTTTTTCCAACACCGTACCTCGTCGTTGAAAGGTTTCAAATACTGCCTCGAATAATACACGTCCAGCAAAATCATTAGTGGTCAATAGCGTATATATATCATAAAAATCCTTCATTCGACTATTCATGACTGACAAGGTTATCATAGCTTCGAACTTCTCCGAAATGACAGATTCCTTCGAGTAAGCCTGCACCTGTGGGATTTCCATATCAAGCAGAACCGGATAATCAATCAGTTGTGGCTTTGGAACAACAACATCACCAAATCCAATATCAAACTGCAAACTCTTTCTCATTCGACCTAGCAGAGCCGTTACCTTGATCCTTATGCCCTCATAATCGGCATCTTCTTTAATCCTTTCCGTTGTCAATTCGTCTAGCTGAAATACCACTCCATCTCCCTGTACTTCTAATGAGCAAATCTCCACAAATGACTCCCTTAATGTTTCCAGTTCATTTGCAATCTGTCTGGCAAGAAAATCAACATCTTTGGTTGGGCGTGCCTTGAATTTGGTCTGCGAGAAAAGAAATAGCCCGCCCTTCAGTATAAATTTGTCTCTATAATCAGATATAGACAAGCGGTATAAGAAGCGCTCTTGAAAATAAAGCAGAAGCAATGTATCAAATGCTTTTCCCGATGCTTTGGCAATATTTTTCAAACGCTCAGAAACGGAGGCAGGGATATTTCTAATATCGCTCATTAGATCAACACCTCAAGATATTTTTGCAAAACAGTCCGGATTCTCAGCTTATCTGCATAGGATACCAGCTTCGTAATATTTTTCTCAGGTGATTTAAGGTAGTTCCTCAATCCCTCTTTCATCAGATCAATACCAATTTTCTCTCGATACCGAACGATATCACATATGGTCTTCTCACGGTCGTAGATCTTAACCGCAGCCCCCTCAATATGAACCTCATCCATTCCTGTATTAAATTGAGCATCTGCCAAATATATAATTTTAATCGGAGGGTAATCCGGAAGTTTTGGTTTTTTGCCGCCTCGATGGATAGCGATTTGATATTCCCAAGGATTGAAAGTTGTCAGTTCATAATAGGATAGGGCGGAGAGAAGACAAATGACCCCTTTGGGAACCAGCTTTGACACCTCGATGATTTCATCCAATGGCTCATTCATTTGATTGGAATGCCGATAAATGCCTTGTTTCACGCGAACGATTTCACCAATGGATTCCAATTTTTTTACATAATAGGGCGAAATTCCAGCGCTTAGAAAGTCTCTTGTTCGAGCAATTCCATTCTGTTGTTCCAGAACACGCTCCGCCGCTATTATAATCTGATCGTTCATACTCTCACCACCATTCACAATTGAAAGGCAAATCATCCTTCATAAGCTATTCGATAACCCACTATCATTCCCCTTTATTATTCACTAAAAATTCTGCACTTAGACGTAAAAGCAGACAAATATCCTCCGTGTGAAGTGGTTTTCGGTTTAAGCAAGGAGTCTTACATCTCGCAAAATGTCGAAAAACGTTTATTAAGCTCCCTCTGGGTTTTGAATGATTCTCCATAACTATTCTGAAACATCCGTGAAAACACTTGCCACCAATAGTTCCCGATATCTTCAATCCGGCATTCCACTGCCGATCCCGCTTGTACATGCTTGCATATAAGTGGAATAATATCATCATCCTCATGCACTAACGTTCCATAGAAATCAAGAAATATCGCCTTTATTTTCATTGAAAACCTGCCTCCTTCATATTAACCGCCGCAGGATAGGCAGCAACTGCGATCTGATAATCATCTTCATAAACAATCGTCCCAGGAGGTTCCTCTGCGACAGATTTAATAATTTGCACCCCATACGTTGCTGCTATTTCAAAGAATGGTTTTAACCGCTCGATCATGTGCTCCGTTCTCTCGCCATCTTTGAACCAAGTTACCGCCCTTATCGAATTGTTCTGTTCATCGTACAATGGAGGATTAGGCAAATTATCCTCAAACCAGTCGAGGGTATTACCATACAGCTCACTGTCAGCGTCTGACAATTTACCATCACGTTTCAGATGATAGATTACTGCAAAGATGCCAGCAGGCTGTTTAGTAAAAGAACTGCAGTAATTTCCGTGAAATCTTACGAACATTACCATTCACCTTCCCTTTCATAGTCGGCCTTCATTTTCACCAATATTTTAGTCAGCAAAAAGCGCGCAGGACCTCTTGGTCCTGCCCGCTCCATATGCCGCAGGGAGGCCAACGCGAGCAGCGTTAGCCCTCCCTGTATAGTTACAGGTGTGCTAACGCTTCTTGTGATGATGAAGTTGATTCCAATTGATCGTATTCATAGCTCGAAATCCTCCCCATCCAGTAAATTACATTTTATTATAAGCTATTATCACAAGCGCTTCAAGAGGAATTCAATCTGCATTTACGGCACTAGTTCAGACAGCCAGTTGGATCCACCAGCTCCTTGGCCACGCAAAGCCAAGTACCCAATCAGGCCCCGACAACCTCTCATACACTACAGCAGGTGCTGTTATGGCAAAAGAATTGCAGCCCGAAACACGACAGCCTCGCCCTTCAGAGAGGATGATCAAATTGAAGCTTCTATTCACCTACTTCCTGCCAAGCGGCGGCATCGAAACATTGAATCGGCTGCGCTGCAGGGCATTGCGCCAAGTCGGCATGGAGGGACATTTACTCTACCTGTGGGATGGTGCGGGCAGGCAGAACATTACAGATATCCCTTGCTGGATTACGAATAATGACAATGACATTCGGGCCATATTCGCTGAGCAGCATTATGATGCGGTTATTGTGACATGCGATCATCTCATGCTGCAGCGCATACGCGGGCTTGGATACAACGGTCCTTTAATCTACGAATCCCAAGGACTTGGGAGCTACGAGCAGGCACGAAGCACGATAGAATCCGCCTCTATGTTCATCAATCTCTATGCAAGCGCAGTCATCAGTCCTCCCGCCTCTCATCTCATCCAGCTGTTCCAAACCTATCTGCCGGCCTTTCCCCGTTTTTTTGTTCAAAATATGATTGATACCGATCATTTCATCTACCAGAATGCCCGGTGGCTTAATCCAACCGGCAATCCTATCCTGGCTTGGATCGGGCGACTGGAGCAGAACAAAGACTGGCAGCTCTTCCTGCGGATTGGCCACCAGCTGGCACAGCATCTTCCCCATATACAGCTATGGATGTTTGAGGATGCCACTATTTCCGAACCGGGCGAACGGGAGAAGTTCAGCGCTCTTGTCCATGAATTGAATCTGCTGCCGCGCTTGACGCTTCGCTCGAACGTCCCGCACGATCATATGCCTCATTATCTGTCAGCGGTCGGGGACTCGTCCGGTCTGCTGGTTTCCACATCCTACCTTGAAGGCTTCGGTTACGCGGTTGCGGAAGCTATGAGCTGCGGCTGCCCTGTGCTGTCTACTGATTCGGACGGGGTGCGCAGCTTCATTGACCATAATCGGACAGGGAAATTTTTCATAACCCGAACGGTTTCCGAGGCTGTCAACGAAGCGCTCCAGCTCATACACAATCGTCCCGTGAGAGATTCCATGTGTCAGCAGGCGAAGGAGCATATTCATGCACGGTTCTCGCCGAGCCGTTATGCTGCTGATATGGTCAACATTATGGTTGAGCTCGGTCTGCGCCCTTATCAAGGCTGAACGCATCGTCATAAGCGGAGCGCAATCCATCCTCGAAGCGTATATGCGGCGTCCATCCCAATATTAAAGCAGCCTTGTCATTCACAAACACACTGCGTGCTGCATCTGCGGGGCGGCTGTCTCCATAACGAATTTCCAAGGAGCCGGCATGCAGCCTAGCAAGCTCTTCCGCCACCTCAGCAATCGACCTGGAATCTCCTGAGCCGATGTGGATCGTCTCTCCCGATCCTTTCCCCGCTGCAAGCACGCAGGCGCGAACAACATCATCCACATGAACGAAATCGCGAATTTGACTGCCGTCTCCATGTATGATCAACGGCAGTCCCCGTGCCATTCGCTCCAGAAATACAGCAACAGCGCTTCCTTCCCCCGTTGACTTCTGCCCGGGTCCATACACATTGGCAAATCGCAGAATCGTATAAGGCACGCCATAAATACGCCAGAACCAAACCGTATATCGCTCCGCAGAGCGTTTGGACAACCCGTATGGAGTCACCGGAGATTCCGGCGTATCCTCGCTCAGAAGAAAGCGCTTCGCGTTGCCGAAGACGGCGGCTGTTGACGCAAGGATGAACTTCGCCGATGACCGTCTGCAGCCCTCCAGCACTCTCAAAGTACCGATCACATTCGTCGTCACATCTGCGCTGGGATCAAGCAAGGAACGGCCTAAATCCGCCTGTGCAGCCAGATGATAGACAATCTTGGGACGCTCTGCTGCAAGGAAAGCCGACATCTCCGGATCACTCGCATTCATGAGCATGAAACGCGCCCCGGCTGGAACACTCCCCCTGCAGCCTGTCGACAAATCATCAACAACAACAACCTGATGCCCGTCGCCGATTAATGCCACAGCCAATCGAGAGCCAATAAAGCCCGCACCTCCAGTCACTACGATCTTCATATGCACCCCTCCCCGTTTACGAATGCTATTCTCACATTGCTCTATTCTATGAAAATGTGATGACGATGTTATGGACACCCTCTGTGAAAATCCATAAATATAAGCTGTTTTGCTGAAAATAGACGAATGATGGCGTTCATCTGTCGTGTCGGTAAACGCCCTGTCCTCATATAGTAATAGAAGAACTGAACAATTCGAGGTGAGAGACATGACACCTAAAGTGTCGATCATAATTCCCTTCTATAATGATCCTTATATCGATCAAGCAGTCGTTAGCGCACTCTATCAGACCTATCCCAATATTGAAGTGATTGTCGTCGATGACGGATCAACACTTCACCAGGATCGCCTTGATCCCTATCGCTCACGCATCCACTATATAGGCAAGGCAAACGGGGGTACTGCCAGTGCCCTGAATTACGGCATGAGTCTGGCCACAGGCAAATATGTCGCTTGGCTCAGCTCGGATGATCGCTTCCTGCCGGATAAAATCGCCAAACAGGTTGCTTTCATGGAGCGAATGAACGCACAGATCAGCCACACGGACTTCGATCTTATGAATGAGTACGGAACGATTACACAGCGAGCGGCAGCCTCCAAATTCCCGACAGCCAAAGCCTTCATCGCTTCCTTGAAGCACGGATGTCCAGTGAACGGCTGCACCATCATGATGACGAAGGAGCTGGTGAAGGCCATTGGCTGGTTCAACGTTTCCCTGCCTTTCACGCATGATTACGAGCTGTGGATTCGCATCATTCTGGCTCGCGTCGACTTTCACTACATGAACGAGCCGCTGACCGTATACCGGCGGCATTCGCAAATGGGCACAGTCAAGCATTTTGACTCGGTGCTGCTGGAAGCCAATACGATCAACAGCATGTATGCATCGCGCATTGATACTCTGCTGGCGCAGCTTCCCGATTAGAAAAGCACAAGAAGTCTCCACATCCACCGGTTTAACGGGGCTGGAGACTTCTTTGCGCTTTGGGGATTCAACTATGGACCAAGCCGTTGCTAGAACCTTCCTAGCTCGTTCCGCCAACTGCAGACTGAGCCATTCCGAGCTTCGCCGTGAATATCTGCCAGCGCTTGGCATACTTCGCGAAGGTTTGCTTCGCTTCCCGTTCAACCGCATCTCTGCTGCGCAGTGTTCCCATGCTATCATGCCAGCGATAGGCGCTGAGTGTTTCGGCAACGAGCGGGAAGGGGATTCCGGCAAGCAGCACTCTGAACCAGTAGTCCAGATCATGTGTGAACGGAAGCGATTCGTCGAATGCTCCAATATGGCCATATAATGATTTGCTCATCATAACGGTGCATCCGTTGACAGGGTTGCTGTTCTGGAACGCACGATAAAATTGCCATTTATCGTTGCTTGGCGGCATAACCGCAAGAGACGTCAGCTTTCCTCCAGCATCAATCTGATCAAAGCCCGTGTGGCTAATCCAGGCGCCGCATCGCTCCATCCCCGCTAACTGCCGCTCAATCTTCTCGGGATAGAAGCGGTCATCCGAGCTGAGCCAGGCAATATAATCTCCGCTTGCATGGCGGAAACCATGATTGAGCGCACTGGCAGTACCCCCGTTCGACTTGCCCAAATAATGAACGCGCCCGTCATACTGTCTGAGCTTGTCGGCATGTTGGGTCGAGCCGTCATCCACCACGATAATTTCTGTATTGCTGTAGGTTTGCGCTAAGGCGCTGTCCACTGCTTCCGTTACATAGGGATCATTATAGAAAGGTATGACAATCGTAACTCTCGGTCGATTAACAGCCATGCTTCATTTCCCCTCCTTCATTGCTTGCCTTGCCCCATCCAACGTATCCCATACAGATTGCTCCAATGAATAGAGCGGCGACCAGCCAAGCGCCTTAAGCGCCGAGGCGTCAATCGGCTGAGGCGACACCGCCTTCGAATCTCCCACACGCCATTGAAGCGTGCAGCGCACCAAACGATCGAACGTATCTGCCAGCTCGCCAAGCGTACGCATCGTTCCTGACACTACCGGGTAGACCTTCCCGCTCTTGCCATGCAGAAGCAGCAGCTCATACGCGCTCATCGCATCCCTTACATCAAGCAGATCCCGTTGCTCTGTACGGGAAGACAACCGAAACGGCTCCGGCAATCTGATGCCTGTTGGAGTGCTGCACTCCAGCTCCGCCGCATACTTGGCTATCAACGCGCACAAGCCTGTGGAACGACCAGGTCCAATCAGGTTGGACGGCTCCGCAACGATAATGTCCATGCCATAGAGCGCTGCCCAGCTCTGTGCTGTCACCACCTGCAACGACTTGCTTAAGCTGTACGGATGAGGCGGAGCTAGCCCGCTCTCCACCTCTCCCAGCTTGCATCTTAACATCGAGCCCGCAATGACGATCCGACAAGACATCGAATGTCCAAGCCGCCTAACCGCCTCCAGAAGATGTACCGTGCCCATTACATTGCTCTCCATTACAGCTGCCGGATGCGTCCATGAAGCCCCGACAGCGTTCATTCCGGCCAGATGAAGCACATAGTCCGGCCTCACCCGCCGAACCATCGCCTCCACCTCGGCGCCGCTGGTCAGATCGCACACCTCGACAGCAGCCGCGACTCTCAGAGCATCTCCTTCACGAATGAGGGGCATGCTGCGGACGACCGCAGTTACATCCCAGCCGGCAGAAGCATAATATCGGCAGGCATGCTCGCCGCAGAAGCCGCCCCCGCCTGTAACCAACAGGCGCGGACGGCTCAATTGTCCTGCATCCATTTCGCCAGCTCTTGAAGCATTACGGCATATCCGGGCGTTTCATACCGCCAATCCTCGCGCAGACAAAGGAGCGTCCGGTCAATTGCGATTTCCGCATGGGGCACGACAGTTACATAAGGCCGAGCGAAGCAGTCGCGGAACAGAGTCAGCAGCTTCAGCTTGCTTACCGTTTCAGCAGCCGTCAGGTGGATCAGGCCGCCAACATCGGGACGGGCGATCGCATAAGCGACAGCCTTGGCCAATTCCAGCGTCGTAACTCCATTCCACATGACGCGAGAATAGCCGTTAACCTCCCCCTCCTGCCGCAGAAACCATTGCAGCAGGCCGATGCCATTGGCCCGTATCTCTGGTCCGATAATAGACGTTCGAATGGTCAGATGGCGGGAGTCCTTCACTTCTCCGAGCGCCTTCGTCCGCGCATAGACAGACATTCCGTCTGGCTTGTCACTCTCCTTATATCCACCCCTCCTGCCATCAAATACGCAGTCGGAGCTGATGTGAACAAGTCTGGCCTCCCATCGGTCTGCCAGATGCCGCAGCCAATGGGGCAGCAGACCATTCACTTGATAGGCCATCAGCGGATTGCGCTCGGCGTCTTCATTCAGCACGCCGACCGCATTGATAATAACAGTCGGCCGCACCTCCGCAACCAGCGCGGCGACAGCCTCGCCATCTCTCACATCAAGCAGCCGCCCTTCACGATCAGCTGCATCCCTTGTTGTATAGACGACTTCACAGCTCCTCTCCGCCCGGAAATAGCGGACGAGCAAATGTCCCGCCATTCCGCGCCCCCCGACAACAAGCAATTTCATGGCAGGAACCCCCCGCGAAGGAGCATCGAGCGGATTTCTTCCTTGCTCATGAGCGACTGGCTGGAGCAGTAGCTGGCGAAATTGACAGCCGCATTCTTGCTGTAGCGATCGCGCAGACCATGAATATCGATCGTCGGAAGAATGACCAAATACTCCTGATCGTATACGACCGTGCTTGTGCTCTCGAAATCTGTCAGCAATATTTCATGCAGCTTCTCACCCGGGCGCACACCCGTCTCAACCATGTCCGCTTCAATACCGATCGCTTCCATCAGCACCTCTGCCAGATCGGAGATTCTGCAGGTTGGCATGGTCATCACGAATATTTCACCGCCTATGCTCTCCTCCGATGCCTTGAACAGCAGCGTAATGGCATCCTGCAGCGTCAGGAAGAACCGCGTCATCTCCATATCCGTAATCCTCACCTGGCGCTTCTCCCGAATTTGATTCATAAACAGATGGACGACACTGCCATTCGTGCCGAGCACATTGCCGCCTCTTACGCACACAAATTTCGTTTTTGAACGGAGCAGATTCGCATACACGATGAGCTTCTCCCCGATTGCCTTGGTCATGCCATAGAAATTCGATGGATTAGCTGCCTTGTCCGTTGAAATATAAATAACTCGCTTCACATGGTTGGCGATAGCCGCTTCAATAACATTTTGCGTGCCGATCACATTCGTCTTCAGCGCCTCATAGGGCTGATCCTCGCATACCGGAACATGCTTGAGCGCAGCCAGATGGAACACGTAGTCGACACCCTCACAGGCTCGGAGAAGCGCCTCCTTATCCCGAATATCGCCAATGCAGAAGCTTAGCGCCGGATGCTCGAACGCACGGCTCATCGCCACCTGACTGGATTCATTGCGGGAGAAAATAATAATTTGCTCTGGCTGCTGCGGAAGCAGCTGACGGATCAGTTCATAGCCCCAGGACCCCGTCCCTCCGGTCACAAGGATGCGTTGATTAGTAAACATCCCATTTCCCTCCAAGCACATATTTGACCACCTTATCCGACACATCCTCAGCGGAATAACCCTCCGGTATTTGCCAGCTTGCCGGAAGTCCCGTCATCACGGCGACTGCCTCCACAATCCGCGCCGCCTTCAGCCCGCATACGACATTGCTGCCGCAGTCTACCGTCTCCGGACGTTCTGTAGTCTCGCGAATTGTAACTGTCGGAACACCGAAGAGGCAGCATTCCTCCTGCACCGTTCCGCTATCCGTAATGGCACAGCATGCATGGCGCTCTAGCTGAACGAAATCGAAGAAGCCGAGCGGCTCATGCAGCTCTACTCTCGCATCCATCGCAACCTTGATATGACCAGCCTGGATTCGCGACCTTGTCCGGGGATGAATGCTGCATATGAGCCGTTTGCCGAACCGCTCTGCAACCCCATTCAGCCCTTCAAGAATGCTCATCAGACGCTCCGGCCGATCTACATTCTCAGCGCGATGGGCAGTGACGAGCATATAATTGCCAGCCGCAACTCCAAGCCTTGTCAATATATCGCTGGCTTCAATATCGTGCTTGTAATGGAGAATGACCTCATGGATGGGGTTGCCGCTCTGCATAATCCGATTGCTTGGAAACCCCTCCCGCAGCAAATTGCCTTTGCTATACGCGGTATAAGGCATGTTGATCGTCGAAATCGCGTCAATAACACGGCGATTCTTCTCCTCAGGCACGGACAGGTCATAGCAGCGGTTGCCAGCCTCCATATGAACGACCGGAATGCCCATCCGCTCAGCAATAATGGCACAGAGAGCGCTGTTCGTATCGCCGAGCAGCAGAACAACGTCAGGCCGATGAGCCGTCAATATCCGCTCAACCTCCGCGAACATGACCGATAGCTGGCCGCCAAGCGTCTCGCGTCCTTCGCCAAGCCTGTAGTCCGGCTGCCGCAAACGGAGCTCCCGGAAGAAAATATCGCTGAGCGAAGGCGTAAAATTCTGCCCTGTATGCACAAGCACATGACTCTCTGCATGAGCATCCAGCTTCTTGATGATGAGACTTAATCGTATGATCTCGGGACGAGTGCCCAGTATCGTTACAACGCGCATGATCGTTACCCCCTTTCTACTGCGCTCGTGCTGCTTCAACCGGAGCGTGTCATCCTCCTCTTCCTGCGGCTCCTCCTGCGTTCTTGCTGCCGATGCCTGCGCTGAACCATTCCCCTGCCAGCTCCCCTGGTCAATCTCTTGCGGCGAGAGCGTCTCCGTTTACTGGTACTGCGGCGAGATAGGGCATTGTCGCCGCCGATAGGGGGCCCTTGAGGCAGTGATGCGATGAATTCATCTGGAACGAGACGAACATCCTCGAACCTGTGTCCGGCATGAAGGAAGCTTCCCTCCGAGCCGAACGGACGCAGCTCCCCGTCTTGAAGCGCATAGACCGTCATACCTGTTCCTCTTACAAGCCGCGGCGGCGAATAGCTCCGAATTGCCAATCCACTGACGAACATCCGCAGCTTCTCACGGTATGCCGCAATGCCGAACACCTGAATCGCTGTCGCTGCATTCCGCTCGCCGACAGCCTGCAGGGTCCTTTCATCGCCAAGCAGCGCATTCACCCTGCTGAACAAACCGTCCACGTCCCCGGTCGGCACAACATAATCTGCATTGCCCGTCGCCTCTCCGAGCTCTGCAAGACCGCCCGAGCCATAGACGACGACCGGCTTGCCGAACACCATGCCTTCAAGCGCCGTCATGCCGAATCCCTCGACAGTCAGGCTGGGCACTACGACAATATCCATAGCCGGATAAATCGTCTCAATCTGCTCCTCGAAGCGAAGCCAGCGGAAACGCTCCATGAGATTGCGGCCCCGGGCATGGTCCAGACACCGCTCGAAGTATCCCGTATCCACTGGATTGCCGACAATGAGAAACATCGCATGCGGATGTCTTTCCGCTATATCGACTGCCATCTCCATGAAATGCTGAAGCCCTTTGGCCTCGAAAATAGAGGAAGAGATATAACCGATCAGCCTTTGCCCGTCCGATATACCGAATTGCCTGCGCCGGTTCATACGATTCACTGGCCATGAGACCGGCGATAATGCCGCATGATCCCATGATGGCGGGATAATCGTTGTTTTCGGCAGCAGACCCGGTGTTCGTAATGGAGCCGCCGTTGATTCCGATATGCCGACAACATAATCCGCATACTGCTCGATCAGCGCAGCGGCTTCATGCGTATGAGGCGTCTCCCGGATCGTCTCCATAATCGTCCATATAACTGGAATTTCAAGCGTCTTCGCTGCTATCGCAGGGAGCGGGTGCACAACGGTATTCGTGAGTACAATATCAGGCTTCTGGCGATGGAGAAAAACGAACAGCTCTCGCCACGCCTTCTCCCGTTTCTTCTCTTCCAATTCATTCATCATGTGAGGCAGTGCAAGATACAGCGATACGAGAAGGGGAATTTCCTGCACGATGACCGCAACTCCGAGTCCTCTTGCTTGCTCTGCGATAATCCCTTCATTTGGGACAACAAGCACGCATGTAAAGGTCGGAACCAGCTCACGCACCATGAATAGCAGCAGTTTCTCAGCGCCAGTCACATACTTCGGGCTGCAGATATGGGAGAAGAGCAGCATCTTAGGCTTTGATTGCTTCAATCGGCATGCCGTACCCCTTCCTTCGAACGGGTACGCACTCACCTCCTTCTCAGACGTTGACTTTCATGTCATACAATATATTTGAAGGGCGATTCAATCGGCACGACATTTGAACCCTTTACAAGCGCACAAATATCATGCCTCTCGCAGCAACGGCCGCCCCATAGCTATTCGGCCGTTCGGCCATTCAGCAGCCCTGTATTCGTTTGTCTAGGGGAGCGGAAACAGAATCGACAGCATCGCATCCAACCTTCGCGCATACGTATGGTCGCGCATTGTGCGGTACATGCCGCGCATCGCGATAGCCTGCCGCTCCTCCTCATGCGTAAGATAGTAGTCAATCTTCTCAACCATCTCCTGCGGAGATGAATACGTCACAATTTCTACGTCAGGTATATAAAAATGGACCAGATCATCTCGCGCATCTGTTAGTTGAAGCGTTGCGCATGCCGAAATTTCAAAGGTGCGCGGATTCGGTGAGACAGCATGAATACCCGCGCTGTTATTGTTGAATGTTTCATCGTCAAACGCCCGATGCATATTGATCACGATTTTTGAGCCATTGTACATCTCAGCAGTGTCTCTTGGTCCCAGCCATCGTCCCAGCGCGATTTTATCCGCAATGGTTGGGTAATCACGAAGCCGTTCCCACCAGATGCCAGATATATGCGTATCCTTGGAGGCCAAATATCCCGTCACCTCATCGAAAAAAGCAACCCTCCGCCAATAAGCCGAGCCGATAAAGCAAATCTCATGCCGCTTGTTCCTCACCGGGTTGCGCGGTCTGAATTCAACAGGAAACGCCCCGAGCGGCAAATAATGAACCTTTCCGCACCCAAGCCGCCGATAGAAATCGACACATGTCAGCTCCAGCGTGAACACCTCGTCGTAGTGCGTCGCCAAGGCGGCTGTAATGTCCGTATAATAGGGATCGTCCGTGAACCAGATCGCCGTTCGTATGCCCATGCTGCGCATTTCATCCACATGCTTGATCTCAAAATGCAGCCCATCCAGCACAATAACAATATCCGGTCTGATGCGTGCCGCAATTTGGGATACCGGCTGCGTTGAATCTGTAACCGTCAACCGGCTTACCAGACCGCGCAGCGTTGCAGCAACTGCCTCATCCAGCGGTGAGTATGGAAACCCTTTGCCTGTCGCAACGAACAGCACATGAATAGGCCTGATCTCGATGGGCTGCTCCGTCAGCTTGAGAACACTCTCGCACTTTCCGTACCAATAGCCGTGCTCCCAGCCGAGCGGATAGCCGTGGTTGCGCCCTTGCTCTAATTGAGCCATTCGACTTTCACTGGCTTTGACCGCTGAAACGCGTCTTCTCGCCGCCTGCCCTTTGCCCTTGCGGCGAGCCAGTCTGTATAGCCGCCATTTACTGCGTCGAACACGCGTAGAGGCTGCCAATTGCATCACTCCCTTCCAATAGAACTGCCCGGCTGCATCATTGCCAGCCCAGCGCAACGGCGAGCTGCCTTACTCGCGATGCATAAGTGTGATCCTGAAGCGTTCTCCGCAAGCCTCGAAGCGCTATGGCGCGGCGCTCCTCTTCATGAGATAAGTAATAATCAATCTTATCTCGCAGCTCTATCGCCGTAGTGAACGTCTCCAGCTCGAAGCCCGGCTTGTAATAGAGCGGCAGATCCTCACGGGGGTCCGTCAGCTGCAGCGTTCCGCATGCGGATATTTCATAGGTGCGCGGGTTGATGGAGCGTCCGTCCAGATTCAGCGCATTGTTGTTATCCATGCCCGCAGTCGTTGTCCGATGCAGGTTAATGACAATTCGGGCTCCGTTATAGTAGTTGATGGATTCCTCAACCGGCAGCCAGCCAAGCCGGATAAACGATTTCAGCAGCCTGTAATTGCTCATTCGATCCCATAGACCTCCGGCAATAAATACCCTTCGACCCTGCAAATAAGATGCGATTGCATCGAACATCTCCACCCGATTCCAGAAGGCCTGCCCGATAAAACAAACATCGCTGCGATACTTCGCCTCGACACGTTTGGGCGCGAACCAGCCGGGATGAACAGCAAGCGGCATATAATGCACCTGGGCGCAGCCCAGCTCGCGGTACACATTCACCGTGCTTAGCTCATGCGTCAGCACAACGTCATAATGCGGCGCAATCCTTACCGTATCTCCAGTCACATAAGGGTCGTCCGCGAACCAGATAACCGTTCGGATGCCGAGTGCCCGAACAGCTTGGACCTGATCCAGATGATTCGAGGGAAATACGTGCAGTCCGTTCAGCACCAGCATGCAATCCGGGCGCAGCAGTGCCGCTTGCTCTGCCATATGCTTTGCATCCGCCACATGCAGCTCGCGCACGAACGACCTTAACGCCTCTATGATGCCTTGATCAATCGACTCGAAGCCTTGCGGCACATAGAGCACACGCACATCGCTGATTGATTGCGCAGGAGGCTGCACATGCCGCAATATCGCTTCACAGGCCCCATCTCTCAGCCCTTGCTCATACCCAGCCCTATATCCGCTTTCCATTGCCTTGAAGCCCGCTTGCTTATTGGATTGAAGCTGCATCGCGCACACTCCCGCCTTGTTATGCGTTCTGTCACTATATATATGCGGCTGACACGGGAGGCTCTTGGTCACTTGTCCGCCGCCGCATGCAAAATGTACGTTTGACCAGCAAGGCTGCTGTACCCGCAGCGTTCAAGGCGAGCACGAATAAACCGCCCTTCTCCTTGCCTGGGGCAAGCGGAGGGCGGCTTATTCCTTCCTGATATCAAGTTTTATCCATCAAATTATCCATCAAAAAAAGCCCCGCATAACAGCGAGGCCTCACCAGCACAGTGCCATTCAACATGAATCGTTATTGTTTCGTTGTAAAATATTCTGCCAGAAACGACTGCCCATTGCGATAAAAGCGCGGATCATAAACGCCAATACGCTTGCCGTCATCCACGATCACAACAAACGGCGCCCACTCTACGAGTGTTTTGGCTTGCGGATTATTGGCAAACAGCGTATCCAGATTGGCATCCTCTCGCGATTCCAGCTCAGCAACCGTCTCAAACCCTGTCCAGAGCGAGCCCTTGCTAAGCGTAACGAGCCCTTCCTTCTTGCCAATAATCGTAAATACCCCCGGCACAAAATCCGCAGATAGCGCAACCTGCTCATAGTTGTCCTTCGACTGCTGAAGAATAGTCATCCCCTGCGCCGTCTGCACGCCGACATGGAGAATCATCAGCGCCCACACAAGCCGGTATATCCGGTAGGAAGGCCAGCGGCCGCGACCGTACTTGACATACAAGAAACCAGCCGCCATGAAGGCCCAGAAGACAAGATCGACAATCGGGATCATGCCAAACGTAATTCTAGACGTTGATACCGGTTCAAAATAGCCGGTTCCCCAAGCATTGAAGATGTCGCTCGTATCATGGATGAACACCGCAAGCAGGGCGATAAGGAACCATAGCCAGCCCTTCACCTTGAAGAAAACGCGGGCGACACCTGCAATTACACCGGCCCAGACCGGCACGAGGAACAGAGAGTGCGTAATTCCGCGATGCCACATCTGATAACGTCCGGTCGAATCCCACCAGGCCGATATAACATCAATATCTGGAATCTGTGAACCAGCAACCGTTGTCAGCAGAAGTGCCCGCTTTTCTTTGGCAGTCATCTTCGTCTTATTGACTGCACCGTATAACGTTAGTCCGAATAAAGTGTGTGTGATGGAATCCATTGCTGCCTCCGTTGTCCATTATCATACGTTCTCAGGACAATTTTACCGAATGCCAGCAATAAGCTCAAGCACCATTCCTCTCAAATCGCTGGACCATGAAACGTCATTATGACCGAACAGCAGCTTGCCCTGCTTCCTTCTCCAGATAGACGAGCGTTAAATGCTCGTTCACTTGCTTCTCACGAAATGGCCTGTAGCCCAGTTTCATGTATATGCCAAGATTGCGTTCACTCTTCTGCGAGGTGAATAGTTCCAGACGCGGACAGCCTTTTCCTAATTCCTCGATCATTGCCATAAGTCTGCCGCCGATTCCAAGTCCCTGATAGTGTGGATGGACCATCAGTTTATTGATTGTCCATGTCGTCCCTGATTGATTGGCTGAACCACGAACCGACCCAATAATTACACCATCAAGCTCCACCTTCAGCATCGTACAGTCCATAAACTCATGCTGAAGCTCTTCAATCGTTTGAACCATCGGAGGAATAGTAATTTCCGGATATAAATCTGCCTCAGATTGATAGGCAACCTTCTGCAGCGCCAGAATCATCGGCAAATCGCCCCTTTCAACAGCCCTTACCACGATATTCATTAAGCCCACCTCAACCAAAGGAATTTTCAAACATTGGAATAATATAGAATTAATAGTACTATTAATTGCTCCGAAATTAAATCGTTTTCAATGAATTATGTATAGAAAAGATGTCCCCGAATGATCATGCACCTTTCGGCATCTACTATATGCGCGATATATCCCCATAATATCCGCTTATCGTCTCCACCGCCGCCACTTTTACAGGATCCCTTGGTCTGTAAAGCGATTTTTCACGCTTACACGAACGATCACGCCTCTTTCGGCAGCCGTAAGCGGGTTTTATCCGCTTACAGCCTCCACCTCCGCCACTTTTACAGGATCCCTCGGTCTGTAAAGCGATTTTACACGCTTACACGACCGGTCGCGCATCTTTCGACAGCCGTAAGCGGGGTTTGTCCGCTTACAGCCTCCACCGCCCCCACTTTTACAGGATCCCTTGGTCTGTAAAGCGATTTTACACGCTTACACGACCGGTCGCGCATCTTTCGGCAGCCGTAAGCGGGTTTTATCCGCTTACAGCCTCCACCGCCGCCACTTTTACAAGCTCGCTCGGGCTGCAATTCCACTGGCATGCCAAACAAGCGGATTGGCATGCCAATCCGCTGGCTCCGCCGGTCCGGCCCCACCAAGTAAGGACATGTGGTCGACCGCCGTCATGCAACGCCACACCGCGCAGCTTCACACGCTGGAGCCTCGCTGTGGCTTAGGGCTGCCCCTCATAAGCCAGCAGATGGCCGTCCTCGAAGCCTTTTGCGAAGCCAGCGTTGTAGCCTTCATTATACGCCTGGTCAAAGCTTTGATTATATGCCCCTGCAGCAGTTCTGCGCTGCTTTCTGGCAGCTGCTGCTCGGGGACGCCGGCGATTCGTCGTCATCTTACCCTTGCGTGTCGCAGCCGGCTTATTCTTGCTCGCTCTAACGGCTGTCCGGCCTTGCCGCTTGCCTTGCTTCTTCGTGGATGCGGAGCCTCGTTTCCCGCTCAGAGCCTGCACTTGTATCTTCAATGTGATTCTCCTCCCGTTATCTTCGGCCTGCGGCTAGAAGCGCTGCGCTGAGATATGAATGCTGCTCGATGCAGCCACGGATTAGCGGAAGATCCGGTCCGGGTCCGCACACTCCTGATTCGGGCTCCTGTCGTCATCTCAGCCATCGTCAGCTGAAGCGCTGTCAGCGTACGCAAATTGTCTCGCATACATGTCGACATCCCCGGCGAGGTCTCGGTGATATCTGCGATGCTGTCCAATATGCGGGCTATCGCTCCTTGGCTCCGGGCGATGGAGCGAATCAGTTCAATTCGCGATTCCCGCTCCTTGCGTAGCAGGCTCATTGCCCGCTGTCTCCCATTTCGATGCTTCCGTTGAACATCCCGCCCATACCTTCACTTTCCCCATCTTGATACAGCGCTGCTTTCAGAACATTCGTCATTCCATGATTCAGCTTCGTCAAACCATCGATGACCTCAATGAGCTGATCGTGAATAATTAACGTTTCCTTCAGAGATTCCTGATTCTGGGGAAAAGCATCCGGTGTGACATGATTGCACACCCAGTTGCGCACCTTCTCCGCCTCGACGGCCTTCGCCTCCAATATCATCGCCACATTCCACTGCAGCTTGGCGGAAGCATCCAGCATGCGTGCAAGCGCCCTCTCTCGACTCATAGCCGCACTCCTCCCTTCGACCCTATTCGCGCGGCAGCAACCTTCGCTAGCATTGTCTTTCTTCTATTCCTCATCCTCATCATCAATCTCTTTCATAACAGAGGTGATGGTCTGCGCCATCGTTTCTTGAAGCTCGGCAATGCTATTTAAATAAGCGATGACATTGCGGGTCACAGCCTGTGAGCTTTCCATTAATCCGCTCAGCCCATCGAAGGTTGGATGATTATCAGGCAGAGCCTGCACCATCTGCGCCATCCGAACCGCTATATGGCGCTTAGCCTCCATGACACGGGCCATCTGCTCATGCGAACGCGACATATGCTCAATCATTTCAGTTACAATATGCTGCATTTCGTGCTCCTCCCCGCTTACTATCAGCATATGCGCGTCTCCCGCGCATGATACAGTTCGACCTGCCGTCCGCGTCCTTCAGCACCATTGTTTCCTATAGCTGGGCTGACACTCGAACCGGGGCGATGATGGGAAACCCCTCCGCGAGCATGCTTATCTCATCGGCAGACAATGGCGCCTGCGGCTTAAGCTGCAGCCCCCACTGCTCGACCGTTGCTCGACTCGCTGCTCTTCGCCGCTTCCCATTCTCGACAACATAGAAGGAACCGTCGGCTCCCACCGCCGTTAGTCCATTCATGGACAGCGCGTGTTCACTGCCCTCGACGCTGCCTCCATGCCCATACCCATGCCAACGCGCCGCAGCATCTGCGCTGCCGATCGCCTCGCCTATCGGCCAACGGCGCAGATCAACCTGTGACAGCCTGACAACGGGCAGCTCAATCACCCCAATAATCGGCCGGCGAATGCCGTTTTCAATCCAGAACAGCGTTTCTCGTGTTCCCCGAACGATGACACTTTGCGGAAAAAAAATCGTCTCCCCATGCGGCAGCAATCCCTCAGTCCCCCCGCTCTCTAATGCATGGATCCGGTTCATCTCCTTGACCCTATGGACCAGTTCATGCGGATTGCCCCATTTTTCCACATAAAACTGCAAATTCTGATCATTCACTTCCATGAAACGCTCGCCAAGCGCCTTCATGCTCACGCTTCCGTAATGATGGATGAAAGTATCCCTTGTTATGACCAACGAGTAGCCCTGCAATCTGACCCGGATGTTATAATCGTCGTCTTCATAATTTCCCACAGCGTAGCCTTCATCCAAATATCCGGTCCGCTCCCACAAGTCGCGCCTGAACAACAGACAGAAGCCGGTCAAGCGATCCGTCCGCTGCCACTTGGCTCTATCCTGCACATTATATGCTTGCGCAAATCCCTGCATTTCCGCGACGTTCCTGTAGGGGACCTCAATGCGCTGATCGCCGCTAATATAGTTCGTGACCGGCCCCACCATCCCGATAGTGGGATCGCTGTTGATGCAGTCCAGCATATTGTTCAGCCATCTGTCCGTCACAACGGTATCGTTGTTCAGCAGCAGAATGGTGTTCCCCTTCGCCATCATCATCCCGATATTGACAGCACCGGCGAAGCCGCGATTCCGCTCCAGAATGCGATATCTGATCTGGCCGCCGAGCCGCTGCAAATATTTATCCGTCCCATCCTCAGATGCATTGTCTACGACAATAATCTCATAGGGGAGGTCGGTATGATCATTGATGCTGTCAATGCATTGCTTGAGATAATCCACCTGATTGAAGCTTGGAATAATAATGCTGGTCCCTTCAAAAAGAGTGCCGAAGCTGTCCTGCCCCGAACGCAGCCCCTCCCCATAACCGGCATCAAAGCCGAGGGAATGTCCGAATCGCGGCGTCCTGCGGACGGGCGCGCGCACCGTTCGGCTCCGCTTGCGCATACGTGCTTGCCTTCTCTTTCTTTTCATGAAAGCTCACTCCTACCTGCTTCACTTCCTATTGCGCTCCTTCGGACTACAGCATCACCTGACCCTTGATGATCGTATCGGCCATATGGCCGAAATCAAGCGCGACCTTGCCTCTCTCCGCAGCAATGCGCCAGCACAGCACAACAGCGGGAATGCCAGCGGAGACTAGCGCCAGATCAAATACAGCATGCTGCACCTCAGACATGACGCGTTCAATATCCGGGAATCCGTTAACTGGGCTAATCATGCCTGAGACGATATATCCCCGCTCCTGCAGCATATGAGCAAGCTGATGAGCAGCATTGCCAATGAGAAGCAGCTTCTTGCCCGTCAGAAGTCCCTGCAGCAAGCCCTCTTGATACAGACCATAGTTAATTGTAGAGGTTGTCAGCCGCAGCGAAGCTGGATCGATGCCATGACCGCGCAGAACCGAATGGAGAAGGGGTTGAAAATGCTTCCGCCTCGACAATGGCACACCGACGACGATCCCGCCATGCCGCACGGCCAGGGCAAGCTGATCCCTCGCCGCCAGATCAGGCGGATTCACACCCGCATAAGGCAGAAATTTGCCTTCGCGCTGCACCGTCGGCCCATCATAGACAACCTCCTGCGACAAGGCCAGCAGCTCCCCGTCGCCAAGCCTGACGACTGCATAGGGCTGCTCTGCTGCCATCGCATGCTCCATCTCTGCGAACACCTCATGCACACTAATGAGGGGGATGAATCTCTGGCTCATCACGTCAACACCTGCAGCGATAACATCCCGCAGACTCACATCCGGCAGCAGCACATGCTGCGGAACGGATTGCTCCAGAAGCTCCTCACCGCCCTCATACAGACCTAATTCATAGCCTGCATGAAAGGCGGAAGTCCCGTGCTCCTGCTGGATTTGACTATCGCTGGCAGGGCTCATGTTCAGCTGTTTATCACTTGGCTGCCGCTTCCTGCGAGCCGGAGCCAGCCGCTTGGAACCGTGACCGTGGCGAATCCCCAATCTTGTCCGTTTCTTAGACGTGCGCGAGCCCCTCTTCGCGGATGGTCTGCCCTCTTTCTTATTGCGCGGCTCGCCCCTGCCTGCCGCAAGAGCATGGGGGCTTGGCACGCTCACGTTTCTGCTGCCTTTCATGGCGATAACTCCATCAGCTTCACTGACGCTTCCAGCAGCGATTCGAAAGTGCCCGCATCCGTCCACCAGCCGCTTAGCTCGCCATATTCCAGCATTCCTTGCGCAGCATACGTATTGTTGACATCGGTAATTTCCAATTCCCCTCGCATCGAGGGCTCTTGATGCGCAATGAGCGAGAAAACACTCTCATCGAACAAATAAATTCCCGTCACACAGCGATCGCTTCGCGGAATAACCGGCTTCTCATCGATTCGCGTGATGCGGCCATTAGAGTCAAAGACAGGCACGCCATAACGATGCGGATCAGGAACCTGCTTGAGCAGCACCATCGCCCCTCCCTGCTGCTGCCGGAAACGTTCAAGATGCGAATTGAGCGGCTCCTCGAACAAATTATCGCCCAGCAGCACAGCAAATTTCCGATCCGCGCCGACAAAGGATTGCGCAAGCTCAAGCGCCTGAGCAATACCTCCGGCTTCCTCTTGAATCCGGTAAGTAAGCGATACCCCGTACTCTCGCCCGCTGCCAAGAAATTCAATAAACGAGCCTGCTGCATGACGTCCGGTCACGAGCATAATTTCCGTAATTCCCGCTTCCTTCAGCTTGTTGATGCTATAGCAAATCATGGGAAGCTTCCCAACTGGAAGCAGATGTTTGTTCATCAGCCTCGTAAGGGGCAAAAGTCTGGTTCCCGTCCCGCCGGCCAATATAACAGCTTTCACAAGAACGACCTCCTAAGTAACCCAATCTTTCTGTATAGCTATATAAAAATCGTCGGATCAACCTGCCACTTTTCAATAAACAACTGACGATTGCGTGCGACCAGCGACTGAAGCTCTCCCAGACTGCCCCGCTTGAAGCTGGCGCTGCCTTCATGGAAAACGAGCACATCATGGCACATCAGCAGACCGAAGCCGTTCATTCGCGCCCGCAGGCAGTAATCATCATCCTCGTAATGTCCGGGTGCAAAACGCTCGTCAAGCTCGCCTATTCGCTCGTACAATTCCCGCTTGAACAGCATGCAGAAGCCGATTAGACGCAGCATCGGCTCTGTGCGCCCCCGTTGCTCGCGTCCGACTGCTGAGGCGATTCCGTGGAAATCAGCCATTGAAGGCACGGCATAGTCCACCTGCTGCTTGCCGCTTGCATAATTAGTAACCGGCCCTACAATTCCGACCTCTAGGCTGCTGTGAAGGGCGCGCAGCAAGCCGGAGAGCCAGCCATGAGAAACCGTTACATCATTATTGAGAAGCAGGAGATATTCCCCGGAAGCGATGCGCAAACCCCTGTTGCATGCCGTAGGGAAGCCTGTATTGACTGGCAGAGATATGAGGCTGATCCCTTCCTTCACACACCACTCGCCTGTACCGTCAGTTGAGCCATTGTCGACAACGATGATCTCATAGGGGGTTTCGCTTGCATCCGTATAGAGGCGTATTGCGTTCACGGCTTGCTGCAGCAGGTCTATCGCATTATAGCTCGGAATGATGATACTGGTGCGCATCATTGCCAGCCACCTCCCGCTATGCTGCGGCGTCTGACCCGGTCAGGCAGGTCTAGCCGGTTGCCCTGCTGCTGCATAGCAGCTTGCAGCGCCTCGAAATGATCGCCGACTGCATCTGCGGCTGCTGCTTCAATAGGGTTGCTCCGATCACACGGGCATGCCACAAACCGAAGCTTATGCCCAATCGCTGCTTGCTGTGCAAGCGCTGGAACAGCGAGGGCGCTTGTACCGATTGCCTTTAAGCTTTCATGCGACCAAGCATGAGGGAGTGCTGTGACTGAGTTGGCCCCCAGATCCGGCCGTCCAAGCGACCAGTTCATGAATGCTCTCACCCGGGACAGATCATCCCATTGCCGGAACGAGCCAAGTCGTCCGGTCACATCGTTCAATGCAATATCTGCTCCTCCATCAATTGCGTTCAGGTAATGAGCCAAATATTCTGCGCCGATTCTTCTGCGGCCGTCTACGAACAGCATAATTTCAGAACCGTTCAATTTTGCGCCAAGTGAACGTCCGGCATCATCGCCAATCTCTTGGCTGATGTGAACAATCGTTACGCCGGGATGGCTTCTGGCCATAACGAGCGTGCTGGCATCCCATCCATCAGCGACAACGATAATTTCCTGGAGCGGCAATCTAACAAGCTCTTGAAGGACGTCGGCAGCGATCATTCCACCGCAAGCAAGCACGACAGCAGAGGCTGACTTTAACAGAGGAACAGGGAGCCACACTTGCCGGGGAGCATGCAGCGCATCCATGAAGCCTTCCGAGAAGGATTGCCCCTCGCGGAGCATGCTGTCTGTAAGACGCGTTCCTCCACGGTACTTGCTGCAGCGAGTCCAGCTTTCATTGAGCAGCAGTTGAAGCCTCTTCGAATCAGCAGGAGCATTCCCGCCGCCAAAGCATGCTGCTGCAAGCCGGCCCTCCGCATACGCTCTTCTCAATCGCGGGGTATGAGCGACTTGAACGGATTTGCGCAGTCGTGAGGAATATGCGACTTGAGCGGATTTATGCAACCGTGAGGAACGTGCGACTTGAGCGGATTTATGCAATCGTGAGGAACGTGCGACTTGAGCCGATTTATGCAGCCGTGAGGAATGTGCGACATCAGCAGTTTTGCGCAGCCGCTCGGAAAGGGGGCTGCCTGCTGATTTGTTCTGCCGCGACAAGGACATGGAGCGGGATCTGCGTCGAAGTCCCTTACTTTGAAAGCCGGATGTCATCGCTATGGACCCCCGCATACGCTCACCTCACTATTTCGCGATTTCGCATCGTATCCTTATAGCCTCCACGTGCTCCGCTCTGCTGCGTCAACCATTCAATTGCCTCCAAATGATCACCCACAATTAACGTCTCCAGAGGGTTGCTCCGTTCACGTCTCGTTCTTGGAAGGTTCAGCTTTCCTACATTCACATGCTTAACCGCCCTGACATGAAGACCGAGTTGCACCGCCCGCGCATGTGCAAGAGGGGGAACAGAGAGCGCCTCCGCGCCAATCCTATCCAGCGCTCGGCGACTGATCGCATGCGGAACCGCAGTCATTGATGTTCCATTCAAATCTGGACGGCCCAGCATGGCGTTCAATGCGTGCTTCGCCAGTACGACACTATGAACAATCGGCCTGTTGGTCGGTCCTGAATAGTCGTTCAATGCAACGTCAATACCGTCGCGCTGGACAGCATGGATGAACGGCTTCAGCGATGCCGTCGGAATAACCATGTCTCCATCAATGAACAGCAGCACATGGCCTCTGGCAGCGTTCGCGCCCACACTTCGTCCGACATCGTGGCCTAGCGGTTCAGCGAATTCAATCACTCGCGCACCGTTTCTCGCTGCGATAGCGGCCGATCCATCCTTAGAGCCATTAGCGACTACGATGACCTCGACATGCTGATGAATACGAGAAGCTTCGCGGATTACACGGCCAATCGTCCGCCGTTCGTTCATAACCGGAATGATGACGGAAACATATGGAGCTGCCGCGGTTGGCAATGCTGCTGTAGTTTGCAGCTCTGCTGCTGTTTCAGCATGAGGGGAGAGCCCTCTATTATGAGTGTCTGCATTTCTGCTCTCACTTACAGGCGACTCCCTTTGACTGCGATGCACATTGCGATAGCTGAGACGGTGTCGAATCCGCCAATGCCGTAACGATCTGGTTTTGCGGTTCATTATTCTGGAGGCTAGCCTTGTTCGTCCGGTAGTTCGTATCCGTGTCCTGCGCATCGAACGCATCTGCAATTTGCTTGTGCCGACGATGGCTCCGCTTCGCCGGCTTTGTGCATGCAGCGCGGCTCTTCTTTTACCGCCGGAGGGCTTGATCATCGTTATCACCTCTGAGTGAAATGCGAAGCTAGAAGCTAGGATGCAAACAGACTTTTTTATAAACCATTGTATGGACACGGCAGACAAGAAGGAACGGCTATTGTACGTGAAGGCTTTTGCCCCGCAGGATGTACGGGTTTACTTCATAAGGGCGGATTCCTCTGAACGCAATCTGTCCCCCTACATATTGTAAGAGGAAGGAGGTTTTGAAAAATGTCAGATAACCTGTTGTTGAAACAGGCATTAAGGAAATTCATCAATCAGGCCGAGATTTCTTGGTTTAAAGTGTTCGATTCCAGCAGGAATCGTAAAGTTATCGTAGTGGGTGGCGACGAATACGCGCAGCTCCCACTTCGTTTCAGCACACGCGCCAAAGTATTTGCTTTTTTTCGCAGGTATTGGAGTGTTTGCTTCAGCAGAAGGCTGTTATGCAATTTGAAAACGATCGTTCATCGAGGTCGGCTATATGTCATCGTTGGAGACCCCGGCCCCGTACTGGTGAGGGTCATATCCTTGCGCATCATACGCTGCAAATCTAATCTCATTAGAGTGAGGGCTGTACTGACCGGAGGATTTCCGCAGAGACAAGTCATATTTTATACGATCAGGCTTGGCTCAACCGGCAAACTGACCATCATTAACCGGTCAAATCTCCGCAACGACTACCGCTATCTCCCTTGCAGATAAAAGGCTGGGCAGGGAGCGCTTGCGCCCCTTTCTCGCCACATTGCAAATACCGCCAAATCCACATCAAGCGTGGACTGACGGTATTTTTTATTTATTATTCCATAAAAGGAGTTATAAGCGCTGCGCCTACAGCGTCAGTCATTTCAATTATTTTAAATGCCGATTGCGATCCAGTTCAAGAAGCCTTTGGGCTCAGGGGAAATACGTGTTCGGACGATGGTCACCTGCACAGCGGATGCCACTTTGGTCTTCACACAGGCGTAGCAGGAGGGTTGATCCGCAGTGGCAACAATAACATAGGCATCATCAGCAAAGGGAACATCGAAAACGATAGTTACATCTATCTGCTCGCCTTGACCTTTAAAATCATACGCTGCCATGCCGAATTGCTGGCAAGCTCCAGCATGGGCTCTGCTTGTTGCAACAGGTATGAAATCAAGCTTGCTGACTCCTACAGTACCGTCTAGCAAAAGCTGCCCGTTCAAGTCGTCTAGTCTCGTCTCTGAAGGGGCGGTCAAGAGACCGGCAGCAAGATGCTCTGCATGGATAGAACCAGGAGCGATTGCTTCTGCGGTAACGGCGCCGATTGACAGTTTCCCAGATGATATGGACCCATCGACCAGACAATCGCCTGTAAGCGTTCCTTCCGTGATCGACAGCTGCTGATGTTGAAGTTGAAGCAGGCCTGGTGCAAGCTTTTCCGCTGTAATAGCCCCATCCTGCAGAGCAGTTGTACCTACTGCATTGTGGGCAAGCTTCGCACTTGTAACTGAGCCATCGGACAGTGATTGTTCACTTACTGCTCCGTGCGCCAGCTTCGTGCCTGTCACTGCTCCCTCGGACAGTGATTCTTCACTTACCGCTCCGCGTGCCAGCTTTGAGCTCGTCACTGCTCCATCGGACAGTGATTGTTCACTTACTGCGCCGTGCGCCAGCTTCGTGCTCGTCACTGCTCCATCGGACAGTGATTCTTCGCTTACTGCTCCGCGTGCAAGCTTCGTGCTCGTCACTGCTCCTTCGGACAGTGATTCTTCGCTTACTGCTCCGCGTGCAAGCTTCGTGCTCGTCACTGCGCCGTCGCTGAGCGTCTCTTCCACGACTGCACCATACGCAAGCTTCGAGCTTGTAACCACACTTTCGCCAAGCGTTTCCTCACATACCGCTCCGTGAGCTAGCTTCGACCCTGTCACTGCGCCTTCCGCCAGTGATTCCTCAACCACCGCTCCGCGCGCTAGCTTCGACCCTGTCACTGCGCCTTCCGCCAGTGACTCCTCAACCACCGCTCCGCGCGCTAGCTTCGACCCTGTCACTGCGCCTTCCGCCAGTGACTCCTCAACCACCGCTCCGCGCGCTAGCTTCGAACCTGTCACTGCGCCTTCCGCCAGTGACTCCTCAACCACCGCTCCGCGCGCTAACTTCGACCCTGTCACTGCGCCTTCCGCCAGTGACTCCTCAACCACCGCTCCGCGCGCTAGCTTCGACCCTGTCACTGCGCCTTCCGCCAGTAACTCCTCAACCACCGCTCCGCGCGCTAACTTCGACCCTGTCACTGCGCCTTCTGCCAGTGATTCCTCAACCACCGCTCCGCGTGCCAGCTTTGACCCTGTCACTACGCCATCCGCCAGTGACTCCTCAACCACCGCTCCGCGCGCTAGCTTCGACCCCGTCACTGCGCTATCCGCCAGTGACTCCTCAACCACCGCTCCGCGCGCAAGCTTCGACCCAGTCACTGCGCCTTCCGCCAGTGACTCCTCAACCACCGCTCCGCGCGCCAGCTTCGACCCCGTCACTGCGCTATCCGCCAGTGACTCCTCAACCACCGCTCCGCGTGCCAGCTTCGACCCCGTCACTGCGCTATCCGCCAGTGACTCCTCAACCACCGCTCCGCGTGCCAGCTTCGACCCCGTCACTGCGCCTTCCGCCAGTGACTCCTCAACCACCGCTCCGCGCGCCAGCTTCGAACCCGTCACTGCGCCTTCCGCCAGTGACTCCTCAACCACCGCTCCGCGCGCCAGCTTCGACCCTGTCACTGCGCCTTCCGCCAGTGACTCCTCAACCACCGCTCCGCGTGCCAGCTTCGATCCTGTCACTGCGCCTTCCGCCAGTGACTCCTCAACCACCGCTCCGCGCGCCAGCTTCGACCCTGTCACTGCGCCTTCCGCCAGTGACTCCTCAACCACCGCTCCGCGCGCCAGCTTCGAACTTGTCACCGCTTTTTCGGCTAGTGAATGTTCCACCACCGCGCCTCGGGCAAGCTTCGAGCTCGTTACGGAGTCATCAC
>NZ_CAKMMF010000011.1:119125-178975 GCF_927798095.1 Paenibacillus plantiphilus | reverse complement strand
AAGTGACGACGACTGACTCCAACCATACGAATCCCATTGCGCCTAACATACTCAACCAGAACTTTGCCACAACAGCTCCGAACAAAGTGTGGGTGACGGACATCACGTACATTCCTTGCCGAGAAGGACGACTCTATCTGGCCAGCGTACTGGACTTATTCACACGCAAGATCGTAGGTTGGAAGCTCGCTGATCGAATGACCACAGACTTGGTTCTCGCTGCCCTGGACCAGGCTTACGCGTCGCAAAAGCCAAAAAAGGGCTTGATCCACCATTCTGATCGGGGTTCCCAATATACGTCGGAGGAGTACCGCAACAAACTGAAACAGTACAAGATGAAAGCCAGTATGAGCCGTAAGGGTAACTGTTACGATAATGCCTGCATTGAATCCTTCCACAGTGTGCTGAAGAAGGAGTTTATTTACTGCACCAAATTTCAAACGAAGGTCCAAGCGCAACAAGAAGTATTTGAGTACATCGAGCTCTTTTATAACCGGAAGCGAATCCATGGTTCATTGGGTTACCTATCTCCTGACCGATTTGAAGCTGAGTACTATAAAAGCATTTGTAAGCAACGTTAGTTGGTGTCTACTTTCTTGACAGAGGTCCAAAAACCCTCTTACAGATGACAAGGCATCGCAGAATGCTCTTCGGCCATCTCCATAAGGCGGAAGCACTGCGTAGCAGCGTAATAGCAACGCGAGGCGCGCTGGATATTCGAGCTACAAGCCGGTGGCAGATGCGGCCCACATTCCGCTGATAAATGCCCCGTGGGTTTCCTCAACAACCTGAAACGCTAAGCCGTGGTCGACAAATACCTTCTTTAGTTCTGCCTTCGTCAAATGTCACTGTCTCCTGTCGTTATAGGGTGACATTATCACAGAACAACAACCTTTTTCATTTTCACACCTTTTTCATTTTCGGAATTGACAGACGATTGTGAGGAGCATATAATAAGCAGCAATACTTCACATCGACAAACGCGAAGAACAGGAGTAGTAAGGCAAACGCCGGGATCAGAGAGCTGCGGGTTGGTGCAACGCAGTCGAAGGCAGCCCCAATCTCGCCTGGGAGCGGAACAGCGGAATTCATGATGATGCAGCTGAAGGCCAAAGCTGATATCATTCTGTATGTACGTTGTAACGGTTAACCTCCGTAATCGGGTGCGCACCATCGATTTCTAGAATCGGCGGGGCGCTAAGGTGGGCGTTCTTCGTTCTCACGCAAGTGAGGAGACGTCAACAAGGGTGGTACCGCGCGGACTATACAGTCTGTCGTCTCTTGATTTATTGAGAGACGGCAGGCTTTTCTTGTTGTACGAAGATGTGAAGATGAGTAGATGAGCAGGTTGCTGACAGCTAATCCATAATCAATCAAACATAGAACAAACGCAATGAACAGGAGCATTAGGATATGATCCGGGAACAAGGCTTAACCGGCGACGGTAAGCGCAGAGAGCTGCGGGGTGGTGCGACGCAGTCGATGGATGTCCGAACTCGCCTGGAAGCGGATCGGTGGAAATGCGGCAGCGCATTGTCGGAAGACAATTGCGATGCGCAGTGTACATCGGCACGGATAACCTCCGTAATCGGGTGCAGCTTGAAAGGAAGCTATTCCTATCAGGCTCGCTGAGCGGGTTCGGGCATCTGTCCGGGCAACGAGAGTGGTACCGCGGCAAGCTGTTAAAGCCTGTCGTCTCTTGAATGATTGGGAGACGACAGGCTTTTTGTGTTTGCTGTGAACAGGAAAGGATTCTAAATTCAAAACCATTTCAGGAGGTTAATGATTATGACCACTAACATTATGACCACTAGCAATAACGAGCATGCCTACAAACGGATTCGCATCTTTGATACGACGCTTCGCGATGGCGAGCAGTCGCCGGGGGCATCCTTGGAGCCGAGCCAGAAGATCATCCTTGCCCGCCAGCTGGCAAAGCTGGGCGTAGATATTATCGAGCCGGGCTTCGCTATTTCCAGTCCGGGTGAATTTGCAGCTATTCAGCAGGTGTCCCGCGAGCTTCACAACGTAGAGATTGTCGGATTTGCACGCGCGGTTAAGGCAGATATTGATGCTGCTGTTCGTGCAACACAGGATGCTGCGCGCCGACGGCTGCACCTGTTTATATCCTCCTCGGATATCCATCTTGATTTTCAGCTGCGCAAATCACGGGAACAGGTGCTTCAGATTGCTCGCGAGATGGTCGCATACGGCAAGCAATTCGTTGATGAGATCGAATTCTCGCCAATGGACGCAAGTCGGGCCGGACGTGAATTTGTGATCGAAATGGTCGAGGGAGTTATTGCCGAAGGCGCTACAATCATTAATCTGCCTGACACGCTGGGCTATGCGATGCCTGAGGAATATGGAGAGATGTTCCGGGTTGTTCGTCAGCAGGCTCGTGGTGGCGATAAAGTGAGCTACAGCGCCCACTGCCACAATGACCTTGGGCTGGCGGTTGCGAACAGTCTGGCAGCGATACGTGCTGGCGCGACACAAATTGAAGTGACAGTCAATGGTGTGGGAGAACGCGCGGGCAACTGCTCACTGGAGGAGCTGGTCATGGCAATCGAAACCCGCAAAGAAGCGATTGGCGCTGTTACAGGTATCGTCACTAGCGAAATCTACGAAACGTCGCGGATGGTCAGCAGAGCGATGAATTTCCCGATTGCCTACAATAAACCAGTCGTAGGTCGCAATGCTTTTCAGCACGAATCCGGCATTCATCAGGACGGTCTGCTCAAAAACCGCAATACGTACGAAATTATGGACCCTGAAGCGATGGGGATACCGCGCAGCATGATCGTTCTCGGCAAGCATTCAGGACGACATGCCATTAAGCATCGGCTGTCCGAGTATGGTATTATGATGGATTCCTCGCAGCTGGAGGACGTATATAACCGATTTATCGAAAAGGCTGATGTGCTGAAGCTCGTTCCAGACAGCGTTCTGATCGGGCTGGCAAGCGAGACGACGGAAACGCAGCATGATCCCTATACACTTCTTGATTTGCAAGTGATGGCAGGTTCAGCTGATTCTATACGTACTGCAACCATTACCATTCGGGAACGCGATTCCCAAGAGGTGAAGAGCTATAGGGGCACAGGCGCAGGACCGCTGGAAGCCGTCATACACGGTTTGCAGGAGGCGATACCCGTTGATGCGGAATTCGAGGATTTGGAATTGCATTCCTTATCCACAGGTGAAGATGCCCGTGGAGAAGCGATTGTTAGCATTGTGCATCACAATGAGCGGTATCGTGGAACATCTATTCACAAGGACATCATTTTAGCGGCTGCCCAAGCCTTTGTCGCTTCGTGCAATCAGCTTCTGATGCGTGCAAAATAGCAGCAAATGTCCATTTGAACCGTTTGATCAACAATATCCACAACATTATCCACAGTAAATATGCTTGATGTGCATAACTGCTCTAATCCCCCGAAAAACGGACGTTTACAATGTGAACAAAAATGGGATAAGTTTTTCACAAGCGAGCTGTGGATAATGTGGATAATGTGTGCAAATGTTTCATCTTCTTCATCTTTATTCATATGATCTTAATAATTACTTAAAAATATTGCATTGCAGCGATGTGAATAGTGCCTGAATTGCCGAACAACTCGCTTTACACTGTGGATAACGCTGTGGATAGCGTGGATAGATTTGAATAATCTGAATAATAACGCAGCTACGGGTTCGGAGGGTTCTTCCGATCGCTGTTGGAGCCCGATTTTTTAATTGTAGAGTGATTATAGGTTGAAATCGGGCTTTAAAGGCGACCACTAACGTTTCTCCAGAATCCCTCCAACCCTCCGCTATGCACGGTCAACCGCTGCCAGAGCGCAGTGTCATACTGGGACTTTCAGATCGCACGATACACGATGAATCATCTGGCCCACCGTTAGTCAACAGAATCCCTTCATCCCCAAACTGTGGGTATGAAGGGATTTGTGTATAACAGCACACCATCTTCAATTGCAACCTTTGGAATCTGCTGACCGTTTACATAAATAATTGACTATGCTGTGATAAAGGGGCTGCACGCGATGAGAAAGAGTGCGAGAGAAATGAAGCCAACTTGGCTGTCAGGGGTGCTGCTGCTTATTCTGATCATTATAATGGCGACTGGGTGCGCAGTGGAGGAGAAGCGTGCACAGCCGGAGACGTGGGGCACTATGTACAAGGTTAAAGCTGAGGATATCGAATCCATTTCTATCACGAGCATTAGCTTGAACCATTCGGTTCAGATATCGAAACCGGAGACTATCGCTCAATTGGTTAAAGGCTTCAGCTCAGGTATCCCCCGATCAGGCAAACTGGATATAAGACCGCCCGATTATTCACTTGCGGTACAGCTTAATTCTGGAGAAATCCGTGAGGTAGCTTTATGGATCGCATCGGATGCTTCAAGTTTGTTTACAGACAATAGTTACAATTCGGGGTACTTCGAGCTGACGGCAACAGGGAAACAAACGATAACAGCCGCCCTTGAAGAGATCGGACCACCTGCATAATGGAAGGTCCGGATATGGGAAACTGTATATTGAAAATGACAACAGCCCTCACCAACCGCGATAACGGGAGGGTGGGGGCTGGCTGTTGTGTCTAGTATGCCGCTGCGATTATTACGCAAGGAGCTCTTCCCAGGCATCATAAGCTGATTGGAGGCGTGCACGGCAGGCGTCGATTGCTGCCTGTATTTCCCCGATGCGCACATAATCATTGAAGACGGAGGGATCGGCAAGCTGCTCCTCGTATGCTGCAATCTCGCTCTCCATTCGGGCAATATCTCCTTCGAGCTGTTCCAGCTTGCGCTGTCGAGCGCGTTCGTCACGCTTTGCTTGTTTGTCTGCTTCATAGGACGAGGAATCGGGTTTTTCTTTGGTATCGACGGCACGCCCCTGTTTTCCTTGCGCTGTCAGCTGCATTTCCAATCGTATTTCTTCGTTTTCACGTTTTTTCTCGATCATTTCGTCATAATTTCCCAGGAAATGATTCGTTCCCTGTGGAGTGAGTTCGACAATCCGTTCAGCCATTTTGTTCAGAAAATACCGGTCATGCGAAATGAACAGCAGTGTGCCATCATAGTCCATCAGTGCGGATTCAAGCACTTCTTTGCTGTACAAATCAAGATGGTTGGTCGGCTCGTCCAGAATAAGCATGTTTGCGCGCGCCAGCATAAGCTTGGATAGGGAAACACGGGCTCTCTCGCCGCCGCTTAATGAGCTGATTCGTTTCAGGACATCGTCGCCGCTGAACAGGAAATTGCCAAGAACGGTACGAATACGCGCCTCCTCAATGCTCGGATAAGCGCTCCACAGCTCTTCAAGCACGGTATTGGCAGGATTGAGTCCGGTATGCTCCTGATCATAATAGCCAATGGATATATTCGTACCCCAGCGAATCGTGCCTCCAGCAAGAGACTGCTGTCCCACTAGCGCCTTCAGCAACGTGGATTTGCCGATGCCGTTCGGTCCGATTAATGCGACATTGTCGTTGCGCTCAAGACGGAAAGAGACATTCTGGAATAGCGGGGGATCATTGTCCGTGAACCGGATCGACAAATGATCGGCATTCAGCACATCCTTGCCGCTTGAGCGTTCAACCTCGAAGGAGAAATGGGCTTTCTTCAAATCGCCAAGAGGCTTGTCGATCCGCTCCATTTTGTCGAGCGCTTTGCGCCGGCTCTGGGCTCTCTTGGTGGTAGAGGCGCGAACAATGTTGCGCTGAACAAAGTCCTCCAATCGACTGATTTCATCCTGCTGCTTCATATATTGTTTCAGCTGCGCCTCATAGTCGGCGGCTTTGAGGTCGATATATCGGCTGTAGTTGCCCGTATATCGCTTCGCGGTATGGCGTTCGATCTCGACAATGGTCTGAACGACTGCATCGAGAAAGTAGCGGTCATGGGAGACGACCAGAATGCCGCCGGAATAGCCGCGCAAATAATTCTCAAGCCAGGTCAGTGTCTCAATATCGAGGTAGTTGGTCGGCTCATCAAGCATGAGAAGATCGGGCGCCTGCAGCAGAATGCGCGCTAATGCCAGCCGAGTCTTCTGTCCGCCGCTTAATGTCGAGATAATGGTGTCGGGCGGAAATTGATGAAAGCCCATCCCATGCAGCACGCTGCGGATTCGCGTTTCCATCTCAAAGCCGCCATTCTCGCGGAACCATTCGGATAGCTGCGAGTAGCGCTCCAGCGTCGATTCATACTGCTTGCTGTTATGGTGAAGCGATGGATCTGCGATCTGCTGTTCAAGTATCCGCAGCTCCTGCTCCGCTTCGATCAAATGTTTGAACACGGCGCGCATCTCTGCTTCGATTGTCTGATCGGACTGCAAACCGCTTGATTGAGCCAAATAGCCAATTGTCGTTTCTTTGGTCTTGTAGATCGTGCCGGAATCTTCTGAAACCTCACCGGCAATAATACGCAGCAGTGTCGATTTGCCAGCCCCGTTGACACCGACCAGACCGACACGCTCCTTCGGCTGCACCTGGAACGTAATGGAGGTCAGCACACTGCTTGTACCATAGCTTTTGGATATATCGGAAACTTGAATGAGCATCGTACGGAAACCTCCAGCAATGAAAGACTATTATTGTAGAACAACGATTATGACCATTTTACCATATCAGGTATGGCTTGAAAAAATACGAATCATTCGATCATGCAGCCTTCGTTCTGAACACGAATATATGATCCCTTGACTATTGGCGAAATTTAGGCAAGAGTGGTAAACTAAATAGACATATTTTAATGAAGGAAGGCAAGACTGGCTATTATGGCAGGAACCGATGAAACGATAGAGCCTAGCATGGGGAAGAGAGCGGCAAGAACGGCAGCCAAGGAGCTGCGGGACCGACTGCCGAAGGCGCGCCTGGAGGAATGGTCGATTATGGCCTGTGAGCAGGCCGCGCAATGGCTTGAACGGGAATATTCCGATTGTCGGAGCATGCTGCTGTATGTACCGTTCCGGTCGGAGCTGAATCTTCGTCCTTTAATGGAATGGGGATGGCGGAGTGGGATAGCTGTCATCGTTCCCAGATGCTTGCCTGAGCAGCGGCTCATGGCGCTTTATCGCATCCATGGCTGGGATGAGCTTGCATCTGGCGCATATGGCATTATGGAGCCTGATCCTTCAATTGCGGCATACTGTGGCGATGCCTATGTGCCGGATATCGTTTTTGTCCCTGGACTTGCCTTTGATAGGCAGGGAGGCAGGCTCGGTTATGGCGGAGGCTATTATGATCGGTTCTATGATCGTTTGCGTGACATATCTCTGCGGGAAGACCGCATGATGCCGCTCTGGATCGGATGCGGCTTCGAGCAGCAGCTTGTTGCAGAGGTTCCAATGGAGGGACATGATGCAAGAGTCGGAGCGATCCTGACAGAGCAAGGGATGCGAATGACAGATCAGGTGATCGCATTTGACGATGATTGAGCTTGAAGCGCAATGGAGGAGATGCATATGGAGCTGACGCATTTTAACGAACAAGGCAGGGCTCGCATGGTCGACGTGTCGGACAAGGAAGTCACCACGCGAATAGCGGCTGCCCGGACGATGGTCAAGATGCTGCCGGACACGTTGGCGCGTATCAAGGCAGGTACGATTGGCAAGGGAGATGTTATGGCAGTTGCGCAGGTTGCAGGGGTCATGGCAGCCAAGAAAACATCGGACTGGATTCCTATGTGCCATCCGCTCCCGCTTACTGGCATCAATCTCGCTTTTTCCGACAATGGCGTCGATGAGCTTTATATAGAAGGAACGGTGAAGACGACCGGGAGAACCGGCGTCGAGATGGAGGCGTTGACCGCAGTGTCAGCTGCCGCCCTGACCGTATACGATATGTGCAAGGCATTGCAGAAAGATATGGTTATCGGTCCGACATATTTGATATCCAAGACCGGTGGCAAAAGTGGTGATTACGTCCATACGGACAATCCGTAATTTCGGATCGAATGGGGAGAAGCTCATGCGGTGGAAAGTGGCGTTGTTAACAGCAAGCGATAAAGGCTCGCGCGGCGAAAGAGAAGATACGAGCGCGCAGGTTATAAGGGAGCTTGTTGAGGAAGAACTAAGCGGTGAGATTGTTGACTACCGCATCGTACCGGACGAGCAGGATGAAATTATGGCTGCACTTATCGAGATGACCGACTACTATCAGGCGGATCTTGTCATTACGACGGGTGGAACCGGTCTGGCTGTACGAGATATTACGCCGGAGGCAACGATGCGAGTGCTCGACCGGGTTGTGCCCGGCCTTGCGGAAGCGATGCGCATCGGCTCCATGCAGAAGACGCGCCAGGCGATGCTGTCACGCGGGGTTTGCGGTATTCGGGGGCGTTCGCTGATCATTAATTTGCCAGGCAGTCCGAAAGGCGTTCATGAGAATTTAATGGCCATTATGGATCAATTGCCGCATGCGCTGAGCATTCTCTCAGGGCGAACGGGGGAACATAACGAATGAGTGCGACGAACAACGGAACTGTGCTGAGAGAGGTTCCTGTGCAGGATGCGATCGGTTTGCGGCTGGCGCATGATCTAACGCAAATTTTGCCAGGACAATTCAAGGGCCGATTGTTTAAGAAGGGACATCTCATTACTGAAGCCGATATACCGAGGCTGCTGGATATTGGCAAGGAACATATCTATACAATGGAGCTTGGAGCGGGAGAGCTGCATGAAGACGATGCAGCAAGTCGAATGGCGGAATCGCTTTTTGGTGAAGGCATGAGGCTGACAGAGCCGCATGAGGGCAAGGTGGCGATTAAGTCTGATCTCAACGTTCCAGCGCTCGCTGTCATCGATGAAGCGGTTGTTCACGCCATTAACAATCTAGGCGAGATCGCGCTTGCGACATTGCGCTCGCATACGGTCGTAATGCCGGATGGCCAGCTGGCGGCGACTCGTGTCATTCCGCTGTTCGTGGCGGAAGAGAAGGTTGATCATGTTCGAGCGATTGCGGATCAGTACAGGCAATCGAGCGGTGGCTGCGGACCGCTGCGGCTATTGCCGCTTCGTGCCTTCCGAATCGGTCTGCTTTCCACAGGGGGAGAGGTTTTCTCCGGACGCATAGCAGATAAATTCGGTCCTGCTGTGCGCCGAATTGTGGAATCGCTCGGTTCAGAAGTTGTGGAGCAGCGTTTTGCGCCGGACGATCGTCATATTATTGTCAAGGAAATACACTATTTGCTGAATCAGCAATATGATATGATACTAGTAACTGGCGGCATGTCCGTAGATCCCGATGACCGCACACCTGCAGCGATACAAGAAGCCGGAGCGGAGGTCGTCAGCTATGGCACGCCAATGCTTCCTGGCTCCATGCTGTTGGTCGGATATTTGAACGGTGTGCCGATTATGGGCTTGCCCGGATGTGTGATGCATGATCCATATACCTCCTTTAATGTGCTGCTGCCCAGAGTGCTGGCGGGTGAAGTCATAACGAGAGAGGATATCGTGCGCATGGGTTATGGAGGACTTCATAATTGTTGATGGTAGATATTGAAAATTTAGAGATTGAAAGGTATAATTCGTGGTGAAAACCATTTTTTTACAAACTAGGAGGTAGTTACTATGCTTGGTGGATTAGGAGTAACAGGTGTCATTTTACTCGTACTGGTCGCATTACTGCTCTTCGGACCTAATAAGCTGCCTGAATTGGGCCGCGCGTTCGGGCGTACGTTGAAGGAATTCAAAGCTGGCGCTAGAGATATTATGGAAGATAGTGATAAGGACCAGAAGGATACGAGCCGGATTGAAGTGAACCGTAAATCCGACGAAGTGGCGGACAGCAAGCGGCTCCCGGACTAATTGGGGCCGCTTTTCTTATGAGTCAGCCAGTGGATTGCTGGTGATCTACCGCCGTCATGCAACGCCACACCGCGCGCTGGTGACGCCACAGCACAAAGAGAGGTGAGAGAAGTTGTCCGAATCGGAAACAGAGAAGCCTACACGCAATGACCCATCCATGAGTCTGTTCGATCATCTTGGAGAGCTGCGTCGCCGCATCATTTATATACTGATTGTGCTTGTCCTTGGCATGGTAATTGGCCTGTTGCTGGCTGATCCCGCCTATGACTATTTGATGGCCCAGGAGCCCGTCAATTCGATGGCCCTTCACGCGTTCTCGCTGTGGGACGGTATCGGGATGTATATGAAATTCGCGCTTGTCATTGCACTGATCCTTGCACTTCCGTTTACCTTTTACCAGCTGTGGTCGTTCGTTAAACCGGCATTGGCAGTGAAGGAGCAGAGGGCAGCTCTCGGCTTTGTGCCGCTGGCGCTCGTATTTTTTCTCGCAGGATTGTCATTCTCCTACTTTGTCGTATTCCCGATGGCATTCGAATTCACATCAGGTGTGTCCAGGCATTTGAATTTAGAGGAAACGTATGGGATTACACAATACTTTGCGTTTATGTTCAATATTATCATTCCGATTTCGCTGCTGTTCGAGCTCCCGCTAGTCATTATGTTTCTGACGAAGCTGAGAATCGTTACACCGATGCGACTGCGCAAAATGCGCCGTCTCGCTTATTTCATCCTCATTGTGATCGGAACCTTGATAACACCCCCTGATTTTATCTCGGACTTGCTTGTCGCCATTCCGCTTATCATACTATATGAGATTAGTGTTATGATGTCAGGACTTGTCTATCGCAAACAGCAAGCGGCGGATGAGGCGTGGGAAGAAGAATATGGAACGTAGCTAACAAGTCGGGCGAATGAGCTCGGCTTGTTTTTGATTGCTGCCCAGCAGCTGGCTGCACGATAAGAGAATGCAGGCGCTGCTGCGAATTTTGCGAAATGTGCCGTACCAAAGCTAGAGACAAGTGTCGATAATGCTCGAACATTAAAAATACGGTAAAATGCCCGTTCAGGCACTTGAAATTGTGACGCAAAATCGGTATTATTAAAAATGGCTGTTAGCACTTAACTGTTGCGAGTGCTAACAAGAAACTTAGCAACGAATTTAAAAGGAGGCTATTTTCATGATCAGACCTTTGGGTGAACGCGTATTGATCGAACCGATCGCGAAAGAAGAAACGACTGCTAGCGGTATTGTGCTGCCGGATACGGCGAAAGAAAAGCCGCAAGAAGGCAAAGTTATCGCAGTAGGAAGCGGAGCGGTCAAGGACGGCGTGCGCATTGCGCTTGAAGTTAAAGAAGGCGACCGTGTACTGTTCTCGAAATATGCTGGCACGGAAGTTAAATACGAAGGCAAAGAGCTTTTGATTATGAAAGAAAGCGACATTCACGCAATTTTGGGATAAGCGTCATGCTTGGACCCCAACATAAATGATTTAGAAGACCTTACTTAGACCCGTAATAAGCTTAGGCTTGGCGGGAAGAACAATAATTTAGGAGGTTATCCATAATGGCTAAAGATATCAAGTTTGGCGAAGACGCGCGTCGCGCGATGCTGCGCGGGGTAGACGCTCTGGCGAATGCTGTTAAAGTAACACTCGGTCCTAAAGGCCGCAACGTAGTTCTGGAGAAGAAATTCGGAAGCCCGCTCATCACGAATGACGGTGTATCCATTGCTAAGGAAATCGAGCTGGAAGATGCATTCGAGAACATGGGTGCACAACTGGTTAAAGAAGTAGCAACTAAAACGAATGATGTTGCCGGTGACGGTACGACAACGGCTACGGTTCTTGCTCAAGCAATGATCCGTGAAGGTCTGAAGAACGTTACAGCGGGCGCTAACCCGATGGTTATCCGCAAAGGTATCGAGAAAGCAGTTCGCGCTGCTGTAGAAGAGCTGAAAGTTATTGCTAAGCCAATCGAAGGCCAGCAATCGATCGCTCAAGTAGCTTCGATCTCCTCCGGTGACGACGAAGTCGGCCAGCTCATTGCAGAAGCAATGGAGAAAGTCGGCAACGACGGCGTTATTACAGTAGAAGAATCCAAAGGCTTCGTAACCGAGCTTGAAGTGGTTGAAGGCATGCAGTTCGACCGTGGTTATGTGTCTGCTTACATGATTACAGATACGGATAAAATGGAAGCTGTCCTCGACAATCCATACATTCTGATCACCGACAAGAAAATTACGAACATCCAAGAAATTCTGCCTGTATTGGAGAAGGTTGTTCAATCCGGCAAGCAGCTGCTCATTATCGCAGAGGACATTGAAGGCGAAGCAATGGCGACGCTGGTTCTCAACAAGCTGCGCGGCACATTCACTTGCGTAGGCGTTAAAGCTCCAGGCTTCGGCGACCGCCGCAAAGCAATGCTGGGCGACATCGCGGCTCTGACTGGTGGTCAAGTGATTACTGAAGAGCTCGGCCTTGAACTGAAATCGACTACAATTGAGCAGCTCGGTTCCGCTCGTCAAGTTCGCATTACGAAAGAAAACACGATCGTTGTGGACGGAAGCGGCGACAAAGCGGATATCGATGTGCGCATCAGCCAAATCCGTACGCAGCTGGAAGAAACAACGTCCGACTTCGACCGCGAGAAGCTGCAAGAGCGTCTTGCCAAGCTGTCCGGCGGCGTAGCCGTTATCAAAGTCGGTGCAGCTACTGAAACCGAATTGAAAGAGCGCAAGCTCCGCATCGAGGATGCCTTGAACTCCACCCGCGCAGCGGTTGAAGAAGGTATCGTATCCGGTGGCGGTACTGCACTCGTGAACGTATACAAAGCGGTAGCAGCTGTTAATGCTGTTGGCGACGAGCAAACAGGCGTTAACATCGTGCTTCGCGCTCTGGAAGAGCCTGTACGCACAATCGCGGCTAACGCTGGCCAAGAAGGCTCTGTAATCGTAGAGCGTCTGAAAGGCGAGAAAGTCGGCGTAGGCTACAATGCAGCTACTGGCGAGTGGGTTGACATGTTCTCCGCCGGTATCGTTGACCCTGCGAAAGTAACGCGCTCCGCGCTGCAAAACGCAGCTTCCGTAGCGGCAATGTTCCTGACAACCGAAGCGGTTGTTGCCGACAAGCCAGAGAAAGACAAACCAGGCATGCCAGATATGGGCGGCATGGGTGGTATGGGCGGAATGGGCGGCATGATGTAACCAGACTCCCAATAATACAGTAATATCAATGGTTTCGGGGTCTTTCGGGACCCCGTTTCTTATTAAAACTCACAGAAAACTCACATTTCTTGCAAAAACGGCTTTTTAAGAATATCGGAGAAGTGAAGATTCACCTTGTCAGTGGCGTTCTTGTTCATTTTTTCTGTAACGTGCGTATATATCTTAAGTGTTGTTTTTGGATCATCATGTCCTACACGTTTCATGATCGTGATAAGGTCAACTTCTGCAGCTGCCATCATACTGATGTGAGTATGGCGAAAGATGTGAGGAGTTGCTTTCTTTATGATACTAGTCTTTCTGAGTATCCTATCCATACGGCGAATTACCGTTTTTTGAATGTATGGGTAACCATCGTCATCGCAAAACACAAACTTCTCATCATGGTAATCCGGATTAAAGTTTTTCACAGCAAGCCTGATCTTACGTTTTCTCTTAATATGTTCTTCTATGATTTTTGCAACGAGGGGATCGAGGTCGTTTGTCCGAATCGACTTGGTTGTTTTTGGTGGAGTAAGCTCGTACTTCATTTTGTTGTTATCTGGGTTATATAAGGTTTTAGTAATCCTAAATTTATTTGTATCAAAGAAAAAATCAGTCTCTTTAAGAGCAATCATTTCACCTGAGCGCATTCCAGTGAATGCTAACAGATAGAACATTTCCTTATCGTCAGGCAATCCATACTTAATTACTGCTTCTAAAAACTCCGTAAGCTCGTTCTCCTCAAGGTAGCTTTGTTCGATTGGAGCGTTCTCGATTTCCTCGACCGTCATTGTTTTTGTCGGAATAACAGCTCCGGCAGCAGGGTTATCCTTAATATATTTTTCCCTTATCGCATACTTATAAATAAGATTTGCTGTGACGTGAGTGCCTTCGATGTGCGAACGGGAAAACCCTTGGTCATCCAGGTCATTCAATATCCCCTGATGGGTTTTGTGCGTGATTTTTTCAATATTCACTGATTTAATATACTTGTTTAGTACAGTTATAGAGTTTTTACGAAGTCGAATTGTTGATTTTTTAACTGCTGAGCGAGAGTAACTATCCAGCCATTCTAAAGAAACCATATCGAAGGATTTATTTTTTATAACCTGATGATCGATGCCATGCTCCTTCAAGTCTTTAATGACTTTATCGACACGCGCTTCAGCTTCTTTCTGTGTGTTTCCTCGACGCATAATTTGCTTACGTTTCCCCGTCACTGGATCGGGAGGGCCGTCCTTGGTACAGACCCATTTGTATCCTTGCTTATTGTTTGCTGGAATCTTCTTCATGGATGCCATGTTCCTTACCACTCCTTTAGGCGAGGTATTATCATTATAGGATGGGGGAGATAAAAGTAAAACCCCCGATTTGGGGGTTAGTAACCATATTTCAAATAACGCAGTATGTCATCTAGGATACTTTCTAAATTGCTAACTCGCTGATCAACTGAATCCACATTAGATTCAGCGCTGCTAACAGAATAATCAACATCGCCTATATCGACTTTTATTGATCGCAGCTCGTTTGATATTTTTGATACATCTGATTGAATGGATGTTAGTTTCTCATCAATTTTTTTGTTGTTTTCATACGACATATAGAATTGATATGAAATAGCGCTAAGTATGATTATAGCTGCAATGACTGGGCCAAACGATTTCAATAATTTCATGGTGTAACCTTCTCTCTAGTAAATTCAACATACCACACTCTGTCTTCATCATCTTTCATTTTTACTTTTTCTCCTAAAATTAAATTTTCATTTTCGTAGTCGGTGAATCCTGTGTATCCGCCATTTGGCCATGTTACAGAACCTAAACGAATCCCGTTTTCATCAAAGTAAATTGAACTTGGCAACCTATAATTTTTTGCAATATTATCTTCAGAAAATAAATTTACATAGTAATTATAGTTTTCATCTATTTTTGTAGACTCGTCATAATAATAAATGAAGATACCAACAGAAATCGCTATCATCCAACCTAATATCTTACTGGTAATTTTGAAAGTTCCATTATAGTTTAATTTGAAGTAGTGCATAATTATTTTGTGTATTACATATCCCAATGATATTAAACCAAAAATAAATAACCAATAAATATAATCACTATATGCATGACCTACAAACACACAATACATCCCCTTTATTAGTCTTTACGCCCTATATCGGTAAATCCTGCTATAACTTTTATATCAATTTTGTAAGTCATGCAACGATTTGGACTTGATAATTGTCGTGTATACGCTTACACTATGAATATTCTAGACATCATGAGTGCAACTATTGCGATCCAGCAGACAGGTTCGCGTTTTTTTGCCTCATTTTCAAGGTACGGAGAAGCACGTACTTGTTACCAAGAGTAGCTTTGCTACTCCCCGCGCCACTCCCATTCATATAAATCATCGATATTGATATTGAGAACATCAGCGATTTCCTTTGCTTTTGCGATTTTTAAAACGAATCGCATGGTTACATAATCGCTCATTTGTTGTTTGGACATAGCAACTCGGTCGGCTAACCATTGCTGTGTCTTTCCAATTCGATGTAAATGTTCAGGGATACGGCAGCGGATTGGTACAAGTACCATTTCCATACCGCCTTTACCTCATTACGCTCTAAAAACAGAACAAGTGTTCTCAAATAATCGCCGCTATGCTATCATGGGTGTACTATACCCGGCTGAATAACATTGTGAAGGGGATGTTTAAGTGAATGATCACTTGTATATGTTAGCTGAAAAAATTATTTCAATAACAGGTTTAAAAGATAATGAGGTTGGATTTATTCATTTCCTTTCTTCATCTTTGCAAGCGAAAGAATCAATTCTCGAACCGCAGAATTTACAACTGGATCGTCACGAAGACTAACACCGTAGTTTTCCTCAGCTTCTTTTATTACCTGTTCATAGATGCTTTCAGGGAGCGTATAAGCGTTCTCTTTTTCATTCTCTTCAATATATCCGGCAGCTTGCATTAATTCCATGTAGTCGCAATTGTAGGCTTCTGATAAAGATTTCAGAGAAAGCGGCGATGGCCTTATTGGTGTCTTAGTCGCTGGGTGAATTCCTTTTTCCAAAGAGTCGATATACGAATGACTTAGACCGCTTCTTTTAGCCGCCTCCCTCAACGAAATACCTCTTTTCTCTCTCGCCATCTTTAACATTTCAGTTATATTCAACAGGTCGCACACCTCCATTCTTTATGGTGTTCTACGAATCATACAATAGTGTAATACAAATATTTAAATATTACTTAAAAAAGCTAGTACTAAATAGTTGACAGACTGTTCTTCATGTAGTACATTATGAATGTACAACGAATAGTACAGATTGGAGGTGGAGAGATATGAAGAACAATCTTGATTTCCTCATGGAATCTAATAGAGTCGGAGTAACTAAGCTAGCAAAAGAAATCAAGGTGTCTCGCGGAACAATATACCGTACTTTAAATGGTGGAACGCCTTCTGCTGGTCTGATGCTAAAGATTTCGAAGTACTTCAACAGAGATGTGAAAGATATTTTTTTTGACTCAAGTGTACAACAAATAGTACATGGGAGGACTTCAGCCTAATTCATTTTAACAGCATTAATAAAAACACGAAAGGATGAATGAAAATGCAAAGCGTAAATGTGCAGAGCGTAAATGTAGAAATTCTAATCAACGGGAAGCGATACGCAGGGGAATTGAAAGAGGTAGAAGCCGCCGCTCGAACGACGACTTCTGATGAAATGAGACAAATGAATCCTTTCTCTGGCAGATCATCAAATGGAATTGATTTGGTTAACAAAAAATCGACTTTATCAACTGGTAGTGGTGAATTTCATCACATCAAAGAATAACAGGGTAACCATTCTTCGCAAGCCATTTGGATACTTCATCACTAAATTCATGAAGTCCTGAAATTTCATTTCCAAGTAAGGCTACTATCAATTTTTCGTTTTTATTAAACTCAGGTGCTAAATAATTTTTAATCTCTTTTGCTCTTAACGTGGTGTTGATGAGAAATGTAGATAGTTGAATGCGTGCCCAATCGTTACTCATTTCCTTAATCTTCTCATGAACGTTTTTGTAATCATCATGACTAGCACGAACCAAATCGTAAGCAATTAAATAAACAGCCATACATCTTCACCCCCTCTCTATCTACCAATATACGACAGAAAGGGACAATAAAACTATAAAGGAGCGATACGGAATGAATCAGATAAAAGTTATTGAAAGAAGTGGTATGAGAGTTTTGACCACCCCTCAATTGGCGGAATCATTTGGTACGGATTCAGGAAAAATCAATTACAACTTTAGTTACAACAAAAAGAGATATGTGGAGGGTGTTCATTACTTTGTTCTAACTGGCGATGAACTGAGGGACTTCAAGACGGAATGTGAAATTCACATCTCGTTAAAAAGAGTCAACACCCTATACCTCTGGACAGAAAAAGGCGCATTCCTCCACGCTAAGTCGCTCAACACCGATCAAGCTTGGAATGCTTACTCTCAATTGGTTGATGATTACTTCAAGAAAGTCGAGCAATTGAAAGAAGCGCAACAACCTCAACAAGATCATTCTGGATTAAGCCCACTGTTACAAACACTCATTCATATAGAAACAAGGCAAAACGCAGTTGAAGCTAAATTCAATGCTTATGAAGCGCAGCTAGCTGAAAAATCCACCGCTATAGATGAAGTAAAAGACGCTGTTGCTACCATCTCAGACAATATGACCGCTGTACCAGATCATACGAAAGTCGTTTCAACGGTAAACGAATACGCCCGATGGACACGATTGGGACATAACGAAGTGTACAACAAACTCTATGATGCACTGAAAAGCGCACACGGAATTGATGTGAGGCAGCGTGTAGAGAACGAACGAGCGCGTATTCAAGAAGACTACAACAACAAAACAGGCAAATGGTACTCAGAATCAACGCTTAAACAGAAGGTGAACGGCATAACGGTAATGGTTCGCCTCGGATGCTTAGACAAGTTTAATACGATCCTGGTCGGACTACTGGCAAAGGAAAAGGCTAAAAGCAATTTGAGACTGGTTCAATAAGGAGGCATAACCCCATGCTAAAGGTAGAAATCGACTATGATCAAATCGCTCATCTAATCAATGCTGCTGTTGATTCGGCTCTTGAACGCCATTCAATGGCAAACAACCTTCCGCCAATCCTGAGTAAAACGCAGTTTATGGATCTTCTGGATATCGGCCCAACAAAGGCGGGGGAACTGCTGAACCGTGAGGACTTTCCTGTTATCCGTGAGTTAGGTCATCCGAAAGTTCTGACGCATCTATTTTTGCAGTGGTGTGAGGAACATACGGATTGGATTAGCAAAAATTCTGGATCGGAGACAGTAAAGCGGAAAGGGCCGCCAGATTTACGGAGGGCAAAGTAGAGGGGTGGATATATGAACAACTACGAACAATCCTACGTTAACTACGCCAAAGCTCAATTGGATGCAGCTAAAACGGATGATGACAAGGCCATCTGGAATCGGAATATCGCAGCTGCTGAACGCGAGATAGCTAAACAGCAATTAAATTACTGCATCGATTAAGGAGGGACAATCCTAATGGAAAACCCGATTGTACAAGCTCAGGAACGATTTAACAACCGTCCACCTATACGTCATCCGTGGCCTGTAGGGAAGGCGTGTGAATGCGGTGAATATGAGGCTGTGAGCGTGTGGAAAGGTCATAGACTATGTGAGGACTGCCTGGAGGGAATTGTGGGGGTGACGCTGATATGATCATCAACTACGCTGGACATTACGCATCCGTACAATCCACTCACCGTCACAGACGGGATATTAAGAGCAAGCCACAGCCATGCATCAAAGCGCCAGTAAAGTCAGAGGGGAGCCGGTTCAATGCCAAAGGTTGATATGAGTAATTACACCGTTGTACGCCACTACTCAGAAGATGAATGGTTTGGCTATCGCGAACTCGGAAATGGTCATATCGAAGTGGCTCAGGTCTTTATAGGCATACCGCGCATTGCTGAAATACACGTTTCCATGATTGAAATGGTATTGGCGCATCGTGAAGTTGAACAGACCAATGAGGTGCAACTAGAGCAACAGAAGCTTAACCGTGAGCATGATGAAGTGATTGAGGGGGCGGCGTAGATGAAAGATGTTCGATTAGAAGCAGCCTTGCTTGTGTCTGAAATATCAGCATTGGCATGTATGATTAACGCCTTCACAGACTATTGTGTATTTTTCCGATTCAGTGGTCATGTCAATTCTATTGACGTTGAAATCGCAAGATCAAAGCAGGAGTACAAAGAGAATGATGTTAAGGGAAGTTTTTATCTTCCTCCTTGTGATCCTTATGACAACGAGGATTTATTGCGAAACATGAAGTTGATGAAGTTGCGATTAAAGAAAATCTTGCGCGATAAAAAGATTGATTACAGTCAACTAAACTACGATATCGAAGAAGTCCGGCATTACAAATTGATCTAGAGAGGTCATGCAAACTATGAGCATCCCTTGTGATCGAACCATATTCCTGCTGCTGGCCCGATTGACGCAGAACAGGAAATTACGAATCAAGTATCTCAGTAATTACAAGCGTTTGTTACACCGAGATTGGGGTTGGACAAATAAAAAAGCCGCGTTTGCAGACGCGACCGTTTAACCCCTTGCATAAGGTTATTACTGTCTATTTTATACGATAAGGAGATGAGTGTAAATGAACATCTATCAGAAATTAGTCGAGGTGCGGAAATCAGTGCCTTATCTTCAAAAAGATTCTGTTGGTAAACAGTACAACTACAACAGTGGAAGCCAAGTAGTGGCAGCGGTACGAGGGAAGATGGATGAATTGTCTTTACTTCTCATTCCTGAGATAGTCGGGCATGCGCTACACGCCGAAACTGTTGAGTACACAGAAGGAAATAAACCTAAGAAAACCACAACTTACTTTACGGAAGTCGATTTAATCATGACATGGGTGAACGCTGAAGCGCCTGAAGAAAGGATTAGAATTCCTTGGTATTCACAAGGTGTTGATATTGCTGGGGAAAAAGGCGTTGGCAAGGCGGCATCATATGGCGAAAAAACGTTCTTAATCAAGCAATTCAACATACCGACAGACGAGTTGGACGCTGATGCATTCCAAGGGAAATTAGATAAGTCATCAGGCCGTAAATCGAATGCGATTGCTCAACTAAAGTCGGCGTGGATCGGTGCTGGATTCGCTGCAAATCTACTAATTCCGCAAATAAAGAAGAAGTTTGGATGCGGAATCAGTGATTTGAATGAGGCGCAAGTAGATGAGTTAATAGCGGATATTCGGGCAAAAGGGAGTGAGCCCGCATGAAGCTAACGGCAGATAACTATTACTCTCAAGAGGCAAATTTGGAATACATGAGTGTCAGCCAGTTTAAGGATTTCGACCGCTGCGAGGCGCAGGCAATGGCTAAATTGAGTGGCGAGTACGCGGAGCCAAAGGGGGATTGCTTTCTAATTGGCTCCTATGTCGGAGCTGTGATTGAGGGTAATGGAGCGCTTGAACGGTTTATATCCGAGAATCCCCAAGCATTCTCTTCTCGCGGCCCGACGAAGGGCGAATTGAAATCGGATTATAAACATGCTGACAAGATGGTTGAATCACTCCAATCTGATCCTGTATGCCGCCAGATGCTTGAAGGGGACAAAGAGGTGATTATCACCGGCGAACTGTACGGGACGCTATGGAAGGCTAAATTGGACGTACACAATCCCGATGAAGGACGGATTGTTGATCTTAAAACAGCAGAGAAGTTACGAAAGGCATATTGGATGGATGGAGAACGGGTTTCATTCGTTGAAAACTTCCGGTACACCTTGCAAATGGCGGTTTATACGGAATTGGAGCGCATTGCATATGGACGATTTGACATATTGGAGCCGCTTATTGTGGCTGTAAGCAAAGAAGACGTGCCGGATAAGGCAGTTATCTGCTTCGACGAAGAGACAATGCAGACCGAATTAATGAAAGTCGAAGCTAAACTACCGAGAATCCTACTTGTAAAAGAAGGGTTCGAGGAACCGCGGCGATGTGAGAAATGCAGATATTGCAGGCAAACGAAACAGGTAACAGGGCTGATACATTACCTTGATTTGTTGGAGGCGTGATATGGAACTAACCCAAGTAACAGACGACATGTATCGCATCTCTCAACGTCTTGAGAAGGCCGCTAACGAATTGTACAAGCTTGGTGAGGCGAAAGCCTCATCTGAGCAAGTATACCGCGTTAAATTGGCGCAGGATATGCTGAAGCTCAAGTCAGAAGGTATGGCGGTAGGCATGATAGCAGACGTAGCCAAAGGAAACGTTGGAGAATACCTTTTTTAAGCGTGATTATGACGAGGTGCGGTTCAAGGCTGCGCTTGAATCTGTTGACGCAATTAAAAGCCAACTGAGCGCGTTACAATCCATTCTGAAATATCAGACGGAGGTATAGCCATGGGAATCCTCTATAGCAAGGAATACCAGCTGCGAAACAAGCGCGTGAAGCTCACGCAGAAGCAAATGGGCGATATAAGCGACAAGGTGGAAAGCAGTTAAAGGAACGTTCTGGCGGCGTATGTGAGCGCTGTAGCGCCTCTAGAGCGCATGAGAGGGCACATATCACTGGACGTAAGCATTTGACCCATAAAACGACCGTAGATGACCTCCTACACCTCTGTACACCTTGTCATAGGTGGTTAGACGGTACACCGGAAGGAATACGATATAAACGACAATTGAGAGGGATGGATATATGAAAAGAATGGGAGAGTTAATTACTGCAATTGAAAACGCAGGAGTCCAAGTGATTAGAGCATCATGGCTAGAGGATGGTCATCTGGATATTGTGACAGATCCTAAGGACCATGAAAAGGCAGAGAAAGCGGCTAGAGATTGGCATATGAAACAAGCTGAGCGTTCAGGGCTTCAAAATTAACAATCTATTAAGGGAGATATAACCCCTTTATACGGCTGCCGCTGTCGCTAGGTGATTCCAATAAGTAAGAGGTGAAAGAATGTCAAAAACGTCAAAAAGGAAAAAGTTTCTCGACTTCAAGGTTTCGAAAAATGGCTGCTTCATTGCTAACTCTCATCGACCCAACAAACATGGATATATTCATTTCTGGCATAACGGCAGGGATGTTAGGGCGCACAGACTTGTTTATGAAGAGTGTTTTGGTGAAATACCAGAAGGTCTAGTCGTACGTCATAAATGTGATGTTAGAAACTGTATAAATCCTGAGCATTTGGAACTTGGAACAATAAAGGAAAACTCTATGGATATGGTTATCCGAGGCAGATCGACCTACGGTGAAAGAAACGGAAAAAGTAAGATCGACGAACGAACGGCTACCATCATAAAAGCAAAGTTGAATAGCGGATTGACTGCAAAAAGTGTGGCAATGGAATTTAACCTAAAACCATCTACCGTTGAAAAAATAAAAAGCGGTCAATCATGGAAGTATTTAGCGTAACCGATGGCGGCAAGCCGCAAATATCGAAGGAGGAACACATATGACAGAACCCAAGATAGACATAGAGCAGCATATACAGATGGTGAGAGAGGCGCTAGGGAAGGCTACGCCGGGTCCGTGGACACAAAGCGCTCTCGTAGGAGGGTATGTTATTACAGATTACCCTTCGCACGATGCTGTGGCAGTAGTGATTGAGTATAACGAGAACGGGACTATTTACAAACGGCTCACTGATAAATGGCGTGAAAACAGGCACCTCATCGCCAACTCTCCCACATGGATCAAACAATCCATAGAGATCATAGAGCAGCAACAGAGGGAAATCGAATCCCTACGCTCCCAGCTGGCACAGGTGAAAGAAGATAATTTCAAACTAAGCCAGAGCAGCATGAGCGTCACAGATAAACTATTTGCCCAACGTGACAAGGCTCAGACGGAGGCATATGATTTCAAACTCCGAGCGCAAGAGGCCGAACGGGAACGGGATGAACTCAAGAAAGCCAATACCGATCTATTGCATGGACTGAGGTGGTATGCATCCCCTGGGACTTATCAAGTAAATGTCACAGGTCAGTGGGAGCCTAAGTTGGCGATAGTATCTGATGCTGGTAAGCGCGCCCGCGATCTACTGGCCCAATACGATACTAGCACGGAATCAGCACAATGAATCAACTCATGTTGGACATAAGGCAGTACGGTCCTTGGATGGTCACTCATAAGGGAGATAGGTCATGTCGGTTGTTGGCTGACAGGCATTACAGCAGGCAGACGATAGGCGCGGATATGTTCTGTCGCCCAGGTCGCAACCTTGTTTTAAGGACGGCGATGGGTGACGCAGTATGGGTTACATGGTCCGGCATACGAGATGATGGCCTACAGGCTTGGGAGTGTACGATTTTTCGTAATGAGTCGGACTATCTCAGCAGCAACATGGTTCGCGCAGCTGTTACCGCAACAATAGCCCAATGGGGGCAGCCGCCTCCAGATGGAATAATCACATACGTTGATGCTGACAAGGTGCGGAGCATAAACCCTGGATGCTGTTTTAAGGCGGCAGGGTGGCGGCAGATCGGCAGGAGCAAACGGCGGGGATTGATTCTCCTTCAATACGATAAGGAATAGGCGGTGAGTATGAGATGAATAAAACTCAAATCGACGAAATGGAACATGCCATAAGAAATCAAAACCGTTTCTATACGGACGCAGATAATAAGAATTGGAATGATTTGGTTGAGAAGGGTTACGCGACTAAGCGCCCTGGATGGGACGATAGATCCGCTTACTTCTGTCCGACAAGTGAGGGCATAGCTGCATTAAGAGATTTAGTAGCAGAGTGAATAGGGAATACATGGGAGGGCTTAACGTGAAACCAAAACACCAAGATTATAGGGTCTGTTACGACAATTGGGATCGATCTATAGCCAATAAGTTATACGCAGTGTCTAAACACTGCGAATGTGAAGCATGTAATACCCGATTCAAAATAAAAAGACTGCCTCCGAACTGGGCTTCGGCCACTACGCCTGATATTACCAAAGTGGATGAGGTTGCGGATTTTCTTGAAACTTGGAATTGCGGTACAGATACGTGGCTCAGGTCTCCAATTATTTTAAAGTTCTAAAAATATGAAATCCGACGATGCGGCGAAACATAGTGAATATAGAAGATCATGAGAGAGGACGGATAAGGATGTATTACGATGATGAGTTTTACGGCGAGCCGAGTGAGTTTGATCAGCAGATAGACGAGTTTAAGCAATCGCTGCTGAACGCTGTGAAGGAAGAATACAAGGCCGAGATGGAACGGCTCCAGAAAGAGAACGAGGAGCTGCAAGATACAAAAAGCCGTTTGGAAGAGATAGAGTATGAGCATAGGAGAAAACTGAATGAACTGGATAGTGCCAAGCGTGACGCGCTGAACATTGTCCGCAGGGAGAAGCTAACCAAACTGATGGAATCGCTGTACGTAAAAGTTTACGCTGCTGAATCCTACAGAGAAGAATTGCCGAAATGCGATAAGTGCAATGAGCGGCGCATGATAGAGTTTCTTTCTCCGAGCGGAAAACTGCTTACAGAAGAATGCTCCTGCAAAATTGGTCGGAAAAAGTTCCGGCCCAAGGAACATGTATGTGTGGAGTTTTCCAGCAACGACGGTAAATTGTCGGCTTGGTATAAGCCTAGTGATTATCGAGATTCAGACCATACGGTATCCAGTGATTACATGGATAAATTGCATGATGATGTTCCATTCAGCGATATAAAATATCACTGGAACAGCTTTTTCCTTGACGAAGCCAAGTGTCAATCATATTGCGATTGGCTGACACAGAGAGAGGACGGATAAGGATGAACAAAGAAGAAAAGATCAACATACTGAACGAGCTGTTTGTTACGGACTGGGATACAGACGGAGGTGAAGCTGTAGCTTACATGTACATTGAAAATACACAGGAAAACGTATTTCGGTTGCTTGCTATCGGGGTTCCTGAAGAAGAGATTGCCGATAAGACAGATTTCGAAGGTATCGAAATATCATCATTCGTTTTCTCTTACGGCGAAGCTGAATACTATCAAAATGGTGAGTTTTTAGATTACACCCCATAGAGAGGACTGAGACAAATGAGGTTTAATTCCTTTTGGGAGAAGAACAGTTTGATGATCGGCATCAAATACGTTAAGGGTAACTTTGCTCACACTTTTTATCTGCATCTCGGCTGTTTGGTATGGGTCGTATTCGTTGAGAGAGGAGCAAGGTAAATGAAATGGAAACCAATTGACACAGCGCCGAAAGACGGAACCAGCATACTTGTCCTGAATAATGACAAGTACGTGTACGAAGCTCGTTACGATGAAGACAGTTGGAACAAGTGCAAATGGAAATTTGCGTCAGCCGATCAACACGGCTGCGGCTGCTGTTCCGGTGACGATGATGAACCTACTCATTGGATGCCATTGCCGCAGATGCCAAAGGAGGCAGCCCATGAGTGAGTATATAAGCAAACAGGCGGTGTTGGACTGGCTGGATACAGAATTCGTAAACACACCGTTTGGTGCAGTATCTGCAAAAATTAAAGATATCTATAACGAAATAAACTCAGTCAGGTTCGATGCCCCATCCGATCAGGGAGAAGTACAGTCTATTGGAGTCGAGGTGTTGAGTGCCCAATTGGTTGAAGAGGTAGCGGCTCATGCTAAAACGGCCGTGGAAGTACAGCGGCTGCAGGGCGCATTGAGAGATGCAGCAGACACGATAGTTTATCTGATGCGCGATTATCCCAATGAAATGTGGGGCGACAAAGAAAGAGAAGACTGGGAATCCGTTGGTACAGATACATTGAATGAGATCAAGGGAGTTCTATCCCCTCAGTCAGAGAAGGGAGATGGCGACCAGTGAACGAACTGGACTTCTACAAATTCGCTAATGAGAATGAGTTGGATTGGCGCGGCGATAAATTGATCATGTGGATTTATCCGAGCGACATCCCCGAACTTGTTGAATTGATTGGATACAATGCGCTTTCAGAAGATGGACTACCCTGCGTCATTTGCGGCCTTGGACAAGTAGCGATTGAAGCAAATGTAATATGTGAATGGTTTGATATTGATCCCGAGCGCATTCATCCAAAGGACGGCGACTAAGATGCATAAAAACAACAAACACCGCATGCCTATGAAATGGTACGAATACATCCTACACTTTCCTGACGCTTTAAAAGCTTGGTGGAGATATGGGAGGGGTTAACCCTCCTTGTCTGGTACGTATTCCAATAGATCGCACGGTGTGCAGCTAAACCTTTTACAGAGGGCGTTGAGCGTTACATACTCGATGCCCTTCCCTTCACCGTCATAGAGCTTCGTCAACGTTTTGCGAGTGATACCAGTTTCCTTTTCCAATTGAGAGAAACTTTTAACCTTATGAATACCCATCATTTCTGACAGCTTAACTTTTATCATATAAACCTCTCATTTCGATAGATTAAATCTATCATAACTATAATTACGCAAAAATATACTATTTGACATTAAATTGCGTAACACTATACCCAATATGAGTAATATGTTACAATGACGTCATAGTGATTTTAAGGGGTGACTACAAGTGAAAAAGCAAAAGAACATTCCATACCGCTTGGATGAACAGAACCATAAAAAACTGAAATTGTTCTGTGTTGAACACGGCATTCCTATGCAGCAGTTCCTTGAAAGAGCGGTGGAAGAGTACATGAAGAAATGGGCGGTGTAGGCCTGTGGCAGAGAAACGAATGATCAGCAAGGTGATCAGTATCTCGAAGAAGTTCAACATACTGCTGAATGATCATTTCTCAAGACTCCTTTACCTGTTGCTTATACCTCATTCAGATGACTTTGGTCGGTTAACGGGTGACCCGTTCAAAATCAAGGCACTTATCCTCCCTATGATGAAAGAAGTTGAGTGGGAAGAGGTAGAGAAGACGCTCGGAAACCTTCATGCAGCCGGACTAATTAATTGGTATGAGTCACAAGGAGAAATGTACATCCAGATCATTAATTTCGATGATCACCAGCAAGGATTGCATAAAAGAACTCGCAGTAAATTCCCTGAACCTCCGACAGTTTCCCGGAACTTCCCGGAAATTCCCTCTGAACAGAACAGAACAGAAGGGAATAGAACAGAAGAGAAAGGAACAGAACAGAATGGTGTGTCTTCTGAAAATTTAATACTTAGTTGGATCAATAAATACCAACTGAACTGCAAAGGAACATTTCAACTTGATGAGATATGTTCGTATCTTGGCATGATGGACATTGAAGTGATTGAACTGAGCATCAAGCAATCAGAGAAGAAAAGTGTTGCCTATGCAATGACAATACTCGACCGCTACAAGAGAGAGGGAAAAACAACGAAAGAATCAATCAAACAGCATTTGCAGCCTGTGCCTGATCCAAAAACGGATAAGGAGCTAGAAGCGAGAAGGATCGAGATCGAAAGGAACAAGTGGATAGCAGGAGGTAGGAACCCGGATGAATTTGAATACAGACCTGCTTCAAACGATTGAAGCCGAGAATGCGGTTATAGGCTCGGTTCTGCTTGATAACCAAGTCATGGACGATATATGCGAAATGCTAGAACCAAGGGACTTTTACATTGAAACCAATAGATTGATCTGGGAAGGCATGCAATACCAGTTTCGCAAAAACGCCCCTATCGACCTTGTTACGATGGTTACGGTCTTGCAACGATACGATAGGTTGGGCGAAGTAGGAGGCGTTTCTAGGCTGTCAGAGATCATGTCAGGAACGCCAACAGCATCGAATGTAAAGTATTACGCCGAAATCGTGCGAAGCAAGGCATACCGCAGACGAGGGAACGAAGCTGGCATAAAAATAGCCGACTTGGCTGCTAACACGGAAATGGACGATGAAGAGTATTTCCATCAGATTGAACGGATCGCTCTATCGGTTAGGCCGCAAGTGAACGGAGATATGAAAAGTCTGTCTGAGACAAAACAGGACTATTTCAACTATTTGAACGAGAAGGAAGATTTCATCTACACGGGATTTAATCAATTCGACAGTTGGATGAACGGTGTTGGTCGTGGGTGGCTTTATATACTAGCCGGAAGGCCGAGCGTGGGAAAGACGGCGAAAGCCTTGCAAATGGCAAGGGGAATCGCAGAACAGAATGTGGGCGAAGTGTTGATTTGGTCACAGGAAATGAAGCGAAATCAACTGCTTAACCGCATGCTCTCGCCTATGACCATGATCAACAGCAATGGGTTTCGTAACAAGAACCTGACGGAAATTGAAATGATGCGAGTTAAAAAAGCCTATGAGCAGCTCGAACAATTGCCCCTCCATATAGAGGATGCAAGGAACGTCACCATTGACGAGGTAAGGGCGACAGGTAGGCAGTTTAAGCGCAATTACGGAAGAATCGGGGCAATCTTCATCGACTATCTAACCATCATGAAAATCATCCCAAATAAAGGCGAAACGCGTTCCCAGGCTGTCGGTTACGTTACACGGACAGCAAAGCAAATCGCTTTAGAACTGGATTGCCCTATTATCATGTTGGCGCAGCTCAGCCGCGAAGGGAAGGATGAGCCTAAACTAGAGCATTTGAGGGACTCGGGAGAAATCGAACAGGATGCCGATGTAGTGGAATTTCTTTGGCACAATCCAGAGGATACGCACAGAGACGGCAAGGTAATTCAATCCATCATTGCAAAGGGACGAGACGTTGGGGTGAACCATTTCAGATACTTGTTCAAGGGGTGGATTCAAAAGTATGAGGAACTTGCCCAGTAATGACGAGGAGTATAATGCCTTGCTTGAACGCATCGTGAAAGGCGCTGAATACTTAGAAAACCCGTTGATCAAACCTGATGATTACAGGAAAGGGATGGTGTTGTATGACCAACTATATGAATCAGCCATCGCATACAGAGCGGCTAAATCGAATCATGAGACTAATAGAGTTAGAACCCTGTCCGCATAAACGATCCGACATGGTAGCAGTAGCAAGGGGATTGGAACGCAATTTAAGGACAATCGGAGGCAGGCTATGAGAGAAAAGAAGAAAGCAAGCGAAGGACAAACGATATTTGAAAGCTGGGAACTAATCCTGTTTTACAACTTACGCGACAACGGAAAAATCGAAAAGAAGCAATTTAACGCAGCTGTTAAAGATTTATGCACAGCAATGACCAAGGCAGAGGCGACGGTGTTTTTGCAGGGTCATATCGATGACATGGTGGAGCAATTAGCGGAGCAGCGCATGAAATCAGCTTAGGAGGGGTAGAGGGATGAGCAGAGAGATTAATTTCAGGGCATGGCACGAAACAGCACAAGTAATGCTAGAGGAAGATTATCCAGGTGAAGTGTTTCAGTGGCTCAATCAAGGTCAGCCACTGAAGGTTATGCAATACACAGGCCTAAAGGACAAGAACGGCAGTGATGTGTTTGAGGGGGATATCCTTGATTGTACGAGCGAGATTCTTACTAATTTAGGGCGAACCAGAACGGGAGAATTTGCAACTACGTATTACGAGGTTTTGTGGACTGGCGAAGGTTGGGGAAAGAAAGTTTTAAAGAGCAAGTTGTCAGTGGTTGGTAAGTTGTCGAGCGGATTGGTAATAACGGCTGGATTTTCGACGGTAATTGGAAACACCTTTGAACACCCCAATCTATTACAGGAGGAAACCCCATGAACAAAGAAGAGGTAATCGCCAAATGGAACAACCTATCCCTAAGAGAGAGGGATGCTTGGATAGCGGAGACATTGATGGGATTAGAGTTAGATAAATATAGGACAGGGAATTATCTGAAAGGTGGCATGTCAATTCCTATAAAGAGATATTCCTCCTATACGTCCGTAGCGATGGATATTATCACCAAAATAACTGATAAATCCGAACACGAGGGATGCGGCCCATGCGTCAGAATTGAACATGATGGCATATGGCATGTGAGCATCGGGATAAAAAGAGCGATGAATGAATCATTGCCCGAAGCCATCTGCCTAGCCGCTCTAATAGCCCACTATGAGACTAACTGACAAAGAACGCTGTGATAGACTACGCCCCTTACTCCATAAACTGAGCAAACGGAAAGGAAGTGAACGCGTTGAACCAAACCATACGGGTAAACAATATCCCACCAACGCTAAACGAAGTCCGGCGAATGCATTATCAGCAGATCTCAAAGGACAAGAAGGAATGGGAACGGATAATCGGGTGGATTGTGAAGGAACAGAAGATAGCCCCGGTGACGGGCCCGGTAATCATGACATACGAGTTTTTCTTTCGGGACAACAAGAAGCGCGACCCGGACGGGTATGGGTTCAGCGCCAAGTACATCCAGGACGGATTAGTAAAGGCGGGCATCCTGCAGGACGACAGTTTCAAGCATGTTCCGGAGTTGCGGATCAAACTGGGTGGCAAGAGCAGCCAGAGACACATTCTAGTCCACTTGGAGGCGGTAGGATGATAACCATGATCCCATGCAAGGACTATATCATCGTCGTAGACGATCAGAAAGGACGTGCTTGGACTTATAGGGACATAGAGGCAGTAAAGACAACCAAGAAGTCATAGAGTCGCTTAAAAACGATTATACGGCGTCTAAATTAATGGGGGAGGTGATACCCATGCCGAAGAAACGCAGACCTAAACCACAGTTGCCAGCCGATCCGCGAAAGGTAGCATAACGCCTATAGGATGTATCTATAAACAAAGACAGTTTAATTATAATTTGGTATAATAAAAGTATATGAAAATGCCTAAAAGGAGCGGATATTTTTGGAGGAATTGTTGGCAAAACAAACGGAATTACAACGTCAAATTGAATTGATTTGGGATGAAAATCTCAAAGCTCAATTGGTAGACGAATTGAACATGGTCACGAATCAGATTGCCGAGAAGCAATATGAGCAGGAGCGAGAAGGGATTCAAACGATGCAGGCCGAGCATAATGGCGGCTTGAAGGAACTCATCTATCAAATTCTTGAATCGGTTTTTGACGTCGAAACGTGCCAAAAGTTGTATGGACTGAACGAATACAGTGAATTGTCGCAATCCTTCCGGCAAATGATCGACGTTGCGGTGGACGATCACAACGACACTTTAAACGCCTTTATTGCCGAGCAATTGGAGGGCAAGGACGGTAAAATCCGTGAATTGACCACAAAAGGAATCGAGATCAGCACACAGCTGCAGGAACTGCAACGAAAGATTGAGAATTATGAACGTATTGTTGCTCAAAATGAGGAGTTGGAACACAAACTTGTCACGCTGGAAAATGATATCGAGGCTAAGGACAGAACGATTGCAGAACAGGCCGAGCAATTGAGAGTCAAGGATGAGCAGATCGCGAAGTTGACAGAAGCGCAAAACGTTCCTAGAAGCCCGATCATCTTGCCGAACCAAGCGAAGCCAAGCCAAACGCTGGCGGAAATGATGGATCAGGCGAAGCAAAAAGGCAAAACGGCGCTGGAACTGGCACTCGCAGGCGGTGAACGATTCCGAGGGAAAATTACAATCAGTCCATCGGGACCAAGCGAAAGCAACTGGATCCCCGAATCCGAGGTGAACGGGAAAGACTCCTTTCGTCCAGAAGATACTGCGGCTATCAATGAAAACTGTGGGATTCCTGCTACCGAGGATACGTTAACACCGCCTCCCTTTCAAGACGCGTTACAGGATGCACAGCACGCCCTGGGAGGAATCGCACCTGATACAGAAATGGCGCCGGAAACACCAGTCACAAGAGCGGAGTTTGAAGCGTTGAAACACCGTGTGGAATTCTTAGAAATATTGAAAGCTGAGGTAGCCTAAAGGCTGCCTCTCTCCAGGGGGATGGATATGAAACAATTGCTAAAGCGTTTAATGTGTATGGGGATATTTCATTCCTATCATCAGGGGAGTTATAAACGTCATCCACACAGGTATGAGATGACCTGTGAGCGATGCGGCAAGGTAGATGTATTTTTGTGACACCACCATCCATAAGGGGGCATGGATATGAACTGGAAGGATTGTTATAGCGACATATGCGCCGAGATACGGATCATGGGCATACATGAGATGGAGTTGCGCAAGCGAGTTGAACTGGCACATAAGGCGATGTTCACAGGAGAGTTGCCATCGTCAGGTTCATACTGCCATTTACCGCTTGATAAAGGGATCGAGCAGTATAATGCGGCGGTAACAGAGTTGGACGCGATACAGGCAGAGGTGGACAGGCTGAACGGCGTTAAGTCGCAGATGGAGCAGCAGATGTCACAGTTTACAGGGCTTGCACATGTAATTGAGTACAAACGGTTAGTCGAAGGAAAAACATACGGGGAATTGTCATCAGAACTTGGATATTCCGAGAATTATCTGAGGCAGTTCATGCACCGAAAACGCAACAAAATGATAACACAAAGTACAAACGTTTCGTGATATTATTGTAGTGTGAGGAATTGACGTTCGGTAGCGCGCGAACCGCCCCTAAACGTCAATTTCTGCACATGGTCACAGACCATTATAGGCGCAGCCGAGGGGATGATATATCTTGAAAAGAAGCGGAAAATCGAACGATTCATTAGTTAAATACACATCTCTATGCTGGACATGTGAAAAAAAAGTTCAAGTGCCTGATGGCTCATACATTCAAAGGGCGTACTGTCCGGATTGCGAGAAGGAATACACAGATAAGAAGGCAGCAGACCTCAAAGAATACGTGAGGCTGAAAGCGCTCATTATGCATGAAAGAGCGTTGAGGATTTTGGAAAAACAGAACGCCTATTTGTATCAATACAAAGAGGCATCTGGCGTAGTTTTGGATTTTGCATTAATGCCTGGTGAAAAGTTTTCTAGCTCTCATGAAATGGTAGCAGCGATGGAATTAATAAGAAATCGCATCAAAATCAAAACGCAACAATCAATAGGTAGTTATCGAGTTGATTTTGTTATACCAGAAATGAACGTAGTTTTTGAAGTAGATGGTTATATGCACAAATCATCAAAAATAAAGGACAACCAAAGAGACATTGATCTAAGACAAATACTTGGATCTGAGTGGGAAGTTGTTCGGATATCTACTGACGATATTGAGAAAAGAATAGGAAAACTCGTTGTTGCTATTGATGCGATAGCGGAATACAAAAGAGATGTCAGGAGTAAACATAACGGTATATTGCCGGAATGGTATTCATCCAGAGAAATGAACCACTACAGTAAGGTGATAAACAGAAAATTCAAAGAAGAACCCGATGATAGATATATTAATTACAAGTAATACTAGTATAAGGTTCTGGTGATGAGCGGCAGACGATCCTTGTGCAGTCTCCGTTCACTCCGTTCCTTGAATCAGCAATAACGTGGTGGCGGAATAGGTAGACGCACAAGCTAAAGCCCACTAACGGATGTGGTAAGGGTGCAGGGCATTAAGTACCGCCCACATCATGCAAGGTGCAAATCCTTGCCCACGTTAAAACAGGTGAACAGCCTCTAAGCTCCCATACAGTCAGCAGCTTGGAGGCATCACATATTACAACGTCCTTGCGTACGACTAAGCGCACAATAAACCACAGGAGAGCCGAAAGGCTCTTTTTGTGTTGTAAGGGGTGGTTCAATGAACATAGACGAAATGGACAATGCTATAAAAACTGCTATCCATGATAGATACGATGGATACACAATCGAGTGGTACGCATCTGGATTTAATTATGCTACAGGCATTCGCGAAGTATTATATGACATTTATCTTAAAGACGGATCGCGGTTTATCGCTGTTGGTCGTTGTGATGATTTAGGTCAAGTGTCTATCACAGAACGCGAATACGTTGCACATTAGGCCGGAGGCCAACGGAACGACCGAATAAGCCCAGCGCAGCGGAGGCCGTAGGAGGGTTTATGACCCGTATTGACGTAACACATTATATACTCATACAAACACCCCTAACCCTACTAATCCATATAGGGATATGGGTGTATTTCTATTGGGACAGGAGAGATAAATGATGCGATACATCAAATACTTCTTGTGGTTCATGCGAGAGAGTTATTCGTTCATGAGACCACACAACAAACTGTGGATCACACTAATCGGAATAACAAAGGCGCACACATTTGCAAAGGACATGCGCAAATGGGATAAGCTTACGCCAGAACAGCGCGAAGCATGGTATCTATCGGGAGATGGGAGGATGTTAAATTGAAAGCAACCATCAACGGAGTATCCATTGAAGGCACTCCACAAGAGATAGCAGAGTATCAACGGATACAGCGGATAGAAGATGCGAAGAAACCTCACTATACAGGAGCTATGGCGGTAGTGAGTTTGACGGATTTATTCAAGGCTGCGCATAAGAATTCACATTAAATTATGTAGTAAAGTGCAAATTAGTGGTCAATATTATGAGTGTTATACAAAATATCGTGTAAATGAGTGCAAATTGATGAATAAGGGGTGATAGAGATGGCAGGGGGGCGACCAAGTAAGTACAAAGATGAATACGCCGAGCAGGCATATAAACTTTGCTTGCTTGGAGCGACCGATAAGGATATGGCTGATTTCTTCGAGGTTGATGAGGCCACAATTAACCGCTGGAAGGATGCACACAATGAGTTTCGCGAGTCCTTAAAAAAGGGAAAGATGATGGCTGACGCTACAGTGGCTCAGAAGCTTTACCATCGAGCGATAGGATACGAGCATCAAGAGATTGTCACAGCATCGTTCCAAGGGCAGATAACGGACACGATGGAAGTAATCAAGCATTACGCTCCTGATCCGACAGCGGCTATCTTCTGGCTGAAGAACAGGCAGCCGAAGCAATGGAGAGACAAACAAGATATTGAACATAGCGGCGAGGCAGGGGTGAGGATAATCAATGACATCCCACGCCCAGCAAAATGAAGTTAGTCTGCTGAATGTAATAGCGCCGTCATTCTATGATGTGCATTGGGACATTGCAGACGGGATTCACACACATTACTGGCTGTCCGGTGGACGCGGAAGCACCAAATCGTCGTTTATATCAGTCGAGATCATACTCGGCATCATGGCCGATCCACTAGCTAATGCGGTTGTCCTACGAAAGGTTAAGGACACTCTTAATGAGTCGGTCAAGGATCAGCTTATTTGGGCGATAGAGTCGCTTGGAGTAGCGGACTATTGGGACATGCCAGAACAAAAGCTTGTTCTGACCTACAAGCCTACAGGTCAGGAAATCAGGTTTCGCGGAGCTGACAAGCCCAAAAAGATCAAGTCGATGAAGTTCGCCAAGGGCTATACCAAGTTTATTTGGTACGAAGAGTTAGACGAGTTTACGAGCATGGAAGAGGTTCGGATGATTAACCAGTCTCTCATGCGCGGTGGCCCTAAGTTCATCGTATTCTACTCGTACAATCCACCAAAGAGCGCGAACAACTGGGTTAACACCGAAAAGCAACTGACAAGACCTGACCGCCTGGTACATCACAGCACATATCTGACCGTATCGGTTGAATGGCTGGGTCAACAGTTTATCATAGAGGCCGAACACCTGAGAGATACAAAGCCTCTTGCCTATGAGCATGAATACCTTGGGACGATCACAGGTACAGGCGGCGAGATATTTGATAATGTCCAGATACGCAAGATCAGCGATGCGGAAATAGAGGACTTTTACAACATCCGGCGCGGCCTAGACTTTGGATATGCAATCGACCCATTATCATACAACGTTATGCACTATGACCGTAAGCACAAGCGGCTGTACATCTACCACGAGGTATACAAATACCGTATGAGTAATCGAGAGTTGTACTATAGCCATATACGTGCTGAGAATAAGAAAAATGAAGTGGTTATAGCAGATTCAGCCGAGCCTAAGAGCATCAATGAACTCATGCAATATGGGATGTTGATACGAGGAGTCAAAAAAGGGCCGGATTCGATTGAATTCGGAATTAAATTCTTGCAGGATTTAGAAGCTATTATTATTGATGATCAGCGTTGCCCAGAAACAGCCCGAGAGTTTTTGACATACGAATTAGCGAAAGACGCAAACGGAAATTTTAAAGCCGGATACCCTGACAAAAACAATCACTCTATTGATTCAGTGCGTTATGCACTTAATGATGATTGCATGTTATTTGTAGAGAGTTCTAAAAAACCATGGACAGCAACACCTGATTACAAGCCAAACAACAACAAGCTGGATAACGATTTCGATAACTTCGCATCGGACATGTCCGGTAGCGCATGGGGGTGAGGTAATGACAACAGATATGGTCGTTATGTTGGGAATTGCTGGCGTTTTGGTTATCGTAGTGCTGGCGTGCTTAGTCACCATATATAGAAATCTTCATCGCTTGATAGAACGCCAGCAGGACACCATACAGCGGTTAATCAATCATGAGCCTGTAACGTATACCGAGACGGGCCAGAAGCCTCCTAAACCTGTTAGAGAGTCCTTTGCGGCTTGGGGCAACGAAGTGGTTAACGTCGAGGAACTAGAGTAGGAGGTGACATATGGCTAAGATGATGGACAAGGTTTCCGAGATTTACGGAGTTGCTAAAGGAATATTCAACAACACTGATCCACCGAATCCAGAACATGACGAGATCAACACGCCGGAAGAAGACGCGCTTGTCCAGATGGCGATGAATGACTACCGAGTATTCAAAGAAAAACGATCCGGCATGGACGAAGTGTGGCGCAAGGAACAGAACATGTATATTGGTGACCAGTGGAAAGGTCTTAGACCTCCTGATAATGGTCCTTATCCTGAAAGAATGGAATATGTCGGTAACTACGCTGGTAGTCAAATAGATAGCCTTGTAGCGCGTCTGACAGGATGGGTTCCGACTCCTGACTTTGAGCCACAGGAAGCAGGCGACGATGAACGCGCCAATCTTCTGAATATGTTCATTCCATACGAGTTGAACAAAATAAAAATCAAACCTAAACATATACGAGCGGTCCGTAGGATGGTAATCCATGGGCCGCTTATTTATGAGGTTTTACATGATCCTACTGTAATCGGGGGCAAGGGCCAGAACCGCTATATGGGGCAGAATGATATATTGCCCGTCAATTTCGGCAGCTTCTTCCCTGATCCGGCGATTAAGGACTTTATCAATCTTCAAAAAGGTCGGGCGCACATCATCAATAACCTGTGGACGCTTGATTATATCCGTGAGCGCTGGCCTAAGCAGGGTCCGAAGGTTATGGCAGACAATCAGTCCAGTGACACCGAGATATTTGACATGGACAGTGATACATTCGTGGGCACAACCATACAGAGTGAGGACAACCGGACAACGGTCAATGTGTTGCGGTATATGTACAAGGGCAAGCCTAAATATATGTCTGAGGAAGACAAAAAACTGTTCACAGAGTTGGCAGAGGGTAAGCTTGCCGAGGGTAAAGACCCTTCCGAGGACATGGCGAAGGCTGCTGGCAAGATGAATGGTATTCACTTCTTGTACGTAACCACAAACGGTGTGTTTTTGGAGCATAAAGCATATTTATACGACCATGGTCAATATCCGATTGTAGCGCGGACGCTGTTTCCGACCGAGAATAACCCGTGGGGCAAGGGATACATGCGTGACCTCATAGCACCACAGACGATGTATAACCGCTTTGTGGAGTTGGCAGCAGAAGTCACATCCAAGATGGGCAACAGCGTTATTGTATACGCCACAACGGCAGGGATCACCGAAGCCGCTAAACAGATATGGAGAAGATTCCGTAGTAAGGCAGGGGCCATGATACCTATTGAGGGTGATATCAATCAATTCAAGGAACTTCAAGGCGTTCCTCCTAACCCCGGTATCTATCAATACATCCAGCATTTTATTGAGATGATGCAAAAGATACCTGGCATGTTTGATTCAGCCAATGGCGCATCAAATGCCAATGTCACCAGCGGTAGACAATCAGAGGCGCTTATTGCAGCTGCTCAGGGTCGCTTGGCGAATGTAGCTGAGTTGATAGAGGACGCATTCCAAGAGGTAATAGAGCAGCTTATAGAGCTTTGCGCACAGTTTTATACCACCGAGAGAGTGGCGCGGATAACAGGTAAACAGGTTGGGTTTAGCCGCGAAGCTTTGGTTAAGCAGTCGCCTACGCCGTTCGAGTATCCAGACCCAACAACAGGTGAACAGGTGCAAACCGAACTGATGGAAGAGTATGTTCCATGCTTCGACATCAAGGTCAATATAGGCGTAGAAAAGCCGCGAGATCGTGAGTATTACGTTCAGATGGCGTTTAATCTACTACAAACCATTGATCCTATGACGCAAATGCCTATGATCGATGCACAAGCGGTTAAATATACGGTTGAAAATGGTCGAATGGAGCCTATGAGTGTCATCGAAGAGCGCATGCAGACGGAGCAGATGCAAATGCAACAAATGCAGCAGTTGCAGGCCGAGAATCAACAACTGCAGCAACAGATGCAACAGATGGGTGCGCAGCTGCAGCAATCGGAACAATCGAAAATGCAGCAAGAAGCTGAGTCGCAGCAATTCGAGCGCGAGAAAACAGCCAATCAGCAGGCCCTTGAATGGGCGAAATTAGAGCAACAAGGAATACAGAACGAAACAAATTCCGCTCTAGAAGTGGCAAAAATGAATCAGCCAACGGGCGTTAGGTGAGAATCCTAGCGCCTTTTATATTGCTTTTTACCTACCGCCAGCCATAGCGGATTCGAGTTATAGGAGGTTTTACCATGAGCGATCAGGCCAGCCATAGCCCAGAAACTCAAGAAATTCAGATGGATGCTGAAACCGAATCGATTTACGAATCATTCGGGATTAATCCAACTGAAAAGAAAGAAATCGAAATGCCTACCATCCCAGAACCGACAGACCCTGCCATAGGTCAAGTGGAAGAGGATAAGCCGAAGACGGCCCTTAAAGCCAAGTACAACGGCGAGGAAATTGATGTGCCAGAAGACCAAGTGAAAGAACTGGTCGAGAAAGGCATGAATCTGGACAAGGTGCGCAGCCAGAAGACGGAGTATGAAAAGTCCCTTGATCGAGTCGCCAAGCTCCAAGGGTACAAAGATCATGCCGATCTGATCGCTAACCTTGACCAACTTGAAGCACAGCAGCAAAAGCAGAAGGAACAAGCCTTTGATGAGATGCAGGAGAACATGTTGTACCAATTGGAACTGAACGGCATATCCCGCGAGGATGCGGTCGCATGGTTGGAACAGCACCCGACATTTCAAGAGGCTAAGGCGTTGAAGGAATCGCAACAACAAAGCCAGCAGCAACAGCAAGTCACTAGCAAATGGCAAGCGCTCTACGATCGTTACCCCCATTTGCTAGATGATGCACAGGCGTTCAATCGCGGTGAAATGCCTTCATTCTTCAACGATGAAATGCGTTCCCGTGTGGATCGCGGATATGACCCGTTGGATGCCTTCGAGCTTGCTCATGGTACTGAAATGAAGCAAGAAATGCAGAACAAGACCAAGAAGCAAGCCGAGCAAAGTGTTATTAAGCAGATGCAACTTGGAACGAGGGGATTCACGGAACAAGGCGCAGCGGAACCGGACGAAAGCGACTTACTTCCAGCTCAGGTTGCGCTTGCTGAATCGTTCGGAGTTAAGCCTGAAAACGTTCGTAAACAACAAAAACTCATTAATAACAGGAGGTAACCTATATGGCATTTGTATGGCATCAAAATAGCGATTCGCGACAACCGAAATTCATTACTGACATTACATTCACAGCATCTACGACATTCACCTATGGTCAAGCTCTCATCGTTAGTTCTACTACGGGTCGTTGGGTGACGGCAGCAGCAGGAGGACCTATTGGGGGCGTATACAACGGACCTACAATCACTACACCAGCAACACCAGATGTATACCCTGAGATTATCGAGGTGCGAGCTGGTGACGAGTTTACAGCTGATTATGTAGGTACACCGGATGCAACATTCAAACCTGGACAATCTGCAGCAGACATCTCATCTGGAGGTCTTACCCTCAACGCTGCTGACGTAACTGGCGGACCATGCACCATCCTTTCTCTAAATACATCCAAAACACAGGCGGTTGTACGCATTAAAAACCGTCAGTTCAGCTAAGGAGGCTGCGTAAATGACAATTAACACAGGTACTTTCCAATCCATGCGTTCTCTCAACACGATATATGAGCCTGTATTGAGAGAGGTATATACCCAATCCGTATCCGATCAAACTGATTATTTGCCGCTTATGTACAACATGAGCAAAACGAGTAAGGAGCGCGAGAACTATGAGGGCGTAGGCGCTCAAGGACTTATGCAGCCGTGGGGATCGACAGGCAAATCGGTCTATTATGAAGATCGCGAAAAACTGTTCCCTACCTCCATCCCACAAGTGAAATATTCATTGGGTACACAAATTGACCGTGAATGGTTCGACTTTAACAAACACCAAGACATTAAGGATGAAGTGATCAAACTGTCTGATGCTGTATATCAAACGCGACAATATCAAGGCGTTGAATTCGCCAAGAATGCTTTCACTACGTCTGGTACGGATTACCGTGGAATCACCATCATCGGCGGCTCTGCTGGACCTGACGGAAAGGCGCTGTGCGCTACTGATCATCCCGTCAGCCCTACTAACAGCGGTACGACAAACAGCAACAAATTCTCCTTGTCTCTCGACTATGATTCCTGGCACGAAGTGAATGTGCGTGGTCAAAACTGGGTAGATTCCAAGGGCAATCTGATGCCTGTAACCTTCGATTGCTTGATGGTTGGTCCGCGCCTTATGTCCATTGCCTATCAATTGGCAGGCATGAACGCGAAGAAAGCAGACAATGCTCAGGCGTTGTACGTGCCAGAGCAGGCAAACTTCTCTCTTAACATCTATCGCGGAACGTTCGATGTTATCGTCAATCCGTATCTACCGAACGCTTACAACTGGTTTGCGATCAACAAGAGCCGGATGCGCCGCTACAACAAATGGAACGAGTTCCGTAAGCCGGACTTCAAAAACGAGACGGATTTCGACACCGAGATTTTCAAATACGCTGTTGTCGGCCTGTGGGGTAAGGGATTTCTTGACTGGTCTTGGATTCACGGCTCTGACGCTACGTCCTAAGGAGGGGTAATATGAGCAAATATGGCGTAGATTACAGAACGAAAACAGGAAAGGGCATTGTACGAGCTGACGGGTTCTCTGTCGGCTCTGTAACAGCCCCTAAAGCTGTTGTAAGCACGACAGTAACCTTTGATCCTCCATCACTAGCAACAGGAGCTTTCGCGGTTAGCTCAGGCATAACCGTAACTGGTTCGGCGCTTGGTGATAACGTGGAATTGTATCCGCCTTATGATACAGATGGCGTGATATATCAAGGTAGCGTTAGCGCGGCTAATACGATCAAGATATCCCTCATCAACACTAACGGGTCCACAAAGGACCTCGCGTCAGGCGCGTGGGGCGTTGTGGTTAAACGGAGGGTGTAACATGCCAGACATCGAATGGACGGTCACAGAGCCGTCAGGTGAGGTTAAAAGTACCAAGAAGACTAAGCACCCGTTTGTCGCCGCATTCAAAGTGACGGACGACATGTCCGAAGGTCAGAAAGCAACAATCGAAACGTTCAACAGTATGCGGCAGATGCTGCTGGACAATGATTTGATGAACAAGAAGTGAGGGGGCTTTCGCTCCCTCTTTTTCTTTAGGAGGGATGATATGCCATTGCATCTAGCGGAATTAAAAAAGCATACGGAGCAAAACGATAGAATTATAGCTTTGCTTGAAAAGCTGGCTTCGCAGGGAATTGAAATTGAACAACCTATCGTGAACAAAGAGATTAAGCCAAGAGGGAGGAGAAAAATATCATGACCATGAACAAAAAAGTCCCGACATTTACAAACAGTAGTGCGAGGGATGCCGTTGCTATTACACCGAATGATGGTGCTGATCTAGCTAAATATCCTACAAAAGGGATCTATGTAGGCGTAGCTGGTGATATAAGGGTGGATTTAATCGATGGCACCGCGCCAGTTACCTTCAAGGACGTTTCGAAAGGGTCTATATTCCCTGTAGCTGTTAAGCGCGTGTATGCCACTGGTACAACAGCGACTGATATTGTCGGTGTATACTGATGGCTACCTTAGTTGATATTCGATATTTAACGGAGCAAGATATAAAATCCGATCTTGAGAATACCGACATTGTGAATTGGTCGAACGAAGTGAATATGGATATCGGTAATAACATTGAAATCCCTTCTGCAGCGCCAGCAAATATTGTATTGACCTCCACAGATTTAGAATACAGCCTACCTATTGATTTAAAAATCATCAACCGTATGCGACTACAAAGCGACATTGATCAAGGTTATGACCGCAACATTGAATTGGGATACCGGATATATAACGGAGAAATCGTTCTGCCGAGGGTATTTTGGTTAGCGCCGGATACGCTCGTCGTGGATTACTTCAAGCACATGACGTACTTTGCGAATGTAACCGAGTCAATTGATATAGCTGATCGATTCACGCCTTTATATAAATTTTACTACCTCTGGCGTTATTACGAATCTCCTTTTGCATTGGAAAGATTCGGGGCGCAAGAGGCGAAGCGTAAGGCCGAAATGATGCAAGCCGGATATATGAACATTAAAAATCAAGTGGTCGCGTACTATTCGCTAGGAAACGAGCCAGTTGTGATAGAGGGGCGGTGGTAGCATGAAAACCTATCAATTCACCTGTGCCGTTCGCTTACAAGCTCCTGACACGCCATGGGACGGCGAACTAATGCCCATCGAAGGACTTGTAACACCTCCTATAAAGGCCGACACGCCGTCTGAGGCTATGCGGAGCCAAGAGGTATCAGATTATTGCACAGAGCATAAATGTACCGTTTATGAGATGGTTAGGAGTTGGTCAGGATGAACACATGGAATGCCGGACAAATCCTATCAGCGGTACGCACGATTAACCGCATGGATATCAATTACCTCGGGCCCGACGATAGTACACAGGATCAAACCTTGCTGCAATTTATGAATGTCGCCCTCTGGAATCTGGCGAGACTATGCTACAACACCGAAAGCAGCGACGACATCGTGATATCAGCAGATGGAAATGTTGCATTTACGATGGGAAATTCGCCAATCACGAATATGTATGAGCCACTCAGGCTGTTAAAGGTGGACGGACCAAGCGAGATGGAGGTACAGCGCCGCTACAGCGACACAGCGCCTATCGGGTGGTATTGCGAGTCTCCCAATAAGTCGATACACCTACGAGGCGTTACGGGCACGGTGAGGCTTAAATACATCCGATACCCAAGACAGGTTACGCAAGCGAGTGACCCTGTTGATATTTCTGAGGCCGGATATAAGCCGTTGATCATGGAAATATCCTCGCTGATTAAGAGTGTCAAAAACTTTTATCAAGAGGCTGAGGCGATGGGTGCAGTGGCGAAGTCAGGATATGCCGCAATAACACAGGCTGCTATATCTGGCAAGGGGCCATCAAGTGGAGGCAGCCCGCCTTCATATGACGATGTTAAAAAGGCGCAAGGTGGTGTATAGAATGTTACCGAAAAAAGGACAAGTTATTTATTGCAAGAAATGCGATAAAGACCTTTATAAATTTAATGTTGATGTTCAGCCTGGGACCCCTATGTATGCAGACACCATTTCCCCAGTTGGTGATGTCCCTGTGCCGAAAGCTAACGAATTAGTTAAATGTCATCATTGTAACTCGCCGATTATTGGCAATCCGAGTTTTCGTTAGGGGGTGCTTAGATGCCATCGGGAATACAGCAATCCATGACGGTAGATTTGGCGGTGTCTGGCGGTCTCAATACCGTTACACAACCAACCGCTTTAGCTCCTAACCAAGCGAGGCTCATGCTAAATGGAGTTATGCCGCAAGGCCGTATCGGACCATGTGCCAAGCGCCCAGGCTCAGTGCCGGTTACAACATCGCCGTTAGCCAATCCTATTCAATGGCTAACGGCATACCGAACAGGGGCAATAGATAAGATTATTTGCACAGCTGGTACATCACTATACAGATTGAGTGGCACAACGCTATCAGCAGCCACAGGAGCACTTGCAAGCGCCGCTATATATGAGGTGGATTATACAGACGGAAACAGCGTAAGTCGCAAGATTATTACGGACACAGGAACGATTAAGGCATATGACGATACAACATTCACAGTGTCGCAAATTACGCCAGCTGCAGATGATCCAACGCCAGCGCCGCCAAATATACTCAGCACCTTGCATACTAAGGGGATGAAATACTGCTTCTCATATCAAGGTCATGTATTCGTGTCGGACGGTTCAGATACTTGGTGGTACAGCAAGCGTTACACGTTCGATTACTTTCCATCGGTCCAGTGGGAACGCTGGGTGAAGAACAACGATTATATGAACGGCCCTGGCATAGCGTTTGACAACGTTCTGATGCTCCCGATGCGCAGGGGATGGGGCGTTCTATTCGGGGAAAACTTCGATAACTTTCAAGGGAATCAATTCCTTAACACGCAGGCCGGAGTTGTCGCTCCACGGTCTATTCAGCGTGTCACGTATCCTAATGGTGACCAAACCGTTGTATACCTATCTGATGATGGTGTATACGAGATTTACGATAATGAATTGATGGATACAGGTTCAAGGCGTTACTCAACACGATCTGTAACAGTAGATAAACTGGATTGGGATGCTATCGGACTGTCAGAGGCCGATAAAGCCGCTGCTGTAGGTTATTTCGATGCACGGGCTAGTTTATACCTACTACGCTTCAATAGAGGCTCTGAACGCCTCTGCTATGCCTATGACACGCGAAATCGCGAATGGTATCCATGGACCAACATTAAGGCTGCTGGATTCTTGCGTAGTGAGATTCTGTATTATGCAGGAGAGACAGGTCACCTTCACAAGTTCGACGCTAGTCTAGGAAGTGACTGGAACGAATCCACCAAAACAACAGGTACGGCGATAGACTTTTATCGAGCAACGGACATGATTAAGTTCGAAAACACTGGACAAATGTCCATACTGGACGAATTGATTGTGAATGCTAGGCAGTATGCGACAAAATCCAGCCTAGATATATCGGTGGTGTTTTATAGCAGCAAACAAGACGTGCAACAAGCATTGAAAAATCAATATGCAACATGGGACGTAACCGAATGGGACGAATCTGCGGTTGCTAACCTTGATTATACAGACCTAGTAAGCGCACCTATGCCACTTATATTTTGCCGGAACTCTTACTACTTCCAAATCATTTTTAGGAACAACCGAGATGAACTTTGCGAGGTGTACGACATGACAATCAAGGGAAGGAGCAGCGGATATTAATGTCACAATTACCGATGGATAGAACAAGGCTTAATGCAGCTATCGCCAATCAGCAACCATCATTAATATTATCTTCACAAGCCAACAGAGAGGCCCATATCGAAGCTGCTGACACGATTGATCTTTTGTACCTACAATTTCAAAATGCGATTCTAACTGGATCACTGACACTCCTTAAAACAACGGCAAATATCACGTACTACGTTGCCACAACAGGGAGCGACACGAATGACGGGCTATCAGTTGGATCGCCACTTAAAAATATTCAAACAGCGATTAACAAACTGCCTCAGATCATTAACCACACGATTATTATTAATGTAGCGGCAGGCACGTACCCAGAAACGATATCTCTTAACGGGTTTATGGGTCAGGGACAAATAATCATTAACGGCGCTACTAGTCTCGCTGCAACGCATAATGTTAATGATGTGTTTGTTAATAAGGTTCAAATACCAGTTAATATCACGGGTTTTAACTGTGCGTCTACCACATCGGACGGATTCACTGCCATCGGCTGTGGAATTGAGGTGGCGTTTGCATACTGCAGGTCAGTTCAAACATCCGTTGGAAATGGGTTTTATGTATTTTCATCGAGAGTTGTCATATCGGGATCACAAGTAGCAAACCGAACAACAGGGAATGCTTTATTGGCAGCAGAGTTATCTTTTGTATTTAGTGCAGATCAAACGACAGGATCTGGCAATAGTACAGGATTGCAGGCCGCCAGTGGGTCTACGATCCGCAAAAGCGGTACACAATTCAGTGGTACGACAGCGGAATTCGCCCAAACAGGTGGAAAGATAGAATAAATCATCGTACAATGGAATTATCTTACTGATGGGGTGATTCCACATGAAGAAGAAACTATTAATCGGCCTAATAGCCTTTACAATGATAAGCGGAACAGCCTACGCCGCCACAGCAATAAACGGACTGTACAAAGGCCGCGCCATTGTGAAGGTGACGGTAAACGGTACAGAGGTCAAATCCATCGTGCCTGGTCAATTGATAGACGGAGCTACGATGCTGCCGCTCAGAGCCATAGCAGAGTCGCTAGGGGCAACGGTAGATTGGGACGGTGCAAAGCAGAGTGCTAGTATCACAACACAACAGCAGCCAACCCAGACGGGATTGACGTTGACGCAACTGAACAAGCTAGGCGAGTCTGTCGGCATCGTCTACCAACTGGACGCACAAAACAAGCAGATCGGTACAGGATCAGCTTTTGTTGTGGACGGTATCGCGGTCACGAACTGGCATGTAGCAGATGGAAATGCTGTATCGCTTATGATCGACTTTGGATCGTCGGTGCAGACCGTACAGGTCAAGGATGCCGTATTCAAGAACGAAGCCGCTGATCTGATCGGCTTTAAGGTATCGGGTGTGACGGGGTTGAAGCTTAATACTGCGGAGTTGAAGAAGGGTGACAAGGTATATGCTATCGGGTTTCCGAAGGGAAGGTTCGCGATTACGGAGGGTGCATATCAGTTCAATTCATTAGTGGGAACAATGGTTTTTGATGCTGGCATCGGACCTGGTTCATCAGGCGGTGCATTGGTGAATAGTGCAGGACAGGTAATAGGTGTAGTAGTAGGAGAGAATGACGGGTCACCAAATGGTCACGCCATCCCAACTAAGAAACTACAAGACGAACTGAACAAATGATTATTGAACGTCTAAAAAGTGTATGATATGATTACAATAAGAAAAGAGAGCGCGGCCAACGCTCTCTCATGTACAAACTTGGGTGGAATGCCCTCCAACTGAATGCTAGAGAGTAAGTAACCCGTCAGGCCGTCAACCTGTGGCGGGTTACTTTCGTTTTAAGTAAGTAAGAAGCGCGAGGAGAAAAGTCCCGAGCATTATTACTTCTATAAGCGAAAATGTCATAGGCACCACTCCTTTCCGGAGGGAACCAATGCCACCACAAGTTGTGTACCTATCTATTATATCAAAAGTCTTCCAATTTGGGAGGCTTTTTTCAATGCCCATTGAGAGGAATGATGAGAATGGCAACCATCTTTAATACCGCTAAAATAGCATCTGCTATAAAAAACAATAAGAGCAATACATCGGCGGTCCCCAATCCCGTCCCTGTTCCTTACCCTGGTATGTCGGCAAACCAATCCACTAATAACTTTCAATCAGTGCCGATGCCGCCGCAGACAAATACTACAGTTGGTTCACCACCAAAAATCAACAGTTCATTCAATACTGTACCCAACCCAACGGCAGGAGGTCCGTCCTCAACGCCCATGCCTCCTGTTCCAACGCCGCCCACACAAAGCACCATGCCTACTCCGTGGGGGTCGAGCATAAGCGTTCCCAAGCCGCCAGCAAATAATGCCGCTGTTCCCAATCCAAACGTCCCCATGCCTTCAACGGGGTATGGTGGGGCTTTATACGGAACGAATGCAGCAACGAATAAGGCGTTGGAAGCAAACACGCAATACATTTCTAACCCTGCAAATAGGCAGTCGGAAATTGACCGTGCGTTGAAAGTAATCGATGAGCGGACGGCTGCCGGAATGGATGTTTCAGCACAAAATAAATACTTGGATTCTCTGGGGTATAGACGGGGAGTAGAAAATGCCCCTGTCCAAGTCCCAACACCAGACGGAACCTTTAGTTACACGCCGCCGACTGAATCACAAGTACCCATCTACACGCCAGCGAATCCCGTACGAGATACCGAGGCACTACGCAAGTACGTAGACGGACAATACACTCGTCAATTATCCGACCTACGCCTATACGCTGACCAGCAGACACGCGCCGGACAGACGATAGCTGACCAGCAGCTGGGGGCGAACCAAACACAGTATGACCGCGCTCAACAAACCATAGGCGAGAATAGAGCGTTAGAAAACACATACAACGCTCGCAACCTATCGCCATTCAGCGGACGTTCTGACTACGCACAAGGCATGATCGCGCAGGAGAGAAGCCGCACAGACCGTGAGGCGCAGCAGGACTTGTCATCGAGACAAGCGAACATTAACTCCGACCTGGCGAACTTGCGCAATAGCATCGAAGAGAAGTATGCAGCCATGCAGAACGCAGCTCCTGCGGAGAAAGAAGCGTTGTACCAACAACTCCTTAATGATGAGCGCATGTATGATCTTGCAGTCAACGGGCAACAGATTGAGGGGCTTATGGCTAACTCGCAACTCAACAACACGCAGTTCAATCAGGCGCTACAGACGTTTAACACCAACCGAGGGGTATTCGAGTCTGACCGTAACTTTGGCCTACAGGAAGGTCAGCTAACAGGGCAATACAACGGCGCTTCAACACTAGCAGGGAAGCAAGCGAACATGGATGCTTACTTTGGTATGGTTGATCGTACAGGCAACCTTGGAAAGGGCCCAGCGCAGAACTGGTCGAATCTTGTGAACAATGCATATGGTGGGGCCCAGACGTTGGGCGGCAAACAATATGATCGCGGCATCTACGAGAATGATCGAAACTATGATCGAGGGGTATTGGAGTCAGATCGCGGATATGATCGCGGCGTACTTGAATCGGATCGCAATTACAATCGCGGAGTGTTCGAGGGTGATCGCAACTACAACAGAGGTAATTATGAATTTGATCAGAACTACGGTTTGGATCAGGATGATAATAACCGTCAATGGGCACAACTTGATCATAATATGAGTCAGGGCGCAGGAGGTGGTGATAATGGCATCATGACACCGAACCAAATCTATTCAGTTCTAAGTGAGCAATACTCAGAACCGATTCTTGATCAGTGGGGTCAATCGGTAGGAACTCGTATTACAACTAATCCTGCGCAGCGTGAAAAAATGTTCTTATCCATCATCGATTCCGGAATGTCTGACGCGCAAACCGATCAAATGTTAAGTATTATGGGACTCACTAAGGAAGAGATAAATCAGTACACGAAAAAGCATGGATCGGGAAAGTAGATGCCTCTGTAAGTTCTGCGCCGCAGGCTTACCGAGGCTATGTTGATTCAGCGGCAAAGCAATATAACATTCCTGCTACACTAGTCGATGCAGTTATGGGTGCGGAGAGTGCAGGGAATAAGAATGCGACGAGTCATAAAGGAGCATCTGGACTCATGCAGTTAATGCCTGCAACCGCTCGCGGGTTAGGTGTAACAGACATTTATGACCCCGAGCAGAATATCAATGCCGGGGTTAAATATTTATCTCAAATGCACAATCAATTCGGTGATTGGCAGCTCGCTCTTGCAGCCTACAACGCAGGACCGGGTAAAATTGGTGGATTGGTTAAGAAGTACGGGAACAGTTGGGCGGCGATTAGCAAGTACGCACCTCTCGAAACGCAGAAGTACGTTCCAAAAGTCGTGAAAAAGTGGGGTGGGTAGCGATGTCGAAGTATGATGGTATCCGTAAAAACCGAAGAGAGCAAGGAGCAGCAGCGCGGGAGCGCGTCTTGTCCGGCAAGTATAGCCAACCTGAAGCATCTTCCCCTTCATCTACAAGTAAATACGACAGCATCCGAAACCGATCTTCTGACACGAATAAACCAAAAGAAGAACCTGTTAAACCGCAAATAGAATTACGTACGCCGGATGTTGCGTACGACAAAGGCAAGCAAATCACAGGCAACATGCTGCAACAGAGCATCGACAGCGTAAACGCAGGACAGAAAGCCGTAGCGAATGCGCAAAACATCACAGGAAATATGTTTAATTCAGCTTTGAAAAACGCCAATATTACTAGCCCACCTGTACAAGGAGGGGTAAAGCCACAAACAGCGGATGAATGGATGGAGGAGCAACACAAACGGCGTATGGAATCAACAGAGGGACCGGGAGTAATGAATTGGATTGGGCGCAATATAGCCGAGCCCCTTATCCAAGGTATCGATTGGGTGCAGGCAAAAACGCCGGGTCTATCTGCATTCCAGCAAGGCGCAGGGGATGCGCTTGGCGTACAAACATCGACTGCACCAGTACAAGATGGGCTTGCGAGTACAATAGGCGGTTTTGCTGGTAATATCGCAGGATACGCAACTAACCCCGCTCAGCTCGAAGCAAGCCTATTTACTGGCGGTTACAAGGTTGCGGATTCCATGCTAGGTTCAAAGGCCGGACAAAAGCTGCTAGGATCGTCCCAAAGGGGCGCTTCAAACCTTAGCCCAGCTTTAAACGCAGCAGGAATAAACATTGGGCGCGCTACATCTGACAAATTGGTTAACAATGCGTTTCGTGGCGGTATCGCTGGGGCTGTGCAAAACACAGCTAACAGTGCGATCAGAGGCGAGACGGATATCGACCAGTTGGGTAAAGCGGCTCTTATCGGTGGAGCGTTTGGAGCGCCTGGCGACATGGCTTTAGGGGCGTTGGGTGGAGCGTTCAAGGGTGTCGCTAATCGCTTAGACAACACGGCGCGAACGCTGACAGAGACGAACCCGATATTTAAAACGATGGTCAGTGATATGGGCGAAAACCACGCTAAGGCACAGTTAGGCCGCCAGTGGTTGAATGACCTTGATAACCAGATGAACTCACTGCGCTCAATGGACACAGCACCTTTAAACCCATCAGCACGAGCTAATATGGTAGAGCAGATGAAGGGGCTACAGGGTCAGCGCAATGCCACCATCGAATACATCAAGCAGTATGACCCGTCATTTACGACTACGGCACAAGGGTCTGTCATTCCTAGCCAATTACAGCGCGGCACGTTAGGAGGCCGTCAACCACTTGTGACGAGCAATGTAAAGCCAGCGGCAGATGGAGAGATATTGCCGCCGCAGGCGCAGACGGGTCCGAGAGTGGACGTTACACCAAACCAACCGCCTGTAAATGCAATTAGAGGCACGGGTCAGGCCGCAGTTCAGGGCGGTCAGCCACTTCGAGGATTAAGGTCAAACTACCAAAACCAACTCAATAACGGTAATTTCTCTGAGGGTTTACAACGCCGAATACGCACCACCGATCAAAGGTATGATATCGCAAGAAATGCGGATACCGTTTCGAAGGCCAATGAAAACATGAAAAACATGACAAAAGCCGAAGCTGACTTTCATTTCAACCAATCCGGCGGCCCTGATCATATCGCAACAGGATACAGGTTGTTGCACGAATTGGACGCATTAGGTGAACATCAACGAGCCCTGAACGTAGCGGATAAACTCGCAAAAGATTTGACGAATGCCGGACAAACATCACAAGCAGCCTCATTGCTGTCGCGTTTGAGCCCAGAGGGTCAGTTGCTTCATTTAACTCGTACAGCAGCCAAAAATGGCAAAGAAGTGACGGTCGCGGATTCTGTGAAGTTTAAGGAGCTTGCCGCCAAAGTCCAAGAGAATTCAGGTGCAGGAGTTAGGTCGAATCAATTTACTGAAATCCTGAACAAGTTAGAGCGCGGAGACAATGTAACGTCAGCAGAGATTCAACAACTAGGAAGGTTCTTGGAAGGCGCGAAGAAACTAAGAAATCCAAAGGTGAAACCTGTTGATGAGATCCTGCCGCCTGAGCTAAAGGACCCGCGAAAACGCGACAAGATAGTTTCGTATCTTGACGAGAAGGAACAGGCCGCGCTTGCTCGAATTGCAGCTCGTAAAAACCAACTGAACGCCGTGCCAGTCGGAGAATGGGCAGACCACGCAATTGTCGTAGCCTCACAGATGGTCAAAGGCACGATTAAAGCCGCCGATCATGTAGAAACAATAGTTAAAGTGTTCGGGGAATCGGTTCGCCCACACGCAACCGAAATTTTTAAACAAGCACAAAAAATTTATAAAGGGACTTCAAAGAACATTAGTGAAGACAAACTTATTCAGGCAGATGAATCCTTCCGGCGCATGACAGGACAGAAAGCCACTTTACAGGAAAAGATTGTCGAGAAGTACATTAAGGATAATCCTGTCCGTCCTAATGACATCAAGAAGCTGCGCCAACTGGCTAAGGATGTTACGGATTTACAAGGAATGAACGCCACTAAAGCAGATATGCAGATGCAGAAGATATTGAACAGCTACGAAAAGTCCAGCCTGTGGGATAAAGTTAATGCAATACGCTATATCGCCATGCTCCTTAACAGTACCACGCAGTCTATCAATACTTTGTCTGGTCCGTTAATGGCGACAACAAACCTAGCATCTGACGTACTTCCTGCCATGATTGATCGAGCAATGCATACTGTGTTTAAAACGAAGCGAAACGTTACTTTATACGGAAGCAATCCGCTGCGCTTTATATGGCGTTGGATGAAATCTGCGCCAACAGGTGCGTATGGCGGTTGGCATGGCGTTAACCCTGCTGGAATCGCTGGACCGAACGAGATTAGGGGATTAACATACAAGAGTCTCTATAACCCATTAGGGCTTGCTGAACGCACATTAGGGGCTGTGGCAAAAGGCGCTGACTATGCGACATACAGCGCTGTCCGGCAGTCAGAGATACACAAGATGGGCTACCTAGACGCGATCAACAATGGCGTTAAAGGTAGAGAGAACATCAAGCGACATGTTGAACGATTCGTCAACGACCCACCGGAGGAAGCGCTTTTGCAGGCCGACAGGATCGGAAAAAACACTACCTTCCAGCGAAATGATACGCTTGGCGGTAAAACAGCACAATGGCTAAACTCATCGCCAAAGGCGATAAACCCGATAGCGCGGACGGTGTTTCCTTTCGTCAGAACGCCTATGAATATCGCTTCCACGGCTGTTACAATGTCGCCGGGCGGTATCATTAAGGGTCTATATCAGCTTACGAGCAAATCAGATGCAACGCGCCGCGAAGCTATTCGCACGTTATCGCTTGGACTGATGTCGACAGGGGTAATGTCTCCGCTGGGCTACTATATGTTTAATACTGGTATTATAACAGATGCGAACGACAGCGGAGACAAAGACCTAGACGCTATTCGCGAGCAAGCAGGGCGCGGCAAGTATCGCTTTAACACATCGGCGCTCGGTAGGTACTTGGATGCATTTTTTACGGACGGGGTGGATGCTGCTGAAAAAGCGGCGAAGTATCAACAAGGAGATAATCAGTTTGACTATAACAAGCTGCAGCCGGTAGCCTTTCCGTTTGCTATGGGTGCAGGCTTGGCATCAAACAAAGATAAAGGGACGGAAGGCGCTTTGATCGGTGCCGGTTCGGACGCGTTCGGTTCACTGCTTGGTATGTCGTCCGTTAGAGGACTTCAAGAAGCATTCCAACCACAGTACGGCGGCACACAGGGAGAGAAGGCAGTTGGCATTCCTATGCGGTTGGCAGAGTCCTTTTTCAAAAGCTTTAGTCCTAGCCTGTTAGCACAAGAAGCGCGAAGACAAGACCCGACCATGCGTAAAGTTCCGTATAATGACGGTTTTGTAAATGATGTAAAAGGGTACTTCATGAACCGCATACCGGGGCTATCACAACAATTGCCGCCACTTAAAACAACGCTTGGACAAGATCGGAAGAATCCGAGCGGAGTAGTAGGGCAGTATTTGAACCCTTACAAGTCAGACGTAGCGCCATACACCGAAGCTGCTGCTTTTATTGCTGATCTTATCGACCGCACAGGGGATACAGGTTTAGCACCGAAACCTCCAGAAAAAACGGTAGAAGGAAGAACGAGGCAAGGTGATGTAAAAATCAGCATTCCTCCTGATCGATATGCCAAACTGCAAGAAGATATCGGGAATGAAGTGATTGAACAAATCGGTAAAATCCCTAAAGAATTAGACGATCTTCGTAAGGCTGATATGGTCAAAAAAATTTATGCGATCACCAAAAAGAAGCATACGGACAGGCTTAAGCATGAGTATGGGATACGAGTAACGAGGTGATATATGCTTGAAATCGAACCAATGAATAGTGTCTTTGAGGACTGGGCCTTGTGCTTAGTCCTTTCTTTATGCGGTCAGGAGTGTAAGGACATGCTGTTATACGAAGGTGATCCCTATTACAGACTTATTGGAATTACTCCATCAGATGTTGTCGGACGGCCTGAGTTGGGCCAGCGTGACAGCGATTGTACTAGCAATTATCAAGATCAAGGACAGTCAGCATAAGCGCAAGGTTAACGTGCAACTGTCCAACGATATACGAGCGATAAAGGAGCGATTGGGGATATGGAGTGCGGATATTTCGAGCGACGATTCAAGGGATACAGCGACGAGAAGAAACGAGTTGTCGCCATTGCACTGGGCAACAAATACTATTGCCCGTTTTGCGGGACTATACACCATTTGGAGGTCATTGATCATGGACAAACTCAGGAACATAAATAAGGCTATCCTGCTGCCGCTGCTGGCGGCAATCGCAGCGTTTATTAAGCAGTCATTCGGTTATGAGATCAGCGACGAGCTGCTTAACACGATTGCCGATATTTCGCTATTTATCGTGATGATTATTGGGCTTTTCATCAAGCCAACGAAACCCAAGGACGAATCAAGTTCGGGAGAAACCTATCACTAGGAGGCGCTTATGATTAACATCGAAAAAATGCTAGTCCCAAACTACGGCACTCGCGGAACCCATAAGCCGATAGCAATCGTGGATCATATTACGATCGGAAAAAGAGGCAGCGTTATAAATACCTTCATGAATCCTGGGGGGAATTCTTCACATTATCTTGTGTGTCGGGACGGGGCTATATTGCAGTTCGTAGATCTCACCAATCGCGCTCACACGAACGGCATCGTTAATACCCCTAAGTCGCCACTTGTGCGGCAGATGGGAGGAATCAATGCTAACTATTACACCGCTACCATTGAGCATGAAGGTTACTTAGGGAACGGTATCGATGGCGAACTAACCGAGGCTCAATTCTACGCCTCCTGTTGGCTGCATAAATGGATTCAGACCGAAGTTATACGCATATATGGTAATACAATATCTCTCAATAGCCATCAGGTTATTGCTCATAATCAGATCGATAGCAAAAAAGGTACTTGCCCGGGAGTGAATTTCCCTTGGACACGCTTGTATGCTGAATTGTCTATAGCCGATAGCATGGATATCGAACACTATGAGGAACGCCTACAATCCTTACAGGGAGAAGGTTCAAAACGCGCTGTGGCCTACGCGATAGCCGAGCGCGTCCGAGACTTAGGCAATAAACTCAATGACCCTAAATGGGGCAGCAACGCCGCGACAAAGCTATCGTGGTTGTATCCTGTGATGGATATTGTGGGAGGGGAGAAAACGCCAACAGGAGCTTATAACCGCGTCATGGAATTATACAAAACTGCAATGGGGAATGGCCAGTATTCGCCGGAGGGAATTCGCAAATTACTTCTATTTGAACCGTTAATGAAGGAAAGGGGCTTGCTCTAACGAGTGAGCCTTTCTTTTTTCCACCGCGTTCCCATTTCACCGATATACCTCCCGAAACGGATAGATAACTCCGACTTCGCCAGGAACCGCATCAACATAAACTCATCCTCATATCCCCTACACCAAAATTTATAGTGCATTTCCTCGCCTACCCGATCACCTTCAACTACTTTTATGTCGTGTTCCTTCAGATACTTCCTTACAGTCACCAGTTCATTAAATATGTCTCTGGATAGCGATTCATTCGCTTCGACAAATAGATTCCGCAGCGGCTGCCGGTCATGCTGTAGCTTGCGCAACTCGGCCTCCAACATGTCGAGCATAAACGGCAACAAAATGGAATTGCGGATCGCTTCGATTTCTTCTCTCGTCGGCACATTTTTCATCACGTATCACCTCAGTGATATTATACACGAACGTATGTTTGTTTTAAAAGCGGGAAGATAGTGGTTGAAATTGGAGACCTATATATAGAAGAAACGCGATTTCTTTATCGAAATCAGAGATGAATAAAAAACTCACAAGAATCGCAAAAACTCACAGAAAACAAAAAAACTCACGCAGAAACTCACGAAAATTCCGTTAGATATCGGTTTTAAACGAAAGTGAATATGTGTTTTCGAGTTGTTTTATTAAGAGCGAATTGGAAAACGGTTTATTACGTTGAATAACGATAGGTGATAAAAGATGGGCGGCATGATGTAGTATGTAGTAGGCTGAAAAGCCTGTTGTAAAGGGTTTCCTTGAGGGAAACAGATTTTTGCCCACATTCAGTAAACTGAAGACACCTTAGAGTGATGAAAATTGCTCTAAGGTGTCTTTTTGCATTTATTTATGAAGTATTCATAGATCTCCGAGAATTCAACGGGAAGGGGGACAGATAATTCTTGCTGGTACAGATTTGATATGTACGTATAATGTTGCGTTAATGATACATGATCCTTCAATTCTCCATAAGCTTGAAGCAGTAACAGGTTCGCTTCCTCGTCCCATTCATCGCTTAGAAGCAGCTTCTTGATTAAGAGGGTTGCTTGCTCGGCTCTACGGTGCGTTAGCAGACACCGACTCAGCCGTTTGGCGAATTGGGAATACAATCTGTGCAGACGGATTTGCTCGGTAATCGACCATTCATAGGATCGGTCCTCGAATAATTCACCGGTATACAGTTGCTCGCATGCCAATGCCTTCTCAATATGATCGGATTCAATTCCAGTTAATTGAGAAACCTGATCTTCGAATTGCAAGAAATCGATCTTGATATGATCGAGGATCAGCCAGTATTGTTCTTGAGAATGGACAATGATGTTCTTATGCCCAAGTGCCTGCAGGGTTTTACGAAGCTGATAGACATTCGTATTAACGTAGGTTGCAACATTCTCTTGTGACATGTCTGAGTAAATGTGTTCGATGATCCGGCTTTTGGACACCGGGCGGCCTTTATGCATCAGCAGGTAAGCGAATAACTCCATACTTTTCTTCGAGATCCACCTCGCAGGCCCAGCTTGCTCGCTCCTTACTTCGAACCCTCCAAAGGCTCGCACCATCAGACTTCCGGCGGGGCCGCCCGCAATCGCGGACTTTTCACTGATTCTTGCTGCGGCTCGCGCGATCGTCTGTTCCAGGCGTGATTTCGAAACTGGTTTGATCATATAATCCAGAGGATAACTGTCGAATGAATCGATAGCAAACTCCTTGTGCGAGGTTACGAACACAATGTCCACCTCACTGTGGGTGGAACGGAGTTGACGGGCGACCTCTAACCCGTGATCCTGCCCAATCATGATATCAATGAATACTAGATCAATGGCTTCTTGCCGTATTTGCTCCAGCGCCTGTGCGGCATTCTGATAGCAACCAATCACGACTACGCCGCTTATCTCGGATAGTAAGCGATTCATCACGATATGCATGGCTTTCTCATCATCAATCACAATAACCCTCATCGCAAATCCCCATCCTCTAGAACGATAGTAAAGCTGCTGCCACTTCCTAGCTTACTGCGCACCTTGAGATGTCCATCGCTCATTCGTAGGAATTGCCGGCTTACGAGTAAGCCTAAACCAGTTCCCTTCTCACCAGCAGTGCCTATAGTGGAATCAAATCGCGTGTCATCGAACACATGGCTAATCTGTTCCTCACTCATCCCTATGCCATCATCTTGAACGGTGATTTCGACTCTGCCTCCGGAGGCTATTGCACGGATTAGGATCACTCCGCCCTGAATGGAATACTTAATCGCATTGGATAGAAGATTGCGGATAACAAGAATGAGTACTTCGCGGTCGGTGTGGACCCGGATTTCTTCGTCCACATGGATGTGCAAAGTCAACTGCTTCGCTTCACAGTTCAACACAAGTAAACGGCATGCTTCTTCAACGGCTTCAGATACGATAAGCGATTCGGGATGTAACACAATCCCTTCCTTCTGGCCGCGAAACCATTCCACTAGATTCTCAACCATCGAATAGGTGTTGCGAATTTGTTCGCTTAATGCGTGGAAAACCTCTCTGTTTGCTTGGCGCGAGGATTCGTTATCCTGCTCTAGCATTTCCAACAAGTTGACTTGAACGGCTAACGGATTACGAATGTCATGGGATACGGCTGTGAACAGCTGATCCTTCATTTGATTAAGGCGGGCGATTTGCTCCAGCGCTTGTTGCTTCTCCGTAATATCGATAATGATGGAGATGGTTCCTAGCTTGCGTTGTCGCTGGGTGAAGAATGGATAGACATTCACGATGTATGATTTCTTCTCATGTCCGATCCGGGTACTGATCTCCACTCGGCATTCTTCCATGCGGGCGCATGCAGACTGCCACTGGGGCCAAGCTGTGAGTACTTCCCCATAACTACGGCCTAGAATTGGATGGTTATCATCAACTTCTAACAATAAGCGAGCAAATCTATTGCTATCGATAATATTTCCATCCGTATTCATAATGAGCATCCCTTCATGCATCGTCTCTACAACGATGTTCCTTGCCATGGGTACGCTTGAAAAAAGCCTTTTGCGCAAAATAATCCAGAACATGATGATGCCGCAAATCCCACTATAGACTGAAAGAGGGAGAAGCCAAGGGGAGAGATTGGGCTTGAACAACTTCATCATCTCCACCAATACTGGAATGCATCCGAACAGGAGCAGCCACATGCCAGCTCCGCGGATTTCGGGGCGCGTGCTTCGTATGTAACGGACCAGAACAAATACGCAGCACGCAATAATGGCATAGCACAATAGATTGAAAACAAGGGAATACGGGGTTTTGGTCGTGACCAGGTGTCCATTGATCAATTCTTGCGTTCTATTAATGACATGCCAATAAGGTTCCGCCCAGATGACCACTGCCCAGCAAGCGAATAAGGCTAGTAGAGAGAGGCTCCATCTTAGCCTCAACCACTTGTCCTTGCCGACTAGGTCCAAGACAAAAAGCACCATCAACGGAACCATAAATAAAAGTGCCGTTTGCTCTATATTTCGAAAAAAAAGCTTGGTTTGCAAGTCTGAACGACTGATCTCGAGAATCACACACCCGGCATAAACGACTCGGCAGACTAATACCCATACGAAATATCGCACACCTCGTTCTTGGTGGTACACGATCGCATACATCAGCATGATGCACATTAGAATGGCCGAAAGTATGATTGTGATTGAGGGTAGTGACCATAAATCATCCATATATAGGTGAGTTACTCCTTTGGAGTTGAGAGAATTGAATGTTGTAATTGGATTTTATCATAATTTTATCATAGCAGTATGCTAGGATGAAAACTAATTGCTTACGTAATCATTATATATGCAGATGTGAAAGGTGGGAATTCATTATGTTACAAGGTTTTTCACGTAAAATAGGATTTACTGCACTGTCAATATTGCTATTGTTAGGTAGTGTCATGTCGTTTCCAGCCACTGCCGCTATGGATGGAGATTTTCAATATGAGGATCTGGGCGGCGGCACCGCTAAAATCATAGACTACACGGGAAGTAACGGAGTGGATGTTGTCATACCTGATCTTGTGGGTAGCGGATTAATCGTGGTCGAAATCGGTATGGATGCCTTCAAGACTAAACAACTTCCTTCTCTGACGATTCCGAATAGCGTGACGACGATCGGGAAAGGGGCGTTTCAAGCGAACCAACTGACTAATTTGACTCTCCCTAGCAGCCTCACAACGATCGGAGTTGATGCTTTCAGGGACAATCAACTGTCCTCGCTGACGATTCCAGATAACGTAACGACGATCGAGCAAGGGGCGTTTCTAGACAACAATCTGACTAGT
>NZ_CAKMMF010000011.1:0-119025 GCF_927798095.1 Paenibacillus plantiphilus | reverse complement strand
TTGACCCTCCCTAGCAGCCTCACAACGATCGGAGTTGATGCTTTCAGGAACAATCCACTGTCCTCGCTGACGATTCCAGTCGGCGTGACGACGATTGAAGAAGGGGCGTTTCTAGACAACAATCTGACGAACTTGACCCTCCCCAATAGTCTCACGACGATCGGACCGCACGCTTTCAAGGGCAATCAACTGTCCTCGCTAACGATTCCGGATAGTGTGACGACGATCGGGCTAGGGGCGTTTCAAGCGAACCAACTGACTAGTTTGACCCTCCCTAGCAGCCTCACAACGATCGGAGTTGATGCTTTCAGGAACAATCCACTGTCCTCGCTGACGATTCCAGTCGGCGTGACGACGATTGAAGAAGGGGCGTTTCTAGACAACACTCTGACGAGCTTGACCCTCCCCAATAGTCTCACGACGATCGGACCGTACGCTTTCAAGGGCAATCCACTGTCCTCGCTAACGATTCCGGATGGTGTGACGACGATCGGGCTAGCCGCGTTTCAAGCGAACCAACTGACTAATTTGACCCTCCCTAGCAGCCTCATAACGATCGGATCTCAAGCTTTCAAGGGCAATCAACTGGAATCGCTGGTGATTCCGGATAGTCTGACGACAATTGGACTAGCGGCGTTTCAATCCAACAATCTGATGAGCTTGACCCTCCCCAATAGTCTCACGACGATCGGGATTGATGCTTTCAGGGACAATCAACTAACCGCTCTGACGATTCCAGTCGGCGTGACGACGATTGAACAAGGGGCGTTTCAATCCAACAATCTGACTAGTTTGACCCTCCCCAGTAGTCTCACGACGATCGGTGTTGATGCTTTCAAGATCAATCAACTGGAATTGCTGGTGATTCCGGAAAGTGTGACGACAATTGAACCAGCGGCGTTTGTTAACAATCCTCAACTTTCGGATGTTTTGGTCCTTAATCCGGCTGTTACATTTAATGGTAACAATATCTTTAATGGCGGCTCATCCAGCTTAACACTATATAGTGAAGATTCATCAACTTCACAGACTTTCGCATCGACGAACGGTCTCCATTTCCAACAAATCACGGCAGAGCTCGCAGACCTGGAACTTAGCATACCCGGGTTGACATTCAATCCGGTGGAACGCACCTTCAACCTGACGACAAATGCGAATGCCGTCATCGTGACTCCAACTCCTGTTGTCCCGTTCTCGGAAGTGCAAGTCAATCATGCGCTGGTGCCGTACGGGTCGGACTCCCCATCCATCGGACTTGCCGAAGGAACGGTGACAATTACCTTGGATGTGGAAGCTCCAGACAACTCTACAGAACAATATACAGTAGTATTTAAGGTTGATCATACTAGCCCATCTATTGATTTGACAGCTAACCCGACAACACCGACGAAGGGGAATGTTACCGTAACAGTCGGCACGGATGGTACGGGCAGCGCCATTGACAGCGTGAAATGGGCTGCAGGCAGCCAAGTTGCCGCGTTCTTCGCAACGGGAGGACAGGTGCTCACAGGTGGCTCATTCGACGCAACTGCTAACGGAATGTATACCGTTTATGCGCGAGACGAGGCAGGCAACGAAGCGGTTGAGACAATCGATGTGACGAACATTGATCGCGTCGGACCCACGATTAACCTGACAGCTAATCCGATAACACCGACGAATGGGAATGTCACTGTAACCGTGGCTACCTATGCAAGTAGTGGGATCAGCGAGTTGAAATGGGCAGCGGGCAATGATGGAACGACGTTCTTCACAACTGGTGGGGAAGCCATTGCAGGAAATGAATTTACGGTAACAGCGAATGGTACTTATACCGTCTATGCAAGAGATAATGCCGGCAATGAAGCGGTCGAAACGATCGCAATCAGCAACATTGACCGCAACGTGCCCACGATCGATTTGACAGGGAGTCCGACAAGTTCAACGAATGGGATTGTCACTGTAACCGTGGCTACCTATGCCGATAGTGGAATCAGCGTGTTGAAATGGGCAGCAGGTAATGAAGGAACAGTGTTCTTCACGACTGGCGGGGAAGCAATTGTCGGTAATGAATTTACCGTAACTTCGAATGGTACTTACACCGTCTATGCAAGGGACAATGCCGGCAATGAAGCGGTTGAGACGATCACAATCAGCAACATTGACCGCAACGTGCCCACGATTGATTTGACAGCGAGTCCAACAATTTCAACGAATGGGAATGTCACAGTGACTGTAGACGCAGCTGATGCAGGCAGTGGAATCAACGAGTTGAAACGGGCAGCAGGCAATGAGGGAACGGCGTTCTTCACAACTGGTGGGGAAGCCATTGTAGGAAATGAATTTACGGTAACAGCGAATGGCACTTATACCGTCTATGCAAGAGATAATGCCGGCAACGAAGCGGTCGAAACGATCGCAATCAGCAACATTGCACGAAGTACATCTTCAGGCAACTCTACACCGCCGGACTCGCCTGAAGATTCCGATCCTCGTACAATCATATCGATTGGTCCTGGCGTCATCATTATAGAGGTGGCTCCACGAGATATCAAGGAGTTGCCGAAGGACAACGGCGGGGTTAAAGAAGTTGTGAATCTGCCTGATGTTGTGTGGGATGAAATTCCCAAGCTACTGGATGATGATCGTCCTGTGATACGAGTCGTCATTGATGACCATCTGCCCGATGCAGAATTGCATCTACCAGGTAAACGGCTGGCAGAATTGTGGGCTATTAATCCGAATGTCGAGTTCGACATGCAACTGAACGGATCCAGTTTTCAATTGAAAGTAAACGTACTGGATTTAGAACAACTGGCCACACGATTAGGTATTGCTGTTGACGAATTGAATGTGATTATTAAAATTTCAGCCTTAACTGGCGAGACTAAGGAAGATTTCATACTAGCTGCGGACGAGCAAGGGATGACATTGCTCAGCCAAGTGATTGAATTTCAATTGTTTGTATCAGGTGGCGATGAATGGTTTGAGATAACCGATTTTGGCGGCACGTATATGACCAAGTCGATCGTGCTGGACGAACAATTCGCCAATCGAAATTACATGGCCGTCCTATACGACCCAGATGATCGAACATTTACGTATGTACCAGCGGCTATGGCTCGCCAAAGCAATGGTCAACAAGATGCAGTCATACAGATGCCGCATAATAGTATCTATGCGGTAGTGGAAACGGATCGGATCGAATTCGCTGACATGCAAGGACATTGGGCGGAGTCCGAGGTTGAGAAACTAGGATCCAAACGAATTGTCAGAGGGATAACGATCAATGACTATGCACCGAATCGCAACATTACTCGTGCTGAATTTGCATCATTACTGGTGCGTGCACTGGGGATTAAGACTGATCGTACTGGTGCGGGAGATGTATTCAAGGATGTAGCTATCACTTCTTGGTATTCCACCGAAGTTGAAGCAGCCTTCAGGGCTGGATTAGTGAATGGGATCAGTTCAACACATTTTGCACCGGAGGCACAGATTACGCGGGAGCAAATCGCATTAATGCTCATGAATGCGCATGCACTCGTGAAAGAGGAATTCAATTCTATCGAGCAGATCCCAAATTCGCTCACTTCGTTTACTGATGCTTCGGAAGTGTCAGCTTGGGCTCGGGCTGCGATGTCGGAAGCTGTCGCTAGTAAACTCATTCAAGGTATGAGTACAGACCTGCTAGCGCCGGCTGAATCGGCAACACGTGCACAAGCAGCTGTCATGCTGCACCGATTAATGGTTATGATCGAATTCTTGGATTGACAATGGCGTTGTGGCAGATGGAACCCCAATACCTTATGCTCCGGCATACAGAACCTACACTTGAATAATTTCATGCTCACCATCTGCCCATGGGCGGCATGATGTGATGTATTCCATGAATTCTTCTTCGATGTAGATCGAGGAGGAGCGACCGCGATTCAGCGGTAGAATTCATCGCCGATGGAGCACAAAACGCTCCAGACGGTAATCTAGGCTGTGAAGTCATATGGGGCATGGGTTTCTCTTCGGAGAAACTCGGATTGATCATATCGAAATAAAAATAGGCTTCTCACGAGTTCAATTCGAACTTTGTGAGAAGCCTATTTATTATTTTTGCGCAGACCGTCATCTATGTTGGGTGTATTTTCCTTTGATTGGTGTGTATTATCTGCTATTGTCGATGTAAGTGTCGTGTTGCTGTACGTCACAATATGATCGATCTCACTCTGATCATCTATCGCGACTCTAATATCGCCACACGCTAATAACAAACGTAACATGCTTATTTTCATAAAGTCCCCTGACACGGGAAAGTATTCCAAAACGAAATGTAATAAAAACTTTAAGTTCGCGCATGAAGCAAAATCTTAAAGGTTCCTTTACATTTCATAACTAGTCCGATCTTCCATGCTAAAATAGGAATCAAATTACAATAGCCTGTCGATTTGAGAAGAAGGAAGGTGATGATAGATAGTTACACACAAAATTATGATCGTGGATGACGATCCCCATATATGTGAAATCGTTCAGGCGTATTGTGAGCGGGAGGGCTTCATCTCCACCTACAGTCATAGCGGGACAGAAGCCATGAAGCTGCTTGCATCGTTCGAGCCGGATTTGATTGTACTGGATGTATTGCTGGCTAATGAAAACGGCATTGATTGGTGCAGGAACGCACGCAGCTACACGAATGCGCCGATCGTGTTTCTGAGCAGCCGTGAGGAAGACGAGGTGAAAATCAGCGCGTTATCCTATGGCGGCGACGATTATGTGACCAAGCCGTTCAGTCCGAGTGTACTCATGGCCAAGATTAAGGCTCATCTTCGCAGAGTGTCGACGGGCAGAAGGGAACAACTGCTGGAGTTACCGGGTTTGACGCTGGATTTCTACGCACAGTCCGTCAATATGGGTAGTGAACCCATCTTTTTATCGAAAAAAGAGTTCAGTCTACTGTCCTATATGGCACAAAACGTTAATCGTGTCGTTAGTAGTGATGCGTTGTTTCAGCTCATCTGGGGAATGGAGAGTCTGGAGGATACAAGAACAGTCGCTGTACACATCAGTAATTTACGCAAAAAAATCGAGGCTGACCCAGTCAATTCTGAGAGAATCATTACGATTCGGGGGGCCGGATATATGCTGGTTGCCAGAAGTGCGTTGCAAGAGCGAACTTAAAGTTTTCTTTAAGTTTCACAAGTAGGCTAATCCACCATGGTAAAATAGAATTTCTGTGGTATTTAGTATCACTTTTTCGTCAGGTGCTACGAATGCAACAGCATTCACTTTTAGGGATCCCTATTTTGAAACAGCGGTGTGGAATGGTGTCGAAAGTAGTCGCAACTTGTGCAGTCTTGCTTTAGTTGTGAACGCCCAATCGTAATGGAGGAGAAGCAGTTGAGACAGATCAGAAGCATCCTATTATCCATTTTAGTTGTTTGCCTGGCTTTCACGGCCGGAGTACCTGTCAGTGAAGCGGCTGGCAGGGGAAAGATAGGCTTCGTCAGCGACATAACGGGAAGCCCCGGAGATACGATCACGGTCAAACTTTATGTAGACATGAACACGGTGAGTGAAGCGTGGGAAGCCAATCCTTCTGTAGACCTTGACGGGTTTGGCACCACTTTTTCCTTCGTAAGCTGGGGAGAAAATTGGGTTCAAGACGGCAATCAGGAACGCTATTTCCGCGATTTGAACTTAAAAATAGAGGAAGATGCCGTGCAGGGCGTATACCCCATCACCATAAACCGGGAAAACACGGTGTATCAGTTGAATGGCATCGATGCGACGAGCTATGATACGTTCGACAAAACGATCACGGTTCTCGGATATACGGTAGCGCCCATTGCCAACCAGATGTTGAGCCCGCTGATCGAAGGGTATGATTCCGGTTCTCAGGAAACGATACCGATTGATACGATACGCACTGGCAGCGGCAATCTTGCCAATTTGCAAGCGCAGCTCAGCGGCACGGACGCGAACGATTTCGTTTTGACGCAGCCGCAGCCGGATATGTTGAATACCGTAGGGGCAGCCGCTTCCTTCACCGTCAAAGCAAAGGATGGCCTTACGCCGGGCACGTATACGGCGACGGTCACCGTATCAGCCGACAGGATGGCGGCGGGAGCAACATTTACGGTGACGCAGGCCGTGTACCAGCATCTGTCGATTACCAGTCATCCGCAGAACAAACTCGCCAAAGAAGGCGACGGCGCAAGCTTCGGCGTGACGGCGACAGGCGGGAGCCTTACCTATCAATGGCAGGAGGATACGGGGGAAGGCTTCACGAACATGGCGGGTCAGAACGGAGCGACGTTGAATCTGTCGGCGGTAACCGGCGATATGTCGGGACGCCAGTATCGCGTCGTGGTCGCTACCGGCGACGGGCAAACCGACACGTCGAACGCTGCGCAGCTCACTGTGAAGAACGTGCCGGGTACGCCCGAGCTTCTTGGAGCTTCGGAATCCGACAGCAAAGTTACGTTGACCTGGACGCCGTCAAGCGGCGCGAATGTTTACAAAGTATACAAAAGCGAGACGGCAGGCAACTATAACGGGGCGGAAGAACGCACAGTAGCGGCAAACGTATACGAGTACGAGTGGTCGGGATTGACGAACGGCGCGACGTATTACTTCAAGGTGAAAGCCGAGAACGACGTCGGAGACAACGAGTCGAACGAGAAGAGCGCAACGCCGCAGGTTGCAGCGCCTGGAGTACCGGTACTGGGGCCTGCTACACCGGGAGATGTCCGAATAAGCCTAACGTGGGATCCGGTGATCGGTTCCACGGGGTACAAAATATTCAAAAGCACGACCTCTGGCGCTTATGGATCAGAGGAAGTTTCGGTAACCGATTCGGTATACGGCTATGATGTAACAGGATTAACGAACGGCACAACGTACTATTTTGTCATCAAAGCGACGAACCCGGGAGGAGACAGTACTGCGTCCAATGAAGTGAGCGCAACGCCGCGAACGGTTCCATCGGCTCCAACGGGCGTAACCGCGGTAGCTGGCAATGGACAAGCAACGGTCAGCTTCACTGCCCCGGCGAATGGCGGAAGCGACATTACTTACTACAAGGTTACGGCTATGCCGGGAACTATAACCGTAACAGGGACGGAGAGCCCGATCACGGTAACAGGACTATCCAACGGAGTAACGTATACGTTTACGGTGGAAGCTGTCAATAGCGCGGGCAGCAGCGTGGCTTCCGACGTCTCTAATTCCGTAACGCCGAGAAAGCCGTCCAGCAGCAGTGATACATCGACGCCATCTTCAACGGATACGACACCTAAAACGACACCTGATCCGGCACCGACGCCTGCTACTCCACAGCCCACGGTTGATGTATTTAACAGCAGCATTGTTAATGAAGCCAATTTAGTAAAGACGATTGAATCCAAAGTAGCGGAAGCGAAGGAAGCAAACGCTACAATTGATTTTGCTGACACGCAAGGGCACTGGGCTGAAAAGACGATCGATGTTTTCATCAAATTGCAACTGATTAATGGCTACGAAGATGGTACGGCTAGGCCGAACAGTCCTATCACACGCGCTGAGTTTGCAGCGATTCTGAATCGCGCGTTCAATATCCAAGGTGGCAGCAATACGAGTATTGTATTGAAGGACATTGGTGACAGCTGGGCGAAAGAAGCGATTGAGAACCTTGTAGCTGCAGGGGTAATCAATGGCTACGCGGACGGTATGTTCAAGCCGGATCAAACGATAACACGTGAAGAAATGGTTGTCATGCTGTCCCGCATTGTAAACCTTAACGACTTGGTGAAGGACCGGGCAAAAGGCAATTTCAAAGATCTGAATGGTTCTTATGCAGCTAGCGAGATCAAAGCAGTAGCGCAGGCAGGTATCGTTAGCGGTAAAGGGGATGGAAGATTCGATCCCAAGAGCAATGCCACACGTGCAGAAGCGTTGCAGATCATCTTGAATGTGCTGGAGCTTAACCCACAGTTGAAGACGTTGTTGGATTCGCTTGCGTAAGTAGCGGTGATCATCCAGAGACTTCTTCAGCAGTCTAAGTTAATCTAACATATTACATCAGCCACTTTCCTTGACGGTGCTTGGGTACCGAGGAGGACTGTGGCTTTTTGTTCAAAAAATATCTCAGGAGATGACGAGTGATTTTGTACATGCTTAAACAAGCGAAAGTGTACATCCGTGTGTTCACATTTACAGGAATTCGTGATGTGCGCGGAGATAACAAGGTTCATCGCTCTACGGCAGGCAAAAAAAGCATTCCCGCTGGTTCCTCAGAGAAACCTTAAGAGAATGCTTTCTCTATAAAAGTAAATCAGACCGATAAATTGCTGTACTGACGATATTGTTTGGGGGAGCATCCCATGTTTTTCAATATTCCCAATGCCCACTGTTCAGTCCATGTAAGCTTCAGTTACTCGGGCATTCTCGACAAGTCCTTCGGGTATCGTTATTGGAGCAGCCGCATTATGTGCCGTAAAATCAACCATCATTAAATTGGATACCCTCATACCTTCTGTATCATCCATGCCATAAGACACAAAATAACCCGAAACATGGTTCGTGTCATCCAATAGGATCGACACATATTGATATTGGAGCTCCTGGGGAGAAATCTCCAGCATATTTCTATACTTCTCCTGTTCGAATGTACCATTATAAATGGTAGAGCTTAATATTGCGACATCATTTGCAAATTGTTCCTTGGAAAGCGTTAAGTCAATCGAAGTCTTACCTTCATGTTCGGACAGAGATAATTGGTCGGGATAACGCATAAAAAACGCGATGAGTTGTTCCATATATTCGATGGTTTGAATCGCTTCACCAAGAGTAGTCTTAAGCCACACGTCTTCTCCCTCATTAGAATGCGATAGCAACTCATCGCCTAGCACATAATTGTCATCCGTTCTTTCATACTCATCCAAGATGTTCGTATAAAATGGATCATCGGATTTCGACTCATAGGTTAAATTATTGATTGTCGTTCGAATATAGGTGTGATCGGGCTCCCGCATCATCGTTCCTTCAAACTCATACTTATACTGCTGATTTAATTCAGTCGCTTCGTCCTCATTAGCAGATTGAGATGTTGTAATCTCATTAGTAACCGAAGTATGGAACATTACACTTTCCGTTGATATCGTGTTTATGAGGGCTTCTTCAAGCAATTGAAATGCCGGCTGCCCGGTCATCTCCTCCGCTTCAGCTTTATTCTCGGCAATATCCCCCACTTCTGTTTCATTCTTATTATTTCCCTTAGGACTGGAGATCGACTGCCCGGTCGAAGGGGTTGCGCTTGGAGCTGTTTGATCGATGTTGGGGCTGGTCGATGGAGCTTGTAAAGCAGCATTGTCGTTTGTACACGCAGATACAATCATGAAGCAACAGAGTACGACAACCGACACCTTCATTTTTTTCATACTTTTCCCTCTCATTCCCAGTTTCCGTGAACAATATTGCAAATTAACTTGATGCCTATTAATACCGAAGAAGAGATGCGCGTGTTATGACGTTTATGTAGATAAAAAAAGAAAAGCCACTTGGTTCTGTTGCTTTTCCAAATGGCTTACAAGTATTCGTAGTTAGAGTTCGGAATCCTTATAAGGTTCATAAAATGAAGTCTCGATCAAAATTTTGCCATTATCCGCCTTGTAGAGTATCAAAGTAATGGTTAGATGAGGTAGATTCCAACTCGCAATAATGTTATAATCACCGTCCTCGACCCCCTGCATGAGCAATTGCTGTGGAATATCCCAGTCCACTTCGATGCCCTCAGCCAAAATAACGTGCTCGTTCGGAACGCCGAAAACTTCCTGCAGTCCTTCATAGATATCCCCATATACCGTAAAATAATTGTCTTTCAATCCGCTTTTCCCTTGGTAATAGGAAATGCCCGACAGTTCGTCATAGATATACGAGAAATTCAGTTCGGAATCATATCCCATAAACTTCACATTGTTATAAGTTGATATGTCGCCGTAGGGATGAACTGCTTTTCCTCCCATCTTGCTCTCAACCGTTTTAGAGGTATTCCCCCAACTCATTCCTTTCAAGTAGGGAGATGCATCCGTCTTTTGAATGATTTTCCCATTCGGATCGCTTTCAATCGTAATGGTTTTAGTGGATGCTTGCCACGATACTTTCATCCCTGTCGTTTCGCTTATGAACCGCAGCGGAACTAACGTTTTTCCGTTATAGGCCATCGGAGCGACACTCAACTCCATGTTATAGCCGTTTACGTTTGTGATTTTTTCATTAATCGTGAGGCTAAGCGCTAGTTTATCATTATAACCGTTAATCGTTTTTGTGGCCTGATCCCAAGCATAACTTAATCCCAATGCTTTAAAAATGGTCGTAAATTGCACTAGAGTCGTCCCTTTGGTTTGAACGGGATCTATATCAAAAGACAATCGTTTGCCGTTGAGAAACACCTTAATGCCAGGATCGGGATAAATACTGGCCGCACTTCCCATAGAGGCCGGAATTAATAGCAAGAGCGCTAACAACAATGCCGCAAATTTCTTCATAAGTTCTCCTCCGTAATCATTTCTATTCAATAGAAACAGAAATTGCAGTACTTCTACTCAGAAACTCCCCAAGATAATGAATACCCTCCGATTCACCCCTCCGAAATAGAATACAAAATAGATAAAACGAAAAATTTTATCTATACAAACCATGAGTGAATTATACAAGACCTTATTAGAAAGTCAATATATTTCAAGATTAAAACTTAAATGAGCCTCGAAAAGCCTATCGTTATGCCTCTTATATATTGATATAATATATTGATTTATATATATAATGATGATAAAATATGAATCGTCTTTATGATAAATATGAATTGGATGGCTTGTACGATTAAAAAAGCAACATTATTTTGTTTCAATTGAGGAGAAAACCATTATGAGAAAAAGAGCACTATTTATCGCTGTATGTACGTTTATGCTGCTGACGGCTTGCGGAGGAAAGGAGACGCCGGCAAGCAGTACGCCGGTAGCCTCGCCAAGCCCGCAGGCATCCGAAGACACTGCTGCTAAGGAAGGCGCTTTGAATAATCAGTCTCCCGCCGGCGAAGCAGACGACAACGCCAAGCTAGAGCTCAGTCTTGAAGTGAGCGGCGGAAGCGTAGATGTCGACCCGGAGGACACCGACGGGTTTCTGAACGAGGTAACCTTCAATGAGATAGAAGTTGTAGAGGATTATCTCGAAGCCGGCGTGAACGTCGACGCATTGGATGACAACGGCTTCGGCGCTCTTCATAAAGCGATGCAAAAAAACAGTACGGACATGGCTAAGCTTCTGCTTGACCACGGCGCGGATATCAATATCGTAAATGCCGGTAGTTACACACCGCTTCTGACTTTTACGGAATACAATTCAGTCGACATGGTTCGATTCCTGCTCGAGAACGGCGCCGATCCTAACATCGGAGGCGGCGATAACGACGACTACTATCCGCTCATCGCAGCCACGAGGTTCAATTATTCGGATATCGTCAAATTGCTTCTCGACCATGGCGCTTTCCCGAATTTGGAGTATTTGGATAATGGAGAGACGGTGAATGCGATGCAGATCGCTGAAAATTACGGTTTTACGGAGATTGTGGAATTGATTAAGAAATCATTGGAGTAACAAACGAAAGGGTGAACGGATCGTGGGATTAATTAAAGCGATTGTAGGCGCTGCGGGCGGCGTAATGGCTGATCAATGGAGAGAGTTTTTTTATTGCGAATCGATGTCTTCGGATGTACTCGTGACCAAGGGAGTCAAGCGAGAATCGAGACGCGGCTCCAATAACAAGGGAGACTCCAACATTATTAGCAACGGTTCTATCATCGCCATCAATGAAGGACAGTGTATGATCATACTGGAGCAAGGCAAAATCGTTGACTTCTGCGCCGAGCCGGGCGAATACGTCTACGACATGTCGACGGAGCCCAGCCTGTTCTACGGCGATCTGATGTCCAATATTGTCGATACGTTCAAGCAGATCGGCAAGCGGTTCACGTTCGGCGGCGAGGCGGGCAAAGATCAGCGGGTTTATTACTTCAATAAAAAAGAGATTGTGGGAAATAAATACGGAACTCCTGCACCGGTTCCATTTCGTGTCATCGATCAAAACATCGGTCTTGATATCGACATCTCCATTCGTTGTCACGGTGAATATTCCTATGCGATTGCCGATCCGCTCAAGTTCTACACGAATGTGACCGGGAATGTAGAGGATGAATTTAGAAGAAACCAAATCGACAGCCAGCTCAAATCGGAGTTAATGACGGCGCTGCAACCTGCGCTAGCCAAAATTTCTGCGATGGGTATTCGTTACAGTGCCTTGCCGGGACATACGATGGAGCTTGCCGATGCGCTTAATCAAGTGCTCGGGATGAAGTGGATGGATATTCGCGGGATCAAGATCATCTCTTTCGGCGTCAGCAGCGTCAAAGCCAATGAAGAAGACGAAGCGATGATCAAGCAACTGCAGCGGACGGCTATTATGAGGAACCCCGGAATGGCCGGCGCCCATCTTGTCAGCGCGCAAGGCGATGCGATGGTCGGCGCGGCAAACAATGCGAACGCCGGCGCGTTCGCAGCCTTCGCAGGCCTCAATATGGCTCAGCAGGCCGGAGGCATGCAAGCCGCTCAACTGTTTAACATGGCTGGCGCCCAATCGCAGCCAACACAGCAATTCGGACAGCAAGCCCCCCAGCAGCCACAAGCCGCGCAACAGCCGTCTCAAGCGGCGCCGGCGAGTCAGCCCGCCCACTCTGGCTGGAACTGCAGCTGCGGCGCTTCCAATACGGGTTCCTTCTGCTCCGAATGCGGTACGGCCAAACCGGCAGACGGCTGGGCATGCGGCTGCGGCAGTGTCAACAAGGGGCGCTTCTGCCAGGAATGCGGCAAGGCTAAGCCTGAGGGAATTCCGACCTATGCTTGCGACAAATGCGGCTGGGAGCCGGCAGATAAGCGAAATCCTCCTAAGTTCTGTCCGGAATGCGGAGATCCCTTTGACGATAATGATAAGATTTAGGGGAGCGGAACTATGTCATCTGAAGCGGCTGAATTAGAAATTACGCAAGCAAGAAGTGAAGAGGCAGAGTGTCCGTCATGTGGAGGGTCCTTTCAGTTTAATCCTGCCACTCGCAATTTGAAATGTCCTTATTGCGAATTCGAGAGCGATATTGCCGATCCTGCGGATGGGGAGGAGCAGATCGTACAGGAGATGGATTTTAGTGAGGCAGCCAATCTTAACGGATATGATTGGGGTACCGATAAAAAATCCGTCATTTGTGGCTCATGCGCTGGCGAATCTATCTATGATTCATTACAAATTGCTGATGTTTGTCCGTATTGCGACTCCAATCAGCTAATGGAGGCAACTATCGACAACGCATTATCTCCGAACGGTGTAATTCCGTTCGGAATAACGACCAATCAGGCAGCGGACAAGTTTGGCGCATGGCTGAAGCGGCGTTGGTTTACGCCTCGGGCGGCAAAAGAAAATACAAGACCCGATAGTTTCCGAGGCGTTTATTTGCCGCATTGGACGTTCGACAGCAAAACAGCTTCGCGCTATACCGCCAAATACGGTAAGGATCGAGTCGTCAAAGGAGCCGACGGCAAAGATAAGACGGTCACGGACTGGTATGTTACGCAAGGTTTTTATCAGGAATTCATTGATGACCACCTGGTGTTGGCGACAACTAGGCATGATGAGCGAATGCTTAGTAAAATTCGTCCGTTCGACCAGACAAAATCGAAAGTCTACGATAAGCAGTATTTGGCAGGCTATGTGGCGGAGCGTTATAGTGTAGGCATCGAGGATGGATGGAAGCAAGCACAGAAGGAAATTCACGACCATCTGGTCTCGCGGGTGACGAGTGATATCGAACGTAAGCATTCGAGCAACCATGTGAAGGACGTCAAGCTTGCGGTCTCACATTCCGATATTATGTACAAATATTTGATGTTGCCGATTTGGCTCTCTTCCTTTAAATACAAGGGTAAGCTGTATCAATTTGCCGTTAACGGGCAGACGGGAAAGGTTGGTGGAACCGCGCCGTTGTCGGCACTTCGAGTAGCGATTGCTACGGCTGCTGCCATTATTATCATTTCTGCTCTCGTTTGGTTGTCATACAAAATTTAATTAGCAATGTGGAGATGAATGAAGTGAATAAATATAAGGTTAAAGTATTGCTGGCTCTTTCGCTCGTATTGACGGCATGCAGCAATGTAAACGAACCTGCAGCTGCGCCATCTGTGAAGCCGACTGTCGAGGTGCAAAGCTCCTCCACTCAACAGACTACTAACATTCCGGTCTCCGATTCGGATGCAGGTAAGCTGCTCGAACAGCTTATACCGGACCAGTGGCGAACAATTCCTGATCAAGAGTTGTTCAAGGCAACGGGCGATCTGAACGGCGATGGCATCGAAGATATCGCCATTGCGCTAGAAGAGATCAAGCATGAGCCTGAGGAAGCGCCCCGGCGCGCGCTCCTACTGGCATTGGGGGCGGGAGACGGTCGTTATCTGAAATCGGCTATAAATGAAGCGATTGTCTATCGTGCCGATGAAGGCGGCGTTTCCGGCGACCCGTTTGCCAGTCTCCGTATAGAAGACGCCACCGTCCACCTTGAACACTATGGTGGCAGCAACTGGCGCTGGTCGAACGGCTATCGGATCGGCTGGCGCGATGGTGGCTGGTACGCCATTGGTTATTCGAGCAGTAGCGAATATTTGAACTCGCCAAGCTATGAGGAGATCAAATATGAAGCTAATACTGGGGAAGTTGAAAGCTACAAGCTTAACGAGGATGGCAAAGAGGACCGGAAAAAAAGGCAGATTGACCCCGGAAAATATATAAAGTTCGAGGATTTGACGCCGGAGAGCTTTGATTTCATTATAGCTGATCCGCTAACCTACAAAAGCGAATCTCTCGGTTTCTCAATCACATTTCCAGAATCCTGGTCGGGCTATTATCGTGTAGCGGAAGAAGAAGAGCGGACCATGAATATCTTTTTTATGGGAGAAAGTGAGATCAGTCGCGCTTCTTTGTTCGATGAGGAACCGGGCCTGTATATGTTCAGTATCGGTACCTATAAGGACTTGGAAGAGTATGGTGATCTGCTCGACAATGTCAAAGAGATAGGCGAGTTGAACGGTACAACCTATTATTTCTTTACAGCTACGGATTGCAGTACGTGCCTTCTGACTTACACGGATGATCTTAAGGAAGGCGACGAGGAACGTACGTTTCGCGACTCGGATTATCAACGCGTAGGGCGCATGAATGAAGATATCGAACAGATCGTCCAAACTTTTAAGGGTTTGTAAACGGATAAATGAATAGCTTGCTCGAATCACTTATAGCCCATACTCTCGTACCAGAAACCAGGCTAGTGTGGTGGAAGCCATAGAAAAATATGTCCGGCTCGACCAGCAGTGTAATACGCCAATGTTTGCCTTCGAAACCGCTATCCAGCACGAGGGGGCGCACCATACTGTAGTGAGGAGGAATAGATGTGGGTTCCTCCTCGAATATTGTAATATCTTCCGGGCGGGATCTCAATTCCAGACGTTGACCCGTGACGATATGTATCTCCGGAATCGGAATCATCCCGCGCATAGACTGATCTCCCATGTTAATTAACTCGATATCTTGAGCGGCTTCGAGGGAGTTGTTACTATTGATCGCTCCGAGCATACCCGCGACCCATGGACTGGCGGGCTGCAAGTAGCATTGCTGCGGTGTATCCATCTGCTCGATCCGTCCGTCTCTCATGATGATGAGACGATCTGCCATGGCAAGTGCTTCCTCTGGATCATGCGTAACATAAAGCACCGTTGTGCCTAATTGCCCAAACAGTGCTTTGAGCTTGCTGCGCATTTGCAAGCGAAGGTATCCGTCTAGATTGGACATTGGCTCGTCGAGCAGCAGAATTTTCGGTGCAGTTGCCAGCGCTCTTGCGATGGCGACGCGCTGTTGCTGTCCACCGGATAGTTCGGCTGGAACTCGGTTCTCAAGACCTTGCAGCTCTAACATCTGCAGCAAGTGTTGGACACGCTGATCACGCTCGGCTCGCGGCAGCTTTTGACGCTTCAAGCCGAAGGCAATATGGTCATATACATTCATATGCGGCCATAGCGCGTAATTTTGGAATACCATATTGACTCCACGATTTTCAGGCGCAATCATTGTCTCTGATGATGAAACTAGCTTCTCTCGTATTCGAATCTCACCTTCATCAGGAGTCACAAGACCAGCTATTAGTTGCAGCAGCGTCGATTTACCTCCGCCCGAAGGGCCAAGTATGCTTATGAATTCACCATCATGAATTTCGCAACTAAGATCGTTAATGACGAGATGAGGAGGGTATCTTTTGCTCAAATGCGAGATACTCAAGATCATGTTGGTATTCATCTGTATTTTCTCCTCATGTTCAGATTCAACAGCCATCTGGCTGTGATGATAAGTGTCGTCACGATCGAGCCGCCAAGCATTGTGGCAGCAGCAGCATAGCCGAATTTCAAGTTCTCGAATGCCTTGTTAATCATGACCGGCAATGTTGGTTGACTAGGCGGGAACAAGATTGAGTTAACGGCTAGGTCAAACATGCTTGCGCCAAAAGCGGATAGTGCCGCCGTCACTAAGGCGGATTTGCACAATGGCAGAAGGATCGAGAATATTCGACCTGAAAGCGCTACGCCCTGCAATTGCGCTACATCCAGCATTGTGCGCGGAACTGTAGCCATCGTCCCCGAAATAATGCGCGTAATAATCGGAATTGTACCCGCGATTGCTGCAAGTATTAAAATGGAAGGTTTCCCATAGAGCAGGAGGCCGTACGACTCCAGCCATTTTTGGTTCCAGACGAATATATAACCGATACCGAGCACGACACCTGGGACGGCAAGGGAGATCAGTGACATTGATTCTAGTAAGTGCTTGAATCGGAATTGGGTAAATATAAGAACATAGGCAATCATAGCGCCCAGGAGAAGTCCCGCTAAGGCGGCTATGAGCGCAATCTTAATCGAGCGCAGCAAGCTGACGACAAACAAGGAATTGCTGGTGAATAGGTCCACATAATGGGCGACGGTCCAATTGTCCATTGCCAGCCCCTTAGAAGGCTCATGGACGAAGGAGGTAAATACCGTGCAGCCTATTGGTATTCCAATGGCGAGGAATAGGAACAACACATTGCAAGTTGTAGCTATCCAGCCTTTCGAAGCTATTTTTTTTTGTCTAGTGCGTACCGCGCCGGCCGTAAGACTGTCGTATCGCGAGCCTTTCATCATATAGAACTGAAACACAATGGCTAACATAATGATGATAATCAAATAAAAGGACAATACCCCGGCCATATCAAACCTGATCGGTGACGTATAGATCGCAGAATAGATGGTGTAAGGCAGCGTCGGAAAGCGATAGACCGCAGATACCGTTGCCGTTATACCGAAATCACCGATTGCATCCATAAATACGAGCGCCATTCCTGAGCCGATTGCGGGCTTTAGCAACGGAATATGCACTGTAAACCAGGTTCTTACCGGTGAAGCCCCGGTCAGCCTAGCAGCATGGGATAAGCTTTCGACCTGCCATTCGAGCGCCGCATGTACGGCCAGATAAGCAAGTGGAAATTTGCTTAACACCATTATAAATGTGAGTCCGATCGGATGAAAAATGAACGAGGTTACAAAGTCGGCTCCCAACAGCTGTGCTGCAACCCCGTTTTTCGCTGCAAACAGCACCCAGCCTTGAGCTATGATGAATGAAGGTGTGACAAATAGTAGCCAAACTGAAACGTCGAGCCATCTTGCCGTAGGGAAGTGCCAACGAGATCGGAAGATAGCAAGACTCGCCCCTATCAGGGTTCCCATAACTGCCGTACTTATCGACAAGACGAGTGAATTCTGAAGCGCATGCTGCCATAGCGGTCTTCTGAAGACGTCAAATAGCAGAGTTACTTGTCCAAACTGTCTGTTGCCGAAAAAAAATCCAGGTATTAGAATTTGGGTTAATACAGCAACAAGTGGACCAAGCACCAGTATCCATAAGAGTAGAGTCACTAGCCATCCTGCCTGATTATCGCTCTTAGGAAATCGGCTTTTTATTTGATGGAAAAGTCGGCGAACCATTGTTTGATTTCTGCTTCGTGCTGGTAGGACTGCATGATGTCGGGGAACAAGAGCTTCGCATTCAGCTCCCGATCGGATTTCGGTTGAACGCCCACCACGGATGGCTCGTGATAGGATTCTTCACTTGCGTCAATAATGGCTTGTTGAATAGCAGGATCCAACAGAAAATTAACAAAAGCCTTTGCAGCTTCTAATTGTTTCGTTTCTTTGGAGATGGCCGCAACCCTAACAGCAGCCGGTGCTCCTTCAGCGGGCCATATGATCGATACAGGTTTATTCTGATTCACTAGATTGTAGGCATTGGATTCCTGAAGTGCGGCTACTTTGATTTGACCGGAGAGCAGGGCCATCGCAAGATTGGGGTTTTTCGGATAGATTAGTAGACCGTTATCAAACCAGTCGCTTATTATCGCTTTTCCACCCTCGATGTCGTATTGCTGGAAAAACGAGCTCACAAAAGCGTATGCTGGAGCAGCAATAGCTGGATCGGCAATGCCTACTGAGCTTTTGAAAGCTGGATTGGAAAAGTCCGTCCATGAAGCAGGTGCTTCCTCTGTCGTCAGTACATCGTTGTTGTAGGTGATGACAGCTGCTGCATGAGCCCCAGTCGGATAATACCAGTTACCCTCTGGAACGAGCAATTTGTATGTCTCCTTTAGCTTGGCAGCATGCTCAGGGACAAAGCCTTCATAAAACATGCCGTTCAAGCCAAGGCCGTGGATGGAGGAAATCAAATCTGCCCAAACGACGTCCCAATGTGGGTTTCCACGTTCCGCTTCAATGCGAGACATGAGCTCTGCTCCGCTTCCTTGTACAAGTTCGATTCGATATCCAGTGGCTTCCTCGAACATTGGACCAATGATATCATCAAAGTCATTCAAATATACCGTCAATACTTCCTTATCTTCCGAACGAACATTATCTTCTGCTAATTTAGATTTGGAAATGCAGCCTGATTGAAGTACAATAAGAACAATAGTAAGACAGATGCTTAGATAAGTTCGCATAAGTGAGGTCCCTTCAGTATTAACTATATGATGTATGATAGGCTTATAACGCTATAAGCTAAAATTATAACGGCAAATGGGGTTGTTTTCAATCAAAATTATGCTTAAATATAAATTATAATTTAATCAATATATCTTTCGTTATATCAGTGCTATGAATGTAAGGGTTGAATCATGGATTAGCGGAATGGGATCATCGAAGGGAGGGTGAGTATGAATATTCAGCAATTGAGAGTCATCGTGGAGCTCTCCAAGAGAAAGTCACTAATAGAAATCGGAGAGGCGCTGGAAATTACGCAGCCTACTGTCAGCTTTCATATGCGTAAGCTGGAGGAAGAACTGGGAATATCTCTATTTATGAAGGAGAAGAGAAACCTGGTGTTGACGAAGGCATGTCATGAACTTGTCCCATACGCAAAGAAGATTTTGGAGTTAATGGATGAAGCCAAACAGAAGATGCACTTGGTTCAAAACAAGGAGAATTCAAGGCTGCGAATAAGCGCAGGCCATACGCCTGCAACGTATTATCTTCCCTCGTATATCCAGTTGTTTCAACAGCTGCATCCGGATATCGAGCTCAACCTCTCTGTCAATCAGGCCAAAAAATCCATTCAGATGTTAAGGGAACGTCAGATTGATTTGGCTATTGTTTCCCTGGAAAGCTTCTCCATAGCAGGATTGAATATTCATCCTTTGAAAGAGGACAAGTTGTTGCTTGTTTACGCGCCGATCAACCGTCTCGCATCTTTGTCCGAAATTACCATTAAAGACCTGGATAATGAAGTTTTTTTGCTGCACGAGGAAGGAGCGACCTCTAGAATCGTGGCGAATGACTGGGCCAAACAAACGGGATTACTCATGCCGCAAAGAATGGAACTTGCTTCTATTGAGACGATCAAGGAAGGTGTCAAACGCAATATGGGTATTGGCATTCTTCCTGAAAAAAGCATAGTCAGTGAAATCGAAAGTGGACAGCTGCTATCCATCCCTTTGCCGGAGTATGAACACAGGCGTTGCATTTGTCTTGTGTATCATAACGAAGAGCAACTGCCTCCTGAGGTCAAATTATTTATTTGGTTTACGATTGAAAACATGAAATAGTGAAGTTGTATCAGATTCAGATTTTGGGGCTGCGATAGGTGCTGAGTAAGCGACCTGTTGCAGCCCTCTTTAGCTTTTTTTGATACTTTTCGGTCCGTGAAGCATATCCACTTATTAGTTATTCTCTATTTTATACATAGGCATATTGGATATTTCAATTTATTATATGGATTATTTTATTGTATATGAAAAGCAGCCGCTTTAGATGAATATCACTCGTTTTATGCGATTGATTTAGGGCTGAAACAGTCCTTATTCCTGATGAAGTGATCCGAAACGCAACTGAAGTAACAGAATATTTGGAGTGATTACCTAATGATAGGCCGGAGCAGTTTTGTTCCGGTCTAGCCGTCGTTAATTATTGACATATAACAAATAAATAGATAATATAAAATTATATATATATTTTATGTATAGTCTAATTGATGAAGGGGAATGGATATGAAAAAGAAAGTATTACTCGTTTGTTCTTTGGTTGTACTCTTACTTTCAGCGTGTAGTTCTAATGAGTCTAGCTCGACGAGCTCAATTAACTCGCCTAATCAGCAACAAGCAACTACAACAACACCTTCTAGTAGCCCAGCACCAGCTCCGAATAAAGCTACCAGTGAAAATGATGCCGAGCTCGAAGTGATTGATGGAGATTTAGTCGGCGTGGAGGGCTTTGATTCAGATGTAATTGATCCACAAGATATTGATAGCTTTATTGGGGCAGCTGGATTTGGGATGAAAGAAGCGGTTTTACAATACATTAAGGCTGATGTAGATATTGATGCAGTGAATGATTTTGGTGCCAATGCGCTTTCTACTGCAATTATTTATGAAGAATTAGAGATAGTTAAGCTCTTATTAGATAATGGAGCTAATATTAACTATCAGAATAAAGCCTATAATACTGCTTTGATATCAGCTACAGATTCGGGGTTAACAAATATGGTGAAATTTTTACTTGAGAACGGAGCAGATCCTAACATTGGTGGAGGAGAGAATCAAGATTACTATCCAATTATTTCCGCTGCGTTCTTAGGTCATACAGATATTGTAAAGCTACTATTAGCTCATGGTGCACATCCAAATATGGCCTATGAATATATGGGTGAAGTTGTTGATGCAAGCTGGATAGCTGAAGATCATGGCTTTACGGAAATTGTTAAGTTAATTGAGAGTGCAGAATAAGCAGTTATTGGTTATGTAGCAAGCTGTAAGATTCCCTAAATGAATGGAGGATTTCGGTTGATGAAAAAGTCAATATCGCTATGTCTTGCACTTATGTTTATGTTTGTTGTTGCTGCTTGCTCTGCGGATAAACAGTCAGAGGTGGAGCCGACAGCTTCGTCTATAGCTACACCAGCAACAGAGGAAGCTGATTATGAGGTCGTATTGGTAGATGCAGGAATGAAAAAGCTGGAAGTCGTCAAAGCAATTCGTGACAGCATGAAGCTTGATCTAGCCAGCTCTAAGGAAATTGTAGACGGAGCTCCGGCAACCGTTGCTTCAAGCTTAAGCAAGGTAGAGGCGGGAAAGCTGAAAACTGAGCTTGAGGCGGTAGGAGCAACAGTGGAAGTTAATGAGATGGAACAGTCGAATGCTGCGATTTCAGATGGTGTGCAGACAGAGTTCGAGATTGTTTTAATTGATGCTGGAACGAAAAAGCTGGAAGTCGTCAAAGCAATCCGCGACAGCGCGAAGCTCGATCTGGCCAGCTCCAAGGAAATTGTAGATGGGGCCCCAGCAACCGTTGCTTCAAGATTAAGCAAGGAAGAAGCAGAGAAACTGAAAACTGAGCTTGAGGCTGCAGGGGCAACTGTACAATTAAAATAGGTCAAATAAATAAACCAACTCCATGAGGATCAATGCCTCAGTACATACCGATCAAAGGGAACGGTACAGGTACCAGTATTGAAGCATGATCCTGCTCGGCAAGCGGTAACCAAGAAATGAATTTCCTGGTTACTGAGTTTAATGCAAGTACATGACAGCTATTCTGTCTTCATATTTGCAAGGCTGGACCAAATAAAAACGTTACAGCACCGAAAATTCTCGGTGTTTTTTAATGGCCTGTAGATAGATATAGGTGTATGTATTCATATTATACGTGATTTTATTGCATTAAATATATATTTTATATATAATTCAATCGATATAATCTATGTAATTAGTTGAAATTAAATTCCAAGGGAGAGATATGCTTGTTTAAGAAAACTCTATCAATGTTAATCGTTGTCAGCCTTCTGCTTGCAATGGTCGTTCCAAATTTTGCCATAGCTGCCTCGTTGGCGAATGATTTTACGGCCAAGAGCAGTAAACTGATCGTGAAGAAGAATATCTACGATCAGGATTTATTAGATGTCTGCTATTACCCGAATAATAGCTCATTCTATACAGTCGGAAATAACGGAACGATGTTAGTATCAAGCGACGGTGATACATGGAGTGAAGTAACGGACACCGTTATCACAGCAAGCACGAATGTTGATTTTGTGGATATGTATTGTGCAAGCAATCAGATTGCGGTTGTAGGTACGGAGCAGGGGACAGGGGAAAATTATATCTTCCTGAAAAACAATAACGATGCTTTTACCAAGCAGGAGCTGACAGGCGGCGGCACCGTGCAGGCGGTCGCCATCTCAGGCAGCAATATCGCTGTAATGACAAATACACAGAAATACTATCATTCTACTGATAGTGGAGCTACTTGGAACTATGATCTGGTGGATGCAATTAACGCTGACAGCACGGGCGCGAGTGCAATTGCAGTTGATTCGGCGAGCGGTAAGTTCAAGGCGTATAATAACTCGAATTTTAAATCCTATCAGTATTCTTTTGAAAGTCAGGTCGGTCGTGGCAGCTGGCTGAAAGGAACGTTGGCCAATCCTAGTTATCGATTCACGGATGTTAAGAATATCTATAGAACGAGCGCCGAATGGCTCGTCTTGTTAAATAATGGTGCGAGTTCGGCGCAATACCACGATCGTACGGATGGTTCTTCTAATACGAAGTCTGATGCAGATTATATGCTTGAAGCTGCTTACCTAACAGGTAATATAGCAGATGGTGGCATAAATATACTGGTTGGCTGGAGAAGTGATCCGACAGGTGATCAAATGATTATTCGATCAAGTATGGACACGAATTTCAATCGGTACAACCCGGACCATAAGTTATACAAATATGATAGCCCCTCCTATTCTCAAACAAATTCTTGGGTAGGTAAAGGCAAGCTTTATGGAATAGACGCAGGATCGATAAGCGGTGGAACGGTATACATTGCAGTGGGCAGCGGCGGTTCGATCTTGATAAGTACGAATGCCTATCAATTTGCGCCAGTAGCGCAAGAGATCGATACTGCAGCCCAAATTAAGCATGTGTTAGCCAATGATGATCCGAATGGCTCCACTCCTGGTCAGCAGGTTGTCGTCACAGAAGATAATCGGGTTTTCTACTCCAATGACCGCGGTGTAACTTGGACATATGCGTATCGAGTGTCTTTATCAGGCGAAGTTGCAAGTATGAAATATGTTAGTCTAGGGACAACTCAGCGCTTGTACATCGCGACGAATAATTCAGCAACCGGTACAGCGACCTCCCATCAAATGATATTGCCTCTAGCGGAGTATACGGTTCCCCTCACTGCTTTTACGATTCGAGGGGTTACAACGAATGCAAACGGAATTGTCTATTATGGGACTACTGCACCTCTCAGTGGAAATGTCAAGATGGTCAGTCAAAACACTAATGGCGGTTTTCAAGCATCATCATCCACCGAAGCAGGAGACATCCAGCTGACGCTCGATTATGGAACGAATCAAAATAATAAATTTGCGTTTAGCGGAGCAAAAACCCATGTCGTTTCGATTCCCTATGGTTCATCACTGTACACCATCCCTGCCGCAAACGGTAGTGGGAGCCTTAACGGTGCAATAAATAAAACATATATGGCTTGGGCACAAGGGAATGATCGTCAGTTAATGATGGATGCTTCAGGTTATGTGAGAGTATTTAATGATGCGATCGCGGTAAGCGGGATGTATTCTGATACGCTCATTCACGCAGGTCAAGGCATTCCTTCAGCCAACTTTGAGCTGAACAAGCTAGTATTCGTCAATGGCCTCTATGCTGCACTAGGTAAGGACGGAAATGTATATACATCAATTGACGGCATTATCTGGACGTATCAAGCTGACTTGTCCTCAGCGAATATTGTCGATATTGTAAAATATAACAACTCGTTGTTGCTCTTGAATAAGAACAATACCATCCATGAGGTCTCACTATCTTATAATGGATACTCGAGCGGGACTTATGTGAAATATCCGAATCCTGCTGTAACAGTCCCACAGCAACCGGGGCCGTATGATGGCACTCAAGTGGGTGTGAATGTCATTACGGTTGACACCGCCAATGATCCGAATGCTGCAGGCTCTACGCCGTCTTATAAATGGTTTAAGGAAGATACGAATGGTGTGCCGCAAGAAATAAGTGGACAGACGGCTAATACTTTAGACTTGTCCGATCTAAGCGCTGGTGTTAATAGAATTTATGTAGAAGTGACCTATAGCGATGCGACCAAGGTCGATCAGCCGCAGTCTAAGAGGACCTTTGGGCCATATGCTTATCAGATAAACATTCCTCGCTATGAGGTTGACGTCGTATATTCTGCGACAAGCTTTAATGTAGTTGAAGGCTATGATGCATCGGATGTGACTCCGATTACGGTGACGATAACGAATACAGGGGACACAGACATAACAGATCTGCAATTAAGTAGTCACCCTACTGTTGTTGGAAGTCTACCTTCATATAATTTAGCAGTGGGCGAAACGATGACCGGACAAGTATTGATTGCCGCGAATCAGCCTATAGGCTCGTATACAGCAGATGTCATAATAACATCTGGGGCTGGCAATATTACGAAAACGCAGACAATATCCTATCAAGTAACCGATGTTCCACGCTATGAATTAGATGGTCAAGTAGACCGAAATCAAATTCAGCTTGCACATAACTATGCCAGCGCGAATGACGCGAAGGTCATATTGGCCTTGGAGAATACAGGGAATCGCGATATCGAAACGTTATCCGTAGCATTGTCGGATACTCAGAATTTTGCACTTTCCTCCGTTCCTGCACGAATTGAGATGGTGGATACAGCGACAATTGAGATTACACCGACAGGAACATTGCAGCCTGGCAACACATATAACTATCAGCTAACGATTGAGTCTGAAGCAGGTACAATAACGAGAACAGTTACGATTACTGTTGACGAAACACCTCGTTACGATGTGACACTTACTGCGGTGAAGAATAATGTCACGATTTCAGATGATTATACGAATGTTTCGAGTGGAGAATTGGTTGTTTCCATCGAGAATACGGGTAATCGCGACCTGAATGATCTAGCTGTTGCTCTTCAAGGAGCAGATGCAAGCTCGTTTACATTAAATACAATCTCCTCAAATTTAACTGTTGGACAGAGTGTGTCTGTTATTGCGACACCGACTACTATTGGTATGTCTATTGCTGAATATAACGTAACGCTTTCAGTTACGTCTGCAGCGAACAGTATCAATAAGAGTCAGTCGTTGAAGCTTACAGTATCCGATCTTCCTGTGTACAATTTGAATCTTTCACTGGATAAGCGCAGCTTGAATTTACCACATGGCTATACAACGAATGATGGAATAATTATTGTCACGCTGCAAAATGACGGAAACCGTGATGAGACTCCTACGGTTAGCGTATCTCATCCTTCTGTGCTTGAAGTAGGTACTATTCCGACTTCAATACCGGCAAATTCGAGTGGTAGCTTCGACTTAAGTGTAATTGAGAATGTGGCGGCGGGTACTTATCCGGTTACATTAACGGTTGAGTCTGCTGCGGGATCACTAACAGAGACGATCAGCGTTGTTATACAGCCTGCTCCGCTGTATCAATTGAACGTCACAGCGGATCGACTCAATGCGAATCTGGCACATCAATATGCAGATGCAAGTGCAGGGAAATTTGTACTGACAGCTTTGAATGATGGAAATCAAGACTTACAAAATGTTTCAATCGATGTATCTGACTCGGTGAACTTCACAGCAGGGACGATCCCGACTCAATTAGTAGTTGGAGATCTTACAGTCGTAGAGGTCACTCCAATCGCTGGACTTGCCGCTGGCTCTTATCCTGTGACGGTTACATTCCGCGCAGATCAAATGACTGATCAAGTGGTAACGTTGACTGTTGTCGTCGCCTCGGCGCCAGTAACAAACCCTGATACAGGTACTGGTACTGGTACTGGCTCGGGTACTGGCGCAGGTGGAGATGCAGGTTCGGGCACGGGTACGACACCAAGTCCGACACCAAGTACGACACCAAATCCGACACCAAATCCGACACCAAATCCGACACCAAATCCGACACCAAATCCGACACCAAGTCCGACACCAAGTCCGATATTGCGTCCGGCACCAAGTCCTTCTATTCAGAATCAGTTCACAGATATTTCGGGACACTGGGCTGAAAGTTCGATCGCTAATCTGGCTAATCGATTGCTTGTAAGCGGGCAAAGCAGTGCGAATTTCAATCCCGATGGGCAAGTGACGAGAGCCGAATTCGCAAGTATGATCGTGCGTGCATTAGGTCTGGAGAATGCTGATCGACTATCTAAACATTCGGATATCGCAACTGATGCTTGGCATTATCAAGCTATCCAAACGGCAACCACACATGGACTGATTACCGGGTTTCCGGATGGCAGCTTCCGACCGAATGATAAGATTTCAAGGGAGCAAGCCATGGTGATTTTTGCAAGAGTGGCTGTGCTAACGCAGTTGGCTGACACAGCGGGTTCAGGAATTGATTTATCCGGTTATTCGGATATTTCCTCCGTGTCAGGTTATGCGCAAAGCGCCGTTCAATTGAACGTAAGCTTGGGTCTAATGACAGGTCGATCGGCGACTACTCTTGCACCGAAGGCTACCCTCACTAGAGCGGAAACTGCGGTTATTATAGAAAGATTGCTTGTGAAAGCTAAGTTAATGGACTGAAAAAGTGGAATGAATAACTCTGTAGACTTCTCGCGCGTTCAAATCGAACGTTGAGGGAAGTCTATTTGATTTTAATAGAGGAGCGTATGTCGGAATTGAGGAGTTGAAACATCAGATAAACGGCTTTACGAGAGATACCTGGCGGTCCGCCTTCGTTTTGAAGGTCACTCGTTTGAGGAGATTGGTCATTTACTCAATCGCACGCGCCAAACGATCAGCCTCTATTGGCAAGCATATCAAGAACGTGGTCTTGCCGGGCTGGAAATGGATCATTCTCCCGGACAACCGACAAAGCTCACGGATGAACAACGCAGCCAACTGGGCGCCATGCTGGAGCAGAAAACCCCAGTCGATGTTGGCTTTGAAGCGCGTCACACCTGGACGCTTCCGCTGGTAGCCGAGTGGATCAAGATGACGTTTGGTGTCACCATGAGCGTACGTGGCATCAGCGCGATGCTAGGACGCATGAACTTCAGCTTTACCAAAGCGACCTATTCGCTGGTCAGAGCCGATGCGGATGCCCAAGCCCTTTTCCGCAAGCAAACATTCGCTCAGCTCAAGAAACAAGTGGAAGCCGAAGAAATCGATCATCTGCTGTTTGAAGATGAATCCTTGATTCGCTCCTATCAAGCACTTCTCTAATTTGTTTTGAAGGAATGAATATGTTTTTGCAGAACAAGAAGAGTGAGGTGATAAAATGCTTGATCTTAAGAAGCTAATATCTGATTTTTTTCAAAGCGTTAACGTTAATCAAATAGATATCTATAATGAGTTTAGTTTACAGCATGAACTTGGGATATACTTAAGGGCGGTACTTCCAACGTATAAAGTGCAGTTTGAACGCAATGTAACTTTCTTCGCTATGGATAAACGGGAAACAATCAAGAAGGAGATTGATATTTCGATCTTTTCAGAAGACAAGAAAGAAAAATATGCAGTTGAGCTTAAGTATCCACTGAACGGACAGTATCCAGAGCAGATGTATTCTTTTGTAAAGGATATTAGGTTCATGGAGCAATTGAAGGAACTTGGTTTCAATAAAACCGCTGCCGTAGCTTTGGTGAGTGACAAACCATTTTATGAAGGAAAACACAATTCTGGTATTTATAGATTCTTCAGAGATGAGAAGTCCGTATACGGTGAAGTGTATAAACCGACAGGTCAAAACAATCATTATGACTTTGTGGTTCTATCAGGAAAACATGATTTTGAATGGGTTAATTTAAATCAGGGGAGAAAGTTTTATATTGTTGAAATTTGAAAAAAGCGATCTCGTCACTCGTGACGGATCACGATCGGATGTTCAGAATTAATTGACCAATCGTTTGAGATGCTTCTTTCTTCATAGTCCTTGTTGCATGAAGGTACCGTGGAATAATGACCTACAATTTGGATCGAAATATTCTATTGAAAGGATAATGATATGAAGAAATATGAACGACTCTATGAATTCATTCCATATTTTGAGACCGTCTCGGAAGAAGAGGTTATTCGTTGGAGTGGCAGTAAAAAGGATGCGGCTGGTACTCTAACTTTCTCATACCCGATCTATGATCAGCAAGTGCTTGATTTTATTAAGATCTGTAGTAGCACTGATCTTCTCGACTATCATTACTTGGAGACGATCAAATTATATGGTGTTTCTATGGAAGAAGGACAAGAGGACACCATCAGATGTGCCGATCAACGGCTGGTCGCTGCAATATTAACTTATTATGTGAGGCAAGAACGATTTTGCGATGGCTTATGGGCGATAGCGATTAAAAATAAAGTATTCCTGCATCTGCTCAATCGACTTTTAGAGCTTGAAAATAAAGATAATTAAAAAAGGCTTAACTTCAAAATTAGTGCTTGATTAATTAAGCCGTTACGATTGCATTCTCCAACAATCTCTGTCTATGGGTGCCAGTCTTATATTATTGTATACATATCTCCACACGATATGATAATTTAATATAACAAGCAGCAGAATTCGAGGAAGGCAGTGTTGAACATCTCACAACCTAGAGAGAAATCATCATTCAAAAAATATGTAATACTAGGAACCTTAGCTATATTGTTAGCAGTGACGAATCCGAATGAAGAGGATGTTGCCAATTATCTTGCTGAGAAGACGAATGAAAATAAATTAATGGTCAAGCTGTCTCTCTCGCTTGTGGGACTGGAAAGAAACGATTACATCTTCTTTTCCAAATTCTCGTTTAATCAGGACGGAGAAAAAAAGGAAGTCATCGGCCTGTTTAAAAAATTGTTTTTTAAGCTTTGATCATAATCCGCCGGATGGCGGGTTTATTTTTTATGTCAGTGGCAGGAGTGAATAGATGTTTAACAATAACAGGCATTTAAATATATTTGAGCATTACACGCAAAAAGGCGCGCTGCCTATTGAGAATAATATTTCTAGTGGGCTGGCTATATTGCTTAATGAGAATCATTTGTTCCTCGATCGGTTTATTGATTATGTTAATGCAAAGTGTCAGGAGAAAAAGTCAGGCTGCATAGTTCCCAAACCTCAAAAACAAGAGGATAAAGAAATCGGCATTCAACAACAAATAAGTAAAATCGTTGACAGCTATCCTGATCCACAAACGGTTATCGGGATTACACTTACTACTGCTGCGCCCGTAGACATTATCGAGAATAAGAAAGACAATAATCATCAGTTGATCACTGATATTGTCATCAGCTGTAAAGACACCCTTGTAGTTATTGAAGTTAAACGAAATGCATCCGACGCTCGCATGCAGCTCAAGCAGCAGGTCGACAGTATTATTTCGGTTGTAGAAAGGAAAGGCGGAAACGTCCCTGACCGCGAACTGTTGGATGGGTCATGGGAAGAGGTTATTGCAGTACTGCAGGATGTGCATAGTTTAACAGGCTCTAATCACAATACGATTCTGGCACACTATATTAGCCATCTAGAAAATAATTATCAAGCATGGTTCCCAGTTGCTAGGCTTTCTGACTTGGAAATCACTAAAGCAAATGAAGCTGCCATTGATAAACGTATATTAAAGCTGACTCAGAATTGTTGTGAGAATGACGATGATACAATGAAATATGCGGGCAGGATTATTGTCCCGTTGGACTGTGATTTTGCCAGCGAAGCCCAGATAGCTATGGATTATGATTCGAAGAGGTTAATGATTACGATATGGAGCGGTGATACGAAGTGGCAAGGGGATTGTTTGCTTAATAAGACGATCAACGATTTCTCATGGATATACGCCGATTCATTGACTGTCGAAGGACATGCTCTTGATCTAGTTACAGAACCGTATTTGAGGCTGGCACACTTTCAATCATCAATTTTTCATGAATATTTCCTTATGGATTATTATGAACAACATTATGGGAGCAGCAAGGATCAATGTAGGGATCTGTTCAGGAATATCACGAAACAATGGAAACGGCACAATTGGGATGAGCTGAAGCAGTTATTCAAAACGACCTATTCTGGTTTAATAGATGTTAGCAGCTTTGATGCCAGCTTTGCGAATCACTTTGAGGATTCGAATAGAAGCTACGCTCAGGTTTCGTTTGGATATGAGACAACGGCATATATTCCACTGGATGTCTTCAATAAATTTGAGAAAATGAGCTCGACCAGCAGAGATGGGGACAGATTGGCAGCATTTATTTCAAAAGCAGTACAACAATTAATAGATACCATTAAATAGTAGGGGAGTGCGGCTCGCAATTGCAAATCTTGCCGTGACAGCAGAGCCTGCATGTATTGCATGTATTGCATGTATTGCATGTATTGCATGTATAGCACGTGGACGAGGGCCTTTATAGAGGAAATAACAGAATAATTATACTTTGCATGTTATAATAAATGGAATAATTAAAGAGAGGATGATACTTGTTAATAAGGGAATTGGAATTCTACTCGCTATTATTATTTTTTTCTGCTCCGGGGCTGCAGTGGCAGAGGCGCATGTAAAGTGGTTTACGGATCTGGTGCCGGAGAAGGAAACGATTATTCACATCCTATCCCCTCTATTCATGGGTATTGCGCTGTTCGTAGCAGTGCTGCTCGCTGTGTTGACACAGGTATTGCCCGCCTTGTCCAAATGGAAGCTTATGGTGCAGGTCGATAGCAGGCTGGATCAATTGCGCCTCCATTCCATGCTAATATTGAAGCTGGGCTTAGCCGCAGCATTGCTGATTCAGGTATTGTCCGGATCGCTTTTTGTACCGGAATTCGAGATCTCCTCGCAGCTTGAGAGCATCCTTTTATGGTCAGCCATCGTACTGCTCCTGATCCCGCATCATTGGGCAACGAAGGCCGGGGCGCTCGTCACACTATGGCTGCTGGTCAAGCTGATGCTGGCTGTAGGGCTATTCCACATGCTGGACTACGGCTTTTATTTGGCAATTATCGGGGCGCTGCTGCTGGAAAAAACAAAGGCCCACAATTGGGGAATGCCGATCCTCTATCTGGGAACAGGCTTGTCTCTGTGCTGGGTGGCAGTGGAGAAATGGGTGTTCCCGGCGATGGCGCTTGATATCATTGAAAATCATGGTGTCCCGACATTCGGATTTGCCCCGGATGCATTCGTAGTGATGGCTGCATTCATCGAATTTGTCGTCGGTTATTTGCTCGTCGTCGGCATTCTGAATCGGCTGCTTTCGATTGTCCTGACAGGGATTTTCATATCGACGACGATGCTGTTCGGTATGACCGAGCTGGTCGGTCATTTCATGATTCATATCGTTCTTATCATTTTTATTATCGAGGGTGTCAGCTTCTATAAGCCGCCGGTTGATATGCACAAAAGAAAGATTGATCAGATGATCTTCGTCTCTCTTAATTTTCTATTTGCCTTGTCAATCTTTGTATTGATTTATTATCGCTTTGCCTGACAATGTTTCTCAGAGCATGAATGAAACCCAATTAAAGGATTATTGAAAAAAATCGCTTCCATGTGGAGCGGTTTTTTCTTATATCCAGCCCTCCCTGCAGGCGGCCCAAATCGCCGTTTCGCCCTTGCAGCTGCGCGTCATTGCAAGTGAAAAGATGACGGGCTTAGTGACCGCAGTAACTGGTCATATGACGAAGAAGAAGGGTAATATGGGAGCAGGTTCCAATTATGACAGGAGGGATTTTGTGGAACGGACGACCAGCTTTGATGTCATTATTGTAGGAGCGAGAATTGCAGGATCATCATTGGCGTATGAATGCTCCAAAGCCGGACTCAGCGTGTTTTTGCTCGACAAGGGGAGCTTCCCGAGCGACATATTATCCACGCATAACTTCTTCAGCAATTCGTTAGCTATGCTTAGAGAGATGGGGGTTATGGATCGACTGTTGGAGACGGGAACACCAACCTACAGACGGGCTCATATTCAATTCGATGATACCATTATAGATGGAGAATATCCGGAGACGAATGGCGAGAGCGAATGCTTATGCATCAGGCGGACACATCTGGATCATATTTTATTCCAGCATGCTTGCGAGCAGAGGGGAGTAGTCGGGATTGAAGGGTTTCGCGTGACGGATGTCATCAAGGAAGAGGATCGGGTTGCCGGTGTTGTCGGCTGCTACAGAGATGGCAGAACAGAGCGGTTTACCGCCCGTCTTGTCGTAGGAGCTGATGGACGTAATTCCGTCGTGCGAGGCCTTGTTGGAAGCCAGCGGCAAATGTGTGTGCCGACTGATTACGCATCCTATGTGGCCTACGTGGCGGACTACCGCCAAGAAGGAGAGCGTTGTGTGGAATTCTACAAAATCGGGGAGAATCTCGCTATTGTTTTTCCCACTAGCGATGATCTGTTTGTAGTAGGCGTCATGTTCCCGTTGGATGATCATCATTGGAGAAACCGTTTCACAATCGATCCCGAGCAGGCGATGCGCAGCTTCGTCGACGCTAAATTTGGGAGCACCAGCAGCTCCTTCCCGCAACGGCTAGCGGAGTCGCGTGTCGCGTTGCCAATCAGAGGGCTGCTGGGTTATGATAATGATTGGCATCAGGGGATGGGCAAGGGTTGGGCGCTGCTTGGCGACGCGCTTTCATTCAAAGATCCCGCAGTCGGGCAAGGGCAGCATGACGCACTCTACGGCAGCCGGGTATTGACACGTATTCTCACTTCCGCTAATGACTGGGAATCCGCTTGGGAAGAGATGGCGAGGTCCTATGAGCAGGAGATGGGATCGAAGATGATGTCGAGATTCCATATGGCCTGCCAGTTCACGAAAAATGTTCCTGCAACAGAAGAACAGGCTGCTGTTAACAGGCTGATCGGCAGCAGCGAGGAAGCGACGCAGACCTTTCTTGGTATGTATAATTATGCAAATGAACCTGAGGATCTAGGGGCAGTAATTTCCCGTCTGATGCAGGGACAACTATAGCAAATAAACGCATATAAACGCGAATGAAAGCGCTGTTCACTACCGTTCAGGAGGTGGGCAGGGCTTTTTTGTTATCATTGTCAATTAATGTGTCATGTAAGTTTTTCGGCTTATAAACCTTGATTTTACAAATAAAAAACGGATCGCAGCGAGCCGGAAAAACGTTATTGACCGAATCTTGATTTGTTCGGTAATATAGGGGTGAATAAAATCTGTTAAAGCTGGTTCTGTATATCGAAACTTAGCGAATCGTGGGAGGTTACTAAATCTGGCTGATGTATTGCGAATGTGTATAACTCCATATGATAGGGAGATGATACTGGGATGAATTCTCGTACCCTGGATGAGCGAACCGATATTTGGGAAGCGGAAAGTTACTGGTCGAGAAAAATGAGCGACTGGGCGAATGTACCCCCTATCCAGCCAGATGAGTTAGGTCGAGCAATTGGCAAGGACAGAATAGAATTTACCATTCAGGAGCAGACAGCTGCTCGAATGGATCGATTTTGCAAGGAACGCGCAGAGCTGCGCTTTGTATGTTTATTAACAGTGATGAAGGCGGTACTGTATGCGATGACGCCTTCGCTGCAGCATATAGCATTGGCTGTGCCTGTTCTGCCTGAACGCGACGAAGGGACACAGGAACGGCGGACAATTCCGATTTGCACCGAGAGGCCTGAGCATACGGCCACATTTAAACAAATGATGAAGGCTGTGCATGGAACGGTTCAGGAAGCCTATAAGTATCAATGGTACAAGGGGAGGGAAGCGAGCGAATCTATTTTTCCAAAGGGCTGCAATTCATTTGTTTTTATTTATGAACCACTACATGGGAGGGAATTCATACTATCGTCTGAAGAGAGAGACGAATCGGATTTTATTATAAGCATTCAAGACACAGAGCAAGGCGCATGGAGATGTACAATCGAATTTAACACCTCGACATACAGCCATCTCATAATGCAAGCGCTTTCAGATAGTTTTTTAATCGTGCTTGAACAAGCTTCCTTCGATACGGAACTCCTTCTCTCGGAAGTAGAATTGCGCTCCCCAGAAGAAATTGCAAGACAATGGATTTGGAATGATACCTCGATGCCCTATGAAGCGAACGGAACGTTTCATAGCGGCTTTGGGCATATTGCGGCCCAACAGCCGGAAGGGCTGGCCGTAGTAACGGCAACAGGCCGATTAACCTATGGCGAGCTCGATGCGCGCTCTGACAGCATTGCGCGGTTGCTGCTTGGCAGAGATGCTAGGCAAGGCGACCGAATTGCGGTTATGCTGGATCGTTCAACGGAGTGGATTGCAGCATTCTTAGGTGTACTTAAGGCAGGCTGTACCTATATCCCCGTCGATCCTGACTACCCGCGCTCACGCATTGATTTCATGCTTGGGGACAGCCAGGCGGCAGCATTGATCTATAGCGGTCAGAGGACCTCTATCGACAGCTTCCCAGGCATGGCGGTTGACGTTGACAAGTGGGAAGAGGAGCTTGCCCGTTCCTATCGTGCGGACATGCTGCCGTCCGTTGCTGCTGACGACTTGGCCTATCTGCTGTATACATCGGGCTCGACAGGCTTGCCCAAAGGAGTGATGGTCGAGCATCGCGGCCTCGCCAATCTGCAGGCTTACTTCCGCAGTGAATTGGGAATTACACCGCAGGATCGAATTGTTCAATTCGCCAGTTCCTCCTTCGATGCATCGATCTGGGAGATAACGATGGCTTTGCTCCTTGGAGCAGCGCTTCATATTGCGACACCGGATATTATCGGAGACATGAGCCGTTTCCAGCAATGGATGCAGGAGAGTGAAGTAACGGTAGCCACTTTGCCTCCAACCTATGCTGTCTATCTGGAGCCGAAGAGCGCCAACGCTCTGCGGATGCTCATCACGGCAGGCTCGGAATCCAATCTTGCCTTGCTTCAGCAATGGCAGACTCACACAACGTATATAAACGCATATGGTCCAACTGAAACGACGGTATGCGCAACGGTATGGAACAGCCGATTGGAGAAGCAGCCGACTTCTTCGATCATCCCGATCGGCAAGCCGCTGCCTAATATGCAGGTTTGGATCGTCAATGACGCCTTGCAGCCGTTGCCAGCAGGTGTTGCAGGGGAGCTGTGCGTAGCTGGAACCGGTCTGGCGCGTGGCTATTGGAATAAGCCGGAGATGACTGATGAACGGTTCGTAGTATTGCCCATAGGTGGTACAAGAGTCTACCGGACAGGTGATCTTGCACGCTGGACGGGTGACGGCAGCATCGCGTTTCTGGGGCGTCTTGATCAGCAGGTTAAAATCCGTGGATATCGGATCGAGACGGAAGAGGTTCGTCACATTCTGATCAATCAGCCCCATGTGAAGGATGCCGTTGTCGCAGTGAAGGCGGACGAAGGCGGAGAGCCGGCGCTGTTCGCCTATTATGTGGTCGAGAGTGGTGGTGAGCTTCCTCCATCGGAATTGAGAGCTGCATTGACGGCTGCGCTGCCAGGCCATATGGTGCCGACGTATTGGGCGCAGCTTGAGGAAATTCCGCTGACTCCGAACGGGAAGCCGGATCTCAAGGCGCTGCCATCGGCAGGGGATGCCCTTGCACGCATGGACAGGCCGGACTTTCAGACGCCGCAGAGCAGAACGGAGCTTGCGCTGGCGGAGCATTGGGCTTCATTGCTTGGCGCGAGCCGTATTGGACGAGAGGATCATTTCTTCCAGATCGGCGGACATTCCATGAAAGCTGCGAAGCTTGCTGCCATGCTGCATCGGACCTTCGGCGTCAACATGCCGCTTGAACAGATGTTTCACCATCCTACACTTGCGGCAATGGCCGCCTGGATTGATGGTGAAGCGAGCAGCTCGGCTGCTGTCGAGTCAATACCTTGCGCACCCTTTAAGGAAACCGGTTTCCGAATGTCGCCTGCGCAGCGGAGGGTGTTCACGATAGAGAGCGGGCGCAGCGACAGTACGCTTTATATTTTGCCCTTTGCCTTTTGGCTGGAAGGTCAGATCGAGGCTGCGGAGCTGGAGAGGGCATTCAACGCATTAATTCAGCGTCATGAGCCGCTTCGTACTTCGTTTGGTTGGGATAACGGCGAGCCTGTGCAGATTGTCCATGATGCAGTACGGTTTGGGCTTGATCAGCGCTATGAGGAGCCTGAAGGCATTGCGGATCTATCGCAACGCCTTGCTGCTCCGTTCGACCTCAAGGAGCCGCCGTTATTAAGAGCTTCTCTTGTCCATGTTGCAGATGGAAGGAAGATGCTGTTCCTGCAGCTTCATCACATTATTGCGGATGGGCTGTCGCTTGGCGTTCTTATGAATGACTTGACCGCGCTGCTGGGCAATGAGGAGTTGCCGCCGCTCGCGATTCAATATAAGGATTATTGCGAATGGATGAATGACCGTGAATTGCCAGAGGACCAGGAGACATTCTGGGAGCAGAGGTTCGCGAATTTCGATGCTGCGATTGATCTGCCCGTAGATCATCCACGTCCGCGAATACGCCGATTCGAAGGCGAGACGCTATCCTATCAGTGGGATGAGCAGCTTGCCGGGGCCATTCAAGATTTGGCGAAGCGCTGTGACGCAACGCTGCATGTGACGATGCTGGCTGCCTATTATGTACTGCTGTCGAAGGTGACAGGAAACGATGACTGGGTCATTGGTTCCCTGCATGCAGGGCGCGATCATCCCGAGGCAATGGACATGGTCGGCATGTTTGTGCATACGTTGGCACACCGCAATCAGCCTCGCGGCGAACTGACCTTCAGAGCCTTCACGGAGGAGGTCAAGCGACGGATGCTGGAGGATTATGAGCATGCGGATTATCCATTCGAACGGCTTGTGCGCCGGATGAAGCTGCATGATACGTCCCGCAATCCATTGTTCGATACGATGTTCGTCTTGCAAAATCTTGATGTGTCGATCACAGAAACAGATCGCATTTCATTCCGGCCTTATACGCTGACAGAGCAATTGACCCGCTTCGATCTCGTGTTCCAGGCATGGGAGAACGAGCAAGGATTGCTGTTATGGGTTACCTATGCGAGCTCCTTATTCAAGGGATCCACAATCGGGAAGCTGGCTGGTGACTATAAGCTCCTTCTGGAGAAGCTGGTCGCAGATGCTGATGTACGGATCAGCGAATTGGATCTTGTTCAAGAATACCGGCCGATTACTGCTTTCAAGAGCGCGATGGATTTTCAATTCTAGTGAATGAGGGAGGAACTATAGAATGTGTGCCAGCCGGATTTTGCCTATAGCAACGCCAGATATTACTGCTTACACGCACTTCACTTTCGCCCTGTCTGTGATGTATACCGATGAGGATGCGATGCGATGGGTGTACAGCAACTACATTCAAATTTGTCTGCGGGACTGGGGTCCTACCAGTGATATGGATTACTACACCCAGACGGCAGAAGAGCATCTCATCCCTTGCTTCCAGGGCTCTCAGCGCTTCACGCGGGATACGATTCTCCACTATTCGCCTTCTTTTATCGATTTCGTCCGGGATTCCATTGACCGCAACTTCTATGTATGGACCTATGTGGATGAGTTCTATATTCCCGGAGCGGTCGCCTATCAGAATCTGAGCAATCCGCATTCCGTTATGTTCAGCGGCTATGACGACGAGAAAAGATTGTTTCTGATGAGCGGCTATTTCTCCAATCAAAGCTATTCCACTGCATGGTTCGATTACGATCTTATCGACGAGGCGTTCAAGGGGTTTGAAACCTCGGATTTCTTCTACACGAATTTCACAAGATTGCTTCGGCTGAATGAGGATACGAAGGCATGCTACGATTTCAATCTTCCATGGATCATGGAGCAGCTCAGAGATTTTGTTGACTGCGAGGAATCCGACCATACACGGATGCCGGAATCCGCCTTTCGCAGAACGAGCCCTTATTACTGGGGGGTAGATGTGTACGATCAGCTGCAAAATCTGCTGCGGAGACATATTGATGGACAAACCATCGTCGATCATCGTCCGTTCCATATTATTTGGGAGCATAAAAAAATGATGTGCAAACGTTTGTCCTATATGGCCGAGCATGGCCATTTCGAATTCAGTCCCTCTATCGTGAACGGGTACAAGGAATTGGAGCAGTTCACATTAGTCACAAGAAATATGATGCTCAAATATTTGCTCAGCTTCAACAACATGTATTTGGAGCAGATGATCGAGCGGATGGGACAGCTTAGAGAGAAAGAGGTCCCTCTGGTCTGCGAGATGCTGGAGCAGTATGAGCAGTCGCTAAAACAAAGAAATGAGGGTAAAGGTCCAATCGCATAGCTAGGCAGGGGGTTGCTTAGTGACAGACAACTAGAAACAAGGGGAGGATCATAATGTCAATCGATGCATTGGAAATCCAAAAAATATTATCTAGCGGAAAGTTGGACAATGAGAAGGAATTCTGGCTGCAAATGCTTCAGGGAGATCGCGAGCTGACTCGTTTCCCGGAGGATCGCAGAGGAACAGATGCTGAATCGGCAGAGGGGGACGGATCGCTCGCAATCTGGCGCATGTCTTTCAGTGAAGAGCTAGCCAGCGGCATCAAAGCGATGTCGGGAACCTCGGATTACGCGGCCTACCTCATTCTGCTAAGCGGCGTTCAATTGGTCGCGCAGAAGTATGCGCATAGTGCAGAGGTGCTGGTCGTAACGCCGGTCTTCGAGCTGGCCGAGACACCGGGCCAGACGAACCGATTGCTGGTATTTCCTGCAGAGCCCAAGGGAGCAGCAACATTCCGTGAATATTTGAACGGGCTCAAAAGCACGCTGGTCGACATTCTGGATCACCAGAATTATCCGTTCTCCCAGCTGGTGCAGGACGCAGGCTGGGGCAATGTCAATGATGCAGACTGCCGTATTCCAATCGCAGTAGGCTTTGATCGTCTCCAAACCCCGCGTTTCCTGGACGAGGCTATGACGGATTTTGAATTCCGTTTCGAAGAGACGGAGTCGGGATTCGAGCTGGAAATCAGGTATAACAGAAGCCGTTATTCTGATTCGCTGGCACAGGGCGTCGCGGCGCATTGGCAGCGCGTAATGGAACGGCTGCTGTCCGAGCCTGACGCCCCAATCGGGGAGGCGGATATGCTTGCTTCCCCGGAGTGGGAGCAGGTCGTGAACGCATTCAACGATACGAGGGGAGCCTATCCCAGCGATACGACGCTGCATCAATTGTTCATGAATCAGGCGGCTCGTACACCGGAGGCAACTGCGGCTGTATGCCAGGACAAGGCGATGACCTATAGAGAGCTTGACGAACGCTCGAATCAGCTGGCTCGCAGACTGCAGCGCATTGGTGTTGGACCAGAGGTTCGAGTGGCTATTCTGGCCAAACGCTCCTTCGAGATGGTCATTGGCCTGCTCGGCATTCTCAAGGCTGGAGGGGCATATGTTCCGATGGATGCATCATGGCCGAAGCGGCGAGTAGAGACGGTGCTGGAGGAAGTGGGCGCATCGCATCTGGTAACGATGCGCGAGCTGTTCACGCCTGTCGCTGATCTGCTGTGGAGATCCTCGCGGCTGACGGAGGTTGTTCTGCTTGACGAAGCTGGACCGGAGCCGGAAGGCGGCAATTCGGACCGCGAGCTCGTTGTCAAAATGTTCGATGATCTGTCAGCAGGAGCAACGGATCATATCTCTGCAGGCGGCTTCGTCAGCTCGTATACCGGCATCTATTTGACGGAGGCGGATGTTGAGGAGTATAAGCAGCGGGTGCTGGAGCTGGCTCGTCCATTCACGGGAGCGGACAAGGCCGCCCTTGAAATCGGCTGCGGCTCAGGGCTTGTTATGTTTGATCTGGCGAATGATTATCGGCAGTATACGGGCCTAGACCCCTCGTCAGTGACACAGGAGCGCAATAAGGGAACTGTGGAGCAGGAGGGCAAGACGAACATTGAGCTTGTTACTGGCTTCGCAGAAGAGACGGCCAGCATGGCGAGCGAAAGCTATGATTCGGTGCTGCTGCCGAGCACGATCCAATTTTTTAACGGCTATCTGTATCTGGAGAAGGTATTAAGGGAAGCGGTCAGACTGCTTCGTCCAGGCGGAGCTCTCATCGTAGCTGATGTGCCGGATGAAGCGTCCAAGGAGACATTTCGCGCCTCGCTTGAGGAGTTCAAGCGCAATCATGGAACCTTCTATAAGACGCGAACGAATCTGGATGGAATTCTGTACTGCCACGAGGACTTCTTTCATGGCTTTGCCAAGCAGTTCCCAGGCATGTCGGTGGAGATCCGGCGGCGTACGAAGGGCTTCAAGAACGAGCTGAGATACCGCTATGATGTCGTCATGGTGAAATCCGCACAGGCGGAGACTGCAGCGGCAGCGCCGTCGCAGCCATTCTCGACTGGCTGGCATTTGGAGCAGAAGGAGCGGACACCGCTGGCGATAGCGGCCGATCCCGCGCAAACGGCTTATGTGCTGTTCACCTCAGGCTCGACGGGTACGCCTAAGGGCGTCGTCGTATCCCATCGACCGGTCGTGAATGTTATTGACTGGGTTAACGGAACCTTCGGCGTTAATGAGCAGGATCGCCTTTTCTTTATTACCTCTATCTGCTTCGATTTGTCGGTTTACGATATGTTCGGCATGTTCGCCGCCGGAGGCAGCATTGACATCGTCTCGGAGGAGGAGGTCCGCCGTCCGGAGACATGGCCGGAGCGATTATTCAAGAGCGGAATTACGATCTGGGATTCGGCGCCGGCAGCGCTTGCCCAAAGCGTGCCTTTCTTCGAGAAATATGAAGGGGAGGCTGCGCCTCTCCGCCTGTTCCTGCTAAGCGGAGACTGGATTCCACTGACGCTGCCGGATGATATGCAGCGGATGTTCCAAGGCGCTCGCGTTGCTGCGCTGGGCGGGGCTACCGAGGCTTGCATATGGTCGAATTGTTATGAAGTACAGGGAATAGCGCCAGAGTGGGTTAGCATTCCCTATGGCAAGCCGATCCGTAATGCCCGCTACTATATTCTCGACAGAAACCTGCAGCCATGCCCAATCGGGGCGCGGGGCGAGCTGTTCATCGGGGGCGAATGTCTGGCAAGCGGCTATCATCTGGAGTCGCTGACCAAGGAAAGGTTTCTGCCTGATCCGTATGTATCCGACAAGGGTGCGCGCATGTACCGAACGGGGGATCTGGCGAAATGGATGCCTGACGGCAATATTGAATTTCTCGGGAGAGTGGATCATCAGGTCAAAATCCGCGGCTACCGCATTGAGCTTGGAGAAATCCAGGCGAAGCTGCTTGGACATCCGTCCATTAAGCAATGCGTCGTCATTGATTGCACAGACAGCTCGGGGCAGAAGGTGCTTAGCGCTTATTATGCTGCGGAAGAGGAGCTTCCTGTACGCGCGCTGCGCGATTACTTGAGCGGGGAGCTGCCCGCGTATATGATACCTTCTTATTTTACACGGCTTCCGCAAATACCGGTCACCTCCAACGGGAAGGTAGATCGCGGAGCGCTGCCGCAGCCGCAGACGCAGGTGCGCTCTGAAGCGGCCTATGAGCCGCCGGCCAACGACATTGAAGCGGAATTGGTGGAGATGTGGAAGGAGCTGCTGACGCTTGAGACGGTCGGCGTGAATGACAACTTCTTTGAACTGGGCGGACATTCGCTGCTGGCTGTGAAGCTGGAGATCGAGATGGAGTCGCGCGGATTGATCGTTTCTCCCGAGGACTTCCAGCAGTGCTACACGATCCGCGAGCTTGGCGGCTATACGACCCGTTTGGACAAGGATACGGATTCGCAATAGCTATGATACGGATTCGCAAGAGCAATGATAGATTCGCAATAGCTATGATGCCAATGAGGCAGATTCATCATGTTCGAATTTATTACAAGCAGTAGGATAGGGGGGCGAATACCTCTGGCGGCAGTATCTGGTTTGAAGGTAGAGGAGCTTCAACGCGAGGAGCCTGCCTCTTCGGTAGAGCAGCATATGCGTATCTACGCGGTGAATGTATCCCATCCGCTGGATAGCACTCTGCAACAGCGGTTGACGGCGCTCTGCTCGTCCAGGCGAAGAGAGCGGCTTCCGCGATTCTATCATCAAGAGGATGCAAGGCGTTCTCTCATGGCAGAAATGCTCCTGCGAGCGGCAATTCGCGCCGATTGGTCCCAGTGTGGCCAAGGAAGCGAGCTGCAATTCGCAGAGAATGGATACGGAAAGCCGTACCTGGAAGGGATGGAAGGTCTGCATTACAACCTGTCGCACTCTGGACTCTGGTGCGTGTGCGCGGTTTCTACTGTCCCTGTGGGCATCGATGTTGAACAAATCCATCAGCAGGAGCTTGATTGGGTGGAGCAATATTTGTCTGCTGAAGAGAAGGCTGAGCTGCGGAGCGGGACTGAGGGCGAGCGGATCAGACGGTTTTATGAAATATGGACGATGAAGGAGAGCTATGTGAAAGCGGTTGGGACTGGATTGTCATTAGGACTGAACACCTTCTCTGTCGTAGGCGAAGGGCTGACGCAACTGGCACCCTATCACATGAAGCGGTATAACCTGGATGCGCTACATCCGGTTGCGGTTTGCGCTGAAGGCCTTCATTTTCCAGCAACTATTCAGATTTATACGGCGGAAGGGATAGGCAACCTGTTAGCTTAAGGCGGCATCCCGGCGAGGAGACAATATGCCCAGCGTATCATGGATTTGGAACGGTGTATTTATATTGGCGATGCTTGCAGCGCTGTGGAGCATTGGAGCTGCGCTTGTTGGCATCAAAAAGGGAGCCCGGCGATATGGAGGGGGCAGCGGCTGGCGCAATCTCTATAACATAGGGCTGGCTGCGGCCTTCTACGGCTGGCTTGGCTTCTGTCTCTATGAGTGCAGAAGATTATTCGAACCGGAGCAATCCGCATCAGCCTTCTGGCAGGATGCTCCGGCATCGGGCGTGCTTGCGGTTGTTGTTCTGTTTGCTGCCCTCCTTCTCATTGGCGTTCATCTGACGCTGGTCATGCTTTATCCGAAGGAGAAGGAGAGACCTTATGGAAGCATGATGCTGCTCAGCTTTGTGAGCGGTATTGGCAATGCTTCCATGATCTTCGTAGTCAACGCGGCCATTGCGGGCAGCGGAACGGTGAGACTGCATATGCTGCCTTATTTCGTCCTTGGCATGCTGTTCTTCGTATTCGGACAGCGCTTGCTGCGTCTGAGACTGATTCGCATGACCAATGGAATCGTATACGACAAACGGATGGAGGTCATCTCCAACATTCTGAACGCGCCTTATGAGAATGTGGAGACGATGGAGCGAGGCAAGATCGAGACCTGCTTGAACAACGATACGGAAACGGTGAGCAGCTTCGCCAACAAACTGGTCAGCATGGGCACATGGTCGGTTACCATTGCCGCCGGCTTCGTATACCTGGCATTTATAAGCATGGAAGGGTTTCTGCTGTCGCTTGGCGTCGTCCTGCTTGCTTCAATGCTCTTCTTCACTCTGATCAAGTCAGCGAATCGGCTGTGGGAGGAAACAAGAGATATCCAGAACGTTTTCTTCAAATTTATTCATGATCTGATTTATGGCTTTAAGGAGCTTTACCTGCATCGGAACAAGGCGCGCGATTTCCGGGACAATATGGGAGCAAGCTGCGAGACTTACCGGGACAAGCGAATTATGGCAGAGGGCAAAGTTGCGAATGTCGTCGTTATTGGCGATATGCTGTTTGCCGCTGTTATCGGATGTGTCGTATTCGCCTTTCCCTATCTGTTCGCCAGCATTCAGGAAGGATCGCTGCGCAGCTTCGTATTCGTCTTTCTGTATATGGCCGGTCCGCTTACTTCGATTCTGAACTCCTTGCCGGAGCTGTTCCAGGCGCGTATCAGCTGGAACCGGATGAAGCAGTTCTCCAAAGACCTGTCGGGATTCCAGGAACGGCCTTGGGAGGAAGTGCGGCTGGATTCACCTGCATCAGAGTTAACACTCAAGCTGGAGGAAGCGCGGTATGAATACCGCAAGAATGAAGAGCAGGCATTTGCTGTCGGGCCGATCGATTACGAGTTTCGTTCCGGCGAGCTGATCTTCATTGTAGGGGGCAATGGCAGCGGCAAATCGACGCTGGCGAAGCTCATAACTGGACTGTATGAGCCCAAGGACGGCGTTGTGACCTTGAATGGCAAGGCGATGGGCGCCGGAGATATCGGGAGCCATGTATCGACTATTTTCAGCGATGCCTACTTGTTTGATCGTTTGTACGGCATTGACTTCGCCTCCAAGGAAGAGGAGGCCAACGGCTATTTGAAGCTGCTTGGCTTGCAGAGCAAGGTGCGAATTCAGGATGGCCGTTTCAGTACGACACAGCTATCCTCTGGTCAACGCAAACGGCTGGCGCTGCTCGTCAGTTACCTGGATGACAAGCCGATCTGCCTGTTTGACGAATGGGCGGCGGATCAGGACCCGGAATATCGCGAGTTTTTCTATACGAACCTGTTGCCTGACCTGAAGACAAGAGGCAAGTGCGTCATCGTCATTACCCATGATGACCGGTATTTCGATATGGCGGATAAGGTGATCAAAATGGAAATGGGGCGGATTGCATGAAGCTATTCTGTTTGCCGTTTGCCGGTTCCTCGGCAGTCATATACGAGAAGTGGAAGAAACGGCTGGCTGCGCATGCAGCAGTCATTCCGCTTGAGCTTGCAGGCAGAGGCGTTCGGACAAATGATCCATTCTATGAAGGAATGGCTGATGCTGCCAAGGATGTGCTGGAGAGGCTGAAGGCGCAGATGGACGGCACGCCTTACGGGCTGTTCGGACATTCGATGGGCGGCATGATTATGTATGAGGTATGCCATCTCATTCGCGAGCAAGGCTTGCAGCCGCCGGAAGCGCTGTTCTTCTCGGGGCGCCCTGCACCGGAAGTATTAAGAAAGGAAGCGCCGATTCACGAGCTGCCTGACGATGAGTTTGCACAGGAAATACTGGATATGGGCGCAACCTCGGCGGAATTGTTCGCGCACAAGCAGCTGATGGATATTTTTATGCCGATACTGCGGGCTGATTTCCGTTTGGTTGAGACTTATGTCTACGAGGACAGGGGTCCGCTCCCTTGGCCGCTGACGATTGTTGCGGGTGTGGATGAGAAGTGGACGGAAGCGGATTTAGAGGCATGGACCAGACATACAACGGCAGAGTGCCTGATTGTGCGTATGGAGGGTGGACATTTCTACCTGCAAGAGAACGCTGAGCTGCTGATGGATTTTCTCCAGAGCAGGTTGACGATAAGCAAGTCGATTGAGTCTTTGTTCGCTTAATGAGGAGGCAGGATGGCGATGAAACCATTTGTCCATTTGACGGATCTGCTGGAGAAGAGAGCCGAGAGTGGGAAGGGTATTACATTTATTCATAAGAAATCGGAGACCGCGCTGTCTTACCGCGAGCTGTATGAGCAAAGCTTGGCGATGGCGGCGGGTTTGCGGGCAAGAGGAATACGTCCCCGTGACGAGATCGTATTGCAGATCGAGGATTTAAGAGCTTTCGTCATCGCTTTCTGGTCCTGCATTCTCGGCGGATTCATACCTGTTCCTGTGACAGCCGGCGGCAGTGAAGAGAACAGGGAGAAGCTGCGCAATGTGTGGAGGATGCTGAATGCTCCGACACTGCTGACGGATATGGCTGGGGCGGATGATGAGGCAGAGGAAGCAAAGGGTGCTGGCAATGCGGATGACTCTGCATCAGGACCTTCGCCTGCGCGGGGGACAAGGATACAATTTGCTGAGCTGGAAGGCGATCAGACGAAATTCCCTGCTGATGGGCTGCCCTATCGTCCGATGCCGGATGATATCGCTTTTCTGCAATTCTCTTCCGGCTCTACAGGAGAGCCGAAGGGCGTTATTCTAACACATGGCAATCTCATTGCCAACATGAATGCGATTGTCTCCTGCTCCCAATCGGCGGATGGAGATTCGTCTCTCAGCTGGATGCCGCTGACACATGATATGGGACTAATCGGATTTCACCTGTCCCCGATTTATGCGAATATGAACCAATATTTGATGCAGCCCGCACAGTTCATGCTGAATCCGATGTTCTGGCTGGAAAAGGTAAATGAACACCGGATATCGTCAATTGCCTCCCCGAATTTCGGGTACAAGCATTTTCTTGGCTGGTACAAGAAGGAGCAAGCGGCGAGCTGGGATTTATCGTGCGTGAAGCTGATTTTCAACGGGGCGGAGCCGATTTCTGCGGAATGGGCGGACAAGTTCGTTGACGAATTGTCGGAGCATGGGTTGAACCCGGCTGCAATGTTCCCGGTTTATGGCATGGCGGAAGCTTCGCTGGCAGTAACTTTCCCTCCGGTGGAGGAGCGTCTTCTGGCGGTACACATCGAGCGGGAAACGTTATGTATCGGCCAAAGCGTTGACTTTGCGGAAGCGGATGATGAGAGAGCAATCACATTCGTTGATGTCGGTTATCCCGTCATGGATTGCGAAGTGCGGATATGCGGAATGGACGATACGCCAGCTCCCCAAGGGGCTGTTGGAAACATCCAGATTCGCGGAGCCAATGTAACGCAGGGCTATTACAACAATCCGTCGGCGACGGAAGCGGCGCTGACAAGCGACGGCTGGCTGCGCACCGGGGATATCGGCTTCTTCCGGGAAGGCAGGCTTGTTATAACGGGCCGGCATAAAGAGATTATTTTTGTTCGAGGGCAAAATATTTATCCGCATGATTTGGAGAAACGGGCAGAGGCGATGGAGGGCGTCGGCTACGGCAAAACAGCGGTATGCGGCGCAAGAGTGAAGGGCTCGGCGGAAGAGGAGATTGTCCTGTTCGTGCAGCATAAGGGGAAATTGGACCGTTTCGTCCCGTTGGCGGATCGGCTGATCCGGCAGCTGAATCGGGAAACCGGCTATGACATCCGTTATGTTATTCCAATTCGCACCATTCCTCGTACGACGAGCGGTAAGACCCAGCGGTTCAAGCTTGTGGAGCGATTAGCGGAGCGGGAATGGGATTCCGTGCTGGAGGAGATGGAGCAGCTAAGGCTGGCAAGCGGAGCCGCAGAGCCGGTAGAGGCCAATGCCGCCGAGTCTGGGAATGACCACCCGGATCTGATCGCAGTTAAAGCCATTTGGCAAGAGGCATTAGGAAGCAAGGGGATACGGAATGACGATCATTTTATGGAATTGGGAGGGAATTCGTTAAAGGGAGCTTACGTGCTTGGCTCTATTCAGAGAAAATGGGGCATTGAGCTTACCCTCAGAGACCTGTTCGACCATCCGACTCCTGTATTGCTGTGGGACCGTATTCGGGAGGAAGGAGCCGGGGCATCTCAAGCATGGAGAGCATTGCCGAAGGCGGAGCGGGGCGGGAATGACCAGTATCCGGTATCGGTTGCGCAGAAAAGAATGTACTTGATGGAGCAGGCGGACGGAATCGGCCCGGCCTATCAAATTCCGCTGGCATTGTCCATTGCTGGCGCCTTGAAGCCGGAGAGGATCGCGGGGGCGCTTGAAGCGCTGGTTGATCGTCATGAAACGCTTCGCACCTCCTATCACTGGATAGAGGGCGATGTCGTTCAGCGGGTTCATCCGGCGGCCGATATTACGCTGCCTATGGCGGTGATTGATCGGACAGCTGGCGATTTCGAGACCGCGAAGGGAGAGCTTGAGGGGCTGATCGGGGCTGAAGGGCTTGCAGAGCTGCTCGCTCCCTTCGATTTGAGCAAGGCGCCGATGCTGAGAAGCGCGATCTATACCGATGGAGAGAGCCAGCATCTATTGCTGCTCAATGTGCATCATATCGCTTCAGACGGCATCGGGATGAATGTGCTGATGCAGGAATTTGCAAGCCTGCTGAAGGGTGAAGCGCTGTCGCCGCTTGAGAATCAGTATAAGGATTTCGCGGTATGGGAGAGCGAAGGGGCAGATGCTGGACATTCGGAAGCCAGTGAAGCCTATTGGCGGAAGACATTGTCAGAGCCTTTGGATGGGTTGAACTGGCCGGGGCTTGCTGCAAGACCGGAGCGGCGCAGCTATCGCGGGGGAACGGTGACGATGGAGCTGCCGGCAGCGACTGTCGAAGCGCTCCAGAAGCTGGTTCAGCAGGAGAAGGCAACACTGTCCTCGCTGCTGCTGACTTTGTTTTCCACGCTATTGTACCGCTACAGCTCGCAATCGGCGTTGTCGATCGGAATGCTGCTGGCGGGCAGGACACATCCCGATACGGCGGGCATGGTCGGAATGTTCAACAATTATGTGCCGATAAGGATCCATGCCGGCGGTGATGAAACGTTTCACGAGGTATGGAGCCGGACCAGGGACGCGGTGCTGGATGCTTTTGATCATATTGACATTCCCTATGAGAAATTAGTGGAGCTGTCTGGAAGCAAGCCGGACCGGTCGCGCAATCCGCTATTCGATACGATGCTTGTCCTTCACAATCAGGCAGAGGCCGCTAATGTCGGGTTCGATGCGGAGGGCTGCCGATTCAAGCAGCAGACCGTTGCTACGGGATCGGCCAAGCTGGACTTGAAGCTGGATGTATTCCCGGAGCAGTCTGGCAGCTTGACCTGTATTCTGGAATATAACGAAGCGCTGTTAAGTCTGGAGATGGTCGAGCGAATGTCTCGTCATCTCGCGCGCTTGGCAGAAGCGATTGTTAAGTCGCAGGAGCAGAAGCTGGCGGAGATTGAGTTGATGGATGCCGACGAGCGGCGGCAGGTCGTGGAGCTGTTCAATGACACAGCAGCGGAGTTCCCTCGCGAGCTGACGCTGCATGAGATGTTCCGTCAGCAGGCGGAACGGACGCCGGAGCGGATCGCGCTGTCCTACGAGAGCGAGACGCTGACGTACCGCGAGCTTCACGAGCGGTCTGATCGTCTCGCGAGCCATCTGCGCGGACAAGGGGTGAAACGCGGCGAGCCGGTCGGCCTGATGGCGCAGCGGTCGGCGGAGCTGATGATCGGTGTTCTGGCGATCATCAAGGCGGGCGGCGCGTATGTGCCGCTGCCGCCGGAGTTCCCGGAGGACCGGCTGCGGTATATGGCCGAAGGCAGCGGCCTTCGCGCCATCTGCGTGCAGCGGGACTGGATGGCGACAGCGGAGCATGTCGTTGCCGGGGTTGGCGCAGCTGAAGCTGGCGAAGCGCAAGATGGCGGTTCCGCGCATCTGCAGGATGGGGCAGCTTCGCTTGAAGGCAACTCTGCTGTGGACGGCAGCAGCGATCCTTCGGCGCTTGGCGCAGGCATTCGCAAGGCCGATAGTGATCGTCCTGCCATTCTGCTGGTCGATCTTGACGCGGCGACATGGCGCGAAGGTGCGGTGGAGCCGGTCGATTCGGTGAATGCGCCGGATGATCTGGCGTACATTCTGTACACCTCGGGCTCCACAGGAAGGCCAAAAGGCGTCATGATTCGCCATGAATCGGTCATCAACCGGATTCATTGGATGCAGAGTGCCTACCCGCTAGGAGAGGGGGATGTCATTCTGCAGAAGACGCCGTACAGCTTCGATGTCTCGGTATGGGAGCTGTTCTGGTGGATGCTCGCGGGAGCGAGCGTGGCGTTCCTGCCGCCGGGAGCGGAGAAGGACCCGGCGCAGCTGGTGGAGGCGATCGGGCAGCGGAAGGTAACGACGATGCACTTCGTTCCGTCGATGCTCGCCGCGTTTCTGGAGACGGTGCAGGGCGAGCCAGCAGCGGCGCTTGCCGGGAAGCTGGCCACGCTGAAGCATGTGTTCGCAAGCGGCGAAGCGCTGCATACGGAGCATGTGGAACGGTTCTATGCGCTGACGCGGAGCTGCGGTCTTGCGGATGCGCGGCTGATCAACCTGTACGGCCCGACAGAGGCGACGGTAGACGTCTCGGTGTATGAATGCGTGCCGGACAGCGGGCTTGGCTTCGTGCCGATCGGTCGGCCGATCGATAACACCGCGCTGTATATTGTAAGCGGCAGCGGTCAGGCGCAGCCAATCGGCGTGCCTGGAGAGCTGTGCATAGCAGGGGTGCAGCTGGCATCGGGCTATGCGAACCGGCCTGATCTGACGGCGGAGAAATTCGTGCCGAATCCGTTTGCGCCGGGAACGGTGATGTACCGAACGGGCGATCTGGCGCGCTGGATGGAGAACGGCGAGATTCAGTACCTGGGCCGGATCGATGATCAGGTGAAGGTTCGGGGCTATCGGATCGAGCTGGGCGAGATCGAGCGAATCCTACTGGCATTCGAGCCGGTATCGGAAGCGGTCGTCACGGTGCGCGAGGACGGAAGCGGCGACAAGCAGCTATGCGGCTATGTAGTCGCTGACCGTGCCTGCACGTCAGGCGAGCTTCGCCGCCACTGCGGGGAGCTGCTGCCGGATTACATGATTCCGGCAGCGTTCGTCCAGTTGGAGGCCATGCCGCTGACAGCGAGCGGGAAGGCGGATCGGCGGGCGCTGCCATCGCCGGATATGGCGATGGCAACGGGCACCGCTTATGAAGCGCCGGCGAGCGAGACGGAGGAGAAGTTGGTTGCGTTGTGGCGGGAGCTGCTGCAGCGCGAGACGATTGGCGTGAACGACAACTTTTTCGAGCTTGGCGGTCACTCATTGAAGGCAGCGACGCTAACGGCTGAAATTCACAGGGAATTTCAGTGCAGCCTGCCGTTGCGGGAGCTGTTCAACAGGACAACGGTTCGCGAGCTGGCACAACTGATCGATGAGAAGCTGGCTGGCGGCGAGCAGTATGAATGGGGCGGAATTCCGAAGCTGGAGCCGCAGCCGTATTATCCGCTATCATCGCCACAGAATCGCTTGTTCGTTCTGCAGTCGATGGATGCGGACAATACGAGCTATCATCTGCCCTCTGTCCTGTACATTCACGGTCAGCTGAACAAGGATCGGTTAAGGTCGGCGGTGCACGCGCTTGTGGAGCGTCATGAAACTTTGCGGACTTCCTTCGTATGGGTGGACGGACGTCCTATGCAGTCTGTGGCGAAGGCAGCTCCAATTGTTTGGGAGGAATCGGAGTCTGAGCACAGCGATCTTGATTCGCTGTTGTCCGCCTTCATCCGTCCGTTCGCTCTGGATGAGGCCCCTCTTCTGCGGGTGAAGCTCATTCGATTCAATCAGGAAGGGCATGTGCTGCTGCTGGATATGCATCATCTGATCTCGGATGGCGTATCCTCGGTCGTGCTTGCGAAGCAGTTCGTTGAAGCGTACGAAAGCGGACAGCTGCCCGAGCTGCCGATTCAGTACAAGGATTATGCCCACTGGCAGCAGAATTGGCTGCAGTCGGAAGAAGCCGGGAAGCAGCAGCAGTACTGGCTGGATGCGCTTAGCGGCGAGATTCCAGTTATGAATCTGCCGTTCGATTATCCGAGGCCGCCAAGGCAGGATTATGCGGGAGACAGCGTATCCATTGCGCTTGACAGTGAGCTGGCGCAGCGGCTGTCGGCACTCGGGGCCAGCACGGGCACGACGCTTTATATGACGCTGCTGGCTGCTTTTACCGCATTGCTGCATCGATACACCGGACAGGAGGACATTTGGATCGGATCGCCTGTTGCAGGCAGGCCGCATGTTGAATTGTCCGATCTGATCGGCATGTTCGTGAATACGGTCGTACTGCGGGGCGAGGCGCGAGCCGATCAATCCTATCTGGAACTGCTTGAGGTTGTCAAAGAGCGCGTGCTTGGCGCATTGGAAAATGACCGCTACCCGTTCGAGGAGCTGGTAGACAAGCTGGCTGTTCGACGGGATGTGAGCCGCAATCCATTGTTCGATGTCATGTTCGTTCTGCAAAATACCGGCATGCCGAAGGTAGCATGCGGCGACGTTGTTTTTGAGCCGCATGAGCCGCGAAGATCAACCGCGAAGTTTGACCTTACGCTGGAAGTGGCGGAAGGCGAGCAAGGTCTGCGCTGCCAATTCGAATATCGCACCTCCCTGTTCCGCAGGGAAACGGTGGAGCGGTTGGCAAGTCACTGGCTTCGTCTGCTGGAAGCCATCACGAGTGATCCAGCGTTGAAGCTGGCGGAGATTGAGCTGATGGATGCCGGCGAGCGTCGACAGGTCGTGGAGCTGTTCAATGATACGGCAGCGGAATTCCCGCGCGAGCTGACGCTGCATGAGATGTTCCGCCAGCAAGCGGAACGGACGCCGGAGCGGATCGCGCTGTCCTGCGAGAGCGAGACGCTGACGTACCGCGAGCTTCACGAGCGGTCCCACCGTCTCGCGAGCCATCTGCGCGGACAAGGGGTGAAGCGCGGCGAGCCGGTCGGCCTGATGGCGCAGCGGTCGGCGGAGCTGATGATCGGTGTTCTGGCGATCATCAAGGCGGGCGGCGCGTATGTGCCGCTGCCGCCGGAGTTCCCGGAGGATCGGCTGCGGTATATGGCCGAAGGCAGCGGCCTTCGCGCCATCTGCGTGCAGCGGGACTGGATGGCAACAGCGGAAAGCGTCATCGCTGGGGTTGGCGCAGCTGCGGACGGCAGCAGCGATCCTTCGGCGCTTGGAGAGGGCAGTCGCAAGGTTGACCTTGATCGTCCTGCTGCCATTCTGCTGGTCGATCTTGACGCAGCGGCATGGCGCGAAGGTGCGGTGGAGCCGGTTGTCTCGGTGAACGCACCGGATGACCTGGCGTACATTCTGTACACCTCGGGCTCCACCGGACGGCCGAAAGGCGTCATGATCCGCCATGAATCAGTTATCAACCGGATTCATTGGATGCAGAGCGCCTACCCGCTAGGAGAGGGGGATGTCATTCTGCAGAAGACGCCGTACAGCTTCGATGTCTCGGTATGGGAGCTGTTCTGGTGGATGCTCGCGGGAGCGAGCGTGGCGTTCCTGCCGCCGGGAGCGGAGAAGGACCCGGCGCAGCTGGTGGAGGCGATTGGGCAGCGGAAGGTAACGACGATGCACTTCGTTCCGTCCATGCTCGCCGCGTTTCTGGAGACGGTGCAGGGCGAGCCAGCAGCGGCGCTTGCCGGGAAGCTGGGCACGCTGAAGCATGTGTTCGCAAGCGGTGAAGCGCTGCATACGGAGCATGTGGAACGATTCTATGCGCTGACGCGGAGCTGCGGTCTTGCGGATGCGCGGCTGATCAACCTGTACGGCCCGACAGAGGCGACGGTAGACGTCTCGGTGTATGAATGTGTGCCGGACAGCGGGCTTGGCTTCGTGCCGATCGGCCGGCCGATCGATAACACCGCGCTGTATATTGTAAGCGGCAGCGGTCAGGCGCAGCCAATCGGCGTGCCTGGAGAGCTGTGCATAGCAGGCGTGCAACTGGCATCGGGCTATGCGAACCGCCCTGATCTGACGGCGGAGAAATTCGTGCCGAATCCGTTTGTGCCGGGAACGGTGATGTACCGTACAGGCGATCTGGCGCGCTGGATGGAGAACGGCGAGATTCAGTACCTGGGCCGGATCGATGATCAGGTGAAGGTTCGGGGCTATCGGATCGAGCTGGGCGAGATCGAGCGAATTCTATTGGCGTTCGAGCCGGTATCGGAAGCGGTCGTCACGGTGCGTGAGGATGGAAGCGGCGACAAGCAGCTATGCGGCTATGTGGTCGCTGACCGTGCCTGCACGTCAGGCGAGCTTCGCCGCCACTGCGGGGAGCTGCTGCCGGACTACATGATTCCGGCAGCGTTCGTACAGTTGGAGGTCATGCCGCTGACAGCGAGCGGCAAGGCGGATCGGCGGGCGCTGCCATCGCCGGATATGGCGATGGAGACAGGCACCGCTTATGAAGCGCCGGCCAGCGAGACGGAAGAGAGGCTGGCCGCATTATGGCGGGAGCTGCTGCAGCGCGAGACGATTGGCGTGAATGACAACTTCTTCGAGCTTGGCGGCAATTCGCTGCTGCTTATCCGCATGCATCGTGTGCTGGAGCAGGAGCTGTCGGTGTCGCTGAGTGTAACGGATCTATTCGCATATCCGACGATAGCCAAGCTGGCGGAATATTTGACGCAGCGTGGCAGTGGATCTTCAATCGCGGAGATTGTGCCGATCCCGATTCCAGCGGATTGGCAGCCTTCATCACGCGAAGCCCATGCGGGGGATTTCCTGCGAGTGACGCTGGGACAGGCTGCTGTAGAGCAACTAAACGCTCTGTCCGAGCCGGAAGGAGTTGATTCCGATGTAGCGGCGCTTGCGGTTTATGTCGTGCTGCTGGCTCAGAATCTGAAGCAGCCTAAATTCGAATTGCCGGTATACGGCTTTGGCCCTGGCAACGGCATTGTGGTGCTTCCAGTCGATCTGACAGCGACGGGCGGGCTCTCAGAGCTGATAGCCTGGCTGAATGCTCAGCTCAGCAGTCTTCCGGCTGTTGATGAAATGCCAATCAGAAGCCAGTCTGCTGCGGATATATCGGATGCCTCTATCGTTCCTTTATACCGCAAGCTTCCGTCCGCGGCGCTGCCTGCGTCTTGGATGGAACGGGTGGATCTGCTGCTGAATGTTGGCATAGGCGAGCAATCGATCCAGCTCAATAACGAATACAACGGATCAAGAATTCGCAAGGAAAAGGTCAAAGAGCTTATGCAGCAATTCCCGACATGGTGCCGCAGACTTGCAAGCCAACAGACAGGCAAAGAGCAAGCGGCCGCCGCAAGGGATTAATATTCAGTAATTCTACTCCTGATCGCAGGCATAGATGCAGCGCGCGCGGAATCCGTGTACGCTGCATCATAAGCCGCGAAACGGCGTGCAACGAAATTCGAGGGATTTATAAATTGGGAGGCGTCGCGAAGTGAAATCAACGTTCAGGACGATAATGGGTCCGATTCTGCATGCTGCCTTATATGTAGGCGTGTTTATGCTGGTTTACATGCTGCACGGAGTATTGTTTATACAGAAGTATCCAGCCTATTTTGATTATATGATTCGCAATATACCGGTTTACCTGTGTGTCGTATTTGCTGTTGTGTTCCTGCTCTACCTGCTCATCTCCTACATTCAGCGAAAGGTCAGCAAAGGCAGGATTGAAGGTATAATTAAGGCCGCCAAGTTCCGCAATTTAAAGGCCGGCCAATGGGCGCTCATGGGTCTCATCGGTGTTGCCTGTACCTTCCTGTATATTTCGGTCATGCAGCTTAGCTGGGTTCGGGAGAACACGGACGAGCTGGCGAACTATGTCAAAGATTTCGGCAAAGCAGATTATTTCATCTATGTCATTCTCGGCGTTGGCTTCTTTGCAGTCGTCTTCGAGGAGCTGCTGTTCCGCGGCATTGTATACACTTCTCTGCGCAAAATTATGCCCGCCTGGGCTACAGTTATCGTCGGGTCCATTGTTTATGGCTACTTCCAGCCATCTCCGTGGGTCGGCTTCGTCGCCTTTTTCCTAAGCATTCTGTACTGTCTTGTCTATATTCGCACGCAGTCCATTTGGGCTTCCATCGCAATTGGAGTCGTCGTCAACTGCTTGATGATGATTACGCAAAGATGGGGCGTGCATGATGCCATGCTGAGGCGCACCAATGATGAGCTTCTGATGATTGGCCTGTTATGTCTGAGTGTTATCGGGCTGTCGCTGGTCTATCTGTGGAAGGGCGCGCCCGCTTTGAAAAAGCATGCCGCCACACTTGGAAAAGTCGTACTGATCGTCGCGGTCTACTTCCTCTTCCTGCAGCTGCTCGTCATCATTTGGGAAGGGTACGTAATCAAACAATTTCCAACTCTTGCGCCGTATGGCATTATCGGCCTGTACACGAATGCGCTGCTCTCGCTGCCGTTGTTCTACTTTATCTACAAATGGTTCTACAATAAAGATTTGATCGCCATCACCGGGTTCAGCAATGTCAAACTGAAGGTTCATGTGATGAATACACTGCTGGCGGTCAGCATGGCCATATGGGTAATGAGCCTGTTCAACATTCCAGAGGTGAAAGAAGCCGCTCCAGCCTTCCATGGCATTGTTGGTTTCTTCCTGGGCCAAAGCGCCCTCGTTTTCTTCAGCTTCTTCCTGATCAATTCACTCTATAAAGAGGTATTGTTCCGCGCGCTGCTGTTCAATGAAATCCGGCAGTCGCTGCCAGCATGGGCGGCAATGATTATTACAGGCATTCTGTACGGTATTATGTTCTCCTTTGCTGATTTACCAACCAAGCTGTATGGAACGGCTGGCGCGGTTATATTCGGACTGCTGTATATGTGGTACCGTTCGATCTGGGTCACATATGTCAATGAACTGGTGCTGTTCTCGGCGTATTTCATTATCCGCAACTATATAGGTGTTCCAGAGGATACGGCGGTGCTGTACACTGCACAGATCGTTAGCTCGATTGCCATTCTTGCGCTTATGTACGGTTTGTGGAAGTCCAGAGAACCAGGTCTTCGCACTCGCCGTATGGAAAATAAACAGAAAATCAGCGCTTGATCCCTACAAAATGCATTGGTATCGCGCTTCAAGTGAATAGAGGGAGGAATCGCAATGCTGGATAACGCATGGTGGAACGAGGGAGCCGAGGAAGAGGAAGAGATTGTAGTCGAGGAAACATCCCATCGCGACATCGCCATTATCGGAATGGCGGCCATGCTGCCGAAAGCGGAAAACGTCAGACGGTTTTGGAAGAATGTAACGGAGGGGGAGGACGCTATTGGTCCTTTCCCTTCTTCCCGTCGCGCGGACGTGGAGTCGCTGCTGGAGGATACGAAGCTTCCAGGCGGAGTGGTTTCCTATTATGACGGGGCCTATCTGGAGGGGATCGACAAGTTTGATTACCGTTTCTTCCGGCTGTCCCCAAAGGAAGCGGCTTTGCTGAGCCCCAATCAGCGGCTTTGGCTGGAGACAGCATGGAGCGCGCTTGAGGATGCGGGTTATGGCGGAGACAAGCTTTATGGCAGCAGAACTGGCGTATATCTGGGTTATAACGGGGATGCGTTCCATGATTATAAGCGATTGATCGCACAACGGGACCCATCTTCGCTATCGCTCGCGATTCCCGGGAATTTATCGTCTATTGTTGCCAGCAGGATATCGTATCTGCTGGACTTCAAAGGTCCCAGCTTAACGGTGGATACGGCTTGCTCCTCATCGCTCGTTGCGCTGCATCTGGCAGTGCAGGCGCTGCGAGGCGGGGAGTGCGAGCAAGCGCTCGTGGGCGGCGTCAAAACGTATCTGCTTCCAGTCGATCTCGGTATAAAAATCGGGATCGAATCCTCCGACTCGCGCGCCCGCACGTTCGATAATTCATCGGGCGGGACGGGCGGAGGCGAAGGCTCGGCAGCTGTTCTGCTCAAGCCGCTTGGGAAGGCTATCCGGGATGGAGACGCTATCTATGCCGTTATTAAAGGCAGTGCGGTCAATCAGGACGGCGCATCTATCGGAATTACGGCGCCCAGTGTCAGCGCACAAGAGGAGGTTATCGTCCGGGCGTGGCAGGATGCCGAGGTTGCGCCAGAGACGATTCAATATATTGAGGCGCACGGTACAGGGACGCGTCTAGGCGATCCGATTGAAATAGACGGGATTACAAGAGCGTTCCGCCGGTATACCGACCGCAAGCAGTTCTGTGCGATCGGCTCGGTCAAGACGAATATCGGTCATCTCGATACTACTGCGGGCATCGTCTCGCTTATGAAAGCAGCGCTTGCGCTGAAGCATAGGCAGCTCCCGCCGATGCTGCATTTCGAGCGGCCTAATGGCGAAATTCCTTTTGTGGACTCGCCTGTCTATGTCAGTGATTTGCTGCGTCCTTGGACGAGCGGAGAAGAGCCGCGCAGAGCGGGCGTCAGTGCTTTTGGCATGAGCGGCACCAACTGCCATGTCGTGCTTGAAGAAGCGCCGGAAGCGCCTGAAGGATTCAATATGGATGAAGGCAGCCAAATTGCAGCGCTATCAGCGAAAAGCGAGACGGCTTTGCGCGCGCTTGCGGCATTCTATGCCGAGTTTCTGAATGAACCTGATTCCGTAGAGGTTGCTCTGCGTGACTTCTGTTATACCGCCAATACAGGACGGGGACATCACAGCTATCGAGCTGCTGTTGCCGCAAGTACGAAGGATGAATTGCGGGAGCAGCTGAACAGGATCGTACAGCTGCTTGATGCCGCAGAGTGGAGCTGGGAATCGGCGGGTCCGGCGGGTCCGGCGGGTCCAGCGGGTCCAGGTACAGCAGGTACAGCGAGTATAGCAGGTACAGCAGGTTCAGCGAGTACAGCAGGTATAGCAGGTATAGCAGGTATAGCAGGTATAGCAGGTACAGCGAATCTGGCAGATTCGTCAGGTCGCGCTGGTGCAGAGGTTCGGGCGGACGATGCTGCAAACAGAGGAGAGGTAGCGAAAGGCATTTGGTTGGGCCGAGTTCAAGGAAGCCAGAACGAGATGCCTTCCGAAGTCAATGTCAGAAGTTTGACGGTGGAGGAGCAGGGCTCCCTCTATGTGAATGGCGGTGATATCAAGTGGGAGGAGCTGTACACGGATTCCGTCCATCAGCGGATCAACCTTCCTGCTTATCCATTCGACCGGACACGCTGCTGGCTTGAGACTCCCGCCGCTGTGGATACATTTTATCGCATACCTGCGGAGTCAGGTGCTGCTCTAGCGGTTAACGCTTCTCAAGCGGAGAGCAATAGAGAGGTTCTATTGACTGGACGGGCGGGAGATATTTATTCCGCTACAGAGAATATCGTCGCAGGCGCTTGGGGACAGGTGCTCGGTTTTCAATCACTGGGAGTGGACGATCATTATTATGACCTTGGCGGAGATTCGATTCTGGCGCTGCAAATTACCGGGGCATTGAGCGCCCGTCTAGGTGTCGAGATTGGTGTAGCGGATATTTTGCAATACCCGACGATTGCGGCGCTCTCCCGACATGCGGATCAGTTGAATCCAACTCTTGCAGCATCCGAGAAGGAAATCAATCCAATCGCGGAAACAGCGCTGTACCCGTTATCCCGCGCACAGCGCCGTATATATTATAACAGCCACTTGCCTGGAGCAGAGCTGCAGCATAATATGCCGCTTGCTTATACGATCGAGGGTCCGATTGATGCGGAGCGTCTGCAGATGGCTTTCCGCAGTCTGACGGAACGGCATGAGAGTCTGCGAACGACCTTTGAATGGTCTGACGATGGTGAGCCTATGCAACGGATTCACGGTTCTGCTCCTGTCGAGGTGAATCAGATTCATGTCGGGTCTGAGGAGGAGTGGAGCTCCTTTGTAGACACAGTTGTCCAGCCTTTCGATCTCTCCCGGCTCCCGCTATTCAGAATTGGTGTTGCTTCTGCCTCATCGGAGCGTCACATGCTAGTGCTGGATACGCATCATATCATTTCGGATGGAGCCTCGCTGTCTATACTGCTTCAAGAGATGACGGCATTATACGGCGGACTGAAGCTTGCTCCTGTTCAGGCGCAATATCGCGATTTTGCGCTATGGCAGCGGGATGTTATGGCGGGTGAGGCGATAGAAGCCCAGCGACGCTACTGGATCGAGGATGTATTGGCGGGGACGCTGCCCAAGCTGCGCCTGCCACTCGATTATCCAAGGCCGCAAGTGAAGTCGCAGCAGAGCAGCACGCTGCGGTTCACTCTTCCGGCTGAATTAACGGCAACGCTGCAGGAGATGTCCAAACGCCATCATGTTTCCCTGCATACGACATTAATGTCGCTCTATGCGGTTGTTATGAATCACTATTCCAAGGAGGATGATCTGATCATCGGCTCTTTGGTTAGCGGTCGGGATCAAGCGGAATACAGAGGTCTTGTTGGTGTCTTCATTAATTTCCTGCCCATTCGGGTTCAGGTGTCGCGGGACGCTGCTTTCGCTGAGCTGCTGCAGGAGGTCAACAGTCGGACGATTAGCGCCTATGCCAATGGTCTATTCCCGTTCGATGAAACGGTCGTGCAGCTGAAGGCGGGGACAGACCGCTCGCGCAATCCGGTTTATGATACGATGCTGGTCTTCCATAATCATGCTGCAGGCAGTGAGCATTTTCAGGCGGGCAACATGACATTCACGGAATATCCGCTGCAGCGGCATACGTCTGCGCTTGATATTAAGCTTGATCTGTTCGTCGGCTCATCCGGCGAGCTGAGAGGCGTGCTGGAATACGATTCCGCACTGTTTAAGGAAGAGACGATTGCAGGGCTGGCTGAGAAATTCGCAAGCACAGCAGCTTTGGCTGCAAGCGACAGCAGCTTCTCTGTAGGCAGCTTGGCACCATTAACGGTGGCGGAAGCGGAGAATTATGAAGCAAGGAGAAGGCTGAATGACCATGCGGAAATGACATCAGCTGTGCCGCTTGTCGATTTCGAGGTCCGCATCGCGTCCTCCTTCACCTCAGAGCCGGTTGAGCGTCATCTGAGAAGCTGGCTGAGCGCTTTTGGCATGAATCCCGTCGTAACGTTTGCTCCGTATAATCAGATTATTCAAGAGCTGCTGCAGGAGGATTCGAGCTTGCTGGCAGGCCGGGATGCACGCGGCTCTTCTGCAGGGGTGCTGCTGATTCGCCCAGAGGATTGGGTGTCTCCATATGCGGCAACAGAAGAGGAGAAGCTGGAGCGTCTGGAGAGTGACCTGGATCGTCTGCTGCTGCTGTTAAGTGACCGTGCGGACAGGGGTCCGCATTTCGTCGGCTTGTTTCCATTCTCTCCGGATGGACCCTTCGGCAGGCTGCCGGAAGCCCGGGCGAAAGCTTTCGCAGAGCGGTGGCGCAATCGGCTGACTGCTGTCGAGGGCGCGTTCCTGCTTGATGTGGCAGAGACAGCGGCTCGATACGGCGTCACTACTATAGAGGATGCGGTTACGAATGAAGAGGGCCATATTCCGTTTACAAATGATTATTTTGCCGCGCTGGGAACGGAAATTGCCCGCGCACTCATTGCATGGAAGGGCACGCCCTTCAAGGTGATCGTTGTTGATGCCGACAACACGCTGTGGAATGGCGTTTGCGGAGAGGCTGGGCCGGAGGGTGTGAAGGTTGGCCCGGCTTATGCGGCCTTCCAGCAGCTTCTGCTGCGCAAACGAAGCGAAGGAATGCTGCTGGCGCTGTGCAGTAAAAACAATGAGCAGGATGTATGGGATGTCTTCGCGGGCAATACGGGAATGGTGCTGGGCAAGGAGCATTTTGCCGCATGGCGCGTCAACTGGGAGCCCAAGCCGGATAATATCCGCGAGCTCGCCAAGGAGCTGAACCTCGGACTGGACAGTCTGATCTTCGTGGATGATAATGCGGCAGAATGTCTCGGAGTGATGGCGCAGTGCCCAGAGGTGCTCACGCTGAGGCTGCCTCAGGAAGAGGAGATGACGGCATTCCTTGATCATGTATGGGCATGGGATCGTTCTCGTGTGACAGGCGAAGACCGCAAGCGGGCAGACATGTATGATGCGGAACGCCGCAGGAAGGCAGCGGAGCAGCGGGTTGCAACGCTGGAGGAATACTACGAGGATTTGGGGATGAAAGTCAGTCTTCGATATCTTGCCCAGGACGAAGTAGCCCGTGCCGCACAATTGACGGTTCGTACGAATCAATTCAATCTTAGCGGCATACGGCGTACAGAGGGTGACATTCGGCAGCTGATGAAAGAGCCGGGCAGCAGGTTTTGGATCGTGGAAGCGGCTGATCGGTATGGAGATTATGGTCTGGTCGGTCTGGTAGCGGCAGCTGTTCGCGATTCCGTTCTGGCGGCAGATACGTTCCTGCTAAGCTGCAGGGTGCTGGGAAGAGGCGTGGAACGTGCGATTTTGTCTGGCTTGAAGCATGAGGCGGAGGCGCAGGGCTGTACCGCTCTTGGCGCGGATTTCCGTCAGACGGCCAAAAATATGCCGTTTCTGCAATTTCTTCAGCAGACAGGCTGGAGCAAGCAAGAGCCATCTTCAGACGAAGAAGGCGCGGTCGTGCCGTATTTGCTTCCGCTTGCGGATATTGCAGATGCACCTTCCCACATAGCCTTCTATGAGGGTGTCGCTTATGAAGGGGCGGAAGTTGTTGAGGAAGCGGCGGCAGCTGCCGAACCAGCGGAGTTCGTTGCTTCGGCAATCGTTTCGACAGAGACGATGGCTTCAGCAGCAGGACCAGGACCAGCAGAGACTGCGTCTTCAGGAACGAGAGTACTGAAGGGAACGGCTTCAATCGCTTCGGCATCATTGGATTGGAATCTTCCTGTGGAACGGGAGCAGCAGCTTCTTCACCGGGCATATTTGCTTCCGCTTCGCTATCCGAATGCATCAAGTGTATGGCAATTAGCGGCTGCTGATCAGCAGACAAAAGTAACGAGGACAGTAAATTACGAGGCTCCGGTCGGTGAATACGAGGCGGCTGTAGCCGAAATATGGGAGCAGCTGCTTGGCTTTGGACCGTACGGTCGAAATGACAGCTTCTTCGATGTCGGCGGCGATTCTATGCAGGCAGCCTCGTTGGTATCTCTGTTAGTTAGAAGATTCGGCGTTCGAGCGACATTGACCGATCTGTTCAGTCATGCAAGGCTGAAGGAAATGGCTGCTTTAATGAACGGCAGCGTAAATTCAGCCCGAGCCGAGTATGTAATCATACCGAAAGCGGCAGAGGCGGAATATTATCCTGTTACTTATGCACAGAGACGGATGTATTTTCTGCAGGAGTTTGATCCCTCCACTATAGCTTATAACATCCCTTCCCTTCTCATGCTCAAAGGGAATTTCGACCGGGATCGGTTCCATGCTGCGCTTCATGCATTGACAGCAAGGCATGAAGCTCTGCGGACAACGTTTGTCATGCGGGATGGGGAGCCTTGGCAGCAGGTGCATGAGCCTGCCGATGCTGCTGTGGATGTCGTAGAAATGGAGCTGGCCGATGAAGGGCTGCTGCATGACGCAGCCCGCGCAATGGTGCGGCCATTTGTATTGCAGCATGGGCCTCTTTTCCGAGTCGGCTTGTTTAAGCTTCGGGAGGACCGTTATGGCCTGTTGGTGGACATTCACCACATTGTGGCGGACGGTGTGTCGGTTAATATTTTGATAGCGGACTTCCTAAGCTTGTATGAGGGTGCTCCGATTGCCGAGCTGGACATCCAGTATAAGGACTATGCCGTCTGGCAGGCTGGACAGCAAGAGCATTCCGGGGCTGGCGTGCAGGAGCAGGTTGACGTTGGGATGCAAGAGCATTCTGCTTCGGGAGCGCAAGAGCAAGCTGGTGATGGAGCGCGAGGGCAAGCTGGCGATAGAGCGCAAGAGCAATCTGGCGATGGCGAGCAGGAGCATTCCAGCTTAAGTGAGCAAGAGCAGGCTTGGCTTGAGCGGTTGTCCTATGGCGCGGTTCCGAAGCTGGAATTGCCGCTGGACGATGTCCGGCCTGCTGTTAAGCGAACAGAAGGGCAGCAGCTTTCTTTTGAGATCGGGAAGGAAGAGCTGGAGGCGCTTAAGGCGATTGCACAGGAGAGCGGCGCGACGCTGTTCATGGTCCTTCTATCGGCATATGCAGCATGGCTTATGCGTATTTCGGGAGGCAATGAGGTAGTGGTGGGCACTCCTGTGGCAGGTAGAAGCACGCCTGGAACGGAGCAGCTGGTTGGCGTATTCGTCAATCCATTGGCGATTCGGCTGTTCCCTGAGTCAGGCAAGTCGTTCGCATCTTTGCTGCAAGAAGCAAAGGCACAAGTGCTGGCTTCGCTGGAAGGACAGGAGGTGCCGTTCGAGCAGCTGGTGGAGCGGATGCAGGTGGAGCGGGATTTGAGCCGCAATCCGTTGTTCGACACGATGTTCTCAATGCTGAACATGGAGCATGCAGACCTGTCGGAGCGGGAATTGTCCGTTGAGCAGCTGCAATGTGATTTTGGCATCTCTCAATTCGATGTCGGCTTGTATGCGCTGGAAGGATCAAACGGGCTCACGATCACCATTCAATATGCGACTGCGCTGTTCAAGGCGGAAACGATGGCTTCCTGGATTCGCGCGTTTCAAACGCTGCTGCGCGAGCTGCCTCGCATGCCTCATCTGCCGCTTGGCGAGGTGAGTATGCTGAATGCGGATGAGCAGCGGCAGGTCGTGGAGCTGTTCAATGACACAGCAGCGGAATTCCCGCGCGAGCTGACGCTGCATGAGATGTTCCGCCAGCAAGCGGAACGGACGCCGGAGCGGATCGCGCTGTCCTGCGAGAGCGAGACGCTGACGTACCGCGAGCTTCACGAGCGGTCCCACCGTCTCGCGAGCCATCTGCGCGGACAAGGGGTGAAGCGCGGCGAGCCGGTCGGCCTGATGGCGCAGCGGTCGGCGGAGCTGATGATCGGTGTTCTGGCGATCATCAAGGCGGGCGGCGCGTATGTGCCGCTGCCGCCGGAGTTCCCGGAGGATCGGCTGCGGTATATGGCCGAAGGCAGCGGCCTTCGCGCCATCTGCGTGCAGCGGGACTGGATGGCGACAGCGGAAAGCGTCATCGCTGGGGTTGGCGCAGCTGCGGACGGCAGCAGCGATCCTTCGGCGCTTGGAGAGGGCAGTCGCAAGGTTGACCTTGATCGTCCTGCTGCCATTCTGCTGGTCGATCTTGACGCGGCGGCATGGCGCGAAGGTGCGGTGGAGCCAGTTGTCTCGGTGAACACGCCGGATGACCTGGCGTACATTCTGTACACCTCGGGCTCCACCGGAAGGCCGAAAGGCGTCATGATTCGCCATGAATCAGTTATCAACCGGATTCATTGGATGCAGAGCGCCTACCCGCTAGGAGAGGGGGATGTCATTCTGCAGAAGACGCCGTACAGCTTCGATGTCTCGGTATGGGAGCTGTTCTGGTGGATGCTCGCGGGAGCGAGCGTGGCGTTCCTGCCGCCGGGAGCGGAGAAGGACCCGGCGCAGCTTGTGGAGGCGATCGGGCAGCGGAAGGTAACGACGATGCACTTCGTTCCGTCGATGCTCGCTGCGTTTCTGGAGACGGTGCAGGGCGAGCCAGTGGCGGCGCTTGCCGGGAAGCTGGCAACGCTGAAGCATGTGTTCGCAAGCGGTGAAGCGCTGCATACGGAGCATGTGGAACGGTTCTATGCGCTGACGCGGAGCTGTGGTCTTGCGGATACGCGGCTGATCAACCTGTACGGCCCGACAGAGGCGACGGTAGACGTCTCGGTGTATGAATGCGTGCCGGACAGCGGGCTTGGTTTCGTGCCGATCGGCCGACCGATCGATAATACCGCGCTGTATATTGTAAGCGGCAGCGGTCAGGCGCAGCCAATCGGCGTGCCTGGAGAGCTGTGCATAGCAGGCGTGCAACTGGCATCGGGCTATGCGAACCGTCCTGATCTGACGGCGGAGAAATTCGTGCCGAATCCGTTCGCGCCGGGAACGGTGATGTACCGAACGGGCGATCTGGCGCGCTGGATGGAGAACGGCGAGATTCAGTACCTGGGCCGGATCGATGATCAGGTGAAGGTGCGGGGCTATCGGATCGAGCTGGGCGAGATCGAGCGAATCCTACTGGCATTCGAGTCGGTATCGGAAGCGGTCGTCACGGTGCGCGAAGACGGAAGCGGCGACAAGCAGCTATGCGGCTATGTGGTCGCTGACCGTGCCTGCACGTCAGGCGAGCTTCGCCGCCACTGCGGGGAGCTGCTGCCGGATTACATGATTCCGGCAGCGTTCGTACAGTTGGAGGCCATGCCGCTGACAGCGAGCGGCAAGGCGGATCGGCGGGCGCTGCCATCGCCGGATATGGCGATGGCAACGGGCACTGCCTATGAAGCGCCGGCAAGCGAGACGGAAGAGAGGCTGGCTGCGTTATGGCGGGAGCTGCTGCAGCGCGAGCAGATTGGCGTGAATGACAACTTCTTTGAGCTTGGCGGCCATTCGTTGAAGGCGGCTGCTCTGACCGCCAAGATTGAGCAGTCTTTCTCAATCCGGCTTGCACTCAAAGAGCTGTTCCTTCATCCGACGATCCGTCAGCTGGCGGCCGTTATTGAGGAAGAGGGCAATTCAGCGACGACCTTCTTCAATATTCCGAAGGCGAGCAAGAAGCTGTATTATCCTGTCTCCTCCGCCCAGAAACAAATGCTCATTCATGGGCAGTTCAATCCTGGCAGCTTGTCCTATAATATGCCGACAGTATTGAAGCTGACGGGCAAGCTCGATGCGGAGCAGTTCAAGCTCGCTCTGAATGAGCTTATCGCGCGGCATGAATCGCTGCGAACATCTTTTATGCAGGTCAAAGGCCAAATGATGCAGCAGGTTCATGAGCAGGTGGAGCTTCCTCTGCAATTATCAACCAAAGAGGACTTCTTCCGTGGAGAGGATGAGCATGTAGAGGAAGCGTTGAGCGGGTGGCTTCAGCCTTTCGTTACAAGCCAAGCGCCTCTGTTCAGGGCTGAACTGGTCCAGCTTGATCCAGACACTCATCTGCTTCTGTTCGATATCCATCATCTTGTGTCAGATGGCGTATCGGGAGGCATCCTGATTCGGGATTTGATCGCATTGTATTCGGGAAGCGAGCTGCCAGTCATAGGCGCTCAGCTGAAGGATTACACGGAATGGCTGCAGCGCAGCGATTCCGGTATCGATATGGACAAGCATCGGACATTCTGGACGGAGCAATTCGCAGGCGGCGTGCCTCAGCTGAATTTGCCGACAGATGCCCCCCGATCGGTATTGAACGATTTAGCCAGCAGAGATGAGGGGGCCCGCTGCCGTGTGACCATACATGCGGAGCAGGCATCGGCGCTGTACGATTTGGCCGGACGGTCAGGCGGCACATTATTCATGGTGCTGTTCGCAGGGTATCAGGCTATGCTCGGACGCTGGTCTGGAATTGATGATGTCGTAACAGGCGTGCCTGTGGCCAACCGCTCGCATCCAGACCTGAGCGATACCGCAGGATTGCTGCTCAATACGCTGGCGCTTCGCAGCCGGCCGACTCGGACGATGTCATTCGAGCAGTGGGTTCAGGAAGTGAAACACAATGTTCTGCACGCCTTCGAGCTTCCGTGGCTGCCGATGGAGGAATTGGTGGAGCTGCTGGATGAAGCAGGAAGCATTCGTTGGGATACGACGCGGCATCCGTTATTCAATACGATGTTCGTGCTGCAAAATATGGATACAGGGCCGACGCATACTGGACAATTGCAATGGCAGCCTGTGGAGGTGAATTTCGCTTCCGCCAAGCTGGATTTGGTTGTGCAGGCGGAAGAGCGAAACGGTGCAATTGAGCTAATATTCGAATACCGTTCCAGCTTATTCCATGCGAATACGGTCATGCGAATGGCTGAGGATTACATGCGGATGCTTGAGCGGGGTGCCGCTGACCCGCAAGCGTCTTTGGAAAGGTTAACGGGGGCCGGACAAACAAGTGAAGCCGCCCCGCCGGAACCAAAGGTTTTTGAGAAGCGGTCATTGTTCGAAGAAGAATTTGATTTTTAATTCGAAGAAGTATTTGATTTGTAAAGAAAAGTGGTTTGCAGAAAGGCGGTCGGACTATTCCTTATCGGAAGGTCTGGCCGTTTTTTTGTCCTATTTTAATGGGGAAGGAATCAGGCTCTCGTTCTGCCGGGGTGGTTTACAGGCGATTCGCAATGTATACTGGCAGGAGTAAACGGATTTCATAACGGGCTTGCATTTCTGCACCTTGCAATGTGCGGCAGCCCACTGGAGAGGACGATTGCAGCATGGCAATAGAAGATACTTCTGTACACAGCAAGCGCACAATTCCTGTTTATTTGTTTGCTGGCTTTCTCGGAAGCGGCAAAACAACGCTGCTGAGTCAGGTCATTGATTATTACAAGGCCGCTGGTGTGAAGGCAGCAGTTATTATGAATGAGCTCGGCGAGGTCAATCTTGACGGCCAACTGGTCGATGAAGATGTTCCAATGGCCGAAATGCTTAGCGGATGTATTTGCTGTACGATACGCGGAGATCTCAGCCTGGAGGTGAAGCAGCTCATTGAGGAGCATCAGCCGGATGTCGTCCTTATTGAATCGACAGGGGCTGCGAATCCGCTTGAGATTATTGATGCTGTGACGGAAACCGCGATTTATGCGCGTATTGATCTGCACAAGGTTGTAACTGTCGTTGACGGGCCTGAGTTGCTTGCCAGGAGCAGGCGCGGCGGGCGAACTTACAAGCTGATGCAGGATCAGATCAGATGCGCGACAGACCTGATCATCAACAAGGCCGACCTAATAAATCCGGAGGAGCTTGTTGAGATTCAGCAGCTTGTGCGCGAGCTTAATGCTTATGCGCCTCTTACGGTTACGATTCGATGCGTGACAGATATGGCTCTCTTCGACCTCTCGCAGCAGGCGGAATTGAAACAGGCTCAAACCGTACATGAGCAGGGACATCATAGCTGCGGGACTAACTGCTCGCATGAGGAGCAGAACCATCTCCATAATTCTGAGCATGATCATCGACACGGCCATGATTGCGGTCACGACCAACATGATCATCCACATGATGCTGCGGATCATAGTAATGCTGCCCATCATCATTCCCATGAGCATGTAATGACGCTGACTCATTATTTGGGAGGACCTGTTGACAGTCATGCTTTCGAGGCTGTTATTGCTGCGCTTCCGCAGGAGATATATCGTGCAAAAGGAATTGTAACGTTTGCCGATACTAACAGCAGATTTCTGTTCCAATATGCATATCGTGAGACGGAATTTACCCGAATTACACCGCAAGGGGACGTTAACGATGTCGTTGTGTTTATCGGCGAGCATTTTGCCAAGGATGAACTGGAGCAGAAGCTGCTTCAATTAGAGCAATAAGTGCTGTCAGAGTGGCTTTAGAAGCGATGAGAAAATGCGGGAATGTTCCATTCCTGATTGGTTATGGAATCGAACAATTGGACAAACTATCCAGCATGAATGACCCCAAACTCATCAGCGAAGGAGCACACACAGTTTATGAAGAACAGGACACAGAAATGGACGATATCGATCTTAGCTGCTGCTTTGCTTCTCATGTCAGCATCGCCAGCGAATGCTCGCCTTGAAGCGGCCAAGCCGGAGCAGACAGAGCAAACGGAACAGGAGCACTGGCATGGAAGCAAGGGGCAGCGGGATGCCGGACATGCGGACAAGGATTGGCAGGCCGTACGAGAACAGCATCGGGCTTTCCGGCTGCATCGGCTGCAGGATGCTGCGAAGTATTTCGGCATTTCGACTGAGGGCAAATCAGCCAAGCAGCTTCATGAGGAATTAAGGGCAGCGCGCAATAATGACAAGGCTAAATGGGATCGCTACAAAGCGGAGTTTCGGGCAAAGCGGCTGGCTCACCTGCAAAAGATTGCAGCGAAGCTTGGAATTGCACACGAGGGAAAAACAACCAGAGAGCTGCGGCGGGAAATCCACGCGGAGATTGAGGGCAGCGGAATGAAATGAGGGTAAGCCATGAACGAAGTGAAAATCGGATTGATCGGTCTAGGAGGTATGGCGAGCTGGCATATTCAGAAATTTGGTGAAGTGGCTGGTGTACGAATAACGGCGTTATGCGATGTCAATCCTGCGGCGCTTCAAACGGAGAGCGACAAGCTGGGGATAGCGGATGCTCACAGACATCTGTCTTTCCAAGCCTTGATTGATGATGCCGAGGTAGATGGTGTTGTTTCGGTAACCCCGAACAATACACATGCCGAGATTCTAAAAGCATGCATACTGGCAGGCAAGCCTCTGTTCGCCGAAAAACCGTTGACACGCACCTATGGGGAGGCTGCCGAGGTGCTTGTGCTTTATCAGCAGCGTCCTATTCCGTGCATGATAAATTTCTCATATCGCAATGGTCCCGCCTTCCAATATGCGAAGCAGATTGTCCAAAGCGGCAAGCTTGGCCGCATTAATCATCTCTTCGTACAATATTTGCAGGAATGGGGCGCACCGCCTTCCAATACTCCTTTTGTATGGCGGTTCGACGAGCGGATTACGGGGACAGGCACATTAGGCGATCTCGGTTCACATATGATTGATCTGGCGCAATATGTAACGGGTGATGACATTACCGAGCTGCAGGCGATGCTCGCGACCATTATTCCCCAGCGTCCCGATCCCGGGACAGGCGAGCCGAGGAGTGTTCATGTAGATGATTTTGCTTGCTTCAATGCCCGCTTTGCAAGCGGAGCCATCGGCGTTTTCCAAACCTCGCGCAATGCGGTAGGCTCGGGCAATCAGCACGACATTTCGATCTATGGCGATCTAGGCACACTGCATGCAAGCACATTGAATGATGGGGAACTGATCTGGATTCATCCGAAGGAGGGAGAGCCAGGAACAGTAACCGAAACAGTTACGGTTCAGGAAACGGGCAGATTGAATCCATGGCGGTCATTTGCTGGACTATTGAAAGGTGAGCCAGCACCTGAATTTGCCACTTTGGAGGAAGGCTTTCGCAATCAAGCGGTGCTGGAAGCGGTAGTCCGAGCGAGTCAAAGCGGCTCAGTTGTATCTGTTGCCTCACTGCTGTCTGTGTCAATGGACTAATTTAGCTTGCTCTATAGAAGAGCGGAAGCAGAATCGTTTGTTCTGCTTCCGCTCTTCTTGTCGTTTCGCTGGAAGTTCTGATCGCTTATTTATGGAGGGTAGTTTTGTTGGAAATTAATCTTTAGGACGCATTGACAAATATCATTATCGCTCTGTACATCGTGCTGCATAACATATAAACTTAAGATTCCGTACAACATGGAAATCATTTCTATATTTAGTGTGGAGTTATTCCTATACTATGAACGATCGTATGACAAATTGAATGCGATTTCTGTCAATTTTTTCCGTCAAATTATACCATGTCGCACAATTGTAGTTATTCGACATCTTAGGGGGCATAAAATTGAGCAAAGCATATAATCGGATAGGAGAAAGCTCTAACTTAGCGATGACAAAATATAAAAAAGGCAGCTACACGGATGAACAAATCATCCAGCTGTTTTTAAAGACTCGGGAATGGTCCACACACACGCGGATCAACTATTTACGCGCTATTGAACGATTTCGGGCATTCCTCTCCTATCGGCCGCTTGCCTCCGCAACATGGCAGGAAATCGAAGCATACAAGCTGTGCTTAAACCGTGGCGAATGGGTTCCATCCCAAAAGCCGCTTTCTCCTGCAAGCATCTCAGCGCTGATCGCGCCGTTAAAATCAATGTACAAGTGGGGGAGTGATCCCAATATCGGCCTATTCAAGCAAAATCCCACCAGCAGTGTGCGCCTGCCTGCAATTCCACTGAACAGCCGAAAACATTTTCTTACTAAGAGAGAGGTAGGGAGCTTGCTGCATGAGCTTCAAAATCAGGGTACAAGGAACTATTTGATCGGTCTATCGCTTGTATTATTAGGACTGCGTGTTTCAGAGCTCAATACGATACAATGGGGGGATTTCTTCACAGATCCATTAGAATCAACCATTTGGATAACAATTAACAAGGGCAAAGGGGGGAAAATACGTGATGTCAAAATTCCTCAGCAGCTATGGAAGCTCTATATGGATTATGCAAACAACCAATTTAAGCAGGCTGATATGAAAAATGAGCAGCGGGTTTTTTCTTTATCGATACGGCAAATCGAACGAATTATTAGCGAAGCCGGGGCCAAGTGCCATATAGGGAAAAAGCTTACCCCGCATTGGCTGAGACATACAAATGCGACATTAGCTTTGCTTAACGGGGCATCACTTCAGCAAGTGCAGGAAACGCTAGGACATACGCATATCAATACGACTCAGCGTTATTTGCATACTGTCGAACAACTGCAAAAAACCGCGCCTGATTATGTCGAGGATTGTTTAAAAGAGTACATTTAAACTTACAAAATCATTCTCATAAGCGAATAATAAGTGAGACTATTCTCACTTGACTATTGCATGAAACGATTCATATGGAATATAATACTAATTATCCAAACATCAAAATTTGTCGAATAACTACAATTGTGCGTCATGATCTTTTCCGGCGTAGAAAGCCCATAAAACAATTGGAATGTACGTGCAAATATTGCTTTTTGAGATAGAGAACGGATTTGTTAGCAAGCAATAGTTTCTAAGAAACGAGGGAATCATCATTCAGAAATCAATCGATCTCTCGCAACAGATGAATGCGGCAAGCTGGATGAAGCTGCTGCAGCACAAAAGCTCTGTCATGTATTCACATAGCGTCCGGGTGGCGCTGCTTTCAATGAGTTTGGCGAAGGCGCTGAACTTAAGCAATTCGGATACACAAATTTTAACTAGAGGCTGTTTTTTGCATGATGTTGGAAAAATTATGATCCCGGAAGCGATTTTACACAAGGATGAGCAATTGACAAAGCAGCAGTGGGGAATCATGAGGCTTCACCCTGAGATAGGATTGAATATATTAGAACGGAATGGCTATTGCAATAAAAAAATATCCGACATCGTCCAATATCATCATGAAAGAATAGATGGCAAAGGTTATCCTAAGGGTCTCTCCGGAGATGAAATCCCGTTCTTTTCGCGGGCATGCGCCATTATTGATGCTTTCGATTGCATGATGTCAGACCGGCCATACCGCAAACGAACGACGATCCAACAGGCCAAGGAGGAGCTGCTAAAGCATAGCGGGACGCAATTCGATGAGAAAATTGTTTATCGGTTTCTAGAATTGGAGGATCGCTTCTTCGATTTGTATGAGGCGGCAGAGGCTCGCGGTAATCCAGTGCTATAATGATTTTCTATGCTCTGCTTATAGAAAAACCGGCAGCCATGTGCGAGCGTAAACGCTCCGCTTGGCTGCCGGTTTTATTTCTTAATAGTAAGGGGAGATAAGCAGATAGACGAGTACGCCTGTGCTGCTGACATACAGCCAGATCGGCATCGTCCAGCGAGCAATTGCGCGATGTCGGGCAATTTGCATGTTAAAGCCTCTTGTAACTGTAATCAAGGCTAGCGGAACATTAACGATGGCGAGCAATACATGCGTAATCAGGACGAAGAAATAAACGTACTTCAGACCTTCGCTCCCGCCAAATTTGGTCGGCTCGGTTATAAAGTGATAGATGACATAACAAACAAGAAATAATGCGGTGGTTCCGAATGCCATCAGAATGAAATTACGATGCCACGGAATGTTTTTCTTCTTAATCGCATAAAGAGAGAGCAGTAAAAAGACGAAGGTAAAGCAATTGAAGATCGCGTTCAGCAGCGGAAGAATCGTAACGTCAAATCCAACTGTTCCTTCATACTGAGGAAGGAAAAACAGCGTAGCGATAATCCCGATAAGAATAATAGAGAAAACAATGATTACAGGTGTGAAATTGCGCTTCTGGTCCATGACTGCCTCCGTTCGATAAATGCTTGTTCTTACTTAGAATAGACATTCTTGGACATAAAAACAACGGGGAAAATGAAATGGTTTGTTACATTTCAATGAAAGCTTCTATGTACAATGCTCTGATGCCAGCCAGTCAATTGGAAAAGCCCCCTGCATTTAAAGGCAAGGAGGCTTGTTAAAGCTGCTTTTGACCGGCTGTTTATTGATGATAGGCTGCCTGCTGGTTTGGAGCATTGGGTGCTGGCTGAAAGGTGTGCAGGAATGTTTTGGCGGTATGGTCGTTCAAGGTTGGAACCTGATATTGTCCCTGCTCATTCATGAGGAAAAACACCTCATACGCGCCATTATTGGCATCCAATGCACAATGGATGAGCATCTGCCGTATATTAGGATCTGCGCATTCCAATGAGGCTGACATGCTGTTCTTCGCACCATTCTTATGGCAGATGAGCAGCGAGCTAAGAATTTGCTGATCATTAAAAATGCCGGCTGCTTGAGGAGCAATGGGAGCGGGATGACGCAGGCCGTATTGAATATTTTGATAAGAGGTGTTGGAGATGTTGCCTGTTGGATGGTTCGTTCCCCCGCCTTGGGAGGCGGCTTGATAATTATGCGTATAAGCAACGAGCTGATTGTAGCTTTGAATTGCCGTTTGCAAATGGCGCTCTACAAGCGCGCGAACTGCAGGGTGCTGCGCCTGCTGAGCGTATAGCGAGAAATGGTTGATTGTATTGATTTTTTCGTTAAGCGACTCGTGGACTTCCATCGTTTCATGTGCTCCAAACGGCATTGTATAGACAGCTCCCTTGGTTTAGTTTAGTAGTTTGCCATGGATACTTTCCCCCTAATGGGGAGGTTGTATGCACGGAAAGCGCAATGGGCGATGGTGGAGGAATTGACTTCCAGCTTCACGCATGATATAAATTGTTCGGGTTAGCGGAGTCTGTTCAATTGCAAAGCCATCTCAATGCCGATATGGTGGAGTGGATGAATGTCGCTTTCCAGCATTATCAAACGCTGCGTCTCAAGCTGACGGTGCTTAATCTATCAACGAGCGCAAGTGACGAAATTTTGCAGCGTCAAATGCAGGAATCGTTCGAATTATCTTCAGAAGAAGCACGAATCCATTAGCCGCTAAGGAGAATATATGGTTATTCTAAAATCAGATAGTGAGATCGCCCTGATGAGAGAAGCCGGGCGCATTGTGGCAGAATGTCATGCTTTACTCGCCGAGAGGATCAGACCTGGAGTGACGACGCTCGCTCTTGATAAAATGGTGGAGGCGCATATTCGTTCCCGTGGAGCTGTGCCGAGCTTTAAAGGCCATCATGGCTTCCCAGGTTCGATCTGCGTAGCGAGGAACGAGGTTATCTGCCATGGTTTCCCTGATGAGGCGCCGTTGCAGGAAGGCGATGTTGTTACACTGGACACGGGAGCCTACTATCAAGGATATCACGGCGATTCTGCGTGGACCTATGCCGTAGGCAAGGTGTCGGATGAAATTACCGGACTGATGGAAGTATGCCATCACAGCTTGATGCTGGGAATTGAGAATGCGAAGATTGGCAATCGAATTGGCGATATCGGTTCTTCTATACAAGCGTACGCCGAGGGCTACAATTATGGCGTCGTCAGAGAATTTACCGGACATGGAATTGGCAAGGATCTCTGGGAGGAGCCGCCTGTCCCCCACTACGGGCCTAGAGGAAGCGGGATCACGATAGAAAAGGGTCTGGTGCTGGCGATTGAGCCAATGCTGACGCTTGGTGATTGGCGCTCCCATCTGGAGAGCGATGGGTGGACCGCCCGAACCAAGGACCGCTCCATTTGTGTGCAATACGAGCATACAGTTGCGATAACCGAGAATGGGCCTAAGATTTTGACCAAGCTGTGATCGAGTTTTGATGGCGCTTTGATTGTGTTTGTAATCGATTGTTATAGTCAGATTGATCATAATGGGCTAGAATAGCTGTAATGTGACGAAGAACGTCCCTATTCATCTTGCTGATGAACGAGGGGCGTTTTTTGTTTTTTATTTTAAATAGGGAGGATGTATGGAATGGATTTTCATGAAAATCACAAGATGTGGCTGGATTTTCATTGCAGGCGGCGGTCGGGAGAACGAAGAGGGCGATTGGAGCGCGGGCATCAGCATGGTGAGCTGTTATTTTTGCGCAATGTTTGGTGGCCGCTGTTTGGTCAACTGGAGCATTTGCACCCGGAGTATGAGGTAACAGATTGGGGAGGGGAAGATCCTATTTTGCAGACTTCGCCTGGTTGCCTGGTCATTGGAAAATGATAGTAGAGATCAAAGGCTACAGTGCACACGTACGGGACATGGACCGCAATCGCTATTGCGAAGAGCTGAATCGGGAGACATTTCTTCAGGGCCTGGGGTTCAGGGTTGTCTCCTTTGCGTATGATGATGTGGCTAGTCGTCCCGAGCTGTGCATAACATTGTTGCGAATTCTGCTGAGTCGTTATGGGACGGTACAAGCATCAAGTCCATTGGATCGCGCGGACAAAGAAATCATCCTTCTAGCTTGTCAATTAGCGCGTCCCATACGTCCGAAGGATGTAGAGGTGAATCTGGATCTGAATAGCAGGACTGCTGTTCGGTACTTAAAGTCGCTTTGCTCTAAAGGCTGGTTTCAGCCGATTGCAAGTGCAAAAGGAATTAAAACGATGCAATACAGACTCGAACAGCGGAATTTGGACGATTTTGGCTGGTAGAGCAGCACGTGCGTTGCCTTCATGAAATAAGTGGGTCAAATGTAGCTCCATAAGTCATAACTACAGCTAACCACTACCGACTATCGGCAGCGACCACCAACAACTTACTTATTTATTTATTTATTTATTTATTAAAAGGTTTTAAGAAACGGACAAGGGAAGTGGAACAGGAAGAAGGAAACAGTGGAAACGTCGGCGTTCGCTTTTGTCCCCGGATTAAACCTATCCCTGAGCATCAGGAAATCCGGGAACAAAAGTGATCGGAAGATCTTACTGCCATCGTAACGGTTCTTGTTCGTTGTATAAAGATAACAACACGCAAAAATACATTTCTTATATCAGAAATGATCAGATTTCGCCGAAGGAGCTGCAAAAGTACATCTAATATCGGCGGCAGCAAAGTAAACGGCGTTTTTTTGGATCGTTTGGTGTATTTTTGCGGTAGTGGGGCTTGAAATTCGCCTTATTCTTTAATTTTGGTGTATTTTTGCAGTAACGGGCGGTTGAGAAGGGCTGTACTTTGGGAATGTTATTTCGTTGACTTATATAATTGCTTAGCATATAGTTGTTGTAACAATTAATTTGTGTTATCTCCAACATACGAATAAGCATCACTATTAAAACTTTTGTTAAAAAGGAAGATGAGCATGCTAGCAAATAGTAATGGATTGGAACGATCGGTTGGCTTCGTAATGGGAGTCACTTATCGCAAATTATCGAACCTGCTCCAGCATCGGTTGAAGGAATATGAGATTACACCCGAGCAATGGTCGATTCTATATCAGATCGACAGAGCCGAGGGGCTGATTCAGAAGGAGCTTGCGGAGCGTACCAGCAAGGATAAGCCGACGACAACACGAATTCTCGACCAATTGGAAGGGAAGGGGTTGGTTTACAAGAGGGCAGGCGAAAAAGACCGCCGATCATTTCTTGTTTTTATAACGGAGAAAGGGCGGTCGTTGATCCAAGAAACAACACCTGTCGAGCATGGAATTATAGATGAGATGAAGCAGTGTATGACGGAAGAGGAATATGATACGCTTCTGGAGCTTCTATTACGGATTAGCAGCTATGTAAGTGAACGAACAGAAAAAGAATAGGAGAGAGCAGCAGCCATGCAGCAACAAGACCAATCAACCAGATTATGGACGACATCCTTTGTTTCTTTGACCTTATGCTCGTTTTTGATGTTTCTGAATTTACAAATGCTACTGTCCGCATTTCCCTCCTATGTGAAAAATGATTTGTCCGGCGGGGATATGAGTGTCAGTCTCGTCATCAGTGTGTTTGCAATTTCTGCAATGATCACGCGATTCTTGACTGCGGCATGGATGCGCAGGATGAATCGGAACATGCTTCTTTATATTGGACTAGCGGGAATGATCGTTATAACAGGTCTTCACACGCTGGCTCATTCCGTAGAGTCTCTGCTTGTTATGCGGATATGCTATGGCATGGGCTTCGGGATGGCAAGTACGATCATACCGACACTTGTATCCCAAATTATCCCTCGCGCTCGCATGGGGGAAGGCATCGGATATTTTGGGCTTTCTTCCAGTCTTGCGATGTCGGTTGGACCGATGATCAGCCTCAATGTGATGAAGCAATGGGGCTTCAATACGCTTGCATTAATCAGTGTTTGTGCTGTGTTCCTTGTTTTTCCAATTATATTTTTGTCGCGCTCTATTCCCCCTGATCCGAATAAGCGAGCAAGCATTGATCAGCTGCGGCCAGTCAAAGCAGCGGCAGCTCCTGTCAAGCAAGCTTTGAATACGAAGCTGTTGCTGCCTGCCCTGTTGAATGTGATGCTATCCGTTACCTATAGCGGACTGCTGGGCTTTATTGCTCTTTACGGCGAGTCAGTGAAGCTGGAGCAGATTGGACTATTCTTCCTGTTTAATGCGGTCACGATTATTATAATTCGCCCGATCTCCGGCAAAGTGTTCGATGCCAAAGGGCATGGCGCTGTTCTTATCCCGGCAGCGATCAGTGTCATTGTGAGCCTGATCGTACTTTCTTATGCGACCTCGCTTCCTTTGCTTATCGTATCCGCGCTGCTGTATGGTCTTGGCTTCGGGGCGATCCAGCCAACCTTGCAAGCATGGATGCTTCGTGTTGTTCCGCAAGAGAAGCATGGCACGGTCAACAGCCTGTTCTACAACTCTACGGATTTCGGCGTAGCGGGAGGGGCATTGATTCTAGGCGTGATTTCATCAGCAGCAGGTTATGCAACGATGTACCGTTATGCGGCGCAATTCATGGTTGGTTTCTTAGTGATTTATGTTCTGTACCGCATTGTTTCCTCTATGAAACAAAGAAGAAATACAGACATGGCGGTATAAGGCGCAAGGGAGAAATGACTCCCGCATTCTTTCATTCAGAAAGAGTGCGGGAGTTTGCGTTCCCAAGCAGCTGCCTCAATTTTTTCAACTGATTGCGTTCTCCTGCCACAACCAGCGTTAAACCCGTAGCGAGCACAAATTCAGGACCGGGATTAATGTGTTTGTCCTTGTCTCTTCCGCCCACAGCCGCAAGTATCGTTGCCCCAGTAACGCCGCGAATATCTAGTTCTCCGATTTGTTTGCCGATGCACTGGGATTGCGGTTCGACGCGAACCCATTCGATCAGCAAATTATCAAGTTGAATCTCTTGAATATCCGAATATTTGGGCTTGTATGTCATACCTGCAATAATAGAAGCGGCGGATCTGGCCTCATCATCGTCAAGCGTTATCATGGACAGCATCTCATCGGGATTGTTCGGATTGAGATGAAACAGCTCGCGGCGCTCATCATTGTGAACCACTATAACGAGGTTGTCGCCGCTGCGAGTGCGCAGATCATACTTTTTGCCGATGCCAGGCAGCTCCGATTCTCTAATATTCATAGCTAATGCTCCTCACCTGTATGATGTCGCAAGCACAATGACATGTCCATCTTACCAAACCTGGAGGATATGTCTAGCTGAAGATAAGGACGGATCGCGACATATTGAAACATAAATCGACTTATTTCGATAGTTGAGAGAGGGATATATTGCTATTCATAGAATATATTAATTATAGAAAGGTGGTGACAAGATGGCGTTGTGGGCAATATGGCTTATTGTTGCAGGAATATTGCTTTTTCTTGAGATGATGACATTGACCTTCTATTTGTTATGGTTATGTATCGGTGCAATTGTAGCTGCTGTAATTGATGTGCTGCTGCCTGGCTCGCTGATTGCTCAGGTGCTGATTGGAAGCGCAGTGGTGATCGTTCTGACAATTTTTACGAAGCGTATTACACGATCCTTTCAGAAATCCCGCGGGTTTCAGGACGCTGTCGATGCTTTAGTCGGAAAGCATGGCGTCATGCTGGAGGATGCGACAGCGGAAGCTCCCGGTATTGTGAAGGTGGGCAATGAAACCTGGAGCGCTGTATCGAATGATCCTGTGAAGAAAGGCGAGACTATCGTCGTCATTAGCAGAGGAAGCTCTGTTCTGCAAGTTGAGAAATGGGGAGGGAATTCTTAAATGGAATTGATCATCGTTTTTATTATATTGGCGGTTGTCGTCTTTTTTGCTGCATTAACGATTAAAATCGTACCGCAGCAGCGGGTGGGCGTGGTGGAGCGGCTGGGTAAATTCCATCGACTGCTGAAGCCAGGCGTTAATATTCTCATACCGATCATAGACAATGTACGCACGAATCATGATCTCCGAATCCAGCAGGCGAATGTACCGCCTCAGACGGTCATTACGAAGGATAATGTTCAGGTGCAGATCGATACGATCATATTCTATCAAGTTACGGGACCGGAGCAGGCGACGTATGGAATTTCCGATTATGTATACGGCGTACGCAACATCAGTACAGCAACGATGCGCCAAATTATTGGCAAAATGGAGCTGGACGAAACATTGTCCGGACGGGAGAAAATATCGACGGATATCCGTATTGCGCTGGATGAAGCGACGGAGAAATGGGGCGTTCGGATTGAACGCGTTGAGGTTATCGACATCAAGCCTCCATTAGATATTCAAGAAGCGATGGATAAGCAGATGAAAGCGGAGCGAAGCAAGCGCGCCATGGTGTTGGATGCGGAAGCGGCCAAGCAGGATATGATTCTTCGCGCAGAAGGGGATAAGCAGAGCAAAATTTTGAAAGCCGAGGGTGACAAGGAAGCGCGAATTCGCCAAGCGGAGGGTCAGCGTCAAGCGCAGGAGCTGGAAGCATTGGGCGAAGCCAAAGCGATTGAGTCGATTGCCGAAGCTGAGAAGAATCGCATCGCGCTCATCCGCTCAGCAGGTCTGGATGAGCATGTGCTTACGTACCGCTCGCTCGAAGCATTGACAGATATCGCCAACGGCGCAGCGAATAAAGTATTTATTCCCACAAGAGCAGTGGAAACACTCGGAAGCATTGGAGCCATTGGCGAAATGCTGAAAAGCAGCAAATCGGATTGACATCCTGATCCTGATCCTGATCCTGATCCTGATAAAGAGTGTAATGCGGAAACCAAGCGGAGCAGCGCTTGGTTTTTTTGTTTCAGCGGCATTCGTTCAATGCAGGCTGTGCATACGACGATATTTATTTGGTATGGTGAAAAGATAGCAATCGATAAGAAATGATTTTTATATGAATTATGTTACAATAAACAGCATTGAAAGTTGTGCTATGGGATGTCATGATGTCTTTTGGCAGCGAACAAGAGAGGAGCAAGAATGTGAAACCGGTTCAACAAACCCAGCCTAATGGCGGGACCTTTGGCAGCAGAAGTAACTTTTTAGTCATCATGGTGATGATTCTAGGTGTGTTCGTCGCTATTCTGAATGAAACGCTCCTTAACGTCGCCCTTTCCAAAATTATGGAGGATGTTGGTGTTTCTCCTGGCACGGCTCAATGGCTCACAACCGGATATTTGCTGGTCATTGGCGTACTGATACCGATCACCGCCTACTTAATTCAGAAGTTTACGACGAGAGGCCTGTTCTTGACGGCTATGGGGCTGTTTACGATAGGAACCTTTATAGCGGCTATTGCTCCAGGCTTCACCGCGCTTCTTATCGGAAGAGTGCTGCAAGCGGGAGGAACGGGGCTGATGTTTCCTCTATTAATGAATGTCGTGTTTGCTATGGTCCCGATAGAGAAGAGGGGTTCGGCTATGGGGACGATTGGCATCGTCATCACATTCGCACCCGCTATCGGACCTACGCTGTCCGGCATCATAGTCGAGCATTTCAGCTGGCGGGTTCTCTTTCTCAGCGTGCTGCCGATCGCTCTGCTCGTTATCGCTTTTGCAGCAGTGAAGCTCAAGAATGTGACGGAAACGACGAATCCGAGAATCGATCTGCTCTCCCTTCTCCTCTCGACCTGCGGGTTCGGTGGAATCGTGTACGGCTTCAGCAGTGCGGGGGAGGGGCATGGGGGCTGGTCCAGCGGCGCAGTTCTGATTCCGATGGCAATAGGCGTCGTATCCTTGGCGCTGTTCACGTGGAGGCAATTATCGATACCCGAGCCGCTGCTCGATCTGAGAACGTTCAAATTCCGCGTATTCAGATTATCGACGCTTATTATGATGGTTGTCATGATGTCCATGTTCTCGGCCATGATGCTGCTGCCGATTTTTCTGCAAAATGCGCTTGCCTACACACCGCTTGAAGCAGGTCTGGTCATGCTGCCTGGCGGGATTGTGATGGGTATTATGTCTCCTATTACTGGACGATTATTTGATAAGTTTGGAGCCAAATGGCTGGCTGTGATCGGTTTGGCGCTTATGGCCAACACGCTATGGCAATTTGCGCATATTACGATGGCAACCTCATACAGCATGATCATGATTCTGAATACACTGCTGATGCTGGGCATATCGATGCTCATGATGCCGGTTATGACCAATGCGCTTAACGAGCTTCCGCCTCCGCTGTATGCGCATGGCACGGCCATTATCAGCACGCTTCAGCAGGTGTCTGGCGCTGTCGGGACGGCGCTGCTTGTTGCGATTATGACAAATGGATCGGATAGGTTTCTGGAGAGTGAGTCCAGCCAGGGCGAAGGAGCTGTCCTGAAGATTCTCGCTATGATCGCCGGAATGAAAAGCGCGTTTCTATTCGCGTTTGGATTGGTTGCGGCCGCATGGATCGCTTCGTTCCTGCTTAAACGAGCGGTTCCGCCGGCAACGGAACCAGGAATGGAAGGCGCGCGGGCGTCTATTCATTAACGGGAAGAGGGATTGTTAAGGAATATATGCAATTGAATATATGACGCTGACCAGAGGAGGCCGTCCCGAAATCGTTGTTGACGATTGGGGGCGGCCTCCTTGCAGTTCTTTTACCGATACCGCCCTCATACCGCTAGCGGACGTCTACTCCTTAGATCTACTAAGTCTTTTCCTCAGTCGCTCGAAGCTGTAATAGATCCATTTGGACTCCTTCGTCAGCAACGGTCCAAGCACAGCAAGAATGAGGACGTACAGCACAGCAAATGATTGAATCGATGCCATTAAGCCGCCCGCTTTACCGATGTTTGCCATAATGATGGAGAACTCGCCCCTTGAAACGAGCGTGAAGCCTACATTAAGAGAGGCTTTTGGCGTAATGCCCGAAATGCGTCCCGCAATCATTCCAGCGCCAATATTGCCGATAATCGTCAATACAACCGCAATCAGCGTCATTCCGATCGCACCGCCCAGGGATGCCGGCTCGATCGTCAGACCGAAGCTGAAGAAAAACAACGCGCCGAAAAAATCCCGAAAGGGCAAGACATGCTGCTCAATCCGCTTTACATGTCTGGACTCGCCAAGCACAAGTCCGATCATTAGCGCTCCGATCGCCTCTGCAACATGCAGCGTTTCCGAGAAACCTGCGACAAGGAAAAGCAACGTCATAATCATTAATAGAAATAGCTCTGATGATTTAATGTTAAGTGCAAGATCGATATACTTAATAATTTTCCTGCCGACAAATAGAAACACCACGATAAACGCAAGAGCAGTCAACGAGATCAGCACAACACCCCAGAAGGAAGTCGCTCCGCTCAGAATCAGCCCCGTCAAAATCGAAATGTGTACCGCAATGAACAAATCATCAAACATGATCATGCCCATAATAATTTCTGTTTCAGGGTTCGCGGTTCTCTTCAAATCGACCAGCACTTTTGCCACTATTGCAGTTGAGGAACTGGTCATTATGCCGCAAACGACTAACGTTTCTTTGATGGGCAATTCGGCCATCCACCCAAGCAGCAGGCCGGACAGAAAGTTTAATGCCACATAGAAGGAGCCTCCGACTATTATAGCTTTGCCCGATTTCAACAGCCGCGCAACAGAAAACTCCAAACCTAAATAAAACAGCAAAAACAAAATGCCTAAACGTCCCATAAATTCGATAAAGGAAGAGCTCTCAATAAACCGCAAATCGATAATCCAAAAATGCGGCGCATGCGGTCCAACAGCCATTCCAATAAGAATGTAAAAAGGAATAACCGAGAAACGAAGCTTGGCTGAAAGCAAGCCTGTCAGCGTAATGAGCGCCAGTGCCATCCCGACTTCAAATATAAGCATCTCCATATAAGCTACAACATTCCGTTCAGCAATAGGTTTTTCAGTTGGTTCAGTTGTTTTCGTTCACCAGCTACAACTAATGTAGTCCCTGCCGTGAACACGTAGTCAGCTCCGGGATTAATCTGATTGGTCTTGTCCTTCTTGACTACAGCAAGGATGGTCGTACCAGTCGTTCTCCGAATATCCAGCTCCCCGATCTGCTTGCCTATACAACTCGACATCGGTTCCAGCCGAATCCACTCAATAATCAAGCTATCCAAGGCGATTTCCTGATTTTCCAGAAACTTAGGCTTATAAGTGATGCCTGCAATGATGGCGGCTACGACTCTTGCTTCTTCATCGTCAAGCGTAACTATCGACAGCAGCTCGTCCGGCTCATCAGGGTCCATATGAAAAATATCCCGTCGTTCATCGTTATGAACGACGATAACCAGCTTCTCTCCGCTGCGGGTGCATAGACTATATTTACGGCCAATACCTGGCAGTTCAGTTTCTCTAAGCTCCATTTGCAACTCCGCCTTTCCGGGAGGGATTATCAGTTGTAAACGTGATTGCAGCGATGAGAACACGCAACGCACCCAATGGCATATCGACGGAGATCAGCTCACCAAGATGTGCAAACGTAGCGGACAAAAGCTTCTGCAGCGTTTGCGTGTACAACGCAAGGAATTCACTCGCTTTTTCCGTACGTTCTTTTCCAGGCACAGCAAAATAGGCGTCGAGAAAACGATTCTTCTCATCACCTGGCAGGACAAGCTGTTCGACTAGTTGTTCCCTTGCACGGGTCAAATCGTTACTATGGTTCATAGTAAACCTCTCCCCCCATGCGCACATTGCTGATTCTGCAACTACAGTCTTTTCTCATGCTTTTCTCCTCCTAAAATAATATAAGGCCTCTGCATAATAGAGGCCTTACATCAAGCTTACCAAACAAAATAAATATGTCCAGCTATTATTTAGCTTTTGTCCTAGTATCTTGACCACATCAAATTAAGTGTATACACACAAGCGTGATGTACAGGCAACGCCCGCCGGACCTCCAATCATGAGCGATTATGAACAGGCTTGCACATGTTCATTCTGTATGATTTTTCGAACATAATGGGTTTCGAGCTTGCTATATTGCGAATTGTATATGATTTATCGCATACAATGGGTTTCGAGCGATGGCGTAAAATTGTCTGTGTACCAAGATTTGTAGCCTAGTCGGGCAACAAAAAAGTAGGGTATCCTCAGGGGTGTCGAAGCCACCAGAGAAAGGACCCTACCGATGACTAATATACCCGAAAATGCACTCACTAATCTATTTGAAAATCTTGTTACGCAGTTCGTGCAGGACAACCTCGAAAGCATCATGCGTGCCGAAATCGCTGCCTTCATGGAGTCAGACGAGTGCGACCGGCATAACAACCGCAACGGCTACTACAAGCGTACACTGCACACGAAATACGGTAACATTGAGGAACTGTCGGTCCCACGGGATCGACAGGGCCATTTTCAGACGCATGTCTTCGAACCGTACCAGCGCCGTGACGGCTGCTAGAGGAGGCTGTTATCCAAATGTACAAAAGCGGTATGGGCACTCGTGACGTCGCACGCTTCATCGAGAGCATGTTCGGCAGCCACTATTCCCCGACCACGGTCAGCAACATTACCGCTACTGTACTCGAAGACATCAAAGTGTGGCAGGAGCGCCCACTCTCCAAGCGATTTTCCGTGATCTACTTAGACGGACTGTACGTCAAGCTCAAGCGCAGCACGGTAAGCGGCGAGGTCATCTACTTCGCCATGGGTATCGACGAGGATGGACATCGTCAGATCCTCGGCTTCTACATCGGCGGCCAGGAAAGCTCGAACGGCTGGCGCGAGGTGTTGAAAGACCTCTATAGCCGCGGGGTTCAGGAAGTGCTGCTGGGCGTATTTGACGGCTTGCCGGGCTTGGACGAGGCTTTCCGAGAGACCTACCCAAAGGCAGATGTCCAGCATTGCATCGTGCACAAGGTCCGTGCGACCTTCCCAAAGATTCGGGTCGAGCACAAGACCGACGTCATCAACGATCTGAAGACGATCTACAACGCGGTCGACCACGACATGGCGCTTGCCGCCTTCGACACGGTGAAGTCCAAATGGGGCAAGCTCTACCCGAAGGAGATGAAGTCTTGGGAGAGCCAGTTGTCGACTTTGCTGACATTCTACAAATACCCAGCAGCGATTAAGAAGGCCATCTATACTTCGAATGCCATCGAGCGTATGAACAAGGAGTTTCGTAAGCGGCTCAAGCCTATGAACAGTTTAACGAACATGGATGCGGCCGAGAAAGTCGTCTACTTGCAGTGTATCGAGTATAACGATGTGTATGCAGAACGCGTCACACCAGGTTTCGGAGTAACGGAAGTCAAGAAAAAGCTTGCCGAAATGTTCGACGAACGCTACCCGCAGCCCGTTGAGTAACCAGTAATTACCGGAAATAGTGGGGGCTTTATCCCCCATCGGCAACATCGTCAGAACATTCGAACATCTTCTTATTCCATCGTCCCGATGGATATCCCTACCGCCTTACACAAACTTCTTGACGCTACCTTTCGAGCTTGCTATATTGCGAATTGTATATGAATTATCGTACACAATGGGTTTCGAGCTTGCTATATTGCGAATTGTATATGAATTATCGTACACAATGGGTTTCGAGCTTGCTATATTGCGAATTGTATATGATTTATCGAACATAATGGGTTTCGAGCTGCTATATTGCGAATTGTATATGATTTATCGAACATAATGGGTTTCGAGCTTGCTATATTACGAATTGTATATGAATTATCGTACACAATGGGTTTCGAGCTTGCCATATTGCGAATTGTGTATGATTTTTCGAACATAATGGATTTCGAGCTTGCTATATTGCGAATTGTATATGATTTATCGAACATAATGGGTTTCGAGCTTCCTATATTGCGAATTGTATATGATTTATCATATACAATCGCGAATTTAGCTTCTTGGAAGCCAAATGTATGTGATTATTCATATACAATGGATCACGCGGGTCCTTTTCATTTACCTCTAGCCAGACCATTAAACGTATAAATTCCCATGAAGGACGCTGCATGTAGCTCTCCAGCTTTATATAAAAAATGAACCAAGCCATTGCCAGTCCGCATAAATGTCCAAGTCCCCTCATAGACATGTTAGCAGAGTCAAGCCTAAACGGTCAGGCCGCCCTGACGCAGTGGGCCGCTACGTTTATAACATTGTGATGAGGGGTGGATCTCATGTTTCGTCGAATCAGTATGGCTTCGGTGATCATCCTGTGCGTCATGGCCTTGCTGGCCGGATGCGGGACCAAGGATGCGGAGTCGGTCGTCAAGGAGCTGGACAAAGTAGTTACGAATATGGAGAGCTATCATGGCAAGGGAACCATGATACTCCATACAGGACAACAGCCGATTGAGTACCAGGTCGAGGTATCGTATCAGAAGCCGCAATACTACCGTATTGCATTAACGAATGCGAAGAAGGATATTACACAGATCGTATTGCGCAACGACGAAGGCGTCTTCGTGCTGACACCGCGCCTCAACAAGGTGTTCCGGTTCCAGAGCGACTGGCCGGCCAATCAAGGTCAAGTATATCTGTACCAGACGCTTATCCAGAGCATCCTGCTGGATAGCTCGCGCCAATTCGTGACCGATAAGGATTCGTATGTGTTTGATGTGATGGCCAATTATCAGAACGGCTCGCTTGCCCGGCAGAAAATCTGGCTGAACAAATCCGATTATGCGCCGCGTCAGGTGGAGGTGAGCGACACGAATGCTACAGTTATGGTGGAGGTGAAATTCGACAGCTTTGAATTTGACTCCAAGCTCGACAAGAGTGTATTTGATACACAGCGTAATATGGGGGACAACAGCTCTGGCGCTCAGCCGACTCTCGCGGATCCAGCCAATGAGGAGGACAGCGGGGCAAATAATGAGTCTGCGACGATTCCGGGCGCGGACGATTCCAATGCGGAGGAAGGGGATGACGAGATCGGTTCACAGCCCGATGATAGCGTAGATGCGCAAGAATCGATGACACCTGCAGAAGAACAGGGAGCCGCGCAAGCGGGCCAGCCGTTCATCGCTATGGAGCCTTCCTATTTGCCGGATGGCGTTGTGTTCAAGGATATGCAGGATATCAAATTCGGCGAGAATGCCGGGGTTATGATCCGCTATACCGGCGCCTACGATTATACGCTGATTCAGACGCAGCCGGGTGATATAGCGGCTTCCATGCTCCCGGGAACGATGGTTGATCTGGGTTTTACGCTAGGCCAGATCAGCGGCGAGGAGCAGAAGACGTTAACGTGGACGAATGAAGGAATGGAGTACCGCTTGACGAGCGGAACGCTTCCAGAATCGGAGATGCTGAAGGTCGCGCAATCGGTTCAGGGCGAGATGAGCAAGTAGCCATCACCGCAACATTTTCCAGTGCCAGAAAGGGCATTGTCTTCCTCAGATTCATTGACAGCTAGAAGCCGTAACGGTTAACATAAGGGCTATGGGTTTAGAGGAGAAGGTGTTGAATGTGGACGTATACTATCGCCCAACAGTAGCAGAAATTTCATTGGATGCGCTTAGACGCAATCTACAGGCGTTTCGCTCCGCAATGCCGCAGGGAACGCGCCTAATGGCTTCGGTGAAAGCTAATGCTTATGGACATGGAGCTGTTGAGACGGCCATGGAGGCAGAAGCCTGCGGCGTTGATTTCCTGGGTGTCGCTTTCCTCGATGAAGCGATCCAGCTGCGCAAGGCTGGTGCGACGATACCGATACTGGTACTGGGTTATGTACCGCCTGAAGGGCTTTCCATTGCAAGGGAATTGAATATCGCAATTGCTCTCTTCAGAGAAGATATATTGGAAGCTGCAGCCGCACTGCCGCCAAGCGGCAAGCGGCTGCACGTTCATGTCAAAATCGATACCGGAATGGGCCGTCTCGGCCTGTTTCCAGGAGAGGCGGCATTAGCCTTTATCGAACGGGCAATGCAGGAGCCTAACCTTTACGTCGAAGGTCTGTTCACGCACTATGCTCGCGCCGATGAGACAGATAAGTCGTACACGAAGCAGCAGTATGAGCGTTTTGCTTCAACTGTACGTCATGTGAAGGAGAGAGGAATGGATATTCCGATCATTCATATGGCGAACAGCGCGGCAGGAATTGATACGCCGGAATGGGCGGGCGGAATGCTGCGGCTCGGCATCAGCATGTATGGATTAATGCCATCTGCTGAGGTGAACCGGCAGCGCGTCCCCTTGGAGCCGGTGCTGACACTCAAGTCGCGGGTCGTGATGGTAAAGCAGGCCCCCCAAGGCTGGGGAATCAGCTACGGCACGAAATATTTTACCAGCGGGGAAGAGCGAATCGGGACGATACCAATCGGGTATGCCGATGGGTTCAGCAGAATGCTGACAGGCAAGGCGGAGGCGCTTGTTCGCGGAGTAAAGGTGCCGGTGCTGGGAACAATCTGCATGGATCAATGCATGATCGCACTGGATGCTGCTGCGGATCGGGACGGTCATCCCGTCGAAGCGGGTGAAGAGGTCGTACTGATTGGCGTCCAAGGCGATGAAAGAATTACGGCCGATGATGTAGCTGATAAGCTGGGCACGATCAATTATGAAATCACCTGCATGCTGGCGGCGCGTGTACCCCGGGTCTATGTACGGGGTGGAGAAGTTGTTGCGGTAACGAACCCGCTTTGCTAATGGAATCCATTACCACTGATTTTTTATTGGAATGGGAAGAGGATTTCGGCGGTTCATCACGAATACTGTAGAAGTCAGTTATATCGTATACACTGGAGCTACATGCGAGTATTGCATATTTGCTATACGGGCAGCATAGATATGAGGGTGTATAATTCGGGCAAAACAAAGACATACTGTTAGTGCGCTTTTTTCTGGAAATGTTTTGGGGGTGCGAGTTCGGTGACCAATGTGCAAAACACCAAAAGGATTATGATCAGCTTGCCGGATCATTTGCTGGAGGAAGTCGATGGAATAGTTGCCAAGGAAAACTCGAACCGGAGCGAATTCATTCGTCAGGCGATGAGGTTGTATTTGATCGAGCGCAAGAAACGCCAAATTCGCGAGTCGATGCAGCGTGGTTATTTGGAAATGGCGAAGATCAACCTGGTTATCGCATCGGAAGCTTTTCAAGCGGAGGAAGAAGCTGACGGCACGCTCGGCCGACTCGTAAGCGGGGTGTAAAGCTTGATCGTAAAACGCGGCGATGTGTTTTTTGCGGACTTGTCTCCTGTAGTCGGTTCAGAGCAGGGTGGCGTTCGTCCAGTACTTGTCATTCAGAATGATATCGGCAACCGGTTTAGTCCGACGGTCATTGTAGCTGCTATCACTGCACAGATTCAGAAAGCGAAGCTTCCGACACATGTTGAGATCGATGCGGATCTGCATGGCTTCGATCGTGATTCCGTCCTGCTGCTTGAGCAGATACGAACCATTGATAAGCAGCGTCTGACGGACAAAATCACTCATCTAGACGATGAAACGATGCGCAAAGTGGATGAGGCGCTGCAAATCAGCGTCGGATTAATTGATTTCTAAATACGAACAGCGATTAACAGGGGGAAGTCCCTGTTTTTTTGTGCTCTTTTTTGACTTTGTTTACCCTGACAGCGGTTGTCAGGGTAAGTCCGCTACAATGGGTCTATAAGCGAGGAACATGGTATGGATAATGAGGAGGAACGAAAATGATGGCACAGCAGAAGAGCAGGCTTGGTTTTGTAATTGCAGGGCTGCTGCTCGGCATATTCGTGGCCGCGATTGATAATACGATCGTAGCGACGGCAATGGGGACGATTGTATCGGACCTCGGCGGCATGGAGATGTTTGTATGGGTAACCTCCGCGTATTTGGTAACGGAAATGGCGGCGATGCCGATTTTTGGCAAGCTGTCGGATATGTATGGACGGAAGCGTTTTTTCATGCTCGGCATATTCCTGTTTCTAATAGGATCGATATTATGCGGAACAGCGGGGAGTATTGTTGAATTGAGCATATACCGCGCAATTCAGGGAATTGGCGGCGGAGCACTAATACCGATTGCTTTTACAGTCATGTATGATGTCATACCACCGGAGAAAAGAGGCGGCATGGGCGGATTGTTCGGCGCTGTGTTCGGCACATCGAGTCTGTTTGGCCCTCTGCTGGGTGCTTATATTACCGACTATGTAGATTGGCGCTGGATTTTCTATATTAATCTGCCTATCGGACTGATATCGCTATCCTTCATATATTTCTTCTACAAGGAATCGATGGAGCATTCCAGACAAAAGATAGATTGGTGGGGTGCGACCACATTAGTCGGGTCTATTATCTGCTTAATGTTCGCATTGGAATTGGGCGGTCAGGAATTTGCATGGGATTCATCGATCATTCTGGGGCTATTCGCGATTGCTGCTGTATTAATGGGCATCTTCCTGTTCGTCGAGACTAAGGCGGCAGAGCCTATTATCTCTTATTCTATGTTCAAGTTCCGTCTGTTCGCATCAAGCACATTAGCAGCATTGTTCTACGGTGCAGCCTTTATTACATTTGCGATGTACATTCCAATCTATGTGCAGGGTGTTACGGGCGGTTCCGCAACGAATTCGGGGTTAATTCTGCTGCCAATGACGCTGAGCTCTGTCGTTTCCGCACAGCTTGGCGGCGTATTGGCGAGTAAAACCTCGTACCGCAATGTGATGATTCTATCAGCAGTCATTTTCCTTATGGGAATCATTCTGCTCGGCACGATTGACCCCGATACCTCCAAATGGCTGCTAAGCTTCTATATGGTTGTCGTAGGTCTTGGTGTAGGCTTCTCATTCTCCGTGCTGGGAATGGCGGGTATCCATCATTTCGATATGCGCCAAAGAGGATCAGCCAACTCGACATTGGCTTTTGTTCGCTCTCTTGGCATGACAGTGGGACTTACAGTATTCGGAATTTTGCAACGAAATTTGCTCTCCAGCAAGATGACGGATAGCCTCCCCGGGGCAGCGGGGGCGGAACAAGGCTCGCTCGGGAATATTCGGGAATTGCTTTCCCCAGAGAAAAGAGCCGAAATGCCGGAGGGTGTGCTGGACACAATTGTTGCCAATCTCTCCTCTTCCATCTCGACTATGTTTATGTGGGCTCTCGTTCCTGGCGGCTTGGCACTTATTGTCGTTCTATTCATGGGCAAGGCGCGTTTGGAAATTCCATCTAAAGGTGCAAAAGACAGCGGCAGCCATCCCGTACAACTAAGCAGCGAGCATTGATGCCGGTCTGAAATATCGCGGGGGACGGTCTCATAAGTAGGCGACTACTTGGAGGCGGTCCCCCGTGCTGTTTGCGCCGGAGGCGGCAAGTTTGCTGCAAAAGCAGAATGTTCTTGTCAAGAATGCTCTTTTTCGGTTGACAGAAAGAGGGAGCTGATATATATTCTAAACTGACATTTAAAACAGTTGTTTAAAACATCTGTTTAACCAAAGGAGAGTCAAGTATAATGGGCAAAGTTATAGCAGCGTTTATGAAGAAGCCAACTACGATCGTTGGTATTATGACAGCGATATTGTTTCAGCTTATTTTCTCAGTCATATGGATGACGGGTTATGATGGTGTTACCGATGTTGATCGGATGAAGGGGCTTCGAGTAGGCCTCGTTGTACAGGATGGGCAGATTGGCCCGGCGATTGCCGACAAGCTTAGCCAATCGTTGCCTGTGCAGACAGAGCAGTTTGCAAGCGAGGAGGAAGCACAGGAAAAGCTAGACAATCGCGAGCTGCAGATGGTTATTACAATCCCTGCTGAGTTCGGGCAATCGATTATGACAGCTGACCGAACAGCGGCTATTCAATACACGATCAATGAATCCAATCCTGCGCTTATACGGAGCATGATGAGCACGATTGCCGCACAGGTCACGTCAACGCTGAACAAGGAAGCGGTTGGACAAGGCGTTCATTCCGTTCTTACGCAGGCGAAGATGCCGGAGGAGCAGGCTGCAGGATCAGCAGAAGCATTATCCGAGCGTGTTGTATCCCATTTGCAATATACGAATAAAGTCGATGGTATGAACAATCAGATGGTGCCGATGATGATGGTGCTAGCTTCCTATGTCGGGGCGATGATCATGGGAATGAACCTGGAGCAATCCTCGATGGCAGTTGCCGCTCAATTTGGCCGCATGAAACGTTTTGCCGCTCGCAGCATCATTAATGTCATATCGGCTGTTGTAGTATCGCTAATCGGCTCCGCGCTTGTACTGTCGCTCGGAGGGCAAGCGGAACAAGGCTTTCTTGCGATGTGGGGCTTCCAATCGCTGTTTGTTCTCACCTTTATGTTTGTTTCGCAGCTGTTCCTGATCTTGTTCGGAATGGCAGGCATGGTATTCAATATCATCATGCTCTCACTGCAGCTCGTATCCTCAGGCGCGATGCTGCCGCGTGAGCTTCTCTCGGACTTCTATATCACGATCGGCAACTATTTGCCAGCTACTTACGCTGTTGAAGGCAATATGAACTTATTGTTCGGCGGTCCGAATGTCTGGTCTGATTCTATAGGTCTGATCATGATCATGTTGGTTGCATTCGCGATCAGCTTGGCTGTAACTGGTTTGCGCAAAGGCCGAGCGTCGCAGCAGCCTGTCCCAGCCTCAACCACTGCGAATGCGAATTTACGCACATGACAGCAGAGGAGCTTGACGTTAAGATGAGGCTGCTGCAAGCAGCCAAGTCGCTATTCGCGAAGCAGGGCTTTGACGGTACGAGTGTCCGGCAGATCTGTGAGGAGGCGGGCGCTAATGTTGCGCTTGTGTCGTACCATTTTGGGGGTAAGGAGAACATATTCCAGGCGTTGTTCGAGACCTTTTTTCCGAATAGGGACATTAAACAATTTATAGAGGAGGATTACAATCCAGTAGCTGGAATCCAGCTCATTATACGTGAAGTGACATACTTTCGTACAAAAGAGCCGGAATTAATCCGAATCCTTCAGCAAGAAATATCGCTGCAATCTCCCCGGATGGAGATCATCCGCAAGTACGCTTTTCCTGTATGGGGAATGCTGAAGATGCTGCTGCGACAGGGGCGTGAAGCGGGTCTGTTTCACTTCAGATCATTGAATAATACGTTCCTTACTGTACTGGGCGGCATATTATTTCATAAGCAGACGGAATATTTCTCTCCCCTGCTTGATGATGAGCCGGTGGACATCGAGATATATATTGATGATATGATATCATTTATTTTGGCTGGACTTGGATATTCACTTACAAAATAGGTGGGATGTCGACATATTTTTTATTATTTGTATAGACAGTCATAAATTTCTCTGTTATTATGGTGACATTATTAAAGAGCAGATAAATATGAACGGCAATGCGAAGAACGCATGCTTGGGCTAGTAGCCCGGCTGCGTTCTTTTTTTGTTGCCGTAAATGGCTGCGGAGAGGAGAGGCGATGAACAGAAAACGGAATTTGACAATAAGCTTATTGGCAGCTTTGATGTCCGGATTGCTTGTGTATGGGGTTTACATGCTGCAATTGCGGCAGGTTCAATTTCAGGACAAGGTAGCTGTAGTTGCAGCGGACAGCTTTGTTCCGGCAGGTGAACGAATAACAGCTGAAATGCTTGAGATTCGAGAGATTTCGCAGGCTTCCTACAATTCCGAGATGCTGCAGAATATGGATGAGGTGATTGGCATGGAAGCCGTTGTACCGCTTGGCTCAAGCGAGCCGCTGCTGCGGTGGAAGGTAGATAAGCACCGGCTGCTTCCAAGCCGCGCTCAATCTACTTTCCAGATACCTCGTGATTATGTGCTGTCTGTCTCCAATGGTATCCGGGCAGGAGACAAGGTCATTCTATATCTGTCAGGCGAGGGTGTGGAATCGTCCCGATTGTTTGCAGAGCCGGTAACGGTCGCTTCTGTGAAGAGTTCCGCCAACATCGAGATTGATGATACAGACAATCCGAACCTCATGTCGCTGGCAAGCGGAGATAAGGAGAAGATGTATGCCTCCAGACGAGACGCGAATGGAATGATTGATTATATCAACTTGAATTTGTCAGAGGAGCAATGGCTGGAGCTTGATACCTTATGCAAGGCTGGACAGAGCAAGCTGGTTATCGCATTCTCTCCACTATCACTGGATATAGAGACGGAGGAGATGCCGTGAGTTCGAATGCGCCGCTTCTTACATTCATCGGCACAACTCCTAATATCGGGACAACGATTGCCGCCTTGGCGACAGCCTGTCGAATTGTTGAGCATACGGATGCTTCGGTCGGATATTTATGCCTGAATTTAAAAAGCGCCAAAGTGCACCGATATGTAGGCGTTGATCAACCGGAGGCGACTTTGGATGCATTGAGGCCAGAGCTTCAGACGGCAGCGCTGGATGGAGAGAAGCTGTTCAGATCCATGCATCATGCGCGTGGAGCTCCGAATCTGCATATCCTCTTCGGCAATGTCATGCGGGATCAGGCGGAGTTTTTTACACCTGGGGAGCTTGATCATTTATTGGATGCCGCAATGAGCAGCTTTGATCTGGTTATTGCTGATGTCGGCGCTTATTGGGACAATGCGGCTACGCTTTGCGCTTTGCGGCGAAGCAGCTCGCGGCTCGTAGTCACGACATCTGCTCTATCCCATTTTCAGGAGGATGGGAAGCGCTGGATCAAGCATCTCTCACCCTTGTTCGGAATTCCAAGCGATGAATATGAAGCAGTTCTTGTACATTCCCAATGGAGAAACGGAGGATTTCAAGTGAAAGATATTTGCAGAGAGCTTGGCATACCATTTATAGGCGAAATGAGTCTGAGTGAACCGATGCTTTCCCAGCTTGACAGCGGCACACTCGACGAATGGCTAACCGAGAATGATCAGGGAAAGGGACTGATGAAGGAGCCGGCAAAGGTGCTTATGCGGCAATATGGCTTGAAGCGCAAACCGGTTCTAACCGCACAGCCGTGGTATAAGAAGCTGCTTGCTCATCGTGGGGAGGTGGGATCGTGATCGGCGGGGATCGGAGATTCTCGGCTGCAGCCTATTCCTCTCAGGTAAGAGCAGAAGAAGCGGTGGATTTATCTGATGATGATGCGCGTGAAGGAGGCGCGCACCGCGATTTTCAGAGACTGGCTGAGGATGTTCGAACCTATTTGGCTATGCCTCGCGGCCTGACGGAAGAGGAACGGCGTCACTACAATGAACAATTGAATCGTGCAGTGCTCGGTTACGCGGAAGAACGAGCGCATATACTGGCGGTCATCTCTGATCGCTTGCTGCGACAGCGTATCCATGAGCTTCCGGGATATGCACATCCGTACTCCTCCTTGTCCGAAGCAATATTCGCTGAAGTTATCGGTCTTAATGTGTTGGAGCTCGTCTTGCATAGCAGGGAGGGACTTGAGGAGATTCAAGTTGTCGGCACTCGCATATTTGAAGTGAGGAACGGCTGCAGCACACCTTCTCTGTACGCCTTCGAAAGCGAGCGGGAAATAGAACGGATCCAGCAGAATCTGGTTCTCTACAATAATGATCGGATTAATCCGCGCAAGCGATGGGCGGAGGTCATGCTGCGTGACGGAACGCGGGTAACGATGACCGGATTTGGTTTTACCGCACAGCCGACGCTTACGCTTCGCTTCTACACGGTGCGCCGCTTCCAGCTTCAGTCGTTATGCGGCTCCCAGTACAAGACGATGAGTGAGCGAATACGAGAGATGCTGCTGGCAGTGCTTCAATCACGTTTCAATGTGGTTGTAATCGGGCCGACCAATTCGGGCAAGACTCATCTGCTTAAAGCATTAATCGGTGAAATACCGGATGAGGAACGGATTATAACGATTGAAGGGCGTCATGAAATGATGCTGCGCCGAGATTTTCCAAGCAAAAATGTCGTGGAATACGAAGCGGATGAGGAGGATGCTCTGCATGGGTCAACACAGGCTTTCAAGCTGGCGCTCAGACAGTCGCCGCAGCGCATCATCCATGCGGAGATTCGTGATGATGACGCGAATATATATGTTCGCGCATGTACGAGAGGGCATTCAGGCAGCATGACAACGGTTCATGCCAACGCGCTGGAGGATGTCCCCGAGGCAATTACGGACATGTGTATGCTGGATGGCCGTGGAATGGATTCTGGACGCTTGACGAAGCGGGTGGCGGAATATGTTACGCAGATTGGAATCGAAATGCGAATGGCGGGCGGGTATCGCCGTATCGTCCGGCTTGCAGAGATAAGCTGGCAGAACGGCGATATCGCAGTGCTCGATTGGGCTGTATTTGATGAGGAGAGCGGGGAATGGACGTACCCGAATGCTCCGTCAGTAAGAGCGGAAGCAAGGATGGATGGGGCAGGAGTAGTGCGAACGGATATGTGGAAGGATGTAAGTGCGGAGATCGTGCGAGAGAATGCTAGCATGGGCAGCACTTTTACGGAGGGGGTCGATTGTTGAAGCTTGCGATTGCTGGACTCACTGCCGGATTGTTCATTTCCTTGTTTATTGTATGCAGACAGCTATTCCTACACGGGTTCATTCGACAGCAGCAAGCAGGAAGGCTGGGCTATCATCAGCAGAATCGGCTGAATGAAAGATTTGCCCGGCATTTGATGCGCTACGAACGAACGTATCGCCATCTGGCGGAGCTGTTGGAGGCTGTGCAGTTATCGCTGCGTCCGGGATCTGTTGTCTTAATAACACTCTTCTTGCTCGTTGCCGGCACATTAAGCGGGGCTTATTTATTCCAAAGTATCAAAGGAGTTCTATTGCTGGGCGGTGTGCTGTCAGCTTCTCCATACGTGCTGCTGCGCATGCTGCTTATACACCGACAGATGGGGACTCGCATCGATTTCTTGCCGGCGGTCGAGTTGTTCTATCAATGCTCTCTAGTGAGTGGAGGCCGGCAGATTCGAATCGCGCTGCAGCGAACGGTTGAAGAGAAACGGCTGCTGGGGCCGATGCAAGCGGTTTTTGAGCAGTTGTATCGCAACATCTCCGTTCGCAGTGACGACGAGGCTAGTCTGCGCATATTTTCCGCTTCGCTGGGCCATGTTTGGGCCGACTATTTTGTCAATATTGTCCGGGCGGGGCTATCGGAGGGGCATCCTATTGCTGACAATTTGAAGGAGCTCATTACTGATATGCGCAAAGCGCGGCGTAGCAATCAGCAGGAGCGGAATAAGATGCTGGAAATTCGCTTGGCGAACTTTTCTCCCCTGTTGTTTCTGGCATTATTTATCGGCATCAATATGAGATACAATCCGGACAATTCCTATTTGTATTATGTTGTTGATCCCCAGGGGCGAAATATGCTGCTTAACGGGCTCGTGCTTATATTCGCTTCATTCTTGATGGGATTATGGCTGTCCCGCAGGAAGATGTGAGATGAAATGATTGCTTTGCAGACGAAGTCAAACTTGCAAGGAGAGGAGTGGATGGCCATCAACGATACAATAGCTCGTATCGTCATGTGGGGGGCGCTTGCCGGGCAGTATGTGGTCGGTTTTGTTTTTGCTGCGGCAATGCTGCGATTACTGGTGGAGCGAAGGCCAAGGTGGGCTCATCTGGCTGCACTGCGATTGAACAACAAGCAGGTATCGGACCGTTTCCTGCAGTGGATGAGAATCAATCGTCTCGCCCCTTATTTTAAGGATCGGGAGAGGCTGCTGGCAGGCTGCGGATATACAGGAGATGCTGCGATGTACGTGGTGGCAAGACGTCTGTTCTTTTATTTGCTCCCCTTATCTATTGCGGCTGCATATGGCATGACCCAGATGCCGAACGGGATTGTTCCCCCGATCATTGCGCCGCTGGCGCTTGCGGCAGCCTTCCTGCTGCTGTTGTGGGACCGTTCTTGGCTCGGAATCATTCGCCGGACAAGATCGGAGAGAATGACCAAGGAGATCTATATTGTCAGCAATCAATTGCTATATTTGGCTGGCTCTTCTCTGCATATTCATACGAAGCTGATGCGAAGCTTGCCCTTCACTCGCGCGATGCGGGCGGATCTGCAAATTTTGCTTGGCGAATGGTATCACGATGCGGAAGGGGCCCTGCGCAGGTTCAAGCTCAGGCTGGGCACAGAGGACGGGCTCAGCTTTGTGGAGACCATTGATTCGCTGCGGCTGCATGAAAGCGAGCAGTATTATCAGCTGCTTCGGGAACGCATTCAGGATTATAAGGAGAAGCTGGAGCTTGCCAAGGAAAGCCGTAAAGAATCAACCTCCTATCTGCTGTTTGTCATTGCGGGAATTCCTATTCTATATACGTTTCAAATTTTTATCTACCCTTGGGTAAGAGAGGGGCAGAAGCTGTTTAGCTCATTGAATTCATAATGCCGCCAATACTACGGAATGGAGGTGTGGACATGCGAAATATTTTAATTACAGTTATGATGCTTGTCGTTGTGGTCATTTTGTTCAATGGGATCGTTTCCAAGGATACTACTGGAACACAGGCCCAAATCGAAACGCAAGGCAACGCTGTGAATACGAAGATAGGTCTTATTAACCCCTAATCAGCGCTGAAAAACTTGGATATCTCAGAAAGGTACAAATCGTTGGGAGGGTGAGGGTTGCGATGCGGGCAATATTGATGTCGGTCTTATTTATTATCGTTGTCGTCGTTATTTATAGTCATGTGACAGAGGGCGATGAAGGAACGAAGGCGCAGATTGAGCGTTCCGGCAGCCAAATGAGTCAATCGATCCAGAGGATCAGCCCGTGAAAGGCTTGCTTGTATTCATTTTGTTCGCTGCTATGCTCTGTTGGTTCATGTTTTCGCCGATCTATAAGCATATCCTTATTGTCCGGCAGGCTGTTATACAGAAGGAGGTTGATTATTTGCTTGAGGTCGGCGCGAACGGCGACTATGGCTATATCAACGAGGCTATGATGCAGCAATCCCGTTTAAGGCTCGCCGATTATGGGATGAAGCCGACAGACCTTCAATTTACAGTGGCGGCAACCAACGGGATGGATGGTACGAATGCCGGCAATCCGCTGCCGCGGGGCGTAGGATTGTCGCTGACAATCAGTTATCCTGTGGAAGGATTATTCGAAATTGATCGGCTTATCGGTCTGGCCTCACCCGCATCGACAGCGCGGCTGCGGGCGACAGGGATGAAGATGAGTGAATATGTTCCGTAATGCTGTGGGGCGGTGTTTGATCGATGTATAAGCTGGTTCTGATCATGCTTATGATAGTCGTATGGATGTATATTCATGCTCTGCAAGTGGATGAGGAAATAGCGATGGGAGCGCTGTTCCAGGGCAAGCATGCGGTTAATCGGGCTGCACATGCTGCTGCTCAGCAGGTCGATGTGCGAGCTCTCGCAGATGGAAGGCTGCATATTGATGAAAGGGCAGCAGCCCTCGCGGCGGGTGAGTATTTGCAGGCCAATCTTCAATTGGATGCTTCAGGAGAACCGCTGCCGGATGCCTTTCTGCGCGAAAGAGTTGAGGTGCTTGTATTCGAGGTCATTAATGATGACAGGTCCTTTCCTTACCAATACAGGAATGCAGCTCATAATTATGAGGTGACGCTTGAACGGCCGGGAGTTGTTATGATCGTCAATGTCATCTATCCTCGTATATTTTCAGTTATTAAGCCAATTGTTTGGCAGATTAAAGGAGCAGCTGAGCTCGTTGCAAGTTGACGGGCAGGCTGCTCTTTTGTTGTAATGGGGGAATAAGCCAAAAAGGGACGGTGCGAGTGTGAACATAATAGTAGAACAACCATTGCTGCCAGAGGAAGTATGGACGCGCATCCATGCCCTGCAGCTGGCTATGCGCCAGGCAGGGGTATCCGCTTTTCTAGTCACTCAAAATGTCAATTTATATTACTTCACAGGCTCGATGCAAGCGGGATATGCTCTAGTGCCGGCAGAAGGCGATCCGATCTTCTATGTACGCAGAAGTGTTGATCGCGCGCGTAAGGAAGCTGCCGTCCGCGTCGAGCCAATGCCATCGCTTCGCACTTTCCGGACAGTACTGGAACATGATTATCCAGTTCACTTTGCGCAGCAAGCGGCTAGAATCGCCACGGAGATGGACGTGCTGCCAGCTCATCAGTTCATGAGGCTTGCCGAAATGATACAAAGCGACGGTGACAGTACTCTCATAGACGGTTCTGCAATCGTGCGCCGTATAAGAATGATCAAGTCGGCATGGGAAATCGGACGAATTGAGGCGGCGGCGAATGTCGTCGCAGAAGCAATGACAGCCTCATTAGGCATGCTAAGGGAAGGGGTAAGCGAGCTGGAGCTGATGGCGCGTATCGAATATGAGCTGCGAATTCGAGGCCATGTCGGCATTATGCGAACGAGAAGCTACAACATGGAGATTATGACGGGGATGCTTGGCTCTGGCGAGGCAGCTGCCGAACCGAGCGCTTTTGACGGTCCGGCTGGCGGTCGCGGACTTGGTCCTGGAGCTCCGCAAAGTGTAAGCCGCAAGCTGATTCAACGGAATGAGCCGATTCTGATCGATGTTGGCTGCTGTGTGGACGGTTATGTCATTGATCAGACGCGTACGGCGGTTATTGGCAGCTTGCCGGATGAGCTGGCAGCAGCATATGCGCATTCAGAAGCGATCATACATGAGGTAGAGCAGCTGATGCTGCCTGGCACTGCATGCGAGACTATTTATGCTGCTTCACTAGAGCTGGCGGCGGACGCCGGTTTATCCTCCAGCTTTATGGGATTTGGGGCGGATCAAGTGAAGTTTCTAGGACACGGCATCGGGCTTGAGGTGGATGAATGGCCGGTGCTTGCCCGTGGCTTCACCGATCTGCTGGCACCCGGAATGGTGCTGGCGGTGGAGCCGAAATTCACATTTCCAGGACGAGGGGTTGTTGGTATCGAGAATACATATCTCATTACGGATGAAGGTCCTCGCCAGCTCACTCGGTCGCCAGAGGGACTAATTATCCTTCCATAGCCCGTCACTCTCACATACAATCAGGTGGTGAAAAAAATAGTTATCAAACCAGTGAACATTATGGCACCCTTCTACGTCTTATTTCGGAACGCCGCTGCTAAAGTGCTGTACGGATGGTTCTTCATAGAGGGAAAAGAGGTCCGTAAGATGACATCGGTTGAGCTGCAAGCTGAAGAGAGCGATGCAATCATTGGGCAGGCTATTCGCGGAGACGAGCAAGCGCTTGCTCGTCTGCTGCGTGATCATTACGCGATGCTGTATCGCTATCTGCTCAAGGTAACGATGAATAAGTCGATGACAGAGGACCTCGTACAGGACACGATGCTGAGAGCGATAGAGCGAATACACACCTTTCAGCGCAAATCCAAATTTTCAACGTGGCTGATCTCGATTGGCACAAGGCTGTATATAGACGAGATGCGTAAAAAGAAGCGTGAGCGTCAATGGCAAAATGATGAGCAGGCTCTTCAGGCAATCAGATTTGACGCAGCCATGAGCAACACGGAATGGCATGATGCTTTGGATGCTCTGGGCAAGCTTTCCTACGACATTCGGCTTCCAATATTGCTCAAGTATTATTACGGCTACGCTTATGAAGAGATTGCACAGTGGTTGAACATTCCCATAGGCACAGTGAAATCGCGATTGCATAACGGACTCAAGCAATTAAGAAAGGAACTGAACAGCGATGAGCAGACGCAGCGGCAAGTCTATCCTTAACAATTGTAAAGAGGATCGGCAAATACCCTCCCATGAGCAGCAGGGAATTTCGGATGAGCAAGAGCGCGAAGCCTTGTTTCAATCGTTGGCTGAGGAGCCCCTGAATCAATGGGATCATTCCATTGCACCTGATATCCCCTCATTAGAGTCGATCAGTCAGATGATCAGCAGTCATAAAGAAGTCGTGCGCTCGCGGTTATGGCGGGATCTGCTGTTGTTATGGGGAATTGGCAGTTTCATTATTACAGGTCTGATGTTTGTCCTGTACAGCAGCCTTCAGGTGTTCCTGTTCGTGCAATTGGGTACTCTTGGCGCGGCAGGCCTGATTCTGCTGCGTGCTTCATTCCGCAAGGAGGGGCGCCGCAAATGGACACATTAGATATTTGGATTCTAGTACTAGTGGGGATTGTATTGTTATGTCAATCCTCCTGGTTATTTATCGATGCGCGCAGTCACAGCCGCTATCCTTGGTTATGGGGGCTGTGGGGATTGATTCAAGCCCCTACGCCTCTTATCGTATATTGGCTGGTCGTCCGCATTGACTGGTCGAAGCGAAAGCGCGAGCGCGAGTGAAACGGATAGACGCCGCAGCCACAATATTTGCTGCCCGAGGAGGAAATAAGAGATGGACGCAATAAGTTCAGAGAAGCTGTTGATTCTTATAGCGCCGTTAATTGTGCTTCAACTGCTGCTTATGATTATCGCGCTTGTTGTATGTGCGCGGTCTAAAGATGTGAATGGTCCCAAGTTGCTGTGGGTGTTGATTATTCTGTTTGGCAATCTGATCGGCTCCGTCCTGTTCTTTGTTTTTGGAAGGAGGTCGTCCTAGCATATGGCGCTGCTAACAGTTAAAGGGCTGACCAAATCATTCGAAAGCACCCAAGCGGTGAACAGTATTGGCTTCACCATACATGAGGGCCGTTGTGTAGCGCTTCTGGGGCCTAACGGCGCAGGCAAAACAACTGCAATCCGCATGCTGACCGGTTTGATTGCCCCAACATCGGGCGATATCGAATTTCATGGCATCGGGCCAGGGGCTGACCGCAGGTCGTTAATCGGCTTCTTGCCTCAGGTCCCGGCATTTTATAATTGGATGACCGGCCGTGAATTTCTTATCTATGCCGGTAGATTATGCGGCCTGAGTGCGAAGGAAGCGCAGACCCGCAGCAGCGAGCTGCTGGAGCGCGTCGGAATCGCGTCAGCGGCGAAAAGAAGGATAGCCGGTTATTCCGGCGGAATGAAGCAGCGGCTCGGGCTGGCTCAAGCGCTTATCCACCGCCCGAAGCTGCTCATTCTGGACGAGCCGGTCTCAGCGCTCGACCCGATCGGGAGACGAGAGGTTATGGAGCTGCTTCGCAGTCTGAAGCTAGAGACGACCGTTCTATTCTCGACTCATGTTCTTCATGATGCGGAGGAGCTTTGCGATGACGTGCTCATTATGAGAGCGGGGCGAATCGCGGTTGGCGGATCAATTCAAGATATACGCAGCGAGCATCGCCAGCCGATTCTGTCTCTGGAGATTGAACAGGACGAGCATTCACGCAAATGGCTTCAGAACTGGCTGAAGACTCCTCCGGCATATGTGAAAACTTATTCTGCCCTGAGCGGAGGGGTGCGCCTTGTCGTTGACGATGTGAATGCCGCAAGAAGAAATTTGCTGGCTGAGCTGGTGGAGTCCGATGTTCGAATGACAAAGCTGGAAATCGGCCATACAACACTTGAGGATTTGTTTATGAAAGCGGTGACCGAATGATGAGCCAATGGTTTGTACTTTACCGCAAGGAGTGGCTTGAGCTTATTCGCAGCGGCAAGCTGATATGGGTTCCCGTTGTTTTCATTCTGCTGGGCGCATCACAGCCTATAGTGAGCTATATGCTTCCAGAAATTATCGCTGGAGCTGGCAATATGCCGGAAGGAACAGTTATCGAGCTTCCAACACTGACAGCAAGCGGGGTGATGGTACAGACTTTGCAGCAATTCGGTACGCTGGGACTGCTGATCATCGCCTTGATTTCAATGGGGACCGTCTCAAATGAGCGTCTTAGCGGGACTTCCGCAATGATTCTGGTGAAGCCGGTTGCCTATTCATCCTTTGTAACAGCCAAATGGGCCGCCATGCTGACAATTACTGCAATCTCATTTGGACTTGGGTACGGAGCGGGCTGGTATTACACGGCTGCATTGTTTGGTAGCGTGAGCCTGCTGGCTGCGGCAGGCAGCTCCCTATTATTTGGATTGTGGCTGGGCTTCGTCGGCACTGTAACGATACTGTTCAGCACATTGCTGCGCAGCGCTGCCGCTGCGGCATTCAGCGCATTGGGAGCGGCAGCGCTATTGTCCATTGCGACCACGCTCCTGCCTAAGGCGCTGGCGTGGAGTCCGGGCAAATTAACAGAGCTGGCTGCTGCTCAGCTAATGAGCGGCCATGCAAGCGGATTATGGCCCGTTGTCTCCATCACAATCATTAGTATAATTGCGGCGCTTGCGCTTGCTGTCTGGCATCTTCGCCAGCATCCTTCAATCGAAGCGGTATAATAAAAACGTCCGATTCAAGCTGTTCTTACCCTCCTAATTTGTCTATGAAGCCGCTGTGAATTGGACTTCGCTACTTTTTTTTAGTAGGATAGAGATAGTAGAGACGATGGGTGAAGACAGGGGTGGAGAATATGCTCAAGCTAGGGCAGAAAGTCGTAATAGTGTCGGATATGTTCGAACAGAATCTCCCCATTGGGGAATATGGTTATGTCATTGCTTATGATCGTAATGCAGACAATGTCTTCGACTACGTTCTTCGCGTACCGAAAGTAAACCGCAACTTCTATGTGCCTTCCATGGACATCGAATTGGAGGAAGTGCTGATCAGGGAAGAAGCGGAGCGTACGCAGCGCGATGCGTTAATTGATTTTGCGCTTGCAACGGGCAATGAAGAACTGTTCCATCGCGTAATGAACGGTGACGAGGCTGAGACACCCGATGTTAGCATAGGGAATGAAGAAGCGCAGAGCCGGGAAGAATTTATTCGCCAAGTGAATTTGAAGGCGTGGATATAATAGATTAGCGGGAGGGTCATCACACCTTCTGCAGCCTGCAAAAGAGAGCTGGAACCGTCATTCCGACGTTCCGAGCTCTCTTTTTTCTGTTTCAGCCGATCACTCTGCTGCCAAGCTCCTTATTGCGCATGTCGCAATACAGCTATTGGCCTGTGCTTGCTGCGGCAGCAGCAGTTTCTTTCGCGCCATCAGCCGCTTGTCCTTCGACAGCTCCGCGACCGCGATCACCGCCACCATGGCCTCCACGCAATCCGCCTTTGAAGCCTTCGCTGTTCACGAGCTTCTCAATCCGCGCATCGAGATTTTCGATTTGCTTGTTCGCCTGCTCCTGCGTCAATTTTCCATCGGCAACTGCCGTGTTGATCCCTTCCACAGCAGCGCTTTTCAACGTTTCGGTCAGCTTTCCGATATCGACGCCCTTCTCCTTCGCCAACTCAGCGAGTGATTGGCCTGACGCGAGAGATTCCTTGAGCGCATCCTCCGTTATTCCGAGCAGCTTAGCCAGCTCTGCGGTATCCAATACGCCGGCCATCCCTTTGCCGAATAGTCCGCCTTTTCCCTTGCTGTCCAACTTGTCGAATTCGCCCAGCTTGCCATCCACCATACTGTCCAGATTCGTCTCGAACTGCTTCAACTGCTCTGCCTGCTTCTCCTTGAATTCGTCGTTTAACGCTTTTTTGAGCTGCTCGCGCGTCACGCCTTGCTGCTCAGCGGCTTGAGCCAGTGTGCTGCCTGCTGTCAGCATCTCCTTCAATGATTCCTGATCGAGCTTCAGCAGGTCCAGCAATTGCTGGCTTATAGCTCCGCCGAATCCGAACCCAATACCATGCTCTCTTCCCGGCTTAACGGTGTCACCTTCGCTTGCTTTTGTTGCATTGATAGTCGTTGCGGCCGTAGTTTTGGTGTCATTGACACTGCTCGCTGCATATGCGCTAAGAGGGATCATAACTGCCAGCGCTGCTGAGATGCCAACTGCTTTTATAACCTTGTTCATTCCATCATCTCCTGATCGTTTTTTGTTGAGGCACAAGAATGAGTATGGGCGTGCTACCTTAATTTAGGATGAAGGGAATATAAGAGCAGGATGAGTTCAAACTGAAAATTCACTTAAAACTGAGATTCAAAGTGGGCATGTCGTGTGTAATTCCATCATGTCAAGAAAAATATACAGAAACTATACATGGTAAAGGGAGAGATGTGCATGATAGGATTGCGTTCAAAGATGGGTCTTCTTCTGCTTAGTTTGCTGCTGCTGGTACCTACAATCGCTGCAGCGAAGCAGCAAAGTGTAACCGGCTCCACACAAGATTTGCGGGCTAAGTTCGGTCAGCTGCTTGGGGAGCATGTGCTTTTGTCGGTCGTTGCGATGCAGAAGGGCTATGACAAAGCATCCGGATTACCTCAAGCTGTTGAAGCATTGAAGCAGAACACTAGCGGCTTGACGGCGGCCTTCACAGCGGTTTATGGCGAGAATGCTGGCGATGCGTTCGAAAAGCTATGGGCCTCGCACATTGATTACTTCGTGGATTACACGAATGCGACAGCGGCCAATGACGATGAGGCCCGCAGGAAGGCATTAGGCAGTCTGGAAAGCTACCGAATGAAGCAGGCTCAATTTTTCGAAGATGCGAATCCGAGTTTTTTTGATAAGGATACCATCGCCGGCGAGCTGCAAATGCACATCTCTCGCATTCTGGGAGCCTTCGATGCCTATGTGAAAAAAGACTATACAGAGGCTTATGATCAAACACGCAGAGCGTACCGTCATATGTTCCAGACAGGAGATGCATGGGCGCTTGGAATCTCCAATCAGTACAAGGGCAACTATCCTCCGCTCAAGGAAAATGAAGAAGCCTCCAATCTTCGTTCCCAATTGGGACAATTGCTCGGCGAGCATGGCGCGCTAAGCACAATCGCAATGCAGAAGAGTGTCGATAATGCGGCGGATTTCAACGCTGTAGCTGCAGCATTGAGCAGCAACACGAATGAGCTGTCAGATGCGATCGGTTCAATCTATGACCAGTCGAGCGCGGATGCGTTCAAGACACTATGGGCCTCGCATATCGGATATTTGATTGACTACGCCAAAGCAACTGCGAACAATAATGTTGACGGCAGAGCCAAAGCGGTAGAGGATTTGGAGAAATATCGCGCAGCCCAAGCGAAGTTTTTCGCAGCTGCGAACCCTCTTTATTTCAAGGAATTCGAAATAGCTGCCATGCTGAAAGTGCATATTGACCATTTGATATTCGGCTTCAACAAATATGTGCAGAAGGACCATGAGCTGGCCTTTGATGAGATGCATGCCACGTATTCGCATATGTTTGTAACAGCGGATTCGCTTGCGAGCGGAATTACAGCCCAGTTCAATTATCAGGTTCCGGAATCAGAAACAACGCGGCCGCCTGCACCGCAGCAATCTACAGTTACGATGAAGGTTGGCAGCAAAACGATCAAAAATGACGTATCCGCCTTCACAATGGATGTAACGCCTTATGTCTATGCGGGAATCACGTATATCCCGGTTCGATACATGGCCGAGAGCATCGGCGCGAATGTCCAATGGACGCCCAAGACGAAAACAGCTGTCATTCAGTCTGGCAGCGATGCGGCTGTATTCTGGGCCGGGCAGTCGAAGATGAGCTTCAATGGAGTGGATCGGACGCTAGGCGCTTATGCCAGAGTTATAGACAAACGCTTATTCGTCCCTGTACGATTCATCGCAGAGCTTTATGGCTGGAAAGTGGATTACAACAAGACGGATTGGACGATTACACTGACCAAGATGCTGCCGTAATGAATACAATTTCATTTAACAAAGACGTCCTGCTGCTTAGGGCGTCTTTGTTGTGCATAGACGAGAAACAAAGGCGGTGGACCGATGCTTCAATTGCATTGAGTTTATCCTCGCTCTTACGCTATAATAGGAAGAATGAGCTAATGAATGGAGGGGAAGACGCGCCCATGAGCATTACAGTGAAGGATGTCGAGCATGTCGCCAATCTGGCGCGGCTGGAGCTGTCCGAGGGTGAGAAGGAACAATTCACCGGTCAGCTGAACGCCATATTGAAATATGCTGAGAAGCTCAACGAGTTGGATACAGAGCAGGTGGAGCCGACAAGCCATGTGCTGCCGGTAACGAATGTCATGAGAGATGACGTTGTGAAGGAATCCGTTACAGTGGAGATCGCGCTCAAGAATGCTCCGGATGAGGAAGACGGCCAGTTTAAAGTGCCGGCGGTGCTGGAGTAGCAGCAATGATCTCCGACTGTCCAATCGGAATGAACCGCCCGCTCTTGCAAGCGAGGCGAGTGTTGAAGGGAGGAACGACTGTTGGCACTCTTTGATTTGCGCCTTCAGGAAATACATAACAAGCTGACAAGTAAAGAATTGTCCGTAGGCGATCTTGTGGATGCCTCTTACCGCCGTATAGCGGAGACGGACACTTCCATACAAGCCTTTCTTACATTGAACGAGGAGGGCGCTCGCGCTGCTGCTTCCGAGCTGGACAACCAGCTTCAGCAGGGCGGTGAGCGCGGCCTCCTGTTTGGATTGCCTGCTGGCATTAAGGATAATATCGTAACCGAAGGATTGCTCACCACATGCGCGAGCCAGCTTTTGCGCAATTATGATCCTATCTACAGCGGTACGGCTGTTAAAAAGCTGAGCGCAGCGCAGTCGATTACAATCGGCAAGCTCAATATGGATGAGTTCGCAATGGGCGGCTCCAACGAGAACTCCAGCTTCTATCCGACCCGCAATCCATGGAATACCGACTATGTTCCGGGCGGCTCAAGCGGCGGCTCTGCTGCTTCCGTAGCAGCGGGACAAGTATATTTCTCACTGGGCTCTGATACGGGCGGTTCCATCCGGCAGCCTGCAGCTTATTGCGGAATCGTGGGGCTGAAGCCGACTTATGGGCTTGTGTCCCGTTTCGGCCTGGTAGCCTTTGCGTCTTCGCTGGACCAGATTGGCCCGCTTACGAAGAATGTTGAAGATTCCGCTTATGTGCTTCAAGCCATTGCGGGGTATGACGAGATGGATTCCACATCCGCGAATGTAGAGATTCCTGATTATGTTGGCGCATTGAGCGGCGATGTGAAGGGGCTGCGCATTGGCGTGCCTAAGGAATATTTGGGACAAGGGATCGATCCCAAGGTGAAGGAAGCGGTGCTGGCTGCACTAAAGCAATTCGAAAGCCTTGGCGCAACCTGGGAGGAAGTGTCGCTGCCGCATACGGAGTATGCTGTGGCCACCTATTACTTATTGGCTTCGTCAGAGGCTTCCTCAAACCTCGCTCGTTTCGATGGCGTTCGATATGGCGTTCGGGCGGACGATCCGGACAACCTGATCGACCTGTACCGCAAATCCCGGAGCCAAGGCTTCGGAGATGAGGTGAAACGCCGGATTATGCTTGGAACCTATGCGCTTAGCTCCGGCTATTACGACGCTTATTATTTGAAGGCGCAAAAGGTCCGTACGCTGATCAAGCAGGACTTTGACAACGTATTTAACAATTATGATCTTATTATCGGACCGACTGCTCCAACCGCGGCATTCCGCATCGGCGAGCAGGTGGGCGATCCTTTGACGATGTACTTGAACGATATTTGCACCATACCAGTCAGCTTGGCAGGCGTTCCTGCTATAAGCATCCCATGTGGTTTCGCGGACGGCCTGCCCGTCGGACTGCAAATTATCGGCAAAGCGTTTGACGAGCGTACCGTGCTGCGAGCTGCGCATGCGTTCGAGCAGCATACCGATCATCACAAAGCGCGCCCGCAGCTGTAACGCTTGCGGATGTTAAGGAAGCAGGAGGGCTAAAGCAATGGTGGAAGCAAGCAAATATGAAACGGTAGTAGGGCTCGAAGTGCATGTGGAGCTGCATACGAATAGCAAAATTTTCTGCGGCTGCTCCACATCGTTCGGCGCTCCGCCGAATACCCATACATGTCCGATTTGTCTTGGACATCCCGGCGTTCTGCCGGTATTGAACCGGCAAGCGCTGGAATTCGCGATGAAAGCGGCAATGGCGCTTAATTGCGAGATTGCCGATGTGAGCAAATTCGACCGCAAAAACTACTTTTATCCGGATTCGCCCAAGGCCTATCAGATTTCTCAATTTGACAAGCCAATTGGCGAGAATGGCTGGCTGGATATCGAGGTGAACGGCACGACGAAGCGAATCGGAATTACGCGCCTTCATCTGGAAGAGGACGCCGGCAAGCTCACTCACGTCGATGGCGGCTTTGCATCGCTTGTAGACTTCAACCGTGTAGGAACACCGCTGGTTGAGATCGTATCGGAGCCTGACATTCGCACCCCTGAGGAAGCAAAGGCTTATCTGGAGAAGCTTAAAGCGATTATGCTGTATTGTGAAGTTTCCGATGTCAAGATGGAGGAAGGCTCTCTGCGCTGCGATGCCAACGTGAGCTTGCGTCCGTATGGACAAGAGAAGTTCGGCATCAGAGCGGAGCTTAAGAACATGAACTCCTTCCGCGGCGTTCAGCGTGGACTGGAGTACGAGCAGATTCGTCAAGCGGACATTCTGGACAGCGGCGGCATCGTCGTTCAGGAGACCCGGCGCTGGGATGAAGCACAGGGCAAAACCTTTACGATGCGAAGCAAGGAAGAAGCGCATGATTACCGTTACTTCCCGGACCCGGATCTGGTACGGATCTATATCGATGAGGAATGGAAGGTGCGCGTCCAAGCATCGATCCCAGAGCTGCCGGATGCGCGGAAGGCGCGTTATACCGCTGAGCTTGGCCTCTCCTCCTATGATGCGGAAGTGATCACCTCATCCAAGAAGCTGGCAGACTTTTTCGAGGAAAGTCTTGGGTTTACGAAGGATGCCAAGTCGGTAGCGAACTGGATTATGGGCGATTTGCTCGGTTATCTCAACGCAGGCAATCTGGAGCTGGCCGACGTCAAGATTACCGGTCAAGGACTAGGCGAGATGATCGGTCTGATGGAGAAGGGAACAATCAGCAGCAAAATTGCCAAGACTGTCTTCAAGGAGATGCTGGAGAGCGGCAAAGGTCCTCAGCAAATCGTCGAGGAGCAGGGTCTTGTTCAAATTAGCGATGAAGGTGCGATTGCTGGCATCGTAGACAGCATCGTGACGGCGAACCCGCAGTCTGTAGAGGACTTCAAAGCGGGCAAGGAGAAAGCAATCGGCTTCCTCGTCGGTCAAGTAATGAAGGAAACAAAAGGAAAGGCGAATCCGGCGCTAGTCAACAAATTGCTGCTGGAACGCTTGAACCGTTAATAGCAAGGCACAGCTCGCCGACTATCCCACCCGCGGATGGTCGGCTTTTTTAAACGAGCTGGTGCATAGAATATGTTACAATATGCAATAAGTACTAGACAGAGAAAGGTCGGGGGTCCTGATGACGCTCTTGAGCAGCTTTAATCCGTGGTTCATTGATGAACTGCATATTTTTATTCGGCTCATGCTTGCCGTTTGCTTGGGCGGGTTAATTGGATTTGAGCGGGAGCAGTCCAATCATGCCGCAGGGCTTAGAACGAATATTCTCGTATGCCTGGGCTCTTGTCTGCTTATGATGCTCTCCATTTACGGCTTCTCTGACTTCGTTGACGAGCCTAATGTACGGGTTGACCCTGCCCGTTTGGCGGCAGCGGTTATTACAGGCATCGGCTTTCTGGGCGCAGGGACAATTCTATTCACAGGAAAATCAATAACAGGCTTGACTACGGCGGCATCATTATGGGTCGTATCGGCAATAGGACTTGCTGTCGGCTCCGGGTTTTATTTTGCCTCCGTCACGTCGACAGTGCTTGTGCTGCTTATTCTTTGGGCACTTAACAAAATCGAACGGAAATATGTGAAGGGCAAGAAGCAATATCTGTTCAAGATCGAATCCGATGATCGATCCGTGCTTCTTCGGGCCATCAACTCCATCCTGATCGAACGCGGTGTGCGCATACGTGAAATCGCCGTGAACGAATTTACTGATCATAACCGGGGCAAGCAAGTAACACTGCAAGTATTTGTCACTCTTCCGAAGGCGGAGGCGGTAATGGCATTGATCGAAGACATAAGAGAGCTTGATGGCGTACATGCTGTAAAAGCAGAATAGCGTATAATGAACATCACGAGCACGAGCAGGTTCTTGAAGGGGGCTAAACATGATGCACGAACATAAGCGATTTAATCGAAAATTAGCGTCATTGCTTGCCTTTCTTATCCCTGGGACAGGTCATTTAGTACTAGGCTTCCATCTAAGGGGGCTTGTGCTGCTCACGGGCACTATTACGGACATTGTTGCTATTATCCGCTTTGCAGATGAAGGAGGAGGCAGGTTCGCGCTGCTTCTTGTCTATCTTGGGCTTGCACTGCCGTTATTTTGGTTCTACAGCGTATTTGATACACTGCAGCAATTGGCAAGGCTCAAAGAAGGCAGCAGTCCGCTGGAGACGAGTAGCTCCGGCCTTATAAAAAGCGCCCTGCAGGGGGTAGCCGTTATCGCGATAGGCTTGCTGCTGCTCGGGCTTGTCCGATCGCCTCATGTACTCTCGCCTTGGCTGGATGCAGTTGGTGTATACGGACCCGGAATAGGACTTATCATCATCGCGTTAGCTATTGTTGCAAGGAGGGGGAGGAAAATGCTCAGGATGGGGCGATTCACCGCAGCGAGCATAATTATTTTAGTAGGCGGCTTACTGCTGTGGGATCGGATAAAGGGGCGCAATGACATTGAGCTGCTGGGGCAATGGTGGCCTGCCGCATTTGTGCTGCTAGGAATTGAGGTTGTAATTTTCAGCTTTGTATTTCGTTCTAACAATAAGCGAATTTCATTCGATATATTGGGCAGCTTCTTCGCAGCAATCATAGCGGTTACAGCTTTCGTCGTGACACAATATGCGGCGATGCCCTTTCAATGGCTGGACGACTTGAAGGTGAATTTGACGGGACTAAGCGACTATGGCGAAGAAAAGGGCTTTAAATATGAGAAGGAAGTACAGACAATCCCTGTCGGAAAAGATACAACGAAAATTTCCATCGATAATCCGAATGGTAAAGTGACCTTGCGCAAGGGCGACGTGTCTGAAATCGAGGTGGAAACGGTCATATGGGTGGATGCCAAGGATCAGCAGGAGGCAGACAGCGTTGCAGATGGCTCCATAGTTGCAGTAAGCGAGGGCGAGACGGTAACCATTGAGGCGAAAGGGCAATCTTATAGTGATAATGGCAGCCGTAAGCCGCGTATAAATATAAGAGTTACCATTCCTGCGCATTCGCAATTTGGCCAGCATCTGAGTGCAGCCAAGATAAATTCAAATTCATTGCGTGGACCCGATGAAACTTCGGAGCCGCTTGTTTCGTCTACAACAGTAGAGGACGTCAAGGAAGGATCAGTAGTCCCGGATAACGGAGGGGAATCTGGAGTCAATCCCGGTGGAGGCAATGGATCGACCGAAGCCGAAGGCGATGCGCAGAACTCTTCAAGCGGGGATTCAACGAGTAATAACGAGGCTGATGATGCTAACGAAGCTAACGAGGAAGAGGTAGAAACAGAGCTTACCCTTCATGTAAGCAATGGTTCTGTTGACATTTCGGGTCTTGTATTTACTGGCGGCGCTCAGGTAAAGGTGACCAACGGGGAAATTACGCTGCGCCATCTAACCGCTTCAGTGAAGGCTGAAACGAAGAATGGACGGATTGAAGCTCAGGACATTACAGGCCATGTACAGCTTGACACCTATAATGGCAATATCAAAGCGATGCGTATTGTTGGCGACATGCAGGGATCGACTTTGAGCGGCAACATCGAGCTGGACCGGATCAAGGGCAATACGGCTGTTGATACCAAGAATGGAGAAATCAAGATTCGTGAAGCGGATGCATCCATTACTGCCGATACGCTTAACGGCAACATTGATATTCAAAGCGCTGTTGTAGGCGGGGATTGGAATATCGACAGCTCGATCGGCGAGATTAACATCGTCGTACCGGATACCGGGCATTATACCGTCAACGGCTCGGTTACCTTTGGCACAATCACCACGGATCTTCCGCTTATAACAAGCAAAAAAACGATAACAGGCGATATCGGCATTCCGGAATATCGAATCAATATAGACGCAAACAGCAGTATCGCGGTTAATCGTTACATCCCGAAATGAGCCCCTGTTCATTGACAAAATGAAAAGCAAGCACGTACAATGGTTCTAATGAAGCAGAAAGGACGTGAAGGGCATGGGTGCGACCGTTGAGGAAGCGTTGGAGCAGTTGAAGAGTACCGGCGTCCGTATGACCCCGCAGCGTCATGCTATCTTGAGTTTTCTAATGAATTCTATGACTCACCCTACAGCTGATGAGATCTATAAGTCACTTTCACCTGCTTTTCCTAGCATGAGCGTAGCGACAATATATAATAATCTGAGGCTGTTTGTAGAAGCCGGACTCGTTCGCGAGTTGACCTACGGTGATGACTCAAGCCGGTTTGACGCTGATTTATCCGAGCATTATCATGCGATATGCCGCAGCTGCGGCAAGATTGAAGACTTTGATTATCCTCCTCTGACAGAGGTGGAGGCCGTGGCATCCAGAGAAACAGGCTTCAAGGTGCATGGACATCGCATGGAAATATACGGATTTTGTGCGGAATGTGCGAAACCAACATCCTGATAGATTGAACAAGTCGGATACAAGAATCAAACGTGCAGAGGGTGAGCGCATCACTCGTCATCTGCGCGTTTTTTATTTCCAGTAAGGAATCGTTGACAACAGGAGGAGAAGGAGAGACGTGGAAACCGTACAGATCAGGGGGCGCCGCCGTCGTGAGGGCGGTTCGTTAAAATGGCTTGTCCTTATATGTGGACTTATCGCCATGGCAGCAGTAATTTGGTTTGGCTGGCAGCGATTCGTTCCGAACAATGAAGAGGTCACGCCCGAATATGGCAAATCTCATCCCATAATAGTAAAGGGCAGTGTATTGAAGGAAAGTGCAATTATTGAGGATGGCTCTGTAAAAGTACCGCTGCCCGTCGTGCAGCAAGCGCTAGAACTTGCCGATGCGGTTCATTATGAGGAGAAGACGGGCTCTATCGTGCTTACAAATGCGCATAAAGTGCTTCATTTGAAGACGAACAGTTTGACTGCCCGCATTAATAGCAAACCGTACGAATTGCGTTTTGCTGCTGAAGTGAAGGACAAGCTTGTTTATATTCCAACAGCTCCGCTTGAGGAGATGTACGGCATTCAAGTGGAATATGACAGCAAGTCTGATATCGTCACTATTCTGCTAGCGGAACAATCGGTGCAGCAAGCCGAGGCGCCCGAGGAAACGGCAATTCGCACAGAACCAACGATACGCGCTCCAATCGTGCACCGTGTCTTGCAGGCGGAGACTGTCCGCATATGGGGAGAGCAGGATGGCTGGTATCGTGTTCAAAGCAGCAATGGCGTCCTTGGTTATATGGCCAAAGGGGATTTGGCTTTAACGGATGTGGAGAGGATTGAGCCGCTGAAGACGGAGCCGCCCTTTATTGCATGGAAGCTGCTGGGCAGTAAAATTAATATGACCTGGGAAGCCGTATATACGAAAACACCGAATACGAGCAAGATCGGACCATTAAACGGGGTTAATGTAGTGAGCCCTACATGGTTCGAGCTGATCAATGGCAAGGGCGACATTAGCAGCAAGGCGGATCGCTCCTATGTAAACTGGGCGCATAAGAAAGGGATGCAGGTGTGGGGATTGTTCAGCAACGGCTTCGAGCCTGACCGTACCACCCAAGCGCTCGCTACAGTCGAATCCCGATTTCATATGATTCAACAGCTGATCGCCTATGCGGAATTGTACAAGCTGCAGGGAATTAATATCGACTTCGAGAATGTACACACTGCGGATAAGGCGAATCTCGTGCAGTTTGTTCGTGAGCTGACACCGCTGCTCCATGAAGGGAATCTTGTCGTATCTATTGATGTCACACCCAAATCCAACAGCGAGATGTGGTCCGTGTTCCTCGACCGCGCTGCACTAGGCAAAGTAGTTGATTATATGATGATCATGGCCTATGACGAGCATTGGGCATCAAGTCCGAAAGCGGGATCAGTAGCATCACTGCCTTGGGTAGAGCAATCCATACTGCGTATATTAGAGGAGGATGAAGTTCCAGCGGACAAATTAGTGCTCGGAATGCCGTTATATACCCGGTTATGGACGGAAAAGAAGGATGAGAGCGGAACGGTGAAGGTTAGCTCGAAAGCATTGGGAATGGAAGCTGTCAGCAAAATCATTGCAGAGCAGAAGCTTAAGCCGGTGTTGGACGAGCAAGCAGGCCAGAATTACGTAGAATATACCGAAGACGGCGCGAAGAAACGAATTTGGCTGGAGGATTCACTATCTATTAAAGCCAGAACCGCATTAGTGAAGAAATACAACTTGGCCGGCATAGCCACCTGGCAGCGGGCATTTCAATCCGATGATGTATGGGATATTATTCATCAATCATTAAATAAACGACCGTAACCTTTCGCTGCAACATAATAATGCCCCTCGTACAACGTAATATGTTGTGCGAGGGGCATTGTTATGTTTGTCATCTGGAAGGCGGTTCCCCCATTATAGCTGGGAAGCCTAGTCAACCACGGGATCTTCAGCAGGCATGTGAGTTGCTTTACTCGGGTCAAGCGTAATGATTGTTTTACAATACATGCAGCGGTCTGTTTTGCCAAGCATTTTCGTTTGTCTATGACATTCTGGACAGGTTAGAATGACTGCGCTGGTAGAGAGCATCCCGGCCCAGAAATAGACGCCTACGCTGAGAAGCATTCCGATCATGCCAATAACCATGAAGATGGCGGCGAAAATTTTACCTGCTTGTCCCCAAAAGACGATTCCGGCTGTTCCTGCTATCATAAGTCCCATTCCAGCCAGAGTGAACATGAGTCCCCATAGACGGAATTCATTGATTTTACTGGATTTAAAAAACATGATTTGTTCCTTTCTGACAATCGAAGTGGATTTCTCCGCAAGCATGCAGGAAACCAGACTGGCATTGTCGAACAAGAATTAAACTGCGAAATCATTATAGCTCAAACTGCCGAATGAAGCTATATGGAGGATAACCGTGGAACATATAAAAACACATTTTAAACAAAAATACGAGCACAACGATACAGTGATCAGCCTTGCGGTGATCGACAACCCCTATCCGTACAGTCCGCTTATTGATGGGCTGGATCTATTGGTGCTCAGCATTTCTACAGAATTTGAAGCGAGCCGAAGTACGGAGCATATACGGATTGGTGAAGAACGTGTCAAAATTATGACAGTTAATCCGAAGCAGCTGGAACAATGGATCGCCAGCGGCGAGAAGCGCAGTATTATCGAATGGCTCGTACGCGGAGAGATACTATTAGATCGGGATCTATATTTGCTTCAGATCAGGGAACGGCTGCTTATCTTTCCTGTTGCTCTTCGTGAGCAAAAACAGCTCGTTGAGTTCACCTACTTTATAAGGACCTATTTGAGGGCCAAGCAGGATTTGAAGGATAATAATTTATTGGATGCCTACAGCAGTATATTAACCTCGCTTAATCACTGGGCTCATATCGCATTAATTGAAGCGGGTGTCCATCCCGAGCTGACGGTATGGAAACAGATGAGGCGGTTTAATCCAGGCATATATAAGCTGTACGAAGAGCTTACTGTTAGTCCGGAAACGTTGGAGCAGCGAGTCCGTCTTGTTCTGCTTGCTTGTGAATTCTCTGCCATGAGCAAGATGAAATCGAGCTGCACACTGCTGTTCTCGATCTTGTCGAGTCGCGAGGAACCGTGGAGTGTAATGGAAATACAGATGCATCCGCTGATTGCCGCCTTGCATATTGAATTGTCATTGTTAATTCAGAAGCTGGCTATACGAGGCTATATAGAAGAAGTAGCCGCACTTCCAGATACGGGAGCTGCAGATGTTTTGGAGCTGCGGTATCGGTGCAATATTCCGAAGTGAAATAGCTTTTATTTTGTTCCTTATATGAAGGGAAAGAACACTGTGTGCATGCAGTGTTCTTTTTTTGAATTTATGCTTGACTAATTATCCGTTGATATGATAAATTACTTCTTACCGCCTCACGAGTTCATCTAAGAGATTAAATGGACGGCAAAAACTTTTTAAAAAAAGTACTTGCAATCGAGTAGGCAACTGTGATATATTAATCAAGTCGCCGCTGAGAGGTGACGACGAGATAAACAAGAATTTGTTCTTTGAAAACTGAACAATGAGCGACCTGTCAAACAGGTTTTAAATGTAAGTCAGCGATGAGCTA
>NZ_CAKMMF010000010.1 GCF_927798095.1 Paenibacillus plantiphilus | reverse complement strand
TACAACCGGATCCGCATCCATTCGACGATCGGTTATCTTACCCCGCATCAATGCGAGAAAAGGTACTACGAGCAACACCAGGGCGCTTAGTTTCTGTGTCTACTTTCTTGACAGAGGTACAGTTTTCCTGCTGTAAGCCGGTTTTTCCGCGCTACAGCTTGCTTTCTGCGCGGATGATACGCTGTAAGCGGATTTTTCCGTCTTATTGGCTGCATCGAACATGAGAATCGGCTAATTTTCCTGCTGTAAGCCGGTTTTTCCGCGCTACAGCTTGCTTTCTGCGCGGATGATACGCTGTAAGCGGATTTCCCCTTGATTTTCCCGCCTTACTAGCTGCATCGAACATGGCGAACGGGCTAGTTTTAGTGCAATATGTCGGTTCCCGTGCTACAGCATGCTATACGTGTGATTACGACTCTTCTCAACTGCTCGCGCTCGTATAAGCACGAAGCGCTTGCTTCCATAGGAGCCGTGCGCCAAGGAGGAACAGCGCTGCCAGCAGCATTGCACCTATCGCATGCAGAGAATCCAACCGTCCGACGATCGCCTCTGCGGGAACTGTCGTAACGAGGCCGATGGGCAGCACATACAGCAGAACGAGCCTTAGCGCCCCGCTATAAACCGATGCGGGATATCGCGAGGTTTCGAAAATGGAATGAAACAGGAAGGAGAGATTATCTACTTTAACCGCCCAGAACGACATTACCATCATCCCCGTCCATAACGAATAAATAATGACTAATGCGGCTCCAAACAGCAGCACAAACATAATCAACTCATGCCAAGCAGGGGGACCATCAAGCCGCCAGACAGCATAGCCGGTCAGCGCAAGTCCCAGCCCAATATCTGCAAAACGCCACAGCACCAGATGCCTGAAGCTGACGAAGAACTGACTGTCCACCGGCTTGAGCAGGACAAAATCAAGCGTGCCCTGCCGGATATGCGAGACAAGACGCGACATATTGGGCTGCAGAAACAATTCAATAAACCCGTGAAGCGCATTGAAGATCCCCAGCAGCGCCAGCACCTCATAGAACGACCAGCCGCCAAGCGAGGATGAGCGATAAAAGAACAGCAGCACCGTCAGCACCGACATTCCTAGCGTGAACAGCGTCATCGCAATGTTCGCTAAGAAGTTGGCGCGGTATTCAAACTCCTCAGCCAGACAGGCGTGGAAGAAAGTCCGAAACAATCGATAGATCCGCATCATCATTACCCTCCTGCTGCCCCGTATCGTTTCAAACCGTTCCGCCAAATGAACCGCAATGACAGCGCAAGCAGCAGCAGCCAGCCCGCCTGCCCTGCGAATCCGATCCACACCGTCTCTGGCTCATCCGCCAGCCGGCCTGTCAGCAGGTCCACTGGAAACGCGACCGTGAAGTAGAAGGGCAGCACACGCGCCGCGTCTGCCACCCAATCCGGGAACATCGACAGAGGCGCAATCCGGCCGGACAGAAACATATGTATCCCCTCATATAAGGCGTACATCGCAGTTGCGCGATTGCTCCAGAAAGCCAACAGTCCGAATTGATAGCCAATAACGAAACGAATCGCAGACGATAACGCAATCGCAAGGATAACCAGTCCGATCGTGCCCATATCAACAGGTATCCGCATTGCAGGGAAGAACATTGCCAGCAGCAGCCATGACGGAATCATTAGCATCGCAAAAAATGTTTTATAGACGATATTTCCATTAATACTCCAGTGAATAGGATGAAATGGCCGGAGCAATTTCGCAGAGAAAGTCCCTTCTCTTATATCGCGGTCCAGCTCATACACATCCCATGCCCGTGTCAGACGGTCAACGACCAGCACAGCCGTGAAGTAGAGAACATAATCTGAAGCCGTATATCCGGCGATTGATCCTTCTCCGCTCAGCGATACCCACACGGCAAGACTGACTAACGGCTGGACAAATGCGCCGACCATCCAGATCAACGTCTCGCTTCTATAGGCCATCATGATCGCCCAGTCAGACTTGAAGAGAACGCCATATTTCCGCCAAAATGCAGCTGCCCCGCTCATCTCCTGCTCTCCCCGGCAGCGCCTTCCGAATAAGCAAGTCCTATGACCGACTCCAATGAAGGGTCCTCGATGGTCAGATCAATAACCGGCAGCTCCGTAAGCAGCTTTGCGGATAGTCCCGTCACTTCCTCGCGCGGTCCCTCCACCTCAAGCTGCGGGTAATCGTAGGCCACTACGCGGCCTCCCCCATTGCGAACAGCAGCTTCCACAACCGAAGTATCTATCTTCGCTCCAAGCACAAGCGTTATCCGTTTCATCGGCGAGAAACGGTCGATCAGCTTGCTGATCGCGCCGTCATAAATCAGCTTGCCGTCATTAATAACGAGAACGCGTTCACATAAAGCCGACACATCAGCCATATAGTGGCTTGTCAGCAGAATCGTCGCCTTATAATCCCGATTATAAGATTGAATGAACCGGCGCAGCGCCTCCTGCATATTCACATCCAGGCCAATCGTTGGCTCGTCCAGAAACACGATATCAGGTCTATGCAGCAGCGCCGCGACAAGCTCGCATTTCATCCGTTCTCCCAGAGACAGCTGCCGGACAGGTTTGTCAATAATGAGCGACAGATCAAGCATCTCCGTAAAATAATCAATCCGTTCCTTAAACGATGCTGCCGGAATCTCATAGATCTCTTTATGGATAAGGAATGTCTCCGAGGCAGGAATATCCCAGATCAGCTGGCTTTTCTGTCCCATAACGAGACTGACACGCTTCTTGAACGCATTTTGCTGGCGAAACGGAACAAAGCCGCCGACCTCGATGCGCCCCGAGGTTGGATGCAGCAAGCCTGTCAGCAGCTTCATTGTTGTCGTCTTCCCTGCACCGTTCGGACCGAGAAAGCCGACGATTTGCCCCTCCGGGATATCGAAATTGATCCCGTCTACCGCTGCCACCTCACGATATTCGCGGTGGAACAGGCTCCGCAGCGATGCAACGAAGCCCGGCTGTCGCACATGCACACGGTATATCTTGGTGAGCCCTTCTACATGAATCATCTTTAACCCTCTCCATGAAGACGTTGTTCAAGCGGAATCTGTGCCATGGCTTCAACGAGCTGCCGAAGCTCCTCATCCGTCACAGCGAGACTGAATGACTGAAACGGCGGCGGCGTCTTTCTCTCTCCACCATCCACCGTGTCCGCCGCCGCCTCTGCAATCCCGGCTTTCCCAGCTTCCCCGGCAATTGAAGCTTTCCCGGCAATTCCAGCTTTCCCGGCAATTGATGCCTCTCCTTCATTCACCGCTCCCTCCACCCAGACACGGAGCGGAGCCAGAGAACGCGCCACATCCATTCGCAGCTGACCAAGGTCCAGCCCCATGGCATGATCGGGATAATGCATCAGCTTATTCTCTGCTTGTGTGAACAGCTTCACCGCGCCTGAAAAGTTGTCATTGCGCCAATGGTGCAGACCGACCGCAGCTTGAAGCAGCCCTTGATACAGGAGATTGCGGCCTTCCTCCAGCCACAATTCCTCCATAACCTCATGACATTCATAATAGTCCTTATCCACATTGAACAGGACGACAAAATGAACGAATCGCTCATCATACGACACCTCTTCGCTCATTTCGGATTCCCGCCCCTCTTTGCTCTGGACAGTGCCAGCGCGATATCATCCGAGAGCATGCGAATTCCGCCGGTATCCTCCTTCTCCCACAGCTCATTGAAGCGTAGCTGGAACTGTACCGCTTCTCTCACACGATGGAAGAAGTACAGCTTCTGGATATCGTTCAGCACACTGGAGACGATATTCGACTTCACCTCAAACCCGCGCTGAGCATCAAGAATTTCATTGCGGATGCTCGACATCTCCGTATCGAGCAGAAAAGCGGCCTCAGCCGCCTTTCTAAGTCGTTCCCTTACATCGTCAGGCAAGCTTTCCTGATACTTATAATTGAGCGAATGCTCGATCGTAGCCCAGAAATTCATCGCAAGCGTCCGCACCTGCACCTCAGCCAGCACATTTTTGAGTCCTAGCGAGGTCTGTACAGGGTATTCGACAATCATATGGAAGCTGCGATAGCCGCTGTCCTTATAATTTGTAATATAATCCTTCTCATATACGAGCGTTAAATCTTTGCGAATCCGAATCATTTCGGCCACTCTATGAATATCCTCGACAAACTGGCACATGATGCGAATGCCTGCTATATCCTCAATGCCGGTCTCGATGGCGTCCATCGGAACCTGCAGCCTTTTCGCCTTTTCCAGAATACTGGAGGTCCGCTTGACTCTGCCTGTAACGAATTCAATCGGTGTATAAGCTTCTCTCGATTTCAGCTCCGACCGCAGCGTTTTGAATTTCACTTTCAATTCCTCTACTGCTTGCTCATATGGCTGCAGAAACAGGCTCCAGTCTCTACCGTCCATCCAGCCGCCTCCTATCTATTTCCGATGATCTGCACCGACCGCTTCCAATATATGATGATACCCGTCTCTACGCAATCGCTCCTTCAACCCTTTAGCCAATTCCCGAAGCAGCTCAGGCCCTCGGTAAATAAGAGCCGTATAAACCTCAACCAAGCTTGCTCCCGCGCGAATTTTATCGTATGCGTCATCAGCAGTAAAAATACCGCCAGAACCAATAATGGGCAGCTTCCCGCCGGTTTGGCGGTACACCGCACGGATAACCTCCGTCGTTCGCTCCTTGAGCGGCTTGCCGCTCAGACCGCCGCTTTCCTTCGCATTGTCATGCGCCAGTCCCTCGCGGCTGAGTGTTGTATTCGTTGCGATGATGCCCGATATGCCGCTCTGAGCAATCGTATCCACCGTATAGCCCAGCTGTTCATCTGTCATATCAGGTGCAATCTTAACAAGCACATGCTTGCGCGCACCGCCGTGAATGCCGCTCTGAATCTCCATCTCTTCCATAACCGTACTCAGCAGCAGGCGCAGCTCATCCCCATGCTGCAGCGCTCTTAGATCAGGCGTATTCGGCGAGCTGATATTGACTACAAAGAAGTCGCCGTATGGATACAGCTTCTTGAGACATTCCCGATAGTCCTCATGTGCCAGCTCATTGGGCGTAACTTTATTCTTGCCGATATTAACCGCTACGGGTATGCGGCGTTTCTTGCCGGCAGCCAGACGCGCTGCCATGGCATCAGCGCCTTCATTATTGAAGCCCATCCGGTTAATGAGCGCTTCGTCGGAGGGAAGACGGAACAAACGCGGCAAGTCATTGCCCGCCTGTCCCCTCGGCGTTACAGTCCCCACCTCTGCGAATCCCAAACCAATATTTGCAAACATATCAACTGCCTTCGCATTCTTGTCCAATCCCGCCGCAAGTCCGATCGGGTTGTGAAAATGCAGGCCGAATAAATCCAACGAAAGCTCCCTGCTCTCTGCCACACCATACATCCCTCGTGAAATGGCCGGAATGCCTGGAATTTTACCGGCTGTGCTTAGTCCATTAATAACCAGATGATGCGCTTTCTCAGGGTCAATACGAAAAAAAATGGGCTTTCCTATTTTGGAATACAACAACACGTCTCACTCCGATCTGGATGTTAACTCTATGCATCAGTTTAACGCCTTTGGCAGCAAAAAGAAAGAGCGCAGTCTGCATTTGCAGCACGAATGGAGCGCTCCAAATTGAATTCAATTGCAGCCTGTCCCGTAAACGGTTACAATATCAATATATGACTATAATGCATTAGAGAAAGGTTGGTCCCTATGAGTCAAGCAAAGAAAAAACCGCCCATTTTGAAAAGCAAGCCAAAAGAAGAGGTCAATAAGAAAGCACTTGTATGGATCGGCTCCATACTTCTTCTGATCGTTGTCGTAATGGTGATATTGCTTATTCTTGACAAATAAAGCTGCGGTCATCTACAACCAACGGTATATAACAGCGGGGTTCGTCTCGTCCTGCATCGGCTGCAATTGGAAACGCTTTGCAGCCGGTGAACCGGATTCGGGAAGAGCCCCGTTTTTAATCGTCACCTTTGTTCCAAGCGGAACGAGATCATAGAGCTCTTCAACATCCTCCTGCAGCATTCGTACACAGCCCAGAGACTCGTCCTTGCCAATACTGTCAGGCTCATTTGTTCCATGAATTGCGTATCTGGTCCCTGACAAGGTCATGCCTCTGCTGCCGAATTCCCCGTCATCCCGCCCGTTCGGATTTTTCACCTTCTCACTGATGTAGAAGCTTCCGTCAGGTGTTTTCTCGCCGCCCAATCCGACTGGATAGCTGCGGACAATAACATCGCCGCTCACTACTGCGAGCCTGTAATTCGCCGTATCAACCAGGATGGATAGCGGATGCTCAGGCAACGCATCTGCTCCTGTACCGGCTTTGCCGCTCTTGGATCCTGCCTTGCCGCCTCCTGTGCTGCCCTCGGCTTGCGCAGCTGCCTTTACTTCCTTCAACAGCCCCCCGAATATGGTGCGCATATAGCTTGTCTCGCCAGCAAGCACATTGTTGGGGTAAGGTCTAACCATATCCTCAAGCTTGGCCGGCCATCGCTTGAACATCTCGTGATATTGCATGATCCCGCTTCTCAGCGTCCAGCGCTGCTCCTGCGCTTCGCTCCACTGGTTGAACTTCTGATAGGCTTCTGTTGCATCCGCTGGCTGGCAATCACAGGTGAGCGCATCATGCAGCCCAACATCGAATGCTTCTCCAGAGCCTTGGCGATTAGCGGAGAAAAGCACGCGGGTCGCCCCTGTCCATTTGCGCCAATTCCCCTGTTGCTCCAGCATGACCGCCAAACCATAAGCCGGAGGCTTCGCCCCTTGCTCTATAATAGCTCCGAGCGCTCTTCCGAGCGCCAGATCTGTCGTCGGCTTCACGAATACAACCTCCATCCGATTATCGGAGGATTCAGAAGCAGCCATCGGCAATAGATCCGCCTGCTCTACATTGTCGCCAGAGAAAGGATTGAGTGTCATAATGCCTAACACCAGCAGGGCAATCAGCGCCGCTCTCCCGAACAGCCTCTTCATCTGGCGCTTGCGATTCCATTCTGCGATCAACTGCTTCGGTTCCTTGGCCAGCGGATGGCGCTTCCTCTCATACGCCTCATAAATACTGCCCGCCTGAAGGAAGCAATAATTAGCTTTGGCTTCCTTGTCTTCGAGCATGTATTGTTTGCCGAGCAAGTACCATGCCATCTGGTTATCAGGATGGTTCTGCACATATCGCTTCAGATAAGACATGTCCTCGTGCTCCATCCTTATCCCCCCCTTGGCTACCTTTATACTTTATATATCGGCAAAAAGCCGCCCGATTTCGCATCGGACGGCAAATTTAGCAAAGAAATTTGAAATTACAGCTGTTTGTCACGAATCAGAACAGCACGTATGTCAGGCAGCCACTGCACATCAAGCCCGATCTCCTCAGCAAAGAATCGTACTGGCAGATAGAGACGACTGTCCTTATTAACAGGTGCTGATGCCAACTTAATCGTCACTGATGCTTGTTCATCTGCCGTTTTCACCACAGTGGACACGCCCTCCTGAACTTCATAAGACAGCGAGCCTCGTGTCAAAGTCGTTTTGCCCTTCGAATAGCTCACTTTGAAGCCCAGCTTCTCAGTGAGGACACGCAAAGGAACGAAGGTCGTATTATTGACGATAAACGGTGCTGCATCGGTTGGGATGACAGCATTCCCGTAAAGCAGATGAATGTCTTTGCCGCCTTGCACACCTTGAGGCACACGGTATGGCTCCACGATTCGAATCATATTGTTGCCCCCGTCAGCAACCAGGAAGGAGCCGTTGCCCGACCACTCGACATCAACAGGACGATTGAATTCCGCAGCCGCAGCCAAGCCGTTTCCTCTGCCCGCTTCTCCTGCTACCCCTGCTACTGTCGATACCTTGCCATCCTTCAAGTAGCGAATGACATGATTAAGTGAATCCGCAATGAGTACGCCGCCATCCGAAGTGACCGTCAAGCCGCGCGGCGCATGGAACCTCGCCTTTGCCGCCGAACCATCGGCATATCCGCCCTCCATATAAATCGCGTTTGCTTCATATCCAGCCGATGCCCCTGATTCTCCTCCAGCCACCGTTGCAACTGTACCAGCAGCAAAGTCGATATAACGGATACGCTGATTGCCCGTATCGCTAACATACAGATTGCCCTTGGAATCAAGCGCTAATCCGCTCGGCTCATTGAACTTCGCACTGCTCAGCGGACCATCTGCATAATCGCCAACCGTATCTACACCGCCTGGCGCATATTCCACAACACGCTTCGAAGCCGCATTAAGCGTCGTCACTTTGCCGTCTTTTATTTGACGAATAACATGGTTCAACGTATCCGCTACATACACGGCTCCATCGCTTGATACCGCTACATCAAGCGGAGAGTAGAAGGTGGATTCTTCCACGCTGCCGTCCTTATGGCCGAATAATCCATTGCCGGCAATCGTCTTGACAGAGCCGTCCAGTCCAAGGACACGAATGGCATGATTGTCACTGTCTGCAATATATACCGTGCCGTCTTTAGCGCGCGCAAGTCCTGAAGGCGTATTGAAGGCTGACTCCTTCACCGGTCCGTCGGCCAACGCACCAACGGGCAGATTACTATCGTCAACTCCGAGCTCCACTCCCGCTGCTGTTCCGACCGTACCCTTATCCACTACACGCAGCAGCTGATTCCGGGAATCGGCTACCAGCAGCGAGTTCTTCGCAGCATCGTACAGCACCGAGCGCGGTTCGCGGAATGCTGCGGCCAGGCTTTCGCCGTTCTTGAGCTTATAATCTCCCTTGCCGGCAAATGTCCGTACCTCGTAAAGAGATTTGTTTTTTAATACTGAATCTGCCGAGCCTGTCGTTTGGGCAGCTCCTGCTGTTCCGATCGTGGACAATGACACCACAGCAGCCAGCGCTAACGAAATCATTCGTGATTTTTTCATTATCTTACACTACTCCTTATAGTAGAAGTTGCATGAATTTCACTTGAAGCGTCAAGCTTCCGCCAGTCGAAACAGCAATTGGATTGCCCTGCTCATCAACAGCTACAATTTTTACAATCTTAAATGACACGGGCACTGCATCTTGACTGTTTGGTGCTTGGGAACGATGAAGGACAAACGGCAGCTTCACCACTGTCTTTTTGCCATCCACCTCTACCGCATTGCCCTTGAATTTGGTTACCGAATACACCACTGTGCTCTTGACATTGGCGTCAAGGACACGAATATCATCAACACTATCTGCATCGCTCACTGATGCGCCCTCAGGCTCAACCTTGAAGACGCCTCCTCCAGCACGATATTGCAGTGCAGTCGTCGGATTATTGAAGGTAGTATAATCAAATGCCGAATAGCTCTTGTCATACTCTACAACTACCTGATAACCATAAATACGCTTATCGTTTGTAAAACCGCCCAATTCAACGTCAATATCAACGGGCAGCGACATTTCTGTCACCGTCGCATTGCCGCTCGCATACGCTGAGCTGCTAAACTTCAGGCTCACCGCAGGAGCAGTGCCGTTCGAGCCACCGTTCGAGCCACCACCATTCGAGTTGCCATTCGAACTACCGCTGCCCGTATTTGGCTTCGAAAGTGGAGGCAGCTCATTGTTTGCTCTGTTTTCATCGAATTTCTTCTTATCGATTTCGTTAAGTCGGTCGAAGAAAGCCTTCGCAGCTGCCTCCTTCTGCTTTTCCAACTCCTTTTTGTTCTCTTCTTTCTTTTTAGCCGCTTCCTCCGCTTTATCTTTCAGCGCCTTCGCTAGCTTGTCAAAATTATTTTTTGCCGCTTCGCGCTCTTCCTTCAACTTCTGCTCCTGCGCTTTCCGCAGCTCATCCGCTTTCTTCTGCTTCTCCTTCTCCTGCAAGGTCAAGTCGAACTCTGCCTTCTTGTCTATGTCGACTACTTTCATTCCTGCAGCAGCATTGACCCCATCAATTAACTTCTTGATTTCCGCTTCATTCACTTTGTTATTATTAATCGCCTCTTGGGCAATCAAGGAGACCATAATATTAAAATTATTCGTAATACGCTGCAGATCAGCATCTGTGATCAATCCGAGTGCTGCCATTGCTTCTGGCGTCATACCCGACTGACCATTATTCGCCATGCCATCTTTCATGCTGTTCAAAAACTTCTCTTGCTCTTTTCTAATATTTTCAGCATCTTCAATGATTTTTCTAATAATTTCCGGATCAATCGATTTAATAAATTCATTAATATTAATAATGGATATCGAGGTTTCTATACCCTCTTCAGCGCCTGCCTCAGTAATTTGCTGCGTCGGATAGATGAACACGCCATTATTCATTCGCTCATTCATGTTTTCATTATAACGATCGGCGCCCGATGTCGCCTGTACTACACCAGATGCAACAAATGTTTCTGTAAGACCTGTTAAAGGATTTACAAAGATGCCAAGCTGTGTTCCTCTGACACCCATAATAGAGGTTGGCGTTTCAACCTCAAACTGGTCGTTCGCATTTGACACCGACTTCACCTTCAGCCAGAGCGAGCCAGCCCACACACTCATTTTCGTTTTGGTGCCGCTTGTATCCTTGAGCTTCGTGAAGTTTACCTGAGAGCTTGCGCCGATCGTTACGTTGTCTTTGTCCGCGTCCTCGCTTGACAGCTCCAGCTCTACAGAGCCATCCTTGCCTGTCGAGATTTGATCCCCTTCGTTCAAGCTCATATTTTTGAATGCCTTGAACGTTTTGGAGCCACCTGACTTCAGAACGGTTACAGAGCCTTTCAATGACTTGACAATAGCCACCCTCATCTCCTGTGCGGCTGATACCCCATCAGCGCCAGCGAGCAGCGCTGCAGGACCTGCAATCAGCGTCAGACACAACGCCATTAGTAGAATCCGATTCATTGCTTTCATTCCTCTCCATCTCTCCTCTCAATAGAAGCGCTCTCCACATCGACTGCTCCCACTACCTCTGTTACGAGAACGGGCTTCTCTTTTCCTTTGACCTTAATCTCACCGATCGATTCGGTTTTGAAGATGCCTTGCACTCGCGCCAGCGTCTCTTCGCTTATCAGAATCTGTCCGGGCTTCGCATTCGCTTCAAGCCGTGCGGACAGATTGACCGTGTCGCCAATGGCTGTATAATCCAGCCGCAGCATCTCAGAGCCGATATTGCCTACTACGGCCGGTCCGCTGTTAACGCCTACACCGAATCTTACGGGTACGCCGATCTCCCGCAGGCATCGTTCCTCCAGCTCAGCGGATTGCCGCTTCATCTCAAGCGCTGCGCGCACCGCCATTTCCGGATGGTTCGGCTGCGAGATCGGCGCGCCGAATATCGCCATCACGCCATCACCAATAAATTTGTCCAGCGTTCCATTGTATTTGAATACGGCTTTCGTACAGATGTCCAAATATTCATTCAGCACCTGAATAACCTGCTCCGGCTGAAGCTTCTCCGACATCGGGGTAAAGCCGCGAATATCAACGAAAACAACGCTAATATCCCGCCGCTGTCCCCCCACCTTCACCTCTTCGCCGGATGCGAGCATCTCGTCAACGACCGTACGCGGCACGAAGCGGCCGAATATGTTAGTAACTCTGCTCCGTTCCTTCCTCTCGGTCACATAATGCATCACGACTGTAAAGATGAACATCGACGAAAGCGATAGAAACGGATATGTAACTGCAATGAAATAATTCTTCATGAAATAGCTTAAAACCCAACCGCTCAGAAACAAAAGGGCTACAGCTCCGTAAACGGCAAATGCTTTAATGCCCGTAAATCGCTCGAACAGCAGTAGCGATAGCAGCGTCATCGCGATAATAATAGAATAATTGACCGGAGCTGACGCTTTCGTAAGAAACTTCCCTGCGACGAGTGACTGGACCATATTCGCATGAATTTCTACCCCGTACATTTTCAATGTAGTGCTCAGCGGCGTTAAATACTCATCCTGAAGACCTGGAGCATAAGGACCGATAAGCACAACCTTGTTCTCATAGTAGGCAGCATCTATTTCACCCGTGTATACGTCCACGAAGGACTGGGAATCATAGCCCGTCTGCAAAGTGATCTCTTCTCTAGGCTTTGTATAAAATTCCGTAGCAATCTGGCTGCGATTGTTCAGTGGAATTCGCTCTGTACCCCGATACCAAGCCGATTCCTTCTCCTTCCATTGAACCTGGTTCCCCGCATCAAGCAGATAGTTCGCCAGCTTCACGCTAAAAGCCGGAACCACCTCTCCGTCAGTCGCTTCCAGGCCAACGGTCAGCATACGCACCGTGCCATCGTTATCCTGCATGACATTTATATGTCCAACCTGATTGCGTCCAGCGCCAATTGTATCAGCCGGATACAGGATGGATTCGGTTTCCATCTCACCTGGCGCATTCTGTCTGGCTTTAAAATTAAAGACGACGGGCAGAATAACATTCGGGTATTTGCGCATTACCTCTGCCATCATCGCATCACTATCGGGATTATTGCCCGGCTCTGCAAGCACAACGTCAAGCGCGATTGCCTTGGCGCCGGCTTCAGCGAGCATCGTGATCAGCTCTGCGTACATGCCACGGTCCCATGGGAACTGTCCCAATGCTTCAAGCGACTTCTGATCAATCTTAATAATATTAATATCGGTGTGCGGAGCTCGTTCCGCATCTGATTGCACCATAACTCTGTCCTGCAAGGCGGACTCCAGCATGTTCAGCGAGCCCCCTGTGCCAAGACTGTACAGGAATGACCAGAATAAGCAGATCAGCACACACGCGGCTGTAGAAATCAGCCATTTGCGCTTAAGCATATAGTCCCCCTATCCTATTATTCAGTTTGCTAGAATAAGTCCATTCACCTTCTTCTATTCTAGTTCAAATTTACAAGCAATGGCAATACAAACATGTCGAATATGCCATATTATTGTCGAAATTAATCAGATAATAATACCTTGCAGCAGAGTGATTTTCCAATAAATGCTATAAAAATAGAAGAACCCCCTCTCGCGTCGATAGAAACGAGAGAGGGGGTTCTTCTATATGGCATGATGCATGAACCTTATATTAGTTGTTGAACGCTGCATCAGCGATTTTGATGGAGTCCGTTGGACAGCCGTCAGCAGCATCCTGCAAATCATCATATAAATCTTCTGGAATTTCAGTATTGCCCGTATTGCCATCATTAGCGTAGATTACTTCAGCAATTCCTTCATCATCGTAATCGTAAATGTCTGGTGCAGTCGCACCGCAAGCTCCGCAAGCAATACAGGTATCTTTTTCAACCCAAGTAAACTTCGCCATTGTATTCCCTCCTATTAATGCGCAAGCATGTCAGCTTGCCTCTCATCCTTATAACAAATACTAGCCTTCACTCATTATAACAAATGCTCGTCCGTTTGCAAGGATGTACCGCGAATTCTCTTATTGCGAATTAATGCCGATGGATCATCGCCAAGCATCCCTGCTGTGAGTACAGCATCCTCGCCAAATTTGTCCCTCAGCATATCCATTGCTTTCGTCAGCGCTTCCTTCTTCGGCTGCTCCTTGTAATCAAACAAATCCAGCTGTACAGCAGTCTCATCGCTCCGCGACAGACTTTGCAGCGTTATTCCAAGCAATCGCACAGGGCTGCCCTCACGCCAATGCTTATCGAAGAGCTTGCAGGCCTCCCGATGAATATCAGCTGTTGTAGCCGTCGGAACAGAAAGTGTAATCGACCGGTTAATGGTAGACATATCCGGCTTGCGCACTACAATTTGCACCGTCGACGCCATCAGCTTCTGTCGGCGCAGCCTTCTTCCCGTCTGATCAGCCAAATTCAGCAGCACCCGATGCGCCTCATCCCGATCTGCAACGTCCTGCGGCAGCGTCGTTGTATGACCGATTGACTTGTTCTGCTCGCGCGCTTCATGAACAGGTGAATGATCGATTCCATGAGCAGCCGCCTTCATCCAGGAGCCCATCACTCCGAACTGCTTAATAAGGAACGCTTCCTCTGCAGCTGCCAGTTGGCCGATTGTCGTAATATTGAGCTTCTGCAGCTTCTCCGCCGTCTTGCGACCGATGCCAAACAGAGACTGGCATGGCTTATGCCAGAGCAGCTTCGGCACGTCCCGAATGCGAAGCACGGTAAACCCATTAGGCTTCTGCATATCGGAAGCCATCTTCGCCAATAGCTTATTAGGCGCGATACCGATTGAGCTTGGCAAATTCCAATCGCTAAGAATACGGCTTTGAATCGTTCTGGCAATCTCCAGCGGCTCGCCGAACAACGAGGAGCCCGTAATATCCAGATAGCATTCGTCAATGGAAGTGACCTCGACGAGCGGCGTATACTTTCTTGCAATGGACAGGAACCCGCGTGAATATTTGCGATACAGATCAAAATCAGGGCGAATAAGCATCAGTTCAGGACATATATTCAATCCCTGCCGAACGGTCATCCCTGTTTTGACCCCCCTATTGCGGGCCGTATAGGATGACGTGACGATAACACCTTTGCGAAGCTCCACGCTTCCCGCAACTGCTGTCGGCTTCCCCTTATATATATGCGGCTCTTCTGCTTCGTGAACCGAGCAATAGAACGCATTCATGTCCAAATGAATGATAATCCGGCCTTTGCCTGTTTTTTCAGGCTCATCCGCATTCATATTCCATACCCTACCGGGAGTCTTTGAGTGGAGCTCCTCATATGAAATACAGCATGCATCATTAATTATGCTCCTCCCTCCATTAGCCATCCTACACTTAGCATTAACCAACCATGTACAACCTTATAATCAGCATACCCATGCCTGCAATAGACGTCAACATAAAGGCTTGCTTCTATTATAAAAAAGCACGCTTACTGCTTCTCTCCAGGCATAACTAATGCTATACTTAGAAAGGTTGACTTTTGCTAAGGAATGATGAAGGAGGAGCGTCCAGGTTATGACAAACGCAATCTCAATTTTCGACACGACGCTGCGTGACGGCACTCAAGGAGAAGGGATAAGCCTTTCAGCCGATGATAAACTTAAGATCGCCCAGAAGCTTGATCAGCTAGGCGTACATTATATTGAAGGCGGCAACCCAGGAAGCAACAGCAAGGACATTGAATTTTTCGAGCGAGTCAGAACAATGAAGTTTAACGCAAAAATAACAGCCTTCGGCAGCACCAGAAGGAAGAACAGCATCGCAGAGCACGACAGCAGTCTGCTTCGCATCGTTGAATCAGGCGTCCCCGCCGCTACACTAGTGGGCAAGTCATGGGATTTTCATGTCCATACTGCATTGCAAACGACATTGGAAGAGAATCTGGCCATGATATATGATTCCTTCGCATTCCTGAAAAGAAATGGTGTGGAAGCGATCTTCGATTCCGAGCATTTCTTCGACGGATACAAGCATAACCCCGAATATGCGCTGTCCGTTCTTCGCAAAGCACAGGATGCAGGCGCGGACTGGATCGTCCTCTGCGACACGAATGGCGGCACATTGCCTTCGGAAATTCACGAGATTGTAACTCGTGTACGTTCCGAGCTCTCGGCTCCGATCGGTATTCACACTCACAATGACTGTGAGCTTGCGGTTGCGAATACGTTGGCTGCTGTTGGAGCAGGCGCCCGACAGGTGCAGGGGACGATCAACGGATACGGCGAACGGTGCGGCAATGCCAATCTATGCTCCATTATTCCTAACCTGCAGATTAAGATGAACTATCCATGCATAAGCGACGAGCAGCTCCAATCGCTCACAACAACGGCGCGCTATGTGAGCGAGATCGCTAACGTACATATGCCAGTCGGCCAGCCATATGTCGGCAATGCCGCGTTCGCGCATAAGGGCGGCATCCACGTATCCGCGATTATGAAGGATTCCAAAACCTATGAGCATATCTCTCCTGGCCTAGTCGGCAACAAGCAGCGGATTCTCGTTTCCGAGCTTGCCGGTCAAAGCAACATTATTTCCAAAGCTCAGGAGCTGGGGCTTGATATCAACGCAAATAATGAGAAGACGAAGCTCATTATGGAGCGTATCAAGGACCTTGAGCATCAAGGCTACCAATTCGAAGGCGCTGATGCCTCGTTGGAGCTTCTCCTGCGTGACGCTTTCGGCCAGATGGAGGAAATGTTCAAGCTTGAATCCTTCAAGATGCTGGTCGAGAAAACGAATGGTATTATGAACACCGAAGCGATTGTGAAGATAACCGTCGATGAGCAGACCGTCTATACAGCCGCAGAAGGCAATGGTCCGGTCAATGCGCTGGATAATGCCCTGCGCAAGGCGCTTGTCCAGTTCTATCCGAGCATCAACAATATTCATCTTGCCGACTACAAGGTACGAGTCATTGATGAGAAGGACGCAACCGCCGCCAAAGTTCGGGTGCTGATGGAATCCACCGATTTCAACAATACCTGGAATACAGTCGGTGTATCGAGCAATGTGATTGAAGCTAGCTGGGAAGCGCTAGTCGACAGCATTCGTTATGCGCTGCTCACAATGTCCAGAGTCGAACATGTTCAAGATGAGCCCCGCGCACAGCTTGGCCTTGTGAACCATTGAATCAAAAGAGAGGCTGTTCCGATATGCAGCAGCCTATAGTGTAGAGTAGGTTGCCCCTTTAGGGAGGGGCAACCTCTTCGCTGAGCAGATTTGTGTGCGGATTTGCAGGAAGCGAATCCGCACACAACTGCAAAAACCCACATGTAGTCACCGGGCTGTTCGCCAAACGCCAAAATTCATCCAATATCCAATGAGGTCAGTCCTAGCCGCGCGCAGCTCCCAGCTTCCAGCTCTCAGCTCGCGGTGTTTCGCTGATGTGAAAAGATGCCTCCAAAACCACTATCATAGCTATCATAGTGGGGCTGGAAGCATCTTTTTCATCGTATAAAGGGGGTTAGTGGAGACTCTCAAAATATAACGACTTTCTGAACAGCCCCGTTATTTCCTATATTGTCTAAAGTGAGACTGCTGTTATGAAAGTCATCGTTGAATGCTCTTCAACTCTCACCATAAGGCGGAAAAATCGCTTTACAGCACGGAAAAGTGGAGCGAGTTGCGCTGGAACGCTGAAAAACCCTCTTACAGATGCCAAGTCATCATAGAATGCTCTTCAACTCTCTCCATAAGGCGGAAAAACCGCTTTACAGCACGGAAAAGTGGATTGAGTTGCGCTGTAAGCTTGAAAAACCTTCTTACAGATGCCAAGACATCGTAGAATGCTCTTCAACTCTCTCCATAAAGCGGAAAAACCGCTTTACAGCACGGAAAAGTGGATTGAGTTGCGCTGTAAGCTTGAAAAACCTTCTTACAGATGGCATAACATCGTTGAATGCTCTTCAACTCTCTCCATAAGGCGGAAAAACCGCTTTACAGCACGGAAAAGTGGAGCGAGTTGCACTGGAACGCTGAAAAACCCTCTTACAGCTGCCAAGACATCGTAGTCCTTGCGCTATTCCTCGCTCTTGCCCTGCTCCGTGCTCTGTTCCTTATTTCGCTCATCGATATCGATCCATTTCTCAATCAGGTCTTCCCACTCATTGAGTGAGATAACACCCGGCACTCGTTCTCTAACAATGCCATTGCTATCGATAATGAAGCTTGTTGGGAAGGTCGTTACTTTGTACAGCTCAGTTGCTTTGCCATCCCGATCCATCAGAATGGGAAAAGAAAGCTCAAACTCCTCCACAAACTCCCTCGCTTGACGTTCCTTGTCATACGTTGTCGCATTCACTCCATACAGCTCCAGCTTATCGCCATATTTCTTGGATAGCTCCAGTAGATCTGGCGCTTCCAGCTCACAAGGTCCGCACCAAGATGCCCAAAAGTTGAGCAGCAGCAGCTTATCCTTCTTGCCGCCAATAGCTAGTGGCTTGTCGTCCAAATCTGGCAGTTCAAGCGTAGGTGCTGTGAAGCCAGGCTTGGGATTCATTTCAGATGATGCAGCCAGCGCCTCACCCATTTTATCATTATTCTGATATATGGCAGCTCCCGACAGAACAAATACAAGAATGAGCAATACAATCGTTCGTTTCATACCATGCCTTCTTTCCCTCTTGTTGTTCTTCTAACTACACCTACCTATGTTACCATGACCACGAATGGAAGCTCAAGTCGGAGGGTATATTACTACTCACAATCGTTAATTCATGGGAGCGCAGAAAAAGATGAGTACGAAAACAAAAACTCGCTGGTCAGGAAATGGAAATCAGTCGAGCAACCATCAATCTCAGCAGCTATCTTCATCCTCTAAAAACTCGAAGCAGCCTGCGGCCAAAAGCAGCACCAAATGGCTGCAGTATCTCGCCCTGTCAACAGTTCCGCTCGTACTTGTTCTAGGCAATTCCATGCTCGTGCCCATATTGCCGGATATGGAACGAAAGCTCAGCATCTCTACTCTGCAAGCAAGCATGGTGATCACGTTATTCTCCATCGCTGCCGCAATCGTCATCCCAATCGCTGGTTATCTCTCTGACCGCTTCTCACGCAAGGCAGTCATACTCCCTTCATTGGCTCTCTATGGCATAGCCGGTATTGCCGCTGGAATCGCCGCCGTAATGGGCTCGTATACGATGCTCATTATCTCCCGCGCTGTACAAGGTATCGGCGCAGCGGGCACAGCACCAATCGCAATGGCGCTTGTAGGCGATATGTACAAGGATGGCGAGGAAAGCGAAGCTCTGGGGCTTATTGAGGCATCCAATGGAGCAGGCAAGGTCATCAGCCCGATACTCGGCTCATTATTAGCATTGCTCGCATGGTACGCCCCTTTATTCGCTTTTCCATTGTTCTGCGCAGCCTCCTTTTTCGCAATGCTTCTACTTATTAAGGAACCTTCCTCTGACAAAGAAAGCTCAACCATTAAACAATATACCGCAGACATTGTTCAGCTGTTTCGGTCAAAAGGAGCCTTTCTCTTATCCGCCTTCACTTCGGGCTCTCTCGGCTTGTTCATACTGTTTGGCGTATTGTTCCGCCTGTCCGATGTATTGGAGAAGCCTCCCCATCTTATAGACGGGGTTGCCAAAGGCGGCGTCTTGGCGATTCCGCTCCTTGGTCTTGTCATTACCGCTTATTCGACTGGCCACAGCATCAAAAGCAATGGGCATTTAATGCGCCGTCTTATGCTGATCGGGCTTGCTATTATGGCTTGTTCATTGACTGCAGCCGCTTTTATGCATCGTAATTTGTACGCGCTTATTGCCTTTGCCTTCTTAAGCAGTGTTGGCACTGGCCTGCTGCTCCCATGCTTGAACACCCTGATCACCAATGCTGTCGATCGATCCCATCGGGGCATGATCACATCCCTGTACAGCAGCCTCCGATTTTTCGGCGTAGCTCTTGGCCCTCCGTTATTTGGGATGCTGGCAGCCAGATCTGACACCTTGCTATATAGTGTAGTGGCCATTTTATCCGTAGTTGGACTTTGTCTGATCGCGGGATTCGTGCATCCTCCGAGCAAGGTGAAAGGCTAGCCTCCTGCCCCTAGAGCTTTCATGACGATCAGGCATACGCTATAATGGGTCTATCTCAGGATAGGATAAGGGCCTATATGAAAATAAATCAATGGACACGCGAAAATACAGCGGATTTATATCGCCAGTCAGCCACAGCTCAGGCAACCGGCGCTGCGATAACGGAGCAAGCCAGAAGCCAGCTAATAGCTGCTTGCAGGGCCGCATATCCAAACGAGGCATGCGGCGTACTCGCATACGCTGAACAGCATGCACACCATATTAATCCTGGCAATAATAGCGAGCACACTTCACAAGGCAACTCAATTGTTCAAGTGAACACGATTTATCCGATCCGCAACGCAGCGGCGGATTCCGCCCGCTGCTTCCTATTCCATCCGCAGGACTGGATCAGCACGTATTATGCCATACAAAAAAACCGACAATCGCTTGTCGGCTTCTACCATAGTCATCCCGGTTCCCTTCCAATACCATCAGCAGCAGATTATACCGGCATACAATATAGCACGGCTGCTTCCTATTGGATCATATCGCTAAACAATCCCCATATCCCTGTTGTTCAGCCCTATCTATTCAATCAGGACACTAGCTCCTTCGAACCATTAGTGCTTGCTCAAGTAAGCATATAAATCACCAAGCGTCACAACATTGCGAGCCGTTATTCGCCTCAAATACTGTTGCCATAATTGGGCAGTCATAACGGAGTCCTCTAGCGCATGGTGACGCTCCGTTATTTCGATACCATTGTCAACCAAGAGATCATCAAGACTGTAGCTGTCGCGCCCGGGCTCCAGCCATTTGGCTACCATCATCGTGTCCAGAACCCGGTGAGTGAGATTGACTTTGGAGGTCCGCCACAGTGCAGCATCAAGAAACTGCTTATCGTGACTGCTTGCATGTGCGATAAGCATCCTTTTGCCGACGAATTCCATAAAATCATGCAGCACCTGCATCAAATCCGGGGCATCAGCTACCAAATCATTCGTAATGCCGGTTAGCTCTGCAATATGCTTGGGAACCTTGCGCTTCGGATTCACCAAGCTGTAGAACGAACGGTTCTCAATGAATGTCTCGCCCTTCATTGTCACAGCGCCTACAGATAATATTTCATCTCCATTATTGGGGTAGAACCCCGTCGTCTCCAAATCGAACACAACGACCTCTATGTCGCGCAACGGCTGATCCATAATGGATTCCTTGCGCTGTCCCTTGGACATCGAGCGAATGAAAGCCATCTGCTGGGCGTTCTGAGCACCCAGCATCGAAGCGATAGCAGGTGTAATACCGCCCATTTTATACAAATGCCACATTCGACCGACGCCTTTTTGCTCCTTCATGCTTATCCCTCCGCCTTACCTAAAACATGCCATTCATTTGTCTGAATACACGCCGCTGCAGCTTCTTGCCGATTCGCAGCCCTGTCTTGAGCTGATCAGTCAGCTCCTTCGTAAGCTTCCGGCTCGACAGCTTGCCATTATTCATATACATGCCATCCAAACTACGCTCTGTCGCCATCAATCGCAGTCGCATGAACAAGCGAAAGGCCTCGGTATAGGCTGAAGCATCATCAGCAGACAGCTTGCCCATGAGATGAAGGCTATGTATGCGGGCAAGCGTCGATGTTTCCCTCAAGCCTGCTCGTATACTCATCATGCGAATCGCGTTTACCATCGGAATATACGCGCCGTATTTCACATCCAGGCTGCCTGCATCCTCACCGTAACGCTCTCTGAGCAATTGTCCGAATACACCGACAAGCACTTTGTGACGCATCGTATTGTTCAACATGTGACGCACGATAACCGGATTTTCCAGCATGTCGGAGAAGAAGAGACCCTTGAGCTTCTCCAACAGCTCATCTTCACCATAGATGGAGCGGCTGTCTGCCACAATAAGCAAATACCTCACACGCTCCCAATCCGGCTCCTCGAACCAACCGTTCAGCTTGTTGTCCCAGTCGGACAGGGACAAGCACCAATCCGGATTCGTGCTAATAACATTGCCTTCACAGGGAGGATAGCCCACCTGCTGCAGCGTTTCTACAATTAATTGGGTCAAATCTGCAAAATATTGCCGTGCGGTTTCCCGTTCAGCCTCGTCATCCGGATCATCATATATTAATCCACTGTCCTGATCGCTTGATAATGTCTGCTCTTCTCTTCCGCCGCTCCCGAACAATAAATATGCGTAAGGCACGGGTGGAGAATTCCCCATCCGTGCCAGATCAGCTTCCGCGAGGGCAATCGTCCGCTTAATTAGAGCGTCATGCGCCTCGTTCAGAATCGCATAAAATTGTTCAACCGGTTGTTCAGAGAGAAGAGCTTCCATTTGCTCGTGGACTTCATCCCGCAAGCTGCGCAGTGCTGCGATATCATCGGCCGAGCCGATTCGCGACAGGAGCTGCGCGCCACCCGGATCACTCATGGGGCTTTCTCCTCTCAATCATGATGATGATGTCAGATTGCCAATTACAGATTTTGTTGCGCTTTTTTCATTTGCTCAGGGTAGCCGTAAGTACCATGCTCGGAAAGATCCAGACCGATAATTTCTTGCTCTTCCGTTACACGGAATCCCATTACCATCTTCATCACGCCAAGGATCAAGAATGAAGCGCCCAGTACGTATGCGCCAACGACAACGACGGATTCGAATTGCACCCACAGCTGATGCCAGCTGCCTGTATCGATCAAACCACCTTGACCAACACCGACCTTGTCAGCCAGAACTTGTGTTGCGAAGATACCGTTAGCGAGCGTACCCCATATACCAGCCATACCGTGAACGGAAAGCGCGTAAATTGGATCGTCCACTTTAATTTTCTCGAAAAATTTCACACTGAAGAATACAAGCACACCAGCGACAAGACCGATTACTACAGCTGCCCAAGGATCAACGAAGGCACAGGATGCGGTAATTGCGACCAGACCGGCAAGCGCACCGTTCAACGTTGTCGTTATATCGGCTTTTCCTGTGATAAGCCATGAGATCAATAATGCTGCTACCGCACCCGCTGCAGCTCCCAATTGTGTATTGAATGCTACGTATGCGAAGAAACCGTCACCGACTGATACTGCTGAGCCTGCATTGAAGCCGAACCAGCCGACCCACAGAAGAAGTACAGACAAAGCGCTGTATACCTGGTTGTGTCCAAGAATCTCATTCGCGGACCCATCCTTGTTGAACTTGCCGATACGAGGCTTCAACAATACTGTCGCTGCGAAAGCGGCAAGCGCACCCGTTAAGTGAACTACAGTCGAGCCTGCATAGTCTTGTGCTCCGTCTTGAGCCAGCCAGCCGCCGCCCCAGATCCAGTGAGCAACAACCGGATAGATAACAGCTACGAACAATACCGTAAATACCAGGTAGGAGGACAATTTCGCGCGTTCCGCGAATCCACCCCATGCAATCGACAACGAAATCGCTGCAAAAGCTAATTGGAACAAGAAGAATACCGATGTCGGATAATTCTCATTCAGTGGATCTCCAGCAATGGAAGGATCAAAGAAAAAGCTGCCCCAACCAATAATATTGCTTAACGTTTCATTCTCGACATTATCCGTACCAAATGTAATGCCGTATCCAACAGCCCAATAAACGAGGGAACAAAGTCCTATTGTGAAGATCGTCTTACCAGCTACGTGACCCGCATTTTTCATTCGTGTCGATCCAGCTTCGAGAAGGATAAAGCCGCCTTGCATTAAAATGACGAGAATTGCTGCGATGAGGATCCATAGTGTATTCAACCCCATATTAAGCATTTGAGAGGATGCTTCATCCGCCGCAAAAGCCATTGTCGGGAACACCAGAGATAGAACACCTAAAGCTACTGCTACTTTCTTGACCACAATGACCACTCCCTAAATGTTATCTTTATTCACATGATATGAAAGGCTTAATGTCATTATAGTCAGAAGTGCTCAGTTTGACAATACAGTTTTTATGATTTCAATAAAAATATCTAACATTAGCTTTGAAAATGCAGTCGAATGTTAAGTTTTTGGCGTGTTTGGAACAAAATTTCCTCTTTTTCTCACACGATCCTTCGCCTTTCGCCAATTGAGATCCGGTTACATCGTCGTACCGTGTTTAAACAGCGCCTCATATGGTTTACTGAAATGTATGTCAGCTTTGTTACATATTCTTCGAATAGAAGTATAACGTTTGACTGTATGGTTCAGAGTTCGGTATCATAAGATAAGGTGATCAACGAACCGTATGAATGTAACGAAAGAAGGTGATGACGTTGGCAAACAAACCATTGTATCGAATTGGAGAACTCGCCAAGATAGCAGACATCAGCCCGCGCACAATTGATTTCTATACATCTATGGGGTTAATTGAACCAGAACGTCGCTCAGCCAAAAATTACCGCCTATACAGTGATGACACCTTGCTTCGCCTCAAGCGTATCGATCAATTAAAGAAAGACAAATATACACTCGATGAAATCAGAGCGAGCCTGAAGGATTGGCGCAAGATTTCGGCCGAAGAAGAGGTATCAAGCAAGCTCACCGACCTTCAGCTGCAGCTGGAACGGCTTCAGCGCGAGGTACAGGAGCTTGAACCGGTTATTAACCAGCTCAAGCCCAAGCAGGCTCAGAAGCTGTTCAAGCGAATCGTGCCTCAATCTGCGGCTTGTGTCGAGGCGTTAATGCTTTTAATGAACAAGAGCGGTCTAATGTAGTCATCCATTATGCAACACAGAATAACAGCAATAGAAATGGAGGAAACCACCATGTTCTTTCATCCTATGGACATTCTGATTATAATAGCCTTTATTCTTTCCCTCTGGGCTCAATTCCGGGTCAGCGGCACCTTTAACCGATGGTCGGAAGTAAAAAGCATGAGCGGATTGACAGGCTACGAAGCAGCCAGAAGGCTGCTCGACAATAACGGACTGCATGACGTTCCTGTCGAGCCAGTACCAGGCAAGCTCTCTGACCATTACGATCCCACACAGAGAATAGTAAGATTATCCGAGCCTGTTTATTACGAGAGCTCGATCTCGGCCATCTCCGTTGCGTGCCACGAGGTTGGGCATGCCATACAGCATCAGCAGCACTACCCGATGCTGACATTGCGCCATCGAATGTTTCCAGTCGTTCGGTTCGCATCAGGGGCGGCTCCCTTCCTGTTGATCGCGGGTTTCCTGTTCAGCTCCTTGAATTTGATTGGCATAGGAATCATATTCTTCTCCGCAGCGGTTGCGTTCCAGCTTGTGACCTTGCCTGTCGAATTCAATGCCAGCAGCAGAGCACGAGAGCTGATGGTTGCAGAGGGTTTTATCCGCAACGAAGAAGAGCGCGGCGTAGCCAAAGTGCTCAACGCGGCAGCACTTACCTACGTGGCAGCAGCGCTAATCTCCCTGCTCACACTGGTCAAGTACATTATGATCTTCACATCCAACCGCAACTAACAATGAATTACAACCAATACAATGACTAAACCATCAAAAAAAATCGTTCCTTGCTAGAATGGGAGTTGCTACTCCTCATTCGTTGCAAGGAACGATTTTTGCTTTGATCTAATGTTGCTTTTGATCTTGGGTTTGATCTTGGGTTTGATCTTATTTAGGTGGGGAGGTTTGGAGTTGGAGAAGCGCAAGCGTTCGCCTTTGTTCCTGGATTTCAACCGAGACATCGGTTATTAAATCAAGAAATCCAGGAACAACAGCGATCGGAAGCCCAAATCCTCCTTTCACAGGAACAACAGCGATCGGAGGCCCAAATCCTCCCTTTATGTACGGAAGCGAGACAATGATTCCTTAAGATCGGCTGAGACAGCGCCGAGCTTGTCGGACAGCTCGACGAGCCCTTCACTAATATTCGTCTGCTCGTTGCTAAGCGAAGCTACTTCCTGGGATGTTGCCGAAGCTTCCTCGGCAACTGCGCTCACACTCTCCATCGCTTCCGACAGTACGCGCTGAGACAGATTAAGATTGCCGATTGAATCAGTAACAGAATCCAGCTTCGTTACAAAACCACTCATTTGGTTTTGTACCGTCAAGAAAATCTGATTCGCCTCTTTTACCGATTGAATTTGCTCCTTGAATATCGGATAGGCATCCGACAGCACTTGAACAGTTTCATCGATTTCCTGTTGGATCACATCGGTTATTCGAGCAACAACGTCGATGGACTGCCGTGATTGATCCGCAAGCTTACGAATTTCGTCAGCGACAACCATAAAGCCTTTCCCCGCCGTACCTGCTCTCGCCGCCTCTATAGTTGCATTCAACGACAGGATGTTCGTTTGCTTTGTCATATTGTCCAGCACATCGAGAATTTTACGAATGGAACGCGTGCTTTCCTTCAATCGATCCACCTTATCGACCATTGAACGCGTCATCTCTTCGGTCACACCGGTCTTCTCGATCAGAATATTCATATAAGCTGTACCCTGCTGACTCGCTTTCTCAACCTCTGCAGCCGCAATGCCCATATGCTCATTGGAGCTTATTACATGCGCCATCTGCACACTAATTTCATTGGTTAAGTCGCTGCCCTTTTCGGCTTCAACGGCAAGATTAGTTGCCCCTTCCGCTATCTCTTCCGTTGCCACAGCAATTTCCTTGGCGGACGTCGCTGTTTTCTTGGAAGCATCCGTCAATTCGCCTGCGGTAGCAAGCACGTCCTGTGCCGATTGATTGGCATGGGTTACGAGTGAAGTAATTTGCGCCATCATCTGATTGAAGCTTTGCGAAAGCTGACCAATCTCATCCTTCTGTCTAACCGTTGATCGTACATACAAATTGCCGCGTTCGCCTTCATTCATCAGGTTGCGCAGCTTAACAAGCGGAATCGCGACCATTCGAATAACGAAAAAGCCAATCAAAATAGCCAGCACGGCTGCAATACCAGCCATCAGATAGGTCATATCCCGAATTTTTTTGGCATCCTTTACCAGCTCGTCTACCGGAATTTCACCGACCAGATGCCAATTAACTGATTTAAATTTATTGTGTATGGTGAGAACCTCTTGCCCAGCCGAAAGGGCTTCGAACGACCCTTTCTCAGCCGCGCCTGGAATTTTGATAACTGCATCCTTCTCCAGATTCTCATGGTTATTATCGAACATTACTTTATTATTGCTGTCCACAATGATAACTTTACTGCCATCGCCAAGCTGCACATCAGCCAGCTGCTTCGAGATCTGGTCCAAATAAATTTCAATGATGAGAACATAATTGCTATCGCCAGTCGTTAAATTTTTCAGAACGCGGCCAATCGCAAATGTCGGCTTTTTCGAGAATTCATTATACCCCTTCGATTTGGTTGGCAGCCATAGGATCCGTCCATCCTGAGCGATAACCTCTTTCATCCACTCCGATTTCTGAGCGGTTTCACCATCAATCGAAGTAGTACCAAATGTTGTACTCGTTTCTCCCTCTCTCACGGGTATGATGCTTCCTCCCGCAATTGTATCATTGCCCATCAGGTAAGCCAGAAGCATATCACTCAGCTTCTTCTTCGCTTGGAACTTCTCATATACATCAGTCGAACGGCTCATTAGACGCAATTGATCCTGCAAATTTTTATCCACCAGCATCTGCATGGTCAAATTCTCATAATTATCGAACATAAGATCAAGCTTGCCGACAGACTGCGCGATTGCCACAGAGCTCGAATCCGTCACTTTCTCCTGAATGATCGATTTCGACGTCGAATACGAGAACAATCCAACAACCAGAACACAAATCAGAATCGCAGAAAAAATAATTAAAAACAATTTAATCCCAATCGATTTCATAGGATTACCCAGCTTCATCTCCTTGAGAGCCTTCATTCCTTGCAACGCTGCCTTATAGCGTGACTTATTGCTTTCAGCCGATTTGATTGGTTGCGTTTTCATTTTTTCGAACTCATTTTTTTTCTTCATCACAGACACCCGCCTTAACTATTGTTGGAATCCCATGCTGTAATTAGCCGGTTGTAGGTATCCCAGTATTGCTGAACAATCAGTCACTCTTCTGGGAAAATTCGACACAATTCATCAAAATCCTCCTATATACCCATGACTTTATGCGCAATTTTGTTCACCGTACCACTTATATCGGTTTTCAGACTATCAGTTGTTATAACGATCAGCAATTCATGCTAAAGACATAATAAACCACCCTTTTCTGCCAATAATGGGTAACAGAAAAGGGTGGGATAACCCGTTCATATTATCTATGGACGAACACGCTTGCGCATCATATCCATCGGTTTCACCGGCTGCTCCGTCTTGATGACTATATGCTGAAGCGGGTGTCGCGCCGCATCTAGCGGATTTCCGGCTTCATCAGCTATCTCATTGACGATTTGCTTAAAGAAGGTGCCATGCGGTCCGAAGAACTCCACTTCATGACCTGGCTTGAAGTGATTCCGTTGCTGAACGACAGCAAGACCGCTCTCTGCATCATAAGACAGCACGACACCTGCGAAATCATACGGCGCCTGCTTTTCCTCAGGCTCATAAATATGATCCTCAGCACCCGGAGTATCATAGAAGAACCCCGTATTCAGTGGTCTATTAGCCGCTTTATGAATATCGTCCAGCCATTCCTGCTTCAATTCATAATGCTCTGGATCAGCCATATAAGAATCGATTGCTTGACGATATGCATTCACTACTGTCGCGACGTAGTGCAGACTTTTCATTCGGCCTTCAATCTTAAAGCTGTCAACACCGACATCAATTAAATCCGGTATATACTCCAGCATACACAGATCCTTGGAGCCCATCGTAAATTTATCCTCTTCCGAACTAAACATTGGCATATCTTCCTCGAAAATATCATACTTCCAGCGGCAGGACTGCGAGCAGCCTCCCCGATTGGAATCCCTGTCCGTAAAGTGATTGGATAATACGCAGCGTCCGGAGAACGAGGAACACATTGCGCCATGTATGAACGCTTCAATCTCGATATCCACATTGGCTTTGATCTGCGCAATATCTTCAATACTGGTCTCACGGGCAAGCACGACGCGAGGAAGCCCTTCTTCCTTCCAGAATTTCACTGCCTGCCAGTTCAAGGTCGATTGCTGTGTGCTAAGATGAACTTCAAGCTTAGGGGCAACACGCTGCGCTGTCTCAATTATGATAGGATCAGCCGCAATAATCGCGGCAATTCCCGCCTCCTCAAGAGCCCGCAAATATTGTTCCAAGCCCGCGATATCCTCATTATGCGCATAAATATTCGTTGCTACAAACACCTTCGCTCCATATTGCTTCGCGAACTCGACGCCTTCCTTCATTTCCGCGAAGCTGAAATTATCAGCATTGGAACGAAGCCCATATTTCTGTCCGCCGATATAGACTGCATCAGCTCCATAATGAACAGCGAATTTCAGCTTTTCCAAATTGCCCGCAGGCGCGAGCAGCTCGGGCTTCGCAAGTCTATGACGTTTCCCTATGCTGCGGGGCTTCGTCTGAATTGACATTCTTGTTACCTCCCAAAAAGAACTAAACATCAAGCCTGATGTCAGGCCGCTCCTCCATTAATACACTTGCTCCTTATAGAAAAATCCGTAGGAAAGCTCTCTTGCCGGATTCTGCAGCTCCTTGATCGAATCCAGCCATTGCTCCTGGAACTCATACTGCTCCGGCGCTGTGCAATAGGCATCTATTGCTGATCGGTAAGCGTGAATGACCGCTTCATTGTATGAAGTCGATTTCAGCAGACCTTCGATTTTGAAGCTGTCGATGCCAGCCTCCATCAGCTCATGCAAATTCTCAAGCATGCACAGATCATCCGAGCTCATAATGTGAGTGCCGTTGAAGTCCTCATAGATCGGAAATCGTTCATCCGGACGTTCTGTTTCAATCAAATACCGTTCATCCTCACGATACACGGCGCGTTTCTGCTCATTCGCACCCGTTTCCTCCGGTTGATTATCCGTATCATCCTGATGCTCCAAATAGCTTTGGACAAGCGGTCTCTTGGAGTGATAAATATTAGTAAGTCCATGCACCTGAACCTGCACCTCAAGCGATGTCTGCTCCTTGACTTCCAGAACCTGATCCATGTTAAGCTCTCGTGCAAGCACGAATCTGACAGCACCTCTGCGTCCCCAGTAGTTGGCCGTCTGATAGTTGGTCGAGGTCATCTCGGCATTCCAATGCAGCGCCATCTCTGGCGCAGCACTCCGTGCTGCCATAAGAACGGCGGGATCACCGAATACGAGTGCATCGACGCCTGCATCCTTCAAGCTGCTAATATAGGAGGGCAGCATCTCTACAGTCTCATTATCCATCAGATTGTTCAGCGCGGCATAGATGCGCACCCCTCTTGGATGAGCAAGCTTAACAGCCTCAGCAATCATGGAGATGTTAAATTCGCCTGCCAGCCGCAGTCCGTATCGAGCTTCGCCGATAACAAACGCATTCGCTCCCGCTTCGATCAAACGCTTCATCTCTTCCAGGGAAGCCGCGCTTGTCAGCAGCTCTGGCTTGGTTGTCATCTTCTATTTCTCCCTACTCGGCAATTTCATTGCTTTTCTTAATATTACGGTTATGCTCTCTGAGCGTTTTTGCAAACAAATGCCCGTTGCTGCCATCCTTCTTCGTTACGTAGTAGAAATAATCCGTATCTGCCGGGAATAGAACAGCTTCAATCGACTTGATGCTTGGTGAAGCAATCGGTCCAGGCGGCAGACCCTTGTTCTGATACGTATTATATGGGCTGTCTACTAATAAGTCTTTCTCAAACAGCCGCTCTTTAGGCTTGTCTAACGAATATTGCACCGTTGCGTCAATTTGCAGCAGCATGTCTTTCTTTATGCGATTAAAAATAATGCTTGCTACAATTGGCCGTTCCTCATCGACGACAACCTCTCGCTCAACAAGCGATGCAATCGTAAGCAGGGAATGATAATCCAGCTTACGCTCCGCCATCGTATCCACCCAATTCTCAGGTAATGTATCGAGCTTGCGATCCATCTCCTGCAGCATGCGAAGAATGATCGCCTCTGGCTTGCTTTCCTTCTCAAGCTCATAAGTCTCAGGGAACAAATAACCTTCCAGACGATGACGCATTTCCTTGTTGTCTTTCGGAATACTGCGAACCGTATCAATATCTCCCCAAGCTCTGTCGGTATTAGCAAGCGCGATGAAAGCATTCTTATCCGCAATCCCTGCTTTGGCGAGCGTATCCGCAATCTGTTCCACAGTGAAGCCCTCTGGAATCGTGAAGCGAACCGTTTCCTTCTTCAAGGTCTCTCCCGCATTCAGCTTCGCAATGATGGAATCCTTGTCCATTCCTGGCCTCAGCTCGTATACACCTGCCTGAAACCCAGGTCCCTCATCCTTCAGTCGCAAATAATATTTGAACAAGAATGCATCCCTGATAATTCCCTTTTCCTCAAGACCCTCGGCGAAATCAAATGGCGACATTCCCGTCTTAAGCTCCATTTGAATAACAGCCCCATCCGAGGCAGGACGCAAACCATTCCAGATATAAAGCGCGACTCCTCCTACAGCAGTCACCATAAGGCCAATCAATGTCAATATGACCCAAGCTGTAATTCGAGCACGAGATGGCCCCGGCCCCCGCTTCTTGCTCTGAACCGGCTTCTTATCTTCAACCGGCTGCTGCTCTGTTCGATCCAAAACTGTATCCTCCGATTCTACATACATCAAGATTCGCGGAAAAAGGGCGGTTTGGGGCCGCCCTTCCATTCCTTATTTCATTATGGGACGGTACATGCACCTAAGGGCGCTCATCACCTGCAAACATCAGGTCATCAAATGCTTCAGCAGCGAGCTCCCACTCATCCTCATCCTCGATAGATTCGAGCACAGGCTCTCCTTCATCACTGATAATAATGCGGAAGAAAGCTGCTTCATCATTCTTGCGCATAGCCTCAGACTGCAGTCCCGCATACATCGTCTCGCCTATTGTAAACTCCGCAACAATACGGAATGGCTCCGAATTGCCCTCTTCACTCACAAGCTCAACTTCTTTTCCGTAGACTTCCCGTAGTCTGAATGTCTTCACAACCTCGGACACGTCAAGCACTCCTTCCGCTCCAAGGATATTCTTTAATCGTTCTCATCGATCTCCGCAAGGAGCGTATTGAACGTTTCTTCAACCATATTCCACTCTTCTTCATCTTCAATCGTATAGAGCTTCAGTTCGTCGCCATCTTCCTCATAACGGAAAGCGTAGACCTCATCAGCTTCTTCATCCTCATCTTCGGATTCAGAATGAAGCGGAACTACCATCATATATTTCTGGTCAGAGCCGTCTACCTCGAACTTCATGACTACCTCGAATTCTTCCTCGTTGCCTTCTTCATCCGGAATATAGATGATTTCCGGCTCTTCGTACTGCATGTCGTCCTTTGTCATCGTTACCCTCACCTTTTCGTTTTAGAATCGAGATAATTTTGCAAAATTAGCGTTGCCGCCATTTTGTCTATCACTTGCTTTCGCTTCTTTCGGCTGACATCCGCTTCGAGCAATGTTCGCTCGGCCGCGACCGTTGTCAGCCGTTCGTCCCAAAGGTGAACGGGTACATTTAGCCTTTGATGCAACTCTTGTGCGAATGCGATGCAAATTTCGCCACGCGGACCGATGGTGCCATTCATGTTCTTCGGCAAACCAACCACGATCTCGCTCACTTCATATTCGCGAACCAGGTTCGCAATAGCTTCAAACTCACCGTTGTCACGTCGTTTCTGAACGACGCCGACGCCTTGCCCGGTCCAGCCGAATGCATCGCTGACGGCGACACCAATATTGCGATCGCCGTAATCCAGCCCCATCAAGCGCATACGACTCACGACCTTTCTTCTTGGCAAAACGCTAGTTGCGGTGCTGACTTAAATAGGAACGAACAAGCTCTTCAATCAACTCGTCACGTTCTTTCCTGCGAATAAGACTTCTGGCGTTGTTGTGACGCGGAATGTATGCGGGGTCTCCGGACAGCAAATAGCCGACGATCTGGTTGATCGGATTGTAGTCCTTCTCCTGCAGCGAATCATATACAGACAGCAATATCTCCTTCGAAGAAGCTTCCATTCCTTCTGCCTTCACATCGAATTTCATTGTTTTGTCCATTGAATTCATCACCAGCACCTCACTTTCCAAGCCGCTTAACAGCCGATTCATAACCATATCATATCACATTTGACTGTGAGAGAACCAGTTCTTCGGCAATTTGAAGCGCTTCATTCATTTTCGATGAGTCTTTACCTCCGGCTTGTGCCATATCTGGACGTCCGCCGCCGCCGCCGCCGCATGCCGCCGCTGCTTCCTTGATGATCTTTCCAGCATGGAATCCTTGCTTCACAAGATCAGGAGAAACAGCTGCAACCAGGTTCACTTTATCCTCTGCAGCAGCAGCAAGTACGATTACAGCGCTGCCGAGCTTCGCTCTCAGCTCATCGACGATGCCGCGCAGAGCATCCATGGATGGAGCGTTAACCTGTGCAGCCAGCATCGTTACGCCGCCAACCGTCTTTGCCTTCTCTTCCAGGGAGCCCGCTTCAATGCGCCCAAGCTTGCTCTGCAGCGATTCATTCTCGCGGCCTAGCTCCTTCACTTGTCCATGCAGCGCTTCGATCCTTTTTGGAACCTCGTTCACGTTGGACTTCAATAATGCTGCCGCTTGCTTCAACAGCTCCAGTTGGCCCTCCATATGCAGGTAAGCATGACGGCCAGTAAGTGCTTCTATACGGCGCACGCCTGAGCCGATTCCGCTTTCGCCCACCAGCTTGAACAAGCCGATTTGCGCTGTATTCGCAACGTGACAGCCGCCGCATAGCTCCATGCTGTAATCGCCAACCCTGACAACACGCACAACATCGCCGTATTTCTCTCCGAAGAGCGCCATTGCGCCCATCTCTTTGGCCTCAGCAAGCGATTTGTAATCGATTTGAAGCGTTGTACCGCGCCATATTTGTTCATTCACCCGTCGTTCAATATCCGCAAGCTCCTCCGCACTAATGCTGCCGAAATGCGAGAAGTCAAACCGCAGCCGATCAGGCTCAACGAGCGAGCCCGCTTGATTGACGTGCTCGCCCAGCACATCCTTGAGCGCGCGGTGCAGCAAATGAGTCGCCGTATGATTCTTAATTGTAGCTTCACGCGTGTCAGCCGCTACGACAGCCTGTACAGTACTGCCAACGGCGACTGTGCCGCTCGTAACAACTGCATGATGCACCGGCTGGCCATGAGGCGCTTTGGTAACATCCTGAACAGCGATTGAGAAACCCGATCCAGTGATGATCCCTTTATCGCCAACTTGACCCCCGCTTTCGGCATAGAACGGTGTCCGATCGAGCACAAGCAGCACTTGACTGCCCGTCCCTGCTGATTCAACCATCTCTGTGCCTTCTACTATGGCAATTATCGTCGCTTCCTCATTCGTCAGCTCATCATAGCCGATGAACTCGGATTTCCCTGTAAAGTCCGCCAGCGGTCCTCCTTGAACACTCATTCCGGCAGAGGCTTGATGAGCGCCGCGCGATGTGCTGCGCTGCACTTCCATTGCGGCATCGAAGCCAGCACGATCAACAGTCATTCCATGCTCGGAAGCATAATCCTCTGTCAGATCATAAGGGAACCCGAAGGTGTCATACAGCTTGAACGCATCCCCGCCGCTTATCTCCTGCTTGCCAGCATTGGAAGCAGCCTCAACTAGGTTGGAGAGGAGCGCCAGGCCATCGGATAACGTCTCATGAAACCGCTCCTCCTCCAAACGGATGATCTTCTCGATATATTCGCGTTTCTCCACTACATCCGCATAATAAACACCCATCACATCGCCGACAGTCCCGACAAGCTCATGCAGGAATGGACGATCTACGCCAAGCTTCTTCCCGTAACGGACCGCACGGCGAAGCAGCCTTCTGATCACATAGCCTCGCCCATCATTCGTCGGCACTACGCCGTCTCCGACAGCGAAGACAACCGTACGAATATGGTCAGCAATAACCTTCAACGCTACATCATGCTCATCATTCACATGGTATTTCACACCGGCAATTTCGCATATCCGGTCTATAATCGGAACGAACAGGTCGGTATCGAAATTTGAATCGACATCCTGCAGAATGGAAGCAAATCGCTCCAGCCCTGCTCCAGTATCAATATTTTTATTCGGAAGCGGCGTATAGCTGCCATCCTTATTATGATTGAACTGCGAGAACACGAGATTCCACACTTCCAGGAATCGTTCATTCTCACCGCCTGGCCAGCATTCCGGGTCATTGAGGTCGCCATATTTGTCACCGCGATCATAGAAAATTTCCGTACATGGCCCGCACGGACCTTCTCCGATATCCCAGAAATTCTCGTCCAGCTTGTAGATTCGCTCCGCTGGAAGGCCAATCTTCTCATTCCAGAAGCGGAACGCTTCCTCATCCTCAGGATATACAGTCACAGACAAGCGGTCCCGATCAAAGCCGATCCATTGCGGGTTCGTCAGAAACTCCCATGCCCACGTGATGACCTCTTCTTTGAAATAATCGCCAATAGAGAAGTTGCCCAGCATTTCAAAGAATGTATGGTGGCGGCGAGTCTTGCCTACATTCTCAATATCATTCGTACGTATACACTTCTGCGAGTTGGCGATACGCGGGTTGTCCGGAATAACTCGTCCGTCAAAATAAGCCTTGAGCGGCGCCATCCCGGCATTGATCCAGAGCAGGGATGGATCATTATGCGGTACGAGCGAGGCGCTTGGTTCAATTTTATGGCCTTTGCCTTCGAAGAAAGTCAGCCACTTGGACCGGATTTCACTTGCTTTCATACGATTCAGCCTCCATTGTTAAATAAAAATAAAAAAAACGCCCCCAAAAACAGGGACGAATCATATCGCGGTACCACCCTGGTTATTGCTTCAACCATCCCCTTAACGGCAAATGTGAATCGGCAATCTCCTCTTACAGACATTAACGGATCTACCCGGTGAAGTTCATTCACACTCCGAAACCAGCATTCAGCCATTCTTCGCCATTAGAATTCTCGCAGCCAACGGTGCGCTGTAATCACGCACGCGATGAAATTCTTTCTCTGATTGGCGGGCTATGGCCTACTAAAGTTTCATCCTCGATTTGGAATCATGAAATTGCAATGCTAACGCTAGTATATCGGCACTTGCCGGATGCTGTCAAATCGTCTTTCGTCTCACATAATAAGCGAACATATGCTGGATGACCACCTTGACGGCAGCGAAGATCGGAACAGCCAGAATCATCCCCACAATGCCGGCGATTTGTCCTCCCACAAGCAGCGCAAAAATAATAGATAGCGGGTGCATATGAAGTGTTCGACCGACCACCTGCGGAGAAATAATATTCCCTTCGAGAATTTGGCAGATCGTATTAATGACAACTACAAAAAGCATCATTTTCAACGAAATCGTCGATGCGACCAGCAGAGCTGGCGCCGCTCCAAAGAACGGTCCCAGGTACGGAATGATATTCGTAATGGCCACAACGCTTGCCAGCAGCAGCGAGTAAGGCATTCCGATACAGAGATATCCGATATACGCCAGCATGCCAACAATGACGCAAACGAGAAATTGTCCCCGTATATAACTGCCCAGCGCGTTATCAATGTCCTTTAGCAAGCGGACAGCATGCTTCCGATGAGGCTTCGGCACATAAGTGAGCACCGTTCGCTCGAACACATCAAAGTCCTTCAGAATATAGAAGGCCAGAAAAGGAATAATAAACGCCACGAATACGACATTCAGCATTGCCCCGATATTATTAATGAAGTTGAACGTCGCCTCAGACGCCTGCTTCTCCAGCTTATAGAGTGAATTATTAATTCCGCTTCGCAGACTTTCCGGCAGAAGAGATGAGTTGTTGAGATCATTCACCAAGCTTTGCGCCCGCATCGTCAAATCCGGCATGTGATGGTTCAATTGCTGCATTTGCTCAAGAAACATCGGAATCGCATTCAGCAGCACTACCGTAAGAGAAGCGCAGAACATCGCATAAATTAACAATACCGCAACCGTCCGGGGAACCTTGCGCTCGTTAAGAAGGCTAACGATGGGATTAAGCACATACGAAATAATCATCGCAATTAGAAATGGCGCAAGCACCGCCTTCAGAAAATCATATACATGGACAATAATTGGTTTGATCTGCAGGAGCAGGAAGAGCGTAATCAGGCCAAGAATGATGTATACAAGACCCGCAAAAAACCGATTATTCGTAAATCGCTCCACAGCCTTCACCTCTCCCTGCATCCTGCAATACCGTTATCGCTCTCCTATGATGCAGCGACCGTCTAAATGGTTGATAACAGTATATGTACAAGTTGGACAAATCATCCCGCAGGTAGAGATTTAATACTTCTCTAAACGATACAAAAGGCTGCCGCAAAGTCATGATTCGACCTTGCAGCAACCCTTTCCTTCCTAATATTACTACCGTTAATTCGTGGACCAGTACTGAGCAAGAACAATCTTGACTTCCTCTGGCTTTTGTTGAGCAGCATTACTCCAACCCATGCCTGTACTGCTTGTAAAAGCAGCCATTCCCTGAATTAACTGCTCTACTTGCGTGTTAAATATTCGACTGCCCGTGGTAGTCTGGAATATTTCTGTCTGATTGCTTGCACCTGATTTCCAATCTTTGATTTTCAACTGATCGGTCGTTCCATTCCTTGCAATTATTAAATCAGTTCCTACTTCATTAAATATAAGATCTAGTGGATTCCCGGATATTGTAACGGTATCGGTATTATTGCTGGAAGCATCACTATCTACAATCGTATCTTGACCATATCCGAGCCCAAAATAGTAATGATCATCGCCTAAACCACCATACAGGAGATCATTCCCGGCTCCTCCGTCCAGTATGTCGTTGCCATCATGGCCGTACAGTGTATCAAGACCGCTGCCGCCTTCCAGATGGTCATTGCCAAGCTGACCATGCAACTGATCGTTGCCATTGCCACCTTCTAAGCGATCATCTCCCGCATTCCCGAACAGCGTGTCATCGCCACCCAGTCCAAGCAGCGTGTCATGGTCTTCATAGCCCGTCAACGTCTCACTGGACTCGCTGCCGGTAACGGAACGCACCGCCGTCCTCACAGCTGCCGCATCCCATACCGTGCCATCGGCAAACTGCACACTCTCCACCACATACTTGCCGCTGCTGTCGAAATAGTTCGACACCGTCAGCTTGTCGCTCGTTCCGCTGATGCTTAATTCCAGATGTTTGCCGTTTCTTCGCAGTGTCACATCCTCTGGCAGTACATCTGCTTGGAGCTGAATCATATCTGCATTTCCATCTGTTCCATCATAGTCAATGATCGTATCCTGACCATAGCCACGGCCGAATACATACGTATCGTTGCCATTTGCTCGCGTATACGAGGTGTCATAGCTCTCTCCGCCGTACAACGTATCGTTGCCAACCCCTCCGTCCAGCACATCATTGCCTAGCTGACCATACAGCTGGTCATTGCCTGTTCCGCCTTCTAAGCGATCATCGCCAGCATTGCCGTATAACGTATCATCGCCGCCAAGTCCACGAACAACGTCATGGTCTTCATAGCCTGTTATCGTTTCGCTCGACTCGCTGCCGGTAACTGTACGCACCGCTGCCTTCACTGCTGCAGCATTCCACACCGTGCCGTCCGCAAACTGTACATTCTCCACGATAGACTTGCCGCTGCTCTCAAAATAGTTCGTGACCGTCAGCTTGTCGCTCGTTCCGTTGATGCTCAGCTCCAGATGATTGCCGTTTCTTCGCAGCGCCACATCCTCTGGCGCTATGTCTGCATTGAACTTAATTACATCAGCATTCCCAGTCGTTCCGTCATAGTCAATGATCGTATCCTGACCATAGCCGCGACCGAATACATACGTATCGTTGCCATTTGTTCGCGCATACGAGGCATCACCGCTGTCTCCGCCAAACAGCGTATCGTTGCCCGTTCCTCCGTCCAGCACGTCATCGCCTTCATAGCCATACAGCGTATCATTACCCGTGCCGCCTTCCAGGCGGTCATTGCCAAGGTGGCCGTACAGCTGATCGTTGCCGTTGCCGCCAACTAAGCGGTCATCTCCCGCGTTCCCGTAGAGCGTGTCATCGCCGCCAAGTCCGCGAAGGACGTCATGGTCTTCATAGCCCGTTAATGTCTCGCTTGACTCACTGCCGGTAACCGCACGCACCGCTGTCTTCACTGCTGCTGCATCCCACACCGTCCCATCAGCAAACTGCACGCTCTCTACCACATACTTGCCGCTGCTCTCGAAGTAGTTCGTTACCGTCAGCTTATCGCTCGTTCCGTTGATGCTCAGCTCCAGATGATTGCCGTTTCTTCGCAGCGTCACATCGCTCGGTGCTATGCCTGCATTCAACCTAATTACATCCGCATTCCCAGTCGTTCCATCATAGTCGATGATCGTATCCTGACCATAGCCACGGCCGAATACATACGTATCATTGCCGTTTGCTCGTGTATACGAGGTGTCATAGCTGTCGCCGCCATACAACGTATCGTTGCCGATTCCTCCGTCCAGCACGTCATGGCCGTCATGGCCGTACAGCGTATCATTGCCCGTGCCGCCTTCTAGATGATCATTGCCTAGCTGACCGTACAGCGTATCATTGCCATTGCCACCTTCTAAGCGATCATCCCCCGCATTGCCGTATAGCATATCATCGCCACCCATGCCACGAAGGGTGTCATGGCCTTCATAGCCTGTTAACGTCTCACTGAACTCACCACCGACAACAACACGCACCGCTGCCTTCACAGCTGCCGCATCCCATACCGTGCCATCGGCAAACTGCACACTCTCCACCACATACTTGCCGCTGCTCTCGAAATAGTTCGAGACCGTCAGCTTGTCATTCGTTCCATGAATGCTCAGCTCCAAATGATTGCCGTTTCTTCGCAGCGTCACATCGCCTGGCAATACGTCTGCATTGAACTTGACTACATCCGTATTGCCATCTGTTCCGTCGTAGTCAATGATCGTATCCTGACCATAACCACGACCGAATACATACGTATCATTGCCATTTGCTCGTGTATACGAGATGTCATTGCTGTCGCCGCCATACAGTGTATCGTTGCCCGCTCCTCCGTCCAGCACGTCATTGCCTGCACTGCCATACAGCTTGTCTTCGCCACCGAGTCCACGAAGACTGTCATGATCTTCATAGCCCGTTAACGTTTCGCTCAACTCGCTGCCGGCTATTGCACGCACCGCCGTCTTCACAGCTGCCGCATCCCACACCGTGCCATCGGCAAACTGTATACTTTCCACCACATACGTGCCGTTGCTCACAAAGTAGTTCGAGACCGTCAATTTGTCGCTCGTTCCGTTGATGCTCAGCTCCAAATGCAAGCCATTTCTTCGCAGCGACACATCACTTGGCCATACATCTGCTCTCAGCTTAATCCGATCTGCATTTCCAATCGTTCCATCATAGTCGACGATCGTATCTTGACCATAGCCAAGACCGAATACATACGTATCGTTGCCGTTTGCTCGCGTATAGAAGATGTCATGGCTGTCTCCGCCGTACATCGTATCGTTGCCTGCTCCTCCGTCCAGGTGATCATTGCCTTCATGACCAAACAGCGTATCATTCCCATAGCTGCCTTCCAGGCGGTCATTGCCAAGCTGACCGTGCAGCTGATCGTTGCCGCTGCCGCCTTCCAGACGATCATCTCCCGCATTTCCATATAACGTATCGTCGCCGCCCAGTCCACGCAGAGTGTCATGGTCCTCATAGCCTGTTAAAGTCTCACTTGACTCGCTGCCGGTAACCACGCGCACCGCTGTCTTCACAGCTGCCGCATCCCATACCGTGCCATCGGCAAACTGTACGCTCTCCACCATATACTTGCCGCTGCTCACGAAGTAGCCCGCTACCGTCAATTTGTCGTTTGTTCCGTTGATGCTCAACTCCAAATCATTGCCGTTTCTTCGCAGCGTCACATCGCCTGACGCTACGTCTGCATTGAACTTAATTACATCCGCATTCCCAGTCGTTCCATCGTAGTCAATGATCGTATCTTGACCATAGCCGCGTCCGAATACGTATACATCGTTGCCGTTTGCTCGTGTATACGAGGTGTCAATGCTGTCTCCGCCATACAACGTATCGTTGCCGCTTCCTCCGTCCAGCACATCGTTGCCGTCATGACCGGACAGCGTATCATTGCCAGTACCGCCTTCCAGATGGTCATTGCCAAGTTGACCATTCAACTGGTCATTTCCATCGCCGCCAGCTAAGCGATCATCCCCCGCGTTTCCGTATAACGTGTCATCACCACCAAGTCCACTAAGGATGTCATGGTCTTCATAACCCGTTAACGTCTCACTGGACTCGCTGCCGACAACCACACGCACCGCAGCTTTCACAGTTGCAGCATCCCATACCGTGCCATCGGCAAATTGCATACTCTCCACCACATACTTGCCGCTGCTCTCGAAGTAGTTCGCTACCGTCAGCTTGTCGCTCGTTCCATTGATGCTGAGCTCTAAACTATTGCCGTTCCTTCGCAGCATCACATCGCCTGGCAATACATCTGCATTGAATTTGATTACATCTGCATTCTCTACTGTTCCGTCATAATCGATGATCGTATCTTGACCATAACCGCGACCGAATATATACGTATCGCTGCCATTAGCCCGTGAATAAGAGGTGTCATTGCTGTCTCCGCCATACAAAATATCATTGCCAGCGCCTCCGTCCAGCACATCATTGCCTAGCTGACCGTACAACTGATCATTGCCAGTGCCGCCTTCGAGACGATCATCACCCGCATTTCCGCTTAGCGTATCATCGCCACCCAAACCGCGAAGAACGTCATGGTCTTCATAGCCCGTTAACGTTTCGCTCGATTCGCTACCGACAACTGCAAGCACTGCTGCCTTCACGTTCCCCACATTCCACACTGTCCCATCGGCAAACTGCACACTCTCTACCACATAATTGCCGCTGCTCTCAAAATAGTTCGTTACCGTCAATTTGTCACTCGTTCCGTTGATACTCAGTTCCAGATGCTTGCCGTTTCTTCGCAGTGACACATCGTCTGGCAATACATCTACATTAAGCTTAATAACATCCGCATTTCCAGTCGTTCCGTCATAGTCAACGATCGTATCCTGACCATAACCGCGACCAAAAATATACGTATCGTTGCCGTTTGCACGCGAATAGGAGGTGTCACTGCTGTCTCCGCCATATAACACATCGTTGCCGGCTCCACCGTCCAACACGTCGTTGCCTTCATTGCCAAACAACGCATCATTCTCTGTTCCGCCTTCTAGATGGTCATTGCCAAGATGGCCATACAGCTGATCATAGCCGCTGCCGCCTTCTAAGCGATCATCGCCAGCATATCCATATAACGTATCATCGCCGCCCATGCCACGAAGGGTGTCATGGTCTTCATAGCCCGTTAACGTTTCGCTCGACTCGCTGCCGGTAACTGCACGAACAGTTGCCTTCACAATTGCCGCGTTCCACACCGTGCCGTCCGCAAACTGTAAGCTCTCAACGACATACTTTCCGCTACTCTCGAAGTAGTTCGATACCGTTAGCTTGTCGTTCGTTCCGCTGATACTCAGTTCCAGATGCTTGCCGTTTCTTCGCAGCGTCACATCTTCCGGTGTTATGTCTGCTTTTAATTTGATTACATCCGTATTTTCTGCCGTTCCGTCATAGTCGATAATCGTATCTTGACCATATCCGCGACCGAATACATACGTATCGTTTCCGTTTGCTCGCGTATACGAGGTGTCATAGCTATCTCCGCCATACAAAATATCGTTGCCCGCACCGCCGTCCAGCAAGTCGTTGCCTGCACCGCCACTGATAATTTCCTGAACAGCTCCGCCCAACAATTGATCATTGTTACTCGTACCATTAAGAATTGTTGCCGCACTTGTTGGACTAGCAACGATATTCATGCTAATAAAGGTACTGTCCCACACTGTGCCATCGGCAAACTGCACACTCTCTACCATATACTTGCCGCTGCTCTGGAAGTAGTTCAGTACTGTCAGATTGTCGGTCGTTCCGTTGATGCTCAGCTCCAGATGATTGCCGTTTCTTCGCAGCGCCACATCCTCTGGCGCTATGTCAGCATTCAATTTGATTACATCCGCATTCCCAGTCGTTCCGTCATAGTCAATGATCGTATCTTGACCGTAGCCGCGACCGAATATATACGTATCATTGCCATTGGCCCGCGTATAGGAGGTGTCATTGCTGTCTCCACCATACAGTGTATCGTTGCCGTCACCACCGTCCAGCACATCATGGCCTAACTGACCGTACAGTTGATCATTGCCAGTGCCGCCTTCCAGGCGATCATCTCCCGCATTTCCATATAACGTATCATCGCCGCCTAATCCACGAAGAACGTCTTGGTCTTCATATCCTGTTAACGTTTCGCTCCACTCACTGCCGACAACCGCCAGCACCGCTGTCTTCACAGCTGCCGCATCCCACACCGTGCCATCGGCAAACTGTACACTCTCTACCATATACTTGCCGCTGCTCTCGAAGTAGTTCGTTACCGTCAACTTATCGCTCGTACCATTGATGCTCAGCTCCAGATGCTTGCCATTTCTTCGCAGCGTCACATCGTCTGGCAATACATCTGCTCTCAACTTGATTACATCCATATTGCCAGACGTGCCATCATAGTCAATGATCGTATCCTGACCATAGCCGCGACCGAATACATACGTATCATTGCCGTTTGCTCGTGTATATGAGGTGTCACTGCTGTCTCCCCCATACAACGTATCGTTGCCGCTTCCTCCGTCTAGCACGTCGTTGCCGTCATTGCCGTACAGCGTATCATTGCCGCTGCCGCCTTCCAGATGGTCATTACCAAACTGACCATGCAACTGATCGTTGCCATTGCCGCCTTCTAAGCGATCATCCCCTGCATTCCCGTACAGTGTGTCATCGCCACCCATGCCACGCAAGGTGTCATGATCTTCATAACCCGTTAACGTCTCACTGAACTCGCTGCCGGCAACTGTACGCACTGCCGTCCTCACAGCTTCCGCATCCCATACCGTGCCATCGGCAAACTGCACACTCTCCACCACATACTTGCCGCTGCTCTCAAAATAGTTCGACACCGTCAGCTTGTCGTTCGTTCCGTTGATGCTCAGCTCCAGATGCTTGCCGTTTCTTCGCAGTGTCACATCGCCTGGCAGTACGTCTGCTTGGAGCTTAATCATATCTGCATTTCCATCTGTCCCATCGTAGTCAATGATCGTATCCTGACCGTAGCCACGGCCGAATACATACGTATCGTTGCCATTTGCTCGCGTATACGAGGTGTCATAGCTCTCTCCGCCGTACAACGTATCGTTGCCAGCCCCACCGTCCAGCACATCATTGCCAAGCTGACCATTCAGCTGGTCATTGCCTGTTCCGCCTTCTAAGCGATCATCCCCAGCATTGCCGTATAACGTATCATCGCCGCCAAGTCCACGAACAACGTCATGGTCTTCATAGCCTGTTAACGTTTCGCTCGACTCGCTGCCGGTAACTGTACGCACCGCTGCCTTCACTGCTGCAGCATTCCACACCGTGCCGTCCGCAAACTGTACATTCTCCACGATAGACTTGCCGCTGCTCTCGAAATAGTTCGATACCGTCAGCTTGTCGCTCGTTCCGTTGATGCTCAGCTCCAGATGATTGCCGTTTCTTCGCAGCGCCACATCCTCTGGCGCTATGTCTGCATTGAACTTGATTACATCCGCATTCCCAGTCGTTCCATCATAGTCGACGATCGTATCCTGACCATAGCCGCGACCGAATACATACGTATCGTTGCCATTTGTTCGCGCATACGAGGCATCACTGCTGTCTCCGCCGTACAACGTATCGTTGCCCGTTCCTCCGTCCAGCACGTCATTGCCTTCATAGCCATACAGCGTATCATTGCCCGTGCCGCCTTCCAGACGGTCATTGCCAAGGTGGCCGTGCAGCTGATCGTTGCCGTTGCCGCCAACTAAGCGGTCATCTCCCGCGTTCCCGTAGAGCGTGTCATCACCGCCAAGTCCGCGAAGGACGTCATGGTCTTCATAGCCCGTTAACGTCTCGCTTGACTCACTGCCGGTAACCGCTCGCACCGCTGTCTTCACTGCTGCCGCATCCCACACCGTTCCATCGGCAAACTGCACGCTTTCTACCACATACTTGCCGCTGCTCTCGAAGTAGTTCGTTACCGTCAGCTTGTCGCTCGTTCCATTGATGCTCAGCTCCAGATGATTGCCGTTTCTTCGCAGCGTCACATCGCTCGGTGCTATACCTGCATTCAATCTAATTACATCCGCATTCCCAGTCGTTCCATCATAGTCGATGATCGTATCCTGACCATAGCCACGGCCGAATACATACGTATCATTGCCGTTTGCTCGTGTATACGAGGTGTCAATGCTGTCTCCGCCATACAACGTATCGTTGCCGATTCCTCCGTCCAGCACGTCATGGCCGTCATGGCCGTACAGCGTATCATTGCCCGTGCCGCCTTCTAGATGATCATTGCCTAGCTGACCGTACAGCGTATCATTGCCATTGCCACCTTCTAAGCGATCATCCCCCGCATTGCCGTATAGCATATCATCGCCACCCATGCCACGAAGGGTGTCATGGCCTTCATAACCTGTTAACGTCTCACTCGACTCACCACCGACAACAACACGCACCGCTGCCTTCACAGCTGCCGCATCCCATACTGTGCCATCGGCAAACTGCACACTCTCCACCACATACTTGCCGCTGCTCTCGAAATAGTTCGAGACCGTCAGCTTGTCATTCGTACCATTGATGCTGAGCTCCAGATGATTGCCGTTTCTTCGCAGCGTCACATCGCCTGGCAATACGTCTGCATTGAACTGGATGACATCCGCATTGCCATCTGTTCCGTCGTAATCAATGATCGTATCTTGACCATAGCCGCGTCCGAATATATACGTATCATTGCCATTTGCTCGTGTATACGAGGTGTCATTGTTGTCTCCACCATACAGCGTATCGTTGCCGGCTCCTCCGTCCAGCACGTCATTGCCTGCACTGCCATACAGCTTGTCTTCACCGCCGAGTCCACGAAGACTGTCATGATCTTCATAGCCCGTTAACGTTTCGCTCAACTCGCTGCCGGCAATTGCACGCACCGCCGTCTTCACAGCTGCGGCATCCCATACCGTGCCATCGGCAAACTGTATACTTTCCACCACATACGTGCCGTTGCTCACGAAGTAGTTCGAGACCGTCAATTTGTCGCTCGTTCCGTTGATGCTCAGCTCCAAATGCAAGCCATTTCTTCGCAGCGACACATCACTTGGCCATACATCTGCTCTCAGCTTAATCCGATCTGCATTTCCAATCGTTCCATCATAGTCAATGATCGTATCCTGACCATAGCCAAGACCGAATACATACGTATCGTTGCCGTTTGCTCGCGCATACGAGGTATCGCTGCTTTGGCCGCCGTACAGCGTATCGTTGCCTGTTCCTCCGTCCAGGTGATCATTACCCTCATAGCCATACAGCGTATCATTCCCATAGCTGCCTTCCAGGCGGTCATTGCCAAGCTGACCGTGCAACTGATCGTTGCCGCTGCCGCCTTCCAGACGATCATCTCCCGCATTTCCATATAACGTATCGTCGCCGCCCAGTCCACGCAGAGTGTCATGGTCTTCATAGCCTGTTAATGTTTCGCTCGACTCACTGCCCGTAACGACGCGCACCGCTGTCTTCACAGCCGCCGCATCCCATACCGTGCCATCGGCAAACTGTACGCTCTCCACCACATACTTGCCGCTGCTCTCGAAGTAGTTCATTACCGTCAGCTTGTCGCTCGTTCCATTGATGCTCAGCTCCAGATGATTGCCGTTTCTTCGCAGCGACACATCACTTGGCGCTACGTCTGCATTCATCTTAATTACATCTGCATTCCCAGCCGTTCCGTCATAGTCGAAGATCGTATCCTGACCATAGCCAAGGCCAAATACATACGTATCGTTGCCGTTTGCTCGTGTATACGAGGTGTCGTTGCTGTCTCCGCCGTACAACGTATCGTTGCCGCTTCCTCCGACCAGCACATCGTTGCCGTCATGACCGTACAGCGTATCATTGCCCATGCCGCCATCCAGACGGTCATTGCCAAGCTGCCCGTATAGCGTATCATTGCCGCTGCCGCCATCTAGATCATCGTCTCCCGCATTCCCGTAAAGCATGTCATCGCCGCCCATGCCACGAAGGATGTCATGGTCTTCATAACCTGTTAACGTCTCACTGGACTCGCTGCCGACAATCACACGCACCGCAGCTTTCACAGCAGCAGCATCCCATACCGTGCCATCGGCAAATTGCACACTTTCCACCACGTACTTGCCGCTGCTCTCGAAATAGTTCGTAACCGTCAGCTTATCGCTCGTTCCGTTGATACTTAGCACCAGGTGATTGCCGTTTCTCCGCAGCGTCACATCTTCCGGCGCTATGTCTGCTTTTAATTTGATTACATCCGCATTCACTGCCGTTCCGTCATAATCGATAATCGTATCTTGATCATAGCCGCGACCGAATACATACGTATCATTGCCATTTGCCCGAGTATAAGAGGTATCATTGCTGTCTCCCCCGTACAACGTATCGTAGCCTGCACCACCGTCCAGCACATCATCGCCAAGATGACCGTATAGCTGATCATTGCCAGTACCGCCTTCGAGGCGATCATCGCCAGTATTTCCGTATAGCGTATCATCGCCGCCCATACCGTGAAGGACGTCATGGTCTTCATAGCCCATTAACGTTTCACTCGACTCGCTGCCGACAACTACACGCACCGCTGCCTTTATGATCGCCGCATTCCACACTGTCCCATCGGCAAACCGTATACTTTCCACCACATACTTGCCGCCACTCTCGAAGTAGTTCGAGATCGTCAATTTGTCGCTCGTTCCATTAATGGTCAGCTCTAGATGATTGCCGTTTCTTCTTAGCGTCATGTCTCCGGGAAGTACGTCGGCTTTTAACTTAATCACATCCGCATTACCAACCGTCCCGTCATAATCGATGATCGTATCCTGACCATAACCACGACCAAATAAATATGTATCGTTGCCATTTGTACGCGACAATGAGGTGTCACTGCTGTCTCCGCCATACAGCTTATCGTTCCCAGCTCCTCCATCCAGCATATCATTGCCAGTACCGCCATATAGCGTGTCGTCTCCACCCGAAAAAACGCTGTTATCAAAGTCACCATATAGAGAATCGTGACCTCCATTGCCAACAATAACGTCTCTCCCGTCCAGCCCCCAAATCGCATCACTTGAATCCGTGCCTGTTAGAGAATCGTTCGCATGTGTACCTAACAGTTGAACTTTCCCAGCTACTTCAATAAGTTGAGCATATTCAGGTCCCTTTGCTATAAATACATTACGGAATGTATCAAAATTTACAATACCTGAAACCTGGAGCTGCTGGATGTTGCCAATAAACTGACTTAACAAATCTTTCCCAGCTTGTTCATCGTTTGAAAGAAGCGTTAATAATTCAGCTGCTGCACCTGAAAGATCGAGCCGAGCACTACTCGTGCTGGCATCCCAACCGAATGAAATTTTACTATAAAGTTGTTTCAAGTGAGTTTGTGCTAATAGCTGTGTATAAACGCTTTCAGACAGCTTGTCGAATGCATTTGTAATGAGCGCGGCTGCCTGCATACGCGGATTGCGTGAGCCGCTTTGCGAAAATTTTTCCCCAAAAAATTGTTCGAGCGCCTCCAGCTTTCTTGCATCCCCGATATTGATGTCTCGGCTATTCGGATCTATTCCTTCCACGCCGGACCACGCATAAATAATAGTCGTCACCAACTGCTTTCTGAGCCCGGCGTCAGATTCACTGGCGAATTGTTGCACCAGGGTTTGCAGCCGTCCGCTGCCATCCCTCATCATAGCCTGATGCAAGCTGTGGACATCTCCAAAACCTTTTATATCAGGTAAATGAAGCACCTCTGCAGTTACAGCCAGTGGATTATTCGTTTCAGAATACATCTTATCCATTTTAAACCATACATCATGCATGGCTGCGGTTGTTCCATCTGCCTTGGTAAAGGCTCCTATCTGCCTGTGTTCATTTCCTTGAGCATCAACCATGTTTGATGAACTGTAGCCAGTACCTATAGATACTACCCCAGCATCAGTAAGCGTCAGAATCTCTCCATTATTAATTACACCGTCGCTGTTAACATCTTTCCATATGCGCAATTGGCTGTAAGCTGCATCATTTGCATCAATTTTACCGTCACGATTGTCGTCGATATCGGCAAGAGCTGCAAATCCGTTAGCTGCCTTTGCTCCATTCTTCATCAGTGTATTATTGCCGAAGAGCTCGTTCCCGTTATCGATTATTCCATTTCCATTCACGTCACGTATTAATAGACCATCATCCTTGCCTACCCAAGCGGACTTTTCGGCAAAGCCGTTGTTATCATGATCAAAGTTAATGCCGTCTTTGAGTAAGGTTGTTTCAACACCGTCTCCATCTAGATCGAGAATAAGAGGGGATGACATACCCTCGGCAGTGTAAAATATACTACGCAAGTCTCCAAAGAGATCACTGACGAAATGTCCGATTTCAGTTCCAACGGTCCAGCCGATGATCCCTGCTCCCAGCTCTAGAATAATACCCGCAGCAATACCTAATGGTCCGCCACTCACACCAAGTGTCAAAGCGAATGGCGCAACTATCTCCATAAATAAGGCAGCATTCGCGAATCCACCCGCTGTCTCCAATGTCCAATCTCTAACAATTTTATTGCCAAGCTCTGAATTCCCAGCTTTATAGGCTTCGTTTGCCTCTGAAACCATGTTTATCCCGTCAATGACAATCAGCACACCGCCAAATGCTCCAACAGCCTTGTGGGTAATGCCGCGTACTCTTTCATATTTAGCGACTTCAGACAATACAGAATATTTCGACTTCAATCCAGATTCCGGTGTCTGCCCCATAGTTTCAACTATCATTCTAGTGTAAGAATCCATTTCGCTTACAATCAATGGATTAGCCAATTCATACTTTACCGGAAATCTGAATCTATGATCAGCCTCCGATATTGGCGTCAATAATTCAGCGATTGTTGTAACTCTCTCTGCACCTAGAGGAATATTAAATCCACCTCTGCCTGTCAGTTTTGAGGTATCAACCCCTATAATTTTATTTTCACTTATATAAATATCCACCATGGACATATTGTTTTTTGATATTACAGATAAATATTCACGCAATCCCATTAGAGCTTTTTCTTCAGAAAAACCCAATCCCCTGAAATATTCTAAACGGCTAAGGAGTTGTTCCTTAGGTACTCCTTCAATGCTTGTTACTTTAGGCATTTCCAAAAGAGTAGGCAGCTCTGTCAAAGCCCAGACACTCCCATGTATCGCTTCTGCCGTTAAAGTTATTACATTGCCATGTGCATTGGCGAGCATGGCCTCCTTTGACACATAGTCAACAATAGCCAGCACATCGCCAACACCATAACGAGAAGGGCGAACACCATTTTCCTTTGGAGGACCGTCAATAATTCTGTCTCCAAGAAGCTCGCTGCCAGCAGCACGTTGAAGTGCTTCCCTAAATTCCTCACTATTAAGCAGATCTCCCGCCTGCAAGTCGCTCGCGTAACTCAACATCTTTCCGGTGCTTTTGGAAATTCCAGCTGCCACTTGGAAAGCGTAATAATCACCTAATTTACCACTATAAGGAACAATGTTAGCTCCTGTAACTGGCGATTCAAAGGAAAGTTGCTTAACTTTACCCTGCACATCGTTAGCTAGTTTTATCAATTGTTCGGAGGTTAAACTTTGAGTATTTGCTATCCCGTTTTGAGAGCGCCATGATTCAACATAATCAATTATTTCATCAACAGTGATCAAGTTTTTTCACCCCCAATCTAAATTCAGGTGCTGCAATAAAATCAAAGTGAACGTTAACAACACAATCTTTACTACCAGCAAATCCTTTTGCATCAAAAGCGTCCTTAATTAAATCTAGCAATTCGTCCTCCTTCTCTCGTACATCTACCGGGGCCTCTATTCTAGTTATTTTCCAAAATTTCTCTATTCCGATACTGACATCACCAGTTCCGGTTGTAAACGAATCTATGTTTATTGTATTCCCGTTCCATATAAGTGCATGAAACATGGGTATTTCGGAATCATATGTCCCTTGACCGCCCATGGAGACTAAATAAGCATCGCGTTCTCGATCAACTATCCACTTTCTCGTTTCCAGAGGCCTTCCATTAAACGGGCTCCTCAGATTGAATGATTGGAACCGTCCCTGGTCCGCTTCTGAAATTTTTTCATAAACAAATGCCATTGTATCTCTCTCCTCGTCTGCTTTATTTCACTTCATATTTCAGTTTCTATATTATTTACCTATAGACAATATTTCTTTAATTTACCATATGAACTTTCTTTATTCAATACTGCACACTAAATCCAATAAATCATCAAGCTTCTTAACTCAACTCCCCTCCACTATCCTCAAAAACAGTCTGTAACTTTAGACGCAAAAAAGCCCCCTATTTCCACCATAGGGGACTATAGTATCCTTATTAACGGGTGCTTCGAAGAAAGCCCCTACTTTAACCTGAACGTCTCCAGCTAATTTAATCAGACGTTCAGCGATTTAATCTACATACAATAACCTCTATTTAAATTCAGGTGCTGCGATAAAATCAAAATGAACGCTAACAACACAATCTTTACTACCGGCAAATCCTTTTGCATCAAAAGCTTCCTTCATTAAATCAATCAATTCGTCCTTCTTCTCATATAAATCTATCGGAGCTTCTATTTTAGTTATTTTCCAGAACTTCTCTATCCCGCTACTGACATCACCAATTCCGGTTGTAAATGAATCTATGTTAATTGTATTCCCATTCCATATGAGTGTATGAAACATAGGTATGTCGGAATTATATGTCCCTTGTCCGCCCAGAGAGATTAGGTAAGCGTTGCGTTCCCGATCTATTGTCCACTTTCTCGTTTCCAGAGGTCTTCCATTAAACGGGCTCCTCAGATTGAATGATTGATACAGTTCCCGATCCGCTTCTGAAATTTTTTCATATACAAATGCCATCGCTTCTCACATTCCTTTAATTCATCTTGCATGATTACTTCATTCAACCGCACATCATCTATTATGCCTTGAAATGTCCTCAATGGCTATACACTTCTAACATAAATTCAGGTGCAGCTATGTAATCAAACTGAACACTTTTGGTCCATTCACATCGCCCCGCAAAGCCTTCCGAAGCAATACCTTCCGTTATAATCTCTATCATTTCATCCTTAACTTCAAGCAAGCATTTTGGAGCTTGTATTTTGGTTATTTTCCAGAACATTTCAACACCATTACTGATATCCCCGTTGCCAGAACTGAATGCATCCACTTTAATTCGATTGTTATTCCAGATTAACATATAAAACATAGGAAGATCCGAGCCATACTCCCCATCCCCTCCAAGTGCAATTAAGAAAGCATCCCGTTCCCTATCTCTCGCCCACATTGTTTCTTCTAGTGGCCTTCCATTAATCGGACATTTCAGATCAAAGGAATTAAATATTTCCCTCCCCGCTTCAGTGATCTTTTCAAAAACAAACGCCATGCTCCTCACTCCTTTACTTATTTCCACTTCATTTTCCACACTCAAGAAACATTACTAAAACCTTACATTTCATAAATTTACCATCTGATTTTCCCTTTTTCAATATATCTTCAGGCTAAATCAAATACATCACGAGAACCATAACCGGCAGCATACACCCGCATTAACGTGCGTATTTTATCTAAATTTGTAAGTTTTTTATTACACCCTAACCAGCGCGCGAAAAAACAAATAACCCGTAAGATGAACACTTCTCTCAAAGTGTCCATCTTACGGGTTATAGCTGAAATCAATCACACTATAGCGCCACTATTAATTGGCATGAACTTGCGGCATTTCTTCTTCACCGAACAGATCGTCCAGGGAGCTTAATGTACCGTCCTCTTCAACTTGGAAGACCGACATCTTCTCGCCATTAACACTCAGTTCAATGAAGCATCCCCAGCAGTAGAACTGATGAGAACCAATTTTCCCGATATCCTTCGAGTTGCAGTTGGGGCATCTCATGGTTCATTTCTCCCTATATTCAAATCAGAAACGGCGACCGGCTCCAAATTCGCTTCACTGCCAGCCGGAACGATAATAACATCTTCCCCGAGCATAACAGCATCACAATCCTGCGGAGCGGGGAGCCACTTGCGGCCTTCCAATAAATCCGCTATGAAACCATCTGTCAACTCATAGCCTACTATTTGTGTACCCTGTAATTCGTCAAAATAAACATCCGACACACGACCAAGCTGCTCGCCGTGAACCGTTACTACGGGCAAATCCTTCAATCGAATGGCACCTGTATGAAATGAACGCTGTACGTTGTGAGGCTTCATTCTGCTTACAGAGCTTTCTTTCATAATAAGGACGGCGTCATCGCCAATAACGAGAACTTCACGCCATAGAACAGCTTTCATCGCAGATAGAAACCTTCTGCCGGCGTCAAGAACGATGCCGTCCAGCTGCCAATGCTCATCAAACCAAGCATCCTTAACATGTCCAACCTGCTTGCCGGAATCCACTTCAATTACAGGAAGACCAATTAAATGTTGTATACGTATCACGATTCGGAGAGTCCTCCTAGGCAGTACTACGAATGCGTTTCAAAAAGGTTGCAATTTTCTGAGCGGCAATTTCGAGTTCCTCCAAAGTATTCCCCAATCCGAAGCTGAAACGTACAGCAGATAATAATCTTTCTTCCGAGAGCCCCATCGCTCGAAGCACATGTGAAGGCTCCAGAGCTCCTGCAGTGCAAGCAGAGCCGCTCGATGCAGCAATGCCCTCCATATCGAGATTCATTAGCATCGTCTCTGTATCAATCCCGATAAAGCTGATGTTTGCGATGTGCGGCAGCCGCTGAATCTCATGACCGTTAATGACGATCTCTTGAGATCCGGTCAGCTCTTGCAACCATTCTATCCATTTAAGACGAAGCTCGTCTAGAAAAAGTTTCTTCTCGTCCACTGTTTTCACAGAAAGTTCAAATGCCCTCGCCAATCCGGCGATCCCCGCCACATTCTCAGTCCCTGATCTGCGCTTGCGCTCCTGCAGACCTCCAAACATAATCGGTTCAATTGGCACTCGGTCACCGATGAACAACGCGCCGACACCTGCTGGTCCATTTACTTTATGAGCAGAGAAGCTCATCAGATCAACGGGCAGCGTGCGAAGATCAATATGTATCTTGCCAAGCGCCTGAACAGCATCGACATGGAACCAAACGCCTCTCGATCTTGCCGCAGTACCAATCTCCTGGATCGGTTGAATCGTTCCAGTCTCGTTATTGGCATACATAATGCTGATTAGCCCTGTGTCCGCTTCAATCGCGGCTTCAACATCCGCAGCCGCGACAAGTCCTTGCGCATCCACAGGCAGCACCGTTATTCGAAACCCTTCCCGCTCCAGAGCTTCGCAGGTGTGCAATACCGCGTGATGCTCAATCGCGGAAGTTATAATATGTGCCTTGCCTTGCTTGCGCATCGCTCTGGCTGTGCCGATAATGGCAAGGTTGTCGCTCTCTGTGCCGCCAGAAGTAAATACAAGCTGATTAGGCAGGCAACCCAGCAGAGCTGCAACGGTGTCGCGAGAACGATTCAGCAGCTGACGCGCATCGCGTCCGAAGCTATGCGTGCTTGAGGCATTGCCTGTCGTTCCAGCATACACATCCATCATCGTCTTGGCGACTTCGGGATGAAGCGGCGTTGTCGCCGCATGGTCATAATAGAATCGCTCCATGGGTACCTCTTCCTAAACAAGGCTCCTGCTGGATTAGTGAAATGCCAGTAGCCCATTAAATGTAGAACATATACGAATCCAGATGGCCTTCATCCTTGAAGTTGATCAAATCTGCCAATGTCGTTGAGTCCAGCACCTCTGCTATGCTGTCGCGAATACGAAGCCACAGATCACGCTTGGCTGGATCATCCTCTTCTGTGAAATCCACAGGGGATATCGGACCTTCAAGAATGCGGATCACATCGCCCGCTGTAATGGATTCCGGCTCACGAGACAGAATATATCCGCCATAAGCACCTCGCACGCTCTTCACAAGGCCAGCATTGCGCAGCGGAGCGATCAATTGCTCCAGGTAGTGCTCGGATAAGCTGTTCCGTTCAGCAATACTTTTCAGCGAAGTAGGACCTTCGCCAAATTTGCCGGACAGCTCCATCATAATCGTTAATCCATAACGGCCTTTAGTTGAAATTTTCATTAGCGGCACCTCTTCTCCGACGAAAAATCATCAGTTGTTATATAAGCTGCATCTCATTATTTGCATACTGTCTGATTAATTCATTGTATTCCCATATCACTTCTATGTTAACATACTACGAGCCGCTGTGGTGAAAAAAGGTTGTCTTCTTCATGAAAATGTTGTTCAACATGTGATACAATGAAAAAATGTTTTGTTTCCCATACAAGGTGGTGTGAAATTAGCTATGACCAGCACAAATAAATCCATTCGGGTTGTGGTCGGCATGTCCGGCGGGGTGGACTCCAGCGTAACAGCTCTGTTGCTGAAGCAGCAAGGTTATGACGTCATCGGAATTTTCATGAAAAACTGGGACGATACCGATGAGCACGGCCACTGTACGGCAGAAGAGGATGCAGAAGATGTTCGCCGTGTCTGCGATCGTATTGGAATTCCTTATTATACCGTTAATTTCGAGCAGGCCTACCATGATAAAGTATTTGCATATTTTCTCGAAGAATACAGACGCGGCCGCACGCCGAATCCCGATGTCATGTGCAACCGTGAAATTAAATTCGGCGATTTCCTGCGCAAAGCGCAAGATCTCGGCGCCGATTATTTGGCGACAGGGCATTACGCTCGCGTAGAGCGCAATGCAGAAGGAGAAACAAAGCTGCTTCGCGGCGTTGATTCCAACAAGGATCAAACCTACTTCCTCTCTGCGCTAAATCAGAACCAGCTGTCCAAAGCGATGTTTCCTATCGGTCATCTGCCTAAACCGGAGGTGCGCAAAATTGCTGAAGAAGCCGGTCTTGCAACAGCCAAGAAAAAGGACAGCACAGGTGTATGTTTTATCGGTGAACGCAATTTCAAGGAATTTCTGAGCGGCTATCTCCCGGCACAGCCTGGCAATATGATCGACATTCTAACCGGCGAGACCAAAGGTCGGCATGATGGACTGATGTACTACACGCTTGGCCAGCGTCAAGGACTAGGCATAGGAGGCTCTGGCACAGGCGAGCCTTGGTTCGTCACTGCGAAGGATCTGGACAATAACATTCTGTATGTCACACAGGGCGACAAGCATCCAAGTCTCTATTCGCATAGTCTGTCTGCTACAGGAATCAATTGGATATCCCCTGTTAAACCAGAAGGTCCATTGCGATGTACAGCCAAGTTCCGCTATCGTCAGCCCGATCAAGGCGTCACGTTGACATTGAACGAGGACGGCGAATCTGGACTTGTTGTATTCGATGTCCAGCAGAAAGCCATTACACCAGGACAAGCTGTTGTCTTCTATGATGGCGATGTGTGTCTTGGCGGAGGTACGATTGATGTTGTGCATCAATCGTAAGCCTCTCCCCAAATCAACCGAGAAATAGCAAAAGAGCTGTCCCGATGTCATTCCAGATGACGGGAACAGCTCTTTTTTATCGTTTAGCCCGTTTCGGCTTGAATCTCTGCTTCCAGATTCTCGTTGTTGTCAAGCTTTCGAATTAGAATACGGGATATCCGCAGATGATCGGTTTCTTCTATTATGAAATCATAGCCGTCCGGATGATAAACCTTTTGATCACGGGATGGCGGAATTTCAATCTGAGCATAGAGCCAGCCGCCGATCGTATCATAATCATCACTTGAGATATCAAGCCCGAAATAGCTGTTCACTTCTTCAATTAGCATAAGTCCATTAACGGAATGAGAGCCATCATCCTTACGCTCGATATCAGCGCGCTCCTCGTCGAATTCATCCTGAATCTCGCCGACGATCTCCTCCATAATATCTTCCAAGGTAACCAGTCCCGACGTTCCGCCGTATTCATCAATCAGAATGGCGATTTGCGTCTTCTTCTTCTGCATCAGCTTGAGCAGCGTACTAATCTGCATCGATTCAGGAACAGTCGTAATCGTTCGTGTCATCGGACGAATATCATGCAGTCCTTGCGCTGTAACCTTCAGCATATCCTTGATATGGACGAAACCGATAATGTTATCCTTATCGCCGTCACAAACCGGATAGCGGGTATGCATCTCTTTGAGCGTAATCGCTTGATTCTCTTCAAAGGTTAAATTTGCATAGAGACAAACCATCTCCGTGCGCGGAATCATAATCTCTCTGGCATGGGTTTCGGCAAAATCAAATATATTATCCACAAGCGTCAATTCCGTATTATCAATCAGGCCAGACTTGTGACTTTCCTTCATGAGGATTCGAATTTCTTCCTCCGTATGCGCCGACTCATGTTCATTAGCCGGTTCGATCCCAATTCGTGTCAACATCCAGTTTGCAGTGCCATTAAGTAACCAGATAAATGGATACATGATTTTGTAGAAAACGATGAGCGGCAATGCGGTCCACAATGTAACCTTCTCGGCTTTGCGGATTGCAATTGTTTTCGGCGCCAGCTCTCCAAGAACAATATGAAGAACCGTGATGATCGAGAAAGCAATGATGAATGCGATCGTATGGATAGCAACTTCATTAAAGCCGAAATTAAGCAGCACAGGCTCTATCGCCTTGGCGATAGCGGGCTCCCCGATCCATCCAAGACCAAGAGAGGAAAGTGTAATACCCAGCTGACAAGCGGATAAATAGGCATCCAAATTATTCGTTAATAAGGAAGCAAACCGCGCTCTTCGGTTACCATCTAATGCCATCGTGTCGATTCGACTGCTTCTTGCTTTCACCATAGCAAATTCTGCTGCGACGAAAAAGCCGTTCAATAATACTAGAAATAAAATCAGAATACCATTCAAAAATAAGGGTAACGGGTCACTACTCAACGATTCCCTGTCAACCGTTGCTGCATGAGAACAGCTATCAACAGCGACAGGAGCACCTCCTTCTGGACATGAGAATTATAAATGATCTTTATATAAGAGTAGTCGAAGCGAACCGTTACGTCAAATTGTTCAATCGCTCTGGATCGCCATTTTACGGTCAATAGTAATGTTTATGAGGCATAGGTTGGGCATTATGCGCCATTTTCTTGGTTCTGCTTGCGTTTATGTGCATTCTGGCCGTTATGCTCATTTTCTGCCTCATTTCGATTCACACCAAATCGCTTATTGCAAGATATATGCTTTTATCTATTTTTCCGTTCCACATGCTTTGCGAAAATTTTACTCTCTGTGCCAGAGTTCTGAGGCTCGTAGAACTTGAAGCCCTCCACCTCAGGGGGAAGATACTGCATGCGGCTTCGCGGATTGTCAATAGGGTTTATATAGCTTTTGGAGCCATCGCGTATGTTCTCAGGCACAGGGAAATTCCGAAGGCTTTTGACAGCGTCTATTGCCCTTCCTATCGCCTTGTAGGCGCTGTTCGATTTCGGACTCTCGCAAATATAGACTACTGCCTCCGCAAGGGGAATACGACCTTCAGGCATTCCCAGAAACTCTACCGCTTGCTTCGCAGCCATTGCCACTTGCAGCGCATGCGGGTTCGCCATCCCCACATCTTCTGTGGAATGGACCACAATGCGCCTTACAATATACATAGGGTCTACGCCGCTATCCAGAAGACGGGCAAGCCAATAGATAGCTGCATCGGTCTGGGAGCCGCGCATTGATTTGATAAAAGCAGAAGTAAGGTCGTAGAAATCGGTAGTCGTAATGGCATTGATCCGCGATTCGTACGCCTCTTGAATGGTCTTCAAATCAATGGTCTTCGTATTGTAAATGGAGTAAGCGGCAGTTTCCAAAGCAATCAGGGCGTTGCGAACATCCCCGTTGGAAACGTCAGCAAGATACGCCAGCGCTTCTTCAGTTATTTCGTATTCCCCGCCAAGCCCACGTTCAGGGTCCTTGAGAGCGGAACGAATAATCCCCTCCAAATCCTCATTTCCCAAAGCCTCCAAGCGGTACACGCGGCAGCGGGAAACAAGCGGCGGGATAATATCATGCGCTACGCTCTCTGTAGTGGCGCCTATAAGTGTTATCGTTCCATCCTCCACTATAGGGAGCAGCGCTTCCTGCACATTGCTTTTCAACGCATGAATCTCATCTAGGAACAAGATGGTACGCTGCTGGTACAGGCTCAGATTGTCCTTGGCTCGTTGAACGACCGCGCGTAGCTCAGCGATGCTCATGGACACACCGTTCAGCTTCTCAAAACAGGCTTTCGTTATATGGCTAATAATCGTTGCCAGCGTTGTTTTACCCGATGAAGGCGGTCCCTGTAAAATCATGGAGGCCACTTTATCCTGCTCGATCAATCGGCGCAGCACTTTGTGTTCGCCAACCAAATGCTCTTGACCAAAAAATTCGCTTAATGTCCGTGGCCGCATACGTTCTGCAAGCGGTTGATGTTCATTGGATTGATTGTAAGTAAATAAGTCCATAACGATAATCACCTAATTATTCGATTAATTTAATACCGTAATCATAACATAGCGGGTATATCAAAAGACAAAGGACTGTACCGCATTAGCTGGCAAACACTAATTTCGGAACAGCCCTAGAGCTACTGTATATTCATCATTAAGACTTGTCCGAAGGACGCTTGAGCTGCTGCTGCAGCTTCTCAATCGTGCCCGCCACGCGGTTGGCACGTGTCTCTTCCTTCTTGGAATCATTGATCCAGCTAATATATTCCTTCCGATGAGAAGGCGCAAGCGCAGTGAAGAATGTCTCCGCTTCCGGTGATTTGGCGAAAGCAGCAGCCAGATCCTCCGGAACGACGAGAGCTTGCTGCGAAGAAGCCGCATTGCCCGTTCTGCCAGAAGATGTCGTACGGCTTGAACGCGGACTGCTCTTGATGAAATCCCGCGGCCGCAGTCTCATTGCCGACCACGTATCGTCAATGGAGATGAGCGCAATCCCTTCCCAGCCCTTCTCATTGATTGATTTCCAGCCTCGGTCGCGGTTCAGATCGCTCTTCTGCTTCGAGGTTCCCTTCGGGTAACAAATCCATAATAGACCGTCCCGCTTTACCGCTTCCAGCGCTTCGGGCGCGTGCTCTTCAAGATCAGCTATATCCTTGGCAAACAACTGGACGAAATCATATGTTCCCGCCTTGCTCTTGTCGTACACAGTCACTTCTTCGCCTAACTCCAGCTCCTCCACATACTCCTGATTCGGGGGCTGCAGAACGAGCGCAGTCGTGCCATGAGACAGCTTTAGCTTCTTCATTAATTCAATGTTCATTATTCTTGTCCTCCTGAAGCGAGCAAGTCCTTAACGACTACACTTACCATAATAAGCCCTGCCACTGGCGGCACAAATGCATTGCTCGCCGGTGGCTGCTGCGCTTTGCGAATTTCCGGGGCATGCTCTGGCACAATCCGCTGAGTAACATCGGCGCGCGGTTTCTGCGGTTCCTCTGTGGAGAATACAACCTTTACGCCCTTCTTGATCCCCTCCTTGCGCAGCTTCTGTCGCACAACACGGGCGATTGGGTCCATAGAGGTCTTCGAAATATCAGCTACCTGAAACCTGGTCGGGTCCATCTTGTTCGCAGCGCCCATGCTGGAGATAATCGGAATCTTGCGCTCCAAACATTGCTTGATCAGATGGATTTTATACGAAATCGTGTCCGAAGCATCTACGACATAATCCAGCGGATATTCGAACAGCTTCTCATACGTTTCCTCGGTGTAGAACATCCGCAGCGATATAACATCACAATCCGGATTGATCAGCTTAATCCGATCTCGCATCAGATCTGCCTTCGGCTGACCCACTGTCGTTGTCAGCGCATGAATCTGCCGGTTAATATTTGTAATATCAACAACGTCTTTATCAATCAGGATGATGCGGCCAATGCCAGTCCTGGCAAGCGCCTCTGCTGCGATGCCGCCAACGCCTCCAATGCCAAGCACAGCAACTGTGCTGCCCTTCATAATCTGGAGTCCTTCCGGCCCGATCGACAGCTCCGTTCGTGAGAATTGATGCAGCATAACGATTAAAGCCCCCTTTGGTCAAGAGAGCGGGGATGGGACCCCGCATTCTCAATGGCCGGATTAATTCTGAGCACCCGTCGTCTCAGGCTGTTTGACAGGCTTTGGAACGGTGCGGATATGCAGCTGTTGCAGCTGTGACAGCTCGACTTCCGACGGCGCGTCGCACAGCAGGTCTGTAGCACTCGCAGTCTTAGGGAATGCAATCGTCTCACGCAGGTTTGTTCGGCCTGCCAGCAGCATGACTAGACGGTCGAAGCCAAACGCAATGCCGCCATGCGGCGGAGTGCCATATTCAAACGCATCCATCAGGTAGCCGAACTTCTCATACGCTAATTCTTGGGAGAAGCCCAGCGCTTTGAACATTTGCTCCTGAACCTCACGCTTGTAGATACGCATGGAGCCGCCGCCAACCTCATAGCCGTTCAGTACGAGATCATAAGCTTGCGCGCGAATTTGTCCCGGGTCCGTATCGAATAAATGAACATCCTCGTCATGCGGACGAGTGAACGGATGATGCTCGGCCACATAACGCTTGGCCTCTTCATCCCAGCCCAGCAGCGGGAAATCAACGACCCAAGCGAATTTGAATTCAGACTCGTTGATCAGTCCAAGATCCTTGCCGATCTTCAGACGCAGGTTGCCAAGCACATCAGCAACTACTTTCTTCTTATCCGCAGAGAACAGCAGCAGGTCGCCCTCTTCTACAGCAAGACGCTCCGTAAGCGCAGCAATCTCTTCCGGCTTGAAGAACTTCACGATCGGACCGCGCCATTCGCCTTCCTTCACGGTTACCCATGCGAGGCCTTTGCCGCCATAACGCGCCGCGAACGGCTGCAGGTCGTCAAGCTCCTTGCGGCTCCAGCTCGCACAGCCTTTCGCATTGAGCGCCTTGACAACGCCGCCGCCCGCTGCAACAGAAGCGAACACCTTCACATCGCTGCTTGAGACGATATCGGTAATATCCTCCATCTCTAGTCCGAAGCGCAGGTCTGGCTTATCCGACCCATATTTGTTCATCGCATCCGCATACGTGATCCGTTGGAATGGAACCGGAAGATCCGCACCAACAGTTTCCTTGAACAACTTCACAGCAAGCTGCTCCATTAAATCAAGCAATTGGTCCTGCGACAAGAAAGAGGTCTCGATATCGACTTGTGTAAATTCCGGCTGGCGGTCAGCACGCAGATCCTCATCACGGAAGCAGCGGGCGATTTGATAATAGCGTTCAACACCGCTAACCATGAGCAATTGCTTGAAAATTTGCGGCGATTGCGGCAGCGCGAAAAATTCGCCCTGATGAACACGGCTTGGCACCAAATAATCACGTGCGCCTTCCGGCGAGCTTTTGGTCAGAATCGGCGTCTCTACATCAATAAAGCCTTCACCGTCGAGGAAATCGCGGAAAATCTTTGCCGATTTGGAACGAAGGAGCAGCGTCTTCTGCATTTCCGGACGACGAAGATCCAGATAACGATATTTCAGACGAATCGACTCATCAACCTCTACGCCATCCTCAATCGGGAACGGCGGAGTTTTGGCCGCATTCATAATTTCAATTTCAGTTACGCGAATTTCGATCTCGCCAGTTGCAATATTAGTATTGACCGTCTCCGCATCGCGCTCTACCACTTGGCCTTTGACAGCAAGGACAAACTCGTTGCGGGCACGATCAGCAATTGCAAGCGCATCGCCGGAGAAATCAGGGTTGAACACAATTTGCACAATGCCTGTACGATCGCGAAGATCGATAAACAATACGCCTCCAAGATCGCGGCGGCGCTGTACCCAGCCGTTCAAAGTAACTGTTTGGCCGACTTCCGCTTTAGAGAGCTGGCCGCAAGAATGAGTTTTCAACATCATAATCAATTACACTCCTTCGTTATTAATATTCGTAATAGAAGCCTTAATAATTACATCCGCCAGCTCATGAAGCGGTACGACCCGCTGCTCCCCTGTGGACATCTGTTTAAGAGAAATCTCGCCCCGTTGGAGCTCATCATCGCCAAGAATGGCAGTAAATCGGACCTGCAGCCGATCCGCCGACTTCATCTGCGCCTTCATCTTGCGTCCTTGATAGTCTCGCTCAGCAGCGATGCCGCGCAGCCGCAAACTATGCAGCAGCCTCGTAACCTCACGATCTGCCGCTTCCCCAAGCGCAACAAGATAGACATCGACTCCATTCAGGCTGTCGAGCTCAACGCCTTGCTTTTCAAGCAGTATAACTGTCCGCTCCAATCCAAGCCCCAGTCCGACACCTGGCTGATCAGGGCCGCCGATATCCGCTACAAGACCGTTGTAGCGACCGCCTCCGCCGATGGTATCAATGGCGCCGATGCCCTCCGCTTTGAATTCGAAGGCTGTGTGCGTGTAATAATCAAGACCACGCACAAGCCGCGGATTAATCGTGAACGGGATATTCATATCCATCAGATGACCCTTGAGCGCTTTGAAATGCGACCGGCATTCCTCATCCAGACTATCGAGGATAGAAGGAGCGCCTTCGAAATGCGCCTGATCGACCTTGCAGTCCAGCACCCTGAGCGGGTTGCGGTCAATACGGGACTGGCAGTCCTTGCACAGCAGCTCGCGCTTGGGCTCAAGGAACTCCAGCAGCCGGTCGCGAAAAGCTGCGCGCACAGCCGGAGTGCCTACAGAATTAATCTCAACACTGACACCCTTGAGGCCAACCTCCGTGTAGAAGGTGTAGCCAAGCGCAATCACTTCCGCATCGAGTGCAGGATCAACTGCGCCGAGCGCTTCAACACCAAACTGGTGGAACTGCCGGTAGCGGCCTGCCTGTTGGCGTTCATAGCGGAACATAGGTCCGATATAATACAGCTTCGTCAGCTCGGGCTCGCCGTACAGCTTGTTCTCAACAAAAGAGCGAACAACGCCTGCCGTGCCTTCCGGCCTGAGCGTAACACTGCGATTGCCGCGATCCGTGAACGTGTACATCTCTTTCTCTACAACGTCGGTCGTCTCGCCGACACTGCGCTGGTACAACTCAGTCGATTCAAAAATCGGCGTACGAATTTCGCGAAAATTGAACCTGCGGCAAATATCGCGCGCCTTGCTCTCCACGAACTGCCAGCGTTCGACCGATCCCGGCAGAAAATCCTGCGTTCCTGGAAGTTTCTGAAATCCCATAGCTAAGCCCCCTGTTCAAATCAGCTTCTCAAACATCAAAAAAAGCTCCCGTCCTCCACCTCAAATAAGGTCAAGGGACGAGAGCTGCGCATTTGCTAAGCTACCGTGGTACCACCCACACTTTCGAAACGGCCGATGACATGAAACATCGCCAATTTCGCTTGATCGGTTAACGCCCGACTACGCAGACCGGCTAATAATAGGCTGGCATAGTTCGCCAACTTGTGTTCACCGACTGTCCTCCGGGAAGTCTGTTCGTTCATACACGCCAAGGATTCTTGCAGCCATGGAATCCCTCTCTGAGTAGGTGCTTATTGAACGACGCGGTCCCTTCGCTGGATCGACAAGATATAACAATCATTACTCATTGTATCGATGAGGCTGCTCCCTGTCAAGAGGTGCACATCCAGCTGCTGTCCAGCAAGGGTTCAATACAGAACATGCGTGAAAATGAACCCTTATGCAATCGAATATTTTGTCGAAATAAGCAGCAAAAATGAGTATTTTGAACGATAACCAATATATAGAAATTATTTCATACATATGGTATTATTTCAATTGTACCGGTACAGCGATCACAAAATCAAATGATGATAAGGAGTGTTTGATGATGATGTCAAGAGTTCATTCAAAACTATCCATTGCTTTATTATCACTTTTTTTGTTATTTGCTGTTTTCATAACAATACCTCCACAAAAAGCACAAGCTCAGCCCAACACAGTTGATCTGGTTAGTGCCTCTATGAGTGGATACTTTGGCGGCCTCTTCTTCGGCGGCGGAATTGAAGTAGACAATTTAGACTATACCAAGCAGGTTAAAGTCGTTTGGCGGGTAAATAGCGGATCGTGGACAGAGACTTCTGCATCCTACGTACGCGCAACAACGAACAACCATGAACTATGGAGCTTCTACTCAGATATTGAAGAAAGCTATGAAGATTTGTCCAGCGGCTATTTGGAGTTCAAGGTCAAATACATCGTCAATGGAATAACCTATTGGGATACAAATGGCGGCAGCAACTACAAGCTGAGCTTTGGTTCCGCTGCCCCATCGTTTGCGATAGGCAATCCGCCTGTAAAAGTCAATTTCAATGAGGTGCCGTACAGCAGCACCTACTTTGATACAACCGCAAACGTAGCGCATTTCGGAGTATTCGTTAAAAATCTTGGATTTACCAAAACCGTCAAAGTCCGCTACTCCACCGACAACTGGGCTACCTATACAGAGGCGTCCTTGGCATACGATGCTACAGTGAGCAACAGCGGCAGCACACTGGAATCCTGGAAAGCCAGTGTACCGGTCAGCAGTACCGTCAACAATATCAAATACAGCATCTCCTACACCGTCAACGGAGTCACCTACTGGGACAACGACCTCGGCTTGAACTACGAGCTTAACCGTTAACGGAACCTATAATCACAAATGACTGCCGTCTGATAATAGATCAGGCGGCAGTTTTAAGTTGCACGATAGAAATGAACATTAGAGCCGCTGCGCATGGGAATGTTCTTACGATCGCTGTTGTTCCCGGAATTCTTGATTATAATTGTTTTATGTGGAATTCCGGGAACAAAGGCGAACGCTAACGCTTCTCCAGAAACATTCCCCTGCTCCGCTCTGCTGTTTTTTCTCTCGTTCACTTAAAAGAATAAAGTAAACATCTACGCATCATAGAACGATGCGTTTCTGTAAAAACCGTTTGCGAGCATCGTAATGGTCATTACTTCTTCATTGGGAAAAAAACCATTGAGCTAGAAAACAACTCAATTTGCGGTTACCTTATCATTCCGAATACATGATGTGTAACTTAATTCACAGCCATTAACAGTAGTCGAAACAGAGTAAACAATAGCAGCTACTATTCAGTACCGAATCGGACACACAAGGGAGCGTCAAAATGGGAGCGGGTCCCGGAGGGACGTAGCGGGGATGAGCACATAAACTCGTTGGATCGTCTCTGCGGCAGTACTCGTTAGTCGTCAGTCCCGGGAGGGACACACAAGGGAGCGTCAAAATGGGAGCGGGTCCCAAAGGGACGTAGCGGGGATGAGCACATAAACTCGTTGGATCGTCTCTGCGGCAGCACTGGTTAGTCGTCAGTCCCGGGAGGGACTCACAGGGGAGCGGCAAAGTGGGAGCGGGTCCCGGAGGGACATAAGCGGGGATGAGCACAATGGCAGTGGGGAGCGCCACAGGAGAGCATATCGACAAAAATTCCGGGTGTCCAGAGGGCGGGAGTCCTTTGGGGTCCCCCTCAGGGGGATTTAGGGGGAAATCTGCAGAAAAAAACCTACAAACAAGTTGTAGGTCCATCAATAGTATATTCAAAAAAGGGGGTCGACTTTTATTATAGGCTTCCGTTGTTAAAGTAACATTGAAATCAAGTTACAATTCCATTACAGAAAATAAAGCGTTATCACCCTTGCACCCTTTGCTCCCCACGAAGATGAATTTAAAACCCTCGTTCTCCGCGTGGTCCTTGGTGTGATGAGAACGCCCCTGCCGCCCACTCTGCGGCTGCTTCAATATCTTCCTCAAACTCCGAGAACAATATCGCTTCCCTTCGATCGGGATGCAGCAGCCTTCTCGATGACCTCTCTACCCCTTGTTCCTTGCGGGATTGATGCATTGCAGGACACTCCTTCCGTTGATGCGCAGCCCCGCAATAGGGCAATATTGCCCCTAAAATGACGGCGATGCGCATTTCTACGTAATCTAGTGTTCCCGCAAATGCCCGTTCTAACACCTGACCCCATGACAGCTTTTCTTTCTACACCGTACACAGTTCTCAGCGCAATGCCGGGTTGGTATCCCATATCGAGATTGATTGAGCATTGTCAGTTTTTGCTGTCCACTATAATGGTGACGGGTCCCCAATTAACAAGCGACACATCCATCATCGCACCGAATTTCCCCATCGCAACCGTCAAGCCTGCAACGCGCAGCTTTTCATTAAAAAGATCATAAAGCGCTTCTGCCTGCTCCGGACGAGCCGCTGCCATGAAATTCGGCCTTCTTCCTTTGCGGCAATCGCCATACAGCGTGAATTGCGAGACGGAAAGTATGCCGCCGCCAATGTCACTTACCGACAGATTCATTTTGCCGCTTTCATCCTCGAATATTCGCAGACCGGCTATTTTCTCAGCCATCCAGCTGACATCATTCTCATTGTCCTCATGCGTTATGCCCACAAGAAGCATAAGCCCTTGACCTACTTCTCCGACAATTTCATCTTCTACAGCTACACTGGCTCTCTTGCAGCGTTGTACAACTACCTTCATGCGTGCAAAATCCTCTCCATGCAGGTCAGAGCGCGGTTCATTCGCCTGTCCTTATTGCATAATACGTTGGACGGAATATACGTCCTTCACACGTTTTATTTTCTCAACGACGGAATGCAAATGCTCAATATTGCGAATGAGTATGGTCATATGAATCATCGCCATCTTATTCTTGTCCGAACGGCCCGATACAGCCGATAAATTCGTCTTGCTCTCCGACACCGCTTGAAGCACCTCATTCAGCAGCCCTCTGCGGTCGTGGCCTGTAATCTCGATATCCACGCTGTAATTCGCTTCAACCGATTGCTCCCATTCCACCTCAATGACACGGGCTGCTTCTTCGCCGTCAGCACCTCCGGGAATGTTCTGGCAATCCAGACGATGCACGGACACCCCCCGCCCCCGTGTAATATAACCAATAATCTCATCGCCAGGCACTGGATTGCAGCAGCGGGCGAAACGCACTAGCAAATTGTCCACGCCCTTGACGGAAACACCATGTGTGGGACGCGATTTGCGAAGCGCCGGAGCTGTCTTGACTTCCTTCTTCTCATTGGATAGCTCAATCTGGCTGGCTTCCTCTGCTTCCTTGCGCATTTTCTCCGTCAGCTTCGTGACGATCTGTGCTGCCGTAATGCCGCCGAAGCCAATCGCGGACAGCATATCCTCATTGTCGTTGAAGGTGAACTTAACTGCAGCCTCCTGCAGCTTGTCTTCGGACATGAAGGCTGAAGGCTCCAGACCGAGCCGTTTCAGCTCCCGTTCAATGAGCTCGCGGCCTTTGATCACATTCTCTTCCCGCTTCTCTTTCTTGAACCACTGCTTGATCTTGCTGCGGGCATGGGAAGATTGCGCGATTTTAACCCAATCCTGACTGGGACCGTAAGAATGCTTGGAGGTGAGAATTTCAACGATATCCCCCGTCTTCAGCTTGTAATCCAGCGGTACGATCCGCCCATTGACCTTGGCGCCAATCGTCCGATTCCCGACCTCAGTATGAATCCGATAGGCAAAATCAAGCGGAACCGCGCCTGCCGGCAGCTCGAACACCTCGCCCTTAGGCGTAAACACAAATACAAGATCGGAGAAGAAGTCCATCTTAAGCGACTCCACAAACTCCGATGCATCGCTTGCCTCATGCTGAAGCTCAATAATTTCGCGGAAGATTGTCATCTTCTCTTCGAAGCTGTCTCCAGGCACGACACTGCCTTCCTTGTACGCCCAGTGGGCAGCAATACCGAATTCAGAGGTGCGATGCATATCCCACGTGCGAATTTGGACCTCAGTTGGTTCGCCAGTAGGTCCGATGACGGTCGTATGCAGCGACTGGTACATATTTGCTTTGGGCATGGCAATATAATCCTTGAACCGGCCTGGCATCGGCTTCCACAGCGTATGAATAATACCGAGAGTGGCATAACAATCTTTAATATTGTCTACGATGATTCGGATGGCCAGCAGGTCATAAATTTCATTGAACTGCTTGCCGCGCGTCGTCATTTTTTTGTAAATGCTATAAATATGCTTGGCACGTCCGGAGATATCGCCTTCTATCCCCATCTCATCCAGCTTCTCAGTAATCCGGCTTATAACATCGGAGACATATTGATCGCGCTCAGCCCGCTTCTTCTTCATCAGATTCGCAATCCGATAATATTGCTGCGGGTTCAAATAGCGCAGAGCGATATCCTCCATCTCCCATTTAATCGCCGATATACCAAGCCGGTGAGCGATGGGACAAAAAATCTCCAACGTCTCATAGGCAATACGTCGCTGCGCTTCCTCCGACTGGTATTTGATTGTCCGCATATTGTGCAATCTGTCAGCAAGCTTGATCAGAATAACGCGGATATCCTGGGCCATAGCAACGAACATTTTACGATAATTCTCGTTCTGCTGCTCCTCCTTAGAACGGAACTGAATCTTCTCAAGCTTCGTCAATCCGTCCACAACCATGGCGCAAGCATCGCCAAACCGAGTTCTGACCTCTTCAAGAGGAACCGTTGTATCCTCAACGACATCATGAAGAAGCGCCGCAATAATCGACAGCACGTCCATCTGCATGTTAACGAGAATTTCCGCTACGGCCACGGGGTGGAGAATATAGGGCTCTCCTGATTTGCGCACTTGCCCGTAATGAGCCTGATCCGCAAATTCATAGGCTTCTCTAATTCGCTTCAAATCCTGGTCCTTCATATATGTCGCTGCTTTTTCGAGTAAATGATCAATGCCCATGTATGTCCCTTTCCCGAACTTTGCGAACAGCACACGCTCCGCATCCGTTAACTTATAAATAATGGAGCTATAACGAAAAACAACCGCAGAAGCGGCCGTGAATTTCAATACGAGGTTTTCTACTATTATGCCTGTTTCATAGGCTTTCCGTCAACTACTCCAAGTGCAGTTGTCCAAATGCAGTTCATGTACATAGTGATCTCTCTGTGTCGGGCTTACAAGGGGTTGAACATTCGACATGTCATTTTTGGGACATATTTATATTTTATTCTCATTTTGGTTTTAATTCGTGTATGCTAAAATTAAGGGAGCTGCGTTCGAAGAATACTTAAAGGGATTAGGTTCAGTCATCTTTTATGTGCCAAAAACACTTTTCGGGAGGTATGCATGTGGGGAGGAATATTGCATTTTTTTTCGTTCTATCTCTTATATTAATGTCCAGTTGTTCTGATTCCAATTACATTACAAACAATAGTAAACCTGTATCTCAACAATCTCCCCAAGAGATAAGTAATCATTCGCAATTAATACATTACTCAGAGTATCAACAAATATTTGAAACATTTACAAAAGAACTTTCTATATCAGGTTATTCATACAAAAGCGGATCCGTTGGGCCTAATATTGTTATCATGGATAAAGACCTTTCATTCAATAAGAGAGAGTATTTAACGCTTGATGGTAAGTTTGATATGAATAATACGCAGCCTACCTCTGAATTACTCTTGTTTGAGAATGAAGATAGTAGCAAACAATTGGCAATTAGAATTTCTTATACAACAAGCTATATTGGAAATGATCTTGTTGATTGGTCATCCTCGCGGGGTTACAGCGGGACAAATGAAGCTTTAGCAAAAAAAACGGATCTGGTTACCCTATCATATAAAAATTTGATTCTCACAATTTTGCAGACTTCTGAAGAAGAAGCTGATATGGAAGCCTCGAAAACCGCCGTTAGATCTATCATATCCATTATAAGCAAATATTAATAGCAACAAGCCTCTGGTGCTAAGTGGCACCGGAGGCTTGTTGCACAACATCATTACGTTCGCGAACAATCTGAATTGTTCTTAATGATCAATAGCTCATCAACGAGAAAACATCCAGGCCATCCATCTTATCCCGCCCGTCCAAATAGCCCAGCTCAATCAAGAAAGCCGCACCGACGGGAACCCCGCCTAGCTGCTTGATCAGATTGATCGTCGTTGCAATCGTGCCGCCGGTAGCAAGCAGATCGTCCGCGATCAGTATACGCTGGCCTGGCTGGATAGCGTCGCGGTGGACCGCGAGCTTGTCTTTGCCGTATTCCAAATCATAGCTGGCCTCAACTACGGCTCCTGGAAGCTTGCCGCTCTTGCGAATAGGAACAAATCCGACTCCAAGCGCAATCGCAAGCGGTGCGCCGATGATGAATCCGCGGGCCTCCGGTCCTGCTACCAGATCAATTTGCTTATCAGAGACAGCCGACTTGATCGCCTCGATTGCAGAGCGGTAAACCTCACCATTATTAATTAGCGTTGTAATATCCTTGAACCGAATGCCAGGCTGCGGAAAATCAGGGATAATGCGAATATAATCTTTAAAATTCATGCTATGCCCACTCCTTCTTTCTTCGATCGTAGTTCAGTTGACAACTGCTGTCCAATCCATTCGGTCAGCGCCTTCGCCTCCGCGAACAGAATACTGTCGGATTCCATCGTGCGCTGCGCCTCCCGGTAGGCTGCCGAATAGGTCAGATCCTTCTTCGCCGGAGCAGGAACAAGCACTAGCTGTCCCCCAGCGCCTGTCTCAATAAACTCCAATTCTTTAAACACCTGAAGCATATAGTGAATAACGTTCTCCGGATAATCCAGCATAACTGCAAGCCTTCGGGCGCTTCCTTCAGCGGCGATGGGACAGACACGCTTAAGCGTTCCATACAATCGCCCGAATTCCTCACGGTCTGTTGTCAGCTGCGATTCGCCAGCGCCCTGCTGAAACTTTGCACTCACTGCTCGATTCGACTTCAAACTATTATGCTGAGCGACTGGAGAAGTGCTATTCTCGTTATAAAATAAGTACATCGCTTCAAGCGGCGAACAGCAGCTAATGACGTCTGCAAGCTCATCCGCCGAGGGCGGTCTGCCTAGCAAAATTAAATCCGTGCATGAGCGGGCCCCAGAGCAGAATTCCTCATATGTCCATACGGTTATTTCTCCAGGCATTGCCCCGTCTTGCGGCATTGATTCTATCGCTTCCCGCCACGATAGGTTCGTAACAAGTATAGCCCCTTGCGTGACGCCTGTGTCAAGCAGCCATCTGCCGATTGACGGAAGCGATTCATTGTAAGAACGACGGTCGTAAAGCCTGACATGCTCGATGCGCATATCCTGAACGACGAACTGCGCTTTGCGCTGACCATTCCATTCGTTGACGTTCAGCTCTCCAACCAATTCCAGTGCAGCGCCGTCTGTCAGCTTGTGCGCCAACGGCCCAAACCCGAAGCCGATTGCATCCAGCAGCTTGCCCTTCCCGCTTAGCGACAGCTTCAGATGCTTGCTGTCCTTGCCTATGACACGCCGATCAGCAAGCGCTGCATGCTGAAGCAATAAGCGAGGCGCAGCATTGCCGATGCCAAACGGCTCAAGCTGCTTGAATTGTTCGATCACTTCGAGTGTCGCATCCTCTATCGCACAGGCCAGATCAATTGTTGTCTTAGGCAGCCAGTCTTCACTGCTTAGCCAGCGATCCGCAAGCTCGCCTAGCCGCTGCTCCAGCTCGCCTAGCTTATCCTTGTGCAGACTCATGCCTGCGGCCGCCTGATGACCGCCATAGTGATCCAGCAATTCGTCACATGCCGTCAAAGCAGCGTGCAGATCATAGCCTTCTATTGAACGCGCTGATCCTTTGCACATTCCGGTTGCAGAATCAATGCCAAGAATAAGCGTTGGTTTATAGTACTTCTCAATAAGCTTGGACGCGACGATTCCAACCACACCCACATTCCAGCCCTCGGCGGCCAGCACAATTACAGACGGCTCACGCTGCCCCGCGCTTGCCGATTGCTCACATTTCCGGGTCCAGATGTCTACTGCTTCCTTAACGGTCTCTTCCACGATCCCTTGACGCTCACGGTTGAGCGTATCGAGCGCTACAGCAGACAATTCCGCTGTTTGACCATCTGCTGCCGTTAACAGCTGAACCGCAGCTTCAGCATGGCGCAGCCGCCCTGCAGCATTAATCCGTGGAGCCATGCCGAAAGCAACGTTAGACGCGCTGATCGTCGACAGCTCAATCCCAGCTACATTAGCCAATGCCAGAAAACCCGGCTTATCCGTTTCTTTAAGCTGATCAAGTCCCATTCGAATCAATACTCGATTCTCATCCGTTAGCGGCATAAGATCTGCAATTGTTCCGAGAGCTACAACATCGGTCCATTCCACTGGAGGTTCACCAAGCATAGCCTCTGCTAGCTTAAAGGCAACACCAACACCTGCTAATCCCTTGAACGGATACGGGCAGTCCTCCTGCTTCGGGTTAATGAGAGCGAGCGCAGCCGGTAGCTCATGCGGCGGCTCGTGATGGTCTGTGACAATGATATCGATTCCGAGTGAATTGGCGTAGGCGATTTGAGCTACAGCACTAATCCCTGTATCCACCGTAACAATCAGCTTAACACCAGCTGCTGCCGCTTTGTCGATAGCTCCCTCATTCAAGCCATAACCTTCTAATGTCCGATGAGGAATGTAATAATCGAACGTCAGTGCCAGCCGTTGGAACAAATAAGTCATTAGCGTCGTCGAAGAAACGCCGTCAGCATCATAGTCGCCATAAATGCGTATGAATTCTCCCCGCTCCTTGGCAAGCTGGATACGCTCCACAGCGGCATGCATCCCTTTCAGCAGGAACGGATCATGCAGACATTCAATGCCGCCTGTAAGGAATAGACGCGCCTTGTCCAAATCATGAAATCCGCGCTGAACGAGCAGCTTGGCAACTAGCGGAGATAGAGAGAGCTTCTTGGCAAGCAGAGAAGCTCTCTCCACTCCTGTCGGGTCCAGTTCGGCAACTTGCCAGCGTGTTTTCGATTGCAGCAAGCGTATAGCCCTCCTTTATCAATCAGAACCGGCTTCTCCAACCCCCTTGGCAGCGAAGGAAGTCCGCTTCTGATCTGAACATACTAATTTAATTCCTTGTCACATAGACAGGCATGGAACGACGCTGCTGCTATTGCAGCAGCGTCGCCACCTGCTCTCCATTTGGATCATGATTCGATTTGTAGGGATAACCTGGATCATAAGGCTCGACATGAACCGTTACATCTGTAATATGGCTGAATCGTTTCATTAAGAAATATTTCACTCGCTTGGCGACCTCGTTGCCTTCCAGAACGGATATGCGTGGATTGACGCTAATGACCACATCAACCACAACATAATGTCCATGCTCACGAGCGCGAAGCTCTTCCACGGTCACGACGCCTTCCATTCGTCCGACTGCAACCTTCAATTCGGCAATGTCTGTCGCCTCGATTTCACAGAAGAGTCTGCGCTGCACAGAGGCTGTAACGATACGATAGCCATTATTAAATACAATCACGACAATGATAAGCGATGCAGCCGGATCGAAGTAATAGAGCAGCGGCATTTGCAGCGGCTGACCCAGCGCAGCAGCACTTGTTCCAATAAGAGCGGCAAGCGATGCATACAAATCCGCTTTGCGCTCCTTCACAGGAAAGAAAAGCTCCTTTAATGCGAACGCAATGATTATTGCCGCGGCCGCTGACCAACCCGGCGCTTTCTCGACTCCCGCTGTTATCAGCTTGATAGCCGATATGCCTATCTCCAGCCCGACAATGATCAGAACGATGGAAGTAACAACACCTGAGTAAGCTTCTGTTCGTCCGCGAACAGACGATATGGGCGCAGCAGTGGCGCCAACCTGACGGCAGCGGCGAATGTCGGTCAACGAAACAAATGAAGAAGCCGCATCAGAAGCGCTTCGGCAAGCATCAGCCAACAATGTTTTACTGCCTGTATTCAGGCCGATGCCACCCTTTACTGCCGCAAGGCAGACATTGCCGAGCAACCCTGTCCACGCTGCGGACTCCGCTTTAGCATAACGTTTGTGCGCTGACATGGACGCCTCCTAAACATGTTTGCGCAGCCTTACGCTTATCCCTGTCTGTCGTTCATACAACAAGAGGCGAAGGCTCGCTATAATGATTAAACGATTGAAGCGTGTGAAATTCCTCTTAGGATGTCGTTGATACTTTGGAACCCTGCTTTGGTTTCTGTCCCCTCTTGAGCAGCAGCCATAGCGGACTTGCAATAAAGATGGACGAATAAGCACCACTTGCCAGTCCGAACAATATTGCCAGCGCGAACAGCTTGATCGACTCGCCTCCGAAGAGGAATAGACAGAGCGCAGTGACTACTACAGTCAATACTGTATTTATGGAACGTGATAACGTTTGCCATACACTGTCATTGACGACCTTCGCAAGATCGGCTGCCGTCTTCACTTTCGCAAATCTCATATTTTCACGGATACGGTCGAAGATAACGATCGTATCATTAATGGAATAGCCGATAATCGTCAATATGGCGACGATAAATGGAAGATTAACTTCCAGGCGCAGGATAGAGAACAAGCTGATTACGATGAAAGCGTCATGCAGGAGCGCGACAATAGCGGCAATAGCAAACCGCCATTCGAACCGTATGCTCACATAGATGATAATCCCGAGACTGGCGATCAGAATCGCTTTCAGCGCATTAAATTGCAATTCTCTCGCAATTTCCACATCGACGATATATACTTCCATCGATGCATCCTTATCAAAACTAGCTGCAAAGCCATCCTTCAACTTATGTTCTTCCACATCTGACAGTACATTGTCAAATCTGAGTGTTATGCGGTCTGCACCTATTGTCGTTGCCGGTGCTCCCAAGCCGCTGTCTGCAATAAACTTCTCGATTTCCGCTTTTTTGCCTGATAGATCCTTTGTTACGACGATATCCACACTTGAACCTGATTTGAAATCCACACCGTAATTAAGTCCAAAGATCGCAAGCGAAAGTACACCCAGTATAGTGATCACTATTGAGAATATGAAGAAGTGTCGAGACTTCGCAACAAAATTAAATCTCGTACTATTGTCCCCTTTGTTAAAGTTCACGTATTTCACTCTCCTTGACTCCGAAATAAGCAGGTTTATTAAACTTGTTGCTGCGAATGAGCATATAAAGGAGTAGGCGTGAATACGCTACGTTCGTAATAACACTGATAATAATACTGAGAATGAGAATAACCGCGAACCCTTTGACAGAGCCAGTTCCGATAAAGAAGAGCACCAGTCCGGCAATGATTGTTGTGATGTTCGCATCCATAATGGTACGGAACGAATTCTTCGATCCCGCTCTAAGTGATGACAGTACGCTCTTGCCGCTTCGCATCTCCTCGCGAATCCGCTCATAGGTAATAATATTCGCATCCACAGCCATCCCGATTGCGAGTATGAACGCCGCGATGCCCGGCAGCGTTAATGTCGCATTGATCAGATAGAAGCCAAGCAGCAGCATCCAGATAAAGACGATCAATGAGATGCTGGCAATTATGCCAGGAATCCGATAATAAATCATCATGAACAGAAGAACCAGCACTGTGCCTAACCCGCCGGCAAACAATGTCTGCTGCAGAGACAGCTGGCCAAGTGAAGCGCCAACGCTCTGTGTATATTTCTCAGTCAGCTTGAGCGGCAGAGCGCCCAGGTTAATCGTATCCTTTAATTTCTTGGCTTCTTCACGTGTATAGTTGCCGGAGATTACAGCCTCCTTGCTGTTAATCTCATAGCTGACATTTGGTGCTGACAGCTCTGTTTCGTCAAGGTATATCGCAAGCTGATTGCGGCCTAGCTTGGCGACTTCTCTTGTGATCTCCGCGAATTGCGTGGCACTCTTTAGCTCAATCGTTATTTCCCAACTTCCTAATGTAGATTGCTGGGTATTTGCTCCACCCTCCACGAAATCAATGCCCGTCAGCTCGACTTTGCAATAACCTGCATCTTCAGCACAGCCTCTTGCACTTCGAAAGGTCAGCTCCTGCGGCTTCTTTAATATATTCCGCAAATCCTCTTGGTCGGTTACGCCTGCAATTCTGGCACGAATCCGGTCATTGCCTTCTGGAGTGATTTCCGGTTCCTCAACCCCATTTGCATTCACGCGCGCCTCCAGACTTTTTGCCGTCTCACGCAGCGCATCCTGAGTAATTACACCACCTGGCGTTATAGGCTCCGCCTGGTATAATATTTCGAACCCGCCCTTCAAATCAAGACCTAGCTTAATTTGCTTGACCAGTTCCGTGCTTGTAGCTGCCACGACGCCCACAGACACGACGACGACCAGCAAAAACGCCAACATACGGTTCATAATGTTCAAATGCTCCCTCTTGAGTGATAGTCAATATTCCTATTATAGCGATGCCCCAAATTCGAGTCAAAAAAAAGCCCCTCGACTCCAAAAGAGGCTGCCACATCTTCCTCACAACAGAGCATGCAACCCCGCTTAGAATTGCGTCCCCCGATATGCGCTTATCGTCATGAAGTTCATAAATTTCATCACCTTGAGCGATAAAATATCGTTCACAACCTGATGCATGGCAGGCTCGCCTGTTTTGGCGTAAGCGGCGCTTACACATTCCCATACTTCCTGTGCTGTCACATGCTCATAGCCGATGAGGCGAAACTCTCCCGCCTTGCTCTCGCATAATGACTCAATGGTCGCGATCCATTCCTCATCCTTCATTACCGCGCCCTCCTTTGCTTCTTCCCTGTTATAATTTCGCCTTCTGACCCCCGGATTCCTGCCTGCAATGCCCCTCACGCGAAAAAATGGCTGCATGGAATGAGACATGCTCTGCATAAGCATGAGGATAGGACATGTCAGCGCTGCCCGAATATTGTGCATGTCCCATAGATAGCTCATGAGAGAGGGAATGCATATGACCAAGCAAACTTTTATAAAAGGCGCGCTCATCCTGCTCCTTGCAGGCATCGTAAATCGCATTCTCGCCTTCGTCCCCCGCATTGCGCTGCCCCGCATTATTGGAGCTGAAGGCGTCGGGCTGTATCAGCTTGGTTATCCGTTTCTAATCGTGCTGCTTACGGTTATTACGGGCGGAATTCCACTGGCAGTCGCCAAATGGATAGCCGAGGCACAATCCAAGGGAGATGCGAAACGGGTCAAGCATATATTCCGTGCCGCTATGGGACTCACTATTGCACTCTCCTTAGCGCTCACCTTATTATTCGTTGCTCTAACGCCCTGGATGACGAAGCATTTAATGACAGATCCCCGTGTCTATCAGACCTTCCTGGTTATGACTCCGCTGCTTCTCATTATTGGAATATCCTCTGTTTATCGAGGGTACTTTCAAGGGAAACAAAATATGGTGCCAACTGCGCTCTCACAGACAGTAGAAACTATAATTCGCATTATTTTTGCGTTGTTGTTTGCAGTCCTGCTGCTTCCCTTCGGACTTGCATGGGCTGCCGCTGGGGCAATGCTTGGAGTAGTAGCAGGTGAAATCGGCGGTTTGGCTGTCCTGCTGTGGATGTATGCAAGAGAACGTAAGCGCAGCCTCCCCCCTGACATTCAACCGCTTGAACAGCAGCCCTCTCCAATGGGCGCTAGACGGGTTCCAGTACTGCGACGTCTTATCAGCTTATCTATCCCAGTAACAACCAGCCGCATGATCGGTTCATTGTCCTATTTGCTGGAGTCGATTCTGACAGCCAGAGCGCTGGCTGCCGCAGGACTTGCGACCGGCATCGCAACCGCACAATATGGCGCGCTGCAAGGAATGATCATTCCCATTCTTCTGCTGCCCACAGCGTTAACCTATTCACTTGCCGTATCCCTCGTCCCTTCGCTATCTGAAGCTGCGGCAGCGGGCAATACAGCCATCATTCATAAACGGCTGCACCAGTCCATGCGGCTGGCTTTAGTTACTGGCGCGCCTTTCATCGTTGTCATGCTGCTGTTTGCTGAGCCTATCTGCCTCATACTGTACAATCACGCTGACATTGCTCCAATGCTCCAATGGATAGCGCCCATAGGGCTGTTCATCTATTTGCAAGCTCCTCTGCAAGCTGCGCTGCAAGCGCTGGATAAGCCCGGCACGGCGTTAATGAATACATTCATCGGCGCTGTCGTGAAGCTGCTGCTCATTATGAAGCTCGCTTCGGACCCGGAACTAGGCATTTACGGCGCTATTATCGCCATTAATGTCAACATCGTGCTTGTTACAATCCTCCACTGGATCAGTGTCGTTCGTTTCGTCGGTTTTCATATGAAGCTGCTCGATTTCTTAAAAGTAGGATCGGCCATGATCATCATGGGCGCAGCGGCGCTCTGGGTTATGAACCGTCAAGTGCTGCCGGCATTATGGCTCAACTTGTTAACAGCTGTCCTTGCCGGTTTGATCATTTATTTAATTCTTATGCTGCGCCTTGGCATCATCGACCGGTACGATGCCGCGCGTCTCCCCATTATCGGAAGATGGTTCCAATGATGGGCGCGCAACGAAGCAGCCGGGCCATCGACCATTCCTGACAGGAAGTGATCAATAGCCCGGCTTCTTTATTGTATCGATAAAGAGGTTTCCTTTGTGGTCAATCGTACACATGTACACTTGCCTGTAATCCGCAATGCCCTTCTCCCTCAACTGCTCATTCAGCCAGAATCGGTTCTTGCCCAGCTTCAACAGATTGCTCCCTTGCACTTTTCCATCCATAATCAGGGGAACTGGCAATGTTTCAAATCTGAAGCCTCTTGGAAAAACACTGGCGATTTCACCACTCTTGTCGCTCTTCTGCTGCGCAGGGAAGCCGTCCGATCCTGAGCTTCCTGAATCTGAAGTCGCCTTGAAGCCGCTCGATTGCTCCTTCGTAATGACTGACAGCGACCCCGTCGTCTCCAGAATAGCAAATTCAACATCCGCCACATTTGAAACCTGATTCTCCCGAAGCTGCTGCAGCAAATCATCCAGATTATACCGTTGCTTATGCATCGCTTCCCGATTCAGCTTCCCTCTCTCGATCATAACGGTAGGCTTGCCGTCGAACCAGAACCTGAGCTTGCGGCTTTTTAAAGCCAGATAAGCAAGAGCGATCTGAATAATGAGCAGCACCACCATGGGCAGAATGCCTTCGATCATCGGCCGATTCGTATCTTCGATAACCATCACCGCAATTTCAGCAATCATGAATGAAATGACGAGATCAAAGACCGACAGCTTGCCTATTTCTCTCTTGCCCATAGAACGCATAATCAGGAACACGACAAAATAAATCAATACCGTACGGAATAACAGGATCCACAGCTCCAATGGAAACCGCCTCCTCCAATGCTGCCCAGCATTCGCAAGCTAATATCCATCGTTATGCTTCCCATAACGTTGTAGAGGTATTGTCACCCCATGTTACTTTCGTCATACAGGAAGCTGGAGCCCGATTTATGGAAGTAAAAACAGTTGAACATACACGGTCGAAATAAGAAGCGAGAGCAGAGTAACCGGTGCGCCAATCTTGATAAAGTCCATGAATCCGAAGCCCTTGCCTGCCTTCGAAGCCAGGCCTGCCGCTATCACATTGGCGGATGATCCGATTAATGTGCCATTGCCCCCAAGACTTGCCCCGAGCGCAAGCGACCACCAGAGAGAATTCAATTGCTCGGGATGCGTAATATTCAGCTCCACCCCTACGCGTTCTATAAACGGAATCATCGTTGCTACGAACGGAATATGGTCAATCGTTGCCGAAGCAATGCCTGATATCCAGAGGATCAGCATGGATGTATAAGCGATATCGCCCGAGGCAATCTGCAGCGTCATCGAAACAAGCTTCGTTATGACCCCGGTTTCGATCATCCCCCCTACCACAATAAACAACCCGATAAAGAAGAATACCGTCTTCCATTCGAGCATTCCGATCGTTTCCTCCACATGCTTCTTGCTTACTCCAGCAAGCATGAGCAGCAAAGCGCCCATGATTGCGACAGCAGCAATCTCCACATTCAATACTGAATGAAGCAAGAAGCCTGCAGCAGTAAGGGCTAGAATAACAATCGCCCTCCGAAGCAGCCCTCTATCCTGCAAATAATTCGCTGCATTCAGCCTCATCAGATCACGCCGCGCAGCCTCTGTGACGACCAGCCTCTTCCGAAAGACAAGCACGAGAAGCAGGATCGTTACGATCATAATGATAATGGATATCGGCGCCATATGAATGAGAAATGACTGAAAGCTCAGATGCTCATTCGCAGTGCCGATCATCATATTCGCTGGATTTCCAATCAGGGTTGCCGTACCGCCAATGTTGCATGCCATTATTTCCGAGATGAGATAAGGAACCGGGGTCACCTTTAATTCTCGTGTTATCGCGATGGTAACAGGCACGATCAGAAGCACCATTGTAACATTGTCGAGAAAGGCTGACCCCGCTCCTGTCAAGAGCGATAAGATGACGAGGACGCGGAGCGGTCCACCTTTTACAAGTTGAACCCCTTTAATGGCGAGATATTGAATGATCCCGGTTTTATTCGTCATGCCAACAAGAATCATCATACCTAGCAGCAAGAATATTGTTCTCCATTCGATATGCACAGTGAATGCCGTATACAGATCCACGATGCCGAGCAGCAGCATGATACCTGCACCACATATTGCAATGGCCGCTCTGTTTAATTTTTCCGTAATAATAATGGCATATGTAACAAGAAAAATGATGGCTGCAGCTGCGATTTGCCAGAAAGCAGGCTCAATTGCTGCAATTACTTGATGTTCCAACTCTGCACATCCTTCCTTTATCTTCCCACACATCATTATACAAGAATGCCATTTGAACCGTCTACGTTGTACTATTTCCGCCTGCTTGACCATATGTTGTACAAACCGTTCCCGTGTATGCAATAGATAACAAGATTGGGAGGAGAGAGTTCAAATGAATCCAATGAAGAGTGTTCCGAAGGTGAAGGTGCAAATGACTTCACCGCTATTGTCCGGTATTCTCTATGCAGCCATATGGCTGTCTATCGGTGCTTTCATTCTGTCGGTGCTGCTGCGCTGGGGCAGTATGCAGGAAACTGCTTTGCCTGGTTACAGCCTTATCATTCATGGATTGGCGGCTGTTGCTGGCGGCTTCGTTGCAGGCAAAAGATCCGGACAGCGCGGATGGTACTACGGCTGCTTGCTTGGCATAATTTATGGCTTGCTCGTTCTGCTGATCGGTTTTCTCGCTAATAATTCTGGAATAACGGGGAGAACTTTGATTATGCTAGGCGAGGCTTTGCTAGGCGGCGGTCTGGGCGGCATGTTTGGCGTCAATGCCAAACGCAGATGACATCTTGTACCGTTTGTGAATAGTCTTGGCAAATTGCATTATCCCCTTGAATATATGCTATACTAGATCGAGTATTTTTTAAGGGGGAAGAGAACGCGATGATTTTGTTTGACAGCATGAAAACAGTAACCATATATACAACAATCACTGTTATTTTCCTAATCTGGTACGGTTCTTTCGCTAATCCTTTTCGAGTCGGCGGCTTGTTCCTGAAGGAGCTTGCCACAAATCGCAAATATCTGTTTCACTTCGCCGCATTGATGGCTATTCTGTTTCTCAATAAAGTCGAGCTGCAAATCGAGCAGGATATGAACTATACCTTGGATTTCACGGGTTGGTTCCAAGCTATAGAAGGCAGCTTTGTCAGCAACTTTCAGCAGCTGTTCCATAACGATATTCTGACCACCGTTCTTGCTTTCATCTATGTCGTCGTGTTCCAGGCGCTTATGATTGTCTCTATCGGAATCTATACCTATCAAAGCAAGAACAAAGCCATGTTCTATGCGACTTGTTACGCCATAATGATCAACTATCTCGTCGCAATCCCCTTCTACTTGTTCTTCCCGATCAATGAGGTGTGGGCGCATGATCCGAACGTCGCCTTTCTGATGCTGGATGTATTCCCAAATTTCGAATCGGAATACCGTGCCCTGTCAGGACTGGACAACTGCTTCCCTAGCTTGCATACATCCATATCCGTAACGCTGGCCATTCTAGCGATTCGCTCAGGCAATAAGCGGTGGGCATGGTTCTGCGGCATTATCGCTGCTTGCGTCATCTTCTCCATCTTCTATCTTGGCATTCACTGGCTTATCGATATGTGCGGCGGTGCCTTGCTCGGCATATTCGCTTCAACAATGGGCATACGGCTCAGTGAGAAGGGCTTCACCTTCATTAATCGCCGCCGGAGACAATCGGCTCCTGTCGGCGGGCAGGCCATAAGCAAAGCAACAAGCAATAAATAGTAAATTATAAGCCGTCTGTTTCCGATCATTTCGGATTCGGCGGTTTTTTGTTGTTTAAGCAAGCGATTAGCAAAGCAGCACATATACCTATCTAAAGCTCGGTAAACATATCTCTCCGCCTTTTTTTGTGAAAATATCAATAGCTAATCTCTTGCTCATCATATTATGGAACCAAGAGTTCGTATGGATCATTGACAAAATAGCCGTCAAGAAATACTCTTAATTGGTATCTATTTTACATTTATTCCTACATGGGTAAGGTAGAACTTGTAGAAGCCCTGGAATGGATCGCTTTGGCTGGTTCATTCTGTAGGTGCGAATGTGAAGCTCACATGAAATCCCTGGGAGATTCGCACCTCGCTCCAGACAAGGGTTTCGGGGATTTTCAATACATAATTTACCATTTTTATTCGCTTGAAAATGTGATTCGCACTAAAGCGCTTTCAAAGCCTTGCCAGACAAGGGCTCAATACGCCCGCTGTCGCTCCCTACGCGGGAGCGTGGATTGAAATCATACACACAACAACGATGATGTTATTATACGCGTCGCTCCCTACGCGGGAGCGTGGATTGAAATTTGTCATTCATTCCGTTAACGTTCATTTGTCTCCGTCGCTCCCTACGCGGGAGCGTGGATTGAAATATTGCTAAGTTCTTACCGCAGCAAGATGCAAAAACGTCGCTCCCTACGCGGGAGCGTGGATTGAAATGCCACGTAGAACGCAAGCGGAATTGCTACCGCAAACGTCGCTCCCTACGCGGGAGCGTGGATTGAAATATAATATGGCGGATCAAACGAACATTAGACATTGGTCGCTCCCTACGCGGGAGCGTGGATTGAAATTACGATACTGTCCTGCATCGGGTAGTCTTCGCTGCGTCGCTCCCTACGCGGGAGCGTGGATTGAAATAGCCCATACAGTTTCTGTCCTGTTTCGACATCAAGTCGCTCCCTACGCGGGAGCGTGGATTGAAATCTCAAAAGATAGATTGGGCATTGCCGCAGTAGGCTTATGTCGCTCCCTACGCAGGAGCGTGGATTGAAATGTTGCCCCTTGTGTTGTCCCTCTCGTTGTCCTTGTCGCTCCCTACGCGGGAGCGTGGATTGAAATAACAGTTGACCGCCGTCTTAGCAAGGGTATCGAACCATGTCGCTCCCTATGCGGGAGCGTGGATTGAAATAAGGCTTAATTTTTACGTTTCTGGAGAAGGTGAACGTACAATTTGGACAATTCAAATGGAAGACTCGAAATACATATTGGATATAATAACTGCAGCGGAATACCTTAGAAAGAACAATTCTATACATCAAGCAATGATAACGATGATATTAGACAACTTTACTTTTGATGAATAGCAAATCCCTCAGCCGATGAGGAGTTATTAGGAATGATCTTTTTGAATTGGGACTGGTTTTACTCACTATATTCGATTTCTTTTATGTTTCTGATAATAGCTTTCTTCTGGAAGATAATCATCTATCCAATCACTCTGATTTCACTTATTTTCACAGACAACATTCAGTTTATATTTATGAAAGTTATCATGATAATACCTTATTATTTTATGGCGACTTTTGCAGCTGTTGTGGGATTAGGTGTTAATGAAGGAGTAAGATCGTTTTTTATATTGCTAGTAGGTGGAATATTTTTGTTTATTCAAAGCATTACTGGTGTCTTTCAAGCGGAAATGGATAAAGATGGTAAAAATGATCAATTGGGTTTAATTAGATACAGATACTTTGGTGCAATATTTGGAGTAGTGTATTATGTAGTTTTAATATTTGTTCCAGAGCTAACTTATAACAGCGTTATTATTTTCGTTTATGAAATTATATATTGGATTAGAGAAATTCAAATTTTAAGCATGATAATTGCCCTTTTTGCTTTCTTATATGTTCTCTATAGCATGCTAATATGTATTATAGCGGTAGTTGGCATGATTTCGACTTCGTTAAAAAAGAAGAATAGCTAACCCCCACATCGGGGGTTTTACTTTTATTTGCCCCATCCTATAATAATATTAATTATCGCTTTTCATAAACGAAGAAGAGGCTATTGTAAGCAGACAAATTTTCAATTGGGTACTTAATGAATGGGGTAAAATAAAAATTGCACGACTATTAAATACTATGGGGATAGGCGGAACGCCACTGCCGGCACAAAATGGGGTCTGTCGTATAAGTCTGTAATAGGATTGACGTCGTTCCCCACGCGGGACCGGATCACAGCCAAATACGAAAAAACCGGATCAAGGAAAACATCCTCAACCCGGTTTAGCCGATATTCCATTCAGAAAGAATGCTTGATTAAGCTTTCAGCTCTTCTTTCTTGTCTTCCTTCTTCTCAATCGTCACTGTTGACGCTGCCGATGTGCTTGCAGCAGATACATTGTTCACCGCGCTGCGGTCGAATGTCACCTTTGTTGTGTCATTGACACGCAGAACGACGATGTCATCCGTAATTTCAAGAATCGTACCATGCATACCGCCGATTGTGACGACTTTGTCGCCTTTCTTCAGCTGACCCAGCATCAAATTGCGCTGTTTGGCTTTACGCTGCTGCGGTCTGATTAGCAGGAAATAGAATACTGCAAACATCAGCGCAAACATAAGAAGCGGACTTAAACCCTCCATTGATTGTTCACCCCTTTCTAAAATCCTCTCGAACCCTCAAACAGTCCATATTTCGTAAAGAAGTCCTGACGGAAATCAAGCAGCCTATCCTCCATAATCGCCTGCCTCACATCCCGCATGAGCTGCAATAGGAAATGCAAATTATGATAGGTCGTCAAACGAATACCGAATGTTTCATCCGCTTTGATCAGGTGACGAATATAGGCACGGGAGTAATTTTTACAAGTATAACAGGAGCATTCAGGATCAAGAGGTCCAAAATCCTCCGCGAACTTCGCATTGCGGATAACTAGTCTGCCAGAGCTTGTCATTGTCGTGCCATTGCGAGCGATACGAGTCGGCAGCACGCAATCAAACATATCAATGCCGCGGATCGAACCGTCTATTAGTGCATCCGGGGAGCCTACGCCCATCAAATAACGCGGTTTGCCCGCAGGCAGCAGGGGCACTGTGCTCTCAAGCATCTTATTCATCAGATCCTTGGGCTCGCCTACGCTCAATCCTCCAATAGCATACCCCGGGAAATCCATGGAAGTCAAATCTGTCGCGCTTTGACGGCGCAGATCCTCGTACATGCCGCCCTGAACAATTGCGAACAGCGCCTGATCCTGCGGTCTGGCATGCGCCTGCAGACATCGTTCCGCCCAGCGGGTTGTCCGCTCTAGCGATTTCTTCACATAATCGTATTCAGCGGGATATGGCGCACATTCATCGAACGCCATCATAATATCAGAGCCTAGCGCATTCTGAATTTCCATCGCTTTCTCCGGGGAGAGAAACAGCTTGTCCCCATTCAAATGCGAGCGGAATTCAACGCCTTCTTCTTTTATCTTACGCATATTGCTCAAACTAAAGACCTGGAATCCACCGCTATCTGTCAGAATCGGGCGGTCCCAGTTCATAAACTTGTGCAGTCCGCCGGCTTTGCGCACGATTTCATGTCCTGGCCGAATAAACAGATGATACGTATTGCTGAGAATAATATGGGCATCCATCATCTTCAGCTCTTCAGGACTCATCGTCTTGACCGTTGCTTGCGTACCTACAGGCATAAATGCCGGTGAATCAATTACACCATGCGGAGTATGAATCCGCCCCAGTCTTGCTCCTGATTGTTTGCAGGTTTTTATCAATTCATATTTAATCGCCACTGTTCACTCTTCCAATCCTGATTGCTAGTAAATAAACATTGCGTCTCCAAAGCTAAAGAAACGATATTGCTGCCCGATAGCTTCTTCATAAGCCTTCATTACATGATCCTGACCCGCCAGTGCGCTCACAAGCATCACAAGCGTTGACTTGGGCAGATGAAAGTTAGTTAGCAGCGCATCGACAAGCTTGAACGAATATCCTGGGTAAATAAAAATATCCGTCCACCCGCTGCACGCTTCCAGCTGTCCATCAGGAAACTTTCCTGCGACTGTTTCAAGCGTTCTTGCCGAAGTCGTGCCGACAGCTACAATTCGCCCGCCCTGCTCTCTCGTTCTTCCCAGCTGAGCCGCCGTATCAGCACTCAGCTCATAATACTCGGCATGCATCGTATGATCTTCCACTTGTTCGACAGACATCGGCCGGAACGTGCCAAGACCAACATGAAGCGTAATATAAGCGATCTGGACACCTTTCGCTCTCAATTGATCGAGAAACGGTTCATCGAAATGAAGGCCTGCCGTCGGTGCGGCAGCCGATCCCTCATGCTTCGCATAAACGGTCTGATATCGTTCGCGATCATCAAGACGTTCCTTAATATAGGGCGGCAGCGGCATTTCGCCAAGCCGGTCAAGCAGCTCCTGAAAGATGCCCTCGTAGCTGAACTCGATCTCCCGCCCGCCCATCTCACCTTCCGATACGATGGTCGCTCGAAGCAGCGGAGCGCCTGTGCCATCATCTCCGAATGCGAGCTGGGCGCCAGCCTTGAGCCTTTTTCCAGGCTTCGCCAGCGTCTCCCAGCGATCTCCGTGCAACTGCTTCAGCAGCAGCAGCTCCACCTTGGCGCCAGTATCTGCTTTGACCCCAAGCAGCCGAGCCGGAATTACGCGAGTGTTGTTCAGCACAAGCGTATCACCCGCGTTCAGCATATCCGCAAGGTCACGGAAACCGTGATGGCCTACTGCTCCAGTATGCCGATCCAGTGACAGCAGCCTTGAAGCTGTCCGCTCGGTCAGCGGCGTCTGGGCAATAAGCGATTCCGGCAATTCAAAATCAAATTGATTGACATTCATATCAAGTTATCATTCCTTAACAATCGTAGCGTCTTTGTAGTAGTATTGCAAAATATATGTGTAGTCATACCCTTTTTCTGCCAATCCACGCGCGCCATATTGGGACAAGCCAACGCCATGACCATAGCCAGTGCCTACAAAACGGAACTTCGGCGATAACGTCGCCGCCCTGACCGTTCCTTTGCCGTTCATGACATACAGGCTGTCGCCTGTCAATTGCTTAGGCTTGCCGTCAGCGCCAATGACGACCATTGCCCCCTGATCAGCAGGACGCTCACGCTTGCTGTCAGCTCCTGCAATCGTCATTCTGGCAGTTTCATCAATCGTGAATCTTGTACTCGGCAGGCCGCCGAGAGAGGAGCGAAACAGATCTGGATATTTGACATCCAGCTTCTGCCCATTTGCCACAATTTCTATCGCCCTGCCGGATGGTCCCGTTTGACTAATCTGGAGCGTTCGAATCGCTCCGTTCACGGGTGTTTTTACTTTTCCTTTAATAGAAGCAAGCAGCGCATCCGATGTGAAAGGTCCTCGCACCCATGACATTTCATTGGACTGGACCGTTTTCTCAAGCACAACGACACGCGTGCCTGCATTCAGTTGTCCCACGATCTGCACATTTTCTTGAATGAGCGGAATCGGACGCACCTTCACACCATCGCCCTTTACCTTCATTACGGGAAGTCCTACGGCTGATTTGTCACCCGTTTCTTCCAGCAGATCGCCTCGAATATAGCCCGAAGCTCCATCTGGAATAACAACGCGATACCATGCGTACAGCCCCTTCTCTGACAGCTCATCAGGACTCGCAACACTTTTTAAATATGGAACCTCACTGCCCCATATTTCCTTCGAATCCGAGCTGGCCCCGCCTGCGCTTGAAGAGAACACAGCTTCAACCAATTTCCCGTTATGCATGGCCACTTCCCCGCGTGTCGCGTCAACGGCCGTTATCGTCGTCGGCTTCTCTGAACCGATCCCGCCATAAGCCTGGCTGAGAACCGTATCAACGACATGGGCAATCTGGAAGCCAAAGCCTTGGTAGAGCGCATAGGTTCGAGCAGCAACAGCCTGCGCCTTAAGCGCCTCGGCATGCCATGAGCCGGGCATCTCCCCACCGACCACCGAGTACAGGTATTGTTCGAACGGCAGCTCGTTCACAATGGCCAGCTTATTGTTGAAGCCGCTAATCTCGAATGCTCCCCGATAGCTACGATTGTACCGCTCTGCCAGCTTTATGCCTGCAGGCGCGCTCGAAGCAAGCGATACCTTCGTATCCTTCATGGATACGGCATAGAGAGGAACGGAGGATTTGACTGATTCTGTTGTTGTATGATCATCTCTGAGCCACAGATAAGAGGCCGCAGGATCAGTCTGACGCAATGCGGCTGCTCCGTCTGCCGATTTGGCAGCAATCGCTTTGACCGCATTCAATGAAGCCGCATTCGCTTCCGCACCTACCAATACCGTATAGACAGCCCCGCTGTCGCCTGATTGCTTGATCGACGGAAAAGCATCGACGCCAAGCGCGCCGAAGGATTGGGCTGCCAGACGGGCGTCCGCCTCTGAAGCATAGGCGCCAGCTTCAAGATGAAGCGGACCTGCAATTGTTGGTTTCACAGAACCGATGAGTCCTTGCAAAGCGCTGTCCTTGGTCCATTTGGCGCTTGCGGCTGATGCTTCCGCTTCAGTCGCATATGTACCTTCAACGACTTGATAGACGACACTATTGTTTTTCGCAAGAGAGGTGAGAATAGCTGTTCCGCCCAATGCCTTCACTCGCTTCATGATTGCGAGCGCCGTTCCAAAGTCTGGCGTCTCCATCAATCTCGGCTTATAATCATCCAGCGTGAACCTGACAGCCTGTCCTGCATTCGTCTGCACAAGCGGGATAACGCCAGCCGGCTGCTTCAAGCCAATCTCCATCGCAGCTGCCGAGCTGTAGGTAACGGCAGCCGTATTCAATGTGTACTTGGAGGGCAGATTGATAAAAAGAGCGACCCGAATCGTATCCAGCTTCGGTACAGCAGCATAAGTCGGCCATGCCGTACCGAGTGATATAAGGATGGTCGCAGCTAATAGAACAGCAAGCAGCTGTTTCCATTTCGGCAGCAGTGCAGCCGTAGTCCTCTCATTCTCACTTCTAGTGATGTCGACAGCACTCATTTCGTCGCTCATCCCCCTATTCGGTCTTGTTGGGCCTATTATGATTCGGCAGGCTGCAAGCGCCCGCATGGCAGCTCTCATCCGTCTTGCCGAACCAGTCATATCGTCTGGATGCAATAAAACGGTATAGCGCATTGGCAACTCTGCCCATGCCAGGAATTCGATACAGTCCAGCAAGCCATTGGAAGCCGCGAACGGTTCTCATAATCCGAACGATGCCATCTGCGCCTGCGAATATATTCCCCTCCATATCTACAACATGAATCTTGGCAAGCAGCTGCTCCTGCGACATCGAGGCAACAGCCGGAATTGCCGCTGCACCACCATCATCGGCGAGCGATTGGATGGATACATCGTGAAGCTCGGCAGAGGATGGGAGCTCCTTCATGCGGCGAACGCTGGCCAGACATAGGTTGCATACGCCATCATACAGAATATACAGCTTCTCGCCTTTGATGCGGCCTGCGCCGTTGGCAGGGTCCTGGCCTTTCGTGAAGTCCGTTCTATCGTTCATCTTGTTCATAGTTAATCGCCACTCTCTGTCTGACCGCTGTCCTCCGGTTGACCAAATTGCTGCGGAACAGGATATCCGAGATGGCGATATGCTTGAGGCGCTACGATTCTCCCGCGCGGTGTCCGCTGGATGAATCCAATCTGAAGCAGATACGGTTCGTATACATCCTCAATCGTCTGGCTCTCCTCGCCGATTGTCGCAGCTATCGTATCCAGCCCTACCGGTCCGCCGCGATAATTAACGATCATCGCCTTAAGCATCTTATGGTCGATTCCGTCGAGTCCAAGCGGATCAACCTGAATAAGCTCTAGCGCAGATCGCGCAAGCTCATGGGTGACAATACCGTCTCCGCGAACCTGTGCAAAATCACGTACTCGCTTCAACAGACGATTGGAAATCCTTGGCGTCCCACGAGAACGCATCGCAATCTCCTGCGCAGCTTCGCCTACAACAGTCACACCGAGAATTTCCGAGGCGCGCGACACAATAAAGGCAAGCTCGTCGATATGATAGAACTCCAGCCTGCTGACGACTCCGAATCGATCGCGAAGCGGAGCGGACAACAGACCTGCCCTGGTCGTTGCTCCTATCAATGTGAATGGCGGCAGGTCCAGCCGCACAGAACGAGCGCTTGGACCCTTACCGATCATAATATCGAGTGCAAAATCCTCCATCGCCGGATACAAAACTTCCTCAACTGTTCGGTGCAGACGATGAATCTCATCGATGAAAAGCACATCGCCCTCCTGCAAATTCGTCAGCAGCGCAGCCAGATCGCCAGGCCGTTCGATTGCCGGACCGCTTGTCGTGCGCAGATTAACGCCAAGCTCATTGGCTATAATATTGGATAAGGTTGTTTTGCCAAGCCCTGGAGGGCCGTAAAGCAGAACATGGTCAAGCGCTTCTTTGCGCATCTTGGCCGCTTCGATGAACACCTTTAAATTCTCTTTCACTTGAGACTGACCGATATATTCGGACAGGAAGCGTGGACGTAGACTAAGCTCCATCACTGTGTCTTCCATCATGAGGTTGGCGGAGATTATCCGGTCTTCCATGTGCGCTTCCTCCTTTCCACTCAACCTTTGAAGAGCTGCTGCAGCGCTTTCTTCATAAGCGCGTCAACCGTCTCGTCAGGCTTAACCGTGCCCTTCAGCACATGCCACGCCCGATCCAGCTCCGCTGCCGTATATCCCAGCGCGGCAAGCGCTTCACGGGCCTCCTGCCAAGCGGTCCCGCCTTCGGATGCCCCGCCGCCGCTGTCCATCATATCTACCAGCGCCAATCCGGCAGCAGCGCCGCCGAAGCCGGTCGTTAGCGCATCCAGCTTGTCCTTCAAATCCAGAATCATGCGCTGGGCGGTTTTCTTGCCGATGCCGGGCAGCTTGGTCAGGAATGCAATATTCTCCTGCTGTATTGCCGCCGCAACGGCTTCCGGCTTGCCTCCGGCCAATATGCCAAGCGCAACGCGAGGTCCGATGCCTGACACCTCAAGCAGCTTGCGGAACATGGATTGTTCCTCGCGAGTTGCGAATCCGAACAACAGAGTCGCGTCCTCACGGACATGATGGTGGGTGAAAATCGTTACCGCATCGTCATTTTTCACGAATGAATACGGGTTTGGGGTGTAGACTTGATAGCCAATATCCCGAACATCAACAATAACATATTCGGTTTCCCAGTGGATGACACGGCCTCGCACGAAATCGATCATGGCCTCTTCACCTCGTTTATCATCTGCGACAGTACGGAGGAATGGGCATGACAGATCGCTACTGCAAGCGCGTCCGCCACATCATCCGGCTTCGGGATTGCACTTAGATTCAGAAGCATTCGCACCATCTCCTGCACTTGCCGTTTCTCAGCCTTGCCATAGCCGACAACAGCCTGCTTCACCTGCAGCGGTGTATATTCCGATACAGGCAGACCACGCTGTGCCGCCGCCAAAATAATAACGCCCCGCGCCTGGCCGACTGCGAACGCAGTTGTGACATTCTTATTGAAAAACAATTTCTCCACAGCGACAGTATCCGGCTTATATTTGTCCATAAGCGCACACGCAGATTCATAGATCTGCTTCAGCCGCAGCTCCTGCGCTGTACGCGCTTCCGTCTCGATAGCACCATATTGGACGGGAACGAGCTTGCTCCCAATCTTATCAACGAACCCGAACCCCGCAATGGCGATCCCCGGATCGATTCCTAATACTCGCAAGCCTCTTCTCTCCTTATGCCTATCGAATGGTCATTAATGGGCTACCTCCCATTATAACAAATGAGAAGCAGTATGAGAACAAGCGTTTTGTCCGTGTTTAATTATTCAGAACCGCATCAGCTTGCTTGGCTGGAGCTTCTGTCCGTACATAATAGTCCTCTGCTTTCCAGTATCTGTTTCTGAACTTTTCCAGGTTCTGTCTAGCAGAAATGCTCTCCCGAGCAAACCTCATATTCTGCGGACAATCCAAATAAGCCACATAATCATAAAACCCCCTCCACTCCTTGCGTTGAAGGAATACCCCTTCAATTATAACGACGCATGTGTCAGGCATTACTATGTTCTGCATGTTATGACTATCGGTCTCAGGATCATAGAATGGAAGGTTAAGGCTGCCAAACTCCCTCAGTTTATTGAAAAGATGGTGTGACAGCCAATCAACATCCCACTGTAAATTGTAGTATTCATGCCATTCCTCATGTCCAGTATTGTAACGCTTGTTACGACTCACAATGTAATCATCCATATGAAAGACACATACATGAACATTTCTTTCCTGCAGCAATTGGCTCAGCTTTTTCACAACAGTCGTTTTCCCTGAACGGCTCAATCCATCTACACCTACAATAAAGCGGCTTCCTTCCACTAATGCCGGAATGGCATTCAATAAAACCAATTCATTTTCTTCCAATCTCGCCATCCCCCTTGATTCCTGTTGCAGACCTTAAATATCAATAATTTCATTCTTAAACCCAACTAAATTTTAACATAATTATACGTTTAATCAGAAATAGTGTTCTGCACCGCGCAGCTCCAGCGTGCGATGGGGCGATACGGCACGAGAATTTAACGATAAGGCGAAAACAACGAAAAAAAAGAACGCCCCTATTGCTAGCTTGACGTTCTTCCCATACATTCTAACCGCGACACGATTGCTAATAAGTCGGTTTCATTACTTTTTCGCTTTTAATCCGGGCAAAGTCACTAAAGGTAGATAAGATGCTATTATAGTCATCCTTATCGGTTACACGAATGCCATTCATCAGTTGATCGATTTGTTCCTTGGGCAGGCTGCTCTCCATGTAATGCACATCCAGCTGAAAAAAAGTGCGAAGCACCTTCTCCCTTTTAGGCGGACCATCAAAAAGAGACAGTATGCCATTCTTATCAAGGCTCATATAGGCATTTTTCTTGCATGCTTCCGATAAATCATCCACCAGCTGCTCCATAACAACCGACCCATCCAGATCCATAACTGCCCTCCAATTCGGATGGCTGCTCAACAGCTCAAGGGCTGCTTTGGCATCCATTCGACCGAGCGAGTCCGTCTTCTCCCCGCACAAATAAACAAGTCGATGCTTCACTGAAACAATACCTTCCATGTCATACAGAGTACGAATAACACTTTGAGCTTCCGGTTTGCTGGAGGGGGCGGCTTCGGCCGATGCTTGCGATAGTAAAATAAGCAATAGCGGACCTAGCAGGCAGCCAAGCGCCCACATCGCTCTCTTGCTGCGGCGCAGCCGTTTCTTCAATTGTTTCCACAGGCTGAATTCCATCATGGAGGAACTCCCCTTTGCGACTTTTTTGCTAGTGTTCCTCCTCCATTGGTAATTATACGGACATATGGAATTACATTCGCATAAATAAATTAGGCCGTCCCTGCATCATCGGCGATGACTTGAGACAGCCCAATAGAACGATAGGGTTGTTAACGATTAATCCAAGGCAGATTGTTTCGGGATCTCGGCTGCGACTGGCTTGCTTTACGGTTTTTTTTCGCCGCTTTGCGAACAGTCATTTGCTCCTTGTTTTGGGAAAGGTCGATTTTTTCATATTCGGGGTTATCAATGGTTTCGTCTTCCCGACCTTTGCAGCCGCAATTGCATTTCTTGGCTTCTGCCCCCCCAACAGGAGAGACCTGACCAAAGCCTGTGTAGCCGTATGTCTGCACATTCGCCCCTAATGGACTAACCGTGGATGGTGAAACGCTACTCGGGCCATGACCGTATGGACCCATCCCTGCTGGCGATACGCCTGTCGAATCATAACCGTATGGACCCATTCCTGCTGGCGATACACCTGTTGGACCATAGCCGTATGGACCCATTCCTGCTGGCGATACTCCTGTTGGGCCATAACCGTATGGACCCATTCCTGCTGGCGATACTCCTGTCGGATCGTAACCGTATGAACCCATTCCTGCTGGCGATACGCCTGTCGGATCGTAACCGTATGGACCCATTCCTGCTGGCGATACGCCTGTCGGACCATAACCGTGCGGACCCATTCCCGCTGGCGACACGCCTGTCGGACCATAACCGTGTGGACCCATTCCCGCTGGCGATACGCCTGTCGGACCATAACCGTGTGGACCCATTCCCGCTGGCGACACGCCTGTCGGACCATAACCGTGTGGACCCATTCCCGCTGGCGATACGCCTGTCGGATCGAAACAGTCATACGGATTTATTCCCACAGGCGAGATGCCAATCGGACCGCATTCGCAGCCATACGGACCAATCGGGCCGATTGGACCGATTGGTCCGATTCCAGCCGGTGCTATCGCTATCGGTCCATAGCAGTCATACGGATTCATTCCTGCTGGTGATACCGCTGTCGGGCCACAGTCATAACCATACGGCCCGGTTTCCGCTGGCATTACTGCTGTCGGGCCATGACCATAACCATACGGACCCGTTTCCGCTGGCGATACTGCTGTCGGGCCATGACCATAACCATACGGGCCCGTTTCCGCTGGCGATACCGCTGTCGGGCCATAACCATAGCCATGTGGGCCGCTTTCCGCTGGCGATACCGCTGTCGGGCCATGACCATAGCCATGACCATAATCGCCATAAGGGGTAAAACCTGCAGGGGATACGAAGTCTGGTCCGTACGGAGCTCCAGTGCCGAGCGGACTAACCGCTTGAGAATCCCATTGACCATACGATACTGGCGATGGAGCTCCCCAAGGAAGAGTCGATGTCCCCATGACGGACTCCGGAGGACACCATCCCGCATGGGCTTCTGCTGCAGGCAGCGTTTGCGGTGTGCCATAACCGCCCATCATAGCAGGCGATACAGCGGGAACGCCATGACCGTAGTCTGCCATTCCAGCAGCAGGCGACACAGCTCCCGGCATTTGCGGCATATTATACATGGACATGACTTCCTTTGCTGGGGTTCCGTATTGTTTGAATAAATCAATATGCTGCTCATATTGAATATGAATCGGATACGTTTTATGCTCAACTGGCTTCTCCATAATCGGCATTGGTGCCGGAGCCGGTGCGGGAGCTACAATCGGAGCCGGTGTCGGCGCTGGCGCCGGTGCGGGGATCGGAAGCGGCGCAGTGGTCGCTTTGGGAGATATCGGCGCCGTCGGTTTTTTGCCGATGAATGGCGCTGTAGACATTTTGCCCATTAAGTCCTGGACACCCTGCACACCTTGCTGGACGCCATGGCCCAGTCCCTGCATAAGCGACATTGGATGCATAGGATGATGCCCTGCTTCTTCCTGCCCCATATCCGGGCTGGCTGCAGGCATGCCGGCCTTCGGTATATTGACAATTTCACCGGTCAGCAGCACATTCGGGTTTTTCAGCTGTGGATTGGCCTTGATCATATCGCTCAAGGGAACTCCCCATGCCTTGGACAGCTTCCAAAGCGTATCACCTTGCTTCACAACATGCTGATGCATAATTTCCGTATTCCCCGGCTTCGACGCCGGTATTTTCACCTTCATGCCGACATCAATCATATCCGGATTCGTAATTTGCGGATTGAGCTTCACTATTTCCTCAAGGGAAACATTGTACTTCTGTGCAATCATGTATAACGAGTCGCCTTTTTTGACTATGTGAATTTTCACTCGCCTCTTACCTCCTGTCACGGACTTAGTTTCACGGGCATACGCAGCAAATGCCCATTACCAATCCTTACATCCTATGCATGTTATGGGCGAGTGTCACCTATCCCCGAAAAAAAAAGTTAAAGCTCATCCGACATGTTGTCGTCTTGAGCTTTAACTTTTTAAGAATGCGATGTTTGCAGCCTAGCGAATATTCCCGCCTTTTCGGTTGCCGTACATCGTCTATTCAATGCTGTGAAAAGACTTCCTCCAGCGGCTAGCTTCCTCTGCTATGATGATCATGCAGATACGTCAGGACAGGAAATTTCAATCTGAAATTTCTAAGAACTGTATGTGTAGCTTGGATAACTGCCCAATACGCGCACCTGGCAGCCGATCGCCTCGATTTCGGCAATTGCGGAAGGCAGAAGAACGGTTTCGAGCGACATTTCAATATCGATCAGAAAATAGTAGCTGCCCAGCTTCTTCTTCGTCGGGCGGGATTCGATCCGCGACAAATTGATTTTGCGCCAAGCGAATGCCGACAATACCTGATGCAGCGCTCCCGGATAATCCTCCGGCATCGTCATATGAATGCTGGTCTTGAATTTGTCGGTCGGCCTTCCCTTGAACGGCTCATCGCCAATAAGAAGAAAGCGGGTGAAGTTATTGTCGTGATCCGTAACTCCTTGCTCTAGGACATCTAATCCATTGTTGGCAGCTGCTGATAGTTGACCAATGGCTGCCCACCCATGATGCGGATTGTCCCGCACAATTCGGACGGCCTCCGAGGTGCTGCCGACATTCTCAAGCTCCGCATGCGGAATATGCTTCCTCAAGTACTGCAGACATTGCGCCATCGCTACAGGATGGCTGAGCACCTTGACGATTCGGCTGTAATCCAGCTGTCCGTCGTCTCCAGACAATTCCGAGAGCGGCCCGATCAGGTTCTGGATCGACGGGTAGACCCACTCCGCTTGAATGGGGATGTTCACCTCATTGACCAACCAATCCGTGTGCAGACTGACAGAGCCGTCGATCGTATTCTCAATAGGGATAATGCTGTAATTTGTTTTCCCCTCAGCGGTAGAGAGGAATACATCGGCAATGATGGGAAAGTAGCTAAAGCTCACATCCATTCCTGCGAATAAGTATCTCGCAGCCTCGTCTGAGGTAGACCCTTGCGGTAAACATGCAACTTGTATCATGCTATTATTTCTCCTTTAATCCGTTCCATGAACGAGGCTGATTCGTCTGGCCCCTCCCATACGGTAAGCTCCGGTCCGCTGACGCATGGCTTCAGCCACATCGTCTGAGCCTCGATGCCCTCCTTCAGCAGCGTTGCCTTCAGAAATGCCTCAAGCTCCCCCCGTTGCGGGCTTCCAGCTTCTACAAGAGCCAGCAGCGTAGGTCCCGCGCCGCTTAATGCTGCTCCAAGAGCGCCATGCGCTGTCGCCTCTTCCAAAATGGTCGCCATACCGGGTATAAGCGCCGCCCGATAGGGCTGATGCAGTCGATCGCGCATCGCATGCTTGATAAGATCGAACCGCCCGCTCGCCAAAGCGGCAACTAGCAAGGAGCTGCTTGCCACGTTGAAGACGGCGTCATTCAAGGCAATTTGGGATGGAAGCGCATGGCGGGCCTTTTCTGTCGATAGCTGAAAAGCAGGTATCGCCACCAGCACGTCAAGCTCAGGATGCGGCTCCAGCCTGATCAGTTCTGCGCGGCTGCCATCCCATGAGGAAACGATAATCCCGCCGAATAGCGATGCCCCGACATTATCGGGATGGCCCTCAAGCTTGGTCGCGATCTGGAACAAGCGATCCTGCTCCAGCGGATTGCCGATAAGCGCATTCGCAGCTGTCAATGCGCCTATAATTGCTGACGCGCTGCTTCCTAACCCGCGCGTCAAAGGAATTTCACTGTACATCGAGATATGAAGCTCCGGAATTGCGACACCCGCCTCATCAAAGACGAGCTGGGCTATTTTGTAGATCAGATTGGACTTGTCCCTTGGAATCCCGTTCAGCCCATCTCCATGCAAATCAATGACCGTCTCTCCGCTGGCAAGCGCGGACATCTCAATCCACGCATACAGAGAGAGAGCCATGCCAAGCGTATCAAAACCCGGACCGAGATTGGCGGTACTGGCCGGAACCTTAACGATTACTTTACGGTTTATCATCATGCTCCACCTTTTAACTCTTCTGTATGGATCAACCTTCTACGCGGTACACACTCTTAACGCTCTTCACAACTTCCATGCTGCCGAATGACTGCAGTACCTTCCCGATGGAAGCCTTGCTGGCATCATGCGTAATAATAATAATCTCAGCAATCTGATCACTGGAGTTCGGCTGCTGAAGGACGGAGCCCAAGCTTACCTCGCAATCAGCGAATGCTTGCGTAATTCGAGCCAGCACACCCGCACGGTCTTCCACATGCAGCAGCATAAAATATTTGGCCGCGATCTGCTCATCTGTCTTAAGCTTCTTCTCTTTGTATGAAAGCAGCTCCTGCTTGCCGTTCACGCCAAGCTTCAAGTTCTTGACGACAGCGACGAGATCTGCGACTACCGAGGTCGCTGTAGGCAGCTCGCCTGCGCCAGGACCATAGAACATCGTCTCGCCAACCGCTTCGCCATACACATAAACAGCGTTGAAAACGCCGTTGACTGATGCAATAGGGTGACTCTGCTTCACCATTGTCGGCTGAACGCTCACACTGATGTAATCATCCTGTCTCTCTGCTATTCCGAGCAGCTTCACCTCATAGCCAAGACGCTTCGCATACTGAATGTCCTCACGGCTGACGGAGGAAATCCCCTTCACATCAACATCTTCAAGCGCAACGTTCGCACGGAAGCCGAGAGTAGAGAGAATGGTCATCTTGCGGGCTGCATCCAGACCTTCCACGTCAGAGGTCGGATCGGCCTCTGCATAACCGAGCGCCTGCGCTTCCTTGAGCACTTCGGCATAATCTGCACCCTCCTGACTCATCTTCGTGAGGATGTAGTTCGTAGTACCGTTGACGATACCCATAATCTTCGTAATCCGGTCAGAGGAGAAGCCCTCGATCAAGGTGCGAATAATGGGGATGCCCCCTGCAACGCTTGCTTCATACAGCACATCGCAGCCATGCTCCTGCGCTTTTCGGAGAATCTCAGGGCCATGCAGCGCCATCAGATCCTTATTCGCTGTCACAACATGCTTGCCGTGAGCCAACGCTTCAAGAATATAGCCCTTCGTCCCCTCGATTCCGCCCATTACTTCAACAATCACATCTATATTCGGGTTATGAATAATGTCCCATGGATCCTCTGTCAGCTTCTCAGCATCGATCGTTAGCGAACGCGATTTGCTCTTGTTCTGTACGAGTACCTTCTCAATTACAATTGGCGAACCAACCTGGCTTTGCAAATCCTCCTGATGTCCCTCCACGATTCGAACGACACCCGTTCCGACCGTTCCAAGTCCAAGCAATCCTACTTTTACAGGTTTCATTGTTTCTCCTCCATCATCTACATTTAGCCTTGTCCGATAACCGCTGCTTTACGAACGCCGTCCTGCCCTCTGATGGCCTCCATAAGCGCAGTCAATCCATCACTCAGGAACGATGTTTCTACGGATATGACTACATTCGCCATCCCTTGCAGCGGAATGGTCTGATTGATGGTCAGCACATTGCATTCCGAGCTGGCAACAAGGCCCAGCACCTTGGACAACACACCGGAGCGATGCTCCAAATCCATCGAGATCGTAACGATCCTCTCCCGGTCAAGCTGATTGAGCGCATATACGCCATCCTTGTATTTATAGAAGGCGCTGCGGCTAAGTCCCGCTCGCTCTGTCGCTTCATGGACAGTAGCGGCTTCACCGCGCTGAATCATATTCTTGACCTGAATGGTCTTCACAATGGCTTCGGGCAAAATATCCTCGCGAACGACATAGTAACGTTCCGTCATTCTGAGCGTCCTCCCACAAGAGACTGATGTACGTCTATAGTGGACATTATATACAACTTTGCACGGCTCGGCAATAGGCAAAACATTGCTTATCCTAAATATGGATGCACCGCTGAATGCATCAAGAAGGCCCGCCTCGCATGAAACAGAAAAACTGCCCCGAAACATAGACTGCTCTAACAGCAAGCCTACTCTCGAAGCAGTTGCACCATCTTATTCACTATCCACTATTCGTAGAAATAGTCGCTGCCCTCGAAGAATTCGAAGACGAAATCGCCAATGCGTATCGTATCGCCGTCCTTCGCGCCTCTCTTGCGAAGCTCAGCATCAACGCCCATCTTGCGCATCGTGCGCCCGAATCTGAGAACAGCATCCTGCGTATTCAAGTTCACGCGTTTGATGAACTTCTCAATTGCCGCGCTCTCCACAACATAATCCTCATTCTCTCTGCGGATCGTGAACGAATTGTCTTCCTCCTGCTTGAACGTAAACACCTTACGCTCGGCAACATCCTTCACCTCTTCAAGCGACGGCAGCTCCGGCACGGTTTCCAGCAGATCCGCCGCCTTGTAGAGCAGCTCCTGCACACCCTTCTTCGTGAGGGATGACATCGGGATGATCTCATAAGTGGAGCCGCCTTCATGAGCGGCCAGTGCTTCGCGGAACCGCGCAAGCTGCTCCTCCGCTTCTGGCATGTCCATCTTGTTGGCTGCGATCACTTGAGGCCGCTCTGCCAGCAGCGGATTGTACAGCTTCAGCTCCTCATTGATCTTCACCCAATCCTCGAACGGATCACGACCCTCCGAGCCGGACATGTCCAACACATGAAGAATGACACGGGTCCGCTCGACATGCCTTAGGAAATCATGTCCCAGTCCAACGCCCTCATGCGCTCCTTCGATAAGTCCAGGCAGGTCAGCCATAACGAAGCTGCGTCCATCGCCAACATCAACAACGCCGAGATTAGGCGACAATGTCGTAAAGTGGTACGCGCCAATCTTCGGCTTCGCGCCAGAGACAACAGACAGCAGCGTCGATTTGCCTACGCTTGGAAAGCCGACCAGACCCACATCAGCCATAACTTTGAGCTCCAGAATAATCCAGCGCTCCTTGCCCTCTTCACCATTCTCGCAGAAATCAGGCGCCGGATTGTTCGGCGTAGCGAATCGGCAGTTGCCTCGACCGCCCCGACCTCCGCGAGCGACGACCACTTCCTGGCCATGCCGCGTCATATCGGCAATAATCTCCTGTGTATCATCATCAATCAGCACCGTGCCTGGCGGAATGCGAACAACCATATTCTCCGCGTTAGCACCATGCATGCTCTTGACTTTGCCGCGCTCCCCGCGATCACCCTTAAAGTGCTTCTGATAACGGAAATCCATCAAAGTTCTCAAGCCTTCATCTACACGAAAAATAACGTCCGCGCCTCGGCCGCCGTCTCCGCCAGCCGGTCCCCCTTCAGGCACATACTTCTCACGACGGTAAGAAACGATTCCATTGCCGCCGTCTCCACCCTTAACAAATATCTTCGCTTTATCGACAAACATGTCTTTTCCTCCGTTTAGTTCCCAAGCTTCGCCTCAAGCATTACATTGCCTGGCTGCTCCAATTCCACCGCCTTGAGCGGCGATCCCTTCAGAGCTCGCTTGCATTTCTGCTTCCAATCACTCGTATCATTCAATTCTCCATCATAATGGAACGTTATGACAAGAGAATGATCCCCAAGGACAAAATCGACCGACAGCTTCGCTACTTCTCCCGCTCCCGGCTTAACCGCAAGCCGATATGCATTGACGATCTCAACAATCGTCTCGCCAGCCAGTTCCCCATCCAAGGCAAGTCCCGCCAGGCTAAGCTCGCCCTCAATCTCCACATCAAGCTCCATAGCATGCGTCAACGTACGGAATGATTGCAAATACGTTACGAGAGACGGAATTCCCAGCTTGGCAATTTTACTTTCAGTCGTCATTCGTTCTCTTATCTGTTCCACGCATGCAACCAACTTATCCGTCTTGCCCATTCGAATGTAGCCATACAGCACTTGCAGATCATTCATCCAGTCATGACGATGATGATTCAAAGTCACAATAGATGCCGTCTGCATCGCATGAATCGTTCGAGTAATACGCTGCGCCTGTTCCTTGCGATCGCACCATATCCACAATAATGCCGCAATAACAAACCAAACGATAAATAATGCAATCACCCACAGCTCAGAGTGCCAAATCAAAACTGCAGCCGACGGCAGAATAACCGATGCCGCTGCATAAAGCTTCGTCATTCTCAACCGATTCATCTATGGATCCTACTTTCCTATTCTTTCCTAACCTTAATCAGTATAGCATGACAAGCTGGAAAGTTCATCACAAGGACCGCCACATTCATAACAAAAAAAAGCCCCGGCCTGCATAAGCAAACCGGGACTTCGTGTCTATTATGCTTGAACTGCAGCAGCTACTGCTGCCACTTCTACTGGATAGACGCTAACTTTCTTGCGATCGCGTCCCCAACGTTCAAACTTAACCACGCCTTCCACTTTCGCGAATAACGTGTCATCTTTACCGATTCCAACATTGTTGCCCGGGTGGATCTTGGTTCCGCGTTGACGGAAAAGAATGCTGCCCGCTGATACCAATTGACCGTCAGCACGTTTAGCGCCGAGACGTTTCGATTGGCTATCACGACCATTCTTTGTGGAACCTACACCTTTCTTCGAAGCGAAAAGCTGAAGATTCAGTTTCAACATGGATGTTCCCTCCTTCATTACCGATTTTGTTCACGAATCCGAACATACTTGCCGTATGAGGCTGCGATTGTTTCCAGCATGACAATCATGGATTCCAGCAGCAGTTGAACCCGCTCATTCACAAGCTCATCCGCTTGCTCCGGAACCTCCGATTGCAGCCATCCGCTCTTCATGGAAGCTGGCAGCTCAAGGCCAGCCAGCTTCTCAATCGCGTTCACCGTGCCGACTGATACAGCCGATACACCTGCACAAATGATATCCTTGCCAGGATTAGCGAACTTGGCGTGTCCCTCAATCGCAAACGATACAATCCGACTATCGTCGGCGGAATGCCGCACAATGTTGATTGTTATCATTATTTGCCTGCTATGCTTTGATAGCGCCGATCGTCACTTTCGTGTACGGTTGACGATGACCTTGCTTACGACGGTAGTTTTTCTTCGCTTTGTATTTGTAAACGATGATTTTTTGACCTCTGCCGTGTTTCTCGACTTTCGCCGTTACAGTAGCGCCGGCAACAACCGGAGTACCTGTTACGAGACCGTCGCCTTTGGAAACAGCCAACACGCGGTCGAACGTTACGTTCTCGCCGTCGTTAGTGTCCAGTTTCTCAATGTAAAGTACATCGCCCTCTTGAACTTTGTACTGTTTGCCGCCAGTTTCAATAATTGCGAACATGTAGTGCACCTCCTTATTTTCGAAGACTCGCCTGATACAGGTGTCGGACAGCCACGGCTATTCGAACTTGTGAACCTGACCTGTGCGGTATTGACACGCGAGAGAAAACAGCCTCTTCCACGCGCACCATAGTAGTTTATCATACAGACTGCCTACAATCAACTATTTTTTATCTGCCCCTATGCAAAATAGACTTTCATTCAGCCGCCCGACAGGTTAGCCGTCTATCACCATCCCTGTCCGCTCACATAAATTGATAGTATCAATATCTATCAAGGGTGAATGGTAGATCGATATATTTGCCAAGGGAGGCGAACAAACATGCTTTTATTGCTAATCATCATTGCGGTTGCCGGGTCCGTATTATATTCCCTGCTTATACCGCCTGTCCCGGAATCGGCAGCCGCCGACATACAAAAACAGTCCGACACTGTCAGTGCCATTGGAAGCGAAGAACCAACCTACACCAACATTCATCTGTAAGGATGTCATGTTCAGACAGGGGTGATTAATAATTCATGTATGGGTCAGCAGCTACAACCATTACGATTTTTGCATTTGTGATGACCGTTGTTCTCATTTTATGGAGGCCCAAAGAATTGAATGAAGCCATTCCTTCTTCGATAGGAGCCTTGCTTGTCATCATAAGCGGCAGTGTCACATTGGCTGATTTCGGACAGATCAGCGCTACCGTAAGCGGTGCAGCAATCACAATTATGGCTACAATCGTAATGGCAGTCGTACTGGAAAGCTTCGGCTTCTTCTTATGGGCAGCGGAAGGTCTGGCAGCCAGAGCGAAAGGTTCCGGCATACGGCTATTCTGGTATGTGAATCTGATCTGCTTCTTGATGACACTGTTCTTCAACAATGACGGCAGCATTCTCATAACGACTCCGATCCTGCTCATTCTGCTTCAGAATCTGGGCCTCAAAAATCATCAGAAAATCCCTTATCTGCTTTCTGGCGCACTGGTCGCCACAGCTTCGAGCGCTCCTATCGGGGTCAGCAATATCGTCAATTTGATTGCCCTGAAGATCGTTCATATGGATCTGTATATGCACACGATCATGATGTTTGTTCCCGCAACTCTCGGTCTCATATTTCTAGTCCTCCTGCTTTTCTTATGCAGCTACAAAGTCATCCCCAAACGGCTGCCTCTGCTATCGAACAAGCTGTGGGCAACCGGAATGGACCGCTGGCATCATCCGCTTAAGAACCAGCCAGTATCCAAGCTTAGCGCAATGAGCTCCAAGCAGAGAACCCGCTTCATGCAGAAGGTGCTATTGTTCGTATTCGCCGTTCGTGTCAGTCTGTTTATAGCCTCGTACTTTGAAATCCCTATTGAGATTGTCTCCGTAGTTGGCTCCTGTCTGCTCTTGGGATGGAGATGGTATTACTTGCGAATGCCTCCGATGGACATGGTGAAAAAGACGCCTTGGCATATCCTCATCTTCGCATTCGGCATGTATGTCATTATTTATGGCCTGCACAATATCGGGCTTACCAACTGGCTCGTCAACTTCTTCAGCCCCGTCGTCCAGGGCAGCTTGTTCAATGCCAGCTTAATTATGGGAGCGGTGCAGAGCCTGATGTCCACCTTGTTCAATAATCACCCCGCACTCATGATCGGCACACTTACCCTAACCGAAATGAATCTCGATCCGCTATCGCTCAAGATCGCTTATTTGGCTAATGTCATTGGCAGTGATATCGGCTCCTTGCTGCTGCCGATTGGTACGTTGGCTTCGTTGATTTGGATGCATATTTTGAGAAAAAACAAAGTGAAAATTACGTGGAAGGATTACACGAGGATTACGATCATTGTTATTCCGCCGACCGTTCTATTCACGCTCATCGCATTGTTCTATTGGGTCAACTGGCTCTATTAATCCTTGAACGAAGGGAGTGTTCGATATGAGCTTATTCAAACCGTACCTGGGAAAGCCTGTCGCAATTGATGTGACAGATTATAGGGGAATGACTGGCGTGCTTATCGATATTGGTGAAGATTACCTCGTCGTGCATAGAGACAGCAGCTATTATTACATCGCATTACACCATCTTCATCTGTTGACTGCCGACCTGGATACACAGACGACGACATCCTCTGTTCCGCGATGGACCGCCAGCGGCAGCGATTTCAACTCACTGCTTCAAACTGCGCTAGGTGAATTTGTAGCCCTCTATATTACCGGACAGCAAACGCTGTATGGGCAGATTCTGCACATCAAGGACGACTATATTGTGTTAGACACTGTACGTCACCATATTTCCTACATTCCAACATTCCATATCAAGTGGTTCTCTCCCGCTGCAGCAGAAGGCTTCTTGGACAAGGACGCCAGCCTGCTGGCAGACCCCCATCTATTGAAGCAAACCTGGCAGGAACAGCTCAAAACTTGCGCAGGTACGATTGTCGTTCTTGATTTGGGACTTCGAACCAACCAGGTTGGACGAGTGCAAGCCGTTGAGGGAGGAATTATTGAGCTCATTACACCAGATAGCCTGTCCAAATGTTGGCATTCAGCACATATCAAATCGATTCACAAGCCTGGCAGAGCATAAGACAAGAACTACAGCTTGCCTCTTCCCTTGCATACACTGCACGTTTCATGGCGCGGACTTAGCGCATGCTCGCGCACTTTCTTGCGGGTCATCTCCAGCAACCCGAGTCTTGTCCAACCTACCACCTGGCATTTCGTGCGATCTTCACGCATGATTTGTTCAAGGCGGGCCATAATTTGCTCCCGATGAGCATGCTGCTCCATGTCTATGAAATCAATAATAATAATGCCGCCCACATCACGCAATCGAAGCAATCTGGCTATTTGCTCCGCCGCCTCCATATTGGTCTTGAATACCGTATCCTCCAGATCGCTCGTGCCGACGAACCTGCCTGTATTCACATCCACCACAGTCAACGCCTCCGTCTGATCCCAGATCAGATCACCGCCGCTGCCCAGCTGAATTCTCCGTTCAAATGCGCTATGGAGCTGCTCGTTGACTCCATATCGATCGAATAATGAGGCACTGTTCCCAGCCTCATACAATTTCAGTCGGGGCAGCATAGCTGGAGCCATCTCGCGCATGAGGCGCTCCATCTCCTCATAACGTCCGGAATCATTAATCCATACCTCATCCATCTGTGCGTTCAGCAGGTCTCTTACAAGCCGATGCACCAATCCTGCCTCACGGTGCAGCTCAGCAGGCGCTGTCCCGACTTTTGCCCGATTCTCGATCCCCGTCCAGATCTCTCTGAGGAGCTCCAAATCCGATTGCAGGGAGTCATAGCTCTCGCTGTCTGCAGCAGTTCGCATAATAACCCCTTCACCTGATTGCCGGATTGATTCGCCAATGGAGCGTAGCCGTCCACGCTCTTGCTCTCCGCTAACCTTCTTCGAAACACCGACATAATCGGCATGAGGCATATAGACAAGGAACCGGCCAGGCAGCGAGTAATGTGTCGTTACACGCGCGCCCTTGCTGCCCAGAGGTTCTTTCATAATTTGAACAACCACCTCTTGTCCGGCCTTGAGCAGCTGTGTAATCGGCGGCTTCTCTTTGGGCTGACGCTCCAGATTGGGATGCAGCACATCATCGATGTAAAGGAAGGCATTCTTGTTAAAACCAATATCGACAAAAGCGGCTTGCATGCCAGGCAGAACATTTATGACTCGCCCTTTATAGATGCTGCCGACTAACTGGCCAGCGACAGTGCTTTTCTCCATATCATATTCTATCAACTGGCCTTCCTGAATAATTGCCGTTTGCAGCATGTCGCTTTGTCCGTGAATCAACATTTGTTTCATCGTTATTCGAACACCTGCCTCATCTATTTCTATCTATATCTATTTCTATCTATTTTACATGAAAAGCTCCAAAACTGCACGGTCAGCCTTTCCATCGGTCAAAAAATCTTCTACCAGCTGTTGCTCAGGAAGGATGGCCATAATGTCCCCCGAATCCTCCATTATTACAATCAGATGATAGCTGTCGCGCTTGAACAGCCGCAATACAGCCGCAACCGAATGGCGCTTGGAGACGGCAATAGGAATCGCCCAAACGCCTTGGGCAATGGATTTGGAAGCCGCCAGCCCCCGATTGGTCAAGAAACGAAGAAAGACGAACGGTATATAGCGGTAATACGTCCAATTCGTAACAAACAGAAATAAGCCCACCACCAGCAGATTGGCCTGGATTCCACTGCCGCCTCCCTCCGGGAGAAATGCCGGTACAAGAGAGAAGATGACCATGGCTCCGCTAAGAAGGAGGCTTATGCGAGCCCCCCACACTAATGATTGATGAAAGGTAAACATTCGGCTGAGCCAAGCGTGCAGCAATTTGCCGCCATCCAGCGGCAAAATCGGCAGCAGGTTGAACAAGCCGATCATGGCATTCGCCTGCCACACATATTCCGACCATTCGGGACTCCACCAGCCCAGCAGACCGAACAACCAGGCAGCCGCCCCCATCCATACATTTTGCAGCGGACCGGCTATTGCCACGATTGCCTCTTCCCGTGATGGCATCGTTCCCGCTTCCTCAACCTCTGCAACACCGCCGAAGGGAAGCAGCTTCACCTCGCGAATCCTCCAGCCAAAGCTGCGGGCCGCAATAACATGTCCCAACTCATGGACGAATACGATGGTGAATAATGTAAACAACTCGATAAAATAACCTGTAATGACCGAAGCCATCATTACGAGTACAAACAGCGGGTGTACAGACCATGCGATCCCTTTCATCCTAATCAAGCGGGACAACATCCGCCGGATTGACATAACGGTTCTTCTGTTTCACCGCAAAGAACAACAAACTGCTTTCATTCTCACCCGCTGCGGGCAAAGTGCCAATTACATTCCCGCCTTCAACCCAATCGCCAACCGCAACAGCTGCTTTCTCAATACCGCCATAAATGGTTTGCCTCTCGTTCATATGCTGTAGAACTACCGTCTTCCCCGCCTTCTCATCTTGCGTGACGAGCAGAACACGTCCAGTCTCAACAGCCGACACCCGTTCCTCTGATTCCCCGGCGATCTCCACACCACCAAGCGTCTCCGCGAAAGTACGAACGACCGTCCCATTATTCAGCGGTGCAACGACAGGAAGCGAGACATCTCCTCCTACCAGCTTCGATTCCTTCGAGTCATCCCCTCCGAAGAGAGGAATGAACGAGGGTGCGCCCGCGAATGTTGCATCGTACCAGGCAGCTGCTGTATCAAAGTCGATATTGTCAGTAAGCGCAACCGCAACAAATTCCTGTCCTCTCTTGAATTGAGGCATATCAATCCGAAACATTGCGACAATAATAAAGAATAGTGCTGCAGACACAATCGTCTGAATAAAAAAACCTCGGATGAAAGAGGGATAGCGTTTAATCGGATCCCGCTGCTCTCCCCCCTTAATTCCCACACTTGCGCGCGCATCTCTTGCCATTCTCCATCCTGCGCTTTCCCACGGGTTGGCTTGCGATTTCCACAATTGCTCCGGGTCAGGTCCGGCAGCATCCAATGACGACGCTTTCGGGATATGAAGCACCTCGGGCAGAGGCTGCGACTTCCATCCAGCCGGAGGCTGTGGCCCTATATTTTGATGGGGAAGCTCATTATCCAGCAATGTCATAGCCATCGATTGCTTCGCATTCATAATCTCTCTTATCCGTTCTTGCCTGCGCTCTCGAACACCCTTTTTTGCATCCATCTCCCATCCCCCTATACAGATACAGACAGCTTGTTCGCTTTATGTATATGAGGAGACAGGCCGCTTTATGTGGTTCACAAATGGAAAAGCCGTCTAGCGATAGTTCGCTAAACGGCTATTCCACCATCTCATATTTCTCCTGATGCGCCTTGACACTGAACACAATGCCGATACTTAGCATGTTCAGAAGCAGTGATGTTCCACCATAACTGATGAACGGCAGTGTTATCCCTGTTATCGGCATGAGCCCGATCATCATCCCTATATTCTGGTACACCTGAAAGACATACATAGAGATGATGCCGACAATGATAAAAGAACCACGCAAATCAAAGCATTGAAAAGCAATGATTATCATTCGATAGATCAGCAGGAAATACAGCATAAGTACCACGGCGGCGCCTTGAAACCCGAATTCCTCTCCGATGACAGCGAATATCGCATCCGAATAAGGGTATGGAATAAACCCTCGGTTCTTGGAATCCCCCTGCAAATAACCGTCTCCGGTAAGACCTCCTGAGCTGATTGCAATCTTCGCTTTCTCCGCTTGATACACCTCATTGGCAGAAGCCTCACTGGGATTGATGAATCCATTGATCCGCTCATGCCAGTGACCCTTCTTATGCTCATTAAGGTAATCATAGATTTCAGTGTTAAACGAGTTGAACAGGTACCCAAACAGCATTATTGCTCCGATAACCATGGTTAACCCGAGCAGCACATGTAAGTATCTAACATTCCCGATCCATAACATGCCGAGCAGTATAACCAGATAAATAATCGCATTCCCCAGATCAGGCTGGATCACTACTAGTACGAACGGCACAAAGGAAACGACTGCAATGACCAGCAAATCCTGACGCACCCTAAGGGGTTCGCCTTGACGCCTTCCCATCAGAAAAGCAACTGTAATGATGAGTATGATCTTCACCATTTCCGCAGGCTGGAATTGAAGACCTCCGGGAAGCTCGAACCAAGCTCTGGCGCCATTAATTTCTTCAGCAGTTAAATAGACGACGACCAAGAGCACAATACCTAAGCCATATAGAAATAGCCAGGATTTCAGTAAAACACGATAATCGATCAAAACCAGTGAAATCGCGACAACGAAACCGATTCCGTAGAAGATCAGCACCTTAATATCATAATTTTCATAGCCTGGAGTGACGCTTGTCGCACTACGAACAATAAAAAAACTGACAACCATCAAAGCCAGTAGAATGAGCAGCATGCCCCAATCCAGTTTTTTCAGTTTTCCTATCACAATCTGATCATCCTATTCCAAGAAACTTGCGAAACCGCTTAATAACACCTGATTTTTCCTCTAGCGGCATTAAAGGAACCATATCTCCCAGCATTCTGCGGGCTATGTTGCGGTAGGCAATCGCAGCTCGCGAGGAGGGGTCCATAACCGTCGGCTCACCGGCATTCGCTGCTCGAATGACTTTCTCGTCATCTGGCACAATGCCGAGAAGATCAACAGCCAGCACCTGGCAAATCTCATCAATATCAAGCATCTCGCCTGATCGAACCATATTTGCCCGAATTCGATTGATAACCAGCCGTGCAGGAACCTGAGACTGCTCCAAAAGTCCGATAACCCGATCCGCATCCCTTACCGCAGCATTCTCGGGTGTCGTCACAACAATCGCCCTGTCTGCCCCGGCAACAGCATTGCGGAAGCCCTGCTCGATACCTGCTGGACAATCGATAATGACATAATCATAATCCTTCTTCAGCTCCAGAATAATATCGCGTACCTGCTCAGGATCTATGTCATGCTTATCCTTCGTTTGGGCAGCCGGCAGCATGTACAGCTCGTCGAACCGTTTGTCCTTCACAAGCGCTTGATTCAGACGGCAGCGTCCCTCCGCCACATCGATCAGATCATAGATGATGCGGTTCTCCAGCCCCATCACAACATCCAGATTGCGCAAGCCGATATCCGTATCGACCATGCATACCTTCTTGCCAAGCAATGCAAGCGCTGTACCTAAATTAGCCGAGGTCGTCGTTTTGCCGACTCCGCCCTTCCCCGATGTTATTACTATCGCTTCTCCCATGACTTGCCACTCCTCACTGTATCCGCTAGTTTCGATTATGAACCGACTGGGGATAACAGTCAATTGTAAGGTTGTTCTCTGCTATGCTTTAAACACGACAGGCTGTATCCGCAAACGATGCAGCTGCGTCATCTTATCGATTTTCATTACGCCTTCGCTCAAATAAGCGAATTCCATTGCGGCGTCCCCGCTCATCCACTCATCCGGCGGACGGCTAATCACTTCACCGATCCGCAGCTGAGTCGGACGCATCAACGAGGCCGCAATTATCGATTCCTCCCGCCCTTGCATGCCCGCATGCGCCAGGCCGCGAAGAGCGCCAAGCACATAGATGTCGCCTGTGCAAAGCAGCGTGCCCCCGGGGTTCACATCGCCCATAAGCAGCAGGCTGCCGTTATGTTCAAGCGTTTGTCCGGAGCGTATAATGCCCGTATGCACCTTCAGATTATGCGGATTCTCGCCCTCAGGCTCCTGCGGAACATCGCTTTCAACGGACTGAACAAGCAGATTGCCGCGCTGACGAATAGCAGCTTTAATGCTCTCCTTCTCCTCTTCGCTGGCTTGGCGTGCGCCGAGCTTCACATGAACATGGACGATCGGACCGGTCAACAGCTGTTGATGCGACTTTTCCAATTTGAATTGAAGCTCATCCAGCAGCGCAGAAAATTCGCATTTATCATCAAGAAGGAAGACAAGCCCTTCCTTGACTCCCTTTATCGTAATATGCTGCTTATCGGTCACGCTCGCCCCTCCTTAAAGCTTTCTGCTTGCTTTGAAAGCATCTGTCTGCCCAGCTATCTGCATGCTTCTTCGCTCTTTCAAATCTGTTTCTATACGATTCTTGCTGAATGGAACAATTCCTGCTGCTATTCCTCATCCTCGTCGGATTTCTTTTTACCGCTGCTTTCAAACCATCGGCGCAGGGGCACATACAAGGCCAAAGAGAAGAGAACCTGCAGAAACAGGCTTGGCAGAATATGATGCAGCAGCGCCCATTGGAATGTCCCATGAGTGAGCTTGAACACGCTGTATATGAAATAAACAATCGTGTCATATACGAGAGTGGACATCAATATCATAGACATGGCCATAAACAACGTGCTTCTTTTGCGTTCCATCAGCAAGCCGGCCAAATATCCGACAGTCGCCATTGTAAAGGCATGCACCCCGATAATTTTCCCATAAAATGCGAGATCCTGCAGCAGTCCAAACGACATGCCCAGAATAAGGGCAGTATGACGATTGCGATACAGCCCGGCAAAAAGCACGAATGCAAGCATGAAATGAGGAACGACACGTCCAATCAAGCTCTCAGGCAGCAGCCAATAAAAGATTGTCCCTTCCGACAGGAAGAAGAGCAGCATGACAACGATAATCCGCTGCATGCTCATTGCCCGCTCTCCTCCATATTCGGCATTTGGACGACAAACACATTGGTCAGTTTATCGAAGTCTGCTGCCGGATCGATCGTTGCCGTGTGCGTCAAGCCAAAGTCGCCCACCTGCCTGTTATCAACCGTTCCGATAATCATCCCATAGGGAAACACTTTGCCTAGCCCGGAGGTGATAATAACATCACCCTTCTTCAGCTTGTCGTCTTTCTCGATCTTTGTCATCATCAGCATGCCTGTATCTTTGTCATAGCTCTCGATCATTCCGAATGATTCCTGCTCCTCTTTCCCCTTGCCCTCACGAAGCACCGTTGCCGCAATCAATTTGGAATCCGGCGATCTCACGTCCAGCTCCGTAATCGGCATGACGGAGGAATAGAACGGATCGACCCGGCTTATTAGCCCTACAAGACCTTTCGTTGTTACAACGACCATATTCGGCTGAATGCCATCCTTGGAACCAAGATTAATGCGAATGGTAGGATTATAGGGATCATTGCTGGCAGAAACAACTTGCGCGATCAAATAATTGTACTTGTTGCTTTGTTTCTGACGCTCGGTAAACTCAAGCGCCTCCATCAGCTCAATATTACGCTGTTCGATCTGATTGTAATTGATTTTGTCGCGAGCATAAGCTGCGGCAGTAATCCGCAGCTGCTCATTCTCCTTGGAGAGCTCCCGCATTGTGGCAATATCCTCGAAGAAACCTCCAATATATCCTGCTGGCCTATACAGCCACTCCTGTAGAAACCCGGAAGCATCCATTACGAAATTTTCCGGCCAGGACAGCTTCTTCCGATCCCCGATGGAGAAACCTAGCACAGCAACAAACACAATAAAAACGATCATTAGCACAAACATCCGTTTGTTGCGCATCCAATTAAACAATTTCGCTCACCCGCCCATTCCAATCATCCGTTGTCTACGTGCAAGCGGACGTTATCGTTTGGAACGAGAAACAGGACCGCTTCTTGTTTTGAATAGATCAATATGATCCAATGCTCTGCCAGTTCCGATTGCTACACAATCAAGCGGATTCTCTGCAACGATTACTGGCATTCCAGTCTCGCGAGCAAGCAATTTATCAAGATTCCGCAGCAGCGCGCCTCCGCCTGTCAGCACAATTCCACGGTCCATAATATCAGAGGACAGCTCCGGCGGACATTTCTCCAGCGTTACCTTCACAGCTTCAACGATCGCATTGACGGTATCCATCAACGCTTCCGTGATCTCATCCGAGGAAATAGACAATGTCTTCGGCAAGCCGCTCACAAGGTCGCGGCCGCGAATATCAATTGTGTCCGGCTTCTCCATCATGAGCGCCGAGCCGATCTCCATCTTCAACTGCTCCGAGGTTCTCTCGCCAATCATCAGGTTATACATACGTTTCACATACTGAATGATGGCCTCATCCATTTCATCACCAGCTACGCGGATCGAACGGCTCGTTACGATTCCGCCGAGCGAAATAACAGCCACCTCTGTCGTACCGCCGCCAATATCGACAACCATGCTGCCCGTTGGCTCCCATACAGGCAAATCCGCGCCAATTGCTGCCGCGAACGGCTCTTCAATCGTAAAGGCCTCCTTCGCTCCTGCTTGCTCTGTCGCATCCTTAACCGCTCTTTGTTCAACCGCTGTAATGCCAGAGGGCACACAGACCATTACATTCGGATGACGCGGGAACAATGACCGTGTTTTCTGTGCCTGACGGATGAAATATTTGATCATCGTTGCCGTCGTTTCGAAGTCCGCAATAACGCCGTCCTTCATCGGCCTGACAGCGCGAATGTTGCCTGGCGTGCGTCCGATCATTTTTTTGGCGTCCTCGCCGACTGCCTCAATTTTTTTTGTATCCGTCCGTATCGCAACTACCGAAGGCTCTCTGACTACAATGCCTTTGCCTCTTAAATATACAAGGGTATTCGCCGTTCCAAGATCGATACCCAGATCCTTAGAGAATCCACCGAACATGTTAATCTTCCTTTCTCTTCTAAGACAATCCTTATTATTATATTACATGTAACCTTGCTCCTTCAAACTTATAAAGCGATTGTCACCTATTACCAAATGGTCAAGAATATCAATCCCGACAAGTTCCCCCGCATCCTTCAGCCGCTGTGTCAGCGCTACATCTTCCGGACTTGGCGTTGGATCGCCGCTAGGGTGGTTATGCAGGCAAATTATCGAAGCGCTGCTGCATTTGATCGCAGAGCGAAACACTTCACGAGGATGCACAAGCGATGCATTCAATGTACCGACCGACAACGTTTCACGATGGATAACCTGATTCTTCGTATTCAGAAATAAACAGATGAAATGCTCCTTCTTCAGATAGCGAAGCTCCTCCATCATGAGGTTTGCCGCATCCGCTGGCTTACGTATTGTTGGCAAATCTCCTTGCCTGCTTCTGGACAATCGACGACCAAGCTCAATCCCTGCACGCAGTTGAACCGCTTTGGCGGGACCTATTCCACGTATAGTTGTCATTTCCTCAATACTCATATCAACAAGACCACGCAGACTTCCGCATTCTGTCAGAATACGTGAGGCAAGCGTGACCGCAGATTCGCGTTTCGTTCCCGTCCTTAGTAAAATCGCAAGCAATTCCGCGTGGCTTAGTGCTTCGGCCCCAACTGTCATCATGCGCTCTCTAGGTCGGTCTTCGTTAGGGACATCCCGCAACATATGAGGCTGCGTATTCATGTCCATACCTGCTTTCTACATGTTCTAAATAACGTCCACGCCAAAGCTCGACAGCATATCCGACAATAAGGAGAGCGGAAGCCCTACTACGTTAAAATAGCAGCCGTCAATCCGTTCCACTATGGTTGCGCCAATACCTTGAATGGCATAACTCCCCGCCTTGTCCATCGGCTCGCCGGTAGCGACATAACGGCGAATTTGCTCATGATCAAGCGATTTCATAGAAACGCGTGTTTTGCGGTGGGTAACAAGCTCATGCTCGCCATCCCAGCTTATACATGCAACGCCGGAGTAAACCTCATGCTCTCTTCCTTGCAGGCGGCTCAGCATGGATACTGCATCAGCTGTATTCTGCGGCTTGCCCAGGACTTCACCGTCCAGCACAACGATTGTATCCGCACCGACAATTATGGACCCTGCCGCTTGCTCTTCACCAAGCAATGGGACAGCTGCGCGCGCTTTCCTCAATGCCAGCTGTTCGACTATGTAAGAAGGACTCCAATCAGCAGGCGTCCCTTCATCTGCATCTGTCGACAAAATGAGAACCGGCAAGGAAAGGTCGAGCGTTGCGACCAGTTCCCGCCGGCGCGGTGAAGACGATGCCAGTACAAGCTGGCTGGCAATGAACGGCTTCGCATTCGTTGACGAACCCATTATTTGTAGCACTCCTTCTACACGGAGAATCTGTTCTACATTCTGCGATATACCCATATGGCAATGATGACACCGATCATGCTCAACAGGCTTATATTGATGTGGATGGTTAAATCATAGCTGAACACAAGCAAATCAGCAGCAGGAGACCATTCAATTTCTGACGTTTTCGTCAAAAATGATAGTCCCGGGACGGGCTCCAACCATCGCGACAGCAATGCGCCGGTCAGTAGACCAATTATGATGAATAGCAATAAAATCCATATATTTTTCTTCATCTTCCAACGTCCCTCGCCATATTTTGACACCCACTTTATTATACGCTCGAAAGGATCGCTTTACAATGCGTCCATTGACGCAAACCATTCATTCTGAACAAAAATCGCCTCCATCAACGCCGTCTGTATGGACCAAAGATGCGCATCCGAATTATTTTTCTCATATTCTCCCGAAGCAATCACAGCAGTATTAATCGCTTGCTGAAGCTTGTGAAGCGAGGTTCGTCCAACGTTATCAACAACACCCGACTCCATGCGTGCAGAGGTCTGTGTCCACTTCTGATGCAGATCGCTCCAATCCCCAACCCCGTCTGTACTTTGAACAAGCTTCGCTACTGTCATATTCCCCAGCTTGTCAATCAGTTCACGCGTTTGCCTGAAGAACGTCTCAGCAGTCGAGGCATCGCCAGCAAAGGTAAGGGAGGATATGGCCGGCTGATTGATTTCCTTCACGTACAGCTCCATATCCGCGAGAATCTGGCTCAACATAAGGGCATTGCTGCGGTCGCCTGCCATGCCTATGAAAACTCTGAAATCGTCATTCGAAGCAAGCTGCGCTGCGGCAAGTCCCTTGTCATTGAGCCCGGCAATTGCTTCATCCAGCCCGTCCTTGCTGCTGAACACCCCATATTGAAGCATATAATAGGTTGCTGCCGGTATGTTGACGGGAACAGTTCCTCCAACTATTGATCCGGATGTTATATCTTTCCCGCTACCGGATATGTCATTCGCACCGTTAGTAGATGGAGAAAGCCCCGTTGTGCTGCCGGACAGATTGCCATCGGAATTGGCATCATCCAGAGAGCTCTGCGCATTCGCTGCCATATTCACAGAATCAACAGCACCTCCGGTCTGGTCGCCTGTGAACAAAGCGAGCACCAAATAACCGAATAACGCCCCTGTTGCCACAGCCCCGATCACAGAGGCCAGTACTTTGTACCAGGAAGGACCGCGGCCTGGGCGGTAAGGCACCGCTGTTACAAGAGCTCCGCGCCCGAGTAAGCTCGACTCTCCAGCACGAACATCTTTGGTTAGGAGAAGCTCTGTTTCCTCCATATGCGCATTCACATTTCGTGGCGGCGGCGGGATAACTTCCGGGCTTTGCCCACGTTTCTCTACATATGGGCGGCCTTCATCACCTAGAGGAATGTAGTTGCTCCAATCGATATTGGGTTTCAAGTTCTGGTCAGCCGGCGCTTCACTGGGCATGAACGCTTCTGCTTCCATAGTAGCTGGCTTCGTTTCATTCGGCCCTTTGGCTGGAGATATGTCATTAGGCTGTTTCGCAGGGACGGCTGCTTTACGCAAGCCTTTAAGCGGCCTTGACGCTGTATCGTTGCCGTCTGTTGCGCGAATCAGCTCCTCAAGCGCACGCGCATCATCTTGAAACGGACTTTTCCAGCTCCCAATGTCTGATGTGAATGTCAACTCTTCCTGAAAAAAAGACACGACATTGGATTGTACTCGTTGCTCCGCTGCTTCCGACTTCCGCTCTTCGCGGGCTCCATTGCCTTTGTCGAATCGGTATGTAATGCGTGCTTTTTGATTCATCTCACTCTCTCCTTGTCCACATTCTCTAATGATAGAGTATGAAGAGTTTGAGAGATTTAGAACCTGAAAGCCGCCCCGCCAGCCCTCTGCCTCCAGGCAACAAGCATTGATGCAAGTCCTAATTAATACGAGCAGCCATCTTGATAATAAGCTAGTCCCTGCCTATAAAGAATTGACGATTCTTCATCGAAAAAAGCTTTATGTTTTTTGGCTTCTTCGGGCCGACTGTTCCGCTTACAGTTGTCTCCAGCATCGACGCCCCGCACTCCACGCCGTTCATGACAACCTTCGCTTCGCACACAATTGCTCGTGTCCATGAGTCCATTCTTAGAATTCCCACAGATCAAACCCTCCTGACTAGAGCCGAAATTTATGTTAAAAAGGACTATTCCGATAATCCGGAATAGTCCCTTTCAGTTTCATAATATTGCTACTCCCCATGCTTTGCGCGGAGGGATTTGGCCAGGCCGTCGGCAGCTTTCCAAATATCCCCCGCTCCCATTGTAATAACAAGGTCGCCAGGCGCTACTCGTGCGATCAGCACTTCCTGGACCTCTTCCTTGCTCGGTATATAGGTCGTGTTTTTATTGCTATTCAATAAGATCAACTCCACTAGCCGCTTGGAATTGACGCCCTCAATTTGTTGTTCACCAGCCGGTGAATAAATATCTGTAATGATGACTTCATCTGCTTCCGAGAACGCGCGGCTGAACTGCTCCAGCAGGAAATAAGTACGCGAATACCTTTGCGGCTGGAATACGGCAATAATCCGTTTCCCCGTTGCTTTAGCTGCACTTATCGTCGCTTGAATCTCGGTTGGATGATGCGCGTAATCATCAATAACAAGAATATCATTCACCTCGCCCAGCACCTGGAATCGGCGCTTGGCACCACGGAAGTCAACGATCGCCGCAGCGATATCATCAAAGGAGATGCCTGCACCCAAGCAGGTTATCACAGTGGCCATTGCATTATATACGTTATGGCGACCCGGCACAGACAGCTTGATGCGACCAAGAGTCTGGCCAAGATGCGTCACAACGAACGAAACCTGACGATCCCCAAGTACAATGTCCTCCGCCTTATAATCGGCCTCTCCATCAATCGCGTAAGTGATCAGGCCTGATGACGAACTGCCAAGCGGACCCGCACTAAGCTGAGGAAGCAATTCCTGAATATTGATGTCATCCGCACATACAATCGCTTTTCCGTCTTCCTTGACTTGACTGAGAAATTGGACATACGCTGATTTCAGCTTGCCGAAATCGCCATCATAGTTTTCAAGATGATCAGGCTCGATGTTCGTCACGATAGCAACTGCTGGATGATACTGTAGAAACGAGCCATCGCTCTCATCAGCTTCCGCAACTACATAATCGCCTTTTCCCGCCTTTGCATTCGTACCGACATTGACGATTTCTCCGCCGATAATGTAGGTGGGATCAAGCTCACAGGTTTCCATAACCAGTGCAATCATCGAGGAGGTCGTCGTCTTCCCGTGCGCTCCCGCTACTGCCACCCCTTTGCCGTTATTCATCAGTCGGGAGAGCATTTGAGCGCGATGCAGAATCGGGATGTTGAGATCCTCCGCCGCTATTCGTTCTACATTATCTCGGGATAGCGCCGTTGAATAGACGACAAGATCAGCACCTTTAACATGCTCTGGTTCATGTCCGATATAGATATGCGCCCCTTTGGCCGCCAGCTTCTCTGTAAGCTCCTGGCCTGCAACATCAGAGCCGCTCACCTTATAACCCATTTCCAGCATGACCCGCGCAATCGCGCTCATACCATACCCGCCGATACCAATGAAATGAACGTGTTCTGCCTTATTCAAAAACGGATCACCATCCTTTTTCAGATTCTGTGTTGTAAAGCAACTGCGAGCGAACATCGGCAATCAAATAAAGCGTGCCGGTCACCACCGCCAAATCGGCATTGCCGGTCAATTGCTGCAGCCGATCCAACGCTTTTTTCCAGTTCGGTTCAATTATTAGCTCGAATGCACTGCCGATTTCCTCCTGCATTTCCTGTACCAGCAATGCAAGCTCCTCTGCAGGCTTTGCTTTGCGGAAATGGGGCTCAGTCACAACGAGCGTATCCACTAGAGGTAGTATATGCCGCAATGTGTCACTATGATTCTTATTCGCCAGCATCCCGATCATAAGATGAAGCCGCTCATACCGATACGTCTCGCGAAGCGCCGCCGCCAACGTTTGCGCTCCCTCTGGATTATGCGCTCCGTCCAGCAGGATACGCGGTGATTCCTTGACCATCTCCAGACGTCCAGGCCATGCCGCTTCCTGTAATCCCCGGCGCAAATCATCATCTTCCAGAATAAGCGCATAGTACTGGCGCATAACCTCCAGCGTCATAACAGCAACCGCAGCATTCGTCCGTTGATGAGCACCGCTGAGTGTGATCGTTAGCGGCTCAATCGAACGGAGAATTCCCCGAAAAGCAAAGGTCTGCCTATTCTCCTTCACCTCAAGCGTGGATTCAGAGAAATGGTCGCCCAGCAAATATAAGGAGCTGTTGTTCTTGCTCGCCGTATTGACAATAATATCTACAGCTTCAGGCTGGGTAACTGCGCTTACGACCGGTACACCAGGTTTAATAATCCCAGCCTTCTCCCTCGTAATGTCCGCAATCGTATCCCCCAGAATATCCATATGGTCATGGCCTACATTCGTGATGACCGAAACGAGAGGCGTGATTATATTCGTAACATCAAGCCGGCCCCCAAGCCCAGTTTCCATGATGACAAAATCAGGATAGGCAACCTTGGCATAATAGAGGATAGCCAGTGCAGTTGATACTTCAAACATAGACGGAGACCCTAGCTCAGTTGCCGCGATCTCTTCCACACAAGGCCTCAGATCATTCGCAAGCTTAAGCAGAGTCTCTTCCGGGATATCAACCCCGTTATATTGAAATCGGTTCGTGAACTTTGTAATATACGGTGACGTAAAGGTCCCTACATCATAACCGCAATGGATCAGCACACTGGTCAAATAAGCACAGGTAGATCCCTTGCCATTCGTGCCGGCGACATGAATAAACTTTAGCCGGCGCTGCGGATTGCCGAAGGCCTCCATCAGCTTCAGGATGCGCTCCAGGCCGGGACGAATGCCGAACGGAACAAGTCCTTCGATCCAGTCCCTTGCTTCCTCATATGTAGCAAACGGAGCTGTCTTAGCTCCCAGATGCTGGTCACTCATATTGTCTCGCCCTTCTTCCTCAGTAACCATCGATGTCAGAAACAGTGGAGCAGCGCGTTATCCGCGCAGCTCCGCTATTCTTGCTCTCACCTTATCGCGTTTATCCGCGTAATCAGCCATCTTGGCCTTCTCTTCCTCAATGACCTTGGCAGGCGCCTTTGATACGAACCCTGCATTGCCCAGCTTCTTCTCAACACGCTCAACCTCGGCGTTCAAGTTCTGAATTTCCTTCTCCAGCCTTGCAATTTCCTGCCCGATATCAATTAGACCCGCAAGCGGCAAATACAGCTCCGCACCCGTAATAATGGCGGTCATTGCCTTGTCAGGAGCTGATAGGTCTACGCCAATCTCCAGCATGGATGTACCGCAGAAGCGGCTAATAAATTCCTCATTGCGGCTCAGTATGGCCGCTGCCTCCGCGTTGGAAGGCTTAATAAGCAGCTCCACCTTTTTACTCATCGGTACGTTTACTTCAGCACGAATATTCCGAACCGCGCGGATAACCGCCATGAGAAGCTCCATCTCGCGAACAGCCTCCGGCGCTTCCAGTGCCGCATCGTATTTCGGCCACTCCGCGAGTGTAATCGTGTCTCCCTCATGCGGCAAGTGTTGCCATATTTCCTCACTAATAAACGGCATAAACGGGTGGATGAGCCGCTGTGTCCGATCCAGCACATAAGCAAGCACAGATTGCGTTGCCCGCTTCGCTTCGGCATCATTGCCATACAGGCTCAGCTTCGCGAACTCAATATACCAGTCGCATAGATCATCCCATATAAAATTATTCAACAGACGACCCGTCTCGCCGAATTCATAGACATCAATCAAGCGCGTTACATCACGCGACGTTTCATTCAGACGATGCAGAATCCAGCGGTCAGAAGTGCCGAGCTTGCCGCTAATATCGATATCCTCCGCTGTGACTCCCTCCAGATTCATGAGGGCAAAGCGCGAAGCATTCCATATTTTATTGGCGAAATTGCGTGCCTGCTCCACCTTGTCCCAACGGAAACGCAAATCTTGTCCTGGCGTACTGCCCGTCGAGAGCATGAACCGCATCGCATCTGCGCCATAACGTTCAATAACGTCAATCGGATCAACGCCGTTGCCAAGCGATTTGGACATCTTCTGATTATTCTCATCCCGCACAAGACCGTGTGTGAGCACATCCTTGAATGGAATTTGCTCAGTAAATTCGAGAGCGGTGAAGATCATGCGCGCAACCCAGAAATAAATAATATCATAGCCCGTAACGAGCAAGCTTGTCGGGTAGAAGCGTTTCATATCTTCCGTTTCCTGCGGCCAGCCAAGCGTCGAGAACGGCCATAAGGCCGAGCTGAACCACGTATCAAGAACGTCCTCATCCTGTCGTAGCGAGGAGCTGCCGCATTTGCTGCATTCGGTCAAGTTTTCGCGGGATACATGCATAGCCTCACAAGAATCGCAGTACCACGCCGGAATCCGGTGTCCCCACCATAATTGACGTGATACGCACCAATCGCGAACATTCTCAATCCAGTTCAAATAGATCTTCTCGAAGCGATCCGGCACAAAGTTAACGCCTTTGCCAGAACGCTGCGCTTCTATCGCCGTTTCAGCAAGCGGCTTCATGGATACAAACCATTGCGTGGACAAATACGGCTCAATTACAGCTCCACTGCGCTCACTATGTCCCACCTGATGCACATGGTCCTCAATTAGAATGCATACGCCCTGATTCTGCAGGTCAGCAACGATCCTCTTCCTGCAGACCGCTCTGTCCAGTCCCTTATAAGGACCGGCCTCCTCATTCATCGTGCCGCTCTCGTCCATGATGACGATTTGGGCCAGATCATGCCGCTGACCAACCTCAAAGTCGTTCGGATCATGCGCTGGTGTAATTTTGACCGCGCCGGAACCAAACTCCTTGTCCACATACTCGTCGCCTACAATCGGAATTTCGCGGCCTATAATTGGAAGCACCAGCATTTGTCCGATCAGATGCTTATAGCGCTCATCCTCAGGATGAACAGCTACAGCTGTATCGCCAAGCATCGTCTCAGGGCGTGTCGTCGCTACAGTCATGAAGCCGCTGCCGTCCTTGAGCGGATATTGCAAATGATAGAGGTGACCATTCACTTCCTTGTGCTCCACCTCAATGTCTGACAACGCAGTTCGGGCAGCAGGGTCCCAGTTGATGATCTTCTTGCCGCGGTATATTAATCCTTTATCGTACAGGCGTACGAATACTTCTCTAACCGCTTGAGAAAGTCCCTCGTCCAGCGTGAACCTTTCGCGGGAGTAATCGAGTGAGAAGCCCATCTTAGCCCATTGCTGATGAATGGTTTCCGCATAATGCTCCTTCCATTCCCATACCTTCTCAAGAAACTTCTCCCGACCCAGATCATGACGGGAAATTCCCTCCTCGCGCAGCTTCTGCTCCACCTTCGTCTGCGTTGCAATGCCGGCATGATCACTGCCCGGCAGCCACAATGCATCGAATCCTTGCATCCGTTTCGTGCGAATCATAATATCCTGAAGCGTGCAGTCGAGCGCATGCCCGATATGCAGCAATCCTGTAACGTTGGGCGGCGGAATAACGACCGTGTAAGACGGCGCATCAGGCCGGTTGCCAGCTTTAAAATAATCGCCTTTCAGCCAATACTCATACCAACGTGCTTCCGATGCTTTCGGGTCGTATGTCGTCGGCATCTCGGTCGTCACTTGTTTCTCAGACATCGTTTCCTACCTCCAATAATTTCGCAAGCCGGCTCCCGGCGTCCAGGGACGCGGTCCGGATGACGTAGCTGCTTAGAGAAAAACAAATAAAACCTTCCGCCCCTATATTGCAAAGGACGAAAGGTTTAGCTTCCGCGGTACCACCTTTGTTTCGTTCAGCGCGATAACGCTAAGTACGACACCTCAAACAGATAACGGCTGCTGCCGGCAGGAACTAACGAATCGATTCGTTTCATTCGAGCAACTCCGGGGTGACTTGTCGCAACAGTCAATCCTGCAGAACCTCTCAGCGTAACAGTTCCACTCTCTGAAGGCACAGCTGCCACTCTTCCCCATCAACGTCTTTATAGTCAAAGTATAACCCTATATTTTCTATCATACACGTTATTAATTACCCGCGTCAATCCCAGCAGCTGGCCTCTCCTTCACAGGCTATTGAAAAAGTCAGTCCATATATTCGCTGAAAAGCGGAAAACGATAAGCAATCCCCCTGCAAAGACCTCGTCGGCCTGAAGGGGGATTGCGAACAAGTCATGGTATATAGAGCACTTGGCCCTCAGTAATATTTCCGTCGGAGAGGCGATTATAGAGTGCGATCTCGCGCGGCTGAAGCTGGTAACGGCCAGCGATTAATTCCAGTGTCTCCTCGCGCTGCACAATACATATGCGCAGCTTGCGGAATGACTCATCGATGGACTGGCCGAAGAAAATATTTTTCCATTCAATATCATCGCCAGCCGACTTATTCGCTTCCTCAGCCGCTTTCTGAGCGGATTGCTCCGCGATCGCCCTTGCCTCCTGCTCACGCTTGCTCGACTGGAGCAATGAACGAATTCCCAGGCCAGAGGCCGCCGGGTCAGGTTCTGCCGTCACTGATTTGCCCACTAGCGCAACACGTATTTCTTTCTTGTTATCCAATTCCGCTGAAGTCACATCACTAATTGGCGGCGGAGCATGAAAAGCCGAGGGCGTCGCTGCTTCCTGAAAGGAATCACTACCGCTGTTCTGAGGACCTGTTTCATCCATATTTGCCCCGGAATCGAAACGCTCACGCTCAGGTTCCGGCTGCTGGACGAATGAATTCACTGGTTCCGAGCTTTCATTCTTTTGCGCTGCCGATCCAGACTCATTCTCCTCCCGGAAAAAAGCCGCTCGCTGCTCAGCCTCCTGCCTCGCTACCTCGCGCTCAGTCTCATTGCGAGCTAATGCTTCACGCTCTTCCTCCTCGCGCCGAATTGCCGCTCGCTGGCTCTCTTCACGACGAATTGCTGCTCGTGTCTCCTCTTCGCGACGAGCAGCCTCACGCAGCAGCTGCTCCTGCGATTCCGCTTCGTACTGCAGCGCCTTCTCCCTAGCCTCTGCTTCTTGAATCAAACGTTCACGCTGCTGTAGCTCCAGAGCCGTCCGATGCTCCAGATCATTATCTGTTACGGGAACTGACGGCTCTGCCCATTGATCCAAACTGCTGAAGGGCTCAACCTGTTCAGGCTCCGCTTCACGCCTATGAACGACTGTGAATGGCTCTTCCCGCTGCCAGCTCTCCTGCTGGGGCTGCTTTTCCAGCTCAATGCCCAGCAAGGATAGAACTCCTGTAATATTGAGTGTTCTTGATGACAGGAGCTCGACATCGAAATTATCAATTTCTACCGAGATGTCGTCAAGCCGATGAACACGGTTCATCGGCAGCGTAATTTCAACCGGAATCCAATGCTCCAGCGGCTGCTCGACCGAAGGATCATCCTGCGCTCGATAAATACCCGTTAACAGCAGATGTCCTTTGAGCAGCACCTGTTCACCTTGCTGTACAATTTGGATGCGTGGAACAAGCTCAATTTCTTCCAGTTCATCGATTGCTGCCATGTCATCAGGCAAATGCACACGTTCATATACGTCAAATCGCAACCCGTTCGACCCGTTGGACACGCTTGTCGTCCTCCTTTCCCCTACTCATAGCTTGGTTACAGCTATCTTCCCTATTTATCTATATGGCCTGGGGAGGACGAACATGACTACGATTTTTATTCGATGCTGATCTGCTCGCGGACTTTAGTGAACCAATAAGGCTCTGGAGCAGCTGTTGTTATTTCATTTCCAGTCAACGGATGCGGAAAAACAAGAAGCTCACCGCGAAGCGCCTGATGATTGAGGTAAAGATTGCTTCCGCCATATAGCGTATCACCGACTAGCGGATGCCCCAAATGGCTCATATGCACACGAATTTGATGCGTCCGGCCGGTATCTAGCTGAAGTCGCACCAGCGAGGCCAGACGATATTCCTCCGCAACCTTATAGTGAGTGACCGCCTGATCCCCTGTATTCGAAACTCGTCTGCGGGCGCCATGATGCCGATCCTTGCCTATCGGTTCATTAATAGTACCTTGCTTGCGCGATAACGTTCCTTGTACGATTGCGGCATATCGCCTGTCAATCCTCTTCTGCCTCATCGCTTCATCAAGACGCAGTTGCGCAAGATCATTCTTTGCGAAAAGCACAGGGCCTGCTGTATCGTCATCCAGCCGATGAATATGCTTCACTGGCTGTGGATCTCCCATCATCAAACAATGACGCGCCGCTGCTTCAGCCAACGTACCGCGCTGACCGGGAGCAGACGGGTGGACTGGCATACCGGATGGTTTATCCAATACGAGGCACCAGTCGTCCTCATAGAGAATCGATATCCCCTTCTCCGCAGGAGAGGGAGGAAGCTTCGCCAGCCGATACATCGGTTCTCTCTCCACATCTGCCGAAGGAAAGGCGCGCAGCCGAACGGCCTCATCCATTAACTGTATACCACCTACTGAGAACAAGCGGTTGATCCATCTCTCCGGAAACAGCGAACGAGCCAGCAGCCATTGCCGCACATGATGCGGATGACTCTCGGCCCGCAAACCAGTCATTTCATTGCCATCACCAGATGTGTTTCGCAAATCGGAGCCCGTCCATGCCTCCAGCGCTTCCACAGGCAGCTCCAGCCAATCCCCATTTCGCACCATATGGTCCCATTCCATCACACTGCTCTCCCTCCTAAAAGTTTTGCATCGCAAAACTGCATCGAGCATATCCCTAAAAAGGTTTTGCTTCGCAAAACTGCATCGAGCATCCCCAAGTTTTGCCGAGTACAATACATTGCAGCATATCTTTAAAGTGTTGCCGAGCATATTGCATCGTCAGAGGCTATAGTGACAATCCACGGTGCATTTTCCCATTGGCATGATTTTTCAGTCGGTGCTACCATTCTCGTCGCTGCAGAAATACAGAAAAATTGATGAGAAAGCGTAATTTCGGGTCCATCTCCAGTCAAATCAAGCTGTCGGGTAAAAGTCCGATGGACAATGAACTGAAATCGTTCCTATTTCCTATTCAACCTACTGTTGACGAATATAGATAACGGTCCCCATTGCAGCAAAGGCAATGTCTACTGCTACTATCCGCTGTAAGCAGGAAATTCCGTGTTAACGCGAGAAATTTCAGCGCGAAGTGTGCTGTAAGCAGGAAAAATCGTGTTATAGCGTGGGCAAAGCCTTTCCGGTTGCTTTCTCTGTAGCTTTAAAACGGAAAAACCTGCTTACAGCGTACCAAACGAACATTTCGCGAGCATTAAGCCGGAAAAAACGGCTTAATGCTCGTGCTGTGTGAGGCGGCAGGTCTGCCACTGGCATAGTGCCGTTCTGACATACTGAGATACTGAGATACTGACATTCTGACATACTGGAATTCAGACATACTGGCATTCTGGCATACTGGCATACTGGCATACTGGCATACTGAGATACTGACATTCTGACATTCTGACATACTGGAATTCAGACATACTGGCATTCTGACATACTGACATACTGGCATTCTGACATAGTGCCAGTGGCACAGCCGTTGCCATTCGTGAGGGGGCGCAACTGATAAAGCAGCGCCACTTTCATGCTGAGGGTGACGTAGAGCAGCCTATTGGCGGGGAAGCCTTTGTTGAGCCCACATACGCTATCGCCACGCAAGCCTAAAACAAGAACCGGCTGTTGGAATTCACCAACAGCCTGGTCGCAAAAAACATATTCATTGTGTGGACTCACATTCCACGCAATTACGAATTCACTAACCTTCTCAGCGCCTCATCATGCGCTGCAATCGTTGCGTCAATGGCTGCTTCGTCATGAACCGCAGAGACGAACATCCCTTCAAATTGCGATGGCGCAATACTGACACCCTGATCCAGCATGTAGCCAAAATATGCTCTAAACCGTTCCAGATCTGCTCCCTTGGCTGTATCATAATTAATAACATGGTCCCCTGTAAAGAAAGGACACACCATAGAACCGACCCGATTAATCGTACATGCGACCCCATGCTTGGAAGCATTCGCTTCAAAGCCGCGCTGCAGTCGCACAGACAGCTTTTCCAGATGCTCGTAGGTTTCCGGTTTCAACAGGCTTAACGTTGTATAGCCTGCTGCCATGGCAAGTGGATTGCCAGACAATGTGCCCGCTTGATAAATCGGTCCGCTTGGTGCGATCATCTCCATAATTTCGCGTTTACCGCCATATGCTCCAACCGGCAACCCGCCGCCAATGACTTTGCCCAGACAGGTCAGATCGGGTGTAATGCCGTACAAGCCTTGCGCACAATGATAGTGAACACGGAAGCCTGTCATCACCTCGTCGAAGATCAGCAAGCTTCCGTACTGCTCAGTAACCTCGCGCAGACCTTCCAGAAAGCCTGGAAGCGGAGGAACGACCCCCATATTTCCGGCAATAGGCTCGACAATAATACACGCAATCTCCTCGCCGAACTTCTCGAACGCCAGCTTGACAGAAGCCAAATCATTATAAGGCACGGTAATGGTATGGGACGCGATGCTTTCCGGCACACCTGGACTGTCCGGCAGTCCAAGAGTCGCTACGCCTGATCCTGCTTTGATCAGAAGAGAATCGGCATGACCGTGATAAGAGCCCTCGAACTTCAAAATTTTGCTGCGCTTCGTATATCCTCTTGCCAGGCGGAGAACGCTCATCGTAGCCTCAGTGCCGGAGTTAACCATCCTCACCACTTCAATAGACGGAACACGCTCGCACACAAGCTCGGCCATGACCGTTTCCAGCTCAGTCGGCGCGCCGAAGCTTGTTCCTTTCTCGGCAGTTCGCTTGATGGCCTCGATTACCTCAGGATGAGCGTGCCCCATAATAAGCGGTCCCCAGGAACCGACATAATCGATATAGTTATTGCCGTCAATATCATAGACCCGATAGCCTTCGCCACGCTCCATATATACTGGGGTCAGACCGACAGAGCGGAATGCGCGAACAGGCGAATTCACCCCGCCCGGGATAACCTTTTTCGCTTTTTCAAAAGCAATTTTAGAACGTTCATCCTGTCTTTTTCGATAAATTTCGCTCAAATTCGACACTCCTACCTGTTATTTAGTCATGCTCCTATGGTACACTTCTATGAGAATAGTCAACTGGTATAGACGGACAAACCTATATGAAAGAGGCGGATTGTAGTGATCGAAATGTTAAAAAAGGTGCAGCTGTTTGAAAGCTTGAATGATGAGCAGCTGCAGCATATCCTGTCTATCGCGAACAAGCAGATTTTCTCTACTGGCTCTGTGCTGTTCCATGAGAATGAACCGGGAGCTGCCTTCTATGTTCTGCTCAAGGGATCTATCAAAATCTTCACACGCGGCTCTTCGGGAGAAGAGAAGGTGCTGTCTCTTATAGGAGCAGGCGAAAGCTTCGGCGAGCTGTCCCTTATTGATGGCCGGCCACGCTCCGCATCCGCACAAGCAGTAGAACCTTCAACCGTGCTAACTGTAACTGCCAAGCCGTTTCTGGAGCTGCTGCGTCACCATTTTGACATTACCCATCACATTATGACGGAGCTTTGCCGGCGTCTGCGTGACACGAACCAGCATGTGTACGACTTAACCTTTCTGGATGCCAGAACAAGAGTGCTCAAGAACCTTATCCTGCTGGCGAACCGTCATGGATCACGAATCGGCAATAAAATTACAATCCGAATTCCATTGAACTATGACGAGCTGGCCCAGATGGCTGGCGTTCCTAAGCAAGCGCTCTCCCAAGTGCTTCGAGATTTGGAGGATCGACTTATCTTATCCAGCGGTTCCAATGAATACACGCTCGATCTATCACGCCTTAACGGTTAACCGTTAAGGCGTTCCTCTATTATTCGCCTCTCAGCCACCTGGCAGCATCAAGAGCATGGTACGTTATGATCAGATCGGCCCCTGCACGCTTCATGCCAGTCAGCGTCTCCAGCACGACAGCCCGCTCGTCAATCCAACCGTTGCTCGCCGCAGCTTTTACCATGGAATATTCAGCACTTACATTGTAGGCAACGACGGGAAGATCAAAGTGCTCCTTCAACATGCGCAGCACATCCAGATACGCAAGCGCAGGCTTGACCATCAGCATATCTGCACCCTCCACAACATCCGATTCCGCCTCACGAAGCGCCTCGCGGGAATTCGCCGGGTCCATCTGATAGGTTTTGCGGTCACCGAATTGCGGGGTAGAATGGGCTGCATCCCGGAATGGGCCATAGAAGGCCGATGCATATTTAACGGAATAAGACATAATCGGGATCATATCATAGCCCGCTTCATCCAAACCATCGCGAATGGCGGCAACGAAGCCATCCATCATGTTGGAAGGCGCGATCACATCCGCACCAGCTTGAGCTTGCGATACAGCAGTACGGACCAGCAGCTGCAATGAAGGATCATTGTCCACCTCCGCTGCCCCTGAATGCGCATCGTGATGAATGAGGCCGCAATGACCGTGATCGGTAAATTGACATAAGCAGGTGTCTGCCACGACAACGAGCTGAGGCGCCCATGCTTTAACAGCACGAATAGCCTGCTGCACAATCCCTTCCTCATCAAATGCCGATGAACCTGACGCATCCTTGCGATCAGGGACGCCGAAGATAAGTACGGCCTGCACACCGGCAGCTACGACAGCTTCGACCTCAGCCTGCAAGAGATCAAGAGAGAAATGATAAACGCCAGGCATGGAAGGAATCTCATCCTTCACACCGCTTCCATGTGTCACAAATAGAGGATAGATGAAATCATGAGCTGTTAATTGGGTTTCACGCACCAAATTGCGAAGCCCAGCCGTTCTGCGCAGCCGGCGATGTCTTGTTATCGGAAAACTCATTCTTCTGGCGCCTCCTTTGCCGTTATCCCTCTGGATGTCAGTCTTGCAGTTGCAATCGCATCAATTAGCGCATCAATTGTAGCATCCTCCGGTTGTATCGTAACCGTAAGACCTGCTTCCACAGCCGTCTTCGCGGTCAATGGACCAATACAGGCAATCTCTATACCATTCAGCACTTGCTGAGGCTCCTCAATGCCCATTCGTCTCATGACAGCAAGCAAATTTGTTACTGTAGAGGAGCTGGCGAAGGTGATGACGTCTACCTTGCCATCGACAAGAAGCTTGAGTGTTTCCTCTTCCTGATCTTCCGCGATAATCGTTTCGTACACATCAATCTCGACAGCCTGCAATCCTCTAGCCTCCAGCTGGCGCGGCAGCACCTCGCGTGCCAGATCGCCGCGCGGCAGAAGCGCGCATTGCCCTGGCTTCATGCTTTCGGACAAGCTGTCAAGCAGCCCTTCGGCCTGGAATATAACTGGCAGCACGTCGATCAGCAGGCCTCTCCGCTCCAATGCTTCTGCCGTCTTAGGACCTACCGCAGCAATTCGCGCCTTGTGGAAGGCCCGAATATCAATGCCAAGCTTCTTAAGATAACCGAAGAAATATTCAACGCCATTCACGCTCGTGAATATAAGCCAATCATAACGGTCCGCATTGCGCAGCGCCGTCTCAATTGCTCCCACCACTGCTGGATTAGCAGGCTCTCTCGTCTCAATAACGGGAAACTCGCAAGGCTCTCCGCCCAGTTCCTCAATACGATCCGACAAATCGCTGCTCTGCGCTCTCGCTCTGGTGACCATAACTCTCGTGGCAAAAAGAGGCTTGCGTTCATACCAGTTCAGCTTCTCCCGCTGTCTGACAACCTCACCGACAACAATAACAGCAGGCGGCTTGAAATTCGCCTCCGCTACTATGCCCTCTATCGTTTGAAGCGTGCCGATTATCGTTCGCTGCTCTACCCGCGTTCCCCAGCGGACAAGCGCAACAGGCGTCTCTGGCGGCTTGCCGTGACGAATAAGCTGATCGGCAATATAACCGATCTTGGCAACGCCCATTAGAAATATTAGTGTTCCCGTCGCATTGGTAACCTTATCCCAATGAATGCTTCTATCCAGCTTATCCGGGCTTTCGTGTCCAGTAATAATCGATAAGGAAGAGGCCAAGTCTCGATGTGTTACAGGTATGCCGGCATAGGCAGGCACTGCAATAGCCGATGTAATACCGGGCACGATTTCGAATTCGATTCCATTGTCGTACAGCAACTCCGCTTCCTCGCCTACACGCCCGAACACGGTCGGATCGCCGCCTTTAAGTCTGGTCACGGTCTTGCCTTGGAGCGCTAAATCAACAAGAAGCTGATTAATCTCTTCCTGTTTCATTGTATGGCGATCGGGAAGCTTGCCGACATAAACCTTTTCTGCTCCCGGCTTCAGAAATTTAAGCAGTCTGGGACTAGCTAAGCGATCATAAACGACTACATCGCATGCTCGTATGCATTCCTGCCCTCGAACTGTAATCAGCCTTGGATCTCCGGGGCCAGCACCGACAAGATATACTTTTCCTTTCCCCTTCTCCATCGCTCATCCCCCAAATTCAATTAAGATGCGTTCTGCCCCTTGTGCTTTGAGCGCATCTGCCAGTGCAATGCCAAGCTCCTCCGGGTTGTTTCCTTGAAGTGTTTCTTTCAGCAAGATCGAACCGTCAGGCAAACCTACGATGCCCGTAAGCTCCAGCTGCTTCGAAGCTTTCTCATCATTAGATTGGAGCAAGATAGCATGCGCCCCAATCGGAATTTGGCAGCCTCCGTTCAGCGCCCCAAGGAAGCTGCGTTCAGCACGAACGGTTAGCGCACTGTCATTATCATTCAACAATGCCAGCAGCTCCAGCACCTGCGTATCTTCCGCGCGGCACTCGATCCCTAGCGCCCCTTGACCAACAGCCGGTACAGATACATCCTCTTGCAAATAGGATGAAATTTTCTCTTCCCAGCCCATGCGCTGCAAACCTGCTGCCGCCAAAACAATGGCATGGAATCCTTCCGTCTCCAGCTTGCGAATCCGCGAATCAATATTGCCTCTTATTGATTCAATCTGCAGATCCGGCCGAGCCCGCTTCAGCTGACATGCACGCCGCAGGCTGCTTGTGCCAACCTTCGCCCCCTGAGGCAGCTGCTCCAGAGACATGCCGTCCCTGCTAATTAGGCAATCGCGAGGATCGACCCGTTTCGGTATAGCGCCATTCACTAATCCTTCCGGCAGCTCGTAAGGCATATCCTTCATACTATGAACAGCCAGATCAATCTCGCCATCGAAGAGCGCCTGTTCGATTTCCTTAACGAAAAGCCCTTTGCCGCCAACCTTTGACAATGTCACATCAAGAATACGGTCGCCCTTCGTTACAATTTTGCGAATTTCAAACTCATAGTCGAGATTATGCGAGGCACAGAGTGCTTTCAACTGATCAATGACTTGTCCTGTTTGAGTGAGCGCAAGCGCGCTTTGCCGTGTGCCTACAACAATGATTCGCCGTCCATCCCTGATATATGCCATTATGTATGCCTCCCATCAACCGTCTGCCCCAGCTTTACTATCCAGTCTTCAATACTTTCGTCTGCGCGCACTTCCGCAGGATTGCCTACTGCCACAATCTCAGCGGCTAGCCTCAATATGGCATGCCTTCGCGCTTCATCCGGCTCTCTCGCAAGCATTCGCTCCCGAAGCTCCCTCAGGAGCGCCAGACGACCGGCAAAGTCCTCGCCATACAACGCTTCCAGCTCTCGTTTCATTCGTGCCGTGAGCGCAGGACTCGCGCCTCCGGTCGTTATTGCAATTAGCAGCTCTCCGCGACGGACTGCTGCAGGCGTAACGAAATCGCCCTGTTCGGCAAGATCGGCCACATTTACCCATATCGCCGCTGCCCTGCAGGCTGTTGCGATTGCATCATTAACGCTCCGTATGGGAGTAGCGGCAAAAACAATCGCTGCCCCGAAGAGATCACTTTCTAGGTATTCCCTGCACTTCAGCAAGATAGACCCCTCTGCGGACAACTGCTCCAGCCCACTCGTTGCCTGCGGGCTCACCACAATCAGCTCGTTCGCTCCTGCAGCAAGCAGGCCGCGCACCTTCCTCTCGGCCACCGCTCCGCCTCCGACAACGACACAGCGTTTGCCGTTAAGATCAAGCATAACAGGATAGTAGGCTACCATCCGTCAAGACCCCTTCCAAGAACAGATCATGATCGTTCAAACTTGAACAAGCCAAGCTACCCTAGACGCTAGAACATAATTCGCTTATTAACAAAACAATCAATCGGTCTGCAGCTAAGCTTTACGACCAGCTATGAAAGGAAGATGCTTCATTGATAACCAAGGTGAACAGCAGCAATGCAAAGCAGAACAAATTCCACCGTGCCGTCTTCCAGCTCGGACTGTCAAACCAGCGGTAGTGAAGCATATTCCAAATATAGAACACCATCGCGATCAACGAAACAATCACCTTCAAATCAAGAAGCAGCCCATATCGGCCTTCTACCATTATTGAAGTGACCGCTATTGCGAGCGACATCGTCAGCAGCGGAGTGCCTATGAGCACGAATCGATACATCGACCGATTGATGACATCAAGACTTGGCAGCCTTTGTACCGTTTTCGTCCATCGCCTGCTCTTCAGCCTGCCATGAAGAAATAAGTACATGCCTGAGAAAATCGCTCCAATCGTCAAAGCAGCATAGGCGCATATCATCAGACTTACGTGAACGACCAGCAGTTCTCGCGCAACCTGCCAGGGCTCTAGCGAAACGCCGGACCGAATGCCAAATAAATTAAGTGTAAGAACCGCAAAGCCCGCGACATTGACGAAAAAAACAATAAACTCAATACGAAAAAATCGGCTGATAACAAGCGAAATCGTTATTAGCAGCCACGAAAAGAATAACAAATATTCAAACAAGGACATGAATGACAGATTAATATGGGAAATAATCCGATGTATGAGAAAAGCAGTCTGCAGCACCCAAACGAAAATAAGGAGCCCTGTTCCCATCCGTTTTGCCTGCCGATTGCGATCTACGAAATCGGAAAAGTAAAACAGGAGGCTCAGGGCATACATATAAAGCATTGCATCATATAACCAATTTTGCGTAATCATAAGCGCCTCCACGAGCCATGCATTTCTATCTCATGATAGCGAAACGGCGGCCTAGCGCCGCCTGCTTGCCGGTATTAGCGGCACTCCATACTTGTCTATGTCGTTGCGCCAGCAACGGATGGCAATCCCTTCGCATTCAAGCTCTTGCTGAACGCCGGTGCAGATTCGGCCTGCTGCACAATCGTTGATTTGGCCTCAAGCAGCTCTGATTGGCGCTGCTGTTTCTTCGCTTCGGCAAGCGTCTCTTCCAATGCAAATAATTTCACAAACAGATCCATCGCATCATCGCCATGCTTCTCGCCTGCCAGCTCTTTAATGCGCAAAATCGGATCCTGCATCATCTGATTCACGATACTCTTGGTCAGCTTGCGGATGATCTTCCGCTCCCGATCATCGAGATCGGGCAGCTTCTTGTACATGCTGTCCATCGTCTCTTCATGAATAGCAGCAGCCTTATCCTGCAAGGCGCGAATGAGCGGCACGACACCAAGCGTCTTGTACCACTGGCGGAATGACTCCAGCTCATCTGTAATAAATGTCTCGATCTTGGCAGCCTCCTGACGCCGCTGCTCCAGATTGCTCTCTACAATCCCTTCCAGATCGTCAATATCATATAAAAATACATTCTCGACCGAAGCGATTCCCGGATCTAGATCGCGAGGAACCGCGATGTCAATCATGAAGAGCGGTCTGGATTTGCGCCGCTGCATGGCAGCAGCAACCTGCTCCCTCACCAGCACGTAGCCGTCAGAGCCTGTCGAGCTAATTACAATATCGGTTTCATTGAGCTTGCCCAGCGCCTCATTCATCGATAGCGGTATCCCGTTGAACTTGTCGGCAAGCTGGGTAGCGCGATCATACGTACGATTAACGACAAAGACACGTTCAACCCCATTGGAATACAAATGCTTCGCAGTAAGCTCGCTCATCTTGCCCGCACCAACGATCATAACCGTCTTGCCGGCAAAATGACCGAATATCCGCTTGCCGAGCTCTACAGCCGCATAGCTCACAGAAACAGCCGCTTCGCCAATCGAGGTTTCCGAATGTGCCCGCTTCGCTAGCGTAACAGCTTGCTTGAACAAGGTATTAAACATTGTGCCCGTCGTTTTCTCATTCTGCGCAAGCAGAAATGCGTTGCGTACTTGTCCGAGAATTTGCGTCTCGCCGATAACCATGGAATCCAATCCGCAAGTAACGCGGAACAGATGATCAATGGCCTTCTCATCCTCATACATATATAGATGGTTCGTAAACTGCCCTCTTGGCAGCTTGAACCATTGTTCCATAAAGTTGCGAATATAATGGCCGCACAGATGAGGCCGATCAACAACCGCGTAGAGCTCTGTGCGATTGCAGGTCGCTACGATGACACATTCCATAATGCTCTTCGTATGCTGAAGCTGTCTGAGAGCTTCCGGCAAATCGCGATCAGCGAACGTAAACCGTTCCCTCACCTCGACTGGAGCCGTTCTGTAGTTCAATCCAACAACGATAATGTGCATGCGCATTCACCTGCCTCTACGATCATTTTTCATCATTTAGTATAGCACAGTTCGACAACATGTACCCCTGCAAATATGAAAATTGTTTGAAAACAAAGATGTATAAAAAAAATGACCCGGATTTCTCCAAGTCATTCTGAAGTTAGATTTATTTAGCTCTTAGCAAGCTCGGGCTGCTTCATTTCTGGTTCGACGACTTGCAGCTCGCCCATACCGCGAACTAGCTTCTTTGCATGAGTTGTCGTTGGTTTCAATACAGATATCATGTAGTCAATCGCGAGTTGCGGATCAACTGTTTCTCCACACGTATAACAGTCAAGAGCAGCGAAGCCTCTTTCTGGATACGTATGAATCGAGAGATGACTTTCCGACAGCATTACGAGCACAGTTGCTCCTTGTGGCTCAAATTGCTTAGCTTGCACAGAGAGTACAGTAGCGCCGCATGCTTCTGCAGCCTCCACCATATGGGCTTGCAAAAATTCCGCGTTGTTGAGCAGGTCGAAATCTACACCCCAAGTGTCAACAGCAACGTGTCTTCCGAAAGTTGAGTATTCCATCTTCCGGTTCCCCCTTCCTAGGAATAAAATGTTTAAAAATTTCATCCGCTAGGACCTACGTCATTCACTGCCCGAGGGAATAATCTCTCGCAACATTACATGTCCTGAGTGAATCCTGGTTCCTATTATTCATTTCAACGAGAATAAAAATAACATCTATCGCGAATAAAAGCAACAGTTATTTTTTAGAATTCTGCCAGTGTCACCCCCATAATGGGAGACATGCAGCGGCTGCATTAGAAAAAGCCGCCATACAAGCGGCTTTACTCAACTATTCTATGCGCGTAAGTGAATTATGCTTCAAGGATGAACAACTGTTTTGTCTGCTCCTTCAGCCGTTCGTCGATAATGGCGATTTCGCCACGATCACTGCATTGATTGCGCAAATCAAGCAATTCATTAATCGTATTCTGAATGGCATTAATCTCATGCTCCACTTCATTGCAGCGGAACTGTGCCTCCAATTGGCCAATCGTGTTCTTGTACTGAAAGATAACTCGCGACTCTCCACCTGCAGTCTCAACGATTCTGCGCACGGAGCCTTGCTCATAATGATAGATCATCGTATAAGTTGGATAAATGCGATTCACGATTGCATCTCCGCGGAATGCCGATACTGCCTTGCGCATCGCATTCGTAAGCTTCGGATGCATCAATCGGCAAGATAATTCACACACATACCGATCCTGCTGACGCTCGAACGTTAAGCGGATTTCTTCCTGTCCTGCATCGTCCTCAAGAAACATTTCGTGATTGCCGTTATCAAGCACCCGCACCTGCTGTCTAATATGCTGGTCTTCAAAAAACCGGACAAATCCCGCCATCTCTTCAGCCGTTAATTTCAGAGAAGCTTTGACATATTCCGTGGCTATCCGCTGAGCCATAAAAATCTCCTCAATTCTTTGAACTTACACCTTTTTAAACAATCCGTTTAAGTATATTATACCCGATCAGAGCGGTTTATTCCTGCCTGTTGTTCGTGATATTCTCGCATATTTCTGAAAAATCCGTTAGATTTTACGATGAGTGCTTGCTTTTATGCGTTATCCTCACTATTGTAACGGTACTTCACACGCTTTCTACGCCATCCGCAGTCGCTTTAAGAATGACGTCCCATAATTGCTCACGCCCAAGCCCTGTCTCCGAGGAGAAGAGGACAACAGGATCACGGGGATCAGCTTCGAGCGTTTGCTTAATTATTTTGACATGCTTATCCCATTTGCTCCGAGGAATTTTATCCGCCTTCGTAACAACGAGGCAGACTGGAATATCATAATGCTTGAGCCAGTTGTACATCAGGCAGTCATCCTTGGAGGGCGGATGCCTGACATCAATAATGAGCAGCAGCATCTTGAGCGGTTCCCGCTCCCTGATGTACCGTTCGATCATATCCCCCCACTGCTGACGCTGCACCTTGGATACCTTCGCGTATCCGTAACCGGGGAAATCCACGAAATATATCCGCTCATTGATTTTGTAATAATTAAGCTGCTGCGTCTTGCCCGGCTGGGAGCTGGTTCTTGCCAAGCTCTTGCGCTGGATCATTTTGTTGATTAATGAGGATTTGCCCACATTGGAACGCCCTGCCAGAGCAATCTCTGGCAAGGCGTCCTCAGGATATTGGTGAGGCTGCACAGCGCTTATAATAAATTCGGCTTGATTAATATTCATAACAGTGATTAACCTGCTTTCTTAGCATACCGAGCTCAGCTTGCTGCCGCTTCGATACACTAGTGCGTTTGCGTCGTCTCAACAGGCGTTTTGGCAAGGGCATGTGACAGCACCTCGTCCATATGGCCTACCGGAATAAAGTTCAAATCATTCTTCACACTCTCCGGAATATCTCTCAGATCACGTTCATTATCTTTGGGCAGAAGCACAGTCTTGATGCCAGCCCTGTGCGCCGCAAGTGATTTCTCCTTGAGGCCGCCGATTGGCAGCACTCTGCCGCGCAATGTAATCTCTCCCGTCATCGCCACTTCTCTGGAAACAAGTCGGCCCGTAAGCGCGGAGATAAGCGCTGTAGCCATCGTTATGCCAGCTGAAGGGCCATCCTTCGGGATCGCGCCTTCTGGAATATGAATATGAATATCGTTCTTCTCGTGGAAATCAGACGCGATATTCAGCTCCTTGGACTTGGAGCGCGTATAGCTGAAGGCCGCCTGTGCGGATTCCTTCATGACATCGCCAAGCTTGCCTGTCAGTGTCAGCTTGCCTGTGCCCGGAAGCACAGTCACCTCAATGACAAGCGTGTCGCCTCCCACCTCGGTCCAAGCGAGTCCTGTCACCGCTCCGATCTGATCCTCCAGCTCGGCCATGCCGTAGCGGAATTTAGGCGGTCCCAGCCATTCTTTAACCTTGTCAGAATCCACCTGAATCACACCGTCTACTTCATTGGACACAATGGCCTTGGCAGCTTTCCTGCATAACGCGGCAACCTGCTGTTCCAAATTCCTTACGCCGGATTCACGGGTATACTCGCGGATAAGTCCGAGCAAAGCCTCACCTTCCAGCTCCAGCCCTTCCTCTTCCAGTCCATGCTCGCGCTTCTGCTTGGGAAGCAGGTAACGGCTCGCAATTTGCATTTTTTCAAGCTCTGTATAGCCGGGAATGTACAGCACTTCCATCCTGTCAAGCAGCGGACGCGGAATATTGTGGATCGCATTCGCTGTCGTAATGAACATCACGCTTGAAAGATCGAATGGCACCTCGATGAAATGATCGCTGAATGTGCTGTTCTGTTCGGGGTCCAATACCTCCAGCAGCGCTGATGCAGGATCTCCGCGGAAGTCCATCGCCATCTTGTCTATCTCATCCAGCAGAAATACGGGATTGCTCGTCCCCGCTGTCTTCATCCCTTGAATGATGCGCCCCGGCATCGCCCCCACATAGGTGCGGCGATGTCCTCTGATCTCCGCCTCGTCACGAACGCCGCCAAGGGAAATGCGGACGAATTGGCGTCCCAGAGACTTGGCGATGGAGCGAGCCATCGAGGTTTTACCTACACCTGGAGGACCGACCAGGCAGAGGATAGGGCCCTTGAGCTTCTTGACCAGCTGCTGAACCGCCAAATATTCCAGCACACGCTCTTTAGGCTTCTCCAGACCGTAATGATCCTCGTTCAGAATGGCTTCTGCATTGGCAACACTCAAATCATCCTCCGTCTTATTGCTCCAGGGAAGCGACAGCAGCCAATCAATATAATTGCGAATGACGCCGCCTTCAGCAGAAGTAGAAGGCATCTTCTCAAGCCGGTCGATTTCCTTCTCAACCTTCTCTTTCACCTTGTCCGGCAATTCGGATTCAGCCAGCTGCGAGCGCAGCTCCTCCACCTCTCCGGCGCGGCCCTCCTTCTCGCCAAGCTCCTTCTGGATCGCCTTCATCTGCTCGCGCAAATAATATTCCTTCTGCGTCTTCTCCATCTGCTTCTTGACGCGCTGGCTGATCTTGCGTTCCAGCTCCAGCACTTCGCGCTCATTATTCAGAATATCGAGCAGCTTCTCCAGACGGGCGCGGACATCAATCGTCTCAAGAATATCCTGCTTATCCTTGATCTTGAGCGATAGATGGCTCGTAATAACGTCAGCCAGACGTCCTGGCTCATCAATATCCGAGACTGCCGCATGAGTCTCAGGCGTTACCTTCTTCGACAAATTAATATAATGCTCGAACTGATTCAGCACCGTTCGCATAAGTGCATCGATCTCCGGGTCCGTAGACTCCGTCTCAGGAAGCTCTTTTACCGTGACTTCGTAGAAATCTTCAGTCGGCAAATAGTTCATAACCTCCGCGCGGACAACACCCTCCACCAGCACACGAATCGTTCCGTTTGGCAGCTTCAGCATTTGTCGCACACGAGCAATGGTCCCTACGCGATATATATCTTCCTGCGTCGGTTCTTCAATATTGACCTCGGATTGTGAACAGAGCAGAATCATATGATCATCGAGCATGGCGCGATCCAACGCGCGAACTGACTTCTCCCTACCCACATCAAGGTGAAGCACCATGCTGGGATATACAAGGAGCCCTCTGAGTGGCAGAAGGGGCAGTCGACGGCCTTTCCATTTAGCAGGTCCCACAACCAGCACCTCCATCATTGAAGTTTACCTGCAATTAGGCAAGCGGTGAACTTCTTATAATCACCATTTTATCACTCAACGGAATCAGCCTGCAAATAAGGGAGTCCTGTCGCTATAAACACATCGCTGCTTGCTGCCGGTCCAATGGCTGAAATATGCGATTCCATCAGGCCAAAAACATGCTTGAACACCTCGTCGATATGATCGACTGGAATAACCTGAAGGCCTTTCAAATCAGCAAAAATGGCTTGCCAGTTCTCTCGTGGAATAATAACCGTCTCGGCCCCTGCCTGAAACGCAGCCTCTACCTTGGACAGCACTCCGCCTACCGGCTTTACGTTGCCATGAATGCCGACCTCGCCTGTCATCGCCAGCTTATTATCAATCGGCTCGGCCTTTATGGCTGACGCAATCGCCGTTGCCATCGCAATACCGGCAGAAGGACCGTCTATGGGCGTGCCCCCTGGGAAATTGATATGCAAATCGAAGTTTTCCGGCTTGAAGCCGCTTCGCCTTAATACAGTCAGAACATTCTCCACGGAGCCCTTTGCCATACTTTTGCGTCTAAGCGTGCGATTCCCGCCGCCCAGCTCTTCCTCATCCACGACACCTGTAATTGTAAATTGGCCTTTGCCTGTTTTCGCAGGGATCGCACTAACTTCAATCTCCAGAAGCGTCCCCATATTCGGACCATAAACAGCCAATCCATTAACAAATCCGACCTGAGGAAATGCCGGAACCTTCCGATCTGGACGAGGCGGAATCTGACTGCTGTTCGCCACCCATTCGATATCCGCAGCAGCAACGGTATCACGCTTCTCGGACAGTGCAAGCCCAGCCGCCAATTGAACCATATTGACCGCTTCACGGCCATTGGTAGCGTACCTCTTCACAACGTCTATCGCCTCCTGGCATGGCGGCAGCCCGATTTTCTTGAGCGCATTCACAGCAATCTGACTAATCTCATCAGCAAGCAGCGGCCGAAAATAAATTTCCATGCACCGCGATCTCAGTGCAGGCGGCAGCTCCTGCGGGGAGCGTGTCGTCGCACCGACTAAACGGAAGTCTGCCGGCAGTCCATTCTGAAAAATATCATGGATATACATCGGAACATTGGAATCTTCCGAATTGTAATACGCGCTTTCCAAATAAACCTTGCGGTCCTCCAGCACCTTGAGCAGCTTATTCATCTGGGTAGGATGCAATTCGCCGATCTCATCAATAAAGAGCATCCCGCCATGCGCCTTTGTTACAGCGCCAGGCTTGGGCTGGGGAATTCCCGCCACGCCCATCGCCCCCGCTCCTTGATAGATCGGATCATGGACCGATCCAATTAACGGATCAGCGATGCCGCGCTCATCGAATCGCGCAGTCGTCGCATCGATCTCTGTAAACTTGGCATCCGCAAGAAAGGGCGAAGCCGGATTCTTCTTCGCTTCCTCAAGAACAACACGCGCCGCAGCTGTTTTCCCGACTCCCGGAGGGCCATATATGATAACATGCTGAGGGTTGGCGCTGCACATCGCCGCCTTGAGCGCACGGAGCCCGTCTACTTGACCGATGATATCCCCGATGCTCTGGGGCCTCGTTTTCTCGGACAGCGGCTTTGTAAGCGAGATGGATCGAAGCTTGCGCAGCTTGTCCATCTCCTTCCGGGATTCTCTGTCAACCGCAGTGCGGTTGGTCTTCTGATTGCGAAGCAAATTCCAAAAGTACAGACCGATCACAATAGCAAAAAACACTTGAATCAGCATCAAAATCAAACTTAAATTCATCGCGATTACGCTCCTCTCTCTTGAAAAACAAAAACATCCGGCTTAACAGGACTCATACTTGTCAGTATTGCCCCTTGCCGGATGGAATAATCGCATTATGAATGTAAAGTTTGAAGTCTCTGCTTATTTATGAGGAGTGAACCGAGTGCTGCTTGCGCCCTGGAATTTCTCCCGTTGCGTCGAATACCCGAACGATTTCGTCGATTTCCTTCTTGAGCTCTGACAGCAGATCGGCTTCAGGAACCTTCCGAATCATCTCGCCATAGCGGAACAGCATGCCCTCGCCCCGTGCGCCAGCGATGCCAATATCGGCTTCACGCGCCTCTCCAGGACCGTTAACAGCACAGCCAAGCACGGATACTTTGATCGGAACCTTGATCTTGCTAATATATTCCTCTACCTCATTGGCGATGGAGAACAGATCAATATCAAGTCTTCCGCAGGTTGGACAGGATACAAGCGTAGCCGCATTCGTTATTAGCCCAAAGCATTTGAGCAGCTCACGAGCAACCTTCACTTCTTCAACCGGGTCTGCGCTGAGGCTGATGCGGACCGTATTGCCGATTCCCATCGACAGCAGGGCCCCGATACCGGCAGAGCTCTTGATCGTCCCCGAATGAAGCGTGCCCGCTTCTGTAATGCCCAGATGGAGCGGATAACGAATTTTCTCGGCAGCCATGCGGTAAGCAGCGATCGCCATCGGGACGTCGGATGCTTTGAGCGACACGATAATATCGTGAAAATCAAGCTCTTCCAATATGCCGATATGGAACAGGGCGCTCTCTACCATCGCCTCAGGAGTCGGATACCCGTACTTCTCCAGCAAATGATTCTCCAGCGAGCCTGCATTAACGCCAATGCGAATCGGAATTCCTTTATCCTTGCACGCTTTCACAACAGCTTCCACTTTCTCGCGACGCCCGATATTGCCCGGATTAATCCGAACCTTGTCAACGCCGTTCTCAATCGCAAGCAGGGCAAGCCGATGGTCGAAGTGAATATCTGCAACTAATGGAATATGAATGCGTTTTTTAATTTCCTTAATTGCTTCTGCAGCCTCCACATTGTTCACCGTTACACGAACAACTTGGCAGCCAGCCTCTTCAAGGCGAAGAATCTCTGCAACTGTGGCGTCCACATCAGCTGTCTTGGTCGTACACATGCTCTGGATGATGACTTCATCGCTTCCGCCAATTGTAAGCGGACCTACCTTAACCGGTACGGTGTCTTTTCTTAAATACATCAGGTAACCTCTCCCATGAACGGCAAAGTCCACCCCTGGCAACAGCGGCTTTAATAGCCGCTATTGGCAGAGGTGGATATGATCCGCGTGTATTGGTTCAGGCGCTTTCTTCCTTCTTCTTGCTCTTCTTCGTAGACAATTCTGGCATAATCCGCTCCTGAACGACTTTCTCAGTAATGAGACAGGTGTTGACATCATCACGCGAAGGAACTTCGTACATGACATCCAGCATAATCCCTTCGATAATCGCCCGCAAGCCGCGCGCACCTGTATTTCTCTTGATCGCTTCTTTGGCGATCGCATCGAGAGCTGCAGGCTCAAACTCCAGCTTGACGTTATCCATCTCCAGCAGCTTCTGATACTGCTTCATCAGCGCGTTCTTAGGCTCGGAGAGAATACGCACCAGTGCAGGCTCGTCAAGCGGCTCCAACGTGGAGATAACAGGCAGACGGCCTACAAACTCAGGAATAAGACCGAATTTGAGCAGATCCTCTGGAAGCACCATAGACAGGTACTCGCCAGCCTTCAGATCCTTCGCATTCTCGCCAGCAATGTTGAAGCCAATAACCTTCTTGCCGATCCGGCGTTTAATAAGCTGTTCAAGTCCGTCAAAAGCACCGCCGCAAATGAACAGAATATTCGTCGTATCGATTTGAATGAACTCTTGATGCGGATGCTTGCGGCCGCCTTGAGGCGGTACAGATGCAACCGTTCCTTCTAGAATCTTGAGAAGCGCCTGTTGAACACCCTCGCCTGAAACATCGCGCGTGATGGATGGGTTCTCTGATTTGCGCGCTACTTTGTCGATCTCGTCAATGTAGATAATTCCGCGCTCAGCTTTCTCCACATCATAATCTGCCGATTGAATCAGCTTCAGCAGAATGTTCTCCACGTCCTCGCCGACATAGCCCGCTTCCGTAAGCGATGTTGCGTCTGCAATTGCAAACGGCACGTTCAGGATTTTGGCCATTGTCTGAGCAAGCAGCGTCTTACCGGAGCCTGTCGGACCTACAAGAAGAATGTTGCTCTTCTGCAGTTCCACATCCTCCAGCTTATTCTGTGAATTGATCCGTTTGTAGTGATTGTATACCGCCACGGAGAGCGACTTCTTCGCCTGATCCTGACCAATGACATACGAATCGAGAATGTTGCGGATATCCTTCGGCTTCGGAATATCTTTGAGATCCAGCTCTTCCTCGTGGCCGAGCTCCTCTTCAACGATTTCTGTGCACAGCTCGATGCACTCATCACATATATAGACGCCTGGACCAGCAACAAGCTTCCGCACTTGATCTTGCGACTTGCCGCAGAAAGAGCATTTCAACTGGCCCTTCTCGTCGTTAAATTTGAACATGGGATCACCCCTTCGTTATTCGTTACAGGACATTCGACGTGACGACTCTGTCGATAAGGCCGTAATTCAATGCCTCTTCGGCACTCATGAAGAAGTCGCGATCTGTGTCGCGGTCGATCTTCTCATAAGGCTGTCCCGTACGATCCACATAAATGTTGTTTAACTTCTGCTTCGTCTTCAGAATCCAATCCGCGTGTATCTTGATGTCCGACGCTTGACCACGCACGCCGCCAAGCGGCTGATGGATCATGACTTCGCTGTTTGGAAGCGAGAGACGTTTGCCTTTAGCACCTGCGGTCAGCAAGAGTGAGCCCATGCTTGCAGCCAAACCGACGCATATTGTCGAGACATCCGGCTTAATGAATTGCATCGTATCATAAATACCCATACCTGCGGTTACTGAACCGCCCGGCGAGTTAATGTACAGATGGATATCCTTCTCCGGATCATCCGCTGCCAAGAAAAGCAGCTGAGCGATGATCGAGTTCGCAACATCGTCGTCGATCGCACTTCCCAGAAAAATAATCCGATCCTTCAAAAGACGGGAGTAAATATCGTAAGACCGTTCTCCCCGATTCGTCTGTTCAACGACTATAGGCACCAGATTCATGCGACCAACCTCCTAATATAAGTGATACCCCCAAATCACGCCTAAACAGATGACTCCGAAGCTGTTGTGCTGCGAAATTCCTCTGAGGCAGACTTGCAAGCTCCCGCCCTCGCGGGCGCTACTGATCTCTTTTGCCGCTTTAACGGTTTAAAGGGACCTGAATATTTATTTTATCATGTTCCGGATGCAATGTCATTTTTCTGCATAGTACATTATACGGCTTTGGTCTATCGATATGTATGGAGCGTAGCTCCGATTGTGAAAGTCTGCTATGTATGCGGGTATAGCTGCTATGTACTGCATTCTTCATGTCTTGTTAAAACAAGGCACGTATGCTGTACGTGCCCCGCCTGATGATGAAACGAGCCGTCCCGGGGACGGCTGCGCTTCCTTATGCTACTTCTGTAGCTTCTTTGCTGTTGTCGAGGAGGAACTTGATCGTCTTGCGAAGAACAAGGTCTTCCTTGATGTTTTGCAAATTGCCGTTAGCTGTGAATATCTCGCGCAGTTCTTCAACAGAGCGGCTGTAAGTTTTGGAGAGGTTCTCCAGCTCTTCATTCACATCTTGCTCTTCAACTTCGATGTTCTCGTTCTTCGCGATTTGCTCCAGAACAAGATTGTTGCGGACACGCTTCAATGCATCAGCATGCATTTGAGCGCGAAGCGCTGTTTCATCCTGGCCTGAGAACTGATAGTACAGATCGAGGTTCATGCCCTGCATGCGCAGACGATTCTCGAAATCGCGAAGCATGAAGTCCGTCTCGGAATCAACCATCGCTTGCGGGATATCAATGACAGCCGCTTCTGCAACTTTCTCTACGACCGCTGTTTCGCGAGCTTGCTCGCCTTCCTTTTGCTTGCGCTCTGCGAGCTTGCCTGACAGATCCAGCTTGAACTCTTCCAGTGTGTCGAATTCACTTACATCCTTGGCAAATTCATCATCAAGCGCAGGAAGGTTCTTGCGTTTGATCTCGTGCAGCTTCACTTTGAACACGACCGGCTTGCCAGCAAGGTTCTCAGCGTGATAGCTCTCAGGGAAGGTAACGTCGATATCCTTGAAATCACCTGTTTGCATGCCTACTACTTGCTCCTCGAAGCCCGGAATAAAGGAATTGGAGCCCAACTCCAGCGAATAACGCTCGCTCTTGCCGCCTTCGAACGGCTCGCCGTCCAAATAGCCATCGAAGTCGATTACCGTTACATCGCCCAGCTCTGCTGCGCCTTCGTCGATAACGACAAGCTCAGCCTGGCGCTGCTGGAGACGCTCCAGCTCAGCTGCGATTTCCTCTTCTCCTACTGCAACATCAGCTGCAGACACTTCAACACCCTTGTACTCGCCAAGCTGCACTTCAGGCTTAACCGTAACTTTAGCTTTGAACTTGAACGATTGGCCTTTGCCGAACTGCTCAATCTCAATGTCAGGGCGATCAACAGGCTCAACGCCTGTTTCCTTCAGCGCTGCGGAGTATACTTCAGGAAGCAGAATATCAATCGCGTCTTGATACAGACTTTCCACGCCGAAACGAGATTCAAAAATACCGCGCGGCACTTTACCTTTGCGGAATCCAGGTACGTTCGCTTTCACTACAACTTTCTTAAATGCCTTGTCCAGCGCTTCCTTAACTTGCTCTTCGCCTACCTCAATATCAAGTGCTACAAGATTCTTTTCTATCTTTTCCCAGGTTGCTTTCATGCTATACTTTCCCCTCCAAATTAAATAACGCTACAGCGTCCGGTTTCACGTTTAATAAACCACTATATTATAATCAACATCCTCAAGAATATCAAGGCTCGCCTCCATCATTATTCTGTTGCATTTCTACAACCTGCCGCAAAGTCCGGCAAGCCTGCTCGTACCTGAACCTTAATGAATCTGTAATACCGTATGTATCGCGTATGTCGTCATCATCCGCTCTGCCGTACAATGTCAGCTCCAGAGATTGGTGCAGCGCAGCCGCATAGCAATCAATGGTCTCATCATCGTCCTTCATTCGATCATAAGCGGAAGTGCCGTAGAAGCATTGAATGCATTCTTTCCAGAGCTCTCGTGCAAAATGCGGCATCGTGGCATCCATAACCTCTGTTATCGATTCTACCCTTTCTACCACCTTTGTAACCACTGGGGGAAAATCATCCATAGACAACGGCGTCGCTTCCAACTCAAGCTCTACCTGTTCGCCAATCCGATTCATACTAATGTGCCCCGTATGACCTCGTCTGCGCAAGCATTGAAGAGCCTTAAATTGAAGCGCCGGATGAAAATCGCTGCCATCCAGCCACGACAATATTGTCTCATCTACAATTGCGTTGTCGAGATGTGCTGCCCGTTCCAGTGCAAGTATCTGCTGATCCGCAATGGGGTGATGCTGCATGATGTACAGAACCTGTGCCACATATTCGTCGTCATGGCGGTCCGATGCGAGCGCTTGCTTGCGCAGCTCATCCTCGTTCTCTTCTTCATGCTCATTCTTTAATTTGGCCTGCTCCAAGGAACCAAAGCTCCGATTGTCTCCCTCATGGGAAGGAAATGCCATCTCCAGCCATGTCAGCAAATTGCCCCATTCCTCATAATGACGCTTATCCTCGCCCTGACACTGAAGCAGAAAAAGAAGCAGCTGTTTAGCTTCGCTGTACTGCTCGGCTTCAAGCAGCCGGGTCAGTTGAATCTGATATTGATCCAGCATGCGAGGAAACAAATAAACGTTCTCCTTATGGTCGTCCTGCGGGGGATTGGATGTCGAGATAGAATCACCGCCTTATTTATGTAACCTTGGCTGCCTGCAGGGCAGTTTCCTGGAGTTTTGAGTACGATTATAACATTACCTGTTGTTGATTACCATCATGAGGATGATGTGAAGCACCTTGCCGTGAAGCGCTTCTCCAATCTGTCCCAAGCCTCTGCTTGTCAAGCAAAAAAAGGACTGCTCAAGCGCCCATAATACTGGCGTGAACAGCCCTGTCTCTCTACTCACCCTATTTGCTCTTTGATATATTGCTCCAGCTTCGGCAGATGCTTCTTCAGTTCGGCCACTTTCATGCTCTTGATAAAGGACAGCATCCCTTTCATCACAATCGGCTGCGGCTCTGCCTTCTCAAACTCTGCTTCTATTACATGAAGCGAGGATAGAATTTCGTCCATCTGATCACCAGGCAGCGCTGCTTGCTCTACCGCAGCCCGCATTGCTGCAACCTCTTGCATGACATCTGCTTTGCCACCTTGACGGACCATGGCTGCGGAGGATTCCCACTGCTCCAATATGCCTTTGCCAAGAACTGTCTTTGCCTTGCTCTTAATCATGCCGTGAACGATCTCATCCATACGCTGCATGACAAAATCGGCCAAATCCTCGACATCGAATCGTTTATTCTCCAGAATAACGAGACTAAGATAACAATCGATGAATGAATGAAACAATAAAGCCGCATCGCAGGCATACGGCTCCACTTCCGGACCATAGAGCTTGCTGATCGTTCGCTGGCTGCTGAGAAGGCCCCGCCTTCTCATCTTCACTATTAGCCCATGAATTTCATCATTCAGCTCGAACCTCTCCTGCATGAGGATCATAATAAAACCTTTGTGCTCATCATATTGCTTGTAGCCTTGAGCGACCATCTCGCGCAGCTTCTCCCGCGGCTCAAGCTCGGAATTCTCATCGATATGCGCAATCGACATTTCTAGAAGCTCCAAATAATATTTGCAAATCGAATGCAGCAAATCTTCTTTGGATTTGAAATAGAAATACATCGAGCCCTTCGCGATTCCGAGCGCATCTGCAATATCCTGAATCGAAGTCCCGCGATAGCCTTTCTCGGAAAAGCATGCAATCGCCGCTTCAATAATTTGCTGCTTCTTGCTTATGCCTTCCACTGCTGTAACGACCTCCTTATTCTTGGCCTGCCGATTTTCTGCGGAATTTCGCCAAAAATTCATATACGATCGGCACAATCAACAAGGTTAACAATGTAGAACTGGTCAGACCGCCTATTACCGTAATACCTAGACCTTTGGAAATCAGTCCGCCGCTGCCGCCCTCGAATCCAAGCACGAGCGGGAGCAATGCTCCGATAGTTGCGAGTGCAGTCATCAGAATCGGACGGAGACGCGTACCCGCCGCTTCGAGGAGCGCTTCGCGCGTTGACAGCCCCTCCTTCTCCATATGAAGCACACGGTCAATCAGAACGATTGCATTGGTCACGACGATACCTATCAGCATGAGCGCACCCATCATCGCCGGGGCACTGATGGTTTCTCCTGCAAGATACAGACCAACTACAGCACCTATGACTGTGAATGGAAGCGAGAACAGTATGGCGAATGGCGTCAATGCGCCGCCGAAGGTAATAACCAGCAGCAGATAAACGATCGCAATAGCCGCCAGCATCGCCATGCCCAGTTGGGTGATCGTGTCGTTCAACTGCTCCGTAACGCCGCCAAAATCAACTTTGACTGTGGCAGGCATCTTCAATTCATCGACCTTCTCCTTAACCGCTGTGGATACTTTTGCGACATCCTTGGACGTAACCTTGGCTGACACTTCAACGAACAGCTTGCCATCCTTGCGCGTAATCGTGTTAGCCGATGTGCCTTCTTCAACCTTCACAACCTCTTTAAGCGGAATTGAAATTCCAAGACGTGAAGTGATCGTCTCATTCTCGATATCGGCGATCGTGTTGTACTGCTTTTTATCGACTTCAACATAAACACTATATTTTTTGCCGTCCACTTCCACTTGCGTCAATACCGGACGCTCACGCATCGGACTTAGCTTCATAGCAATCTCGCCCGCAGTTAATCCATATTGACTCAGCTTCTGCTGATCTGCGACGAGTGTGTACTGCTCATATTGCTTGGAAAGTGAAGTCTCAACCTTCTCCAGCGACTTATTTTCCTTCATGACAGCTTCAACCTGATCCACGATCGGCTTAATGTCTTCCAAGCTTTCACCATATACGAACAAGCTCATCTTGCTTCCGCCTAATCCGCCGCCAAAATCCATTTCGGCCCATTTGCCAGTCGGTTCGACCGCAGCAATGGTTTCAATAAGCTTCGCCTTTTCATCATTGAAGTTTTTCGTATCGCTTTCGTACTGAACATAGAATAGAGCATTTTTGTTCGGCCCAAAGCTGAGCGGGTTCTCTCCTCCAACAGAATATTGCAGGTTCGTAACACCTTCACGAGCCATAATCAGCTTCTCGGCTTCCAATGCCGTTTGCTCCACATCCGTTATCAATTTCCCCGGACCCGGCGTATACGTAACCATCGCATACTTCTCCGGCTCTTCAGGAAGGAAGCTGAAGCCAACCTTGGGAACAAGCGCCACGCTGCCTCCGAGCACTACTACTGCTGCGAGAGAAACAATAATTTTATGGTTCAACGACCACTTGAGAATGTTCCGGTATTTCTGTGCAAGCACACCTGTTTTCTCTTCATGCTTGTGCTTCTCCTTAAGCCCCTTACGGAACATAAGATGTGTCATCATCGGTACAATAGTAATCGCCACAAGCAGTGAAGCGAGCAATGCGAACACCATCGTCAGCGCGAACGGCATGAAGATTTCGCCGATTGGTCCGCTCACTGTTCCGAGTGGAAGGAATACGGCAATTGTAACGAGCGTCGACGACAGGATCGGGACGAACATTTCCTTCGTAGCGTCAATGATCAGCGCCTTGCCTGACATCTTCTCCGTGCGAAGCGACATCCGGCGGTAGCTGTTCTCGATGACGACAATAGAATCGTCTACCACCCGTCCGATTGCTACCGTCATCGCGCCGAGAGTCATAATGTTCAGCGTTATATCCATTTGCTTCAGAATGAGTATCGCAATAATAAGCGACAAAGGAATGGATACGACTGAAATGATCGTTGTGCGTATATTGCGCAGGAAGAGCATAATGACGATGACAGCGAACAATGCGCCGAACAGCGCTTTGTCAAACATCGTGCTGACAGAATCTTCGATTGGCTTGCCTTGGTCCAACAGGACGATCATTTCCAGTCCTTTATGGTCCTGCTCGAATTTGTCTGCTGCTTCCTTCACCGCATTTACAACAGTTACTGTATTGGCATCAGATGCCTTCGTAATGTTAATCCCGATAGAAATTTTCCCGTTCGTACGGGAGATAGATTCTGCTTTGCCTTCCAGCTTGATGTCGGCAATTTCCGACAGCTTGACCGTCGGAATGCCCGTCATAGCTGCTGGCGGCGGCACTTGTGCTTGACCTGCCTGTCCTGTATCAGCCGGCGCTTGACCCGCTGCTCCTCCGGGGGCAGTCATCCCGCCGGCGCCAGCTGCTGCCGGGATTGCCGGAATGGCGATGTTCTTCAGCTGTTCCAGCGTTGTTATATTGCCGTCTACAACGATCGCTTTATCCGTCTTGTCCAATTCGAACAAACCAAGCGGCGCTTTAATCGCAGAGGCTTGTACGATTGCTCTGACTGTATCCTCACTCAGCCCAAGCGTCTGCATCTTAGCCTTGTCAAAAGTCAACAGCACTTCCTTAACATGCTGTCCTGCAATAGCTACAGTCCCGATGCCGTCGATTCCTTCCAGGGAAGGTTTAATCTCATTCTCAATCAGCTTGCTCACATCTTCAAGCGATTGGCCTGTATCTGTTACACTAAGCGAGATGACTGGAAAGTCATTCAGGTTGATCTTGGAGATTTGAGGCGCTTGCGAGCCCTCCGGCGCGTCAAAGCCATCCAGAACAGCCCGCAGCTCACTTTCAGCCTCCTTCAAATCCTTGCTATAGTCATACTCCAATATGATGGACGATACATTTTCTCTCGATGTGGAGTTGTACGAGGTGATTCCGCTCAAGTTTTTAACTCGGGTCTCCAACTGTACGGTCAGATTGTTTGCGACTTCCTCTGGAGCAGCCCCCGGGTACACCGTATTCACCATTAGAATCGGCAAATTAATGTTTGGAATTGTCTCCTGCTTCATGTTCAGACCAGCGTACAGACCGCCAACAGTAATGATAATGGTCATGATCCATATCGCAAACTTATTGTTGATTGAAAAACTAATAATCCCCTTCACAGCCCCACTCCTCATCTTGTCTAAGATAACTTTTGAACAAAGTTCAACTATGAACAAATACTATTTGAATATTGTTCAAATGTCAATTAAGTCGACCGGTCAGTCACAATAAAAACATATTTCAAAAAATCCTTGCGCACTTCAATAATCACATGCTATAATATGCCTTACGTGTCCCAGTAGCTCAGCTGGATAGAGCAACGCCCTTCTAAGGCGTTGGTCGGGGGTTCGAATCCCTCCTGGGACGCCATAACGTTACGATGAGTCAAGTTTAATGAATAGATAAAAATCCTCAAACCCAGTGATATCAAGGGTTTGGGGATTTTTTGTTGTCTGGGCATTCGTCTGAGAATGTGATAGAAAACGATAGGTTATTATTTTTTCTACACATTTTTTACACACAACTATCGTTCTGATTCTAGAAAAATAAAATCCCAAACGCTTGGGAATATCAAACAAACCCCACCGACCTCATAGATCAGCGGGCTTTCATGCATTCTTCTAGTCATTCTTCTAGTCATTCTTCTAGTCATTATTCCACTTATCGTCAAAACATGACTTTTGTAGTAGAATATTGTCGAACATACTAAGCTTGATTAAAAGAGAATATTTGGGGGATATTACGTTGAATAGTATATGGGAGTATATCGTTCCGACTACAATTATGGCCATTATATGCGCGTATACTGCGCATCGGAAAGGAAAAAATCCTTTACTATGGTTTGCAGTTGGCATGTTATTTAATTTCCTTGCGATTATCATAATAGCCGGGACTCCGGATTCAAATCGAAAGGAACAAAAATCGAAGTTATTTGGCAGTTCATCAGTTGAAGTACCCGACAAGCGACCAGGAACTTTAACTGCTGCTGCAGTTCTTATTTTCGTACAAGCCGGAATTGTTGGTTTTCTTGGGTTGTTACAATTAGTTTTCATCGAAGAAGGAACATTATTTTATGCAATTTATAATATCGCCACGATGGCTATATGTATCATTTCAGGGGTCCGAATCATTAAAATGGATTCTTCAGTGTTTAAGATGGTACTTTTTTTTACTATAATCAATACGATATATGGATTAGTTCAATTGACAGGCGATGCGGCTATATACTTTTTAATTATAACACCAGTCTGTATTGCGACACTTGTTCTCTTGTTACTTAACTGGTCCGTAATGAGACGGTAGTCTCTTGATTTCCATATCCCCGCCCAACTCAGTCAAGGTTAGGCGGGGATTTCTTCTGCCTTCACATCTATCATCATCTAGTTCAGCCCGCCTGCTATTCTCTATGCCAACTCAATCATCTTGGAAGCAGGCAGAAACAGAGCCTATTTCATATGTTGTGGGCAATTATCGTTTCTATTTGAATTCTGCCCCATATAATATAGCAATGCTTGTACTAGGAAGAGCATATATCGCTTTCACAAGCATCGATGAGGTGAACTTCGATCTGCTTGGAGAAGTATTTGCAAGAGCTGGTGGGGAAGACTGCAAAATTCAAAGTGGACTCACTAGCTATCATTCAGTCGAACAACAGCAACGGGACGGACCCCTTATCGACTACTCCGCTATTAATTGGCGATATCGGCCTTCAGACGGGGGTTGCCATTCATTCGGGAAATGCAGCTAATGTGAGGGTTGCGCTTGAAGGAACCGTAGGGTTAACGGTTGCTACTGAAGCTACGGCTATAATAACGTTAACAATCGAAAGGAACGGGTCAAGCACAGCCGGAACCGGAGTATTAATTCATCAACAGGTGTTCGAAACAGATTTTGTCAGAGTATTCAGTCCGCTCAGTATAACTGCGGGTGATTTCCCGCCAGCAGCATTAGTTTTGGCAGGTGAGATCAGATATACGCTATTTATTTCATCCACATCGGATGCGATCATCTTATCGGGACCTGTCGGATTTAACGGCTCGGCATCTGCTGGAACGACAACGTCCTGACAGTAACCAGTGCCTTAAACCTCCAAAACCTTAATCTCCATAGGTTTTGGAGGTTTATTGTTTACATATCCATTTTCAAGAAGTAAAAAGGAATGATTTACTATATGTTGTCCTAATCTAGCAAGTCCCAAAGAGCTATCTTGCTTTGTTGCATAGGTTCCACCGAAAAATAGACAAATGTTATTATTATGGATAATGATGGGTTTTATGGTCGAAGTTATAGTTAGCAGGACCCCAACAGGTTCAATAAAAGCGCTCTCATTTATGACTTTTGTCCGGATTTCTAGGCATTGGACTGTCTGGTATAATTTAGAACGGGGCAAAAGTAAATCCCACTCTCATTCAGCAGGGAGGTGAATCAAACAATGGACAACCAACGTATGTTCATCACGGAGCTGGAAACCCGCAAATCCAATGCGGCGCTGTTCGCTAATTCCGAAGCACGCGACCGGATCTACACGACGCTTGCGATTGGAGAAGAAGGCGGAGATATTTTTACAACGATGGCTATTGGAGAAGAGGGCGGATGCTAATCAGCAAGCTGGTTCTTGCATCCATACTGCAGATTTCAAGGCTTCATTCCATATAAGAAAAAACAATTATTACTCATACTGAATCGAATTCGCATGTTCTAAACTGTAAGGATGGTATTGCTCTTTTTTGCATGTTGCCCCAGTTATGGAAGAACGGTCGCAGAAAAGGCTGCCGGGGTGATCGACCTCGCACCCCCTCTGCGGCCGTTCAATCGGTTCATTCTGAAATTTATGGGAGGAATCTATATGTCAAGCGATATTACGGTAGGCATTGTCGGCGCAGCAGCAGAGCGTCATTGTCTATATTTGAAGGATGAGCTTAACAAGCAAGGAGCAGCAGCTGTCATTCTCGATACTGTCGCCATGCCATCATTCCCTCTGGCGCTCAGGTCCAGCGGCAGTCTGGACATTGATGAGGCTATGGTCAATAGAAGCCGCCTGTCGGGCTATGAAGCAGGATACAACGGGCAGCCGCTTCATCCTGTTCAGGTGTTTTTTCTAAGAGCGCTGTTTCTTCCTACACCAAGCTTCGATGCCGGAGAGATTCAGGAGCAGATCGAGCGCGAAGGTTATGTCGCTTATGCTGCGCAGCGCGAGCGCTATGCGACCTGGTTGTCCTGGCTCAAGTGTCTGACCGTTCACGGCAAGCTGCTTATTAACCCCGTCGATACGCTGCTGCTTCATTTTGCCAAGCCCTATCAGGTAGAGATGCTGCGCATGGCCGGCATTCCCGTCCCGGATACGCTAGTGACCGGCAATGGCGATGACGTGCTGAGCTTTTCGCGTGATCGGGATGTCATCTACAAACCCGTCGCGGGAGGAGCACACTGCCATTTGTTGAAGGAAGCGGACAAGCAGCCCGAACGATTAAAAACGTTAAAATATGCTCCAGCCATGTTTCAAGAATATGTACCTGGCAAGGATATTCGTGTGTTTGTGCTGGATGGCCGCATTCTCGGCGCGTTTGAGCTGGAGGGCGAAGGGGTAGATTACCGCGCAGGACAGGCTTCCGTAACGCCGATTTCCATCAGCGAGACGGTCGCAGAGCTATGCATTCGGGCATGCAGGACCGTAGGACTGCTGTTCAGCGGCGTAGATCTCAAGATGCGGGAGGACGGCTCATTCGTCATGCTGGAATGCAATCCGAGCCCTATGTTCGAAGGATTCGATCGGACATCGCCGATCTCTATCGTCTCGCAGCTGGCTGCTTATATGATCGATCAGGCCCATGCCCGCCAGAAGATTGCCATACCGCGCTAACTCCCCTCTTGTCCCATGTGCATTCCACCCCCTGCACATTCCGGTCAAGGTACATGTGCTTTAAGCTGTCGATGCAACTCCGGTATCGACAGCCCGTACCCGCCACGCCACTCGATTCTCATATACCGCAGCTGCCCTCGTGACACGTTTTATTTTCCGAACCAGCATTTAACGATCCAGCAATCCAGCGATATCCGCCCTTACTCCCGGGTAAGACAGCACCTGCTCCTTGAACGTCTCGCGCCTCCCCCAATCAGTCTTCATCGTTGAAGTCTGGAACAGTCCAATACTGATATCAGAGAAGGCCTGGTGCAGATTATTATCGAACCAATCCACCTCCCGCTTCGCGTCATTGTTGACAATTGCCAGCATATCGAAGTCGTTATCGCGAGACGCACCGAAAAATGCCAGCAGCTCTGGCGCAGCCGGATCATCTGTCCGCACCTCCACCTCACAGCAATGAATGCCCTCGCGGTCAGTGGCCCGCCTTACATGCGCTTCCGTCACGTTCATGTCAAGCTCCCTTCCGGAAAAAGTCCCATCGTTGCAATATGCCTTCTTGTCTCCGATGTGCCGAGCTGATAGAGCAGCTTGTAAATATCTTCAAGAAATCCGTCAACGCCCGCTTTCATTTGCCTGTCAGACGCCGTTTCATAAGGGCTTCTGAGGAAATGGAACGTCTGCGCCTCATCCATCGAAACCAGCTCCTCAAACAACTCCTGAAGCTTGTTTAATTCCTCTTCATTGGCATGAATGACCAGTTCATAAGCTGCTGCGTGGGGATCCTCCAAAATAGAGCCCGCCTGAACGGATACATAATAGGTTTTGCGATCATAGTACGAGTTGGTATCATCAACCATTACTCCTAACTCCTTTCACGGCAATGTTCTCTAAGAAAAATAACGCTCCGTCATGATGTCGTTTTCACTCTGATAGCATCCCCTTTCGGACAGACATTTTATCCGCCGTGAACGCATAACCATTGTAGTATCGCTGTTTAAGCCCCGCTTAGAGAGGAATGAGAACCATGTGTGGATTCACGGGCTGGATCGATTGGACCGATGACCTGACGAAACAATATTCGATATTGGAAAAGATGACCGAAACGCTGGCCGCACGCGGTCCGGACGCTTCAGGAACCTGGATCTCCCCAAATTGCGCGCTTGGCCACAGAAGGCTCTCTGTCATCGATCCTGTAGGCGGCGCTCAGCCGATGGTGCGCACTACCGGTGACGATCCGTTCGTCATTGTCTATAATGGCGAGCTGTATAATGCGCCGGAGCTGAAGCGGGAGCTGGAGGGCCGTGGAAGGCAGTTCCTCACGACCTGCGATACAGAGGTGCTGTTGGTCGCTTTTATGGAATGGGGTCCCTCTTGTGTCGAGAAGCTGAATGGCATATTTGCCTTTGCAATCTGGGATTCTGCCGAGCAACAACTGTTTTTGGCGCGGGATCGGCTTGGCGTGAAGCCGTTATTCATCTCCAGGCAGCTCGGACGCTTCGTATTCGGCTCTGAGCCCAAAGCATTGCTGGCTCATCCGTCCGTCAAGCCGGAGGTCGGACCCGAGGGATTGGCGGAAATTTTCATCGTCGGTCCAGCGAGGACACCGGGAAATGGCGTATACCGCGATATAACGGAGCTTCTGCCCGGGCATTGCGCTGTAGTAAGCCGTGCGGGCGTTTCGGTGACGCAGTATTGGAAGCTGGAAAGCCGGCCTCATACGGACGATGTCGCGGCAACGGCGGCACAGGTAGGCGAGCTGCTGCGGGATACGGTGGAGCGGCAGCTCGTCTCCGATGTGCCTCTGTGCACCTTATTGTCCGGCGGCCTTGACTCCAGCGCACTCACCGCCCTTGCTGTTCGCTATTACGAGCGAACTGGGCAAGGCGCTGTGCATACCTTCTCCGTCGATTATGTGGATAACGACAAACATTTCAAGGCGCATGACTTCCAGCCCAATGCCGACGCTCCCTGGATTGCGAGAATGAGCAGCTATCTGCATACGGTGCATCATCCTGTTACCTTTGACACGCCGGAGCTTGTGAACGCCCTTCGTGAAGCGATGCTGGCGCGGGATTTGCCGGGAATGGCGGATGTGGACGCTTCACTGCTGCTTTTCTGCCGGGAGATCAAGAAGGAAGCAACTGTTGCTCTGTCTGGCGAGGCAGCAGATGAAATATTCGGCGGCTACCCCTGGTTCCATCGGGAGGATGCGATGAATGCCGGCACCTTCCCTTGGTCACTTGCTGCCGGTATGCGCGCTGAGCTTCTATCCGAGGATGTTGCCGCATGGATTAGACCGCTGGATTATATCGGAGACCGTTATTTAGACGCCATCGGAGAAGTTCCGAGACTGGCCGGGGAGGATGCCGCCGCAAGGAGAATGCGCGAGATGTCATATCTGAACATTACCCGGTTCATGCCTACACTGCTGGATCGCAAGGACCGGATGAGCATGGCTGTCGGGCTTGAGGTGCGCGTACCGTATTGTGATCACCGTCTTGTCGATTATGTTTTCAACATTCCTTGGGAGATCAAAACAGCTGGCGACCGCGAAAAAGGCATATTGCGGCATTCTCTTGAAGGCGTGCTCCCCAGCGATGTGCTTTACCGTAAGAAAAGCCCCTACCCCAAGACGCATAATCCCACCTATCTGGGCGCCGTCCGCCAACAATTGTTGGAAGTGCTGAGCGATAGCACCTCGCCCCTTCTTCCTCTCATTAATGTGAAGAAAATACGCCAGCTCGCCGAATCTGATACTGCCAGCTCCAATCTGCCCTGGTTCGGCCAATTAATGTCCGGTCCGCAGCTGTTTGCTTATCTGCTGCAGGTTGACATGTGGCTGCGCCACTATAAGGTTGCTGTGAGATAAAAGAGAGACATGAGAAAGCCCCGAATGCCTGTCGTATCAGGCCTCCGGGGCTTTCATTGCGTATTCGCTTATGGATGTTTTGCACCATCCTCCAGCATGACAATCATGCGTTCCAAACGGCTGCGGCGGGTATCCTCCCGCTTCGCGGTTGTCAGCCAGCTGATATATTTCCGTTTATTAGAATCGGACAGCCCCTCGAATGCCTTCCCCGCAGAGGGATGATGCTTCAGCTCGGCTTGGAGCAGCTCGGGCACCTCAATCATTCGCGGTTCCGCATCCCGCTCTATCGTAACATGAACCGTGTCGCCGCCTTGCTTGCCGATAGACTGGCGCACTGCTTTGGTAAGTCCGATGCAATGGCAGGACAGCCCCATCTTAGCAAGAATGCCCCGATATTCATAGCCGTCGAAGGTTGCCTTCACCTTCACTTGACCGCGGACACCGAACAACGCCTCCACATCAAACGGGAACTCGATATAAGCAGCGTCCATCCCCTCATGCATGTTGATGACGGCTGTAAACTCCACCATTCCGAGTCACCCCCTCTTCAGCGCAAGGCATGGCAAGCGGTTCAGCCATTGCTTGCAAGCTCCATTCTCCCAAGCAGCTGTTGAAGCGCTCCGCCGCGATGACTGATCGCCTGCTTCTCTTCGGTCGTCAATTCAGCCATTGCCCGGCCATATTGCGGAAGCCAGAACAGAGGATCATAGCCGAAGCCGCCGCTGCCTCTAGGCTTGTCTATAATGCGGCCAGCCACATAACCTTCCGCTTCCGTATACTTCCCCGAAGCTGGATCATAGAGAGCCAGAGCGCATACAAAGCGCGCATCGCTCAGCAATCTTGCTCCATCAGCCAACGTATCCTTGGCGTCTGGACGCTTGTCTGCCGCTGCGGATAATGCTTCTACCAGCTTCGCATTATTACGCTCATCCGTGGCGCCAGCACCTGAATAACGTGCTGAGTATACGCCAGGAGCTCCGTCCAGCGCAGCAACCTCAAGGCCGGAGTCATCCGCCAGAACAGGCTGACCAAGCGCGTCCGCAATCGTCTTGGCCTTCTTTCTGGCATTTTCCGCAAATGTAAGGCCGTCCTCCTCCACATCAGGCAAATTCGGATAATCGAACATGCTGACTACCTGCAAGCCAAGCTTGCCGAATGCATGCGCAAACTCACGCACTTTACCCGCGTTCTTCGTTGCTACGACGATGGTATCGCCTTGCCTCATACTGTGGTCACTCCAATGCGGCTGCCCATTGATCCCAGCGCCTCGCGCTGCTTGCCGATCAGGGAAAGGATGCCTTCCTCAGCCGCCCCCAGCAGTTCATCCAGCTCCTTGCGGCTGAATGGCGCTTCCTCTCCCGTTCCTTGTACCTCTACGAATTTCCCTGAGCCCGTCATAACGACATTCATATCGACCTTCGCCTTGGAATCCTCGTCATAATTTAGGTCGAGCAGCGTCCGCTCCCCGATAACGCCAACACTGACTGAAGCCATATAATCGGTAATCGGATATTTGGCAAAATCAACCGTTCTCGACAGCTTGTTCACCGCAAGCGCAAGGGCTACGAAAGCGCCTGTAATGGAAGTTGTGCGTGTGCCTCCATCAGCTTGAAGAACATCACAGTCCAGCGTAATCGTCCGCTCGCCCAGCGCGTGCAGATCCACGACGGACCGCAGCGCGCGGCCGATCAGCCTTTGAATTTCCATCGTGCGCCCGGTCAGCTTGCCTCTGGCCGATTCCCGGTGATTGCGCACCTGCGTTGCACGGGGAAGCATCGAATATTCGGCTGTTATCCAGCCCTTGCCCTGTCCCTTCATGAAAGGCGGAACCCGCTCCTCCACCGAAGCTGTGCACAACACCTTCGTGTCGCCAAACTCAATCAGTACAGAGCCCTCCGCATATTTATTAGCATTCATCGTTATCGTTACCGGTCGTAGCTCGTTCCACTGTCTACCATCAGTTCTCATGCTCTGTAATCCTCCATATTCTACATGCTTGCTATAGGCAATAGCTTATTCGCCAATCACACTATTCTACCAAACACAGCCGCGAAAAGCACCCACTCCATCCCACTGTTGGCAAAATCAAAACCATAAGTCCCGCTGCAAAAAAATGCCCCTACGTCATAAAATGACATAAGGGCGGCAAAGGAGACCCGGTCAATACAACCAATACTGGACCTGACCTCACGGAATATATGTTACGATTTGGTTATGATTTGGCTACGATTTGAAAGCGTTCATATGCTGGGGTCTGCTTACCGGCTCGCTGTAGGATTGGTTATTCGTATCCTTGACATTTGATTTGCCGTTTATTTTGATCTGCACCTTTGCAAGTCCTGTATTCTCAGTCATCGCCAGAACAAGTGCCTGCATCATCTCAGCCGGAGCCTGCTGCCCTTCCTCATAACCGCTATACTCCAGCTCTACAGTGGCGATATCGTTCTTCTTCGTTACATTCTTGACGATAACGTCAGGCGTCATCACCGCTTCAAGCTCATTGCTGCCCACAGGGCCGCTGATCAGCTGCTCGATCGCCGCCTTCGCCCGATTATCCGTGCGGTTAATCAGACGGGTTATGGGCACGTAATACGTCTCGTCATTAGGCGTAACGGCTGAGAAATATAGCGTAACTGGTGTGGATTGACTATAATTGATCCCCTCCTGAGCCTCCAGATTAATCCCTACTGCCCGTGTCAGCGGCTCGTCGAGCGGAAGCCCGTCGACAGGCATCTCAAGCAGTTCCTGGCCATCCACCCAGATTTTTACCTTCTCAATATTGTGCATCCCTGTCAACGTCCAGGTCACTGCTTCAACGATGCTTCGTTCATCCATCGCATTATAGTCGGTGAAGGATTGGGAGAAGTCTACAATAGCCAGCTTCTGGTCTGCCACAACATTGTAGCCAATTACTTGCGTCCCTTGTGGAAGAACCGCTTGAAAGCCTTCTGGAATCTCATTGGCTAGAGGGCCGCCTTCCACCATCATCTCCAGCGCTTTCTGGCCGGCTTTCTCCTCGCTGCCAAGCGCGGCAAGCACCGTTACCGGCGCCAGCTTGCCGTTCCTATCCTTGTAATACACGGTCAGCTGCGTTCCCTCGCCAGGCTGAACAGCATTGCCGTTATCCTCCCAGCTGACAGCATTTCCTGTGTTTCCTTGCGGCGGGTCAATCGGCTGGCTCGCTTCTTGTGAGAACAAGCCGCATCCCGTTGTCAGAATAGGCAGTGCCAGCACTCCAGCCAGCGCAGTCCGGCGTAACAGGCGATAGTGATTCATGTCGTTTCTTCCTCCCCATGATTAGTCATACGTATAGCGTGCAGCAGGAATGGTACAAGTTCCTCTTTTGTAGTAATATGTATACGAGCCCGTCAGGTTAATTAGACCAGTTTTGTCCCACAAATACAGACAAGGGGTGATACCGATGTCCAAATCCAAAATGTATAGTCTTAACAGTGAAAAAGTAGCTGCTGCCACCAAGGAATGGCTCCTCAAGCGTGGTGTCACTACAACACAGATCGCCGAGCTTGTCATGTTCTTGCAGCAATCGTATTTTCCAGGACTCACAATTGAACGCTGCGAGCAGAATGTTGAGGCTGTATTATCCAAGCGCGAGGTGCAGAACGCTGTCCTTACAGGCATTCAGCTCGATATATTGGCAGAGGAAGGCAAGCTCCTGTCACCGCTGCAAGAGATGATCGAGAATGACGAAGGACTCTACGGCTGTGATGAAATTCTCGCTCTCTCTATCGTCAATGTATACGGCAGCATCGGCTTTACAAATTTCGGCTATGTGGACAAGCTGAAGCCCGGCATTCTGAAGAAGCTGAATGACAAAGAGGACGAGCAGTGCCATACTTTCCTCGACGATATCGTCGGCGCTATCGCTGCTTCTGCAAGCAGCCGCATCGCTCACCGCTATCAGGCTGAACGCGAAGGAAGCTACAATCCGCCGCTTGACTAATGTGGTCGACCGACTGCTGTCATGCAGCTTCTGCACTGCGCGTTGAGAGCTGCTCGTGGTGCTGAAGCGGAAGATTCAGCTCCTGCCTGCCTGGACGATTGCCTGTCTCTAATCATGCCGAGCACTCAGGTCGGCCTTTCTCCAGACAATAGAATGAACAATGAATCTGCCTATACAATGCTGGTACTGGCTTATGTATGGGTATAGTAAAAACCGTCAGGGCAGTTTCGAACTGCATCCCGATTGTTAGACGCCATCTAACGATTGGGGTGCAGTTCATTTTGATCCTGACGGTCTTTTTGATTTGACGAATATATGCTACTTCAACTTCACATCCTAGTGCCCCTCTGTATTACTCCAAGCAAGCTCATCTCATCTCATTCACTCACTCGGTCGAGCTGGGCTGTAAGGCGATTTTGTCTGCTTACACAAAGGATCGCACACTTTTTGCGAGCTGTAAGCGGTTTTTGTCTGCTTATCATCTCCACCGAAGCCCATTTCACTCGCTCACTCGCGCTGTAAAACGATTTTTCCCGCTTACACGAAGGATCGCGCACTTTTTGCTAGCTGTAAGCGGGTTTTGTCTGCTTATCGTCTCCACCGAAGCCCATTTCACTCGCTCGCTCGCGCTGTAAAACGATTTTTCCCGCTTACACGAAGGATCGCGTACTTTTTTGCTAGCTGTAAGCAGGATTTTTCCGCTTACAGTAGTCTCCAGCATCTACGACCTGCACACCATGCATATTATGACAGTCTTCGTACCCGAACTGCTTGAGTCCATTTTTTGGATTCCCATGATTCCCATAGACTTTCTACCCCGTGATGGGAGTTGCGCGCGGTGCAGATCAAACACTCCTGAATAGGGCAGCTTTTTACACTTGCTGATAAGTTAAGTATAAATAGGGGCTATAGTGGTTGTAGGGGCTATAGTGGTTGTAGGGGCTATAGTGGTTGTAGGGGCTGTACGAAAAGTCCAATATCGACTGAGTCAGACCCAAATGATGTGAAAAGATGCTTCCAAAACCACTATAGAAGTATGGCTGGAAGCATCTTTTTCATCCTATATGGAGGGAGCTTAGTGGGGGCTTATTAGTTGCTTAGAATGCAGGAACGCGAAGATACGATACGGTTTCATTGTAATTAAATCATCTCATACACGCGAACCGCGGCTTCTTTGCCTTGGCGAATACAATCGGGCAAGCCGACCCCATCGAAGGCCGCACCCGTTGTCCACACGCCGGGCAGTTCCGATTCAAGCTCCTTGCGCATAGCGGCAATGTGCTGCAAATGTCCGACCGGATACTGGGGCATCGAACGGTGAAGCCGTGTAATTTCGGTGAATAGCGGCACTGCCGTTATACCCATTACCTCGCGGATATCATGTCTAACCGCTTCGGCAAGCTGATCATCCGGCAAATCGACAATGGCCTCGTCGCCTGAACGGCCGACATAGCAGCGAAGCAGCACCTTATCATCTGGGCTGGTGTGCAGCCATTTGGCCGATGTCCATGTACAGGCTGTAATCGTCATTCCTTCGGAGCGGGGAACCACAAAGCCCGAACCGTCGAATTCACGACCGAACGTTGCCTTGTCAAACGCCATAACAACATTAGCGACAGACACGTAACGGACAGCCTCCAGCGCTGCGGTATTTACATGCGAGCCTAATAATTCCGCTGCATCATAAGCAGGCGTAGTGACAACAATGCCGTCCGCTTCTATCGTCTCGCCATTGCTCAGCACTACTTCATAGCGTGAGTTGGCTTCACGCGCTTGCACAGCTCTATCAGCCGCAGCATCTGCAGCATCCACAGCATCCACAGCATCGCGCTCAGCTTGCGGCCCTCCAGCTAATTTAGATTGACCCTCCCGTGCCGAGTCCGACTCTGCGAGCTTGGACTTCCTTCGGTCTATAATCTGTACCGCTTTTACTCCGAGCCTCCGCTCAGTTCCCGATAAGGCTTCTTCAAGAGCCATTACAATTGTAGATAAGCCGCCTTTGAACGTTAAGAATACACTCTTGCCCGCAGCGCCTGGCAGCGAGCTTGGATTAGCGGCCGTATTCGCGCCTGCGCGCTTACTCGCACGCATCCCCCGAATGAGACTGCCGCGTTTGCGTTCCGCTTCGCCGAACTGCGGAAATGTAGCCTGCAGACTCAGTTTGCGCAGATCCCCTGCATAAATTCCAGCAAGGAGCGGCTCTGCGACACGCTCCATAACCTCCGTCCCAAGTCTCCGCTCAAGAAAACCTCCAAGAGATTCATCCCCCGTCTCCTTGCGTGATGGCAGAACAAAATCCATCATCGCACGAAGCTTGCCGCCCCATGTTAGCAGGCTCGTCTTGGCGAATGGCGCAATCTCCGTCGGAATGCCCAGCACAAGACCTGGCGGCATGGGGTGAAGCTTGCCGCGATGAAGAATATACGTTTTCTTCGCTTCCGGATTCGTTCCGGTAAGCTCCCCTTCAATGCCAAGCTCGCGCGCCAGATCGATCATGGGCTGCTTGCGGGCAAGAAAGGAATCCGGCCCGCGTTCTATAACGAAGCCATCCCGCTTCAACGTATTGATCTTCCCGCCCAATCGCGGCGCGGGATCAATGATCGTCACATGCGCCTGCCGGCCTCGCGCCTTTGCCTCTCGAAGCAAATAAAAAGCGGAGCTCAGTCCGCTGATCCCGCCGCCAATTACGACTAGCGAATCGTGCCCTCTTGATCTCCGCATTTCATTCATCTCCTCTGTCTATCGCGGAATGCGCCAATCTCTCATTCATGCTGCCAATCGTCTTCGGATACAACCGACTCCGCCAAAGTCTCCATATAGAGGATGTCCGTATTAAGCATCTCGATACGTTCGAGCACCATGCCGAGCTCCTTCGCTGCACTCTTCGCCTCGATATCAAGATCATAGAGCACTTCCAGGTGATCGGATACGAAACCGACCGGGGCAACCAGCACCCCTTCATATCCGTTCCCCTTCACTTCCTGAAGTGTGTCCAGAATATCCGGTCCAAGCCACGGCTCGCGCGTGCGCCCTGCGCTCTGCCATGTGAACTGCCAATCGGCAGCGCCTGCGCCCGCTGCGACAGCTGCAGATGTCTCAAGCAGCTGCTGCTCGTACGGATCGTTCATTTCGCGAATCTTCTCCGGCAGACTGTGCGCGCTGAACAATACTTTGACAGGCTTCACTGCATTCAGCCCTTCCAGTCCATGAGACACACGATCGGTCAGCGCTTCAATCAGCTTCGGATGAAGATGATAGCTCTCCACGAACCGCATCGCAATACCGAGCGCTTCCGCTTTCTCGCGAGCGCGCTTCACATAGCTGCCGACACTCATGACAGAATAATGCGGCGCAAGGACAATACCGATCGCTTCTTTAATGCCATCGGCCGCCATGCTCTCCACACCATCCTCTATATAGGGGCGTGCATGCTTCAAGCCCTGATAGCAGACATAGCGTTCAGGCGCCATCCGATCCAGCACAGCCTGCAGGCCTGCCACCTGCCGGTTCGTATTCTCGCGAAGCGGGAATACACCGCCTACTACTGCATCATAGCGCCCAGTCAGCTCAGCGAGCTGCTCCGGCGTCGGAGCATGTCCTCTGCGAATATGGGTGTAATATTCCTCAATGCCGTCCATGCTCTCTGGCGTTCCATAGGACATAACGAGCACTCCAATTGTCCGCTTAGGCATGACGCGCCTCCTTGGTGTCCGCTTTATTGATAGCCTCTGCCGAGTACTCATGAACGAATTCCGTCAGCTGACGAAGCTTGTCGAGCGAGGCTTCCGGAAACAGTCCATGTCCGAGATTAAAAATAAACCCAGGCTGCTGAAGCCCTTCGTCAATAATCGGCTTGGCATAAGATTTCATCATTTCCATGGACGCAGTCAATACATAAGGATCAAGATTGCCCTGAACAGCAAACGATTTCCCAAGCCTGCGGCGGCCCTCCGCAATCGATACACGCCAATCAAGCCCGATTACATCAGCTTGGATGCTTCCCAATACGGGAAGAAGCTCGCCTGACGCAACACCAGGGAAGTAAATTTTAGGCTGCTCCAGATCCGACAGCTCCGCGAATATCCGCTCAATCGTCGGAAGCACAAACTTCTGGAAGTCCGCTGGCGAGAGTGCTCCAACCCAGCTGTCGAACAGTTGGAATGCCTTGCCTCCAGCCGCCATATGCGCCCGCAAATAAGTGATCACCATATCGCCGAGCTTGTCCATCAGCTGGAACCAGATCGCCGGTTCACTGTACATAAGCGTCTTCGTCCGAATATAGGACTTGGACGGTCGGCCTTCAATAAGATAGCTCGCGATTGTGAACGGCGCGCCTGCGAATGTAATTAGCGGCACGTCAAGCTCACGGTCAAGAATGCGAATCGTTTCCAGCACATGCGACAAGTCGCCTTCCACATCGATCGGCTTCAGCTTCGCCACATCAGCCGCCGTACGAATCGGATTGTCTATAACAGGTCCGACGTTCGCCACGATATCGAAATCAATACCGATGGAAGCCACCGGATTCATAATATCGGAATATAAAATAGCTGCGTCTACACCCAGCTTCTTAACGGGCATAAGCGTTACCTCGGCAGCCAGCTCAGGCTGTTTGCAAATTTCCAGCAGTGAATATTTCTCTTTAATTTTACGGTACTCGGGATCATAGCGTCCCGCTTGCCGCATATACCATACAGGCACCTGATCGATAGGTTCCTTCCGGCATGCTCGGATGAAACGGTCGTTGTAGCTCATTCACGTTCCCCATTTCTATCGTTTTCCTTGTGTTTCATATCATTATGCCCTTTTTGCGGCAGTGTAACAACCGTCAACAATCGACGATCATTGACAATCGTATGACAAATGGCTGGATTCCAGCATCTATTCGAGCCATCCTCCTTCTCATTCCTTCCTCCTTCCTCCTGCCAGTCTTGGTCGCATTGCTCCTTATGATATACTTGCATTACTGTGTTTACTTACATCTAGAGAGCAAGACAGGAGTGCGATACGATGGAGCAATGGAAAAAGAATTTGATTGTGCTATGGTTCGGACAATTTCTCGTTATGGCAGGCATGACGATGATTATCCCTTTCCTGTCGCTTTACTTGCAGAGCGATTTGGGAGTGAGCGATCCCCATGAAACCGCTACTTGGGCCGGCATTATTTTTGCAGGCAACTTTGTAACAGCCTTTCTGTTTCAACCTCTTTGGGGCAAGCTGTCAGACAGATATGGACGCAAAATCATGCTCCTCCGGTCAGGCTTCGGCATGGCGATTGTGATGATTTGCATGGGTTTTGCGACATCGCCCTGGCACTTGCTGGCACTGCGGCTGATCAACGGCACGATATCCGGCTTTAGTCCGGCTTCCATATCACTCATATCTGCAACAACGCCTAAAAGCCGCATGGGCTTTGCGATGGGAACGCTCCAGTCAGGCGCAATCGCCGGCACGATTCTGGGGCCTCTTATGGGCGGCCTGCTGGCGGATTGGATCGGGTTCCGTTCCATCTTCTACATTACGGGAACATTTATTTTTCTAGCATCCTTACTTGCCATGTTCGTTGTAAAAGAAAGCTTCGACCGCGTGCAAGCAGCCGCCATGCCCAACATGTCGCTCATCGAAGGCTTTCGCCAGCTCGGACGCATACCTCAGCTGGCATCATTATTTGCGGTCACCTTCCTGATCCAGTTCGCCATGATCGGACCTATGCCGCTTATGCCGCTTTATGTGCAGGAGCTGCATGGAACGGCAGTCAATCTCGCCTTCTGGGCTGGCTTTGTCGGGTCTGCGGCGGGCCTGTCCAATATGATTGCCGCCCCGCTTCTGGGCAAGCTGAGCGACCGAATCGGCCAGGAATGGGTCCTTGGCGTCTCGCTTATCGGAGCAGCAGTGCTGTTCATACCGCAGGCGATGGCAACAACAGTGTGGCAACTGCTGCTGTTCCGCTTCCTGCAGGGGATGTTCCTGGGCGGCCTCATACCGTCTGTCAATGCGCTTATTCGGAAATTTACGCCTGATGGCATGGAAGGCCGCGCCTTCAGCATGAACAGCAGCACGCTCAGCATAGGCAATATGATCGGCCCTATTGTTGGCGGGCTCATCTCAGGCTGGATCGGCATCGAGGGTGTGTTCCTCACCTCAGCCGCTCTCTTCTTCATTAATGCGATATGGGTCCGGCAGACGCTGTTGGCACGCAGCAGAGACGAGCGAGGCATAAAACAATTGGAATGAATCGCGGAGTAACGCTGTCTGCAGTGGGTAGCTATCTGCGGTGGGTGGCTATCTGCAGTGGGTAGCTATCTGCGGTGGACAGCTATCTGCAGTGGGCAGCTATCTGCGGTGGACAGCCGTCCACTGCTGCAAGCTGCTCCATTGAATCTGACTGGAGCAGACGGCCCTCCCGATCAAGGTCAAGAATGACGGGCCTTCATCAAGCAGCAGCGGTCGATCAGGCAGGCAGCAGCAATCCCGACACTGTACCGGATAAGGTCTACGGCAAGGAATCCCTTTCCCAATACGAGTCCGCCCAGTGAAGTCGATCGAACAGCATTGATCCAAGGGGATTGGTAGAGCTGGCTGCATTCGATTGCAAAGCAGAACAGCACGCTCAGAGCGATAGCCGACTTCAATGGTCTATCCCCCTGCAGTGCGCGTATGCCGTAATAGATCATTGCTGCCCATAAGACATCGCCCGCATTGACCGCAATATAATCAGGCAAGAAGTCCCCGTATGCTCTTGAGCCCAGACCAAGCGCGATAACAATCAATACTATGATGGCGTAGTACATTCTTGCTCTCATAACTGCGGCCGCCTCTATTTCACAATGGCTACAGCCAGACCGTCATAGGCCGGCAGCAGAGTTCCCATCAAGCGCTCGTCCCGCACCATTCGCTCATTGAACTCTCTCATCGCAACGACAGAAGGGCCATTCTTATTGGAATCAATCGTTCTTCCATGAAGAAGAGCGTTGTCTCCTGTAATGACTGCACCTGGATTGGCAAGCCGAATCGCCCAGTCCAGATAGACAGGATAACTCTCCTTGTCCGCATCGATGAAGAAAAAATCAAACTTGCGCCCCTTCTCCTCCAGAATAGCCAAGCTCGCTTTGGCATCCCCAAGAATATAGTCAACACGATTCCCATATCCCGCTTCCTTCAGGTTCGTCCATGCCACATCGGCGAATTGCGCCTTGATCTCCAGCGATGTCAAACGTCCATCCTCAGGCAGCCCCCGCATCAAGCAAATTCCGCTATATCCGCCCAGCGCCCCTATTTCCAACACATTCTTCGCTCCCGACATTTTCACCAGCATCGAGAGGAGCCGCCCATAACCCGGCGCAACCGAAATTGCCGGCATGTCGTGCTGGCTGATGGATTGCTTCACACGCTCCAATTCCGCGTCCTGACCCAGCAATTGTTCTACATAATGTTCTGTTGGCATCTCTGACAGCCCTCCAATAAATCCGGGTTTGTAATTAAACCACGGTTTGTCCTATACTTGATTGTATGATTTTGTGAGACCGGACACAACCGAGGATAACCGAAAACGGAGTGAATGTTAATGGATAAATTACAGCTGATCGCAACTGCGCCAATGGGACTTGAAGCCATTGTAGCGCGAGAATTAAAGGAATTAGGCTATACCGATACAGTAGTTGGGAACGGACGTGTCACATTCTCAGGGGATTATGCCGATATTTGCAGAACAAATCTGTGGCTTCGGACATCTGACCGCGTATTGGTCAAGATGGCGGAATTCCCAGCCAGAACCTTCGACGAATTGTTCGAGGGGACGAAGGCGCTGGATTGGCCGGATTGGATACCAGAGGACGGCGAATTTCCTGTTGAAGGACGATCTCATAAATCCCAGCTCTCAAGCGTTCCTGCATGCCAGAGCATCGTGAAGAAAGCCGTTGTGGAGAAAATGAAAGCAGCCTACGGGACAGAATGGTTCCATGAGGATGGAGCCAGATACGTCATTGAAGTCAATCTGCTGAATGATATTGCTCTTATTACACTGGATACAACCGGGCCAGGGCTGCACAAGCGAGGCTATCGCAAGCTCGTAACAGAAGCGCCGCTGAAGGAAACGATGGCAGCGGCCTTGGTGCTGCTCAGCCGCTGGCGTCCAGAGCGGCCGCTATACGACCCCTTCTGCGGTTCAGGAACCATTCCGATAGAAGCCGCGCTAATCGGCTGGAACATTGCGCCTGGCCTTCGCCGCACGTTCAATAGTGAAGGGTGGGACATCATTCCCCAGCGGCTATGGGAGGACGCTCGTGACGAGGCTTACGATTCCGTTAAAGATGACTTCCCGCTCATGATCTCCGGGTCCGATATCGATCCCACTGCCATTGAAGTAGCAGAGGCAGCCATTAAGAAAGCCGGGCTAGGCAAGGAGATCAAGCTGAACGTATTGCCAGTGACGAAAGCAAAGCCGGAAGGCGATTACGGCTGCATCATTACCAATCCGCCTTATGGCACCAGACTTGGCGATGATGAAGAGGCGGAGAAAGCGATACGCCAGCTCGGCTTCACGACGGCAACACTGCCGACATGGTCCTTCTTTGCGCTCAGTCCCGCCAAGTCCTTCGAGCACTACCTGGGCCGCCAAGCGGATAAGAAGCGCAAATTATACAACGGCCGAATTGAATGCGCCTTGTACCAGTTTTTTGGTCCCCTTCCTCCTTTTCGCAGCCAAGAGTAATTATTCTATATTTGAAATGCGGACGGACTGTACTATAATTAGAGGATCATATTGATTTTTTGTAAATAGAAAGGAATTCCTAATAATGATTGGTAAGCTCTTAACCGCGTCACGTCGTGGCGTTACAGCATCCCTTGCGTTCGCTAAGCGCATGAAGGGTATCGATCTGCTCCTGTTTTTCGTGCTGATGATGTTGAAGCTTGTAATGTTTGACCGATTTATTAATGTTCCCAATATGGCGATGAATGTGGACGACGTATTCACCGGATTAGGAGCGCTTGCACTCGTTTCCTTCTGGACATTGTGGCTGCCGCTGCGCGGACGCATCGTTGCGCTTGTGCTTCTGAACCTGCTGTTAACCGGGATTATCTACTCCGACCTCATCTATTTCCGCTACTTTCAAGATTTAATCTCGATTCCAGTATTGACACAGGCAGGTCAGGTGAGCTCGCTTGGCGATAGTATCGGCTCACTGCTCTACGCTGCTGATATTTGGTTTTTTGTCGATTGGCTGTTTATTGTTCCTTATGCCATTCTTGTATTGTTCCGCAGGAAAGACAAACAGCTTTCGCTTTCCTTCGCCAAGCAGCAGAGATGGCGCCGAATCATTCTGCGGTTCTCGATTAGCTTGATTGTATTTGCGACTGGCCTCACACTCGTATTCGTGCCCGTCAACATTGCGAAGCGGACTTGGGCTCAAGGGCTGTTCGTCGGCAACTGGTGGAATCTGTCCCTGTATAATGTTACGGGTGTAATCGGCTTCCACGGCTATGACATTTATCGTTACGCGAATCAGCACTGGTTCGACGTTAAGACGGTTCCACCGGAGCAGATTGAAGCTGCCAAGCAATGGTTTGCCGAACGTGCAGGCCAGCGGGAAGGACTGGAGTCAGATGCCATGTTCGGCAAGTATGCCGGCAAGAATGTCATTATGATTCAAGCTGAAGCGTTCCAGAACTTCGTTATCGGCCGATCAGTCAACGGTGTAGAGGTAACGCCGAACATAAACAAGCTGCTCGAAGAAAGCGTCTATTTCAGCAATTTCTATCATCAGACATCGCAAGGCCGGACCTCTGATGCTGATCTTGCTGCCAATATCTCATTGCAGCCGCTGCCTACAGGCTCGGTATTCATCCGCTACTCGCATCATCAATTCGACAGCCTGCCTGCCACGCTTAAGGACAACGGCTACAGCACTTCCGTCTACCATGCATACGATGGCGGCTTCTGGAATCGGAACACGATGTATCACAACATGCGCTATGATACCTTTTACAACAAGAAGGATTACACGATCGATGAACCGCTCGGCTGGTCGCTCGGCGATGACTCTTTCTTCAGACAGTCCATTGATAAGATGACGAAGCAGAAGCAGCCCTTCTACTCCTTCTTGATCTCCTTATCCAGTCATCATCCGTATGCGCTGCCTGAGAGCTATCAGAAGCTGGATCTCGGCGATTATAAAGGAACGATGTTCGGAGATTACCTGCAGTCCATTCATTACGTTGACATCGCATTCGGCCATATGGTGGAACGATTGAAATCCGAGGGACTATGGGATGAATCCATCCTGTTGTTCTATGGGGATCACGACAATTCCATCAGAGACTGGGAGCCGTTCGAGAAATTCATGGGCAAGCCGCTGAACGATCTGGACCGGCTGAAGATCCTGAAACAGGTTCCGCTTCTAGTTCATCTGCCAGGCGGGGATCAAGCTGGGGTATACGACGATGCTGGCGGTCAGATTGATTTGATGCCAACCATTCTGCACTTGCTTGGCATTTCAACCGCTGACAAGTATTTGATCGGAACACCGCTCGTCCTGGACAAGCCGCTAGCGGGCAAAACAATGGTGCTGCGCAACGGCGCCTATACAGATGGCAAGGTATTCTATATACCGGCGGAGGACGGATTGCCGGAGCATAGCAAATGTCTCGATGCGGCAAGCGGCGAGCCATTGGACCGCAACCTTTGCAGCGATGGAGCCGCTGCAGCGCGCAAAGAGCTGGTCACCTCTGATCTGGTTGTTGAGAATGATTTGATCAAAGCATTCCGTCAGAAGGAATAGGGAAGCCTTTGAACGATTGAAAGGAACTTCCATACCGCTGCGCTGGGGAATGTTCTTACGATCGCTGTTGTTCCCTGCTCCGCTCTGTTGTTCTTCTTTCGTACAATTTATATAGTAACCAACAATGGCTGAGCAGGGTTAGCATTCCCCTTTGCTCAGCCATTGTTTCATGAAGCGTCTCAGCCTTCTCCTGCAAAAGTTACATAGAAACAACCTACCAAGATCCGTTAAAAGCGACGAGGCCATCCCATGAGCAGCAGCGTGCATCTCGGGACAGCCTCTTCCATTATTTCTTAATATATTTGCTCGCCTTCGCAATGACTTCGTCTTCCGTAGCCGCAGTTACATAACGTCCATTGATGAATATAAAGGCAAAGCGCGAGCAAGGCCCGCAATATGACTTGCAGCCGACGCGAATCTCTGTGCCCGGCGCCAGCTTCTCCAGCTTGGTCACCATCGTTTTGACGCGTGTATGCTTGCATTTATCACATATCCGTATGTCGTTTGCCATCGTCAGTCTCCCCGCTCCACATTCCTTGCCAACCCTCGGCGATTAGTGATCGCCGTGGTTGCCTTTGGTCGGATTCGATATAACGAAGCCTTCTTTGGGCAAGTAATGATAATCAATTTTGACGCCATCCAGCAATTCGACGCCTTGCTCCAGAACGACGGTAATCCCCTTGTCGGTTTCAATTGTCTCATCGTTGCTGCCGGCATCATCCATACGCATGCCATAATGCGCATGATCACCATGCGAATGGGTGACATAAACGCGCAGCAGCTTACCCTCATTCTCAGGCATGTCCAGCTCTTGGCGGAGAACCTTCGCCGCATTGCGGGTTATTTTGCAATTCATATTCGCCTTCCATCTCCTTCAGCTCAGGCCTCCGCATGGGGGAAGCCTTATCTTCTTCATTTATCTATCTTATTGTAAAGAATCAACCGGCAATGTTCAACATGCTATTGTTGAATGCGCCCTGAATATTTGCGTTCCATGTATTTGGTGTACCCTTCTGCAACAATCATCGTAAAGGCTATATCATCAATCGGCAGAAAAGGGAGGAAATCAGGCAGCACCCAGTAGAGCAGAACCGGCACTACGTAGAGAAGCTTGTCCGACAAGCGTACTTCTCTTGCGCCCAGCAAACGAAAAATTCGCACAAACACATGACGCCAATGACGAAGTGACAATAACTTACGCACCGAGATCAGCCTCCTTTTCCCCCTATTATATCATAGAAGAAAGCTACCCTGTCGTTAGCGCTGATCCATACAGATCATGAACAGCATCATGCTGAAGCATCCTCCGCTAAGCGAGATCCACAGCAGCGCATATTTTCGGCTGAGCATATTCCGCCTAATCGACCAAACAACGAATAGAAAAAACAATGCGCACAGCAGTATGAACAACATCCGCATCATTCTGTCCCCCTTTAATAATCAATCAAGAATCGCATCTTTACCAAAGTATAAATACCGATTCTTAACTTCTGCAGGGGTAAAATCTTATGTTTTTCTTAACAATGAGTGGAAAGCGCAATGCATCTCCATGTCCGAGGTTCACCTCAGCAATTAGTTCTGAGATGCGCTTATCGGCAGCTGGACGGTGAATTCAGTCTTGCGTTTGCTGCTGCTAACTCCAATTCTGCCTCCATGCAGGTCCACGATGCTCTTGGCAATTGCAAGTCCAAGCCCGCTGCCTCCTGTTTGCTTGGAGCGGGACGGGTCCTCCCGATAGAAGCGCTCGAACAGATGCTGCTGGTGATTGCTTGGAATCGCCTCGCCATAATTGCGGAATGTGACCATTGCCCATTGATCGTCACGCTCCAGCACGATATCCAGAAGACCGCCGTCCCGCCCATAACGTATCGCATTCGATACCAGATTCTCGAATACGCGAAGGAGCAGCTCAGCATCCCCTACTACTGTGATCGACTGGCTAGGGATATGCACCTTGCAGACCATATCTGCCGCCTCCAGCTGCGGCATGAATTCCTCAGCTAGCTGTTGAAGAAAGGGAACAAGCTCAAGCTTCTCCTGCTGAAGGGGGATATCGCTGCTTGTCACGCGCGTATATTCGAATAAATCATCAATCAGCTTGCGCAGCACAAGAGATTTCTCATAGGCGATGCTGACATACTGACGCAGCTCCAGCTCATCTCTATAGCGGTCATGCTCGATATATTCAAGAAAGCCCAGAACGGATGTCAGCGGGGTTCGCAGGTCATGCGATACTCCCGTAATCAGATCGTTGCGAGCCTGAACGGCTGCCCTCTCCTCTGCTTGCGACTCGCTGAGACGCTCCGCCATCTTGTTCACAGTGCGAGCCACTTGACCTAGCTCGTCAGCAGAGACGACGGGGATCCGATGCGAGAGATCGCCTTGAGCCATTTGTTCCAGTCCAGAAGTAATAACCTCGATAGATTGAATAATCCTTCTGGAGAACAGGAAGAAGAACACAAGGAACAGAACACAGCCCAGGACAGACATGACGGGGACAGAGCCAATTCGATTAATAATCCACCTAAGAAAGGTTGTAAGGGGAAAGGATGAAGAGGGATTATACCGAATGATCGTATAGGCGACGTAATAGATAACAGACAGCACCACTCCCAATGCGGCTATACTCGTCAGAAAGGCGAGCATGAATTTCCACAGAAAAGTCTGGAACAGCTTCGTTTTCATAGGTTTGTCAGCTTCCTCTCGTCGTGTGCATGTCCAAAAGTGTGCATGCTCTAAATCTTATATCCGACACCCCAAACGGTTTTAATGTAGGTGGGCTTGCGCGGATCGGCTTCGATTTTCTCGCGAATTTTGCGGATATGCACCATAACGGTATTGTTCGCTTCGAAAAAAGTATCCTTCCATACCTTCTCGTACAGATGCTCAACGCTGAATACGATTCCCCGATTGTTCGCCAACAGCTCCAGAATAGCAAATTCTCTTGGCGTTAATTTAACCGGCTTGCCCTCAACGATCACCTCATGCGTAGCTGAATTAATTGTCAGGCCATCAATCTCAATCGTGTCATTCGCTGACTGTGAAGAGGCATACTTACTGTAACGGCGAAGCTGACTCTTGATTCTCGCGATAAGCTCAAGCGGACTGAACGGCTTCGTAACGTAATCATCCGCCCCTACGCTTAATCCTGTAATTTTATCAATCTCCTGCCCTTTGGCGGATAAAAAAATGATTGGCATCTCGCTATGTTCCCGAATTTCAAGACAGGTTTCGATTCCATTCCTGCCTGGCATCATCATATCAAGAACAACGAGATCCACCTTTTCCTTGCGTACAATCTCCAACGCTTGCTCGCCGCTGTTAGCGACCAGCAGCCGGAACCGCTCCTGCACCATATAGATTTGCATCAGCTTAATAATTTCGGGCTCATCATCCACGAGCAGTATCGTCTCATTATTCATATCGTTCAGCTGCTTCCTATTGAGAATTCTTCTTCATTATACCAACCCATGTTCAACAATTCCCCTCTTCAAAATCTTAAATTTTCCTTATCCTCGTCATAGCAGCCCAAAACAAAAGAGCGGCACCCATGTCCAGTGCCGCTGAACTTCAAGGTTTGACCGCTGGCGTGTGACCGAGCACCGCGTGCCGGGATGGCGCCGCGTGCCGGGATGGCGCCGCGCGCCGGGAGGCACGCGCGATGCGGAGCCGCCCTTACACCAAGCACTGGATGCAATCGCGCGGTTTAGCTTGGCATAACGGCAGCTCCCCAGTGAACTGGGGTGTTCTTCCATCATCTGCTGCTTCTTATTTATCGCATGCGACTGCCTCCATTGCGGCAATGAGCAAGGGACGGATCTCGTCATACAGATCAGGAAACGATTCAATCGGGAGCGGATTTATTCCATATCCGACTTCAACTGTAAATCCAGGCTTGCGATAATCTTGGATGAACCAATCCTTGTAACCGGCATCACTGCCGCGCAGCTTTACAGACTTATACCCGCTGGCCTGAGCCAGCTTATAGGAAATTCGCTCCGATTCCGGCGGCTCATAGCCGCGATAATTCCAATAAATCTCCCCGCCCTGCGTATGAAGCGCCACAACAAGATCGAACTGCTCCTTCTTGGTGAGATTCGCCAAAGCTTGGGCTTCCGGCTCTGTTAATGGCGCGATGCCGGGAAAATCACGCGGCCCCGGTCCATTCGCCGCTCTACGCTCCACCTCCTCCTCCCAGAAGGCAGGAAACTGGTCGTTCAAGTCTACCCCCCGCACATTGGCCTTCCACTTGGAGAAACGATGCGATTGGCGGTTCATCTGAAGCAGTGTTGCATAATGGGGATGGTTCCGCCGCAAGCCCTCCTGTGCCAGCTCGACACCATCAGGATTGACAAGCGGAACGAACCACACTGTCACTTCCTTCAGAAGCGAGCGCATATCCGTACCGCCTATCATCTCGCCAAGCGAGCATGCCTGTGCAGCATCCTCGGCGAATGTCATCAGCAAGGGCGTCGTAATCCACTCATTGGCATGCATAGCCGCATTAAAATGAACTTTGCGCTCCCCTTCTCCCATTCGCAGCGCATAGATCGGCTTCCCCATGACGCTATGGCCAATGACGCTCTTGGAGAGAATCGGGTACTCGCGCTCCAGCATCTCCATGTCCTCCATCAGCTCGACATGTCCGTATTCAGCTCTGGCATCAACAATGCGATGATAACCGCCGCTGGGCACAATTAGAAGCTGTCCTGTCACAAGCTGTCTGGGGTCCAAACCGGGATTGGCAGCTGCAAGCGCTTGAATAGACAGTGAGAATGCTCCTGCCAGCCGGATTATCGTATCACCGGGCTGAACGCAATAGACCGTAACCTTCCCCGTCGGTATCGAAAGCAGCAGACCAGGCATTAGCTGCAACTCGGGGGATATCTGCGGATTGGCGGCTAACAGCGAAGCGGCATTCACCTCGAATCTGCGAGCAATGCGAAGCAGCGTGTCCCCCTGCTGCACAACATAGGGTAGCATGAGATAACCTCCTTGAAGTGGGCGCATGCCCTGCCTTCTCCTTCTTGTCACATGCTATGCTGACCGAGCAATAGGCATTCCACTTCGTATCGCCGCCTAATCGGATAGGAGGCTACCCATTAGTTGAGTAGCCGACCTTCCACACCACCGTACGTACCGTTCGGTATACGGCGGTTCAACCGCTTGAGTGCAATTGACGGAGACGCTCGTACTGGGCAGGGAAGTCATAATACCCTGCCTGTGCGAGCTTTTCGTTTGTAACAGAGCATTGCAATACAGCGCTACCGGCAATGCGCCAGTACCCGAGTCTTGTATTTCCCCACTGGTAAGCCTTCCCTCCCGGTACTCCCAGCTTTCGCAGGTTCTGTACCTTCGTTCTCGGCTTCTTCCACTGCTTCCAGATGTACATGCGCATCCGTCTTCGCAGCCATTCGTTCCACCTTTGCAGAGTTCGCTTCATGTCGGCTATGTAGAAGTAGCCGATCCAGCCGCGAATATAGACTTTCACTTTCTCCATGACCTGCCGCGCATTCCTGCCTTGGCTTCGACTCGTTAACTCTTTCAGCTTCTTCTTTGCCTTAGCTAGGGATTGACGATGTACGCGTACGTATACGCCGTTTCCGTTCTTCCCCAAAGCAAATCCGAGGAATTTGAAGTGTTTCTGCGCCATGACGCTGACTACCTTGCTCTTCTGCGTGTTCAATTGGAGCTTTAGCCGCTTTTCCAAATAGGTTCGGCTGGATTCCAGTAGCCGCATCGCTGCACGCTTGCTCTTCGCAAGCACCACGATGTCATCCGCATAGCGGATGACCGTTACTCCCCGACTTTTCATCTCCTGATCGAATTCGTTCAAATAGATGTTTGCCAAAAGCGGCGACAACGGGCCGCCCTGAGGCGAGCCTTCTTCTGTTTCGCGGCGTATCCCATTTTCCATGACTCCGCTTTTCAGATACTTTTTGATTAGGTCGGTTACGCGCTTATCCTGGATTTGTTTGCGCAAGAGATTCAGAAGCAGTTCATGGTTCAGCGTGTCGAAGTATTTGGACAGGTCGATTTCAACTGCATGACCGTACCCCTGCTCCGCATAAGCTTTTACTTTTCGGATGGCTTGTTGTGCGCTTCGCCCCGGACGGTAGCCGTAGCTTCCCTCCGAGAAGAGCGGCTCGAACAGGGGGTGCAGTTGCTGGGCGATGGCTTGCTGGATGATGCGGTCTATGACTGTGGGGATGCCGAGCTTCCGCACGCCGCTGCCATCTGGCTTGGGGATCTCTTTGCGTCGCACCGGGCTTGGCCTGTATCTTCCATTCCGGATGTTTTGCAGTAGCTCCTCTCTGTTTTCACGCAG